>NZ_JBOEGM010000075.1:0-556 GCF_050633425.1 Pelagimonas sp. | reverse complement strand
CTGGGAGCGGCCATAAAGCTTTGGCTGGTCGGCGGGGCTGTTTTGCGACGTTTCCCCGTGTTGCGGGACGTTGGCGCGTCCCGTGACCTCCTGGATGGATAGATGCTAGGGCGTCACATCCTCAAACGTGACGCTGGTCACGCGAAACGACATTGTGCCGCCCTTGGGTTTGGCGCGGCACCGGATGTAGATCGGGGCATCCATCCCGGCAAAATCCATCGAGTGGGCACCGTTGACGTTTGTGACAACCCCTGGCTGGGTGATGCTGCTGTTCGGGCCGGTCCAGGCATAGGCGTTCAAGACGATTGTGTTGCTTGCGCCAGTGCTGTGCGCATAGTCCTCGATGGTCCATGTCGCCCGGTATGTGCGCCCAGGTACCGTATGCATCATGTAGCGGTTCAAAGCGTTCACAGCGGTGGATGAGTCAACGACCGTATCGAAGAGGATCTCCCCGCCACCAACCGTGAACCCGGCATCGTAAATCCATTCATTGGGGTCCAGGAGGTTCGGATCAGTCAAAAACGCTGGCCCGCCATTCACCCCGCCATATGCCGCC
>NZ_JBOEGM010000074.1:0-687 GCF_050633425.1 Pelagimonas sp. | reverse complement strand
GGACTTTCCGGACCTTCATTGAATTCAAGGCAAGGATCGCTTTGAGCATAAACTGCCCACCTATATGTGTGCAAAAGTGACTAGATCAAAGCCCCATAAAGTCGTCAAATTGGCCAGCATCGTGTAGTATCTCACCACCGTCAGCGCTGACGTCGAAAAAACCGACACCGGTTGTCAAAGCTGTGTTGAACACGCGGTTGTAAGCTTGATCTGAGACCGACCAAGCAAACGCCATGTAAATGGCATTTTTTGCGATACAATAATCAGTGACTAAGGCTTCATCGAACGCTGGCGGAGGAGCAGAACTGACAGTTTTTGAGGTAAATATTTTCGACAAAAAGCCTTTTGGCTTGGGTTCAGGAAGTGGCGTGCTTAGTTGATCAAAGTCATAGGCGTCAGGACCATTCATCGGTGGAAATTCTTCACGTAACTTTTCATAAAAGTCATGCAGATTGCCCGTTACGCCCTCTGGTGAGTTGTAGTCTCTCTCCTCGTCCCACTTTACGAGCTGCTTATACCAAACCATAAATTCCGTCCGCTCACGCGGTGCCACGGCTGGGTCAAAGACTAATAGATCGTAGCTCATGTTCACGTCCCTTCAACGACACCTAAACCACGAAGACGGCCAGCTTCTTCGTCAGTTTGCAGACACTCGTGCATTGCGCAGCATTGGTCACTCTGGGCTCT
>NZ_JBOEGM010000073.1:0-938 GCF_050633425.1 Pelagimonas sp. | reverse complement strand
TCCGCTGGTTTGTCGATGCGTTTGGCGAGGGCGCGCAGCACGTCAGCGCGGCTGAACTCTGCTTTGGTGTGAGAGATATGGTCGAGCACCAGCGCCGGGTCTTGCTGCAATTGCGCCTTGGAGAATGGGAGATCGTCACGCTTGTCATTCAGCGTCTGGCGCGGATCGTTGGCCCGAGAAAAGATCGGCCCGAGATCGCGCTTCTGCGCGTCCAAATCCAGCGCACGGCGCTCGCTCAAATGCCGCTCAATCAGTGCATGTTGATCGGCACGCGCTTTGTCTCGTGCCTCTTTCGCCTGAGCCTCAGCCCGCTCAATGATCTTTTGACGTTGCCCGGTGATGCGGTGAAACAGGGATTTTAGCCCATTGCGCTGCGCCTCTTTCTGCGCCTTGAGCGCCGCTATGCGGTCTGCTTCCTGCCGCTGAACCAATTCCGCACGCTCCAAGCGTTGTCGCGCAACCAGGTCATCGCGCCTCGTTTGGAAATCCGGTGATGGTTCGGGTTGTTTTTGCTTTGGCAGCCCACGTGCCTGCGCCAGCACATCCTCAACCGAGGGCAGGTCCGCCTCAGGCCCAAGCCGTTTGCGCATGTCTTTGGGCCGCACATCACACCACCGCGACAGCGACCAGACCTTGCCATCGCCATCCACGCCAACAAAACCGCGCCGGGTTCCGCGCGCCAGAACAAATCCTTGTTCCTGCAGCGCTGCGGCAAAGCTGGTGCGATTGTCCGAGCGTTCCCAGCACTTCCGAAACATCGCCTTGAGCGCCTTTGGATCGCGCTTTGTGCGCTTGGCTTGCCCAGCCTCCTGCCGCGTGTAGTTGAGCGGATCGCGTTGTGCCGGATCTTTGAACCCGTCCGGCATGTCCCAGTCCTGCGCGATGTAAATCTCCCGCGACAGGCCTGTCAGCTTGCGTTTGTAATGCGACAGGTTGAT
>NZ_JBOEGM010000072.1:0-1141 GCF_050633425.1 Pelagimonas sp. | reverse complement strand
AAAGCTTTATGGCCGCTCCCAGCCCTGATCAGGGATCGGCACCATGAGGTGAGTCGCCTTAATGAGGCATGAAGAAATCCGCTGCACAAACTGTGCGCGTTTGCTATTTAAGATGGAGCCGAAGGCGCTTGCAGGTGATCTCTCGATCAAATGCCCACGCTGCCGGTCCATCAATATCCTGAGGCCGACCCAGAGCCCGAACCTAGAGCGCCCCTATAATAAGGACAATGAGCGCGATGGAACGGAGGCCCTATGTGGCTGTTCATCCCCCAAACCAACCGAACGACCTTTGCGGCATCAGCCTTTGCGCCGGTGTCGGCGGACTTGATCTTGGACTTCACATCGCAGAACCCGGCTATCGAACTGTGTGTTATGTCGAGCGAAACAGTTACGCCGCGGCCACTCTCGTGGCGCGGATGGCGGACGCGTCCTTGGATCAGGCACCTATTTGGGACGATCTCAAAACCTTTGACGGCCGCCCATGGCGTGGCCGCGTTCATATCCTCACTGCCGGTTATCCCTGCCAACCCTTCACCTTGTCGGGGCTCAGGAAAGGAGACGACGACCCCAGACACCTCTGGCCCGATGTTGCCCGCATCGCCGACGAGATCGGCCCCGAATGGCTGTTCTTCGAAAACGTCCCCGGCCATCTCACCCTTGGCTTGCAAGACGTCTGCGCAGACCTTCAGGGCCTGGGCTACCGGGTTGCAGCGCGCGTCGTATCAGCGGCGGAAGTTGGCGCGTCGCATACCCGTGAAAGGGTCTTCATTCTGGCCCACGCCAACATTCAAAGGCTCGGGGAACCGGGCGTGCATCCAGGGCAGCCCGGCGGGGATCCAGTTCAAGACGGATCAGAACCAGACGGGATCGCAGGTGGGCATCAAGAACGCCGCAAGCGCCTGGACGTTGATGTGGGACATGCTGATCGCAACGGGCTGGACACCGGGGCGGTTCCGCTCTTCGCACCGTTTCCGAGTGATCTTGCTGAATGGGGAGAAACACTCAAGCGATCCCCTGAGCTTAAACCCTGCGTTCACGGATTGGATGATGGGGTGGCCTGCGGGCTGGACCGATCCGCTGCAGCCGGTAACGGGGTGGTCCCAATGGCTGCAGCGCGCGCGTACCTCGATTTGAAGGCCGA
>NZ_JBOEGM010000071.1:0-592 GCF_050633425.1 Pelagimonas sp. | reverse complement strand
GGGAGCGATGCCGTGAGCTTGCCAACCAAACAAATAAGGGCCGCGTGATGGGCGACATAATCGGGTTCCACGGTACTCCAGCGTCGCGACGACATCTCGCAAAACAGCTTAGGGAGATGGCCGACATAATTGAGCGGGGCGAGGCCAAGACTGAGCCGCACGGAATAATGATGGTTCTGATGGGGCCCGCTCAATTCGAGGTTATTGGCGTGGGTGACTGCGAAGGCTGGGCCGGAGCAAGACATGCCATGCATGCCGTAACAACCGCGTCCTTTGAGACCATCGGTGGCAACATCAGGAAAAGAAGCCACCAAAAGTACCAGCCGAAAAGCGCAGCGGAAGTGACGCCCCTCGTTGTCGCGCGAAAGGGGGAATAACCTATGAGAAAAGCCAAACGGAGGGCCGCGGGATGCCCTACCTGAACCCGAGACGCTTGACGCCGGGGATGGGCCACATAACCGGCAGGCAAAAGAACCCGAGGATCAGCGCTACTTTTGAGGAGGGAACCATGTCGAAGCTTACGGAAATGGCGGAGGAGCGCGGGGTATCAACCGCCTGCGTTATTCGCGGCCTAGTTAAGTTAGCTCTGGAG
>NZ_JBOEGM010000070.1:0-420 GCF_050633425.1 Pelagimonas sp. | reverse complement strand
ATTCACCCCGCCATATGCCGCCACTTCACCGGCCATGGCGTTGTAAATGCGCTGCCCCATGCCGCGCTGACCATTTGGGCCAAAGTGCAGAGGGTCCAGCGTATCCACGGTCTCAAACAGCCCGCTTGCGCTCACAAACAGGGTGTTGGCCACGCGGTTTGGCGTGTCGCGGATCGCGGCGCGGATCTGCGAGCCGGTGGGCGTCAGACCATCATCGCCCGCGCCGATCTCAACCGCGATGAAGGGCGTGGCGCTGATCGCCGGGGCGTCAAGGCGCAGCGCCGCAATCATACTGTCCAGCGCCGTGGCGTATTGCGCCTGGCTCCACTGCGCCGAGGCCGCGCCTTCGTCTTCGCCCTGCACCCAGATCACCGCACTGAACACGGCGTCAGGATAGCTGGCAGCGAAAGCATTGATCCG
>NZ_JBOEGM010000069.1:0-3094 GCF_050633425.1 Pelagimonas sp. | reverse complement strand
AATCAAGGAATAAGGAACAGTGTAATAGCGGGGAAGGCGACGAGTATTACGACGCGGATGAGGTCTGATGTTACGAACCACATGACGGCTTTGTAGGTTTCGACCATGGGGGTTGAGCGGTCCATTGCGTTGATAATGAACAGGTTCATGCCGACCGGCGGGGTGATCAGGCCGACTTCGACCACGATCAGCACCAGGATGCCAAACCAGATCGCCACATGTTCGGGTGACATGCCGAACTCAAGCACTGAGATCACCGGGAAGAAGATCGGGATCGTCAGCAGGATCATCGACAGGCTGTCCATCAGGCAGCCAAACACCAGGTAAAACGCCAGGATCATCAGCAGCACTGTCCAGCTGCTGAACCCCTGCCCCACAACCCATTGCGACAATTCTTGCGGCACTTGGGACAGCGCCAGGAACGAGTTGTAGAACGCCGCCCCGAGCACGATGAAGAAGATCATCGCGGTGCTGGTCGCCGTGGCGATGATGCTCTCTTTGAACACCTCCCAGCTCAGATTGCCTGACACCAGCGCGATCACACCTGTGCCCGCTGCGCCCACGGCTGCGCCTTCGGTTGGGGTGAACCAGCCCAGGTAGATGCCGCCAACAACCAGACCGAACACCAACACAACCGGCCACACATCGATCATCGCCTTGATCCGTTCGGACATCGGAACCGCCTCGCGGGTGCCCGCACTTTCGGGGTTCACACGCACGTAAATCGAGATGGTGATGATATAGCCAATCGCCGCCAGAATGCCGGGGATAAAGGCCGCCAGGAACAGTTTCGCGATGTTTTGCTCGGTCAGGATTGCATAGATCACAAGGATCACCGATGGCGGGATCAAGATGCCAAGCGTGCCGCCCGCCGCCAAAGTTGCGGTGCTGAACCCGCCCGCATAGCCGTATTGGCGCAGCTCTGGCAGAGCAACCCGGCTCATCGTTGCGGCGGTGGCCAAAGACGATCCGCAGATCGCGCCAAACCCGGCACAGGCCCCAACAGCCGCCATGGCGACCCCGCCTTTGCGATGCCCAAGCCAGCTCTCGGCGGCCTTGAACAGCGCCGAGGACATGCCCGACAGCGTCGCAAATTGCCCCATCAGCAGGAACATCGGAATGATGGTCAGCGAATAGCTCGAGAAGGTCGAATAGGTTTCGTTTTTAAGCTTGGCCAGCACCATCGTGCTGCCGCCCATGCCAAAATACAACCCGCCCATACCGCAAAGCATCATCGCCAATCCAATCGGCGCGCGCAAAAAGATCATGACCAGCAGGATCGGGAAGGACACATAGCCCATCTCTAGCATACTCAATGGGACGCTCCTTCGGAATAGGGGAGAAAGTTTCGTTTGGTCAGGGTTTCCGCGATCCGGGCCCCGGCCGTATAAAGGGCCGTGATCGCCGCAACACAGGCGGCAAACAGGCTTGCGCCATAGGCCCACCAGATCGGGAATTGCAGCAAGAACGTCGTCTCGCCATAGCTCATCTTGTTCAGCATGCCTTCGTACAGCCGCCAGGTGATCAGGATCATGATCATCGCAAAGATCACCTCCCAGAACGCCTGGATGATCTTGTTCAGCCGTGTCGACAAGAAGGAGGTAAAGATATCCACCGTCGCATGGCCCGAATAGAGCTGCGCCACCGGCAGAAAGGAGAAGATCGCAAAGGCAACCCCCGCTTCGACCAGTTCAAAATCGCCGGTGATCGGGCCAACGCCAACACCAATCAGCGCCTCGCCCAGCCCGCCGGGCAATATCCCCGAATGGCCCAAGGTATTAAGCCCGCGTCCAATGACGCTTGTGCAGGTCAAAATAACCAGCGCCGTCAATACGATACCGCCGATGATCGCCATCACCCGCGCTAAGCGTTCCATCCATTTCAGCATGAGTTTGTCCTTTGCAGCGTGCCGCGCAACGCTTGTGATCGTAAGGGTGCCCCGGCCCGTAAAACCGGGGCAGTCCGATCAGTTTCCCAATAGTGTTCGCAAAAGCTTACTTGGTGTGCTTGGCGATCAGCTCGGCTGCACGGGCCTTAAGCGCCGTTCCATCCAGACCTTTTTCGTCCATCTCAGCAACCCAGGCATCGGTGGTCTCGGCGGCCGCCGCTTTCCACTCTGCAATCTGACCGGCGTCCAAGGTGATGATGTTGTTACCCCGATCCATCGCCTGCTTATGCGGACCGTCATCGTCCAACTGCATCTGCTTGCCCGCAAACCCCGAGAATTCGAGACCCGAATTGGCATCAATCACCGCCTTAAGATCGTCAGGCAGCGCATTGTAGCGGTCTTTGTTCATCGCAAACACAAATGTCGTGGTGTAGAGCGTTTCATCGCCAAACGTGGTGTGATTGGCCACCATTTCGTTGACTTTCAACGCGCCGGTGACTTCCCAAGGGATCACGGTCGCGTCGATCACACCCTTGGACAGCGCCTCAGGCACCGCCGGAACCGGCATGCCAACCGGCGTTGCGCCCAGATTGGAGAACATCTTGTTGGTCACACGGGTGGGCGCGCGCAGCTTCACCCCGTTCAGATCGCCAACCGCGGTGATCGGCTCTTTGGAATGGATCAAACCGGGGCCATGCACCCACAGGCCAAGCACTTTGACCTGCTTGAAATCATCCTCAAGCATGCTCTCTTCGGCCAGCTCCCAATAAGCGCGCGACACCGCCTCGGCATTGGTCATGGTAAAGGGCAGCTCAAACACTTCGGCGCGCGGGAAACGACCAGGCGTATAACCCGCAACCGTCCAGGTGATATCGGCCACGCCGTCAACAACCTGATCAAACAACTGCGGCGGAGAGCCACCAAGCTGCATCGCAGGAAAGCTCTGGATTTCAATCCGACCATCGCTGTCCGCTTCAACCTTATCCGCCCAAACCTGCAAAATGTTCTTTGGAACATTCGCCTGAGCTGGCAAAAATTGATGCAAACGCAAAGTAACCTCTGCACCCAAAGCGCTCGACGCAAACGCCCCAGCTCCTATGGCCGCAATCGCAACCGTCTTCAAAAATGTCCTGCGTAAAGTCATACTTACCTCCCTTTTGACCCGAAAAAACACAAACCATCTATCCTCAATAATGGCCCAGTGTT
>NZ_JBOEGM010000068.1:0-1017 GCF_050633425.1 Pelagimonas sp. | reverse complement strand
GTATATAAAATTGGTTGCGGGAGTAGGATTTGAACCTACGACCTTCAGGTTATGAGCCTGACGAGCTACCGGGCTGCTCCATCCCGCGACGCTTTTATCTGTGCCTTTAGCGATTTGGGCGCTATTTTAGGCCTATAGATTGGCACGAACATTTTGATTTGTTCGTGTTTTTGGGTGGTCGCTTTTGCAAGTTTGACCCATTTTTTGGACGATTATCGCATTAGCGATATTGTCCGGGTATTTTCCCCGTCCTCTTTAGAGATGTAGGGGAAAGAGATCGTTTAGAGATCGTGAGGTTTTTATTAGGTTTGGCGGTGACCTACTCTCCCACACCTTAAGATGCAGTACCATCGGCGCAAAGGCACTTAACGGCCGGGTTCGGGATGGATCCGGGTGTTTTGCTCTCGCTATGACCACCAAACCGAATAAAAACCTCAAAGCCCCGAATGTGCTTTGAGGTTTTCGCGGCAGGCCGTGTTTGTTTCCAAACAGGTTGCCGCCCCACAAGGCAGTATCGAAGCTAATCAATCTGCTTGCAGCAAGTGCAAGCGTGTTGTCCAAGTCTTTCGACTTATGATGTGTATGCTTTTGTTTGACAGTAAAATTGCGCTACCGCTTTGCTCGTTGAGCGCTGCGAAGTCTAATTATTACTGGATCAAATCAAGCCTATCGGACCATTAGTACCAGTCAGCTGAGTGCATTGCTGCACTTACACCTCTGGCCTATCGACGTGGTAGTCTTCCACGGTCCTCAGGGAGATCTTGTTTTGAAGGGGGCTTCCCGCTTAGATGCCTTCAGCGGTTATCCTTTCCGATCATAGCTACCCAGCACTGCTATTGGCATAACAACTGGTCCACCAGTGGATCGTTCACCCCGGTCCTCTCGTACTAGGGGCAACTCTTCTCAAATCTCCTACACCCACGGCAGATAGGGACCGAACTGTCTCACGACGTTCTAAACCCAGCTCACGTACCTCTTTAAATGGCGAACAGCCATACCCTTGGGACCTGCTCCAGC
>NZ_JBOEGM010000067.1:0-3685 GCF_050633425.1 Pelagimonas sp. | reverse complement strand
TGTGGGGGAAAAAGGTGTTGCGCGATCAACCTAATATTGTATTGAGCCTTCAACTGAGAAGAAAGGTAGTATTAGTGCAATTTGATCGCAAGACCCTAAGAAAATTCAGCGCTTGGTTCTACTATGTGATTGGTCCCGGGGTGCCATTGTTTGCATGGTTTTTGTACGGCTTTGAAGCATTGGTAGCTGCCGGTTTTGTAACTATTATCGGAGTTCAAGCACAGAGTTACTGGGACAAGGTTCAAGATGAGGTTGACCCGCTAGAGTAAACGACATTGCATGTTGGAAGCCCCCTTGTTCCACAATCAGGAGCGAGGGGGCTTTTTTGTTGCGACGGGGGGGGCGAGAACGGGGGAGGAACGGACAAAAAACCCCGGCGCGATGGCCGGGGCAGGTGGGCGGTAAAGGGTCAATAAGCGGGGCTATCTTCCCGCATCCGGGGGAACGGATCGCCCCATTTGGCGGGGCTGTCGCGGGTGTCGATGTGCATGAAGCCCTGAGAAACGTAGTAGCCAAAAGAGGTAAAACCGCATTCCCGCGCCACCGCTTCAAACTGCTGCGGATCATGGTTTTTCATCCGGCAATCGTATGCCTTGGCCTCAAGGTGCTGGGATTGGCTCACGCCCCCTACACTGCGATTGTATTCTGGGGATCGGTATGCACTGTTGAGAATGATCGGTTCGCCCAGCTGGTTGCGCAGTTTTTGCAGGCAGTCCATTGAATGCGCGTCGATCATCAAAGAGCCGTCGCGACAGGCCACCTCTTGCGGGGTGAAATTGGGCCAACGCCAATGCTCCATCGGGAATTCGCTGTAATGGCTAAAAACGACGCGGTTCCAGTTATTTACACGGGCCATTTAACATACTCTCCTTGCTTAAATCCGCGCAGTTCTTCGGCGGCTGGGCCAAGTGATTTCTTGGCGGTTTCCATGTCGGTGTGATCGGTTAAGCGCATCCAATAGGTTGCCTTAGCCTGTGTCCGGTATTCGGCGTAAACGCTGGCCGGTCTCTGGCCGATGATCAGGATGCCGAACCCTGCATGACGCCCCTGCAAAACCATGCGGCTCAGAATGTCGCGGGGCTTGTCCATATATCCCGGCGCTTCGTCGGCAACGACATAGACCGGGGTTTCTGGCGTGCTGTGATTGAGCGCGAACACCATTGCACCGATTTGATGGTCACGGCGGCTGTCATTGCAGATGATCCGCGTCTTGCCATCTGCCAAAGCGCGGCGCACTCCAGGGGCGTCGTAACCTGCGGGTGATTGCGGGTCGATGATGACGCATTGTTTGGGATCGGCGGCTTTGAGCATTTCGCGGGCCATATGGCTTTTGCCGCTTTCGCTCTGGCCCCAAATGCAGGTTGTTCCTGTTAGCTCAAGCGTGGGCGCGTTTGATCCGGTTTTATTGACACGGTTGACCTTAATCTTGGTCATGGTCCACCTCCTCGCTTTCGGCGCGGACACTGGAAAATACCGGAGTTGACGCGCCTTCGGCGCGTGACGCCTTGATGACTTGCAGACACCCAAACCCATGCATTCCGATAGCCGCGACTTGCCCCCAAATGGATGCTTTTGTGGACAAGAACATTTTCTTGGTCGCAGGGTTTCCTTTGAACAACTCATAAGCGGCGGCAGCGGCAATTCTGCCGCCTTCGGATCGGGCTTGATCGCCAAGCGGGCAGGGTGCGCTTGTACGCATCTGGACCAATCCACCAGCCATGTCATGCATGGCGATGAATTGAGAGTTGAACGCCTCCAAAGATATGATCTCGTATTCTTCCGAAGGAATATCGGTCAGGTGTTTTTCGCCCAGATCGGTTTCATGCGAGGCACGTTCCGACGCTTCAAATGCGGCTTGCTCTTTAACAGGAACGGCCAAAACGGCGTTTTCCACCGCTTCAAGGTCAAACTCGATCATTTACAGCCCCCAATGCTCTGAAATTTCGTCACGCGGCGGCTGTACGGGCTGTTTTGTCACCTCAGGGCGCTTTACCTCCTCAACACCCCAATCGCTGCTGGGGGCGCTCTGCGGGGCATTCTGGCGGCTCTGCGCTGATTGTTTAGGCCTAGCCATGCATTCGCGGTCGTATTCATCCCAATCGACGGGTGCGCCTAAAGCACGCGCGATAACTATACGTTTGTGCTTGGGCGCTGGGATGATGCCGCATGACCACTTATAAAAAGTGCTGTCCGTTACGCCGCATTCTGCGGCCATGGCCTTCATTGTGCGACCTTGTTGATTGCGCGCAATTTCAAATGATTTAAGCATCTTGTCACTCTCCTACTCTTCCTAGAGTAGTAACACAAAATCACTCAAAATCACAATCTAACATCATGAAAACGCATGATTTATACTGATTTATCAGGCTTAGAAAGCGAGAATTTTCCCTTCACATTGAAGCGGCAAGATAACGTGAAAATCAATCTGTAAGGGAATTCAAAAATGCGTGGTATTAACGGAAAAGTCGTGGCGTCTACCGCCCTTGGCGTTCTGATCGCTCTGGCGGCTGACGCCTATCTGCAAAAGCAGCCTATCTACCGTTCGCTGGTCGGCTAAGCCGCTCACTTCCGAAAAAATCTGAACAATAGAAGAGGGAAAGCTATGCGGCGAACTCGTTCAACTGGCGTCGGTCAAGAGGCCCAGAAAAAACACCGGACACCTAAGGTGATCCACAAAATTCGCAGCGTCGGCACGGTTTCGCCTGCCTACTCTGATGGCACTGCGGTCATTGACATGAAGCGCGGGCCGTACACCTATCAAAACATTGGGCTTTCTATTAGTTCAACTGTTTCAATTCCAGACGACACCAACAACCGGACGGGCAAGTTCTTTGTCAAAACGGACAAGTGGTCGAAATACGTCTCGCGTATCCGGTTGGAGATCGACGGTGTTGTTCAGCGCGACATGACGACGGAAATGTTCATCAGTTTCATGAGAATGAAAAATCTGGACGCCGCAAACGGCGTGCTGTTTATGATGTTCGGCGGGCCTTCGCAGTTTGAGGACAAAGACGTTGAAGATGCCTATATGTTGGGCACGCGCAACGTGAACAGTATCCGATTGCTGTTTGACCTCACCAGCGAATGGGTTGACGGTCAAATGCAGTTGGAGGAGATCAGCGAATACGCGCCGGTCAATCGTCCAACGGCTTTCCTTGTTACCAACAAAGTCCACAAGCGCCGTGCCACTGGTGCGGGTCAATTCACGATTTCGGACCTGCCGACGCATGCCGATATTGGAGCGATTTACGTCCTTGGTGCGGGTATCAAATCCGCAAAACTTATTGTTGATGACATTGAGCTTTTTGATGGCGACAACCATCAATTGCACGCCATGCAGCAATTGTATGGCCGCGCCTATGATCAATTCCCGGTCGGTGAATTTGTTATGTTTGACTTCCTGCGCTCCAAGGAAGTGACCAAGGGCCTCAAATCGCTGGAAACAAAGGCAGAGCGTCGGCGCAATGCGGATATTCGGCTCGAATTTGACATGGAAGATGCGGCTGAATTGACTGTCGTGGTTGAGCAAATGGGGCCGCTTAACTCTCAATAAGCGCTCACAACATAGCTGCGCCCAAATTGAAATGGGCGCGGCTCTACTTAGACAGGGCAGGGGAGCAATATGGCCGAAGAAATGACGCCGCAGGGCAAAGTATATTCCACTACTGACGATTATCTGCCCGCA
>NZ_JBOEGM010000066.1:0-3774 GCF_050633425.1 Pelagimonas sp. | reverse complement strand
TGTCGTTCTTGTTCCATCACTGGAATCTAACCCATTGATATTATTATATTCATGTTTCTGTTTCATTTCCGGATTATAGTTTCATTATCGGACATAAGATACCTTTTTGTGGGTTTTGGCCATGGTGGATCGCTCAGACATCAACGCCGTAGATGATGCGGCATGGGAACAGGCGGTTGCGCGTGAAGGAGTGATACGAAGGCTGGCGAGCACGGCCAAACCTGATCGCCGCGAATTCCTCTCGGCCTGCCGGGAACTTGGTCTCAAACGATCCCGTCTTTACGATCTGATTAAAGCATACAAGGCGCGCCCGATCACAAGTTCCCTCCTGACAGGCACGGCAGGGACCCAAACGGGCAGCCGGCGACTGCCGGAAGTGATCGAAGTTGTGATTTCAGAGGCAATTGAGGACTTCTTCAAGTCCCGTCAGAAGCCGAGCATCAATGCATTGCATAAAGAGGTGCGCAGGCGTTGCGCTCAACAAGGCTTGCGCGCTCCATGCTGGACCGCGGTACGCGACCGTGTGACGGCGATAGACCCTGCCGAGTTAGTGTCTGCCCGCGAGGGGGCCAAGGTTGCCCGTAGCCGCTATCATCCTGTCCCCGGAACCTATCGGATTGAGCGGGCTTTTGAGGTTGTCCAGATCGATCACACTTTGGTGGATGTCATCGTTGTAGACCGTGCCCACCGCAAGCCTCTGCAAAGGCCTTGGGTGACGCTGGCCATCGACGTTGCCAGCCGTATGGTTGCTGGGTTTTATCTGACGCTGGAACCGCCATCCGCCTTGTCGGTTTCTTTGGCGGTCCAACATCTTGTGCAGCCCAAACTGGATTGGCTGGACGGTTTGGGCATTGATGCAAACTGGCCGACGGCAGGGCTACCTGAGACCATCCATGTCGATAACGCCAAGGAGTTCCGCTCAAAGGCCATGCGGCGCGGCGCTGAGGAGCATGGGATTTCGCTGCAGTACCGACCGATCGGATCACCACATTACGGTGGCCATATCGAGCGGATGATCGGAACGATGATGGGGGCGGCACATTTGCTGCCCGGGTCGACCTTTAGCAACATCAAAGACCGTGGTGACTATGACTCTGTAGCAAATTCGTCGATGACGCTGGAAGAGCTGGAGCATTGGCTTGCTCTTGAAATCACCCGTTATCATGCTGAACGGCACCGATCCTTGGGTATTCCACCGATTGCGGCTTGGCAGGAGGCCGTTCAGAGACGCGATGCGGCCTTGCGACACCCCTATGATCCAGAAGGGTTTCGGATCGACTTTCTGCCTGCTGTCGAACGTATGGTGCGCCGCGATGGTATCCACCTGTTCGGCCTAAGATACTGGGACGATGTTCTGAGTATTTGGGCTGGCAGGCGGGGGCGACAGTTGCGTGTGTCCTACGATCCACGGGACCTGTCCACCGTGTTCGTGCGGGGCCCGGATGGTCAGCGATACCCTGTGCGGTTTGCCGATCTGCGGCACCCTCCGATCACTTTGGCGGAGCATCGCCGCGCGCAGACAGTTCTGCGCGAGCGGGGTCGATCGCTTGAGGATGAAAACCTCATTTTCGCAGTGATCGAAGAGCAGCGGGCCTTGGTTGATGCCGCATCAGGCAAAACGCGGGAAGCCAGACGATTTGCGGAACGGCGAGATCGGGCACTGGCTAGCGTCGAACCTGCCGCGATCGAAGAAAACGACCCTGAACATGCAGAATCTGGTGATATCCTCAATGTGCCCACGTTCGAAGTGGAGGAATGGTCGTGAGCGGGGCAGGGGAGTTCGCACATCTCGATCCGAACTATCGACGGTTCGCTGCCCTTTCGGACGAAGAGCGTATTGCCTGGATCAGGGCTGACCGCTGGATCGGTTTCGATCAGGCGGGATTGGCGCTTGGACGCCTTGAAAACTTGCTTACCTATCCGCCGCGCGACCGGATGCCCTGTCTGCTGATCTATGGCGACACAGGCATGGGTAAGACCAAGATCGTGCGCAAGTTTGAACGCGATCACCCGCCAAAGTTCTGTCAGGTAACCGGCGTCGATCATCGCCCTGTGGTGGTTGCACAAGTACCATCCGAGCCGATTGAGCGGGATCTTTACCGCGAATTGCTCGCCAGTATGGGCGCGCCAGCAATGGCCGGAGGGACATTGGCCCGTGAGAAAGATGTTTGCCGCTCTTTGTTGCGCACCGTTGGAGCGAAGATGATCATTTTGGACGAGGTGAACGGCATGCTGGCCGGTACGTTCCGCCAACAGCGGATTTTTCTCAACGCCATAAGGTTTCTGGCCAATGATCTGCGGGTTCCATTGGTTTGCGCCGGGACGGACCTTGCTCGTCAAGCGCTGTTGACGGATGCGCAACTGGCGGAGCGGTTCGAGGCGTTTCACCTCAAGCCTTGGAAGAACGATGCGGTCTTTGCTGGTCTTTTGAAGAGTCTCGGACATATCCTACCGCTGCGCGAACCATCCGATCTGACCAGCGCCGACACAAGGGCGCGGATCCATACGCTGACCTCAGGTGTGACGGCTCGCATATTTCGTTTGATTGAGACAGCGGCGGAGGCGGCGGTCCTCTCAGGCCGGGAAAGGCTTGATGCCGAAAGTTTCGGGGACGATCTGGTGTTGCCTCTGGTGTCAATGACACAGGCTGGTCGCCGCCAGTCGCGAAAAAACATGCAGTCGCGGGTAACAGCATGACGGCGGTGATCCGGCCTCCCGTCGCACCTCGTCCATTCCGTGACGAATTACTCTCGTCTTGGATGGCGCGGGTTGCGACACGCTTTGGTTTGGAGGTGCGTGACATGACGGCGTATATGGCAGGGCAGAGGGATAACCTACCGTTGCTACGCCAGATTGATGACACAGCGCCTGACCCGGAACTACTAAAGATTTGGGCGCGGGGCTGCAGGATCGATCCTGCGCGCCTCGAACGCCTTTCATTGAAATTTAGGCACCACAACCGGCCGCGCGATTGGATTTCGAGTGCGAGAGGGGGAGGTGTATCCGTATGTTTTGCCTGCTTTGATGCGGATGTCGCGGTGGGGCGAGACGCCTATATTCGGGCTGATTGGAGGTTGGTTGAACGGGTTGTTTGCCCGGTTCACAAAGAGATGCTGCGGGACCGCTGCCTTGAATGTGGTGCCCACCTGCGGACTTCGTTCAGGTTGCGCACGGGTCTGCTTCGGGTGTTCTGCGCCAAATGCGATTGTCTTCTCACAGGCAGGGGAGGGGCGCGGGCGGATCGTGCAGACACGGCATTTACAGAGGGCACTCTAACGTTTCAGCGGCAGGTCGAGCGGATCATCAATGGTGATAAGGGTCATCTGGCTCTCTTGGAGCGGACAATACGCGCGCTATGGGCACCGCTTGATTGGGCGGGTGCTGCGCGTCCTGTCTTGGCGCTTTGGTTCGATCAAGAGGGATGGAACTGTCCTTTCGAGGCCCGAGCCGCCGTAGGCGCGCCGGCCCCGCTCCAGCATCTTTCCGTACGATGGCGTGTCTTGACGCTGGTTATCCTTGGCGATCTCTTTGGAGAACGGATGGTTCCAATGGCGACAATGCCTGAGGCGGCCGCGCGGTTGTTCAGACGTGCCGCGCCGATCCCGCGGGCACCTTACGGGCGCAGGGCAGCAATCAGCAAGGGAGAGGACCCGATCGACATCGTCACAAGACGAGTCCAGAGATTGAGCAAGAGCCCAGTCCACCGATGGAATGGAAATTTCGAGGACGAGAGGGCTGATTTTGGGCGAGTCCGGCCATGAAACAAAAGCGACA
>NZ_JBOEGM010000065.1:0-1903 GCF_050633425.1 Pelagimonas sp. | reverse complement strand
TTCCACCACGGATGGATCGGCCAAAGTGCTGGTGTCGCCTAGGCTGCCATAGTCGTTTTCGGCGATTTTACGCAGGATGCGGCGCATGATTTTGCCGGAGCGGGTTTTGGGCAGGCCGGGGGCCCATTGGATCAGGTCGGGGGATGCGATGGGGCCGATTTCGGTGCGCACCCAGGTCCGCAACTCCTTGCGCAGCTCTTCGGTTGGTTCCACATCATTCATCAAGGTGACGTAGCAATAGATGCCTTGGCCCTTGATTTCATGGGGATATCCGACAACTGCGGCTTCGGCGACCTTGGCATGGGCGACCAGAGCCGATTCAACTTCGGCGGTGCCCATCCGGTGGCCAGACACGTTGATCACGTCATCGACGCGGCCGGTGATCCAGTAATCACCATCCTCATCGCGGCGGCACCCGTCGCCCGAGAAGTAATAGCCTTTGTAGTCGCTAAAATAGGTCTTCTGGAACCGCTCATGATCGCCCCAGATCGTGCGCATCTGACCGGGCCAGCTGTCCTTGATCGCCAGAACGCCTTCGACCGGATAGGTGTCGATTTCTTCGCCCGACTGCGGGTCAAGAACCACCGGCTGCACGCCAAAGAAGGGCTTCATCGCACTACCCGGTTTGGTTGCATGCGCGCCGGGGAGTGGTGTCATCATGTGGCCACCGGTTTCGGTCTGCCACCAGGTGTCAACGATTGGGCAACGCCCGCCGCCAACAACTTCATTGTACCAGTTCCAAGCCTCAGGGTTGATCGGCTCACCGACGGTGCCCAGAATGCGCAGCGATGACAAGTCGCATTTCTCAACAAATTCAGGGCCTTGTCCCATCAGGGCGCGAATGGCCGTCGGGGCGGTGTAGAATTGGTTGACCTTGTGCTTTTCACAGACCTGCCAAAAACGGCTGGCATCCGGGTAGGTTGGAACACCTTCGAACATCACCGTGGTCGCGCCATTGGCCAGCGGGCCATACACGATATACGAGTGTCCGGTGACCCAGCCGACGTCCGCGGTACACCAGTAAACATCGCCCTCTTGGTAATCAAACACCACCTCTTGGGTGAGAGCGGCATAGAGCAGATACCCGCCAGACGTGTGAACAACGCCCTTGGGCTGGCCGGTCGAACCGGAGGTATAGAGGATGAACAGCGGGTCTTCGGCGCTCATCTCGACGGGGCGGCAATAATCGCCGACTTCCATGACCATTTCATTGTAATCATAGTCGCGATCAGCGATCCAGGTGGTCTGACCGCCGGTGCGTTTGACCACCAGACATTTGACCGTGTCCTTGCAGTGCAGCAGGGCCGCATCGGCGTTGGATTTCAGCGGAGTCTGGCGACCACCGCGCGGGGCGTGGTCGGCGGTGATCACAACCTTGGCGTCAGATCCATTGACCCGAGCTGCCAGGGCGTCAGGGGAAAACCCTGCAAAAACAATGGAATGGATCGCGCCAATGCGCGCACATGCCAGCATGGCATAGGCGGCTTCGGGGATCATCGGCAGATAGATAACAACGCGGTCCCCTTTGCGCACGCCCAGCTCTTCGAGCACGTTGGCCATGCGGCAGACCCGGCGATGCAGGTCATTATAGGTGATGCTTTGCGCTTGTTCCTTGGGGTCATCGGGTTCGAAAATGATCGCGGTCTGATTGCCGCGCTTTTCGAGATGCCGGTCGATACAGTTGGCAGACACGTTCAAAGTGCCGTCGCCAAACCATTCAACATTGACCTCGCCGAGGTTGAAATTGGTGTTCTTCACCTGCGTCGGCGCCTTGATCCAATCAAGCCGCTCCGCCTGAGCCCCCCAAAAACCTTCGGGATCACTCACCGATTGCGCATACATCTCGTCATAACGCGACGCATCAACATGCGCCCCAGACGTCAGTGCCGATGATGGTGGATAG
>NZ_JBOEGM010000064.1:0-26605 GCF_050633425.1 Pelagimonas sp. | reverse complement strand
GCTCGGGTCGCCGGTATCGGTGGCCGCGCTCTGATCGCCGGTGTAGGTGGCCGCGCTCTGGTACCCGGTGTTGGTGGCCGCGCTCCGGTCGCCGGTACTCTGTTCGGTGTCCTTTGCCTGTTCTAATATCCAGTCGACACTCCGTCGAATGAAATCCGGCAGGCTTAGTTCAGCCTCAATTGTGATCTTTCCTGCCGCTATTTTACTATCGCCGCCGCTTTCGTTTGCTGTGTCGCCGTCCAGTGTGACGACTGCAAACTTGCTCTCTACTGGCCCGTAATAGCTCCATACGTCGAACGGGAATTCGCAGGCGTGGAAACCTGCACGGCAAGCTTCTACTTCCCCCTGATGCTCGTAGGTTCTCCCAACTTCGAACTGGAACCCGCGACACGTCCAATCTGGATTGAAGCCTTTGAAGGCGGTTAGTGTCGTCATAGTCAAATCTCCTTGTCGCATTCCGTCGCTGCCCCTGACGCGCAGGGGCAGAAAGAGAGGGCGGGTTAGGTGCTAAGCTGGTCGCGAAGTCGGAACCCGAGCAGGGGCCAAATTTCTTGACGGGCGTTCTGCTTTGCGATGCCTTCACCAAGCGCCGCGTCAAAGTTTTCGGGGCTGGCGCAGGCGCTTTGGCCGGTAACAGTGAAGCCGTTTTTCAACGTCAGGCAGCAGACAGTTAGCTGCGAGCCTTCGAAAACGTGAAACTGCTCTTTGATGATTTCGGCGTCCAGCATGTCTGGCGTTACGCGCGGTGCCGTTAGCCCCTTGCTTTTGATTTCTTCTTCGATCTGTTCGTCCATTGTCTTTCCTTCTCGTGTTAGGTGCCCCCGCCGCGTCCATTTGCCGAAATATCTGCGGCGGGGGATGCGGGCTGAATGCCCGGCATGGGGTTTTGCGCGCACGGCTTGTCCGTGAGTGTGAGTGTGGTTGCCGTGCGCGCGAGCGGATGGGCGGCAGTCACCCCATGTTGGGGGATAGGAAAAGGCCGGGGGCTGAATGAGGGGTGCAGCCCCCGGCGAGGTGCCAAACACCCGAGGTAAGAAGGCACAGGCGGCCTTTCTGTGGGTGCTGGGAGTGAACTGAAACGATCATGGGTTTGCCTCGATCGCGGTGAGGATATTGTTCGCGGCTCGCATCCAATTTTCGGGGAGGCGTTTGGGATCGTTGTCGACGGCGGGAATACCGCCCAAGGAAATCTCGTAAATCACGGGTTGATAGTCGGCGGGACTTTCAGGCACCGCCCAGATCCCGCCGTTGTTGATCACCAAATTCTTGAGAGCGAGTAGGCGTCCATCAGTGCTGGTCTTGGGGAGTAATTCCAAGCCGCTGACAACAAGCGCCAAATCAATGTTTGGCAAGCGCTTTTGTAGCGCGTCCATCGCTGCGCGGTTGGCGCAGGCATGGGGGAGGATGTCCATGCCTGCGCCGCTGCCGATCGCCCCAGAGGAGGAGTAGGCGGCGATCATTGGTTTGCCTCGGCCAAGTGAAATGCTGTCGTCTTGACGCAACCTTTTTGCGGTTCAGAGAGGCTGCGGAAATAGCGCAGGAGGTCAGCTTCGTCCTTGCTGTCGCAAGTGTTGTCCGGCTGTGCGCCGCCATCGGCCCCTTCGAAAAAGAACTCGACCTGAACCCCGAGTGCGGTTGCAATGTCCCAGAGGCGGGATGCGCTAACGCGATTGTCACCAGTTTCGTATTTCTGGATTTGTTGGAACTTGATTCCGATGCTTTCGGCCAGCTTTTGCTGAGTGATGCCTTGGATCCAACGTTGGTGGCGGATGCGTTTGCCGACATGGGCATCAATGACGTGGGTCATTGCGCACCGCCCTTCTTTGCGGAAGCGCTGCGCGCCTCAAAACCTAGTTTTTGACATAGCAAGTTGCGGCGGTTGGTCAGGAGGAAAACCTCAGCAGACCCGGAATGATCGGCTGGGGTGCCGTTTATCATCGCTGACAGGCGATCGATCTGATGTGGTTGAATGCGGGCGGATGTGCCGTCTTCGAGCCGCTGCTTTTCTTTGGCCCGCAGCCAAGCGTCAATCCTGATCTCACGCGAGGGTAGGGGGCCGGATATTGGCATGATCATAAGTGGCCAAATGCTATTCGGAATGTGTGTTGCGGGGCGACCGCTTGGGTGAGTGTGCATGATCAGAACCTCAAAATATTGTGGGTGACGCTGGTTAGTGCCGCTGTCTGTTGATCGAAAAAGCCTCTGCTGATAGCTTGGGTGCGAAGCGCGTGAGCAAGACGCGCTTCGCCACATCGCCAATGAAGAAGACGTTCAAAGGAGACATGAATCTATGAGTGATGAGAGAATTGCTGCGCTTGAGGCGCAGGTTGCGGCCTTGGAAGAGATCGTAAAGACCTTGCGATACGAGCTTAATGTTTCCATGAACAATGCGGGAGCTAGTTTTGGCGAATTGTACCGGCACACGGGGGCACCAAACCGCAATATTCGGATTGATCTGGCAGGCGAAGAGGATACCGCACAGGGTATGCTTATTGCAGGGGCCAAAGCGGGCTTCGTGACTATTTAACATCCCGAGGTAACCATAACGGTTCCTAATGCCTCGTAACGCTCATAGTCATGCTTTGAAGCGTAGCTTTCAGCTGCGGTGATCCAGCTTTTGATCAGTGCCATGTCATCATTCTTAGGGCCGTTGGCGGTTACGAAAGCATAGGTCAGGCTTCGCAGGGCAGTATTCGGATTATTCTCGACAACGGCCCCGCCCTGTTTGATCAGGGTTTGCAGGGGGTTCGAAAAGTCCCACATTTCCGGGCTTACACCGACTACGGCAATAAACCTGCGCAGCCCCTTCGCCGCCGTACGCGCCACCTTGTGAGTATCCACGAGGTCACCCATCAGGATATCCGGCGCGATGGGGGGAAGCGTTAGACGAATACCCCCTCGATCATCTGCAATAGCGTATAGCCTAGTAGTGGCCGGTTCCTCATCGCCCACGCTTTGCCAGGGCGTTTTTGGTTTTGTTTCTGGGTGGGTGGTCATCGGTTTTTCCCATCTGTGGTGCCGCGATCTGTTTGCAGTGTTGTCGGCGGATGATGGGATTGTTAGTAGTCTAAAAAGACTAGGTCAAGAAAAAATAGACTTTTAGGACTACATTTGCGATTCGGGGGTGACTTTTAGGGTTGCGAAATACCTGCTAGGGTTGATTTTTTTCATGCGACGATAGGTTGGAGATGGTTGTGTTAAATTTTGAAGATGGTCGGTCAGTTGGTCGGGTGGTGAGCGTGATAGGTTTTGTGGAGTTGGGGATTGGCCTTTTGTTCACTGGGTACGCGGCAATTGAGCTGGAGAGTTGGTTTTATGTGATGGTTGGGTTTTCTGTTGCTGCTGGTGGCGTGCTTTGGATGGCGCTGGCTTCGATCTTGGGTGCTGTGATTTCGACGGCGGAAGGGGTGCAGCGCCTCGTGAAAGCTCAGGATGATCGGGAGCGGCAAATGATTGGCGCAGTTGTCGACGTTGTTGATGGGGTGGATATTTTGGCCGCGAAGAACGGCTGGTTTCGCGTTGGAGGGAAAACATTCTCGGGAATGGAGGCGGCAAGGATTCATGCGAGGCAAGCCGCCCGGTCCCAAGCCGCAGACTAGCGGAAAGCCTTTATTTACGAATGTCAGGTATTCTGTGCCTGATTGTTCGGATCCTGTGCGCCTGTTTGGCATCTTGTACCAAACTGCAGTGCGGATCGGAGGGCGATGCAGACTTCACGGCTCACATTGGACCTATTGATCGCGCTGCGCAAAAAACATGGTGATTTGAATCGCGCTATGGTCGCTCTTTATGTCGATGCCTTTGGTGTCGAGAGGGAGACGGCCATGGCTCAATATCTTGGGGTAAACCGGTCTGTTGTGCGGCGATCCCTACAAGCGCTGTCGGAAAGCGACAGGCGCGATTGACTTTATTAACTTTCTCGCAAAAGGTGATCCGCATTCAGGGGTTTTGACGCCCTACACGGAAATTATGCTGGTGGTTCAATGGGGTATGGTGAGTTGTTTATTCTTCTGGAGCGGATTTTGGCAGAGCCGGATGTGAGGCGTCGCGAAGCCCTTCTCCGTAGGTTAGCAATAAGCGACGCTCCTCAATTGATAGCTGAGATAGCAGGTTGCGAATACGTTGCTCTTCTGTGTCCAGCTTGTCTTGACCGGATTCAAAAGCGCCAGACATAAAGTCTTCTAACGTTGTTCCGAGGGCTTCGCAAAGCTTGATTGCTGTATCAACACGCGGATTTTGCGTGGTTCCCTTTAGAAGTTTTCGGACAACACTGTTGCTTAGACCTGCTTTGGTCGCAAGACCTGCCTCTGTAAGGTTGGGGTCGCGGTCGATGGCGGATTTTAGGTGTTGGGCAAAGGTTCTGTCGCTCATGTTTAGACACTACCGTAATAGTAATTTAAGACTATCGTCTAAAAAGACGTTGACCGAGTAGTCCAAAAAGACTACTTGGGGGTTATGAATGAGTTTCTGGAAAAAGTTCGGGCCTTCGCCGAGGCACATAACATTCACCCCTCGACTGTTGTTCAAAGGGGGGGGAAGCTCGGTGGGGCTGTCTGGTCTCGCTGGGAAGCCGGCGAAGGGTCGCCTACGTTGAAGACCGCTGACAAAATTCTGAGGTACATGGAGAAAAACTCCGCCCCAGTGGGCGAGGACGCGACATGAACCGACAGGTCCGTCATATTCGCAATTCTGATCCATGCGACAAGGCTAACAGTCTGCGGCGCTCAAAGTCTTACTCGACCGCCAATGTAATTTGGTCTGGTTTTCAATTCCTTATCGGGCGTCGGGAAAAAACATTTACTGCAAATCGAGTGAAGTCACGGGATGTCGCTCGCGCTGCGTTTCGAGCGTTGCTGCTGCACCCATTCCCGGACGCATCCATTCAGGAGGTGGCCGATAGCTGGGCACCACGCCTTAATGTTTCGGATCACACCGTCAAAAACTGGCTGGCCTGTAAGACCAGCGCCAGCATCGATGACCTGTTCATTGTGGCATCCGTCCATGGCGTTTGGGTCACGATGCAAGTCGTCGTCGGTGAAAAGACCCGCGAGCAGTATCTCGAAATGATGGGGCAGAAGTGATGGATTTCACGGGCGATTTTGGGTCCTTACTTCATAGTAGTTTGAGTTGCGCAGGCGAAGATATTGTTACGTCGCGGTTCATGTATTTCTGGGCTGATACGTTTGCGCATATCGGATTGGCGACAATTGTGTCTGCGTTTGTGCTTCTGCGGGATTGGTCTCTGGCGTGGCTGTGGATTGGGTTTTGCCTGATCGTGCTTAAGGAGTTGGCGGCTGACTTGCCCAATGCCGGATGGACGACATTGGTTTGGTTGGATTCCGTTTGGGATTTGGTGAGCTGGTTCGTTGGCTTTTTCGCGTTGTGGTGGGCGATGGTGTCACCGGTAAACGATTCCGATCAATGACCCAGAACCGTTCCACCGCCGTTATGCAGCAACGCAAAGAGGCCCCGGATAGTCTCGACTATTTCCCGACGCCGCCTTGGGCCACACGGGCTTTGTGCGAGCGTTTGATGCGGCTGCAGCCGCTAACGATGCTGAATTGTTGGGAACCGGCCTGCGGTGAGGGTCATATGGCGCGGCCATTGGCGGAATATTTCAATCAGGTCTTTGCCTCGGATGTTCACGACTACACCGCGACCTATCCCGACCAAGATTTTGAGGGTGATTTCCTAACCGATTGGGATCACCCGACCCATTTTATGGGCACTGATTGCGGGCCGGATTGGGTGATCACCAATCCGCCTTTTAACCTCGCCGAGCAGTTTGTTTTTACGAGCCTGCGCCGCGCCCGCGAAGGCTGCGCAATGCTGCTCCGCACATCATTTTTGGAAGGGCAGGCGCGGTATAAATCGCTGTTCTCAGTCAACCCGCCATCGCTGATCCTTCAGTTCACTGAGCGGGTGCCGATGTTCAAGGGGCACTTAGACAGAACTGGGTCTAGCGCGACAAGCTATTGTTGGTTGGTTTGGGAAACCCGGCCCGGATTGACCGGGCAGTTTGAATGGATTGCACCGTGTCGCAAGCGTTTGGAGCAGGCTCGGGATTACCCCGATACCAAGGCTGATCCTGCCGCAGCGCCTTTGTTTGAGGGAGTGAAACATGGCTAGTTCGAAAATTCTGGCAGAGCGGGCTTTGGTTTCGACATGCGTCCATTTGGTTTTGGCGGGTTTGGGCACTCCAAATGATCAGATGTGGTTGGATACGCTTCGCGACCTTTTGCCGGAATGCAAAAATTGCCCTCTGAGCATGGCAAAGCTGCGCCACGCTGCCACTCAATTGTGCCAAGCGTCGGATCAAAGCAAGCGCAGTCTCGCAATGGCGCGGCTGCGTATGGAAGTTTCACAATATTGCGCTGATGCGGCGGGTGCACGGTGCGGCGCTTGGCAAGAGGCCAGCGCATCCTCGGTTGTGGATGTGACGGCATGAGCAAAGGCTGGCTAACGGCATCGATCGGGCCGCGTACCCGCAAACAGTTTCTCTTGGAGTTGATTGATCAAGTTCCGCCTGAGTTCTTTGGCCGAGAGCCGATGGTGGTCAAGACCAAAGAGATCTTGATCAACCGGATCGAGCGCGCGCGGCGATGGTATTGGGATGATCAGCAACGGGCGAAACCCAAGACAGTTCGCCGCAACGCGCTTTGTCAAATTACGGCTGATGAATGCAACGCGTTCCTGCGATCGTTGCCGGATGTTGATCATTTCGGGGGCAAACATGAGTAAGTCGCCCAACATTGAAACGCTGATTGATGCTTGTCGGTCCGGGCTGGCTTCTATGAGCGGGTCGCAGTTGACGCAGGCTGATGTGGAGGAATATCGGCGCGCCCTCGGGATCGCGGTTGAGCATCTTTCAGCCATTCAAGCACCGCAAGAAGTCCTCTTCTTTCTGCAATTTGTCATCGACTGTGAGATGCAGGGGGCCGCACATATTGTTGCCCCAGACGGGGGAGGCTATTGATGTCCTTTCCCGAAGATCCTCGCCTGGATGAAGCAAAGGCCAAGGATATCGCGGGTCTTGTTGATCGACTGGCAATCCAAGGTCTAGCGCGGGTGTCTCATGAGTTGATTGGGCCATGTCCATTGTGCGGTGGCAATGATCGGTTCGGGATCAGTCTGACGTCTAAGGCGTTCAACTGTCGGCGTTGTGATCTAAAGGGTGGGGATACAATCGCTCTGGTCATGGGGGTGCTGAACAAGACATTTCCGCATGCTTTAGATTGGATTTGTGGCGAGTTGCCGCCTGACCTTGACCCAAAAGAGGCCGAGCGCCGTAGGACGTTGGCTAAGCGTGATCGGGAGCGGCAAGAAGGGTATGCCGAGAAACAGCGCAAGCGCGCCGTCGATATGGCGCGCGGGATCTGGCAGGAGGGGCTCGCGCCTGAGGGAACCGCGGTTGAATTCTATTTGAACCTGCGAGGGTTGACCGGCGTTTTGCCGCGGTTGAGCAAGTGCCTGCGGTTCCATCCTAACCTGCCTTACATGGTGAAAGAGGGGCAGCAGTGGGTTGAACTGCATCGCGGTCCGGCCATGTTAGCTGCGGTGCAAAGCCAGCAAGAGCGGGCGATGTGTTTGCATCGCACTTGGCTTGATCTGAAAGAGCCTGGTGGAAAACTGGTCCTTCGCGGCAAAGACGGAAATCCGATTGTAGATGACAAGGGCAAGCGTCTGAAGGTCAAGAAGACCCTCGGGTCAAAACGGGGCGGAGCCATTCGTCTGCGCACGCCCGAGGGCACAGACACATTGATCATGGGCGAGGGGATTGAAACCACGCTGACCGCCTTAATCGCGCAGCCCTCTGGTATGGAAGCGGCGGCATATTGGGCCGGTGTTGACCTCGGTAATATGGCCGGGCCAATGCAAAAGATTCAGGGCGTCAAGCATTCCGGGTTCCCGATCGAGGATCCGGCTAAGCCGTGCTTTGTGCCTCCCTCTTGGGTAAAGCGGCTGGTTTTTATCATGGATGGCGATAGCGAACCCAAGATGACACGGGCCAAACTGGAATGCGGTATCCGCCGCGCCCAGTTACTCAATCCGGATTTGGTGGGCCTGATTGTCCCAACCGATCCCGGTACCGATCTGAATGACATGCTGGTCGGGAAGACTTCGAAGATCGAGGAAGGCGCATAAGCCTTTCTCCAAAAACAACTGACGGGATAAGACCATGGGCCAAGATATTGGCGCGGTCCGCCACGCGTTTGAGCAGGCGGAAAAGGTGGGAGCAACTGGCCAGGAACAGGTGTCAAAAGTTGAAAATGAACCGCCTTTTGACCCTTCACATCGGGGGGGAGGCGCAGCGCCTTCAAATGATGGCCCTGACCTAATCGATAACGGAGGTGCGGGTTCGGCCAGGTTACCGGCCTCCTTTCCGGTTCAGCCACTTGGAATGGCTGCAGGCAAGTTTCATTTCCTGACGGCGCGCGGCGAAAAAATGGAGCTGACGGCCGGGGCGATGAACAACCGCGCCAACCTGGTCGCTTTGGTTGTCGGCGCGGCGGATGCCGTCGATCACTTGGCCGCGATCGCACCGCCGGAAAACCGACGCGACAACGGGTTCAACGTTGCCGTTGCCGCCGACAAGTTGATGTTGGCCTGCAGCGACTTGCCACTGTTTGATGATGCAATGCAAATTCGTCATTGCGGCACCTGGCGCGGGGCCAATGGCCATCCGATTGTCCATTTGGGGGAGCAGTTAATCACTGCGCCAGATGAGCCTCGTGTTGGTAGGATGATCAACAAAGCTCTTTATCCCGCAGTTCCGGCGCGACCAGCCCCTTCTAACGAGAATTGTTCACAGGCGGATTTGGAATGGGTTCGTGATCGGCTTCAAAAATTCTGGAATTGGGAAGAAGAAACTGACGCAAATGTCTTACTTGGGTTTGTCGGTCAGGCGGTCTTGGGACAATACCCTGAATGGCGAGCGCACTGTTGGATCAAAGGTAAGCATGGCAGTGGGAAGTCGGCGGTGCTTGATATTCTTTCGGCATTGATGGGCGGCATGTCGATCGGGGTGAAGAACTCGACCAGTGCTGCCGCAATGAGACAAACCACCAACAGGATGGCTGTTGGGCGCATCTTTGACGAAGCTGAAAAAACTGGCAACGGAGCCGTCGAAGAGGTGATCGCGCTGTTTCGACTGATGTCTGGTTCGGCGGGTGCGCAAGTCGAGCGTGGAACAAGCGATCACTCCGGTGTGCGCTTTGAGCTTTATGGGGCAGGACTTCTGGCTTCAATCATTCCTGGGCGCATGGATCCTCAGGATCAATCGCGTTTCGTAATGCTGACCTTGAATGAGCGAAATTCGGATTTGGACCCAGCGGATCAGGCGTTGTTGTTGGAAGAGTTGGAAGCCGATGCAAAGCGTTTAGGCGCGGGCGTTTGGGCTAGAATGCTATCTCTTGCGCCGGTTCGCTGGGATCGAACATTTCGAGTTTACAACGGCATTGTTCAGGGACTTGGGGTGGATGCGAGAACAGGTGACACGATCGGGGCAGTTCTAGCGGGATGGGATCTGATGCTGTTTGATGAGCCTTTGGTTTGTCCCGCGTCGGGGGAGCCGCAACGCGATCGAATAGAGTTGGCCAAGACCATCGCACAGCCCTTAATCGCGATGACACAAGAGGCCGAAGAGGAGAGCGAAGGAGAGAGGTTCCTCCGCACTTTGTTCAGCACTTACATCTCCAAGGATCACGGTGGCGCTGTCACTGTCGCAGAACTTATTGAATCGCTTCAGGACAGTCATGAGCTGGACTACAACAACAAGTTGCTTGGGCGCTTAGGTGTGCGTGTCCTCGATGGTGAACGGGGTAGCCGCGAGCTGTTTGTCATCAACGGTCACAACTCTCTTTTAGACAGAGCTATGGGCGGTACCAGATGGCGCGGCGGTGGTCACACTGGGGCGTTGGACACAATGTCTGAGGTGCGGAAATCACCCCAAGCAATCAGGGTGGCAGGCCGTCCCATGCGGGGGCGCATCATCCCCGCGCGGTTTCTACCGGGATTTAAAGCCAAGGCCCCAGATGGGGGCCATTTCGATCATGCAGTTTGAGTTGAGATGTAACGAAACAGGGGTGAGCGTTACGCGTGTGTTACGCGGTGTGATACGCAGATAGGTATATGGAAATAAACAGGAAAACGCCAAGTTGGTGGACGTTGAAACGGTGTAACGCTCTGAGGGGCGCTCATAAGGTGTGCGCCTGCGTTAACGTTCCATCAGGAATGGGTGTTACTCTGTTACTATCTCTTTTTAAAAGAGAAATATATATAAATAACAGGGCATTGGCGGCGAAACGCTGCGCGTAACGATAGCGTAACGGTCTGGCAAAAAGCGTAACGGAGGCAAAATGGGTGAGATGAACATGCAGTCAAGCTTTACAGGGATAGTGCCGCGCGTTGGCAGGCAAGATGTCAGCATAATTGAGTTGCTGCATTGGGCATTTCAGCGAGAGCTCGCAAGCTTGGACTTTGATGAATTCAGTAAAGAAACCGGGGCTAAGCCAGGCATTGGGGTTGAATGGGTGCTGATCGAACAAGCTAAGTTGGGTTGCACCATTGATGGGGGCGGCAGGACCGATCCGCATCACGATGCAGATATTGTTGCGTCGGCATTGGCAGTGCTGCCGGAAAATGTGGGTGGCCGACAAATGGCGATCTGGATTGCCGAGTTGTCGCGATCGGGGAGCAGCCCGGATTGGGGGCGCGATTGGAAGGCTGATTGCGAACCGGTTGACTGGCGAAACAGCAAACATGGGCGCTACGCCGCGCGTGAATTCAACCGCAATTGGTTAACGAAATGGCCTGCGAATTTGATACCGGGAAAGGAGTGGGGATACGTGTGCCCGGTCAAATATTCAGGCACTTCAGCAGAGATTGCGTCTGCTCGTGTGAATTATCTTCGTTGGTATGGTGCCTTACTGGAACTTCGTAACACGTTCCAAATACACAAAAACCTGACAGCGTTTACCGTCACCAACGAGATGCCTCCATTACAACCTTGGAAAAATCCCTTGACTTAAAAGTCACTCCGTTGACATTGTGCCCCCGAACCGAAGTGCGCCCGCTGGAAACAGTCGGGCGCTTTTTCGTTGCGGGCGGTTACCCGGAAAGGGGGGCATCGCCTCAGAAACCAGCGGGTCCTTCCTAGGGAAAACTCCGTATACGGGGGCGCGAGGCGCGTGGGTTTTGAATGGGTAAACCATTTGGAAAGCCTAAACCTTAGTTGGTTTAGCGGGCGAAACACTTAACTAAACAGGTACGAATGACACAAGTCTCTGCTTCAGAACTTGCAAAGAAGCTTGATCTATCAAAGGGCCGGATCAGTCAGCTTGTGAGCGGTGGGCAGTTAGATGGATGTTTTTCTGGTACCGGGCGGGCACGGCGTTTTGATTTGGCCAAATCCGCTGAAGCGCTAAACAAGCAGCTCGATCCCGGCCAGATGATGGGCAACGGGGCAGAAACAAAACTTCGCCTTAATGCTCTGCAAAGCGAGAACCCCGAGATTTCTCCGGAGTCAGGTTTGCGGGAATCCGGCTCGCTGCCAGATAGTGATCCTGGTCGTTACGAGATGGCGCGGATTCAGAAAGCTGAAGAAGAGGCCAAGAAGCTCCGCCGCCAAAACCAGCTTGATGAGGGAAATTTCGTATTAGCCTCGGAGGTTCACCAGCAGGTGACCAAGCTGGTTGGGAAAGAAGTGGCCGGATTTGAAACGGTCCTGCGTGACGGGGCCCGTAGGGTCGCTGATGAATTTGGCGTCGATTATCGAACTGCGCGTCAAATTTTGATGACGGTTTGGCGAGATCACCGAGGACAGCGTTCCGAGGCTGCGATTAGCGATGCCAGCAACGCGCAAATGACTGAAACTGAAACGGAGCAGGACTTTTAAATGGGATTTCTGACTTCGTCGGAGAGCATCATCTACATGGCGATTTCCCAGGCGATGGCCCCACCGCCGCCACCTGACATTACGCGATGGTGTGAAGAGAATATTGAGTTTGATGAACGCTCACCGATGCCGGGTCCGTTTCGCATCGATCGCTTTCCGTTCCTACGTGAGATTCATCAAGTTCTAAGTCCAGAAGATCCTGCGCGTGAAGTGACACTTCGTGGATCCGCCCAATGGGGAAAGACTGTGTCGGTCATCAACCCAACGATCGGGGCGTGGCATGAATACGCGCCTCTGGACAGTTTAGTGGTGCATCCGACACATAGCGCTGCGACAGAGTGGGTGGACAATAAGTGGCTGCCAATGCGGCGCAGCTCACCTAGCCTCAAAAGCATCTTTGGGGATGGTCGAGGCGGTGACAACAAGGATGCCAAGTTTAATCAAGAGACCTTATCACGCAACGGCAGCTTAAAGATTACGTCTGCAGGATCTCCGGATGACCTGGCGGGAACGTCGCGGCGTTTGGTGATTATGGATGATGTTGCCAAGTTCGAAGTGACGCCTAAAGGTGATCCGGAAGAATTGGCCGATAGCCGGGCATCCGGGTTTGAAGATGCCAAAATTGCCCGTGTGTCGACACCGCAGGAAAAAGGCACTTGTCGGATCACCCGAGCGTATCAGCGCAGTGATCAAAGGCTGTATTACGTTCCCTGTCCTCAGTGTGGGCATGAGCAACCATTGACCTGGGAAAACTTCCTAGAAAGCATCGATCCCGAGCAATTGCATGCGGCACATTTCACATGCGAAAAAAATGGCTGTGTCATCACCCATGCTGACAAAGAGAAGATTGTAGGACTGGGACGATGGGTTGCGCAAAACCCAGCGGGAGACCATCCGGGTTTTCATTTGTGGCGCGCTTATGCCCCCCAACGGGACTGGGCTTCGATTGCTGTGTCATATGCCAAAGTCATGGGTTGGTCTGCGGTTAAGGTTTCTGGGGAAACGGCTGAGAAGATCCGGCAAAAGGTTGAGGATTCAACCGAGCAAACGTTCTGGAACGACGTTCTGGGATTGCCGTATGAGCGTGCGTCTGATGCGCCTGATTGGGAAGAGTTGCGGGACCGCGTTGAAAACGCTGATGAAGACGATGTTTTGCCGGTCGGTGTCATTCCGTCATGTGGCGTTGTCTTTGTTGCTGGCGTGGATTGCCAAGATGATCGAACCGAAATCGAATTTGTTGCCTACGGGTCAAACAAGCGGCGATGGGTTGTCGACTATAAAGTCATTCCGCATCACATTTCAGAGGACTCCGGGCGGCAAGCGTTAAACTCCTTTCTAAAGAAGAAGTGGAAAACGTCGCTTGGGCTAGGTATTTCGCTTGATGCACTGGCGATCGACGGCGGCACTTACACGGATGATGTTTGGTCCTGGGCCAAGACCCATCCTTGGGGCCGCGTGATTGTCGTAAAGGGTTCGTCTTCGCAAAACGGCTCTATCATGGTGCCGATGAAATACGAGCGCCGTAACGATGGGAAGGCGAAGCGTCGGCAGAAGCGTGGCTTTTTATTGAACGTGTCGCAAATGAAGGGCGACTTCTACACTCAGTTGCGAAAAGACGATCCTGACGAACGTGGATATGTCCGTTTTGCCCGCGGGCTGGGTGATGAGTTCTATCGCATGATTACCTCGGAAACGCGTGTCCTTATTCGATCGCGAACCGGTGTTGTCACCAGTAAATGGGATTTGGTCGAGCCATCCAGGCGCAATGAAGCTCTGGACGCGATGAACTATTCCGAAGCTGCAGCGCGCCGCAAAGGCTGGGCGTCAATGACCGAAGAGCAATGGGACGCTTTGGCCGCTGAACGCGGTGTGCCCCCTAAGTCGGGTCAGCCGGATCTCTTCGACAGCTCGGCCAACAGCGTCGTGGATCCCGAACCGGTAGAAGAACCATCGGAAGACAAGCCCCAAACGGGCTTTGCAGGAGTGGCCTATGCCGGATGAAACTGTTTTGCGTGAACGCCTTTCCCAAGCCGAAAGTGCGTTGCATCTGCTGCTTATTGGCGAAAGCGAAATTGAGGTTGAGTATGAAGGATCACGCACCAAAATGAAGCCTGCCGATGAACCTCGCCTAAGACGTTACATTCAATCTCTGAAACGTCAGCTGGGTGAAGGTGGTGGATCAGCATCGCGAAAGGTCATTTTCTGATGTCGACGATCGGAAATAGCCCGAAGTTGCTTGGTGCGAATGGCAGACCCATTGCATCGCAAGCTGCTCGCGGCTCTGGGTTCAGCGGCACGCCAGCTTATATTGCTGGGGACGTCGGCGCTGAAACCATGGCCGGGTTTAATCCTACGTCGCGTGCAGCGGACGCCGAGGTTTTGCCTGCCCGTGACAAAATTTCGGCGAGATCTCGGCACTTGGTTGCGAACAATGGTTGGGCCGCTGGTAGTGTCGCCAAAGAAGTTGACAGCATTATCGGTGCCAATTTCCGCCCATTTTGCAAACCGGATTGGAAAGCCTTGGGGTTGAGCCCAGAATGGGCGTCCGAGTTTAAGATGCAGGTTGAAGCCAAGTGGCGGGCCTATGCAGATGATCCCCGCAAGCTGGCTGATGTGACCCGATCGCAATCGGTTAGTCAGATGTTTGGATTGGCATATCGGACCTATTGCGTTGAAGGTGAAGCCTTGGGAGTTGTGTCGTGGAAGCCGTCCCGAAGCACACGGACAACTTTGCGGATTGTTGATCCAGATCTGCTAAGCAATCCTGAGAATGGTCCAAATTCGGAGCGTCTGCGCAGTGGTATCTCGCTGGATGGTGACGGCGCTGCGCGGGCGTATTTCTTTCGTCAGGGCCATCAAAACAGTGCTTGGACGGACATGTCCGACTATCGGTGGAAACGCATCGCGCGTGAAAAGCGGAGTGGTCGACCGCAGGTTCTGCATTTTTTTGATAAGCATCGTGACGGTCAAACACGCGGCGTTTCCCGGCTGGCTCCGATCATTGAAAAGCTAAAAATGGAAGACCATTACAGTAAGGTTGAGTTGCAAGCGGCAGTTATCAACGCGGTTTTGGCGGCATTTGTGAAATCGCCTATGGGTCCGGAAGCGATCGACGAGATGTTCGGCGGTGGGGGCGACAGCAAAGCGTTGCAGAAAATGCAACAAGATCGCGCGGCGTTTTATGAGGGACAGGGCGGAGTTCAAATTGGTGGCGCAAAACTGACTGGTCTTTATCCAAACGACGAAATTGGGATGGTCAAAACAGCCCGCCCAGCTGCGCAGTTTGCCGACTTTGAATCCGCGATCCTGCGCAACATCGCGTCGGGCCTTGGGATCAGTTACGAACAACTGGCCAGCGACTGGTCAAAAGTGAACTATTCCAGCGCACGCGCCGCTTTGATTGAGATTTGGCGAAGCTGGACTGCGCGCCGTGTGGCATTTGGTCAAGGTTTTTGCCAACTGTTCTTTATGGCCTGGCTGGAAGAGCAGGTTCTCGATGGTCACATTCGGTTGCCACACAACGCACCTGATTTCAGGGCTAACTGGACCAGTTACGCGCGTGCCAAATGGATTGGTCCGGGCAAAGGGTTTGTTGATCCCGTCAAGGAAGTTCAGGCGTCGGCGATGCGGGTCGCGTTGGGGCTTTCCACTTTGGAAGAAGAAGCAGCCGAACTGACTGGCAGCGATTGGTCAGAGAACGTCGACCAAATCAAATTTGAGATCAAACAAATGCCGGATGGTGTCTTGCACCCGATGCAGGAAAGCTTCGCCAAATTGCTTGGGCCGGGGCTGATACAAGCCGCGCAACAGGCGGGAGACTAAATGATGCACCCACAGATTTCTCAGCGTGTGTTTCACACGCCCTTGCTGGCTGCGCCAGCCAAAGCCGCAGCCTTTGTTAAAGGTCTGGGACCACGCGTCTTGGGCGTGGACAAGGTGTCGATCGATGGCGTGGAACCCAAAGGCACCAAATCATCCTCCGCGCCATTTGCGTCAGTCCTAGATGAGCGCTTGAGCAGTGAGATTCAGATCGGAAAACGCAACGGATACGCAGTAAAAGACGGGGTTGCCATAATCCCGGTGACTGGCACCTTGATTCATCGCGGTGGCTGGGTTGGGCAAAGCTCCGGGCAGACTTCTTACGAAGGGATTGGCGCGCAGCTCGATGCCGCTCTTGAGGATAGTCGGGTGCGCGGCATCGCGTTGGAAATTGACAGCTATGGAGGCGAGGTTGCCGGGTGCTTCACTCTCGCAAATCGGATCCGAGAGGTGCGCGAAACAAAGCCTGTTCAGGCTTTCGTCGCAGATCACGCATTTTCTGCGGCTTATGCGTTGGCCTCGCAAGCTGACAAACTAATCCTGCCGAAAGCTGGTGGGGCGGGCTCAATCGGGGTGATTTGTCTGCACGCAGATTATTCAGGCCAACTGGAAAGCATGGGCGTTGCAGTGACTGTTATCTCGGCAGGGGATCACAAAGCGGATGGTAGCCCATATGCACCGTTGCCCGATGATGTTCGCGAGGACATGGAGGCAGAGATGGAAAGCTTGCGCTTGATTTTTGCCGAAAGCGTTGCGGCTGGTCGCGGAGATAGATTGACCACAAATGACGCGCTCGCAACCGAAGCCGCTTGTTACCTCGGCCAGCAAGCCGTTGATGCGGGATTGGCCGACGAGGTTGCGGATCCGCGCGAAGCCTTTGCCGCCTTCATCGCAGAAGTGAACGGGCAGGCATCCCAGCCAGGCCCATTGGCAACACCAGACAAGGAGAGTCAAACCATGAGTAAGCCTAAAGACAAAACCGTATCACCTGAGGCGTCGAGCGAGACTCCGAAAACTGAGACCCAACCAGACACCTCTCAGGACATTCCGCCAAAGACGCCAGAAGCCAAGACTGAAGAACCCAAGATTGATGCGGTAGCGACAGAGCGGGAACGCATTGCCGGGATCATGGCATTGCCCGAGGCCGAAGGCCGTGAAGATCTGGCAAAGAGCCTCGCGTTCAACAGTTCCATGTCTGTCGATGAGGCGAAGGTGCATTTGGCGGCAGCGCCGCAGGCAATGCCCCAACAATCGCTGAGCCAGCAAATGGAGCAAGACGATACCGATCTGGATGGCCACAGTGAGGCTGGCAGCGAACCGAACCCGGTCGCCGCCGCCATGAAGGCAAAATACGGCGGCTGAAACCCGCCTTAACCCGGCCCTGAGTAAGGGCAGAAAATAACCGGCCATTGGCCGGTTTTTCTTTTTTAGGAGAACGACATGGCAACCTTGACCGAAGGCCAAACACCCGGCGATTTTCTGATGTTCGAAGAAAGCGCCCATTACAGCCGACAAGAGATCACTGTCGCCGCTGGTGCGGATCTTGAACCTGGCACTGTTCTGGGCAAGGTCACCGCAAGCGGTGCCTTTGTTGCGTGCGATCCCGCCGCCAGTGACGGGGCGGAAACTGCTGCCGGTGTATTGTTGACCCCTGCAGCGGCGAAAGATGCCGATGTCCCAAAAATGGTTATGCTTGCCCGTCACTCTCAGGTGCGCCGTGGCGGTCTAACTTTTGGGTCCGGGATCACGACATCCGGGCAACGCGATACCGCCTGCGACCAACTAAACGCGGTTGGTATCCAGACCCTGTAACGGGTCACCCAAACACTCTCTCTCAGATATGAAAAGGACTGTCTCATGGCACACATGGACATTTTTAAGAATGATGCGTTTCGGGCCATGGAATTGTCCGCAGCCATCAACATTATCCCCAACCAATGGGGGTTGATCGGCGAAATGGGAATCTTCGCCCCTAAGCCTATCCGGGGCATTAAGTTTTCTGTTGAGTTGCAAAACGGTGTCTTACAGTTGATCGCGTCTTCAACACGCGGAACACCTCTGCCGGGGCAAGATCGACGCAAGCGGAAATTGAAGGACTTTCGCACCGAGCGTTTTGGTCTGAAGTCCAGAATTACTGCGGATGACGTCGATGATATTCGTGCGTTTGGTTCGGAAACCGAGCTAAAGCAAGTTGGCGCGGAAGTGGCTGAACGGCAAGAAGATATTCGCGGCTCGATCGATATCACCCGCGAATTCCTGCGCTCCGGTGCGTTGCAGGGGTTGGTTATGGACGCAGACGGGGAAACCTTGGTCGACCTACATGCCGAGTTCGGTATCGACAAGAAGTCGGTTGATTTCACCTTTGGTTCAGGCTCAACTGATCTGGCCACGAAATGCCGCGAAGTCACACGTCATATCCGGACCAACTTGAAGGGTGATGTTATGACCGGGGTTAGCAGCTTGATTCACCCGGATTATACCGACAAGCTGATGGGGCATGCCGACTTCAAAGAGCGCTACAAGTATTATCAGAACGCCAACGGTGGTGACCCTTTGCGTGATGACACCTCTGATGGGTTCGATTTTGGCGGCATCCTTTGGAAAGAATACCTCGGCGAGGGTGAAATTCCGCAAGAAGATGGGTCCACGGTCACGCGGAACTTTGTACCCGAAGGTGAAGCGATGTTCTTCCCGATTGGCACACGCAATACTTTCAAAAACTTCAACGGATCAGCAGATTATATGGGGATGGTGAACCAACCTGGACAGCCAAACTATTCGGCGGTGTTCCCAGATATTCAGGAAAACCGTTTCGCGGATGTCGAAGGTATGATGCAGACAATGCCAATGTGCCTGCGCCCTGGCGTTCTGGTTCGCGGCCATACGTCGAACTAATCATCACCGATTGAATTGAAATCAGAGAGGGGGCCTTGGCCTCCTTTTTCGCATTTTGGGATCAAAGCTATGAAAACTGTAAAACTGACTAAGCCTTTCATTCAAAAGCTGGATGCTTCTGCGAAGCGTACCTTTCCCGCCGGTTGGACCGGCCCTGTAGACGATGATTTGTTTGACGACATGACCAAGGGTGGGTTTGGCGAGCAGCACCCGAAACCCGAAAAGAAGCCAGCTCGGCGCAAGTCCTCAAAGGCAAAAACCAAAACTGCGGATGAAGAAAAGTTAGCAGCGGCTGAGACCGTTTTGTCCGATGCCAAAGCCGCGCTGGAAGGCGCGGAAACCGATGACGACAAGGCAAAGGCTCAATCTGCGGTTGATGCTGCAGAGAAGGCTTTGGCAGAGCTTAAAAAGGCTTAAGCACCCGATGCCGTTTTCCCCTTCCAAACCGATTGACGCGTCGTTTCGCCGATTTGGCGTGGCCTCAACGCTTGACCCAGATGGTGAGGCCCGCTTTGTTCGCGTCGTTAAGCGAAAAGGCGACGCAGACGCGGATTTCGAAGGGTTCTCTGTGCGAAAGCAGGGGACAGTTTATGAGATCCGTGCGGCGGAATTCGCTGGGTTTGGTAAGGGGGCCATCTTAACCGTTGGGTCGGATCGGCTGGTCGTGAAATCCAAGCCCGAGAGTTTGGATAGTCACGGGCTTGTTTTGCTCTTGGATGTCCAGAATGCCTAAAACCCAGGAACTGCTAAAGGTCGCCTTTGGTGGCGATTTACGCGAGTTTATGCGTCAGGAGCTGGAAGTCGAAAAGAGGGCCGTTACAGAGGGCATCGAAGAAACGGGCGAAGACCTGTTGTTTGAGCTGCGCCAGGACGTTTTGGCGGGCGGGCTAGGCCCGAGACTCGCGAGGAGCTGGCGGGTCAAACATTATCCGGGGCGCAACGTCTATTCATTGGGTGCCGCCTCAGAAATCAAAACCAATGCACCGAAGATCATTCGGGCCTTTGAAGACGGCGCGACTGTCAAATCTGCTGATGGCATTTGGTTGGCGATTCCGACCGAAGAGGCCCCAAAGCGTGGTGCTGGCCGCAAACGCATTAGCCCCTCGAATTTTCCAGAGCATCGCTTTGGACCGCTTCGTTTCATCTACCGCGACACAGGTCCTTCATTGTTGGTGGTTGAAAACCAGCGCAGGAAAAAGGGCGGGGGATACACCCGTTCCAGGAGCAAGCGCGCCCTTAAAACTGGCTACGGCCTTTCAACAGTCATCATGTTCACGCTGCATCGGCAGGTCCGGTTAAAGCGCCGGCTGAATGTGAAACGCATCACGGATGGTTCAGCTGGTCGCTTGACCCAAAACATTGATCACGCCTTTCGCCGATTGGACGCGGCGCGGAGAAAAAGATGACAACCAAACATGAGGCGATCGTGGGGGCGTTGCATGCGCTGCTGGTCGGTTCGTTGGCCGTGACGGTCTTACGAGACGTTGAGTTGCCCGAAGAATGCCCCGATGCCGGCATCGCGAACCTAGCTCCAGAAGCACCCCGCGAAATTGGGCGTCGGCTTGGGACTGGCGTTCGCGAAATCCAGAGATCCTGCGGTCTTGAGGTGGTCGTAACGGGGCCGTCTGACATCATAAGGATCCAGCGTCTTGAGGCTGTACTCGAAGCGTTGGGGCTGGTTTTGGTGCCGCAATGCCTGGAACAAAACGGTGTCGATTATGTCGACCTAGGGCCACCGGAAGATACAGAGGTGATCCCGATGCGCGGATCAGAGTCCCTACGCGGGGCCGTCATCCGCATTGACTTATTTTACGAAACAACCAGCAACGTGATGGAGACAGCACAATGAGCAATGCTCGTGGAGACAATACACAACTGTTGATGCGTCAGCAGGCGCAGTTTGGGGCAGCGGAGGCGGCGGCGGAAGGGGCGTTTCGACTTTTGCCTTTCTATTCCTATGACCTAGACCCAAGTGAAGAATTGAGCACGGATGATGCGATCCGTGGCGATAGTTTTCCGGGCGAAATCATTGCTGGGCTGCAGACCATGTCTGGGGGATTGGTTGTGCCAATGGCCCTGCAATCGATCGGTTGGCATTTTGCCAACCTGTTTGGCGCTCCTGAAACATCCGAGCCCAGCACTGGCAATTTCCAGCATATTTTTGCACCGAGTGCTGTGCCAACACCGGGGTTGCAAACCGTCGGCAAAAACTTTCTCGGGCCAAACTTGTTCTTTGTGCAGGACAGCGTTGTTTATAAGGGGTTCGAGATTGCGGCCAAGAAAGAGGGGCAACGTCCTCGGATCAATTTCGATGTCTTGGGTCGCCAAGAAATCAAGGCCGGTGCTGCGCTGGACACAACACCTGTTGAATATGCCAACGATGTTGCCCCAGTTGGGTTCACCGGCAAAGCGAAGATCGACGGCGCGCTTGCTGCCGCCATTACGGGCTTGACCGGAAAGGTGTCCTCTGAGGCGGAAATGGATCAAGAGGAAATGAATGGTCTGGCGACAGCGTCCGATGTGGATCTTGGCGATTGGATGATGGACGGCTCGATCGACACTCGTTTCCGCGATGCCACCTACTATGACATGGCGACAAATGGCACCTTGGTTGATTTGTCTCTGGAGTATGCGTTGTCCCCAACGGTCGGCATTGAATTCACGTTTTTCAATGCCCGGTTGGAACGTAAGGGTGTGCCGATTACTAACCGTGAAGTCATTTCGGCATCCTTCAATTTTCGGGTGGGGCGTCCGGGTGCGGGTCAATCCCCGTTCCAGATCCTTTTGAAAAACGATGTTGCGTCTTACGGGAACCCTAGCTGATGGCTGTTCGCCTCAGTCGAGCCCTAAAGGGCCCTAAGGAACTGCCTGTCGGGTTGGGGGTGACGTTCCAATTCAAGCCCTTTGGTTTTGCCCAATACCGAGAAGCTCAAGCGTGGGCACAACGAGAGGCGCGCGAACAGTTGACTGGTGCTCAGCGCGCGGCTTTGGCCGGTCGAGAGATCGATGAGCTGGGTGATGAGTTTGAAGATCGGTTGATTGGCTTGGCTTCCGAGATGCACCTCGATCGGATTGTCACCCAGTTTTGCATTGGTTGGGACGGCGTCTTGATTGGCGAAACAGATGAAGATGCCGAGCCCCTTTCGTTTTCGCCAGCAAATTGGGAAATGCTGCGGGAACAAGCGCCCCTATTGGCGGACCTTCTTGATCGCCGGTTACAAGCTCCCATGCATGCTGTGGTCACTGAGGGAAACGGCTCCGCGCTCTTGCCAGATACCGATACTCCGGAGGGCTGAAACACTGCCAGGGCTGCGCTGCAGAGCCAGCTTTTGGTTGCAAACGTTTTGGCGGCAAGGGCGCGTGTGAAGAAGACAAGCACAAGCTTAGGAGTGTCGAGGGCGCGGTCATTCTTGAAATGACTTATCTCCTAGATGCTCAGCGAAAACTGACAATGGCAGGACCCGCAGGGTTTGACTTGCCATCGTGCCTAACCCTGCTGGACGCCCATGGGGTTGATCCACAAATCGCGGCAATCCTGCTCCCATATTGGGAAGCCGGAATGTTTGATGGCCTCGAAGAGGCAAATGACAAATCAGGAAAGTAGTGTGACGTGAGCAACGCCGTGAGAACATATACTGTTCGTCTTAGTGCCCAGGGTAAGCGCGAACTAGAACGCTATCTAGAAAGCACTGGGCGCAAGGGGCAGGCGAGCCTTTTGCGGATTCACAAGGCGTCGGGGCCAGCTTCCAAAGGGCTGTCTAAGGTGAGCAAGTCCGGTCAACGGGCATCGCAAGCATTGGCGGGTTTGGGCAAACAGGTCCCGGCTATTGAGGGCTTGGCGAGGGTGCTTGGTGCTACGGCGCTTGCCACGGGTATTGTCCGTATCGGCACATCAGCTCTCAGCGCTGCAAAAGACTTTCAAGCGGCCATGAAGCGGGTGCAGGCGGCGACGAAGGCCACGGACGCGGAAATGGTCCAGCTCGAAGCCAAAGCGCGCGCTGTTGGAGCATCAACTCAGTTTCGTGCGTCAGAGGCGGCAAGCGCGATCGAAATGCTTGCGAAAAACGGGTTGCGATACCAAGCCATCATGGATGGTGCGTTGGACGCGACAATGTCGCTGGCGGGGGCGCTTGGCGCGGATCTTGCTCCGGCTGCAGATCTGGTCACCGACCTTATGGCGCAGTTTGGATTGCGGGCAGGTGATTTGGCGAAGGTCACCGATTTGGTTACCGGTTCCGCCTTGAATTCCAAATTTGGATTTGACGACATGCGGTTGGCCATTGGTCAGGCGGGTGGTGTTGCCGGTAAGTTCGGTGTTGAAATTGAGGATTTCCTGACGGCTTTGGCCGCGACATCTTCGGCGTTTAGCTCTGGCTCAGATGCTGGCACCAGCTTTAAAACCTTTCTGCAACGGCTAACCCCGCAAAGCAAAGAGGCCAGTGCCGCGATGAAGGGGCTGGGACTGGAGTTTTTTGATACGTCCGGCGAAATGAAAGACCTCGCTCAGATCGCTGAGGAATTGCGTGAAGGGGTTTCGGGACTTAGTGAGGAAAGCCGTAACGCCTCTTTGGGCAAGATTTTTGGAACCGATGCCATTCGAACCGCCCTGTTGTTGGCGGACCAAGGGGCAGAGGGTGTTAATCGCCTCAAGGTTGCGATCGAAGATGTTTCCGCCGCCGATCAGGCCGCTGTTCGTCTTCAGGGGTTGCAGGGCGCTTTGAAGGAGTTGGCCTCCGCTTGGGAGGACCTTCAGTTGACCTGGGCTGATGAAGGGGGGCTCGATGTTGCGGAGACGGCAACACGCCGCCTGACCGACGCCATTCGCTTTCTCTCAGACAACTTTGTCGAGATTAACGAGGTTATTGAGCGGGTGGCGCAGGCCCTTGCCGTGGTTCTGGTTGGCCGCGGGATAAATTCTGCAATTGCCCGTGCCGCGGCTATGCGGGCCGCTTACATCGATCTTGCTTTGTCGGTGCAAACTGTCGGAACAAACAGCGTTGTTGCAGCTAGAAAAATGTCAGCGCTGGGTGTGGCAGGGCGTTTGTTGACCCGTTCTTTAGGGGGGCCTCTCGGCTTGATTGTCTCTGCGGGCGCGCTTGCTGCACTGGCTATTGATACTGACAGTGCTCGTGACGCAATCGATCGCGCCGAAAGCGCCGCTACCAAAGGGAAGACGGCTCTTAGGGAGTACGCTGAAGCATCAAGGGACGCGGCTGATCGGCAAGACGAGCTGGGGCTTGCCGTTGATGGTGTCACCGCTAAGGTTTTCAACCAAAATCGGGCGCAGCTTCAGGGGGCGTTGTCGGAGTTGAAGGCCGCGCATGAGGACTTGATGGCACAAATTCAAGGTGCGTCCCACTTTGACAGAAGCAAAGCCGCCTACGACGTTTTGGGGCCCTTAAAGGCGAATGTCCTCCCGACACGGAATCTCTTTGGCGACAATGTCAGGGAGGTTTTGGAGGGGTTGCGGGACGGCAATGCAGAGCTTTCGGAAAGCGTGGAGATACTTTCAACGTTTGCTGGGATCGGTCATGAGGCAAAGGACATGGCCAGGGAGTTTAAGCTCTCGTTGGACGGAAGTGCCGAGAGTTCGGTAGATGCGGCCCAAAAGATGCAGCGATACGCTGAGCAGTTTGATATTTTCGCGGATCAGTTAAAAGCCATTGAAAGTGCAGATGGGCCACTAAATATGCAGCAGGCCTATCTTGCGCTGGCAAAAGCGATGGAAAGCGCAGCTCAGATGGGCGACCTGATGAGAAGCCAAGCGGGCAAAGCGCTGAGAGACCTCTTGGTTCCTGCTGAGAGAACAGAGCAACAAATCTTAAAGAACGAAGCTGCCTTAATTGGGACGCGGGAGGAGCTGCAGCGTATTGCAGGAATGGCCAACGCCTTTAAGCCGGTTTCTGATGGGGCTGCAGAGGCTCAAGAAAACGTCGAAAAACTGGGGCGCTCCATCGGCTTGGTGTATCAGCAATATCAGTCATCCCGAGTTCAGGGGGACGCGATTGTAGCCGAGGCAGCATCCTCGGGATTGCTGCCCTTGATCCGAGGGGTTGAGAGTTCGCGCAACAAAAAGCTCGCGTACAACGTTTCGCTTGATCATGGCCGGTGGACAAATGGTCCCCAAAACCTAACAGGGATGACGATCAAAGAAATCATCGCTCTGCAAACCAAAATGCTTTCGCACATGGAAAATCGCCAGCTTTACGGGAACGGCCAGGGGAGTTCGGCCTTGGGTGCCTATCAAATCACCCGTCGAACCCTGCGTGATTACCTGATGCCAAACCTTGGTTTGGATGGCGATGAGCTGTTTGACGAAAAGATGCAGGATCGCATGGCAGAGGCATTGATCCGTCGCAGGCGAGGTCAAGGGATCCAAGGGCTGCGCAATGAATGGCAGGGCCTGAATCGCGTATCGTCTGGCGAGATCGCGGCAGCCATGCAAACAACCGCTGTTCCAACGCAGGACCCAGAAAACTTAGAGCGTGCGCGCCTGGAACAAGAAAAGAGAATTGAGGCTCAGTCTGAAGAGCGCGAGGCTATCGATAAACTGGTTGAGGCCGGGAATGAACGTGTCGCTCAATTAGAGTTTGAGCAATCTCTGGTTGGAAAGTCCGTTGAAGAGCAAGAGAGGTTGCGACTTGTTTTCAATTCACTGACAGAGGCAAAGCGCCAAGGAATTGATGTGGACAAAGTGCTGACAGCGAGTGGTGAAACTTTGCGCGCAACCATTGAGAGACAAGCCTCGGCCTACGCGAAGAGGCAGTCCCAAGAGGTGAGCAGACAGAAGTCGGCCTCCAATTCTCAAAGCGAGTTAGAGGGTTTGCGCGGAGCCTTGGATTCATCGTTTGATGTGCTTCGTCGGAATCCCGAGAACGTAAAAGAAGCCTTTGGGGCTATGGTCGACTACATCTCACAGCGCCTTTGGAAATTGGCGTTGGACCCCGTGTTCGATTACCTAGCTAATTTGCTGAACAACATAATATTTGGTGGTGGTTCTGGCGGTGGCGTCCTGTCTTTCCTCTTTGGTGGTGCCAAAAAAAGTGGCGGGCAAGTTCTCGCTCAGAGCGTTACTGCTTCTCAAGCCGTGCCAGGGTTTGCGAATGGAGGCCTGCAGGTTTCCGGGCGAGCTCGAGGTAAAATCAAAGGAACAGGGTCAACCACGTCTGACAATATTTTGTTGCTGGGGTCGCGAGACGAATTCATGGTTCAAGCTCGGGCAGTTGATCACTATGGAGCCCCGTTTTTTGAAGCCCTGAATAAAATGAAACTTCCCAAGTTTGCGAATGGGGGCGGCATGGGCAGCGTGCGTGTTCCGGGAGGCTTTGGAACCGGGAGAAGTGAGCCGATCCCAATCCAAGTGATCGATCAGTCGCACGGTGTTGATGTGCATGCTCAAGAGATTTCGGACCAATCCGGCGGTCGGTTGCTCCAGGTCATACTTGATGAGCGCATTGCTGCATCGGTATCCAAAAGAGGCGGTGCGACACGCAGGGCGATGCAAAGCGGCTTTGGCCTGTCCGCCACGAGGCCGCAGCGATGACCCCCTCCTGGCCAAGTGAGCTTCCAAAGCCAACTCGAAAAGGTTTTCGAGCTCAAAATGCGGATACTAGGAGAAACCGCGAAACTGACGCGGGTCCTCCTAGATATGGTAGGAGATATTCCTCCGTAATTAGAACGGTGTCATTGCAGATGGCAATGAGCCGGCATCAAAAGCAAATATTTGATTTTTTTTTGGAAGAGACGCTAATGCATGGTGTATCTCCGTTCTGGATGCCTGACCCAATCAGCGACGGCTGGCCCTTGGCGACGGAGCAGGGCGAGCAATTGCTATCCCCGGACGGTGCGCCGCTTTTGATGGCGTCTCGGTGGCTTTGTCAAATCGGCACAGAGCAACCGGTTTGGGGTGCTATCAAGGGTCTTGAATTTCCTGTGTCCTTTTCTGTTGTGGTGATGCCATGAGACGGGTGTCAATCACAGCACGCAGGGATTTTG
>NZ_JBOEGM010000063.1:0-7825 GCF_050633425.1 Pelagimonas sp. | reverse complement strand
GCCCCCAGCCGGAGCAGACCCCTTCATGTTGATGATTGGGTACTGCACGGTTCCGTCGCATGCCGCGCGTCATTCGATCAATGCTTCTTGGGCGTGGATGCGTTATTTTGGGGCTTTGTCGCCTGACTCCGAATTCAGATTAGGTGATGATTTTTCAGAGCTTGATCCACATCAAAAAACTATTCTTTCCGATGATTTTGGGATGGGGATGTCAATGCATTTGATGTCACGAGCTCTTGGCCTGCAAATGTTCTGCGATGGAAAGTACTTTATTGATCGTTTGTCACACCGTGTTCGGTGCAACATTACAGCGTCTAAGGCGAAAAGTGGTCCTCGCAAATCGCCCGACTTCGTTGGTGTCGACGGGGCCGGCAAGTGGCATGTTATTGAATGCAAGGGCACCCAGTCGGGGCCAGACTATGGCAATAGACAGTTGAGCGGGGGTGTCTTGCAGAAAAATGCGATACGATTTGCGAGCTCAATTTGTGGAGAATCTCTCGTTACCGGCTTTGAAATAGCGCGGACTGACCTTGCTACAAACAGTCGTTTTGTCATTCGCGATCCAGAACCTGAGGTTCCCCCATTAGAAATTGAAGACGACGAGGTTGATCAAACGCTCGAAACTATGGCGCGCGGAAAGATCGCGCGCTGTTTGACCCTTGCCGGAGCTCCCAACATGTCAAGATTTGTTGCCGCGCCATTTGGGGACAATCCTGAAAATAGAGCTGACACTATCCTCTACGCGGGTAGTCGCGATAGAAGTGAGCGATTTCGTGCTGCCGGGATCGAAGATCTCAAACGGTTGGATATGAAGGATGGATACTTTGGTCGTGAAGCAACTTTTGAGCTACCCTTTAGGATTGAAACCCCCAAAGGCACATTTGCGCGCGCGCGGGTGAAGACTGAAGTTGCCTCTGACGTAGTTGAGTACTGGGAAGCGCAGGCTGAGAGCGACGGACTGCCAGATGACGTACTTGATGAAGCTCAAGAAAATTTAGCCCGAGGCAAAATTGAAAGTGACTCTGACGGTTCAAGCGGAGAGTTGCGAGATGGCAGGCTTTATCGATCTCAGATCAATTTCTTAGCTTAAGGTTTAATGTGTTGCGTGTGGTCTATGAGGTGCAGATATCCCCTGATGCGTTCTAAATTTAACATAAACTTCATTATGCGTTTTTGTACTTAGTGTTGCGATAGTATATTATCGTATGTATGCTGAACTCCTGTCACGGAGGTTTCTCAGCATGCGCCATCCAATCAAGAAGCTCCTCCCCTCGGTCGCAGTCGCTTTGACCGTGACAGGCCTTTCGCTGCCTGCACCCGCCCGCGCGCAGACATACCCGATCGATTGCGCGATCCTCTTGTGTCTGTCTGGCGGCTGGCCTGCTTCCGTCCCTTGCGCCCGGGCCCGCGCTGAATTCATCAGGCGTATCACGCCCTGGCCGGTGGAACCGCCGCTGCAAATCTGGCGCTGTCCCATGGGCGCCTCCTATGAGGGCGATCGGCCATCAAACAACGCTGGCCACATCCTTGAAGCCTTGTACCAGGCTGACAGCCGTCGACCGCTCCAATCCTTGCTAGTGGACAATTTCGTTCCCACCGACCAGGCACTCCGGCTCGTTCAGGATCGCGCGAACATCGATATCAACGGACCTGAGTTCAATTTCGTGCGGTCAATTCGCGTCTTTGATGTTCGCTATGCCCGCCAGTATCACGCTGGCAGCGAAGGAGACTGTGAACGTAGTGCAAGCGTTTATATAGGCACATATGGCACCCAAGGTGACTTCACTTGGCAACGATCTTCCATAACTGCCCTGCCCGAGGCCCATGTGGGACTTGAACGTTGGGGCCAGAATTGCCCGGGTATCTATCAACGATCTGTCTTCGTCGATTGGCGTGACTATGAGGGAAACTACGGCTTCGAACAGGTGAACTACTAGCGCCGACAATGACAGCGGTGCCATCAAACTGCCGAAATTTGAGCATGCTGAGCTACGCAAGTAGCGGCCGTTCGCTGCTGTCGGTGGCAAGGTCCGGAGAGCGGACGAAGGGTGAATTCGCTGCGCAAGTACGAACGACGGCTTTTCGACAAGGTATCAGTGGTGCGGATCTGTGCCCATCGCCATCTGCAAGTGGTGTGCCTGATGGTGCGCGCCGATTGTCATGATCCCGAAGAACCCTAGGCCGAGGACGCGGGCAAACTCCGGATCGGTATCGACTTCGATGCGCATGGTCGCTCCATTCGTGGACGGTTCGGCGGTCACTGTCCATTCGGATGCCATTTCCAGCATGGGTGAATGCGCGAGTACGATGCGTCCAATGGCATCAGCTACATCGCCTTCGCCGGTAACGTTGAATTCGACGATCCGGCCTTCACTTTGCGTCCGAACGTTCGCCTCTGTCGTGACCAACTCCATATCTACAAGGTGATCGCGCAATGCTTGAATGTTGACCTTGCTCCAATCGGTGTCTGGATCGTCGGACAGAATTTGGACGATTTCAGCGATAGCGGCGAAGGCGGACTGCCCCGTCTCAACCGGTCCGCCTGAGCTATTGTGGGCATGTTGCGCGGCGGCAGGAAATGCCGAAAGCGCGACGATGGCGCAGAGCGTTGATCTGATCATGAGATGTCCATTCTTGCAATTGGGATTGGTGATTTGGTACACCCCGGAGGTGAAACAGATTATGATTGAAATCACATGTTACCACCTCCGTTCGACGCGTTGGACGTAAACTCTCTGTCACGCCTGCGTTGCGCCCAGGGCGACCATGTGTTCCGGCAGGGTGATCCGACGATGGGAATTTTCTTCGTCAAGTCGGGCAACGTCTGCCTTACCCGAGTGACAGAATCCGGAAATGCCGTCACGATCCACAACGCGCGGGCTGGCGACCTGTTTGCCGAGGCATCCATCTATTCGGATCACTATCACTGCGACGCAGTTTGTTCCGCGCCGTCCGAGGTTGTTCGGATTTCGAAACAGGCCAATCTGTTGCGCCTGCGCGAGGACACAGCGTTTTCCGAAGGGATCACAAAAAGATTGGCAATTCAGGTCCAGGACTACCGCCAGCTATTGACACTGCACGCCATAAAATCCGCAAATGAACGGGTTCTTCTGGCAGTGGCCTTGGGCAAGCTGAATGGATCGGTCACGCAGTTTGCCAGCCAGATTGGATTGACCAAAGAAGCCTGTTATCGGGCACTAAAAGACCTCTCCGATCAAGGATTACTGGTCAAAACCGGGCGTGGGAGCTATGCACCCACGCCTCAGAGAGAAGACCGCCATTCTTAGTCATGCGGTGGATTGCGACCGGCTTGGATTTCCTGAACCCGCTCCGGCCAAGTTGAGCGGATATAAGCCAGAATATCCCAAATATCGTCGTCGGTAAGCGCGCCGCCAAACCCCGGCATGCCGCTTGCAAAGCCGGTTACTCCGCGCGCTGCCAGCGCTTCTTCGCCACCAAGCTGGGTGTATTCGAAGAGTAGCTGATTGTCGTGGTGCCACGTGTGTCCGGTCTCATCATGGGGCGGTGCAGGCAAAACGCCGTTTTCATTAGGCATGCGCCAGTCAGGTTGCCCTTCAAGATTGGCCCCATGACAAGACGCACAATGTTCGACGTAGAGGGACTGACCGTTGGTCAAATCTCGGTCGTCCAGTTCGTGTCCGGCGATTGCGCCCGTCGCGAGGCTACATGCTGCGAGGATCAGAAAGCGTTTCATGCGACCTCCACCCATGTCTTCATCCCCGCCGCCTGATGACCCAGCATGTGACAGTGCAGCAGCCATCTGCCGGGGTTGCCGAACACGCAAACGATGTCGCGGGTTTCATCCGCGTCCACAAGTGTGGTGTCGCGCAAAGCGCCCAGATTACCGTCAGCCCCGACCTCAAAGAAATGATGCCCGTGCAAATGAATGCCATGCGGGAAACGGGTGTCATTCACCAAACGAATGCGCGCGGTTTTCCCGCGTTCAAAGCTGTGAAGCGGGGTGTCCGTCAGACCGGATTGGCCGTTGAACGCCCAAATATCGCCGCCCATCATGCCTTGCATCATACGGCGGCTCATCGCTCCGCCTTCCATGGTAAGGGTCAGGGAAACCGCGTTGTCCATGTCAGGCGACGCTATCTCGTTTGGTGTCAGCACGGAAATCTCCGATGGTTGTCGCGTGGTATTCGCCCCTTCAACCGGGATTTCACCCAGCAGGTATGGGCCGTCTCGCGTCGGGAAGACAAAGCTCGCTGAGGTGGCTGAGGTAACATCGGCTATAATATCCGCGCGTTGGGCCGGGGCGAGGATGAGGCCGGACATTTCCTGTGGAGTCACAAGCGGCATGCCGTCCAAGGCAACCACTTTGCCTTCAACGCCTTCAAGCTCTACCGGGAATATCCGATCTGTCGCGACGTTGATCAGCCGCAGACGCAAACGATCACCGTGACGGACTTGCGTGACCGGTTCAACAAGCGCACGGGCAAAGTTGCCAAGACGCCCTTGATGCGCCTGATCGTGCATGTTTTCGAAGCCATCTGCGAGCGTGCCATCTTCGGTCATGCGCCAGTCATCAATCATGATGATCAGATCATGATCCACATCGGGTGGCGTCGGCTCCTCAACGATCAGCGGACCATAAAGGCCCTTGGCAACCTGTTCCCATGATCGGTTGTGCGAGTGATACCAGAATGTCCCCGCATCTGGGGCACGAAAGCGGTATTCGAATCCATCGCCCGCTTCGACAACCTCTTGGGTCATCCCCGGCACGCCATCCATCGCATTGTCGATGCGCAGGCCATGCCAATGCACCGCCGAGCCTTCACCACTCTGGTTCAGGAACCGAATATCAAATGCGTCGCCCTGACGGGCGCGAAGCACTGGGCCGGGTGTGCCGCCGTTGAAGCCGAGCATCGGAGTTGCTGGCTCGCCTTCGGGAAGGATTTGTGCAGTGACCGGCTGTGCAACCAACTCCATGGGTGCCGATGCAAGTGCGATGCGCGGGAACAAAGTCGCCGCGCTTGTTGTGATCAGGAAGTCTCGCCTGTTCATGGGATACCTCAACTCGGTAGGGTCAAAACGCTGGTGAGCGTTGCGGTGGCCGCAAGCACCACCAGAATGACCGCAGTTTCAATTTCGATAGAACGCGCCAGATGGCGCGCGGCGTTGTCGTCCCCAGCCTGCATAGCGGGGACGAAACGGAGTTTGTTTGCGGCGGCCAGCGTCAGGACCGCGCCGACAAGCACCAGCTTGATCAGAAGGGTTTGCCCATAGCCGGTTACCACCAGCGCTCGCAGATCGCCCAGCAACAGCCAAGCCATCAGTAATCCCGCCAAGATCAATCCGGGAACAATCAACGAAGCGGCTTGCCCAAAGCGATGCCCCAAGGTGGCTGCGCTGGTGAGGTGCTCTGGCCGTCGCGACAAGGTTCGAAGCGGGCCAAGGATGCCGATCCAGAATGCGATGCCCAGAAGGTGCAGGAGCAAGAGCAAGCGGACACCGGTTGTCTCCAACTCGGGGACATGCCCGATTTGAGTAAATGACCACAGGGCGATCACTCCCCCGGCAAGCGCGATCCATTGGCCAACAAGGGGTGTGAATACTCCAATGATGATCAGCACTGTACCAGCGACCCGATAAACCAGAACATCGCCAACCGGTGTCTGCCACAGCAGACCCAGCATTTCTGGATCGGTCATACCATCGGCCCCGCCCGTCAGGGCGGCACCACGCAACATGAAGCCAAGGATAGCGGCAACAAGCGCAAACGCTGCAAACAGCGCTTCCCTTGTGCGTATCCTATCGCTCACAGGCGACACCAGATCGGCAAAGGCGGTTCGAATGATCACAAGCCCGACTGATCCGGCAAGGCCGATATATAGCATCAGCTTCGCGAGGATCGCCGCTATTCCCCAGATGTCCAGCATGCTCAGTCCACCGTGAACGTGAACGCGCCCTGCATGGCGTGCCCGTCCACCCCCAAGCCCCGCCATTCAATACGATAGGTGCCTTCCCCCATGCCTTGAAGCGGGAGCGTGAACACGCGGTCAAAGCTGGTCTGGTCTCCAAGATCAAGCCTTACCGAGGGATGATCCTGATGGGTCATGTCCACCCGCGTCAGGCGGATATCGGCAGCGAAGTTAAAGCTGATTTCGGTGGGAACGTCGGCAATCACTGCGCCGTTCTCAGGCGTCGTGGTGTCCACACGGGAATGCGCAAAAGCACCGGTGGCAAGGGTCGAAACCAGTGCAAGTGTAGCAAGTTTTTTCATTGGATGTTCCTCAGTTAATTCCATTAGCGCGCTGAATTTCGCGGATGTAGGCGATGACCATGGCGACATCGCCACGGGTCAGGCCCTCAACCGGCGGCATGTCGCCAAATCGCCAGTGGTGGCTTCTGACGCCCACCGCGACCGCACGCTGAAAGGATTCGTCGGCATGATGGCTGGGTTCATAGATAACATGGATCAGCGGCGGTCCCGATCCTTCAACGCCAACGGCGTTGATGCCGTGACATGCGACGCAAGCGTTTTCGAATATGCGCTGCCCGATAGCGGCATTTCCGTCGATCGGAGGCATCTGGATTGCAACCATTGCGCTACCTTCGGGCGGTGCAGAATTCACGACATCATTGGCAGGTGCGGGGCGTAATAAGATGTAAGCAGCAGCGGCTGCGACGGCGCATGCGCCAACTAGGAGATAGTTTCGGTTCATGTGGTAATCCTAACCATGTGAAACAGGGGCAAGCCGCAAGCGCGTCGCGGCACATCAAAACGCGTTCACAACCGTGAACGGCGACGGAAACCTGTTTCAAAGGTTAGGTGGTCTGTCCGGGTTGTCCGGTTCTTCTAGCGCCGCGTGGCTTGAAACCTGCCAAGCCAAAGCGGCCTCAGACTGGTCAAAAACGGCTTCGGAAGACACCCAAGTGAGCGCGAGAAAATTGCACAAGAGCGGATTGCAATCTTCATGCGCCATGTCGTGCGATCCGCGCGTAGTGCTATCTGTTGTTTCCCCCGAAACGTGTCCGGCGTGGTGTTCCGTAACGGTCATGGTCACGTGGTCATCGCAATGCCCGTTGGCACAATCATTCGACAACGCATGTGCTGTACCGCCCAGTCCCGTCATTAGGACCAGAAGTGTTACGAGCAACATTGACGTTATGTTTCGAAAGTATTTCACACGGTGACGCTATCTCAAGTCCCGTCCCACCGCAACGTGAGCCGACATTCGTGCATTGCGCAGCATTTGGTAAAATGGGCTCTTTGGACCCATTCGCTGCATTTTGAACAAAGGTCTGGTTTGAATCGAGGCAGGCCAGTGCCCTGCCACATCAAATATTCTAGTTCCTTGGGGTTCGCGCAAGCGCGATACGCCACTGCGTCACGTCAGGGTGAAGGCGCAGCCTTCCCCCTCGGGCAATCCCATTAGACAGGGCCGGGTCCTCGCTGCGCTGCGGGCCGCACCACCCCCTGCCGAATAGCATTGCCTCGCCCCCATCCGCGTTCGCCACGTGGCAGATTTGCAGGAGCAGGCGGCTTTGCCGTCTGACCTACAAATCAGCACTGATTTTCACAGAAAAAGTCAGATCAATCGCAACAACCACGGGACCGAAAAATGAAGCAATCAGGTCAAAATATGACGCAAAGGTCAACGTCATCTGATGTTCGACAACAAGAGTGTCGAACGTCGCGCGCCTTTGACTCGATACCAAATTTTTTCTGACTCAAATCAGTAAGCCGCGTCATGCAATCTTGAACCAGACGTCAAGGAATCCTGACCTTACTGCACAGAGGACATTGATTGATGGTGCAGCGAAAGAGAAAAAAGAGCCCAGAGTGACCAATGCT
>NZ_JBOEGM010000062.1:0-2579 GCF_050633425.1 Pelagimonas sp. | reverse complement strand
TCCATATCCTGTGGTTTGGACGGGCGGATTATGCTGAGCCCGCCACTGATTTTACCGCTTGGGCGCATGCCTGCTGGGCCGCTCGGGATCATGACCGAATGGCCTTCCTTGTTCCCGCGCCGGGTGCAAACGCCAATGAGCAAACGCCGGAGTCATCTCAGATCACGATCAACAATGCCGCGCGGGGCGAACTGATCGCGGCCCATCCTGACCACCATATCGATCAGATGCAGGCCATGTGGGATGACGTGACAGGCGCGGACACCCCCGCAGACCAAGCGGCACAAGCCACGGGATATTGCCCACCTAAGTATCTTGCTGACGACATCCACCGCAACAGCGCCGGTCAACTGATTGAGGCCACCGCAATGTTTGATTTTATCACCGCAAAGGGCTGGTGAGCAGAGGAGGCAGATATGCCAAGTATCGTCCGACAAGTAAGCCTCGGGAATCTCATCACCATTTTGACCGTGGTCGTTGCCGCCGCTTTTGGTTGGGCGACGTTGCAGGCCAATGTTGAGGCTCTGACCAAGCAGGTAGAGGCATTAAAGGCCATGGAGCCTCGGATCTACGCCTTGGAGCGTGAGCAAGCGGTAACGGCTGCAAGCCTCGCTGGGATCCACAAGGGCATCGCAGATCTGCAAGAGGATCTGGATGAAAACAACCGTCTGTTGCGGACGCTGTTGCAACGGCCAAAAACGGCCAACTAACCAAAAGGAAAACTGATGTTTATCGATGATCTCTGGGGCGTCATGCGGCGCACCCATTCTTTCCGTGCGCTCATTTTAGGCCTGCTGGGCCTGTTTGTGCCGGAAATCTTGTACGCGACATTTGGCATAGAGCCTGACCCATATTTGCGGTTCCAACTGGTCGCCTTGGCCATTGCCTACGGCGTCGTCGGGCGACTGATCAAACAGGAGAATGAGCGCTACCACTGGCTGAGCGTGCTGGTGTTGGTCATTGCTGGGTTCTTGGTCTGGCAAGCATGGCAGCCGGGTTTGCCGCCTGATGTGACGGCGGTGGTTAAGGTTGAGGAGCAGGCGGCTATCGCTGAACCGGTCATTGGTGCTGAGGCTGCTTTCCTTGAAATAGCTGTCCCGCTTGCCGCCAAGTGGGAAGGGTTGCGATTGGTTGCCTACCTTGATCCGGTTGGTGTTCTGACTGTGTGTTATGGTGAAACCAAGGGCGTGAAACCCGGTGACAGTTACACAAAGGCCGAATGCGATGAGATGCTGGGGCGGCGATTGTTGGAGTTTCGCACTGGCCTGCATCGATACTTCACACGCGAAACCATTGCAGATCGATTGCCGCCAACCCGTGACGCCGCCTATGGCTCCTTTGCCTATAACGTTGGTGTCAGCGGGGCAGGGGGCAGCACTGCCATCAAGCGCTTGAATGCTGGTAACATCGCCGGTGGTTGCGAAGCGCTGACCTGGTGGAACAAAGCGGGCGGGCGGGTGTTTCTGGGCCTTACGCGCCGCCGGGCCGAGGAGCGCGACCTTTGCTTGGAGGGGGTGGCCTGATGGACCGCCTCTTCCTCGCGGGTTTCATCGTGGCCCTTGCCGCTGCGACCTGGTGGCTGGCCCTGCGCAATGATGATCTTCGTGATCAGGTCGAATCCGCTGAGACCCGCATCAAAACAATCAAACGATCACAGGAGATAAGCGATGACATTCATTCGCTTGATGACGGCGTTCTTGGCGCTGAGCTTCACCGCCGCCTGTCCCGGCCCATTTCTGAATAAGGCCGGGTTTTCGGATGTGTCTAAGCGCCCGCCGGATGCCAAGCCGGAAACGATCGATGCGCTGACCAATGACCGCTCATTCGCCGAGTGGGTGATTTACCAAGACCGGGCGTGTGACGCGTTCGGCTGTATCGAATAGGAGGCCAATATGCCAAGAAATGCCACGATCCCAGCGGTTCAAAATCAATGGACAGAACTGACTGACGGAGATGTTTCAACCCAAGTTATGTTTCAAAACAAGGGCGGCTACTCGGTGCATTTTCAAGCCACCGCTGATGCAAATGCACCGACATCGCTTGGTGGCGCGGTTGAGTATCAACCCGGCCAAGGCGAACGTGATACGCTTGCAAATGTCTTCCCTGGCGTTTCCGGCGCGGTTCGTCTTTGGGTCTTCGCGCAAGTCGGTGGCTCCGTCGCGATACAACATGGGTGATCGCAATGCTTGATAACCCTTTTGGCCTCAGCGGGCCGTTCCCTAAGTCCAAGCAGGGCGGCTCTGCGCCCATGTACGTTGTCCCCATTCTGGGCCAGTCAAACGCGGTTGGGCGGGCCGGGCTGGATGGGCTGCCGTTGCACCCTGCGGGTGCGTTGCAATACGATCAGGCCGGGGCATTGGTCGCGCCGACCACGCCGCTCGACCACCGCATCACAACAAATTCCGATGAATTCGGCCCGGATGTGCAGTTTTCCCGCGCCTTTATGGCCGCGAACCCCGGTGCGCAGCTGGTGTTTATTCCCTGCGCCGATGGTGGCACCGGCTTTTTTGACAACATGTGGAACCCAGACGACCCGGCCTATGATGACGCCGTGACCCGGATCAATGCTTTCGCTGCCA
>NZ_JBOEGM010000061.1:0-817 GCF_050633425.1 Pelagimonas sp. | reverse complement strand
CTCAGATCACGATCAACAATGACGCGCGGGGCGAACTGATCGCGGCCCATCCTGACCACCATATCGATCAGATGCAGGCCATGTGGGATGACGTGACAGGCGCGGACACCGCCGCAGACCAAGCGGCACAAGCCACGGGTTATTGCCCGCCCAAGTATCTTGCTGACGACATCCACCGCAACAGCGCCGGTCAACTGATCGAGGCCACCGCAATGTTTGATTTTATCACCGCAAAGGGCTGGTGAGCAGAGGAGGCAGATATGCCAGAGAACCGAGATATTGAGTGCGCGGCGGGTCAATATACATTGTTGACCTCAAACGATGTGGCCGCATTGCGCGCGTTGAACCGAGGGGTCCATGCTGTCGATCTGGTTGCGACGGTCGATGCCAGCGAGCCGCTGAGCCGGGCCGGGTCGGTCAGATTGACGCCCGGTGCGCTTTTGCTGCCAGATGTGACGTTGGCGCTGTTGTGGCCTGGCGTGCCGGAGGCTGTGCGGGTCTGGGCGTTTGTGCCCGATCACATCGGTGCCGTGACGATCAGCGTGTCTCATGAGTGACCTCTTGGACAGCTTTTCTGGGCAGCGTGTTCAGAGCAATGTGCGGGGGCCAATGGCGGGCCGGGGCTTTGGGGGCACTATCTCGGGCTTTACACCGCCCATGTACGTTGTCCCCATTCTGGGCCAGTCAAACGCGGTTGGGCGGGCCGGGTTGGATGGGCTGCCCTATCACCCTGCGGGCGTGTTGCAATATGATCAGGCCGGGGCTTTGGTCGCGCCGACCACGCCGCTCGACCATCGCATCACCACATATTCCGATG
>NZ_JBOEGM010000060.1:0-1470 GCF_050633425.1 Pelagimonas sp. | reverse complement strand
ATGAATGGCTGGAACAGGATCTTAGGACGCTGCGAGAATTCTTTTGCCAATCTTGCCAACTTCTGCCGCAACGGCGCGCACTTTGTTTGATGTGCGGTTGTCTTGATGCCGCAAAATCCACGCAGAGTTCTGTGTGACGATTGGCTCAGCGGGCATGCGAACCAGCGCTTCTTGGTTGTTCGCTACAGCTGTCGGCAATAGCGCCACCCCAAGACCATGCTGAACAGCCAATAACATGGTTTGAAGATCATTTACGAACATCGTGCGCTTCGGGGCATCTTCCAGAGCGAACCATTGATCATGATGAACCGGCGCGTGCGACATTTGAATGAAGGTAATGTCGGCATAACGCGTTTTCTTGAATAACTCAGCATTGGCCGCTGTACCGTACAGCCCCAATCGCACCGAACCGATCTTGTTGCCGATAAGATCTTGAGGCGGGGTCTTGGTAAATCTCAAGGCTAGATCGACATCGCCGGCCTCAATACTACACATTTCGTCCTGAGTGATCAGGTCGAATGATAGATCCGGGTACTTGGACTGAATTTCCTTCAACGCGGGGAGAACGATCAAATCCATACCCCAACTCACAGACGAGATTCCAACCCTGCCAGAATATGCTTCTGCTTCGTTGTTCGACAGCCGAAGGACTTCATGAGCCTTTTGCTCCATTTGCTGAGCGACAACCAGAACATCCTTTCCTTTTTGGGTAAGGGTCCATCTTTGACCTGATGTGTCCGTCAATCGAACCCCCAGTTCCTTCTCGAGGGATCTCATCCGCCTGGCGACCGTTTGATGGCTATATCCGAGCTGATCCGCTGCCTTTTTCAGACCACCGAACGTGTCGAGCGCCACAAGAAATTTCAAGTCATCCCAATTGATCTGCCTGTCCATATTTGGCCCCCAGATGTCCTTTCTTGTCCATTTTTTCCTTTATACACTTCGCTTAAGTTTGAGCGAGGGCAACGAGAAAGGGACGCAGCATGAACTTACCGATGGCTTTACTACTTATGGGCGGCCTGCATGTGATTTTGTTGCTCTTCCATGGGTCCTATATTGCTGTCGCGCACGGGCTGCGCTGGGGCTTAGGCCGAAGGTCAGAGGCGATCAGGAAACACGATTTTGATCGACGCATTGAAAGATCCATTGCTAACAACATCGAAAGCTTGGCGGCATTTCTCCCTATTTGCGCCGTTGCTCTCTATCTGAATGCAGACGGTCTTATTTACGACGCCGCTGCCCTTGTTTATGTTGTTGCTCGGCTCGGCTTTGTTGCGGTCTACCTCGCCAACATTCCCTACATTAGGACGGCGTTCTGGTTCCTTGGTCAAGTTGCCATCATGGTCCTCTTTGTCACTTCCTTCACGGCACTCAGCGGCCTGGGATAAACGTCAAAAGATGCTCTAAACAGCTAGGAACCGCGATAGAAAGCGGAACTTCGCCATGGCAGAACAATCGGCAGCTCCGTCC
>NZ_JBOEGM010000059.1:0-1966 GCF_050633425.1 Pelagimonas sp. | reverse complement strand
AGGAATTGCAGGGCTGGTACTAGTTTTTCCTCGAACGATCCGGTTGGTTCCACCTGTTTAGCGCGATTTTCGACGTGGCGAGCCTTCTCGGCCTCCAACTCGTCGATCTTTGCCTCGTAGGTTGCGATCACGCGGGTGTTGGTGGCGTCGAGGATTCGGGTGAGTAGCGCGTCGATCTGCTTTTCGCACTCAGTGATCTTGCGATCAGCGGCGCGGCGCATGTCTTTGGCTTGGTCAGCCCGTAGGTCCCAGGCACGGCGGAACATGGCCGTGACCAGTGTGATCAGGCCTTTCGTGGGTTGCAGGCTCTTGATCAAATCACCAACCTCACCTTCGATCTGATCACGTTTGATGGACTTGCCGTAGTGGTCACAGGCCTTTGTTTGGCATAGGTAGTAGTGATAGCTTCCGCCGTTTCCTTTGGAGATGGATGAACGCAGAGGCACACCACAGCCCGCGCAGCAGACCATGCCACGCAGGGCAAATTCTGCGCCGATGTTCGCGCGCTTTGGGGCGGTGGACGCGCCATTGCGGCGCTCCTGCACTTTGTCGAAGGTTTCCAGCGACACCAGCCCTTCGTGTTGGGCTTTGAGCCAGTTGATGCCGTAGCGCTCGGAACAGATGTGTCCGGTATAGACTGGCTGAGTGAGAATATCGGTCACACGCTGCGCGGTCACTTCGCCATGTTTGTTGCGGGGGAAGTCGGGGAAGGTTTCAAAGAAGCGCTTCACCTCGGCTTGGGAGCGGAATCGACCCGACGCAAAGCCCTCGAACGCCTCTTTAATGATGCCATCAAACGGAGGGTTCGGTGCTAGCATTTTGCCCCGACCTTTCACGGTGAGGTACTTAAAACCTATGGGGCACGTATGAATCCAGTAGCCCGACTTCATGCGGGCCTCCATCTTTTGCGCCACCTGACGCCCGTTCTGCTTGCGCTCCAGAGCGCCTTGGGCAGCGATGATTGTCTCGATAAACTCACCTTCGGGCGTGTCGTCGAACTTGAAGTTCAGACATTCGACGCGGGTATTGCGTTTGCGGAACGCATCCCGCAAGTCCAGAAACGCCCGCGTGTCGCGGCTCGCGCGCTTCAAATCGTCAAAGATGACGGTGAAGTCTTCATCCGGTTGCGCGTCGAGGAAGGACAACAACGCCACCATGCCCGGACGTTGCATAAAGCTGCCACCTCCGGTGATCGTGTCGGGGAAGACAGCGACGACCTCTAGACTCTTGGCCTCAGCAAAGGCGCGACAGCGGCTTTCCTGACTTTCGAGCCCGTGCCCATTCAATTCTTGGCTTTTTGAGCTAACTCTGCAATAAATAACAGCTTTTTGTGTCATGCATCCTCCTCCTCTGTTGAGAGTAACACGGCGTGCAGCAGGGTTGCGGCGAGATCGGGCTGTTTTCCACAGGTTTCTTGTGTCGCACTCTGCGGTTTCGGGGCGATTTCCCAGCCAAGATCGACAAATACGCTGACCATCGACCAGAGCAACTCGATCAGGGCGCGTTTTTCTGCGTCGCTGGCCTCGATATTGGGAAAGTGTTCAACCCAGTCCTGCCAATCGCAGGTCAGGGTCGTTTGGGATGTTTGAGGCGGGGTTTCGGGCATAAAGCCTCCTTTCGTAATTCTCCTCTGTTGCGTTCGACATGTCGTCGAACAAAAGGAGAACATTATTGCCATGCAAGTGCTTTTGAGGCAAGGATTTTTTTCCTATCAGTGGTGTGGCGACCTACCATCGTATGCCCTTGGCGGGGCGGTGGCCGCCAAGGGCATGGCTCTGCCTCTAGCGGTCGCGAGAGGTGTCGCGGGTCACATCCGGATGGGCTTGCGTCCGGCGCTGTTCCTTGAAGGCCTCGCGATCACGGTCACGCACGTCGTGATGGGTGCGGCGGGCCAGTTCGGCGAGGCTCAGCATGTCTTTGCCGCGCAAGCTCGAGGTGTCCTGTAGATTGCCGTCCTTGTCCTTGT
>NZ_JBOEGM010000058.1:0-7336 GCF_050633425.1 Pelagimonas sp. | reverse complement strand
GGACGGGGCCAAACGTCAATGTCGCCCATTCCGGCGTGACCGTAAATTCCAACGGCGTTCATTCGATGGACTTCGAGGGGGCCGATGCCCCGATCTACATCCGGTGCCGCGCCAAACCCAAAGGCGGCACAATGTCGTTTCGCGTGACCAGCGTCACGTTTGAGGATGTGACGCCCTAGGGGATATGTCGGCAATACAGCATTCAGGGTCTTGGTTTTGACCTGTTTGTATCGGGATTTTTCTTGATCTCCTCTCTGTCGTCCCGCCTGATCTGAAACCGCATTTTCGGTTAGGGGCGGGGCGCAGGCCGTTGACATGGTTGGATTGTTTTGTCGTCTGTTGGCCAATGTGTGACGGCGATGACGCGTCACAGCGCATCCCCAGTTTTCTCTATGCGACAGTGTTTCTGTTTTAGGAAAACACAAAAAAAATAGGCATATGGCGAATTTTGGATTGGCTTTTTTAACCAGGCACTGCAAGTCGACACAAGTCTTTCCGAATACTCAAGAATTTTGATTTTACAGTGTATTGGTGAGTATGTTGTAGAAAATTCCCCTTAAAAGTGTTAAGCTCTAAGCTTCAAACACCGAAGCTATTAGACGCCACGTGACAAGGAATTTTCATATGAGTTATCTTAAACTAGGAACGGCCATCCTGTTTTTAGGCAGTATTTCAACAGCGTCCTTCGCCGATACAGTATTTGTCAACCAAGGGTCAGAATGGACCAATGGGTTGAGGAACGCGTTTTACACGCAGGATCAAGGGTCGCGGATCATGCCGCTAACTTGGATGCGTGCACTCAAGCAACAGTCAGGCGAACCCTTTCTGGGCGATGCGCTGGCGCGCTATGGGTATTTGCCCATGTCTGGGCGTAGCGACGCTGATCTCCCCGTTGGGTTTTCAACAAATGACTTTGGTGGAACCCAAGCCGTCGGGATGACCTGCGCGGCATGTCACGTGCGAGAGATTGACGTGAATGGAACGGCGTATCGCATTGATGGTGGCCCAGGCATCGTTGACTTTCAAAGCTTGTTGAAGGACTTGGACGATGCTGTTCTCGCGGTTCTCGATGACGACGCGGTGTTCGAGAGTTTTGCCACCGATGTTTTGGGGACAGGGGCCAGCCCGTCCGAGAAAGAGGCGCTAAAGGCGGACGTAACGATCTGGAGCAATCGCTTTCACACGTTGGTTGATCGCTCCTTGCCCACTCCGTCTTGGGCACCGGCCCGCCTAGATGCGGTGTCCATGATTTTCAATAGGTTGGCAGGGCTGGATATCGGCCCGGCGGAAGACGACTTTTTGATACCAGATAATATCCAGGTGGCAGATGCTCCGACGCGCTATCCGTTTCTGTGGAATGCGGCGCGACAGGATTTCACCCAATGGCCCGGCTTTGCCGCCAATGGCAACGACTTGCTGGGTTTGGCTAGAAATCTTGGCGAAGTATATGGCGTATTTGGAGAATTCCACCCAACCAAAAAATCGGGGATCCTGTTTGACTACGATTTTGTGACCGACAACTCGGCCAATTGGGATGGGTTGAAATCGCTTGAAGATTGGATTTGGGACATTGGAGCACCTCAATGGCCATGGTCGATTGATCAAAATCTGGTGGACCAAGGCAAGGAAATCTTCAACCTTGAAACCGCCGACGGTGGGTGCGTTGAATGTCATGGAAAGAAAAAAGGCAAATTTCGCTCACTCGAGCATACGACCTTTGCGACACCGGTTCTTGATGTTGGGACCGACACACGCGAATGCCAAATACTTACCCGTCAGGTTGATACTGGTGTTCTTGAGGGGGCCAAAATCCCGATTGTCGGTCATGAGTTAGGTGCCCAAGCGAGCGCGTTTGATGTGCTAAGCGTGTCGGTGGCCAATGCGATCATTCAACATGCCACCTCCTTTCGAAGTGATTCCGAAGATACCACGGGTTTTGCCATGTCTGCCGATGCGCTTGCGGGCGATGATGATTTTCTGAACCGCTTCAATGATTTGACCAAGGCGTTCCCTTTGCCTGATGATGTGGCTAACCTCGCTGTGAGTACGGGGTCAGGATGCAAGTATGAAGCCCGTGTTCTGGATGGGATTTGGGCCGCAGCCCCCTATCTGCACAATGGCTCGGTTCCAACGTTGACTGAGCTTCTCAAGGAACCGGCTGACCGGGTTGCCAATTTCACTCCGGGACCAGAGTATGACATTGATGCGGTTGGAATGGCCGTCGAGCAGACCAAGTTTGACCAGGTCATTGAAACGACGGGCTGCGATGATCTGAATTCTGGCAATAGCCGGTGCGGACATGACTATGGAACGCAGCTTTCAGAGGATCACAAAAAGGCTCTTTTGGAATATCTGAAATCCATTTGATCCCCCAAGCAAAGCCCTCTTTGCAAAGACCCCGCTAAAATGACAATGCCGGTTCCAGAGAACCGGCATTTCACATTTAAAAATGCCAAAAAATTAGCGCGGCGGGCATTGGGCCAGGGATGCTTCCAAATCAAGCGCAGAGGCCACAAAGGCTCCCGTTACTGGTCGGGCTGCGTCTTTGGCACATGCCACAATTTCCGGCGCGCTATAGTTGGGCCGCAGCATGGACAGCATGACCAACCCTCCTGCGCAATAGGGCGATGCCATGCTTGTTCCGCTCATATAGGCGTAATCTGACATGCTGGCCTCTCGGAAAATGTCATGGGCCACGGCACTCAGGACGTCGACACCAGGGCAGGAGAGATCGCCGCCAATATTTGAAAAATCTGCATGTTTGTCCGTTGGATCATGGGCTTCCACAACGACACCATTGCAAAGGCTAAGCCGGTCGCAAAAAACCAGAGAGGCGAAATTCATTGGCGAAGACCAAATCGCATTCATCTTTGGATCAACCCCCTGACTGTCATTTCCGGCTGCAGTTACGATGAAAATGTCCCGTTCCTTGGCCAGTTGATAGAGCCCTAACAACTGCTGCGCGGCGTCGGCGACCTGCTGCTTTTCCTCCTGTGTCAACTCAATGCGATCATGGTTTTCACGCCAATTATAGCCAAGGGACACATTGATCGCTTTGATATCGTCGCGGTTTTCTACGATGTCTTCAAAGGCGTTCAAGACCGCAACCATCGTGTTTGCTCTGACGCCTTCGGCCTCGGCCAAAAACGAGAATTGCGGTGTGCGCGGTACGACCAAACATGTTGGCAACACGCCATTTATTCCGCGTCCATCGTGTTTCGCGCATAAAATACCTGACACGTGGTTTCCGTGGTCACGGGGCTTGGATGACAGGTCTAACCCCCAAAGCGGCAAGTCGAGATGGGTGTTGAACCCGATGTCCAAGACCCCAACGGACACACCTTGCAAGGCAAGGGGCTGGTTCCACAGGTCCGTCACTTTGATATTATCCAATCCCCAGTCGAAATGATTTTCGCCCAAGGTTGCGTGCCGGGTTGCAAACTCGTCGCCTTCCGAAATGGGCAGAGGCCCGATGGCCAGCTCGGGCGCGAAGTATTCATTCGCGCTCAAAATGGGTTCTTCAATGACCGAGATGAAGTTCGGATCATGTTTGAGCAGATTGAGCAGATCGTTTGACTCGGCGACTGTGTTTTCGCCAATGATCACTGGTGCGCCCGAAGGCAGCAACCGTCCTGCGGACACGATCCCAAAGGAACTTGCCTGATCCAAGGGAACAAGCCCATATTTGCCAAAGGCGTTGCTTGCGTCCTCGGGCGAAATACTGGGATTGACTTGTATGGAGTAGCGCACGACTTCGTCAGCACGATTAGCTTCAATCGCTTCAAGAAGCTGACCAACCTCTGACTCGCGAAATTCCGACGTGGCCAAGGAGCCGTTGTCAGGTCCAAGGCTGTCAAGATAGGTGTTGAGCTCTTGGTTGGGGGCAACATACTCCATCCGCCCGTCAGTATGCTCAAACGACTTTTTGAGCAGGTCTGAAACTTCATCGGGTAAATTTTGGGACCAGACTTCGCCTGGGTAGATGAATGCTGCAAGAATTGTTGCGGAAACATATTGAAAATACATGATACTTCCCTTCTATGGGTACGTCACAAACAAGCACTTCACTCCTTTGGGGGGCCGCGTTGGTAAGTCGAGGAGACGAAATCACAGCCCTAATCTTGCACTAGAAAAGGTGCGAGTATCGGAGTGCAATGACGTGGATCATACATCTTAAAGGCGATTTTGGGAAGGTTCTGATCGTTTGACATGTTCTGAGGGCGGGTATCCGCTTTAACTGCGCCTCTGCTTTGCCCCTTAGGAGGCAGCCCCTAAGATGCGCTTCAGCTGTGCTGTTCTGGTGTGCAACAAAGTTTAAGAAACCTGGGGCTCGTTTGGGAAACTCACACGACACGTCACACTTGTGCCGTGGTCGAGAGCCTGAGAACCGGCTTTGTCGCCCCACAAAAGCAATTCAACCGAGCCTCTTAGTGACTGTGCTGGACACTGTCCGTGTGGCAACAAAGACATGTTTGCCTGGGCGATGCCCCCGATGGCAAGGACCACCCCGACGAGCCGCGTCATTGTTGCGACCTCATGGTCACGGGTTAGGTACACTGAATTTCTTGAATTAGGGAAGGGTGTCTTCCGTCCTTTTGGCGTTCAAGGCGTCGCGGTTTGGCACGCTCGACTATGTTAACAGAACAAGCTGAGAACAAGTTAAACTGTGTCCAATTTTCAAGAGGTAGATGAGCGAATTAAGGGCATGAAAACCGAATTTCGCTACAAAAATTTGGTCCTCCTGAAATGGATCGCTTGGAAAGAACGCACATGGCCACGACCTTTGATGTAATTTATCTCGGTGTCCTCTCTGACCTAGACACGGCCGAGGGCGACAACTTTGCCGAGGGTGCCGGTGGCCTGATCGGTTCGACATTGGGAAGCGCTGGTGATCCGCTTTACAATCACGTCCAAAGCCTTTCGCCCGGCTCGACCGGCTATTCAGGCGGCTTCAACTCCACGGAATACGATCACTCAGTTCAAACCGACACGTTCAGCATTGACGGCGGGGCGGATCAGGTTTTCGACATGGGGATGGGCTACAATGCCTTGATCACCTATGCCGACGGCAGTACCGCCACGGCGGTGGTCGGGATCGCTCAGGATACCGCAGGCAATGCTTATCTGGTGCCGTCCGACGGCTATGACGCTGATCAACAGGCGCTGGAAGCGGGGCCGATCACCTCGATCACCCTGAATTCCGCCATCTATGCCCCTGGCGGCGAAGGCTGGCAGATGATCGCAGATCGCTACGATGGCGACTTCGTCGATGCGGTGGACGGAACCGCCGGCGATGATGCGATGACCTTGGGGTATACTGATGCTGACGGCGCTCAAATCACAACTGGCGACGACTATATCCTTGGCGGCGACGGAAATGACATGATCACTGCCGATAGTGGCAACGACGTCATCCATGCTGGCGCAGGTAGCGATGTTATCAGCGACGGGGCCGGCAACGACACCGTTTTTGCCGGTGAGGGGCAGGATGTCGGAACTGTCGGTAGTGGCGACGACACATACAACATGGAAGCAGGAGACGATCTCCTTAATGTCTGGGACAACGCCGGTGACAACACCTTCGACGGAGGCACCGGCACAGACGAGCTCTACTTTCAGAACGGGCAAAGCACAAATGCCGTCACAGTCACCTATACGGGGAGCGGAGCCGGTACATTCAGCCACTTTGGTGGTGCGACCACCGGTAGCTTTTCTGATTTTGAAATTGTCACCGGTACTGATTATGGCGATTCCATAGACGCCTCTGCCGATTCCGCCGGAACCAGGATTGCTGGCGAAGGGGGGGACGACACAATAACAGGTGGCGTGGGGAACGATACGATCGTTGGTGGCGCGGGGAACGATATACTCGAAGGTGGCCCGTCAACGATCGACCCTCTGGTGCTGCTCAATTTCGAGGATGGTTTCAGCGGCACCGCCAGCGACGACAGCGGCAATACTCACGACGGAACATACGAAAACGGGGCCGCCGCCGGTGGCACCGGTTTTGATGGCACAGGCACTGGCCTGATCGTCGACGGGAACGACGACTATGTCGAAATTGCTGACGATCCGGCCTTTGATCTTGCCGAAGGCACTGTTTCGATCCGGTTCAATGCTGACACGCTGAGCGCTGACCACTATTTATTCTCACGCGACAGCCTCGACTTTGACGATGGCGGCCACCTAAGTGCCTATGTCACTGCGGACGGTGCGATCCACGTTCGCATCCAAAGCGATACAACCAGCTATACCCTCAGTAGCTCAGCCGGAGCTGTCAGCGCCGGATCCGATCATCAAATGGCCGTCACCTTCGGGGATGATGGGGTTCACCTCTATCTTGACGGTGTTGAGGTTGCCACCGACCCATATACCGGTGGGATCGAAGGCAATGATGAACCTTGGGTGCTGGGGGCGTACCAAGGTCTTTCGGGCGATGGTGTCGCCGACAATCTCGCCCATTTTTTCGACGGCACCCTCGATGAGTTCACAGTGTTCGACAGCCAACTGGATGCTGACCAAATCGCTACGCTTGAAGCTGATGGCGCCAACGCCGTGACGGCAAATGATGACGACGTCATCATCGGCGGCGAAGGCGACGACACCATTGATGGCGGCACGGGGGACGATGCCCTGTATGGTGGTGACGGCAACGACACTTTCCTCTTCGGTGACGGTTGGGGCAATGACGTTGCTTATGGCAGTAACGTCGGCGACACCGACACGCTTGATTTCTCATCCTATACTGTCAGCGGTGTGACCGTCACATTCACTGGCTCTGAGGATGGCACGGCGAGCGCGGATGGCAACAGCCTGACCTTTGACAATATCGAAAGCATCGTTGGTTCCGGCCAGGCTGACGTGATCGACGCCAGCAACGATAACAGTGGTCTTGCTTTCGAGGGCGGTGCCGGGGACGACACCATCACTGGCGGGACAGGCAGCGACACATTTGTCGCTGGCTCAGGGGCCGACAGTATCGACGGTGGTACAGGTTCGGATCTTCTCGATTACAGTGGCTCAGATGCAGGCGTGTCGGTCGATCTTTACACCGGGGTGCACGCCGGGGGGTATGCGCAGGGCGATATAATTACCGGCATTGACGATCTCACCGGGTCAGACTTTAACGACGTGTTGAGCGGGTACTCCCCGACCCACGATGGCCGTGATGAAAGCAATATCATTGATGGTGGCGCCGGAAATGACACGATCGACGGCAGGGGCGGCGACGACGTGCTTATCGGCGGCACGGGGGACGACAGTGTTATCGGTGGTTCAGGGAATGATACGCTATCCGGCGGCGACGGGATGGACACGCTCTCCGGTGGTTTGGGTC
>NZ_JBOEGM010000057.1:0-892 GCF_050633425.1 Pelagimonas sp. | reverse complement strand
GAGCCCAAAAAGACTGATGCTGCACATCAAACGAGTGTCCGGACATAAGGTGATCGGCTCAGCTGTGCTCAGTTGTCAGTTAAGCATTGCAGCATCGCATCGAGGGAGGGGTACTCTAGCACTAAATTCCTCCCGGATCCCATGCCAGTGCCTGTACCGATGCAGGTTACCAACCGAGCCAAGTCTTGGTTTGTTTCGTGAGGCTCAAAGTCGAGGAAGGCAAAATAATCCTCAGAAGAAGCAAACCCAATACGATTCTGCTCTCCGATCCCAAATTTTTCGAGTTCAACTTCCAAACTTCGAAATAACGCGGGATGCGTTTTCACGACGTCATCACTAAGCATGTTTTGTGGGCCGCTCCACTCAAATGAGAAAGACACGGAACTGCCTTCCGCGGTGCGGACCGAGCGGCCTTCAATCAAGTAGATACCTTTAGAAAGCTCTGAGTTCAGTTGCTTAGGATAAAATCGCCGCAGTTCGAAGTGTTCAAGCCAAGCGCAAACCTCGAGGCCATCGCGTTGGCGACAAGTCTGCATCAATTGCCCCCCAGCTTCCATGTTGTAAAAGCCGGATCGTTCTTCTAGAGGGGCGCACTCGCTAAGAAGCCAACCCAAAACCAAGCATGTTACAAGCAATGAACGAACCTAATTCAACGATCAAAATCATCCTGAGAAACTACAATGGATTGGCTTCTTAAACATTGACAACACTTAGGTGGGGCGATCGGCCTCTTGCTCTAGAGCAGGAGCTTTGGCTCACAGGCAAACCCGGTATGCAGCAAGAAGTGCTTTGTCTAAATCAGGCCCAATCCAACGCTTGAGCCAATACAACGCGGTGGTCTCGATCATCCCAGCCTTTTTTAAGCCGACATCGGCGCAAACGCAGCGAATTG
>NZ_JBOEGM010000056.1:0-27486 GCF_050633425.1 Pelagimonas sp. | reverse complement strand
TCGGCGCAAACGCAGCGAATTGACGCTTTGTCCCGCAGATTGTGCGTTCGATCAAATGCCAATTTTGCAGGCGCGGCGAATGGCAGGAGTGCGGGCTGCGACAGCAGCATCCCGAACGTGTGTCGAAGGTCCGCTTTGGGCCGAATCACAACCACCTGCGTCAAGTGGATCAGACTAACTCATAGACAGTGTGAATTTAGACTGTTCAAACCCACCTTGGAAACAATAGTTTTTGTGCGGAATCGTCAGTCTCACGGGCACTTTGACTTACTCTACTTTTACCTTAGAAATCCCTTGAATGAATGGTGTAAAAGCCCGTCCTTAATACTTTCACATCCACCTTTGAGAAGCGTCTTCATGCAGAAAACCGCCTTCATTACAGGAATAGCACTCGTCGCGTCGATACTGACGATATTTGTGTTTTTGACAGGGATAACAAGCTTGTCGGAGCTCAAGGGAGGCCGCGAAAGAAAGCTCAATGTGATGCCCATCGCCTTACAAAACAAGCGTTCCGGTGAAGCGTCCCTAAAAATGCTGACGGACTTTCATGGTTACAACTTTACCTTGAAGAAAATACACGAGGCCGGTGAGCCTGAAGTGCACGGTCACTCGTCCTTGTGGATGGCGGATATGCGTCGCTCATTGAGGCACCTAGGAGTTAGCTATGGGTGGAAAGACGATTTCGCTGACGCCAGATCGTTCATCGAGTTCGCAAAGAAAAAAATTATGGCGGGACAGCCAGTTTTGACGGGGTTTAAAATTTACCCCAACGAACATCCGGAGTGGGCAAACGATTACTTCGGCGTTATTTTTGGCGTGGATGACGGTGGGTTTCATTTTCACTCGACCATCGCAGCTGTACCAACTCAATACCGGACGTTTGAAGCCCTTTCTTCGGCTGAACATGGACTTAGCTTCTATAATGTACAGGGCTATTATTTTGCACTTACGCTGTCAGACCAATAATAATTATCTCAATTTCAAGCACAACTTCAAAACTCGCTTCGACTGCCAGTGGACACGCTCCCGTTGGGTGTAAGCGTGAAAGACGAACGTCAGCTTCGCGTGAGCTGCATCGCAGCATCCGGTTTAGCTGCGACTGTCGGCTGTGGGCCGATCGCCGGTGTGGGACGATCGGGGAGGCGTGCCGTTTGTCGCTATTCAAACAAGCACAAGTACACTCGTACAAGGTCGTAACCGGGAGCTGCAGCTTGTTCGTCACTAACGTTTGCAGATTTATACAGGCCATTCTCCTTCAAATAACCTAGCATTTGACCATTATCTTTTAGATCAATGGTAGCACTCCCCATTGGACGCCACTCTTGTGGGCAAATAGTGCTTAAAGCATTGAACGTGAGCATTCCTGGCACAAATTCAGGCCCATTTGAACCCGATGGCCCAACAGGTCCGGTCTCTCCCCTAGGGCCGGGAACCAATTCAATAGACGCTACTTTTTCCCTTAGGGATTCATTTTCAATTGCCAACGCATCAATTTTAGCCAGCAAACAAGCTGCGTTGGAAGTCGCTTCGTCTACTCCAGAAACTACCTGAATTTCACATTCGTGACCCGCAGCAATCGCATTGCTAGGTAAAAAGAATAAACCGCTAACGACCACACTTGAGAGCATCACTCGTAGGTGAGAGGCAATAGATTGCATTCCAAAACTCCAAATAATATCCGGCTATCCAAACTGGTAAACCTAAAACAATGGCTCCCACGGCGACCTTCAATGCATGCTGTACTAAATAGTGATCTCTAAAAGATTTATTTGAGTTTTCATCAGTCATTGCACAATTCCAGAACCGCAGACGCTAATAATCGAGCAATATAGTCAGATCCCAGCACCTTGCAAGTTTTTGGGATATGATCAGAACGTACTCGAACCTGTCAAATTGCTTTGCGCAACGTCCTGGCAACATCGGTTCGCTAAACGCGTGGATCAACGGAAGTCCGCTCTGCCGAAGCTGCGGCGCAGCATCTCGATCGAGGGGCCAAGGTCCGCAACGGGCCGTTACTTCGCTTCAGCTTTCCCAAAAGCAAATCCCATCGCTCCGCTGATGAGAGTTGCCGCTTCCCCCGTGAGTCGGTTGTTGATTCCCAGCAACGCAACGATTGGGAGCGCAAGAGCAATGACTATGAAACGGATAAAGCTCCAACCAATGCCTTTGCCATCACCCATGTTCCGGTTCCTTAGGCCCATCCCCAAGACGATGGGAATAGCGCTGGCCAGTAGTATTGTCGCTATTGCATGACCATTCTCTTGAAAGAACACATCCATATTATCACCTCATCCAAATGTGCATATAGGTTTTGCTTTTGTATAGAAGTTGTCAAGAATGCATGGCTCCTTACATCGACCAAAGGCCGCTTTCAGGAAGCTGTAGTGCAGCACCATTTATTGCGATGAAGGTTCGCTTTGGGCGGGAACCGGACATTCGCCGGGCTCCGAGCCAATGACTGCTAAGCAAGATCAGCAGCCTTTGCGAAGTCTGACGACGACCCATACGGGACATCCAAGATTTAGTAAAATTCTGCGCTGCGGCAACAACGTCCCAGACCAAAAACGGAGATATCAGACGCCTGAGCAAGCATGAATACGTTGCGATAAAACTCAAATCTCTTTGTAGCCACTCGCCCAGTACAAGGGTGCATAAAACAACTTCCGCTTGCTTGCAGTCAGTGCTAACTTCCCATGACGAGTGGGTGTTTTCTCCCAGTCAACAAGATTCGCCATCTGAACGATTGGCCTTACTTTGGAGTTGTATTTTGAGTTCCAACCGGCCGCATCTAATTACTGCCAAAATTGGCGAAATAACACAAGGGTCAGTTTTTAGTTGCGTCAGGCTGGCGCGTTATAGCGGTACCAGCGTATTCGGGCTTGTAATTACGGCGCGGTGCGATATCGCCCAAAGCAAGTATCCCGTTTTAAACTACCTACCAGTTGTCCCACTAAGGGCTTGGCTAGTGCAGGACGGGTTGCAAATTCTTCTTGAGAAAGAGCAAAGAGACCAAGTTGGAAATTTAAAGGGAATACTAAAACAGGCCAACATCTCTGAGACGATATTATTGTCTGTTGACCTAGATGAAATCGCACGCATTCATTTCCCAATCGATACCGGCAACAAAAATGAGAAGAAGCGATCTGCGAAATTCCATACTTTAGTTGCTGAAAAGCAAGCGTTTGAAGCATTATGCGAAGGCCGCAATGGCCAGGAAATTTTTAATTGGTTCGCACAGTTTAGAGCGACAGAGGTAAAAAATATTGTCGAAAGGCTTAGCCGACATGATCTTGCTGGACACTATCTCTTCGAAACGCTGATCGATGAAGACCCAAGAGCAGCCTTTGTGTGCTTGCTTAGAGATGTGTCTTCGATCCCCCAAGACCTTGCAATTGAAATCTCCAATGGGGTCAGTCAACAGGTGATTAAAGAGAACTTTGCCCCCCCCACAAGTGATTTGCTGGAAATTCCGCCTTTTGATTTGGCTATGCCCGTCGCCTGTATCGGATCACCTACAATAGAACATGTAATGCAGACGTTCTCAAATTTATTTTCTCGGATTGGTCTGGATGATCCTGACCCCAAAAGGATTGGTGCGCTTGTAACCGATTGTTGCGCAACAGAAGGAACACCGACAATATGAAATACGTGTGTATAGACGATGGTGCCGTCGCGGAAATGATTTCTGGACGTGTTTTTCAGTCAATAAATTTCGCTGAGGGAGCACAATTGCTTCAAGCTTTGTCAGGCGATATCAAAATAATTATGCAAATTGGAAGAATTATTTGCACCCAAGACCAGGAAGCGCTGTTTCTCTCAACACCGGGCCCTTGGAAGAAAAAAAAGTATCTAGTCATTGATTGCGAGACTTCGCTTTTATTCAGCACCCTTCGAAAAGGCGAGACACTAGTTTCGTTTCAAAAACTACTGAGGTTCTGCGCCAAATTTTGGTCTGGAGGGCATTTCAATCGCAGCGAACACATCGTCCCTGATAGTTCAAAAGCCATAATTTTTCCACTTCCCCAATCGGAGGGGTCGTACGGAAGTAGTTTCCGGATAATTGTAGAAAGAGAGCCCGACAAAAATCGACTTTCCAGCAGAGATATGGATGGAAACTTTCTTCTTGCGTACCGAACTTGCAGTCGACAGGAAAACTCAGCTGATCACGACGTTGACTATACGAACTTCAAGAAGGCGTTCAGCAGCCTCTCAGAGGTTTATTCAAAGCTTGGAGAAAAAATTGCCGCTATTCAGAGTAAAGCCAATAAAGCAGCAATTGCTGAAACAAGCCTTCCTGATGGAAGTGAAGGCAGATCTCTGCGGTCGCACCTTCCATACGAAGAGTGGCGCAACCTTCTTACAGACCAGCAGCTGGAATTTGTAAGATCCAGCCATCAAACACCTCACCGACTTATTGGGCCAGCCGGTACCGGCAAAACACTGTCACTCCTATTGAAGACAATTAGGGTACTAAAAGCTGCAGAAAGCCAGAAAGAAGACTGCCGAGCGCTGATTATTACACACAGTGAAGCCACAAAGGACGCGATAATCGAAAACTTGGCCGTTCTGGATGTTGATGCATTCCACACGCGAGCTCCTAACGTAGAGGCCGTTTCGTTGTCCGTCGAAACTTTGGCATCTCTATGCGCCAAGACTCTGAAGCAGGAGATAAGTGAGACCGAATTTGTAGACAAAGATGCTCAAGACTCAAAAGTAATGCAGCTTCTGTATATTGAGCAAGCTTTGAACGCCGTGCGGGATGAACATTACCCATCCCACAAACCTCATCTGTCTGAAGGCTTTCGATCATTCTTTGAGAAGCAGAGCACTGTAGAGCTTGCACCGCTTTTTCAGCATGAGATTAGCGTCTTGATCAAAGGTCGGGCGGACGACCAGTTTGATGAGTACAAGAAACTTGCTTCCCTTTTATATGGGCTCCCCCTAGAAAACAACGCTGACAAGGGTTTGGTTTTCAACGTCTTTTTAAACTATCAGGAACAGCTGGAGACAGTGAACCAGTTCGATACAGATGATGTGGTTCTATCCGCAGTTGGGCAATTGCACACACCAATATGGCGGCGGCGGCGAGCGAAGGAGGGGTACGACTTCATTGCTATCGATGAAACACATCTTTTTAACATCAACGAACTTCACATTTTTCATCACTTTACAAGGGGAGTAGGGTTGTTTCCGATTTCGTTCTCGGTTGATCAAGCCCAAGGCGTTGGAGATAGAGGATGGGGCGAAAACGACGCGTTCTCTGAACTTTTCGATGCAAGTGACGCCGTGGATAATACTGAGCATGTGAACACCGTTTTCCGATGCTCTCCCGATATTTTGAATTTCTGTGGCTCCGTATTGGCATCAGGCGCGACACTATTTACGAACTTTGAAAATTCTTTGGCGCGGGCGTATAGCGCATTCACCGTCAACGAAGAGCGGCGCTGCATGCCACTGAAGTACACGGAATGCGTTGATGATGACGGAATGATCGAGCTCGCCTTTACGAAAGCAGAAGAGCTGTCCAAAAGCACTGAATCAAAACATTGGGAAGTTCTAATAACTACTCTTTCAGACGACTTGCTCAAGAAGATGGCAACTTACATTCATTCACGGAACAAGCCAGTTACGTTGCTGGACAAGCGTGGAGACTATTCACAAGTCGAAAGAGCGAAAAGGTCAGGCCATTTTGTTATGGGGCATGCGGATTTTGTTGGGGGGTTGGAGTTCAACTCTGTAGTTGTCGTTGGTGTCGACAATGGTCGTGTGCCTCTTGAAGTAAAGGCCAAAAACAATGCTTCCACTAACTTTGCAAGTTATTCGGCTCACAATCGGCTCTATGTAGCATCTTCTCGGGCGCGGTTTGCCTTAGAGTTCCTTGGCGTTCGAAGCAGAGGGCCTAGTGAACTATTAAGCGCTGGATTCAGAACAAAGCTGATTGAGAAATGCTAACTCAAAGAAATGATCGGCAAATTTGGGTGGTTGCTTTCGTGCTCAGATGATTTTTCTGAGTACATATGGGAAATATAAATCACATCGTTTGATACTTCGTTGGTTTATTCGCTCCCGCAGAAAATGTCCGCCTCCCGCTCTAAACTCTGCAAGCACTAAGGCCGCTGAAGCAATCTTCGCTTTAGGCTGCAAGCCGCTGTTATACGCGTTTTGCATCGACGGCCACTATGAGCCGGTTTCCTCAAACGAACGAACAACCCAACGAAGTTTCGGCTCACATTTCTGAGCTGGCATATACGTATACCTTCCACCTTGTTATCCCCCTGTGCCCCCCTGAGCATCTCCGAGTTCACTTCAAGCCCACTGGGGGTTAACCTCGGCACCACAAGTCGTCAGCCTCAGCTGATCGGCTCCGCAGGAACCCAGAGCGATTGATGTTCCTATCCCTGTATGGGAGGCTTGTGTCTCACAGGGCAAGGCCCATTGGTACGTCTCAGGGGAACACCGAAAGTGTACCAAAAGAACACCCATTGACACTTTGAGACACATCGAGTCTAACCTCTTAGACTTGTGTGAGACAGTGAGGCGACGTCATGACCACTACAACCCAGCAACCTTCCACCCATCTGATAGGCTATGCCCGTACATCCACGCTTGATCAGAAGGCGGGACTTGAGGCCCAACAGCGTGACCTCAAGGCGCAAGGCTGTGACCGTGTCTTTGTTGAACAGGTCTCGTCTGTTGATGTGAAGGAACGTCACGAACTGGCACGAGCGTTGGATCATATCAGATCAGGCGATACGTTGGTGGTGGCCAAGTTGGATCGTCTGGCCCGGTCTTCTCAGCACCTCTTGGAGATACTCGAAGCCCTCACCGCAAAGGGCGCTGCGTTGCGCATCCTCAACATGGGGATCGACACAGGCACACCCACAGGCAAGCTGATGCTGACCATAATGGGCGGTGTGGCGGAGTTCGAGAGGGCTATCATGCTTGAGCGACAACGTGAGGGGATCGCAAAGGCCAAGGCTGCTGGAAAGTACAAAGGTAGGAAGCCAACGGCACGGGCCAAGGCGGATCAGGTGACGGCGCTGCACAGGGAGGGCATTGGTGCCACTGAGATCGCAAGGCGTGTTGGGATCGGCAGGGCATCGGTCTATCGCATCTTAGGGTCATCTGAAAGCCACCGCTGAGGTCATGTGTCAAACCGGGTTGCCGCAGCTTACCTGCCTGTCCTTGAGAAACCCTGAAGTGACGCTCTGGGAGTACTGGGAGTGCCTTACGAAGCCATTAGGGACCACCCTAGATTTAACCCAAAAACTTCTCTCAGAGGATCACCTCATGAACACCCTCCCAACCAACTTCGAGTTCAACACCAACACCATCCGCGTCGTAGAGATCGACGGTGATCCTTGGTTCGTCGTGACTGATGTCTGCAAGGCGCTCGGGATCGGCAACCCTACGATGGCTCTTTCCAACATCAGTTCAACTGAAGTTGGGAACCAACGCCTCTCAACACGGGGCGGTCGTCCCAACAAGATCATCACCGAGTCCGGCCTCTACCAGATGATCTTCCAGAGCCGGAAGCCTGAGGCCAAAGAGTTCACACATTGGGTTACCGGAACGGTCCTCCCAGCCATCCGCAAGGACGGTGGGTACATCATGGGTGAAGAGAAGGTGGCCACTGGTGAAATGGACGAAGACGAGTTCATGGCCCGCGCTCTCGTCATGGCTACGGACAAGCTAGAACGCCTGAAGAATGAACCGGCTAAGGCCAATGAAGATAAAGCAGAGTTGACCACTGACAATGTGTCGATGCGCAATGGAGTTCCAGAAGAACCTCACCGCTCAACTGAAAGCGGACCCTTGTAGACATACAACATTGTCCCCTCCGATCTGATCGACTTGGGATTCTTTCAGCATTCCCGTTACGCAACCAACGAGCAACCTCATGCCCAGCCGTTGCCCGGTCCCGGAGACCCCAATCCCCTGTGAACACTACGGGACCTCATGGTTCCCTTGAAGTCCAGCCGTAGGTTCTGCGGTGTCAGGTGCTGCGTGGTTGGGCAGAGGGCCAGACACAAAGTATCCACTCAAACGATCCTGTAACCGGGGGAGGCCGATGCCTCCTTGTCGGACATGTCAGCCATAGCGTTTGACTCGTATCCTACCATGAGATCATCCCCGAGACCTGATCACTCGGGGATACAGTCATGGGTATCTAAGCGTGGTCGTTGTTTGGTGATGACCACCATTATCAATCCATCTTGGTCATACCTGATCTGTGGTCTCCATCTCTGACCAGCACGGCGGCAATGACCCGCGTTTGTTCCAGACCAACTAAGTTCGTTTGCGTATCGGGTCTGGGTTTCCAGCCATCGACCAAATGCACTCCCTGAACTGTTCTTACCACCTTGGATTTATACAGTTTGTTTTAAGGGTGTGGGGCAAAGATACAGGTAAGCTGTTATAATAATACAGTAATAATACCACCCGCCACCAAACTGTCGCGTTTTCAAACCTTCAAATCACGACAAACCTCCCTCAACAAAAAGCAGAACAAGCCCTCACAGGCATCTCTGCTCAATCAAGAAAGTACTGACATGACCAACGTCACAGTCATCGACACCATTATGGGTGCCGGAAAGACCTCCTACATCATTGAACACATGAACCGAACCAACGTGGAGACCATGTTCGATGGCTCTCAACGCCGCTTCATTTACGTCACGCCCTTGCTAGACGAGGTGGAACGCGTAAAAGCGGCCTGTCCTGATCTACGGTTCAAAGATCCTAGCCTCATTCATGGCCGCAAATACTTCGGTCTCCAAAAGCTCATAGACGATCAAGAGAACATCGCGACGACCCACCAGTTGTTCAGGTTGCTGACCCAAGACACACGTCGCGCCCTAATGGAGGCGAACTACACGCTCATTATCGACGAAGTCCTGACCTGCTGCGATATCTACGACGGCCTGACCAAGGACGATCAGGACGATCTGTTCCAATCAGGCAAGATGTACGTTGATGAGGCTACAAACCGATTGCGGTGGAACCATGATGACCATGGTCGATACGAGGGCAAGTTCTCGCCGATAAAGCATCTCTGTGATAACGGTAATCTGGCGTCTTACGCCGACGGCCAACGGGGCAAACGCCTGATAATCTGGCAGTTCCCAACTGAGTTCCTCGAGTGCTTTGAACAAACCTACGTGCTCACGTACCTGTTCGAAGGGTCTCCAATGCGGTCTTACCTAAAGGCCGAACGTGTATCGTTCGAGATGAAGGCCGTTTCGGGGGACCGGGAGAACGGTTATCGGCTGGTATCTTGGCAGGACCACAGCGAAGCAGCGATCAAGGCCAGCATCCGAGAATTGGTCAATGTGTATGAAGGGCGTGGGAATGACATTGGCACTCAGGTGCGCAAAGAGCAGCCTCTGTCATCTTCTTGGTTCAAGAGGGCAGATGCGGCAACCCATGAGCGGCTTAGAGGGAACACAGTCACGTTCTTCAAAAACCACGCTAAAACCCGCTCACGAGAGAACGCATGGTCCACCTTTAAGCCTCACCGCACCAAACTAAAGGGCGCAGCGTACTCCGGGCCGGGATGTTGGGTTCCGCTGAATACCAAAGCAACCAACGCCTTTGCGCACAAACGATCAATGGCCTACCTCGCCAACCGTTTCTCCTTACCTGTCTTGCGCAACTTCTTCACAAAGAGGGGTATCGATGTGAACGACGACCTCTTTGCGATCTCAGAAATGATCCAAGTCCTTTGGAGAACTGCGATCAGAAATGGCGAGCCAGTGCACCTTTACATCCCCAGAGAGCGGATGCGCGGCCTGTTCAAGGCGTGGCTTCATGCCAACAGTACGACAGAACTCTGCAAGCAACTTCAGCGCCTCCCCGAGAAGCTGGCAGCATAACCAAAGCCCTCGCCCAAGTGGCGGGGGTTTTACCAAGCTCACTCTCTCAGTGCAGGTCTTTCGGCTTGTCTCTGCTTCCCTACCTTTTTTGGATGATTTTCCACTGCATTGTTCTTCGCACCAGTTCGAAACTCATGCCGCCTTCTGAGTTAACTTGAAGAAGACATAAGCAAACTTGCGCGTTCTGACGTAATGCCTGTGCCCAAGTAGTGGCAACAACCGATACGCTGAAAAGGCTTGGCGGTCACGGTGTGCACACTTGGAGTGCGGTCGCTCACCGCTTGTCGCTAGGCAACTTTGGGAATTCGATCAAGCGCCCCAACTCCAAAGCTTTGGTCAAATAACCCGCCTGCATATCCAACAAATCATCTTCCCCATAGCCACTGGCCGCTCTCCCCTCGCCAAACCCATGCCCCATCAACAAAAGTTGCATGCTTTGCGGGGCAGTTCGGCGCAACAGGTCTTTCATGGTATGACGTAGCGAATAAGGAACCTTAACAGTCTTTTGCCAGACCCCCGCAGCTTTCATCGGCTTCACCAAAACCGCTGAGAGTGTATTCGCGTTTCGCTGTGAGGCGTACCTCGGGAAAACATCAAGTTCACCCGCCGGTGACTGTGCCAGACGTTTACGCATCATCTCTAAGGCTGTTCCAACCAAAGGAACCCGACGTCTTCGTTGACCTTTCTTAAGCCGCCTACGGGCGTTGGCACGTACCTCGAAATGCGGGGTCGGATCATCAAGGAATACTTCAGACCATTGTATGCCACGCGCCTCATCTGGCCCAAGGCCCGTGAGCATCATCAGATGCCAGATATCTCGAGCGTCATCGTTCACAGAGTCCTGATGGGCAAGGGTCTTGCGGATGTCATCCAAGCTCAACGAATGGCGTTTCTCGACACCCGCATCGCCATCATCTTCTGGCAAATTTATGCCATTGAATGGATTTCGCCAATTGGGCAAATCGAACCTTTTATCTGCGGCGTTCAAGACTGCTTTGATTGTCGTGATCCGGCGGCGTATCGTACCCAAACCATTGCCTTTAGCGCTCAACCCATCTCTGAAGGCATAGGCTGCATCCCGGTCTATCTCTGTAACAGGTGGATCGGATCGACCCATTGTCACCTCAAGTGTCGAGATGGCAATGCCAACCTGTTTCACAAGGTCAGGATATGACGAACGCCCTTCACGATCTTGCAGGTAATGCTTTACGGCTTCGCTCAGTGAAACCGGTGGACGCTCAATACCTTTGAACTTCGCCTTGACCAGCTGCAGTGCAGGATTGGTTGGTGGATTGTTGGCGAACTTAGCGTCCCGTTGTTGTGGCGATAACTTCTCAGCTTCCGCAAGAATCGCCTGAGTGAAGGCCTTGAACTTCCCCTGTTCCAGTTCAGCATCAATTGGACCGATCTTGGTGGCGTCCACGCTGGCCAGCCCATTCTTCACCGCCGCAGCTAAGGTAACATCCCATTCCGATTGCATAACGGTTTTCCCATCTGCTTGGAGTTCCAGCGCCTCGAACTTTGCGTTCGCCTCTTTCCAAGCCTCAACGATCTTCAAAGGATCACGGGTTTTCAGAGACCATTCCACCGCAGACTTGCCCAGCATAGTCCGCATTTGGGGGGATGTGACACGCCGCCGATACTTTGCGTTGCCTGTATTCGCGAGTTTCAGGTGCGGTAAATCCATTGAAAGCCTCATGACCGCCACACCGACTCGTGTAGCGTTTGTGTAGTGGTTTTCCCACTAACACCATGAAAACATAGCGATTTCAATGAAAATGGTGCCCCCACACGGACTCGAACCGCGGACCTACTGATTACAAATGCCTTGGGGAAATTCGCAACCGCTTGTTGGCAAAGCGTTATTCACGGCCGCGAAAATGCTTTACAAGGATGTTACAAGGCACGCTTGGTTTGGATGATTAAGACACTCCCGTAGCAGACATGAGATTGGCAGTTTGATACAGTTTTTGTTCTGTGCTGCAGAAGTCCGCTTGGCGCATAATTTGTCGAGTTGCCGACATGTCTTCAATGCTGGCATTCTCTCTGCTACCAAGTAGGTGAGATAATCCATAGGGTGAGAAGCTTGATCGTTTTCTATTCATGGCAGTCGGACACCGACCGCAAACTCAACAAGACAACAATCCAAAATGCCCTTGAGAGCGCGATTGATGATCTAAATTTGGAAATGACGGTCACTGACCGAAATGTTGAGGAAAAATCGGTTAAGTTAGATCAGGATACCAAAGACGTTCTCGGGCTGCCCCCGATCGCTGAAACCATAATGCAAAAAATTGAAGCAGCCGACATCATTGTTTCGGATGTTACGTTGGTCGCGAAAGGCGGTAAAAACAAACCGCATATCAATAGCAACGTTGCCATTGAACTGGGATATGCACTCGGCGTCGCGGGCCACAACAAACTTCTACTACTAATGAACTCGGCATTTGGTGGACCAGGCGACCTTCCCTTCGACCTAAGAAATCGCAGGCATCCAACAACCTACAGTTTGCCCGTTGGCGCAGACAAAAACAGCATCAAGAGAGAGACCACAATCCTCTCTAAGAAGCTTAAAGGAATATTGAGCGCCTACGCTGCCGCTGAACAATCCGCACTCAAGCCAAGCGACTTACATGAACCAGAAGGGAGCTCGTTCATTGCATCGGCGTTCTGGAAGAAGGATGAGCCGTTAGGTGAAAGTTATCGTGACCAGAAACCACTTTACTGTCAAAGTGATCACTTAGTTTCAGTCCGCATCGTACCAAAATATCAACAATCCAGATTGACCCAAGCAGAAAGCTTGGACGCGGTGCGGGGCACACCACCCTTGCTGCGTGGCGAAGGCTATTCGCCTACTGCAAACAGATGGGGCGGGCTTTCCTACAACACTTACCATGACTCGTTTTTTGAAGACGCAGAGTCCATCATGAGTGGCACCCAAGTTTTCAAATCGCGAGAAATTTGGATGTTTTCTGCGGAGCTAATCTACCAAAAAACTGATCAGAACGACGTGGACTTGAGCAAATGGTTCACACACTACGATACTATCATGCGATATTTACCCGATGCGATATCCAATGGGATTGAATTAGCGAAGCGGATAATTGAAGGAGAATTTGATATCCACCTCACCGGCGCGACCTTCGATGGTGTGTATGTATACTCGGGTGAAATGGCCCGACCCAAAAGGCATTCGGTTTCAGAATCCATGATCGAAATTTCCCGTCAGTACGGAACTGATTTTGACGCTACAGGCTTTGCATTCGATTTCGCCAACAAGATATACTCAGAAGCCGGGATCAGTATTCCGCGCAGAGTGGCCGCCGGTCGACACACATGATGCGTGCCGACTATTCCGATTGGGCAGAAAGAATCGAAAACTAAATGCTCGCGCGGCGAAGGCACACTTTGTCCGGCCCCCGAAATTGGGCCTGCGGAGATGCTACACAGTCCATGAATGTCTGCGTCGAATTGCTTTTTCTCCCGTTCGAGCTGCTAGTCACTGTTCTTCGACTAGTGGGATGCTTAGGTTGTATCCACATCCATCATGGAGGGACGGAATGGCACTAACAATGGACATGGATGCAAAAAAGGCTGAGCTTCTTTTGCGGGCCGCGCTCTTGGACGATGCAACGAATGTAAATGAACGGCTGGCGGCTTTGAGCGCTGAAATCAGCGTTGATGACGACGGTGATGCATGGATAACGTTAGACTTGGACCTTTGGCCTGAAGACAAAGGCTCCCCCGAAGCTGAGACCATTGCGAAGATGCTCTGGCTGGAAATTGACTGGTCGTCGACCACAGGAACCTTCCCGTTTGCGTGGCCGGGTGTCGGTGAACACACCGACAAGACAGCAAAGTATTTTGAACTAGTGCTGGACGCATACGGTGGGCAGAAACCCGATAGCAGTGAGTAGGAAACAGCCGGCCCTTTGCGGACCTCGGACAGCCCTTCAAATGAGACAATGACTTCAGACGCCAAATCAGATAATCTGCGGGATTTTCTGCCGAAAAACCTCAATTCTAACCGTTTAAGAACCAAAAGTTAGGCGGAATAGGCAATCGGTAATGCCTACATGCTGTTAGAAGCATTGGCGATAATCCGGATTTAACCGCGCTCAATTCACCCACTGCTGGACAGGTCTTGATGGCCTGGTTCAGTGTATCTGCTAGCGCATCGTGTCCCTTTTGAGGAGAAAGGTCTGTGACACAAATTCCAGTATCTGTGTTCCCGCTCCAGATATTCTCATCCGTGTCTTCGTCGGGGAACCATGCTTGGTGAGTGCAGTTTGGGATTTTTGCTTGAAGGCGTTCAGTGAATTCCACAATGTTTTCCGGGTCAGTGGCGTATTGCATCCATAGAAAGAGAAATGGATAAAGAACGCTCCCAACACAGGCTTCATCACGGTAAGATTGGTCAGAACTGACTGGATGAGACAGTAAGTCACGATAGTCGCGGTGACAGGTCGGGTACTGGGAATTTGCTATCAATGAAAATGTCGTTTTTCCAGAAATTCCTTCTAGCCAAGGCAATAGTCGATCTACGTTACCGGTCTGTTGAGCAAGATACATCACCAGTGCGATCTCGATCATATGGTCGTCTTTAATCGGCGCGTTGAGAGTTGGGTTTGTGTTAATCACCGAGACAATCGCGTCCAAAGTCTGGGCAGTCGTTTCCGCTAATGATTGTGCAAACTTGGGGTCTGCCTTCGTAAGGCCTTTTGAAAAATGATCGGTCCAAATTCCGCGTATGGCCAGCCTACCCAATAGCTCGAACATGGCTAAGTTTACGTCCACCGACTCGCGAGACCGTACTGCCACCGAAAGAACATGCAGAGTGTTACCGTGAGCATAAGCGGTCTTGGAAAAATACATTTCAGAAGACGTCAAGTACAGCTTAAGAAATTGATCCAAGATCAACGAAAGTGTCTTGTCGTATTTTGTGGGCTTATTCTTAGGTTCATTAACCCGAACCACATTCCAGCAAAACAGTAACCCGAGTTCCGAAACCCGATAGGTACTCTCCAAGTTGTCGGCCTCAACTGCCCATGCTGTGACCGCGTGTAGACAGATGTAAGCTTGGCGGAGCCTCAACAGTTGAGCTTTCTGCTCTGCATGCCCTTCCAACAACAAGTCACTTAGAAACGCACGTGTGTAATCGTAGCAAGCAGCAGGTTCGTTCACCATTGCGATGGCTTTTTGAAAATTGCGTCGAGGTTCTTCTTCCAGTAATTCCCGCGCCAATAAACTACGCATCATAAGTTCTGCTAGACGATCTCCATCCCACAACTTGTATGCAATGTCGTCAGTAGTATTCGTCTCAGTGAACCCAGCCCAGTTCATTAAGACTGTTTCCTCAAGTTCCCCACCACAACATAGGCAGATCTTTACGGGGAGTTCAGCATGCTCTTTGGAAACATTACTCCGCAAATAGACTTCACGAGCTTCATTTAACTCTGCACGAACGGCCTGAGCTCCTCCGTCCCAATCATTTCGCCTTACGTTCCCGGCCTTGATTACAAAAAGATAGAGATAGCTTTGTTTATCCTCACCCTTGATTTTTCCAACCGCAGCAATATCGACGCCATTTTGCCTTGTTCCGATCATCGGCGTGTTGAGTACGCGGAGCCCAATTTCTGAAAGCAAGTTTGGCAAAACGGCTTTATCAAGGTCTCCTCGCTCCTTTAAGGATGCAAGATACTCTTTCAAAATTATTTTCATCGCACGATCCGTTTCTCTAGACGAAACGTGGTCAGAGTTTCGTGGAATCCTACCGGATCGACAACCGAAAGCCTTGGCAACTCAGTACTATAAGAGAATTCGGCAAGAGGCGTGATGCTTGGCGTTTTCTTGTCACCCGCGCCATGTATCATTGTGAAGCTTTTTTTCCCATAGAGTAGCGTGGAGTGACTGACTATGTCGGCAAATATAGACCGTTTGTGGGCCTGTTTTTGGATATCCCGGTTGCGTTCATGATCCTTAGCTGCCGCTGCACGCCGCTGCGCGTTGGTTGGGAGAAGCTCAACAAGGCCGTTTGTTTGCTCAAGGCCATTGATGTACGTGTCGTGCTTAGCAAGCAGCCTTTGAGCGCATTGAGCGATCCGCTTAGAAGGGCTGTTGCTCTGATTTGTCAAGTAATCACGCAGTTCACCCCCATAGCTCAGTAATAGTGGATCAAACAAAAGTTCTTCGACCTCATTTCTTGCCGCTTGCTTGCCGTTCTTTACGACTCCCAACAAGATCGACGCCGCAGTAACTTCATGAAGCCAGAAAAAGCCAATACACTTTCTTGCCATGAAAACTTGATCTAGGGCATCGGTTGGCAGGTCTACCTTTGCTAGTTCAACAAGCCGTCCTTTTTTGCCGCCTTCACCCACCATGTCGGCAAGAAACGAACATAGCGCGAACTGGCCATCAGTTAGCCAGCTAGCAAAGAGCTTTGACACATTGAGCTGATCTTCCCAAATCCATTTGCAAAAATGGTAGTATTCACTTGATTCAGTTGACTTCGACAGCCTTGGGATTTGCGTTGCAAAGACGTCCGTAACCTTCTCCAATGACCACCTCTCGTCCTTTGAATGCAAGGCGTGGTCTAAGTGATTAAGTAATGCTGCCGCAGGAGCAGCTTCCGATTTTGCAGAAACCAAAATCAAATCGATGCTGCTCGCGACCAAGCCTTTTGGGTGGTAAAAGAGCATTGCCGTAAGGAGAACCAGTTCGGCGTCCTTGTTGGCGCTTATGACGGCGGATATCAACTCTGACTGCAGGTAGGGATCGGATTGGCCCATTCCTTCCCAAGTCTTGAAGGCGGTTTCGATGGCTGATGATCTCACATCCTGAGCCGTCTCGTCGTTCACCATTTTGAAGCACTCATCCAATAGGTGCTTCTTATCAGCCATATCTTTCAAGTCGAGCCTCCCAAGTGAACGCAACCCAACAGCTACGACAGTTTTGTCTGCGTGCTCTAGGAGGTTAAACGCAAGTTTTTGGTCGCCAAGGCCTTGGATGGCAAACACGCAATGCGCTACGCAGAGTTGGTCAAGAGACATAGTACCCGCAACAATCTTTTCAGCTTTCTGAGGGTTCGACCTACACCACTGAACCAAAGATTGGTTCGGTAGGCCTGCCGCTCCGTCGGAGCCAGCCTTCTTAACCAGTGTGTCGACAAATTCTAAGACTTCGCGATGAGAGCATTTCAACCCTGGAATTGTCTGATCTAAAGGGTGAATGATCATCCAAAAGTCGTTGTGCTCAAGTTTCGAAATTGCTGCCAAATTACCTTTGGAGACTAACGAGATTTGCCCTGAATTATGCAACTCAGACAGAATGGGAGCACATTCGACGCGCCTTACGCGGCTCTCCAACGAAAGAATGCAGTCAATAAGTGTGCCGCTTTTGTCGGCTGCGGTGAGAGCCTTTTTAATCGGGGTCAGGTCTTTCACTAAAGCAGCACTCGCTAGACAATGACGGTTGAATTTACCGCATAACGTGTACTCTAGTGGTCTATGAATTTGCAATCGTCATTGTCGGTAACAAACAGCCGTGAACATCATACCCAAAAAACCCAAGAGCCCCGCCAGCTCCGCGTAAAAAACCGGGTCGCTCGTCAATCTCAAGGCACATCGACCCGGGCCGATGCAGCGAGCAAGACGAGAGCGTGGGTTAAAACGGTATTTCAGGGTCATTTTCGATGAACGGAGCGGTTGAAGGGTTTTCGTCGGCTTCGCGTCTGGTGGTGAAGCCGTAATGCAGCGCCATGTCTTCCGGGATGTATTCGTGAAGATCGAGCGCGAGGGCTTTCATGATCGTTTCTTGCTCCTTCTGGAACGCCGATTTTCCCTTGGATTTAGATTTTTCGGGCGCAACCGTGCCACCCAAACCCGAGAGTAAATCAATCTGCACATGATGGCCTGCCTCGAAGGCCTTGCGCATCTTATTGATGCGAATGAGCATCGCGGTTTTTCGTCGTCTGTCTTCGTCGGGATCGCCCGTCAGGCCCCATCGGTTAAAGCGTTTGCTATCTTGTTCCATACAGCCAACGTCGCATACAACCTAAGCGTTAGCAAGAATTCAGGCCCAGCCGCTGAGACGGTACGAGCCGCTGAGGGCCGTTTCGAGATGGGTTGCTGACAGGTACGCGAGGGCTGTTGCAATCGCCCTGTCGGCGTGATGGCCTTTGCCGCCCCCTTGCAGGACAAGATTTCCCGCCGATGTGGACGCCAGTTCGAAAGATGCGATCTCGTTGAGCAAGTCTTGTTTTCCGTCGAGGTCATGCGCGACGGTCAAAGCGCCCGTTTCGAGGCCAACGGCCATGTTCTCCAAAAGTAGGGCCTTGGCACACGAAACGTCTTTGCCTTTGCGAGTCAGATTTGACCCAGCGGTCATGACAACGGCGTGGTGTTCGATGTCCGCATTGTCCAAGGTCGATGAAAATGGCGCGCCGAGACCTGATGCGTCGATGGCGAGAGACCAGTGCGGAATCTGATTGAGACGCTTGACCAAGAAGTCGGCAAGATCAGTGTACGAGTACAATTGGATCGTCTCTTGAAAAACGACAGTGCATTTGCGTGGTCCCAATTCCTGTTCGAACCCACGGCCTGTGAACTGCGGATAGCATTCGTCGCGTATCACAACGATGGCCGATGGGTCATTGCGTCCAAGGTCCATGCCGACATGGTGGCGGACCCAGCCGTGAACAACGGTTCCAAAGGCTGCGGGATCGGCGTTTGAGGGCAATACAACGCGCCCGTCTCTGAGGTGTTCGTACTTTGGTGGGTTGTCAGGGGTCATGTGATTTCCAGTGCTTGGACGTTCTTGTTGGACGCGTTTTCGAGCGTTTCCCACGAGATCAGGGGCGTGCCGGAGCCGACAAACTCACATAAGTGTTCACGCCGGAATGTTGTGTCAGACATGGTGGCCTTGTCGAAAGCGACCTGAGACGCACGGCGCGGAATGTCGATGGATCGTGCGGTGATGCGTTTCACCCGCTTGTTGCTCGTCCAAGTCTCGTAAAAATACCCCTGCCGCATGTTCGGAGTAGACAGCAGGAAAATGCGACCCGTCTCGCGCCTCATGGGGAAGAAGGCTGTCAGCGCATCGTCGTCGAGAAAACAGGCCTCGTCCGCAATGATGGTGTCTGCGGTCATGCCGCGCGCTTGATCGGTTGCCGGGACAACGATGATCCGTCCACCGTGGCTGGGGTGTGCCTCAAGCTCTGTTTGCGTCTGGCGCACGATTGGCGGGCAGAATGGATCGGTGTTTTTGAATTCCAGAATCCGCCGGAACAACTCAGTTGATTGTCGCAAGCTGGGAGCGGTCAGGATCACCGTTTTGCCGACCGAGAAATCGTCATACCCAAGGCCACCTGCCGACGTTGATTTGCCCGACTGCCGACCGCACAATGCGAGGACCATTCGGTCTTCCTCGTTTAAACGCGGATCGGTTTGCAGGAGCGTTTGCTGCCAAGGATCAGGCTCACCAATGGCCAGCCGAAACCGTTCGATGGGGTCGAGCGAGACGGTCAAGCCTTGCAGGAACGAATGGAGGGCGGCGTCGTGGATCATGAGCGGTCGGGCTGACCGGGCCAACGTGTTGCTGGTTTCAGCATATTCCGCGCGGCCAATTCGGCCAGAAGTTGAACGATGATTGGTGACGCGTTTTTCATCGCTTCACGCACGGCGCTTGGGCTCTCAAGGTCCGTGTTCTCAAGCCGATTGACGATCTCAACGGATAGTTTAGCACTACGTGTCGGCACTATGCGGGCCTCCGATCATCGACAAGGACGGGCTCTTTGATAACGCCCATAGCGTCCATCTCGTTCAGAAAATCATGTTTGGCAGCTGGGTGGTTGTTGAGTACTTTCAGGATGATCTGACGAAGTTGGATGAATTGCGGCGACTCGTTCAGGTTCAGATGGATATCCATCTTTTTGTTCAGCTTGCCGTGGAGATCAGCCAGCGACATGAGCGATTGGCGCAACTCTTTCAGCGCGCCCAATTGCATCACGCGATCTTCATCGCCTTTCGCCCCTTCGAGCAGGCTTTTGAGTTCGCGCAGAACCCATTTCAAGTCCTTATCAGTGTCCTCGCCAAACTCGTTGACAATGGCCGCGTGCTGCATCGCCGTTTTGACTTTGGCGTCGTGCATTGCGGTCGCGAGGATCGCCAGTTTATCCTCTTCGGGCAGTTGCGAAATGTATCGCGCAACCGAAGTGTCCGACATGCCAAGGTCTTTGCCCGCCTGGAACATCGACATGCGCCCAAGCACGATCTCGCGCGTGTAATGCTCCCGTTTTGCGTCCGGGAGCATCATCATTTTATGGGGGCGTTTTCCCTGTGTCATTCGTCAGCAACGATCTCAAGCGGCACGCCTTCTTTCTCGGCCAGCGCTTTTGCATCGCGATAGGCCGCAACGTTGCGCGCGTCGACGCGTGAGATTTTGATGGCGTCACCGGCCTTGCGGCCCTGGTACATGTTGTTTCCGTCAAGCCGGGCAATGCGCTGCTTGTCGGCGGCGTCGATCAGGGCTTTGGTCCGGGCGGCGAGCGCGGCTGATGCTTTGCCAGCCTCCTCAATCTCCGCGTCCTTTTTCAAATTCGCGAGCTTGTCCAAAAGCTCGTCGTTCTTGTCCTTGAGACCCTTCACTTGGGTCTCGACCTGTTCGGTGAGCTGGGGAATGATCGCCTCTGCGATCTTGGGCGCAAGGGCTGCGATCAGCGCCGCTGCTTGCTTGTCGTTGTCGTCGGCCATTTCTGGTTTCCTTGTGATTGGGACGGGCTATGCCGGACCCGCCCCGTTTTCATCACAAGGAGCAGAGGGGCCTAACCCGATTGCTGTGGAATGATTTTCGGTGCTATCCGGCGGATGCCGCAACCGCAGTTTCAGGTACAGAAACAAGAAGATAGGTGTTGTCATTGTTCACAACTTCACCCTTCGCAACCGCGTTGCGCAAGACTTCTCGGATGGTCGTGTCGGACACGTCGCCCTGTGTCTCTATGATCAAGTCTTTGAAGGTGCGGGGCTGCATCAGGAGCGGCATGATATGGCGGCGCACGTCAGCATAGCGGGTAACTGCGTGTCGCGGTCGAGGCTGTGGTTTGGGTGTTGGCTGGGGCGTTAACTTCCGGCGTTTGGACTGGGATTTCTCGAGTTCCCAAAGCGCGCGCGCCTGCGCGACTTGGGTCAATTCGCGCCGCCCGTCATATGTGGCAAGCGCTGTGCTGTCGCCTTCCAGAACCTGAATGACCCGAGCACGCATATTGTCACCATCAAAGCCAATAGCGTCGCAGAGATCATTGCGCCGCTTTGCCCATGCACCTGTCGCTTTGGTCAGGAACAATAGAGCGTCTCTCTTTGCCTGTTGCGCCTCCTCTTTGGTCGACGTCAATCCTACTGGACCGAACAGATCGAGGATGGCACGGGATAAGACCGAGAAGATCAGCAGTTCCTCGGGCATGGTTCGAGAGTGATGCATGCCGTGGTCAGGATCGACTGCGGGCATCACACGTTTCCGGCTTCTGGCAATGTGGAAAACGGCAGGACGTTTTCGTCTTCTTCGATCAGATCGCGCTCGTCATCCAAGGCGCGATTGACGTCCATCAACTCGCCCTTTTTCAAATTCATCAGCAAAGTGTCATGCGAGATCGCACCGGCTTGCCATGCCTTGATCAGCGCGGTCAGAACAGCCGGGTCCATCTGGGCCGTGATGAAGTCGCGGTGCAGTTTTAGGGAGACTTGATCTTGGGTGCCGGTTTGCGTCCATTCAGCGGCAAGGCGCAGGAGCTTAAGGATTGCCGCCTCAACCATATTTACCGACGAATGCAGCAGGGACAGTTCGCTACGCGTGCGCAGCTTCGCGGTGTCAGTCGTCTCGTTGCGCCCTTTGCCATCGTAGACCATGCGCGCGCCCAATGTTGCCATCTGGGCGGTTAGGTCATCCAAGGCTGTCTTTTGGGCGGCGATTCCAGCGCCCGTAAACTCCAACATGCCTGCGGTCGCGCCTTGAGGCAAAACCCAGAACGCACCCGAGCCGATTTGCCTTGGCATGTTCTTTTCGTTGAGCGACCCGGCCACCCAAGGCGTCGGCTGCGAGGTCAGATACAGGCTCCAATAGTAGTCAGCGCTGACGCGCCAATGGGCCAGATTGACGTTGACGAGATCGAGAAACGGCGGCTTCTCAACGTCGGCTTTCAGATTGTAGGGGCTGACAATGACCGCCGGAATGTCAAACAGCGGCGCACCGTCGATGGTCGGCACGATGTCTTCGCCGATTTGAACTTCCGAAGTGGTCGCAATCTCCGGGCCGTTGCGCTTACGCGAGACATGGAAACGGCGGACGGTGTAGGCGGGTTCAAGGGTCAGGAGCAGGTGTTGCTCGACACCGTCGTCCAGATCGTCGTTGTCTTCGTGCAGCCGCAGACGCGTCAGCTTTTGACGGCCACCAACCAGTTCCTCTTTCCAGTCCAGAATTGATTCCGCATTGAACGTCGAAATGAACGGGGCCGAACCCGGAGCCGCGCCCTCCGTCGGGTAGTCGAGAACCATCGCGTAGCGGCCAATGGACAGGACTTCGTGCAGCGTGTCTTCCAGAAGAACGTCGAGGCTGTGGCCTTCGAATGTCGCCGCATCGCGCATCGACGCGATCCGATCAGGCAATTCCAGAATTGGGGCGTTGCGTGTGACAGAACCGACCATGCCTCGGAGCGTGCGTTCGGCAACGGCGTAGAACGATGACCCTTGGACGTATCGGTTGTATTGCGTGGAGGTCATGCCCTCGGGCTGTGGAAGGTATTGGGAGCCCGCGTTTTTGAGCCGGTCTTCGCCCGCAATCACATCGCGGATTTTGTCGTAAGCCTGCCGTTGCTCCTGATAAGTGCGATGGTTGATCTTTGTCATTCGATGCCCCTCACGATGAACTGCCAAGGAATGTCGAAGTGCGATGTGTTGGCGACATTGCGGACGCGGACGCCTTTTTCGGTGCGATCCGCAAGGACGCCCATTAGTTCACGCGTGGATGCAGATCGTCTGCTTTGGCGGCAGCAACAATCAGGTTGCGCAGGTCTTCTTCGGCGATGGGCAGGTCCAGATGGTACGCCGTGTGAATGTCTTCGGCAAAGAGGCGTGAGCCGTTAGGTGTCGACTTGATGGCGACAGTTGTGATGGGCATTCGATTGCTTTCTCTAAGTGGTGTTGGCGGGCCGTGGGTGTGCGGAACATTTATAGAACATGGCGCGTCGCTGGCGTTACCGAGATAACGAGGTAGCGGTCAGGAAAAGCAGGTGGCGAAGGCCGGTTATGTTGGATCGTCAGAGCGCGTCAGAGAAGGCGGTAATGGGTCAGCGGGCATGATGGTGGGGCGCGTGGTCAAGAACGCGTTGCTTACGCGGTTTCGCTGCGGCTTTGATGCCTTTACGGGGCACAGGGGATATGTCGGGCGCAGGCGCGGTGGGAAAATCGTAGATTTGTGATCTTCTAAATCAGCCTGGGGGCGAGGTTCAGTGTCAGAGAAAGGGGGTGGTCAGGCGGATTACCGTGCAAAACCTTTGATGCGCCATGCGTTACAAGGATCGCAATCAGCATTGTGCTTTTAGATCAATGGATTGACTGCGCAGCCCAACGTCCAACTGATCAGTTGGGCTTGCGATAACCTATCAGGGGACGTTCTTCCGCGGGGAGTCAGGGACGCTATCGAACAGGAAGATGGCGTGACTTACGTGCGCCCACGCGCGCGAATGACCAAAACAAAAAGTGAGTGATCATACACCCTGCACGAAAAAATCCCGACACTGCAACACGTTACCGCATTCTTGCACCATCACCCTGCACACGCCCTGCACGTCCTTCCACACGCTAACCACTTGTTTCACTGACGACCCTGCATGTTCTGCACGATCTACACGGATTCAAAACGAAAACGCCTTGCTGCAACAACAATGGAGAATTGCGCCACTGTCGTCGTTTCACGCGCACGCACACACGCGCGCACGAATTGACGGCTTGTAGGCTTCGGACCCATAACTCATTTACCACCACCTGCCATATCAGTCGGATACCGCCGCCCGCTGCCCGTATGATGCCACGCATCAACACCGCAACCGAAAGGACCCGACCCGATGCCCTTCGACTTTCCGCCTACTGTCCACCCGCGCCTGATCAATCGTCTCGCCCGTGCGAACGCACTGAACGACCCCGCAACCTGTTCCCAATGGCTGCGGGATCGCGTTGGGCGCAAAGAACGCCGTCAAATCCTGATGGAGCTTTTCCCTACCGTCGGCGCAATCGCCGCATGAACGCCATCTTGCGGCGAGCGACTTCTCGTTGCTCGTCAGCAGCCGCTTCGTCGTCAATCTCGTTCAAATGCCGCTGCACACGTTCAACGACTTCCTCTAACGGCGGACCATCAGGATAATCCTCCTGATTTAGCCACTCACCATTAAACGTCGATTTGGGATTCTCATCCCACGTCTTCCGCCACGCCGTCATGATACGTTCTATCTCTTCATCAAGGCGCGCCTCGAATTCTGCACGGGTTTCGAGCTTCCGCTCAATCCCTGTCATGAACAGATCACGCTCTGACCGCGTCGTGTCCCGCCACTCACCTTTGTCCTCGACCTGTATGAACGGATCCATATCTTCGACCGCATACCGATCCCCTGTCCAATAGAAGCAAACCTTGTGCTTGACCTTGCACGTATCAGGAGTTGCTCCTGCCCATTTCGGCGGAAATTCAAAGTGCCCAATCTCGATGCCTTCGAACTCGTCGCCGTTCCAAGGTTCGATAGGTTCCGAGAAATGCGAGTCGATGGGCACCGCTTTGGGTCGTGAATACGTTAAAGTTGCTTTCTCGACATTGGGCAGAGTCAGGGTTGCGTCTGCGAGCGCCCATGCCATGCTGATTTCCTCATCTGACCGCCCGTGCAGCCCTGCATTGCCGACACGGCGACGGAATGGCTTCAACTGACCGTCGCCGCGCCCTGCAATGCGATGTTGCCCATCTTCGACAACCCAATGCTGAAACTCAGGTTCCTCATCCGATTCTAAGGCACGGACAAGCGCGCGATCTGCTTTGAACTGATCACATGCCGACTTGAGCTGACTCCGCCATTCGCTGAGGCGCTCTTGCGCGAATACGGCGTCATACTCCTTTAGCGGATGTGTCCCCATGCGTTCGAACCGCGACCAAGGAATTGCTTTCTTGAGCTTGAGGGTTTTGTACCACCACGACAAAGGCGCGTAGTCGGTCAGTACGTCGATCCGTTTGGGCGGCTTGCACCATGCCCAAGGATCGTTGCGTAGTTCGTCAAAAAGCACCTCCATGGCATTCGCGACGGGCTCAACGATTGGCATGCCGCTGAGTGCTCGCGAAACAGTGCTCTTGTTGATGGGACCTGTCATGTCGTCGAGGCGTTCCCAGTTCGCGGCGAACCAAGCCTCAACGCGCTTGTTGCCCAGGAGGAATTGCTTGATTGCGTCGCCTTCCAAAAATACGGCGCTGTCTGCTTTGCTAACCATCACTGATACTCCTTCATCCAAGCAACAAGGTCGTCATACAGGTATCGAATTAACCGAGAATTTGGCTGGGAGTATGACGGTCCAACACCATCCTTGCGCCAACGAAACAACGTTTCATCGGTCACTGCAAGAAACTGTGCGGCCTCGCGGCATGTCATAACTTGAGGTGGGTGTGACCGTATCAGGTCATTGTGCAGAGCTTTTAGCTGCTCTGAGAGCTCGTCGATAGTCATAGGCATATTCCTCGTGATGAGGCCTATGACCGACGCGTCTCCTGCTCCTGACGGTAAACCGTCGCTCACGCGTTCGGCCTTCCAGTCCCGGTCAGGTCACTACGCCCGGGCATGGAGGCGTATGTCGTCAATATTTAGGCGCGCTTGCGTTTCAGTTCAACAACGGATGAAGGTGGCGCACCCAACTGAACATTGATCGCCGATGCAATTGCATTGGCCGACCGTTTCTGTTCGTCATGGCTTGGCTGGCCGTAATGACCGAGCATACGCAGATCGTCGTCGGTCATGGTCTGCTGAGCCAGCCATCTGTGAACGTGACGCGGCGCAACCTCGCGCGCCGTTGTCATCCATAGATGCCGAAGATCGCCTGCGCGTGTCAGGGGCAAACGGTCCAAAACATCCAAATGGCCGCGCTGCCCATTTACCTCCCGACGCGATGGAAACACCCAGTCGCAATCATCGGCACGAATTTCCCAAAGCCGCTCAAACAGCCTCACCACATCATCAGCAATCGCAATCTCCCGCGCGTCTTCCTGCTTCTTCAATCTGCCGAATGTGACGCTGCCAGCGTCCAGATCGACTTGATCCCATGTCAAAGGCCGCAGGCTGTCCTCGTGGCGAAAGCCTGTGTACCAAGTGATCATCCAGCACAGCTTGATATGCTCGTTTTTCACCACCTGAATTTCATCCCAACGATCCGACCAAGGCACTGACATGTCGAGTTTACCTGTCTGCACGCGTGACCGAATTTTGGTGTTGTCGAGCAATGACGGAATCGGCAGCGCGAGGGCGCAAAGCTTGTTGATGAACCGCACGGTGGCCCCGGCGACACAACTCGCATGGTTGGCCGCGTGCGCCTTCTCAAGCTGCAAATTGTTCAGATGCTGATTGATCTCGAGAATCGGCAATTCGTTCACGGGCACATCGGCCCACCGCGCGAGATGATTGGAAAATGAGTTGCGGTAATCATACGCCGTTCCCGGCTTCATCTGAGCCTTCCCAGATGCGCGCGGCTGTGTGCGGTGTTCGATGTATTGTTCCAGTGCATCACCAAACGTAGGGACGCCCAGTACAGCCTGTTCAGCGTCGTGCTCATCGCGCGTCTGAACGTTGCCTGTGGTTATGTCATGCGCGACTTTGCCAACCTGATCCTTCGCCCAGCGGCAGTGTGTGGCTTTAGTCGCCCACTGGGCCAATTTGACTGACCGCGTCTTTTGCGACGTCGGGTCCCACTTGTTGACATACCACGTTTTAACGCCGCCTTTCGTGACGCAGAGGCGCAATCCTTTGACCGTTGGGTCCGTGAACCATGTTGTTTTGGTGGCCGACAATTTCTTGAGTGTCGAGTCTGTGAACTTGATATGGGGCATATCGGTAATCCTTGTAATGACCGTCTCGTTACAAGGTTCACGTTACGTTCCAACACCAATCTAACCCAACCACAAATTGGTCAAGTACCTGATTTAACTATACATAACTGACTTGATGGTGTTGAAAACTAAGCGTTTTAATGGTGCCCCCACACGGACTCGAACCGCGGACCTACTGATTACAAATACGGGCAAACTGGGTTGCTCACGGTTGTTGATGTTGTTTTTACCCAATAAATACAGACACTTCGGTTGAGCAGACCCGGTGGTGGTTGATACGAAAATTGCAAAATAATTGCAAAAATGGAGGCCTCCATGGCAACCCAACGTATCAAATTCACCGAAGGCAGTATCGACAAACTGCCGTTTTCAAAGTCTGGCACGAACCGTTATGCTGATCAGCGCAAGGGGGTCTTCCCAAACCTCTATTTAGATGTCGGCACAAAAACCAAGACTTGGCGTTTAGTCAAATTCGCACATGGCAAGACCAAATCCAAAA
>NZ_JBOEGM010000055.1:0-2766 GCF_050633425.1 Pelagimonas sp. | reverse complement strand
AGACCGTCCTGAATGACCGTAAAGCGATCGGGGCGGCGCTCCATCTCATACATGCGCCGCACAACCTCGCGCTCAATCTCATCGGGATCGGTTTTGCCAAGCAGGGTGATCTCTTCGGTCAGATCAATCGCGCCGCTATGTCCGGGCCAAGCAATGACCTTTTCTGCCGAGGCCCAATCATTGGTCTCATCGGAAAACCGAACCCGCAAGGCGTGTGGAGGGTCAAAGAAGCTGCGATGCGCCTGAAACTGGCGCGAATTGCGCGGCGAGATGTGATCCACAATCACGTCTTGCGGGCGATCAATGACAACGCTCCATGTGAGGCCATCCCGGCGCGGCGTGGCCCGGCCGGCGGCGCAAATCGCGCGCAGCACATCCGCCAGACTTTCGCCGCCCTTGTGCTGGCGATCATATTTGAGCCCCTTGTCTTCACAATAGCTGTGCCAGTCCTCAATCGCGACCCAATCAATCACATCGCTGCCGACCGGATAGGCCCCGGCCGCGCTTTGCAGCACACCGACAAAATGTGCTGCCGGGTTGCGCGGCAAGCCTTCAAGCCATTCACTGCCTGTCCAATCGTCTTGATAGCGCGTTGCCAGAGCGTTCAGATTGTCCAGGGCACCGTTGAGCTGGTAACTGGCTCGGATGCGCACCGCCACTAGGGCCAATGGCTGATCAAAGTTGATCGGCTGTTCAGGGCGGAAGCTTTGCAAGGCGCTCCAGGTGGAGCGACTGAACACATTGGTCTTGGTTGTATCGTCGCTCATTCTGGTCAGTTCGATCTCCCAAATTCCGCGTTCAGGCAAAGACCAGGTGTATTGTCGACTAAAAGACGTTCCGCGCTTCTCTCGAATGTTGAGCGTCTGCACCTCCTGCCAATCGCCCCCCGGTTGGCGCTGCCGGATGCGAATTGCCACCTCCCGGAACCGGCGTTTCCCGCTGTTTTTGCTGATCCGGCTGAGCCCTTCGGGGAAGGTCACAATCACACTGGCGGTGCTGGCATTGGCGGCCGTCTGGCGCGTGACAGGTGTTTCAACCGTCGGCTGGTCGGGGATCGTCTCTCCGAAGGCATCGACAGGCAGCGGCCGGATCAAATCCACCCCCAGAGATTCCTCCAGAACCTGAAAATCCACCAGAGAGATCGGATCATCGCCCGCTCGGCCTTCGCGGATCTCCAGTTCCACATCTGCGAAGTCTGTGATCGGGGCGTCACCGATCCGCAGATCTTCGATCTTGACCGGACCAAAACCAAAGCTGAACAGCGCGCGGATGTATTGATCCCCGCCAACAATTTCTGTGTAGGGACGCGCCACAAAGATTGGGGCAACACGCATCCGGCCGCGCAAATCGGGAAAGGCCTCGTTGGCCCGCGCCTCGTTTTGCCAGCCGTTGATCTCAAATTGCTCGCGGTCTTTTTTGCCGGAACCGGGTTGCTCAAGCTGCGGAACAAGCGCCGAGGCCAGGCGATAGCCCACATATCCAATCCCGGCCAAGGTGCCGAAGAAGACAGTGTTCAGGCCAAAAACTCCGAGGTTCGCCGACCCAAACGTTGTTGCCGCCAGTTTTGTCACAAGCGTCGCGGCCTTGAGGGCAAGAGAGATAATCCCTCCCCCGGTCGGTACGATCTGGATCAGCACCGTGACACCGGAATGAGGGCGCACATGGGGCCACCACCTGTGCGGAACCGCCGTTTTTTGATCCCGGTACACCAGGACAACGCGCACATGATCGCGCACATCCTCTCCGGCCCCCGGCAAGGCCTGCGCCACGATCTGGGCCACTGTGACCGTCGTTGCCAGCTCAAAACGACGGCGGGTCTGCTCGGGCATTGGCCCATGGGTCACGATGACAGGTACACTCATTGCAAGCCCTCATGGCGATAGATTCCGATCAGGCGCTTGGCCCAGGCCGGATCAGATTGCGGAATGATTTTGGAATGGTCCGAGTGCACATGCAGCATGCGGCGCGCATCAATCGCGATGCCGACATGGCACCGATAAGGCCCCATCCGAAACAACAAGAGATCGAAACTGCGCGCCTGATCCACCCCGAGCCAACGGTTGGCAGCGGCTTCACTTTCCATGATCTGATCGATGTCGCGGCGCTCGATGTCGCTGGGATGCACGCCCGCATAATCCGGCAACTCAATCCCCAGCTCATGTGCATAGACCAGACAGGCCAGCCCCCAGCAATCCGCGCCTGACATCTCACGACCGTGATCGCGCTGCGCGATCCCCACATAGCTGTTCCACTGCGTCATGCGAACAACCCCGGCACCCGTTGTTTGGTCATGCGATGTGACGGAAAGGCTTCGTCCTCAATCACGCGCCGCGACAAGGTCAGCTCAATGCGATCGGCATCAATGTCTGAGGCCACCAACATCAAGTCGCGCGCCTCAACCTCAACCAAGTCCGGCGTTGACGCCATGACATGGGCCAAATCCGCCACCGCTGGTCGGGTGAAACTGCGCAGGGTCTGGACCGTCTGGCTGTCAAAATTACTCAGGATCAGCCGCGCCTCAAACCCTGCCTCCTCCTGGTCCCCCGGCCATTCCACCCCCAAGGTCAGGAACAAAAATGGCTCGGTCACCGGGTTCGCGCCCAGCCAGGTTGAGCGGGTGCCATAAAGCAACGGGTCCACAGACAAGCGTTCCGTCGGATCAGACGAGACCCGCAAAACAGACCCATCCTCAGGATGCTCAAACTGCATCAGAACAACGCCAACGTCACTGCTATGCGCGGCGTCAAAATCCCTGCGTGCTGTGAT
>NZ_JBOEGM010000054.1:0-3033 GCF_050633425.1 Pelagimonas sp. | reverse complement strand
CGCCGCCCGCGCCAGCGAGCGCTGAGCGATTGTTGAGGGCGGTTCCCCGCCGCTGCCCAAATTGATCACCAGCCGGTCCGGCTCAAATGCCCGCGCCAAAACCGAGCGCGCGATGTCCGCAGCCGTGGCCGCGCCGGTGCCATTGACAGTGGAATCGCCCCAGACGCAGATGACCGATGACGGGTCAAAGACAGAGGGAACAGACAGGGTTTGCAGATGGCTCATAGGGCCTCTCCCTTGTAGGCAAAAAACGCGACATTCCCGTCGAGAAACTTGGTTTGGTGCTGGAATGTCGCGGAAAACCCGCCGCCAATTCGCAGCCGTTCAAGGCCGCTTAAATCGACACCGGTGGCGACGGTCTCAACCGGGCTGCCATTGGTCGAAAGCGACACAACGCCCGCCGCGTCATAGCTTGCCGCGATCAAGGTCGGCACCGTCGGGGCCCATGTTGAGGAGCGGTTTGCATTGCCGCTTGTCGTCCCGTCATCGGCGGTCAGAACAATGCTGCCGCCGCTGTCCCAATTGATGACGCATCGCAAAACAGTGTCGCCCGCCGCGTTGCTCAGGCCGAAAATCTCAGCGCTGCCGGTGCTTTGATCGACGGGCAAAAGCACCTGGCACAGGATCGTGCCTGCGCCCCCGACGATCGTAGCGCGCGGCTCCACGCGGTTGCGGATCTGGTAGGCATCTTCATAGGGTGAAACCGCCGCCCCCTCTTCGAGCATGATCCCCGCGACATAGCACGCGCCACCGGCCCCGACGCGCATCGAGGCCGCCCCAGCCCCAACCGCGTTGGCCGTGGCGCTGATCCGCGCGCCACCGCCAAGAACCGCTGCATCGGAATGCGGCGAGGCCCCCGTTGACACTTTGCAGGTGCCCGAAACGGCCCAGACATAGGCGCTCGCGGTGCGCTCGCCGTCTGCGACGGCATCAGATCTGCTCTGCATCGTTTCCGTACCGCCGACCTCATTGACCAAATGGAACACGCGCTCAAACCCCAAGCCCCCAAAATATTGCGCAACATCGCTGGGCAGGTCGGCCACCTCAACGATTGTTGCGGTCAGATCGTTGGCGCTCAGCACGCCTTGGAAATCGGTGTCATTCGCTCCGATCAGGCACTTGTTCGTTGCGCTGGCGCTGTCAGGCACCGCCAGGCCCGCCCCGCTCAGCGGTTCAGGCAGGCGCGGATGGAACATGGCCCCATAGCCCATCGCAACATGACGCCCGGCGACCTTGGTCAGATAGGCACCCGTTGTGAAATCCGCGACAAAGTCAAACTGCACGAGCTGCGGGAGACGCGCCAGCGTGGATTGGCTGGCCAGCGCCGATTGGCCGGCGGCTGCAATTGCCACGGCCTGCGCATCGCTGACGGGCTTGTCTGCATCGGGCGTATTGTCCACCGCGCCCAGCCCGACCTGAGCCGCCGTGACCCCATGCGGGTTGTCGGTTTGGGCCGAATGCCCCGAGCCTGCGACACGTTCCCAAACCACCCCGTTGGAGATCACCCTGTCGCCAATTTGCCAGCCGGTTTGACCATCCAGATCAGTTGTCCCGGCGACGCCCACTTCATAATAATGACCGCTGGCCGCAGAGGCCGCAGGCAGTGGCGGATTGTTGGCATCAGCATCCCAAAGCCCCTGGTATTGCAACCCGCCCGACAGGCCAGCCATGCCGCTCGAAACCGCCGCCTCGATTGCACTCAGAATCGGGGCGCTGGCGGCAAGTTGCCCTTCCAGATTCCCGGCAGATTGGCGTCGCAACGAGCCGTCGCGCAGCACAAATATATCGTCAGCCAGAGCGGTGCTCTCCAGCAAATCAATTCGAAGCGTCATGTCCGATCTCACTTAATGGTGGTTACAAAAGCAGAAGTTTGCGGGCCTGCATCATCCTCGTCATCCAGAGGGATAAAGACGTAGGCAAACTGACCCTGCGGCGCGCAAGACGCGGTCTCGGTGTAGAGGTGAACAGCCTCAAGAGCCCCGTCAAACCCCGCATCAGCGACGAGCGTAAATGTGTCGTTGCCCGCCCCGGCCGCCACGCTTTGCAGGTGCTGGCCGCCAGCGGTGATTGCCGCGCCGCTCACGGAGGCCCCGCCGGTCAGCCCTGGCGTGACTGCGCCCGCAACAAAGGATCTCAGCTCAACACACAGCCGATAGGTTTTGCCCGCGATCAACGCCAGGGCCTGGCTCAGATCCGTTGCAACACCGGGGCTGTGCGCCGCGCTGCCACTGGCGATGCTCCACCCCGCCCCAGGCACCCAGGCGCCGGTGCTGTCGAACTGGCCCGCCTCGAGCAAATCTTGCCGCGTCGCATCGCCATCAATCACCGAGGTGGTCAGGCCCGGCGTCACCGGCACCGTTGCGATCTCATGCAGATCCCGATCAAGCACCGCCCCATCAGGCACCCGACAGATCATCACCGAAGCGGTGGTGACATCGCTCACCACAAAGCTCAGCGCCGCATGCCCGAGGCCACCCGTGACGCGGATGGCCTCTTCGTCCAGCGCCAAGGGGGCCGGTTGCGCGTTAAACTGGAAGGTCAAAACCGGGCCAGATGCGCCCGGCACAGTGTCAAGATTGAGCGCCGTCAGCCGCAATTCCACCTCGGCACCGTCACTATAAATCAAGGCAACCGTGCCAGCGTTGCCGGCAATAAAATCCTCAGACCAAGTCGGGCTGCCGACAAGCCGGTGATCCACCCGAATTTGCCCCACAATCAGCGCATCCCGGCCCTGCGATTTTGCCGCGACAATCAACGCGCCATCCTCAATCTCAATGCCGTTGAACTCCGGCGCATCGGGGATCGCAAAAGACGGGCTGGGCGTGCCAACAATGGGCGACCATTCGCTGATCTCATGGGCCTCAGCCAACGCGTCCAGCTCAGGCGCGTCATTGACCAACGTCACCTGAAACGCCATGTCCTCAGCAGCCTCAATCCCCAAAATCCGCGCCGGGACACTCACCTCATTCAAACTCCCAAACTGAACAACCTCACCACCCTCCGGGCACAACCCAGCGCCACCCAATACACCCA
>NZ_JBOEGM010000053.1:0-16048 GCF_050633425.1 Pelagimonas sp. | reverse complement strand
AACGCATCGACAAACCAGCGGAATTGCAGGAGGCCGCCGCCAAAGCCCTGAAGTCGCCGGAGTTGATCCGGCTGAACACTGGGACCTTGCCGCGCTTCACCACGCGTGATTACCGCGCCGCTGAAGACAGCCTGCAACAATCCACCAATGACCTTTCAAACAAGACCGGCTTCGCGGTCGATCAGCGCCATGTTAGCAAGGCCATCTCGGATCAGGACAAGCGCATGACGCGCGCCTTTGGCGGGCGGTTGAGCGCAGAACAACGCGCAGGATTGCAGCTTATCCTCGGCGCAAATCGCCTGTCCTGCGTGGTGGGCTTGGCCGGGGCTGGCAAGAGCACCTTGCTTGATACGGCGCGGGATGCCTGGCAGCGCCAAGGGCTTGTCGTGCATGGCGCGGCTTTGGCGGGCAAAGCTGCCGACGGGTTGCAAGAGGCTTCAGGCATTCCGAGCCGAACGCTCGCTTCTTTGGAGCTGTCCTGGAAGAACGGGCATGAACCAATCAAATCCGGCGAGGTGCTGGTCGTTGATGAAGCGGGCATGATCGGTACGCGACAGATGGCGCGGGTGGCGGCGAAGATGAATGAGATCGGGGCCAAACTGGTGCTGGTCGGCGATCCAGATCAATTGCAGCCGATTGAGGCAGGCAAACCGTTTCGCGATGTCATCGACCAGCACGGCGCGGCGCAATTGACCGAGATCCACCGTCAGCGCGAGGATTGGCAGAAACAGGCCTCCAAAGAGTTGGCTGAGGGTCGCTCTGACAAGGCGTTGCAACGCTACGCAGACCGCAATGCGGTTTCTGAAAGTAACAATCTCGACGAGAATATTGAGCGGCTGGTGCAGGCCTATCGGCTGGATGTCGCGGTGAATGGCAATGATACGTCGCGGCTGGCTTTTGCCCATAAACGCAGGGATGTATTCGCGCTGAACCAAGCCATCCGCGCGGCCCTGCGCGAGGATCAGGACACACCGCCGATTGAACAGCTTTATCAAACAGACACAGGCAAACGCGCCTTTGCGACAGGTGACAGGTTGGTCTTTGGCAAGAATGACAAAGATTTGGGCATCAAGAACGGCATGCTGGGAACGGTGGAACAGGCCGGGCTAGATGAACTCTGCATCCGTCTGGACGGGGATCACCCGCGCAAAATCCGGTTCAATCCCCATACCTATCAAAGCTTCGATCACGGCTACGCCGTCACCGTGCACAAATCCCAAGGCGCGACGGTGGATCACGCCTATGTGCTCGCCTCACGCAGCATGGATCAGCACCTCGCCTATGTCGCCATGACCCGCCATCGCGATCAGTTACAGGTTTTTGTGGATCGCTGCGACAGACCGACATGGGCGCACCCTTCACGAGAGCCGGAACCGCGCAAACGCGACGGGCCAGACCATTCCGGCCCCTCTTGGGGATAACGCATCGCCCAAGTTTGACAAACTTTGCCATCCTTTGATAAAATGAAAACCTATGGAGGATACCGCAATGGCCACAATGAATGTTTCCTTGCCCGACCCGATGAAGTCCTGGGTCGAGGAGCGTTTGCAGGATGGTCGCTTCAGCAATACCAGCGATTATGTCCGGCATCTGATCCGCCGTGATCAGGAGCGTGAGGATGCCAAAGCCAGCCTGCAGCGCGCCATCGACGAAGGCGTGCGCAGCGGTCCTGTGGAAGAGTTTGATTTCCAATCCTTCCGCGCGCAAATGCGGGAGCGCTATGCCTCCGACTGACCCCGAACGCGAGCGGTTTGGCGCTTTGTCAGGCTATCGCCTGTCCCCCGCCGCGCGTCTGGATTTGGAAGAGATCTGGCTCTATGGGGCGCAAACCTGGTCGATGGATCAAGCGGATCGATATTCGCTCAGTCTTGAAGAGACGTTTGAACGCCTGCTTGCCAACCCCAAAATCGCACGTGAACGCAACGACTTCGACCCGCCGGTGCGCATTCACCCGACGGGTTCACATCTGATCATCTACCGGATTGAGGGAGACCACCTCGCCATCCTGCGTGTCCTTGGCGGGCAGCAGAATTGGGCGGCGATTTTGCACGATCTGGATCAGTGAGAGAGTGCGTGCAACCGCGTTTTAGATTGCGAGGTCTTCCGGAGTCTTGCCTTGCTCAATCGCCTCGACAAACCACTTCGGCTTGCGACCACGACCAGACCATGTAAGCGCGGAGTTTTCTGGATGGCGGTATTTTGGGGCGGCGGGAACCTTGCCGCCAGACGTCGCACCCAACAGTTCCTTCAAAGAATACCCGGCCTCACGAGCGACAGCTTCGGCGGCGGCAAGCGCATCGGCTTTCTGGCGCGCCTCAAAAGTCTGGATTGCCTTTGCAACGGATTTCTGCAGAGCTTTGAGATCGTCCAGCGTCAGTTCGTCGAAATTGATGTCCAAGATTTTGTCCCCGTTTTTGTGTTTTTCAAACCCGTAGCCGTTTGTGGCCTTCCAGACAAGGCGCAGGTGGAATAGCGGGCAGCCCAACGGGCTGACCGCGATTTTTTTAACTACGAGAGAGAAAGGCCGCCCCAATGAGGCGGCCTCTTCATTACGCGGCATCTTGGATGTTAGGCTTTTCCGCCGCTTCTTCGCGATAGCTGCCCTGTGGAAAGGCCATGTAGCGCGGCATCCAGTTGGGATCGGCGGGTGTGCGTGTCCCTTCCATGCAGGCGGTGAGAATGGCGCGTTGGGTTTTGGCAGTGGCGGTGATGTGCTCTGCGGCTGCATTTAATCCTGCATACTCGCCCACCATGGCATTCAAGACCTGTTTGTCGCGGATCAGCGCGAAGAAGGTGTCTTCCGGTTGCCAGTATTTGGTCATGTCCGCGCCAAGTATGTCTGCGATCTCGTCAATCAAGGGGCTGGCTACCTCTAAGCTGGCGGTCATCAGGAAGGTCAACACGCGGAGAACCTCCTTGTCGCTCAAGGTCATTAGGTGCGCAAACGTTTCAACAATATCGGGCTGGGTGACTGACCAATCGCCGCGCTGGGGCAGGATTTGCGCCAGTTCGACACCCAGCATCTCCGCGATGGCTTCGCGCTCTTGGTCGAAGGCCTGTTGCGCGGCGCTGGCCTCAAGGCTCTCGGCAATTTCCGGTTTGGCAGTGTTCTGCGGTTCGCGCACGACCTGCCGGAGCGATGATCCGGCGATCATGTGGGCTGCGATCAGGCGCAAGGCCAGCCCGCTCTGCCCCAACATATCGGCGCGGACGGCGGCATGGCGGTGCAGATCGACATAATTCTGCGCGGCTTTGGTGAGCTCCGGCTTTTCGACGGGCGCAGTGTCGGCTCTCTCGCGGCGCTTGGCTTCGGCATTGGTGATATAGCCTTTGTGGAACGTGACTTCGCCCTGTTGGGTGGTGGTGACAAAGACCTTGCCGCCGTCTTCCAAGGCGCAGGAACGATGATCCCAATTGGCGAACCAGTTACCACGATCCATCAGGATCACATCTGTCCAACCCTCGGCTTTGAGCGCGTCCACGGCCTCGGCAATGGCGGAATTCTGATGCGTCCAGAAAGCCTCAGCATCGGCAAAATAGCTGTCCTCGCCAAAGAGATCAGCGACTACGGCAAGCCCACTTTCCTCAACATCGAACAAGGCATTTACAGTCGGGACGTGCTCACCGCCAAACAGCCAGTTTTTGAGGCGTTGACCTGTCGGCGCATAGGCATCTTCATCTTTCATCAACGCCCACCAGTCTTTTTGTTGCTTGGGTGTTGCCATGGTCAGATTTCGGATATCGCCCGCATAGACTGCGCCTTTGCGATAGGCGGTCAAAATCGGCGGGTGCAACCGCCCGAGCGCGAGGCGTTGGCTCACCATGCGCGGCGTGATGCCAAACGTGGTCGCTATATCCTCTGCGTCACGGCCTTCTTTGACCAGCTTGGCAAAGGCCTTGTATTGATCCACCTCGTCCATTGGCAGGCGCTCAATGTTCTCGGCAAGACTGGCCTCAATGGCCTGCGCATCGTCGCCCTCCGCCATCACGAGGCAGGGGATCGGCTCAATCTCACCGTCTTCGGCAAGGATGCGGCACGCATTCAAACGGCGCTGTCCGGCGATGACTTCAAAGCCTTCGTCGGCAGGGCGCACCAGAAGCGGCTGCAACACACCAAGGGCGCGGATGCTGGACACGAGGTCATTACACTCCTTCGCGCCATATTTGCGCACGTTCAAGGGGGATACGGAAAGTTGGTCTAGGTCAATAAATTGCAGGGTCATGAGTTTGTCCTTTCGCTGCTGTCTGGCACGGAATTGCACCCTGAAACCGCTCAAACAGAGCGGCTTGGGGCTGCACTCCCCCTCATGTCGCGCGATAAATCAGGCGTTGCCCCGAGATGGTGGCCTCGGAGTAGTCACAGGCCAGATCACGGGCGATGGCGTCATAATCGATGTAGAATTGCAGCCGCTCAGGAACGTCGCCAAACAAGCCTTCCTCGACAAATTGCTCGGCAAGCTCCCGCAAACTATCCACATGATAAATGTCGATACCGTGATGATCCGGGCATTCCTGCGCATCAAAGCTGCAACCGCATTCCCCCACGGCGATGATGACAAGGGTCTTTTCCCAATCTTCCCAGTCCTCGACGCAGGTCAGATAATCCGACAGATTGGCCTGATTGATGACGATGGCCTTCGCCAATTCGCAATCAATCTCCTCACCGTCAATGAACTGGATTTCGAATTCTTCGACCGGATCGCCATAGTCGTTCCGCAGCTTCGCGGCCTTCTCGGCATAGTCCTCATAGCTCTCGAAATAAAAGCCGCGGGCGGTGATGTCGTAGGGTTGTGCATGTAATGTAACGGTCATTTATTCGTTCCTTTCCAAATGAATGCAGGGGTTGCGCTTGCAACCCTTGCCCCTCGGCGAGAGCGGGGGTGCAAATGGAAAGGAAAATCGGCGAAAGATGCTTTGCCTTTGACGGAGGCTCCGGCGCTTGCGTTGGAAACCGTCAAAGCAAGGATCTCTTCGATCTGTTTTGCTTGAAATGCGCCAGGGGCAGCGCCCCAAGCACGCAGCGGTTACATCCGCTGCCACCAACATGCCTGCGAAAGCAGGTGCGCAAGGGATTGAAGCCGAATGGCCACGACCGCCTGCGGGCGTGGTTTACGAAAGCCCGATACGCTTGCGGATGCGCCCCAAAAGAAAAGGCACGAACAACTGTCCGCGCCTTGTTCTCAAATGAATAGCAGCACCGAACTATCGCGGCAAAGGCTCAAAGACTTCACCTGTATCATCGTGATCTTCCGGCACAGTACGCAGAACGAGCTTGCCGTCTACAGGCAGGGCATCCATCTGAACGTTATACCCTTGCCCATCCTTGTGCGCCCAAGCCACGGCGATCTTGCTCCAATAGGATTCCTCGCCCTTGTTCCCAGGCCGGACAGTATAGCCCAGCAGGTACGGTGGGACTGAAGATGGTTTGACTTGGGTTTGTTTCGTTTCATTGCTCATAAAATCTCCTTTGCAAATATGTTGATGAAAGGAGAACATTAATAGAACAAATTGCATTGCTCGATCAAGAATAATTTCCTAATTTCATACACCTGTATGATCTAAGGGTTGACTTGGAGTTTCGTGAAGCAACGCTCCCCGGAACTCCTAGTCAACGCGAACAACCCTACATGTAAAACCCGTACCGGATTTGTGGCGTGTCGGCCTCGGTCAAATACTTCATAATCTCCCCGACTTTTCTCGCGCACCCAAGTGTTACCGGGTACTTTCCATCAAACTGAGTGTTGTTCCAGTTCATTTTGGTTAACCCAAGAATCTCCTTGGCGATCGTCATGGGGGATTCTTCAGATTTCTTAATTCTCAATTCTATTGGTTGGGGAACATACAGGCCCGGGTATGTCTGATAATACCAAACTGACCCCCTAGAATAGAGCAGAAGCCGGTCATCTGTGACACGAGCAAGCGTCCCTCTGAGGGGCGGATAGTTCCCATCTCGGAAAAGGCGCAATTTCGAGTCCATCACTGTTACGAAATCAACGGAATCGATGCGTGCATCGTTTGCAGCCCCTTCAATCCCCGAGATTTCGTCTGCGGTAAAATTTGAAGACTTATGTATTACGAGTCTTGCAGGAAATGTGCGTAGGGCCACACGATATTCGTTTAGCGCTGCTGCAACCAAATCGTAGGCCTGCTCTGCAGAGAGTTTGGGAACTCGATCATTTTTATCGATGCTAACTGGCGTGCCACGAAGAATGAGGCCATTTCCAAGCTCATCAAATATTTGAGCAAGGCTTGTGCACAATGACTGTCGGTCTCGACTTCGGTAAAAGGCGATACCAACAGCACATGAAGTTGCGTTGGTGTTTTTTTGTTCCAGTTTCCAGGGTATTGTCGGCCCCGATTTATAATAAAGTGCAGTGCAAAAGTTCCAGGCTTTCGTTGCATCGTCTTGTCGGCCCGCAGATTTTGATTGGTCTAAATTTACCTGCCGGATTAATTGCAAAGGTTTTCCAAGCGGCATGGCGCGCGCCTTAAGTGCCCTCCGGAAGTTAAGCTCTTCATTTGCTTCGCTTCCCTCCAGAACTTCATCGCCTGGTAACTTGTCCGAGGAAATAACCTTGAAAAGCTTCTCGGGCATTACGCAGACGATCACATCGACGTGTCTATTTTGCGCCAAAAATTTAATGTTTTCATAATAGGCATCAATTGCAGCGTTGATGCGGTCGTTGCGCGACTTAATCGATACGATCTTGTCGATTTCGGAGTTCTTTATTGGGCGAGATAGATCTTCCGAGAAGCGGACATCTGCACCAAATCCTTCGTTTTTGTTGAAACCGCAAAACGGTCGAAACAGATTTTCCTGATTTGCATCTTCCGGCGCGTTGATACCTGTCTTGCATCGTTCAATCCATGCCTGAAGCAACTCAACACATTCAGACGACCCGACGCCGCCAACATAAATTTCACTTCTTCGCGTTTCTTGTGTTTGGTCGAAAACTCCGTAAGCCGCGATACCTCGGCGAGGGCAAATATGCTCGCCCTTTGCAAAAATGAGTCTAGGTTCTTTTACAAATTCAAGCTTCACAGCGCACCAAACCTTTCTTGAACAGCGTCTGGCTCTTCTGATTGCAAGGGTTGCCAATGGCTTTCATCGAGAGGTCTGCCGCCGCTCAACTGAAGCGGTGAAGCAAAACTTAGTGTGGGCCCCAAAGCACTTTGGTCCGAAAACAGGTCTTGACCATCGATATCTTCTAGCCAAGAAGCAAGGAACCTGAACTGATCATAAACGGAACGGTTTTTCTCCATTCTCTTCAGTCCGCTAAGCAGCTTGTCGCCGTAGAAAGACCTGCGGTAATCCTCTCCGTAGCTGAAGAACCAATCCGGTGTCAGCGAAACGTACCAACCTCCTTCCAGACACATAAAATCCACGCTGAATGCGAAATGTCTTGAAGACAAAACTTCATCTTTCTTATCTCTCTTGTGCTTCCGTTCAAAAACCATCCGGTTAGACACTCGTTGCCCGGTCCACTGCTCCGTTCTCTTAGTTTGTCGGGGATTGCGCGGAAGGAAAATAAAAACCTTTTCATGGTGCTGCCACAGAACATCATGCCGATGGAGTTTTTGTTGTAGAACGAAACGCAGCAGAGATTTGAAAACGCGCTCGTGATCATCATCGATCTCGTAATAATCTTGAGGTGAAAATTCTTCGACCGTACCTTCTTCGATCAGATGTTGGAAAGCGTTGTTGCTCGCTTCGAGATCATGAAACGTGATCAAGCGACCACCGCTGACTTCAAAGTCCGAAGGCGTGAGCTGCTCGACCTCGCGACTGAACTCTTTAACGCGTTTTCGCTGGTTTCGTGCTTTCTTGCCGTTCTTTCCCGTCAAGATTTCTTGCCGGACCTCGGCGATGAAAAGTTTGGGGGGGAAGTAAAGCTCGACTAAGTTTGCGCCAAGCGTTTCGGACGGGCTTTCCGGTGGGTCGAAATCAAAGCTCGAAAGACCGACTTCGAGCCCTCTTGTATAAGAAAGAAGCAAGTCATACGCCGCCTTCAGGCGGATTGGATCAACTGTTGCTGCTTGCGTTGCTAAGTCTTTGAAATCTAGTATATCTGTCTTGGGTGAAAATTGCACAACTCCGGCACAAACCGAGGAAATCGCTTGCTCTGAGTAGCTCGCTTGTTTACGAACCAAATTGTAGATGATGAATCTATCGTATTTTTCATTCAGACGGTGCTTCAAAACCTTTGAAAGTGTGTCTTTGACTTTGTCTAGAGATCTGTCAGAAGTGACCTGAATAGCAATTCTTGCATCATCGTCTGCGAGATCAATTCCAGGATAGTTGGCTTGCTCGTCAGCGTTCAAGTTCCTCACTGCAGCCAAGCCATAAAGTTCGCGAAACAACCCACAGACAACGTCTTCTGCTATCTTGTTGATATCCAAATGGCCCATAGCAACGGCGGTTTCTACTTCCGTCACTAGGCGCGTGAGCTCTTCACGAAATTGATTGATTAACGTCACATGCTTCATAGCTCTTAACCTAACCAATCAGGACTAGAGCCACTAGGAAAAGTCCAACTGTGTCCCGTCTTCTTTCGCAATCGATCTAGAATTTTGGTCAGGCGTTCATGCATGTGAGCGTCTAGAAATGTTACCAGTTCACCCCACTCATCTCGCCCGCCAATGAAGAAGCCAAGGCTCATTTGTGGCTGGATTTCAAATCCATCCTCGGTGAAGTCGACACTGACGCCACTATCAATTGAGTGGTGGGAGCCGTTGTGTGCGTATCGTTTGTTTCGAAGTTGTATGATCTCGTCATGAACTGATTGAAGGTGCTGCGGGATGCTGGTCTTGGACACACCACTTGCAGCCTCGCCACGAGCGAAGAGCCGTCCATAGGTTACGACGAATGCTGTCGTGAGCATTTCCAGCTCCAGAAAAGCTTCCGTGCTTGCCTCGAACTTAGACGATCTCAGCCGATGAAAAATGTAACCGAGACTTAAGGTTGTTGGTATCGCGTTCAAAAGCTTCACCAAACCTTGAAGATCCTTATCTGCAATCCGAAGAACTTCCTCGCCTTGCTTCACCAAAGACTCAGCAGAATCTCGAAACTCTGATGGGAGATGCTTGAAAAGCTCTTGGGGGACATATACGAACCGATCATCTTCCCAAATTTGTTGAATTGCCTGCTCCATCCAATTGCTCACTTTGAAATTCATTTCTTTTCTGCAACTTATACGTGATAAGTTGCCTTTTCGATAGTGTTCTTTTGACGCCGCGATGCGTCAAACTATCAAGCCTAATCTGCGGAAAGCTCGTTGCAGAGTTGGCCTTGATACGCCGTAGCTTTGTGCAACTTCGGCACAAGGTCGGGTTCGTGTTTCGCTGTGGGCTGCACGTATTTGAGTTTCGGTTAATTTTGGCCGTCTTCCCAATACCACACCACGTGCTCGGGCGGCGGCCAACCCTTCTTTCGTGCGCCTGGATATGATCCGCCGTTCGAACTGCGCATAGCCCGCAACGATGGTGTAGTAGAGTTCGCCCTCCGGCGTACTGGTGTCGATAGCCATGGACAGGATGCGAAAGGTCACATTGATCTGGCGCAGGTGTTCGGCGGTCAGGATCGCATCAATGGATGATCGAAAGGCACGATCCAAATCCATCACGACGAAACTGTCACCAGGCTGGAGGCTGATGATTACATTGTCGAACACCGGACGCGCGTCAGCAACGGCAGAGACATATTCGATGTTTAGCTCGTCACACTCCGCTCGAAGCGCTTCAATTTGTCGGTCTGGGGTTTGGGCTCTTGTGGAAACACGGATGTAGCCGATGCGGCGCGGATTTGTCATGGCGGTACAGAATCCATCCTTTCTGTACAGCTGATCTACCGTGCCCGCAGCGCGGCCGCAGTGCCTGCAATACCCTGCATTTCTTGCACTCACGTTTACGCCGTTCCCAGAATCCTGTAAAGCCTCCTTGCGAACAAAAACCATGGAATATGAACAGCATAGCTGAATGGGTGGGGGCAAGTACGATAGTGGTGAGCGTCTCAATCTGTCCACAGGCTTTGTCCGCGGAAGCATTTTCGGGGGATGAATTTTTGAGTTGGGCCACCGAAGCACAGAACAACTATATCGGCACCGCCGTAACTATGGCTTCGTTTGTTGCCACGCGTACAAATCAGAAGACTGCAGATTGTCTGAACCAATGGTACGCTGCCAGCGAACTTATTGCAGAACAAAGAAACCGTGAAATTCGCGACACGATTTCGCGAAACTCTCAACATCACCCAAGTGCAGTCATTTTACTGGTTCTGGAAAAGGCTTGTGGGTCGTTCAAGACGCCTTAACTAATTGAGCGCGTTAGGTATCAAGGATGCAGAGACCACTAACGCATTGGGGGCTCCCAGATTCTCGCCTGTTCGGTTCAAGCCAACAAAATTAGGGCTAGACGTTTCGATTTCTTCCAGCGCCTCCCGAATGTCTTCTTTGCTCATCGGATTGTCTCTGTCGTCGTAGCGATGACGGATGTTGCCGAGAACGTCATTTCGGTAGCTTTGTAACTCTTCGAGATGAGCGGCGAGGTCATTGCGGCGGCTTTTGGCGATGAAATAATCCTCCGCTGTGGGAGCGTTGTCTGGCCACTGAATACCTGCGGCGATTTCAGGTGGTAGCTCTTCATCATTTGCATCGACCACACGTCCATCGGCATAACGGAAGACAGGGCGACCATCGGGGTCTTTGGCAGCACGGCGCTCCATGTCATCGATGAGCTGATCGGCGTCTTGAAGCTTTGCCTCAACCAAGGCAATTGCTGTGTCTGTTTGAGTTTCGGTATCGCGGAGCTTGTTGCCGAGATCTTCGTAGAGCGCCCGATATTCCGGGTCTTCCAAAAGGCGATCAAGCAGGTCTCGAAAGGCGCGTTCCTTTTGACGCTTCTTCTCAGCTGTCATGGATCGGGGGTCATCAGACGACAAAAACCGCTTCATCCGCGCGCCGTCTTGCCCGGTTATTTCGCGTTGCAAATCGTCAAAATCCAATTGGCGTTTGTCGGCAGCTTTTGCAGCGATAAATTCATCTACGGTCACATCACGCATTTTGACCGCCTGTGCGTAAGCCGCCGCCTGCTATCGCAGGCGGCTCGCGAGTTGCATAGCAACTCGCGACACGGAACCCCAATGCATCCCGACCGCCCAAAATCGCCAATTTACCAAGTAAATTCAAATTCATACCTGATAGTATACCTCACTTACAACCCTAGGTGCAAATTCTAGTCTCATTGCTACACACGACACATTCGGAAATTGCGCAACGAACACAGACTTAGTTTTATTCACGACTGAGAGGGTGAAGTTCAATCAAACCGAGCTTCACTATGCGGGATCAAATGGGGCGCAGCCCCTTTGCAAGTTCGGGATGGGTATTACCCAGCCCACACCTTGCCCTCCGAGTTCTTATCGAACTCGTCGGCTTGGGCAATACACAAGACGGTCCAATAGAGGGCAAGCTGCGCCGCCAACGGTGGCAGGCTTGACGGTGCCAGGGGCACACAGCTCGCCCTCCGAGTTCTTATCGAACTCGTCGGCTTGGGTAATACACAAGACGGTCCAATAGAGGGCAAGCTGCGCCGCCAACGGTGGCAGGCTTGACGGTGCCAGCGGCACACACCTCGCCCTCCCAATCCCTACGGGATTGCCCGGCCTGAGTAATACTCAGGGCGATTCATATGAGGGCAAGCTGGGCCGCCAACGGTGGCGGGTTTGAAAGTGCCACGGGCACACCTCGCCCTCCCAATCCCTATTGCGCTGTCCAGTTAGGGTGAAATGCAAGGTGATCCAAGCAAGGTTGTGTCACGGACAAGAAGACGGGTAGTTTGATCTATTTTCAGCCCAGCAAACCGCAGCAAAACACCTACTTCGCACGCTCCAAAAGGAATATCCGGACAGAATGGCATGGGCTACACTCTGACAGCGTCGATGTAGAACTGAAGCACGCGCAGCGATGGATTCGGACAAAAAAATAGATGTATTGAACAAGCCAGAAAACAGATAAGACATTTGGTTCTCTTGAATTTCCTTTACAAACAGGCAAGAATTAATGTTACAAAAATATCAAATCGAGACTCGTAGGAACCTGAGGGAAAAACAAAAATGGAATAGTTGCTTCACTAAGGAATCTCTTCGGAAAAATCCTTACACTCAAAATTATTAAACTTTTCAAAGCGATAATCTTCAGACGGGAATTAAAATTGTCATCAAAAAAATACTGAAAAAATTCGTCAATTTTAGACAATCCCACGGCTTTGTCTTTCTCGAAAAAAACACCTTTCAACAGAAAGAAGCCATGAACGAAGCGGGCTGTATTGAGGCCATTTTCCGCAGCAGCTTCAAATAGCCTCGAAGCTTCTTCCAGGTCCCTAGTGGTACCTGACTGATAAAGTTTTAGAAGGGCCAAATTTGCGCATCCATACGGATCGCCTTCATCTGCAGCAGACTCAAAAAACGCAACTGCATCCTTTCTTGATTCGACGCACCCTTTTCCAATAAAATGGCAAACGCCAATAAAGCTTTTCGAAGACGACTGGCCTAAACTAATGGCCGTATCGAAGGCGCGAAAAGCTTCACCATGATCTGCGCTCTTTATGAAACCGTGGAATTTCAGGACACCCAAAATTTGAATCGCAACCGGGCTGCCAAGCTTTGAAAGGCGCTCAATCAATTTCACTCCAGAATTCAGATCGCCAATTGGCTTCTTATTTGCGACATTCAAGACGGCAATTTCCAACAAAAAGTCGCCATCAAGATTGTCGGAATCCTTGAGCGCTCGCTTCGTGAAGTTCGTTAAATTTCCTATAAAAATGTCTCGGACAATCTGTTTTTTTCGACCAATGACCGCGTTGAGCTTTGCTTTGGCATCAAATGCGTGCACTGATCCGTAGCCCTCTCTAGCAGCCGAGTACGCGAGATCATAGACATTTTGATCCATAGATTTCAATCCAGCCTGTGCATACGCTTCAAAAATTATTGGCGACAGAGAGTGGTAGGATTTTTTGCTGACCGGATCAGCAGGAACTTTTAGCAAGTGTGTTGATTTTGGGTGATCGGGAAAATCTTCGAATAACTGCCGCAAAAATTTCGCGGTTTCTTGTGGCGCTATTTTCCACGCAATCTCGAAAATGACTTGGAACGCCCCCTGCCTTCGAATAGACTCGAGAACGAAGAATTCACCTAGTATGTTGGGTTGAAGCCCTGTAATGACAGGCTCAGGATCGTCGGCCAAGTTATTGTCCGAAAACACAATAGCCTCGCGCAGGATATGCCGATTGTGCGGCGTCCACTCGAACTTACTGTAGAATTTTAACAATAAGTTGCAATCTAAGTGTCCGACAACGGCAGCCAGGATAGCAATGTGCATAGATGGGTTTTGCCCGGAATATCCCCGCCTATTTGGAGCCATTGATCCGATTCCGGGAGCTTCTTGCGCACCTTCGAACTCGGCGGCCTTCCAACGCTTCCGTCGGTCAGTCCACAATACCCAGTTTAGAAGGTCGTTAGCATTCCTTGTTGCTCTATACTCACCTTCACGGAGAGCTTTTCCAAGAAAGAAGGCAAACAAAGGGCGACCTTGGCAATCGATTTTTTGCAAACGTCGGCCAATCTGCTTTTTACTTCGCTCCACTGGGGTCGCAACAAGGTTTGCTACGCGCTCAACGATTTCTATCAAATGCACTTGTTTGAGTGCTGGTAATTCCAGGCAGTGCGAATAATTAGATTCTTCATCTGGTGTGTATCGACAGCTATCAAAAGCTTCGTTTTTTCCGCAACGGTGTTCAGAGATCTTAGCATACCAATCTGCACAATCATTTTCATTGTTGCCAAATCCGCCATAATGCCAAGGTTGTCTTTCAACGATTAACAGGCAAACAGCATATTGGAAATCCCGTGCCCGCGCACTTAGATCCTTCATTACTTTTCTTAAATACTCTGTGCGTGTGAGAACGTAGTCTACCACGAATAAGTGGTTCTTTTCTGGCGTCCAAGCGTGCGAGATCTCGGAAAACTTCCTTAGTTCCGCGTCACCATCATGCGGAAGAAAGAAGCCGGCGTTCCATTCGGGATAACTTTCCAGTGTTTTCGTTACTAAGTTTAATGCAAGGCGACTTTTCCCTTGCCCACCCGGTCCTGCTATCTGCCACCACCTAAAACCTGCACCCGCGTCTCTGAAGTTTACCAACGCTGAAAATTCCTCTTCCCGACCCAACACTTCAATAGTGGTGTCAGTGTAGTGGTAAATCTGGTCAACTTTTGAAGGTAATCCAACCTCAAATGGTGCCCGTTCTGCGGCCCAAATCTTCTCGAATTCGCACCGCACAGTTTCCCCAGGTGCATTGAACCTTTCAGAAACCTCTTCAAACGTATCTTCAGGCTGACCGCCACACTTCGCGTAAATGAATCTTGCGAATATCAAAGAGGTGTTTGGCCAGATCAGTCGAGCAACCTCTCTGAAGTAGGAGGGTTCACGGATTTCGCGAAAGAGCCAATAAAGGAGGACCTTGGCAAGTTTGTAGTCGCCACGGGCTGAAGGCGTGCTGCGATCAAGGGCCTTGAGGCGGTCCTTATAAATCTTAGCGGGATCGTCCTTTCTAGCGGTCGTGTCAGTGGTATTGGCCGTTTTCTCTCTGAAGTCGGCAAGCTTTATCGCCTGCTGGAAGATATGATACTCTGGACCAAACATGATGCTTCCAGCGTCAGGCATGTTCTCAATACACCGGATCAGCTGGGGTTTGAGGTGAGGTCTAATGTCTAGTGTTTTGGGGTTGGGAACGTAGGTTTCAAAATCTTCAAAGCTAAGCAAAGGACTCACTTTCCAAAAAACTCATTCAAAGCTTACTTGGAACTGTTCTCTATGCAACGGTGTCACACGGGGCCTTCGTCAAAATTTGATCGAATGGTTGGGCTTCGTTCGCGACCATTGAAGAAATACCGTTCACCGGTGACCACACCCGTTAACCTATCGTAGGTGATAAGTGCGGGACCATCTTCGCGATGGCAAACTCGACCTTTTCGTGGGTGCGCAACGCAATACTCTGCCCTGACGACCACCCCAGTTTCCTCATCCAGATGCTCTACGTCGGGCAATCCGTCTTCGCGTCCAAACTGACCGTCAAAACAAAAAGTTCGAAAAACGCATTGTCCGGTTTGTGGGTCAAATTCGGCTGAAGCGGGCTCGCCACCTTCTCTGCTCACCTTACCATCTACCATGTAAGTCAACCTGGTGACGTTTCCTGTCGTTCGATCACGTTCAATTATTGCCGGACCATCGGGATTGTGAGGAGTGCCGTCAGCCTTCTCCCATGTCTCTAAGTCCACAACACCCGTTTTGGGACAACGTCGCCTGCGTACTCGATAAACCTCGTCTGTTAACTCCAAACTCACTCTTGATCATGGCACGATTTCGGCACCGATGTCAAATTTTAATCGTTTAATTACATGTGTTTGGTGAATTTCTCCGCGATCTCTCCCCACCATCTCCGCTGCTTTTGCAGGTATCGATTTGTTAGCGATCAACGGAGAAAGCTCATGAACAATTCGAACAACAACGCCACCCAAAAACTGCTGCTGGCGACGACAGCGCAGATCAAGGACCCGGTTTACCGTGCGCGCCTTAAGCTGGTCTGGCGGAACCTTGATATCTCGCCGCGTGTGACCCCAACCAAGCTACAAGATGCGATGATGTGGTTCGATCTTTCTGGCGGGCAGTTCTGGCTACCGTCTGAACGGTACTACGTGCCGTTGGTCGATGACGTTTTTCCAAATGAGCGGTATCTGCGTGATTTCCTGAACTCGGATCACTGCATCAACGCTCAGGCGGACAAGCTGCTCGACCTGTTTGTACGTCTGAAATTCCCGCGCATCGCGCGTCATTTCGACAAGTGAGCCTGCCTCGCGCCCCCGGCGAATTTCGGGGGTGCGCGGCTCAAACCACCTTGACGGAAGAGATCATCTAACCTCGCGGATGTGACTCGCCGCGTCGCAAGTTACACCGCTCAACCCCATCACATCAGGCAGCTTTGGCGCTTCACCGCGCCG
>NZ_JBOEGM010000052.1:0-11354 GCF_050633425.1 Pelagimonas sp. | reverse complement strand
AATTAATAACCCAGAGACAAAACAAAACCTTCGCGCAAGTCACCCAGCGCGCAACGCCCCGTCTAGCCTCAATCTCTTTCTCAGCCCTTGGTTCGAAGCGTTCCGCTTATCCCCGTGATGCGGCGTGCATCGTTCTGAGAAGTTGGTCTATAAGGGTGTCTTTTCGGGGCCGCAAGCACTTTTTGAAAGTTTTTGCATTTTCCCGCAATTTAATTTGGAAACGCCCGCAAAACGCTATTCTGACAGGCAATCCGTACCGCCGGAGTTGCGTAGGGCGGCAAACCCGCCCCAGCCACTTTTGCTTCCGTTACTCAGAGCCCCTTTGCCAAGGAATCAAATCCGCGCAGGTTTGCGATCAAGGCCCCCATCTGATCCACCGGAATCATGTTTGGCCCGTCCGACGGTGCCGTGTCGGGGTCTTGATGGGTTTCAATAAACAATGCCGATACACCAACCGCACAGGCTGCGCGGGCCAGAACCGGGGCGAATTCGCGTTGGCCGCCCGATGTGGTGCCCTGCCCGCCCGGTTGTTGCACCGAATGCGTCGCATCAAAGACGGTTGGGTAGCCCGTCGCGGCCATCGTCGGAAGGCCACGGAAGTCTGACACAAGGGTGTTGTAGCCAAAGGAGGTGCCGCGATCACAGAGCATGATGTTGTCATTGCCCGTGCTGGCGATTTTCTCGGCAACATTGCCCATGTCCCAAGGGGCTAGAAACTGCCCCTTTTTGACATTGATGGCTTTGCCGGTTTCGCCCGCCGCCAATAACAGGTCGGTCTGGCGGCATAGAAAGGCCGGGATTTGCAGGATATCACAGACCTCGGCCGCTGGGGCACAATGGCTGGCATCATGGACATCAGTCAGAACTGGAACCCCGAATTCGTCTCTGATCTGTCCGAGTATTTTCAGCCCCTCTTCCATACCAAGCCCACGCTGCGTTCCGATGGACGAGCGGTTGGCCTTGTCATAACTGGCCTTAAAGATGAACCGTGTGCCGGTGGGCGCACAGGCTTCGGCAATCTTTTCCGCCATCATCCGCGCATGCTCGAGGCTTTCGAGCTGACAAGGTCCGGTGATGAAGGAAATCGGGTTTGTGCCGCCAATGGCAATATCGCCGACCATCACGGTTTTGGTTTGGGTTGCTTTGGTCTCGGTGACATCCATGATCACAGGTCCTTCAATACAGAATTGATACGGGCAACGTCTTCGGGATTGTTGAGTTCCCAAAACACCCGGCCACGACCTTCGACCTGCACACAGGCAATCTTGGTGTCGTTGACGAGGAAGCGCAGCTGCTCAAGGCCTTCAAGTATCTCAAGCTCGCTCACTGGCCAGCTGGTATAGGCGCGCAACGCATCGGGGCGATACGCGTACACCCCGACATGGTGATATACAGGGATATCGTCAGAGGGCACTTTATCGGGGTCGATAAAAGGCAGCACCTCTTTGGAGAAAAAGAGCGCATGGCCCTTGGCGTTGAACACCGCTGTGGTGCCGCCGACCCGGCCTTCTTTGCGATCTTGAGTGAAGTGGCCATAGGTGAGCGCATCACATTGCAAGACAGGCGTTGCCACCTGAGCTTCGGCATCCTGCTTCATGGCCTCAATCAGATCTTCGACAAACCATTCCGGGGTCAGCGGAGCGTCTCCCTGTAGATTGACGATCAAATCGGCTTCAACCTGCCCTGTCGCCAAAGCTTCGGCGCAACGCGCCGTGCCATTTTCGGCCTCTGGGCTGGTCATGATCACCGAGGCCCCAAAACCAATTGCGTGATCGCGAATGCGATCATCGTCGGTCACGACATGGATCTCGGCCACGCCAGACACACGGTTGGCCGCGTCCCAGCTCATTTCAATCAGGCTTTTGCGGCTGCCATCAGGAAGCGTCAATTCGGCTAGCGGCTTCCCCGGATACCGGGTCGACGCATAACGGGCTGGAATAAGAATAACGGTTTTCATCAAAAACCCCTTTGAGGAAGCGCTTAGGACACCCCGGCGCGCAACAGGTCATGCATGTGCAACATACCAACAGGCCGATTTTCATCGTCGACAACGGCAAGTACGTTGATTTTTCGAGCGTTCATGATCGACAGAGACTCTGCCGCAAAGTCCTTGGCCGACACGGTCAGCGGAGTGCCGCTGGCAATATCAGCCGCCTTTTTGCTCAGCAAGTTGTCCATATGGCGCCGCAAGTCACCATCTGTGATGATCCCCACCAGCGTCTTCTCCTTGGTGACCAAGGCCGCACCCAGCCCCCGAGACGTCATCACCAACAAAACATCCTGCATGTCGGTTTCACCGTCGACCAATGGCAGATCTTCAGCGCTATGCATCAAATCGCCAACAGTCGCCAACTGCATCCCAAGTTTTCCGCCGGGGTGAAAATCTTTGAAGTGATCCGCTGTAAAGCCGCGCTGCTCCATCAACGCGACGGCGATGGCGTCGCCCAGCGCAAGCGTGATAGTGGTCGACGTGGTCGGGGCCATTCCAATCGGACAGGCCTCTTCGGCCTTGGGAATCAGGAGCTGATAGGTCGAGGCGCGCATGAGCACGCTTTCAGGGTTCGACGAAATGCCCGCAATCGGAATCGCAAAGCGCTTGCAATACCCGACCAGATCCTGGAGTTCCCGAGTTTGGCCAGAATTCGAAATCACAATGCAAATGTCGCCCGGCACGATCATCCCAAGGTCACCGTGGCTGGCTTCGGTGGCATGCACAAACAGCGACGGGGTGCCGGTGCTGGCCAATGTCGCGCTGATCTTGGAGCCAATATGCGCCGACTTGCCGATACCGGAAATGATCAGCCGCCCCTTGCTCTCCAAAACAGCTTCGATGAATGGGGTGAAATCAACCGGCAGCTCAGTCGCCAGTTGCGACAACCCGCGTATTTCAACGTCCAACACCCGCCTGGCAGCGGCATCAATACCTGTACGTTGCTTCGCCAGCATATCCGACCTCATCATTGTTATATGTGTGCCTGATTGGCTGTCACGAATTGATCACCGCAGGGCACACTCTGCCATTCACGCTGCATATCGCAGGCCTGCGTCCCCAGCAAGGTGAGTGATCCGTGTCGATCATCGCAGACATACGGCCCAAATCACATCGGTGAAAAACCTCTGGTTTGACAGCGCAGACCGGTTCAATCGACCGCAGACAGAGTGCTTTGACAAAAGCCAGAACACTCCATGCGGCAGTGACCTGTATATTAAGACGCCTTGTGAAAGCAGTTATGCAGACGGTCACATGTCTCGTCGGCGGTCATATCAATAGGCGGCATATGCCGGCATTTGCCAGCCGAAGGGATACGCACCCGCCAAAAGGATCAGCCCAACGAGGCCCAACAAAACAGTGAAAGCGTCGCGTTGGAGTTTTGGATCGCGCCCCATGACGATATCACCAAACAGGTTCTTTAAACGCTGCATGATCTACTCCACTTCAAAATAGCTGTGTCACGAAGGCCCATGCTTCGTGGATATCCGAAGAATTGGCAAAACGAGAGAGGAAGGACACATAGCTGATTGTAAAGACCCAGCCCAATCCAACATTTGCCCAGCGAACGAGCCTTGGCCCACTCTGGATTCGTTTTTCGTAGCGTTTGCGCAAGATCATATTCAACGCCAAAGCGGCCCCGTGTCCAACACCCCAAATGAAATAGGGCAATGTCACCGAGTGCCAAAACCCCACAGCAGTAAAGGCGAGAAAAATAGCCCGGCTAGGTTTGCCGACACTACGGACAAATGGTTTGAACAGGTATGTTCCGATAAAGGCACCAAGGCTCATATGCCATCGTCGCCAAAATTCCTGGATGGACGTTGCGCGCAGGGGCCAGTTGAAATTCTCGGGAAGTTTGACGCCGTACAGCAACGCCGTTCCAATCGCGACGTCGGAATAACCGGAAAAGTCGATATAGAGCGCCAGAAAACCGCGATACATGCTCAACCACGCCACCGCGCGGCTGTCAGGGGCCAACCCCGTAACCGCTGCGATGTCCACACCTTCGACCATGGGTTTGAGCGCCAGCAACATCGCCGCCCCCCAGAACACCCGCGAAAAGGCGATCAACATATCCCGGCCTTTAAGCGTGGCCTGCAAGTCTTGCCAAGGCTTCCCACCCGCAATGGGCCCTGCAACGAAACTGCCAAAAAAGGTCAAGCCCGCTGTGGTTTCCAACACGCTTGCACCGCGCCCATTCACACGTTCGCGGATCAAGATGAAGGCGCGGATCGCTGTATAACTCACCCCCAAAAAGGCAAAACCCACAAGTGTCGGGGCGTTCAGCGCCGTTTGTCCCAGCAAACCCTGCACAAACCACTGTGCCGGCACAAATTCCAGGACCGCCAATGGCAAAAACACGCCCCAAGACATCCGCCGCAAAGTATCGGCACTCACCCCGCTTTGCTGGGCTCGGGCAAAGCCCCAGATGAGGAAACCGTAAAACACAAGCGTGACGGGAATCAGCGGTGATAATGTCCACAACAAAAGAAGGGACACGCAGGAGAGGATGCAAAGGCGCAACCCGGCATGCGGCGCGGCCCAGTAGACAGGCACAGTCAGCCCCAACAGCCAGAGCAACAAAAAGAAATCGACTATCACGATGCATCCAATTCGAGCAGGCGCTTCACATGATCGCCAAGCCATGGCACGAGCAACGCGCGTCCGGTTTTATTGAGGTGGCTCGCATCTTTGTATCCGCCCGCTTCCATCGCGTCCCGCAAGGCCGGGTCTGGAAAGAGAAGCTCAGCCTCAAATTCGGACTGAAAATTCTCAACAAGAAAGGCGTCGTCAATCGGCACATGCATGGATGGGAGGTAAACGAAAGCCACTGCAAACCCCCGGTCCTTGGAAAGCTGCACCATCTTCCGAACCATATCGCGACGCGGAGCCAGGTCTTCAGACGTAAAGAATGCGCGCGGATCTGGATCCTGCCACCCTGCAAGCTCGCTGGCGATACGTTGTTTTTGAGCTAAGTCCCGCTCGCCTTCCCCCTGGAACTTGGGATCATCCTTGGAATAAACGTCCAGAAAACAATCAACCTTTCGCTCCGCATACTCTGGGTTAAGACCCAAATTAGGATTGAGCAGTTCCTTGCGATATCCTTCTGCAAAAGAGGTGCGGAACAGAATGTTAGAGACAAGACGCATGCGCACGCGTTGCAAATGCATGGTATCCCAGACAGACAGGAGTAAGCTCTCAGAGTCTTGTCTGATTTGATTGAACTGCTCCGCGATCCGCAAGCCAACAGTAAACTTTTGTGTATAGGCCCCAGAAGTAATTGATGACGACGTCAGATCAACTTGCGGAAGCTTCTCCATGATGGCTGGTGTGCGGGCCTGCACTTCAAAAACCACCAGCGAAACATCCGTCATCCGCGACGCCCGCTCGATCAGCGCCAGATCAAAATCCATAACCAAACTAGGGTGACTTAGGTTGACGACGTCCCCTGGCTCTAACCCTGCTGCCCGCGCAAGATCATCGCTTTTGACGCCTCGCCGCAAACGGGACGACCCTACAAACAAAACTTTTGCCGTCTCAGCGGGGCTTGCATAAAGCCGCCCCAGACAACCCGATGAATTCCCTTCAGCCGACCCTCGGCCCATATCGGTCGATGCAAACGCAATGACAAAAACGGCGAGGCAAAACCCGGCCAGCAGAGTGATCCGAACGAGCCAAGACATTTCCTAGCCCTTGTTCATGAAACCGACCAACGTGGAGACCCGATAGTCATCAAAATCCTCGGTAACTTGTTCAATCTTCTCGCCGTAAAGGTGCTCAAGCTCGAACATGAAGTTCATCAGGTCGAGGCTGTCAAAGATCTCATCATTCTGAAGGTGAGATTCCATCGTCAATTTTTCGCTGGCACCCGGAGTGACCTCGTCGGCGGCCTTGTGGATCAGCGCAAGCGCTTCTGCCTCGGTCATGTGTCTTCCCTTCTTCTTTGTCTTAAATGCGATCAACGGTTGAATTCGAGCACACCCGTCGCCCAAGATAACCCAACGCCAAACCCAGAAATCAAAACGCGCTTCCCCGCCATCGGCGTTGAGGCCATCAGATCTTCAAGCAGCATAGGTATCGTCGACGAAACCGTGTTCCCATAGTCTTGAATATTCATTCGAAGCTTAGCCTCTGGTATGCCCGCACGTTTGGCCAAAGATTTCAGCATGTAAGCAGAGCCTTGGTGAAGCGCAAACCAGTCAATATCGTCCATCGTCAGCCCCGCCTTATCAAGGCTGGCGGTGAAACTCTTTGGCACAACGGTGTTGACGAAATTGAACACGTCCCGCCCATTCATATGCAGGCGCAAATCGTCTCGCTCAAATTCAGCTGTTCCGACGCTTTGTTCAAGCGAAACAAGCGGACGCGCCGCGCCACCGGCATCAACCCGGATTGCATCGCCGCCTGCCCCATCGGTCCCGAAAACAAGGCCTTTGGAGACTGTCCGACCGTCTGCACGGAGCCATGTGGCCGCCGCCGCGTCCCCAAACACCGCATTGGTTAATTTGTCTTCAGCCGCCATGATGCGGCTATAGGGGTCGCAGGTTACAATCAGGCCGTTTTCAATACCCTGTGCCGCCATGAAGGCTTCGGCCACCGACAAGGCGTATACGAAGCCCGAACAAATGCCTCGTCCGCACCGGTCTGCTCAGCAAGATCTGCCGCGCTATGCTCAATGGTAGGAACCGCAGAGGCAATGGCTTCAATCGACATCAGGCTTGGTCTCCGATTTGAAAGCAAAGGTCAAAGTACCGCGCAGGATGCGGGCACCTTCAGGGTCCTTCATGTCAAAGCTTAGCAAAGTCTGCCATCGGTTGTCAGACTGCATCATGCGACGAAACGAAATCGACAGGTGCCCTTGCGCTACCGGGAACGGCCGAGACAGCGGAATATCCGCGCCCCGTAAACCGGTGAACCAAACGTCGCTCACTGTATCGGTCAGCATCTCGTGACGGACTTTAACCGTCTGAATAAGCGCGACGAGGAATTGCTCGGTATCACTCACACCCTCTAGGTGGAATGTTGCATCAAGCGGCCCCGAAGCTTCCTTGAGGCGAAATTTGCATTGCGGCGGGACATTGCCATCTGGCGCTTTTGACGAACCCGCTACAAAACTTGCATCCGTCTTTTCGCCCGACGCCGTGCGAAAGGAAATGGTGCCTAGCGTCTCATCCCCATCCTGGGACGCACCGACGCGCAATGAGACGGTCCGATCAGAAATACTATGAAACCCAGCAGCATGAACAACCGCACCGTCAGCCAACAGACCTTTTGCGGCCAGCGCCTCGCCGCCGCGTGCAATCAATTGTGTACCCTGAACATATTTTCGACCTTCATTCAGTATGACATCGAGCGGAATAAGTGCGTCCAACGAGATCCTCAATGCATAGTTTCAAAAGGTGTTTAGCGTAAAAACTGCCGGGAAAACTTGTCGTCCCAACACCCGAGCGTGTCAAGACCGAATCCCCAGCGCCCCCGTTATTCGCGCATTTCCACAACCACTGATTAATCCATCGGCTCCTGTTGCAATCCCTGAGCCTTTTCGCGTCACATATAGGAAAAGGTGACGCCAATACTCACCCCAGATCGACCGTCCAAAAGTCGCCCCTTACGGTTTGGGCTGGCCACATCTTGCGTCTCAGACTTGATTGCCGGAGTTTTGGGTCATGGCTTGCCCTTTCGATCACTCACCTTCTGGATCCGAAACTGGGTCTAATACCAGAACAAGCCGGGTTTCACCCGTACCTTGGATCGGGGGAGAGCGATGCAAAAGACCCTTGGCCGGTTGTTCGGGCCAGAGTGATCCGCGCAACAGGATGGGCGCACCTGTCGGAACCGTGAAAACACGCTGAGGGTCATCCCCCTTCATCGACAGCCCGTACTGCGTGCCAGTACCACGAAACGTGCAAACCAATCGCCCCTTGATAGCGTCGACATGGAACTTGCGGCAGGCATTTGTTGTGACAACATCAAGCCGCAGCCGTAAAAACGTGGCGGACATCAGGCCGGAAAACCTAACTGCCAATGACGTGATGTCCGCGATGAACCAGTCACGCTCTGGGCCATTTGGCAATTTGGACATATCGCACAAATGATCGACTGTTTTCGCCACCGCGTCAGGCCGCAGAACGACCCGACCTTTCGGCAAGAGCTCAGGTGCAAGGGCGTCAAGCCAGACCTGAATGGATGGCGGCGTTTGCCGATGCCAGATCGCAGCCGCACAGTCAGGTTCCAAGAACCTGCTGAGCTGCTCTGAATAATCCACAACATCGACACCGGAATCCGCTGCCTTAGCAAGCTGTTCAACGACACTCATGCCGCGTCCTCGGCCCGTCGCCAACCTGGAAACGGATCAGGCAAATCAAGAGGCAAGGCATCGGGGCCAGCCGCCAAAACCACCGGAACCAGACAGGCATCCAGCTTTGACTTGAGCAAAGGCCAGTCAATTCCCGAACCGATGAAAACCAGTTCCTGACGACGGTCTCCCCACGGCTCTTGCCAATGCTCCGTCAGATAAGCCTGCGCAGAGGCGTGTTCGGGCCACCGCTCCTTAGGGACATTGGCCCACCACATCCCGATTGGCTTAACGCTCGACAAGGCACCTGCCAACGAAAATTCCGCAACCCATTCAGGCCGTGTCGCGATCCAAAAATGCCCTTTAGCGCGAATGACACCCGGCATTTGCCCGTTCAACACAGCGAGAACCGCCTCGGGAACAAACGGTTGGCGCGCACGATATACATATGAGACAACGCCATATTCCTCGGTCTCGGGCACGTGGTCCGCAAAACCATACAGCTCTTTGGCCCACATCGGATGTTCGTGCGCTTGCTCAAAATCAAAGAGGCCCGTGTCCAGGATCTTCTCCGCTGCCACCACAGAATGGTTGGTCTCGATGATCTCCGCGTCCGCGTTAAGACTGCGGATAATCTTGCGCGCTGCGTCAACCTTATCTGCGCTCGCATCCTCCACCTTGTTGAGGATCACGACATCGGCAAATTCGATTTGGTCGGTCAACAGGTGGACAAGCGTGCGCTCATCTTCGTCACCCATGGTTTCACCCCGGTCACGGAGAAAATCGTGCGACGAATAGTCATTCAAAAGGTTCACGGCATCGACAACGGTGACCATAGTATCAAGCCGGGCGACGTCGGAAAGGCTGTCACCAAATTCGTCGCGAAAATCAAAGGTCGCGGCCACAGGCAAAGGCTCTGAAATACCGGTCGATTCGATTAACAAATAGTCAAACCGCCCCGCCCCCGCGAGCTTACGCACCTCATCAAGCAAATCATCCCGCAAGGTGCAGCAAATGCACCCATTCGACATTTCGACAAGCGTCTCATCCGTCCGGCTTAGCTCTGTTTCCGCTCGCACGAGGTCGGCGTCGATATTCACCTCGGACATATCGTTGACAATAACGGCAACGCGACGACCTTCGCGGTTGTTCAAAACACGGTTGAGCAGCGTCGTTTTGCCTGCTCCGAGGAAGCCTGAAAGCACCGTGACGGGAAGTCGATTATCTGACATGAAACACTCCATTGGTAACCCAGTGAGTCACGCAACTTAGAAAGTTACTAGACTAATGCAACCGCAAAAGTTACGTGTGACCTCTATTCGGAGAAAAACCGCACATGAAGCGCAACTCACGCCTGTCGCTTGCCCTGCACACTCTGAGCCACATGGCCGGGGATCCTGACCATGTGCGAACCTCGGCTGACATCGCAAAACATGCCGGCACCAATCCTGTTGTCGTACGACGCGTTTTGGGAAAGCTCAGAGAAGCAGGCCTGCTGACCTCCGAAAAAGGCCACGCTGGCGGGTGGCGTCTGGCCCGCGCGCCTCAAGACATCACGCTCGCCGATGTTTACCTCGCGCTTGATGAACGCTTGGTCGCGGCGGAGGAAACCAACGAAACCTCAACCTGTTCCGTTGAACACGCCCTGCACAAGCGCGTCACGGGTGTCCTTCAAGAAGTCGAGCAGAGCTTGGTTGCCAGATTGGGAGAAACGTCAATCTATGAGGTTTGCGGGCCCAAATCTGGCTAAACCTGATAGGCAGACTTGCCACGCTTCCGCGCCAAAAGAGATAGAAGACATATGCCCGACGCGGACGCTGCCAATCTAAAGCGCCAAGCGGACCGTGACCAACGCCGCGGTTTCTGGCGCGAACAAGGCAGTTTTGCCCAACAGCGCCATGAAGCCACGCCATAAAGCCACAAGGATACAGCACGTATTGCAACGGCCGTTCTCACGCGTTGCATGAACGCGTAATGTTTTTCAAAATGTGGTGTGGTTCATTCTCTTCCGCGTAAGAATAATGGTGCACCGGAGAGGAGGAACCTAGAACCTGAACTCGCGGAGCAACTGCTTTCTGAGTTAGAGGATTGGGCGGAGGTTCTCAAGGGTGAGTCGGAAGTTATCCACAGGTTGGATGAGATTGCGGCTCGGGAAAGTGAGGCGGAGGAATGCGAAGCTTCTGACGATCCCTCAATCCAGATCGATCTGCGGGAGCCCGGACTATGAGGTGGGGCGAGGCGAAGCATGCGCCGGATGTTTCCGAAGGGTTTCAGGCGGCGGCGCAGGGGCAAAGCAAACCGTCCACGGCGTCGCCTCGGCGGGAGATGTCGCCTTTTACGTTGCGGCTGACGCGCGAAGAGCGGGGTCGGTTGGAAGAGCTGGCGGCGGGGATGACGCTGAGCGCTTATGTGCGGGCTTGTGTGTTTGCCGAAGATGCCAAGCTGCGCAAGACACGGCCTGCGGATGCGATGGCGGATAAGAAAGCCGTGGCTGAAGTGCTGGCCTTGTTGGGGCAGTCGCGGATTGCCAGCAATCTCAATCAGCTCGCGCATCATGCCAATCTCGGGATTTTGATCGAGGACGCAGACACCAAAGCACAGATTGTCGAGGCGAACGCGCATCTTCTAGCGATCCGCTCGGCGTTGATGCAAGCACTCGGAAAGCGCGGCGCACGGTGATCCTCGAAGGCAACGAGCGGGCCTTTGGGGCGGAGCTGGCGCGGCATTTACTCAATCCGCGGGACAATGATCATGTCACCGTGCATACGGTTGAAGGGTTTATGACACAAGACCTCGGCGAGGCATTCGCCGAGGTCGAGGCCATAGCCAGCGGGACCAAGTGCAGGAAGTATCTGTTTTCACTCTCGTTGAACCCGCCGCCGCAGGAGACGGTCGACGTCCCGACCTTTGAAACTGCCATCAAAGATGTCGAGGCGCGGCTCGGTTTGACAGGCCAGCCGCGCGCGATTGTGTTTCATGAGAAGAACGGGCGGCGGCATGCGCATTGCGTCTGGTCCAAGATCGACGCCGCGCAGATGAAGGCGATCAACCTGTCGCATTACAAAC
>NZ_JBOEGM010000051.1:0-66377 GCF_050633425.1 Pelagimonas sp. | reverse complement strand
CATCGGAATATGTGGTGATGCGGTGGTCGAGCGGCGTGGTCGGCGCGACCAAAGCCCCGGCCTGATCGTATTGCAACACACCCGCAGGGTGATAGGGCAGCCCATCCAACCCGGCCCGCCCAACCGCGTTTGACTGGCCCAGAATGGGGACAACGATCATGGGTGCCTGGGCACCAACGATCCGCTTTGGCTTGTGAAACGGCCTGCCGAGAGAGAATGGGCTCTTTGTCATTTTCTTTACCCGTGCTGAATGGAAATAAGGCCGCCATTATGGGAGTAAACCCAAAGACGGTTTGCTCCGCTTACGCCGGGAAAGATGTTTTGAAGCGTATCGCGCTCACCTTGACCCGGTCGATACTGGATAGCACCACCAAGCGATGTCGGGGCATTTGCATCAGCGGTGGCTTGGAAATCCATCGAATAGCCCGACCGGTTTTGAAACAAAACTTCTGTCGAAACCTCACCGTCAGTCAGTTCTGTCCATTGATTTTGAACCGCTGGGATCGTTGTACTTCTAGGCATGTCAGTCTCCTATTGATTGCAATCGAACAGGGTAAGCACTCAACCGCTTGGGTTTGAACGATGCTTGGTTCGAATTGCGCTGCTTCACGTCAACTGTTTGCCATGTGCTAATTTATGCGGTCCTAACCGCATCAACCGTTATTTAATTGAAAATTAGGGATTTTGTGGGTGCACGATGAGGACGCGAGCAAACGTCGCGACCTTTAAGATTCAACCATGCTTCTCATGAGGCACAATGCAAAACGACCAATGCCGTCTAAAACCGATGTCACTGTGGAGACGCCGGAATGGGCGTGGATATAACGCCGATCAAGTAAAGATCTGGATCGTTTGTTGGAGGCGTGGAAGTATCCCTTTGAGAGCGCGTATCCGATATTGGAAACGGCCCTATCGCAGCCTGATCGATCATCCCCTCTGCCAAGAACGCTTGCCCCTCGCCCGCAACGTCGCCGATGACTTTGATGGTCTGGCCAACCAAGAGCCCCGTCACAACAAGCGGCATCACACCGGTATTGGAGGGTTTGGCAACGCCCTTTGAAACATACCCCGCAGTCTGCCCGGGCAAGGTCCAACCAGATGTCTTAAACAGATTCAAATCAAACCAGGGTCGTTCGATCGTAACCTCTAAAAGCGACACTTCAATTCTTTTAATGTCAGTGCCCTGCGGGATTTTTTTTGCACGATGGCCATTAAACAACAACAACTCTTGAGGATGAGCCTCGATTGTTTGAAACTCCTGCCTCATGCCCTCAATTCGTAGGGTTTTGGGATTGATACTTGCCTTCACAAACCCTTCTGCTGACTGATCCATCCAATCCTCGGGCACCGCAGTCACGGCCCGCCAACTGGATGGTGTGATAGACAAAGACGCAAGAGCAGCATCGTCAAAAACCTTGCGATCCTGGTTAATGATCTTGTTCACGAGGCTAAATTCACCCCCGCCATCCGCTCCTTTTATGATCATCCCATAAGTGGATTCACACGATGCCCCGGCTATAAACTCCTGCGTCATCTCAGGAATAGGGTCGACCAGCTCTCTCAGAGCATAGGCCGCCTCAAAACTCCCCCCGCTGTTTGTGGGGGAGTACGCGTTTTTATAGGTGGCGCGGCGTATCCGATACGGCGTCGGCATCAGTTGAAGCACAGGTTTCGTCATATCGGTTTGCCTCCACAGCTCGTGACATCAACCTTTTTCAGGTGGGCTCATCGGGGTGATGTGATTGACAAAGGCCACGATCTGCGGGTCAGGCATACTCAAAGTGCCGCCGCTAAATGTGCTATTACTTGTGTGATGCGACGAACCACTCGAACTAGAGCCACCTGCGTGGAACGGTCCAAAGTGATAGCCACCACTGGCCGAAGTCGCAGTGGTCAGAGCCGAACTGTCTTGGGCTGTCCAATTGGCGGTAACGGTCAGATTTTTGACAATCACAAAGGCCGTGGGCACAACAGGCATGTCCTGCTTGTCCCCCGCGGTTAAGGCTGCGGCGATGCCGCTCAGGCTCCCCTTGGAAATCCACCCTGCCGGTTGCCCCAGTTCATTCCAACCACTCAGATTGAACAAGGACGAACTCAGCCAAGGACGTTCGATGGTCACCGTCATCATCTGGCCACTAATCGCAAGATTATCGCCCTGCATATGGTGCGACTGCGACGTGGTTTTGCCAGCAGATTGCTCACTCCACCCAATCAACCCAAGAAAGGACGAACCGGCAGATTGCTGATATTGCGAATAGTATGAGCTGTCAGAGGTGTATAAATGATTGCTGTTGAGCGTGAAATTCATCCACCCTTCAGCTTTTGTTGTATCCCAAAATGTCGACGGCGACGCACCCGTCAACCACCATGGCCCGCCGCCCGTGACAAGTGGGGCCTGCTGAGAGGTACTCATCAGTTTCTGGGCATCACCGATGACATTCGCAATAATGTTGTTATCGCTCGCAGCCAAAAACGCCAGAACCTCTTCAACGGCAGCCTTGTGGCCGTCAGCTGTCCAATTGCTCCACGCTGTATCAATTGCGTTCTGCAATTTCGGGGCCTGCGCCTCAAATTTTTTCTGCTGCTCGGGCTGAGACATGTCGTAGTTCAAAAACGTGGTGCGATAGTTTGCCAAGGCGTCCGCATAGGCTTTCTGAAAGGTCAAATACGCCTTGTAAATCGCGGATGACCCTTTGCTAATCGTGACCTTCCCGGTGAGCGGGTCTTTGGTTTTCACATCAACATACAAGTATTTCAACGCGTTGTTGTACTCATCCTGTTGCTGCTTGGACGGCTTCAAAGACGTCTGCGCCCCATCAACGATCTCTTTGTAAACTTGGCCAAGCGACCCGGTCGCAGGTTCATATGTCGGTGTAATACCACCGGATTTGTTAAACTTGGTGTAAAATGCTTCAGCATGGGTCAGATCACCATTGGGATTGTCTGGGCTGATCATGTCTTTGTAATCGTCGAGGTTGATTGAGCCATCGGTCACAAGCTGCACGAGGGTGCTGCTGGGGTTGTTGACCGCCGGGCTATTGCCCGTGGAATAGGTGACCATTTCGAAAATACGGTCGTAAAAGGCTTGCATGACTTGGGTTTCTTGAGCTTGGTCCATGGTATGTTCCTTTGGTTAAATGGAGGGTGATCAAAGCAGGACGAGCAACAGCGCATCGTCCAAAAGGGCATCAACCGCGAGGTCGCCAACGGCCTCCTCGCCAACGGACGCCCCAATATCGAGGCCGCCATCGGCCACCGAGGTCTCGCCAATTTCTGCTCCGGCCTCGTCCAATTGCGCCTCTGCCACATCTGGGACTTCATCGACCCCGAGATCATCCGCCTGCATCTCTCGCAGCGCGTCAGCGGCCTCTTCCAAAGTCTGACCATTTTCACCAGCTTGGGTTTCAATTTCCGACTGTTGTGCGGTTGCCACCTCGCCCTGCGATTGACTGACGTCGGAAATTTCGGGGCTTAGCTCACCGCGGACGTTCATGACTTCGCCCTCGTTGCCCGCTTCTTCGGCTTTGGTCGCCTTTTTGATCAGATCGTAGATCATGAATGCCTGATTGATTTGGCCCATGTATTTGGCAATCTGGTTGAACGTCTTCATGAAAGAGCTTTCATGTTTTGACGTTTTCGGGGCATCAGGTGGCACAACAAGGCCAGTGATTTTTTGCCCCTCATATGTGCCGAAAAAGGCTTTGGCTCGGTTCTTGGAGTTGGCCGAGTTTGAGCTGTTGTCACCCTTTTTGGCGGGCAACGTAGCCGTATAAAACAACAGCTTTGCCTCGGCAAACGTCATGTTCAAAAAGGAAAATTTGACGCCCGGTTCGGTGACACCATCCATCGTGACACTGCCATCCGTGCCAATCACCAACATCGGCCCCTTGGTCCAGGTTGTTTCTCCTTGGGGGCACAATTGTGTGTGATAGCTGCCCGCCCAATGCGCGGGTTCAGACAGGATCGGTTTGCCGTATTGGGCAACCTGATCGATCGTGCAGTTATACCCTTTTTGGACCAGAAAATTATCCAACTCGGCAGTGCTGAATTTTGGGTTGATCTGGATGATTTTGCGTTCAACGGCGATAAAGCTATTGAGGAGTTTGATATTGCTGGCAAGCGCCGTCGCGAAAGACTTCGCTGCCGTGATGGCTGCGGGAGATGCGGTCATGAGATTGCTCCTGGGTATGGGTGTTCAGGCCCGGCCCAAACACCCGAATATTGCGTCAGATAATGTCTTCGGCGGTTGTGGTAAGAACGTCTTCGCCATCTTCCATGGCACCGCCCTCGCCTTCTTCGCCTTCTTCGCCTTCGCCAGACACGGTGTTGGGCTCTTCGCCCTCGGCTTCGACTTCCTCTTCGATGGCTTCCTGCGCGGTTTCCGCCTCGCTTTCCGAGAGCTTTACGTCTTCCATGTCTGCGGGGGCTTCGATGTCTGACAGCTCCTCTGGCTCGGACGCCGGTGCCGCATCTTCGGAGCCAATGGCGAACTCTTCCTCTGACATCTCCTCGACCGGCTGCCGCACCTCCTCAGCCTTTTCGACGGATTGGTCGGCGGCTTTTTCGCTGACATCCTCATTGTCAGACGCTTTTTTCAGTTTGTCCTCGTCGGCCTTTGTCCCCTCGCCGCTGTCGATCTTTTTCTTCAGCTCCTGGATTTCCTTGCCGGTTTTGTAGAGCATGCCCATGTTAACAGCCATAAACAGGGCCTGACTCACCATGTTGATGATTTGATTGGCATATTCCAATGTTTTCAAACTGGATGACGTCTGCGGAGGAGCCTTTTTGGTCGCCCCTTGTCCACCCGCGCTGTTTGGATCAACCAATACCCCGGCATAGGTGTATTTCGTCCCATCTTCGGTTATGATCCCGGCAAACGACCGCGTCGCCTTGCCTGCAATGTTGCGCACGCCCATCACCAACCGGCCCGATGTTGCATTAAGCCCATCTGCGCTGTCCCAGCTTAGAACAAGCTGGTCGAATTTGTAGTTGATCAGTTCGGCCTTGGCGACAGACACAAAGGGGGCGACGTTGTTTTTCCCAGATCCAACAACCGAAACCACGCTTCCCGGTTCGTTCGCAGACGCGTTGGGACCTTTGCGCGAGGTTTTATAAAGCCCCGACCAATAATAGATTTTGTAAGCTGGCAGTTTTTGCTGTGCTTGAATCACGTAATCATAGGTCGTGTTGAAATCATCGGTCTTGTTCAACGTCTTTTGGGCAATGAAGTTGTCCATAATCTGAACTTCATAGGTCTTGTCTTTTAGGGCCTTGGTCAGCATATCAAACCACCCCAACAAAAGTGTTTTGTCCTGCACCATTTTCAGGGTAAAGCGATTTGCCTCCTTGATCATTTTCGGATCGTTGAGTTGCGGTTTCTTAGCGGGGGCTTGGGTGGCGGTGACGGTCATTGCGAAACTCCTTTTGGAAAATTTGGGGGATTAATCTTCGCCGCTGATGGACAAAACGCTGCTCTCGACATCGACTTCAGCCGGAGCGCTTTCACCGGAAGGCTCGTCTTGAACGACAATGGGGTTTGCATCAATATCTTCGGCAAGGGCCGCGGCGGCATCGCGTTGATCACCTGCCTGCTGGTCCTGGACTGCAGCCTCTAAACCGGCTTGCGCATCAGCAGGAGCAGGCAAAGCCGGAGCATCCTGATCTGCCTGTACAGCTTGATTAAAAACCGGATCTGGTATGGCCGCGACTTCAGCCGCACCATCTTGCAGGTTGGCGGCCTGCCCGTCCTGAGCAGCAGCGGCCCCCTGATCGTCTTTCTGGGCCTGTTGCGCGGCGTCCTGATCCTGCTGATTGTCTGGATTTTCGCGGGCCTTTGCTTCTTTTTCCTGCCGGTCGAGGTTCTTTTCTTTCCACTGTTTTCCGATCCAAAGCATCGCGGCGACGGCTCCAAACATGCCGACAATCGCGCCCAAGGCAGAGATAAGTGGCAGGATTTCCACCAAACCGGGCGGCAGCAATTTCTTGTCTTCCTCACTCACATCCGCAGTGGTTTCAGTGCCTACAACGAGGTGTTTCTTGCCATCAGAATTGGTCCAAATGCCTGAAAACACCCGTTCCGTCGTGTTGGATTTCGTCGGAACCAAATTAAAAATCAGTCGGCCGGAATTGTTCTGAACCGCCGTTTTTTCCCAGTCCAACGTCAGTGCCTTGAACGTTGGGTCAATGACTTCGCTGCGACCAAACCCAATATGATATGGCTTTTGCGGGTCTAGCGTCGCGGCAATGACAAGGGTCGGACCCTTGGTCTTTTTCTGCGTGTCGGGGTCAATCAACGTGGTTTTGAAAAACCCGTTCCAATACATCAAAGTATAAACCTGCATGACCTGCTGAGACGTCAAAACCGCGTCATAATCAGTGGCATAATCAGCGACACCATTTTGCGATTTGGACTTAATAAAGCCATTGGCCGCAGAAATCAGAGCGTCAGGCGTGGCATATTTTTTCGCGAGCAAAGTCGCAAAACTGATGAGCATACCCTTGTTCGTGAGCATTTCAGTGTTGAACTTTTCGGCTTCACTAACCTTAGACATTCTAGCCTCCCCTACAGTTTTTTGGTGTTGCAAGAACGCTAATCGGGCGGCGGCGTTTGTGTCGTGAAGGAAAGCCGAAAAAAATCCGAAACTGCCTTAGAGCAGGTTTTCGTATTTTTTTCGGAGTGTTTTCAGGTGCCGAAATGACGGACCTGCCATGGTTAACGGGCCAGGTCAGTGGGGCCTGGAACACTGCACAAGGACCATGATTATGGACACGAAAGTAGAGACCGGCGAAACTGGATTATTTCTTGTCAACTACCGCGTATCGAACGGCATGGCCGGCGCGCCGGTGTTGACGCTGGCACTCACCGTCAGCACACCCAACCGCATGGTGAGCGGCATCGCACATGTGACGCAAGCCTTGCAGCACCCCAATGTCGCAACAGCCCAAGTCACTGGCAGCTATCATGAATATAGCGATGTGAACGGGCCCAACTACGTCATTTCATTGGATGGCTACGCCCCCGTTGTCGTCAACAATGACGCCCGTCCAATCCTGGAAGCTGAGCTGGTTTTGGTTGGTGGTTGGGAAAGTGGCACCGGCTCCTTCAGCTTCCGCCGAGCCCCACAGGGACCAATGACGCACATCACAGATGCAGCCGTCGAAATGACCAGCAAAGCCTGATCTCAGCCATCAGGCCCACAACGCCAACAGGAGAGAAAACATGATCCCGATTCCGCAACCCATTACAAACGTGTCCGTCTATCCCTATACGACCGCGCCAATAGAACTCATGCCAGTGATCGAAAATGCTTCGGGCACCTATTCGGTTGGCACTCTTACGACCCATGTCTATTACAACATGGATCTGCATGGCGGTGAGCGACACGGCAAGCTGGAAAAGGGCGGGGCCTATTTCGCAGTCGCCACAGACAAATCCGGCAAATCCTTTCGCACCCATTGGATGCATTGCACCGATGATGGCGAAACGCCAAGCTTTGGTCTGACAAACAACATGGCGATGCAGAACGCGACCGCCCCGGCTCTGCCTTTGACAGAAGGCAACTACATCCACATCGAAGAGCTTTGTGACTTCACCACAATTATTAACTTTACCCCACCTGCGATTGGCTCGGCCGAAGTCACTCTGGGTGACAATGGTTGGTTGATCGGAACCCGAACCGGGACACCCCATGTCAACGGGTTCCTGATCAAAAACCCTGAGCTGCCCAAGTTCTTTGCCGTAGGAAGCAAGAACATCAGCATCAGTGCCAAATCCGTCAAGACAGGTCAAATTGTGACGTACAGCAACTTGACCCTGGTGAGCGCCGATGCCGATGAATGCGTTTTCCTGCAACAATTCATCTAGGTAAATTTTAGGTAAAATGCGCCGCAGCCTCTCCGCTCCCTAATGGCTGCGGCGTGTTTCTCTCATGTATTATGATTCATGCCCTCCCCTTCCCGACCTCACAAGCGCCTCGCCCCATTTTGCGCGCTAAATGTGAACTGGTTGACGACCATTCGCGTTTTTCGGTTGTTTTTTCGCGCCCTAGAGGAACTGCGGACTCGCTAACCATACGTAAAGGTGTAAACTACCGTGCGGGTGGCCTGCGACCAACTGCACCGCAGATTGCCAGCGTTCACAAAAGGGGGGTGCGGATGGCGTCGGAATTTGAAGCACCGGAGGCGATCCGCCTCGGGCGCTTAATCTTTCTTCCGACCGTTAAAAAGTTGCACGACGACAAAGGCGAGACCGTCTATTTGCGTCCGCAATCTGAAAAAGTGCTGTTGGTGCTTGTCGACAACCTTGGTACCCTAGTTCGCCGCGACGACCTGATAGAAGCCGTCTGGCCCGATTTAAATGTAACTGATGACAGCTTGACCCAGTGTATTTCTGATATCAGGCGGGCTTTGGGTGACCGATCTCGCAAGGTGCTTCAAACGGTCCCAAAGCGCGGTTTTGTTCTGAACGGCGGTGAATTCATCACAACCGACGAGCCAAGGATTGGCGCGATTTTGGCCGAAACTGCGGCTGGATTTGACGCTTCAAGCGCTGCGCTGGTGCATCTGCAAGGCGGTGATAACGCGGCCCAGCAGGTCTTGTCACAGAGTGCGCAAGTTGTTGATGCCAACGACGCGCAGGTGACGATGCTGGTCCAAAACCTGCCCGAAACACTGCGCCGCGCCCTAGATGAAACCCATCCAAATATCAAAATCGGAATTGATGTCACCGGGCGCAGCGCCGCCACGGCCAAAGACATGTCTGATCTGGCTGGCCCGGGTGAAATGATTGTCTCTGTTGGCATCAAAGAAGCCGCAACTTCAGCGCCCGAATTCGAGTTCGAAGACTTGGGTGATGTGCAATTGCGAAGAAGTGGGCACAGTGAGCGCCTGTTCAGAGCCCATCTTTTCGATCCCAAAACCGCAGTTGTGCCAGACCTGTCCGCGGCTGATGTGCTACCTACAATTGCAGTGATCTCACCGCGGCTTATCGTTGGTGACGACCCTGGCGGCGCGATGGGGGATCTCATCGCGGATGAGCTTGCTTCAGCCTTGTCCCGCACCCGCGACGCGCGAGTGATTTCGCGCATGTCCTGCCTTCCATTTCAAGGCCCCGATCTTGATCTTCGAAATGTCTGGGCAAGGTTAGGGGCTGATTTTGTTATCACAGGCCGCTATCGCTTAAAGGGGCCGCAAGTCGTGCTGGACATCGAATTGGCCTCCCGCGTGAGCAATGAGACGGTCCTGTTTGAACGCTTCGCAATAGACAAACAAGACGTTCTTAACGGCTTTGATCTTGTTCAGGAAATTGTCTCCAAAATTCGTAAGTCTATCGTCTTGAACGAGATCAAGCGGGTGCGGCTGTTTCCAGTGGAAAGCTTGGACAATTACAGCCTGCTTTGTGCCGCCGTCGGGCTGATGCATCGGCTGTCCCCCTCTGATTTCAATTGGGCCAAAAAGCTTCTGGAAGCGCTGGTCGATCGTGCCCCACATCAACCCAATGCCCTGGCCTGGTTAGCGCGTTGGCATGTGCTCAAGGCGCAGCAGGGTTGGTCTGATAATCCCAAAGAAGACGCAACGACCGCGATGGAATGTGCGTCGCGGGCGCTGGATCTTGATCCCGAAAACACCCATGCTTTGGTCAACCGTGGCATCGTTTTGACCAACCTGTTTGGCCAGCTTGACGATGCCGAGGAAGACTACAACACGGCACTCACGCATAATCCAAATGATGCCCACGGGCGGTTATTGCGCGGGATGTTATATGCGTTTCAGGATCGCGGCACCGAGGGGGTCCGCGATACGGAACAGGCTCTGGCCCTTGCGCCTCTTGATCCGCACCGCTTCTTTTTCCTCGCCCTAGCGGCTGGTGCAAATTTGACGGCTGGAAATTACGACCGGACCCTGGAACTGACCAAAGCGTCGCTCAGGTTGAACCGAACGCATGCCTCGACTCTGAGAATGCTTGTGGTGGCGCATCATTTGTCCGGGGATGAAGCGGCTGCCCAAAAGGCACTCAAGGATTTGGAGCGGATGCAACCGAATTTGCGAGTGAGCGATTGGCTTCGATCGTCTCCCAGCGCCCCGTTTCAAGTGGGCCAAATATTTGCCGATGCATTACGCGCCGTGGGCGTACCTGAATAACTTTTCTTAGGGAGTGGACTATGAGCACAGAAGATTTTGGATCCCCGTCTGCGGCTTTTGCAGCCTTTGCAGCTTTTGGAAATTCCGCGGCTTTTGCAGCCTTTGGAAGCCAAGCCGCCTTTGCTGCCTTTGGTCAGCCACAAAGCCCCATGATGGCCGAAGCCTTCCTGACCAACCGCGACGGTGTTGTTGGTAGCCCGTTGAAAATCCGGGAAAACGTACCGCCGTTACAGGAAAATGATCCTGCCAACCTCGCCGCTTTGTCTGCGGATGTGCGGGCCAGCCTTTGGATGTCTGAACTGGGATCGCGTGTGGCGATCACAGCGCCCGAGCATAAAAAGGGGGTCAAGGCCACGCTATGGAAAACCGATTTGATCGGTGACGCAACTCCGCGCGCCGAGATCAGCGAAGTCATTTCGATGGTCAGACCCACAGAAAAGCAATTTCGCCAACAGATGAAATGGGTCTCGGGCTATGCTGACATTCGTGCGGATCGGGCCGCTGAAATTCTAAGTCAGGTTGGTTCCCCGGCCCCGTTCTACGCAACTATTGCCTACATGGATCCCGCCCGCACGCCCTATACATTAGAGTTGCTGCAAGCAGGATTGCGATTTGCCAACTTTGTTGAAATGCAGATGAAATACATCCTCGCCGTCAAAAGGCCATTGGAATATTCGCCGCAAATCCAGCCGATCATTCCGACACCAAACCACGGCTCCTTGCCAAGCGGCCATGCCACCGAAGCCTTTTTGACAGCACGTTTGTTATGGAAAATTCTACGTGCCGCCGCTCAGAAACCCTATGAAGATGATGGGTATTGGGGCGAAATGCTGATGCGCACTGCCGCCCGGATTGCGGTCAATCGCACTGTCGCTGGTGTACATTTCCCAGTCGACAGCGCCGCAGGTGCCCTATTGGGATTAACTGTTGCCGACCTGATCGAAGCGGAATGCGGCGGCTCTGACACTTGGACATCAAGCAAATTCGTCGGACCACAATTCGGTGGCAACGACGATTTTGACTGGCACGCACTATACGACGCCAAAAAGGACAAGCAGTGCCGTGCGAGCTGTGGCGAAGGACACACAGACATCGGCGACGCCGACGCGGCTGAGTGGTGGGCCAAGGACCAAGACCATATTTGGGCCAAGACCCGAACGCATCAGGTTGATGGCAAAGCTCTGAACTCCAAGCCCTTACATTGGTTGTGGAAAAAGGCCGTGTCAGAATGGCAAGATCCTGCGTCGCGGACGGAGGGTTGAGCCGTGGCCATGAGATGGATTGCAACACCGCCGGCGTCCCCCAGCCCAGCGCATCCGCCCTTGGACGCAATTTTGGCCGCCCGCATAAACCTACATTCAGCGCGGTCAGAAACGGCAGAAAACCCTTGGTGGTCGGCTCTCTTTGATCTCAGAGAGGTCAGCCTCAATGAGCTGGCCGAGCAGTTTGCACCAGACGACTTTTTGATCCCCTCAGTTTACAGTCCCCAAGACCGCGCCCAATCAGGCGGCCGCCGGTTGGTCGCCGTTTTCGTGCGGCATCGGCTCTTGGAACAGCTGAATGAAACGGGACGGACATTTGGAATCTTTGCGATCAAAGACGGCATGATCCATTCAGACGACATGATCGATGCGGCGGCGCAATTTGTCGAACCAGCGCAAATCAGTACCTGCGATAATTCAGTAGTTATGGCGGTGATTGATGACGGGATTGCCTTTGCCAACGATCTTTTTCGCGACGGCCCTACGTCAACCCGCGTTGAACATGCCTGGGTGATGGCAACCCTGCCTGACAAAGACATAGGCGGTCCAAGCATGGGGCGTTTTATCGACAAAGACGCCACGGATGCTCTGTTAAAGGCGCATACCAAGGCCGGGTTGCTCGATGAAAGCGCCTTTTACCGCAAGACTGGTCAGATTGATTTTAGGAATGGAGAGTTTTCACCCGTGTCTCTGAGGCGTTCGCACGGGACGCATATTACCGGTGTCGCCGCGGGCCACCCAATGTCCAAGTCTCTGCAAACACGTCCGATCATTTGCGCAACACTTCCGCCTCGGGTGACACAAGATACAACCGGACAAAGTTCGCTCCCGGCTTTGGCCCTTGCCTTACAAGACCTACACCACCAAGCGCAGCGGTTTCGCACTAAAAACGGTTATGCGCCAGTTGTGATGAATTTCTCTTTCGGAAATTTCAGTGGGCCGCATGACGGCACCGGAGAGATTGATGCATTGTTTGCCCAGTTTCTGGATCAATGCCCAACCCAAGATCGCCACCTTGTCCTCCCGGCAGGCAACGGCAACCTGTCGCAAACACATGCGGAATTGACCTTTCCTCAGGATGACCGAGACACCAAAGACTTGCACCTCTCCGTCCCGCCAGATGATCGGACGGCGACACATCTGCAAATGTGGATGCCGCGTAGAAAACGCGCAGGCAACTTGGTCAACATTCAGGTGACGCCGCCCGCCGGGCCCACAAGCCCGCCCCTCCACGCGGATGGCACAACCGCGGTGTCCTATGATCTGGTCGATGACAGCGGTCTCTTGGCACGGCTGAGCTATTCCATGACATGCGATCCGATAAATCGTGGACTGGCTGTTTTGACCATCAGCCCAAACACAAGCTTTGCCCCTCAGGACCCGACAGCGCCTGCCGGGGATTGGGACATTGCCATCACCCCAGATGAAATCGAACCACCAGATCAGGATAACGGCCTGTATCTTCCCATAAACTCTGTTCAGGTTTGGGTTCGGAGGGATGAAACGCTTCCCGGTTTTTCGCCGGGGGGGCGTCAGGCAATCCTAAACGATCCAGACTATGTGCGATTTGGAAAATATGGAGAACGGCTTGCGACCGATCCAAAGGGCAGCAAATCGCTGGTTCGACGGGCTGGCACCCTGAGCGGTTTTGCTTGCGGCAAAGCGCCTGTCGTCATTGGCGGTTGTATCGCCAAGGACCTTTCGCTGCCCGCCTATTCGGCCGCCGGGCCAATCACGCCCTATTCGGAGGACGTCGAGACATCCAAGCCCAAAGTGGCCCGCGATGGACCGACTGTGGTGTCGCGATCAGATGACAGCACAGTCTTGACAGGCATCATTAGCTCTGGATCAACCTGTGGCTCATTTGTCCGGCTCAACGGCACGAGCGTCGCAGCGCCAGCAATAGCGCGGTTGATCGCGGATGAATTGGCTGGCAAGCCCAAATCTTCCCCCCATCCAATAGAGGCAAGCGCCACACGCGCTGGCAAAGGGTTTGTCCCGGTCGACATCGCACTGCTTGATTTACCAAAACCCATCTTGGAGCCATTTCCCACCACAGAAAAAAACCATCAAGGGTGACCCCTGAACCTCGGTTGTCTCTCCTATTCAGTGCGCATGTTGGACAGCCGCCAATCTAACCGCCACCAAGTGACACACCCGTGATAGGTGGTGGCGGATTGGCGGGGCTGTTCTTTTGAGCTAGGTTTTACGCAAAACGGATCCAAGGACAGTTGCAACCGAGCCGTTCACACAGAACGAAGCTTGCTTCGCTTGCGCCTGCGCTGCGTCAACGAAACCCTGCTGTGACAGCATCCGGCCAAATGCACAGGTTGACTTGACCAACTATCTCACACTTAAATATGGGATGGCTGATCCATCGATATACCGTTCTCTCAAGCCAGAAAACACACTGGCCTGCTTGGACAGTTTGAATTCAATAATCGTAGACAGCGATACTCTGGATGACATGTTACCCAGAGTTCTGGATCATATTCTGGATGTCTTTGACTGCGACCGCGCATGGTTTTTGTATCCCTGCGATTCAACAGCAAGTCGCGTGAGGGTACGGTGCGAAAGATGTCGACCAGAGTGGCCCGGCCTATCCAGTGGCGATGGATGGTTACCAGTAGTTGATTCCGTAAAGCACATTCTAAAGTTGTGCGAAGAGAATGACGCCGCAGTCACGTTAGATTGCCATAGCTCCCCCGAAAGCTTTGGTCCGGACACGCCACAAGCCAGCTTTTCGGTTAAGTCGATGTTGACGATGCCGCTGCCGTCAAACGCGCACTTAAACTGGGTTCTGGGCATTCACCATTGTGTCGAGCCGGTTAATTACGAACACGCCATTCCGCTCTTTGAGGCCTTTGGCAAACGCGTCAGCAGTGGCATCACTCGAATGCATGCGATGCAGAAACTCGGCCAAAGCGAAAAGCGGTTTCGGGCACTGGTCGATCACGCACCAGATGCCATTATGATTGTGGATGCAGATACGGGCATTTTTGTTGAAGCGAACCCAATGGCGGCACAGCTTTATAGGGCTTGCCCGGATTCTATCATTGGCAATTACGGTCCCATTGAACTCAGCCCTGAGACACAACCCGATGGGTCTTCCTCAGCTGAAAAAGCGATGGGGTACATTTCTCAAGCCATGGCAGGAGAGTTCCCAACATTCAATTGGACCCATAAAAGTGTCGACGGTGACTTGATCCCGTGCCAAATTTCGTTGTCGCGCTTTCCAGACACCTCTCGCAATTTGGTCCGCGCCAGTATTGTCGACATCTCAGAAAGGGTCGAAGCGGAAAACGAACGCTTAAAGCTTGCCGCGCAATTGTCACAAGCCCAAAAGCTTGAGACGGTCGGCCAGATGACCGGTGGCGTCGCCCATGATTTCAACAACTTGCTGGCTGTGATTTTGGGTAATCTTGAGCTTTTGCAGCTTGTCGAGACCCATGATGAACAGTCACGTGCCTTTATTAAGGCAAGCATCGCTGCGACAAACCGCGGTGCTGAACTGGTAAAAAAGATGCTGAGCTTTGCCAGGCGCGCACAGTTATCGCCACAAGAGCTTCGCCTCAATGAAGTGGTGACAGATGTGCAGACATGGGGCGCTTTGACGGTTCCGGCCACGATTGCTTTGAATGTGTCGCTCGCTGAAAACCTTTGGCCTGTAATGGCCGATCTGGCATCAACTGAAAGCGCTCTTCTAAATCTGATAATCAATGCCAGAGACGCGATGAATGGCAGCGGTTCGCTCACCATCGAAACCAAGAATATCACAGTCCTTGACGATGACACTGATCAAGTGAAAGGCGATTTGCGTGCAGGGCACTATGTCATGCTGGCCGTGAGCGACACGGGGTCCGGCATTCCCAAAGATATGGTCAATCGGGTTTTCGAACCGTTTTTCACCACCAAGAAAATCGGAGAAGGAAGCGGGCTTGGCCTATCCATGGTACACGGGTTCATGAAGCAATCTGGGGGCTCCGCCCAAATCTATTCTGAACTTGGGTCCGGGACCTCCGTCAAGTTGTTATTCCCCGCGTTATCCGCTCCCCAAGACACATTGAATCCGGCTCGGTCCTCGACCAAAGATGTGGAACGCCCGGCATGGCGCATTTTGGTGGCAGAGGATCAGGAAGAAGTCATGGATATCACCGTGCGCGTTTTGCAAAGGGCTGGCCATACCGTTGTCGCCGCGCAAAACGGTGACATAGCGCTTGGCATTTATGATGAAAAAGGTCCGTTTGACCTATTGCTTACTGACATTGTGATGCCGGGCGACTTGCATGGACCGGCATTGGCGCAAGCGCTTCGAGATAAGAACCCTCACTTGCCCGTGGTCTATATGTCGGGTTACGCGGATGCCGCCGTCTTGAGCGGTAATGACCTGAATGAAAACGACATTCGGTTGATGAAGCCCGTGTCAAGAACAGTTCTCTTGGATGCGATAGATCAGGCTGCCAAAAAGGATTGATAATATCCCCTTATCAGAAAAACCAATGTCATTTTCTGACAAGCTGGGATCGACCACTCTGTCACTTTATCTCACGAGTTCAATACCCTGCCTTCAGCTCCAACAACAACGGAACGCGCGCCCACCCCGCTTCGCGACACTATATCTGGAGTTTGGTCCTCGTCCCAAACAATCGCCAAAAGTTCCGACCAGAAAGTCCTCTGTCGTTTTGACAGCACCTCCCGCCACCGCTATAAATCCAACACGGTAAGAGTGCGCGAGTTTTCAGTTCGCAAAGGCTTAATCGCACACACAGGCGCCCATTTCGCCCCGTGCCGGCAAGACAGGAAGACTGCATTTGACTGACGGTTCACTTCGCGTTGCGATTGTAGATGACCACGCCCTTTTCTTGGAAGGTTTCGTCAAACTGCTGTCCGACTACCCAACACCGTTGGTGCCAATGGCGTTCAACGCGGCAACCCAGCTTTTGAAAGCCGTTGACGATGGTGCCGAGTTTGACGTTGTTATCGCGGATCTGGCCATGAAGAATGTCAATGGCATAGCATTGATTGGCGCTCTCAAAGCGCGTGACTACACGGCCCCCGTTATCGTTTTGTCTGGAACCGAAGACGCCATTACACGGGCTAACGCTGAAATGGTCGGAGCGTTTCGTTTTGTCCATAAATCGGCCAGTATGGAGGAGGTTTTCAGCGCCATCCAAGCCGCCAGCTCCTATACCGCTCCCTTGGTTTCAAGACGACACAACGCGGGTCAGTCTGATCAGATGGATGAACACGGGATTGAGCGTGTTTTGCTCCCCCAATTGCCGCCACAACAGCTCAAAATCCTGGAACTTATGGCAACGGGGCGCACAAACCGGGCCATTGGAGAAGAACTTTCCATCAGTGAAAACACGGTCAAAACCCACATTAAGGCGATTTTTCGCGAATTATCCGTCAGCACCCGAACCGCAGCCGTTCAGCGCGCACGCGAGTTAGTGCTAATCTGACAAAACGGATTGTAGGCTTTTCTGAAAACCGGTTTGGTTTTTTGGAGTTTCGATAGGAATAGCAAGCTCCGCCAACCGCCCATCCATATCGGTTCCCTGCCCAACCAAAATCATTGGGGCCTTCTCGGCCAAACACGCGATTTCAGCGCTATCCGAGACATCTAAGTCAGGGCGGTCTAGCAAGATCACATCCGGCTCAAGCCGCAAAGCTTCGAGAAGGATTTTCGCGTCGGAAAAGGTTTCACCATGCGCAAATTCCCAAAACCAACTTGAAAACAAAGCCTCCCAATCCCCCAAGGTTTCGGAGGTCTTTTGTCCCACACACAAGACAAATTTGCGATCTGCAAGTGGTTGCACCTGATGATGTGGGTCCGATTTGGGCAAGTGCAACGTCAATTCGGTTCCCTGCCCCAACTCCGACTTTATCGAAAGCTGCCCCCCGAGCTGATCCGCGAGCCTTCGACAGATGCTCAACCCAAGGCCTGTGCCCGGTAACGCTTCGTCCCGCGGCAAGCGCACAAATTCGGTAAAAACCTGATCCTGTGCGCTCTGGTCAATACCGGGCCCATTGTCACGCACGGATAAGGAAACGGTGTCTTGGTCCTGGGTTGCGGCAATCCAAACATGCCCGCCGACACGCCCATATTTCAATGCGTTTGACAGTAAATTTCGCAAAATACGTTCGACGTAATGCGGGTCTGTGCTCACATGTTCACCACGACATGTCACATGCAAAACGACATTAAGATCATGGCATTGCGGTGTGAACTCCGCTCGGAGTTGGTCAAACAAAACGGGAATGCTGACGTCGGAAATCCGCAGGGTATGGATAACTTCGTCAAGTTGATTTGACCGCGCCAACTCACTCAGGAATTTCTCCTGGCTGGATTGCGTCTTGCGGATTTGCTTAATCAGCTCCAACTGATCAGCCGTGTCGACCTTGGCTTCTAGTGCTTCAATCAAGTTCCGCTGGGCCATCATGGGTTGCGACATATCATGGCTTATTGCAGCCACAAACCGGCTTTTTTCCTCTTGAATACGTTGATTTTCTTCGTGTTTAGCAATTTCTTTTTCAGCGGCCTGATGTTCAAGATTTGCAACGATGGCTTCTCGGGACTTTTGGCTCGCTTGTTTGTTGGTGGTCACGCAAAACCCAAAATACAGGAGGCAAAATGCACCGAAAATCTGCAGTAACCCGTGCATTTCAACGATGAGAAAAAGAGCAAAGGGGACAAGCGAGGACGCTGCCAATGCAAGATAACCAGGGCGATAAATCGTTCCAGCCATCACACCTCCGGTCGTCAGAGATGACAAAAATAGCCCGGCAACAAGTGTCAAAACTTCGTGCTCTTGATCCGCAACCGAAATCGCAAACGCCGCCCATAGCAAGCCGGTGATAGCGGTGATCACAATATGCCCGTGAAGGTAGGTTTGCACCCGCTCTCTGGCAATGCCATCTTTCCAGAGTACTTGGGCATAGACCAAAGTGACCAACACCATAAAACTGGTAAGAAAAAACCAAAGACCCGCTGTTCGAAGCAATCCCAACACCAACAGAACGCCGGTGATCAAGAGAATGACCGTCATCAAGGAGCGCGCAGAACCGACAGCCCGCTCGCGCAACAGCCGCGCCTCTTCGGCCAAAACATCCTCGGCCGTCGTTTTTTGCGATGTCGTTTCGGGTGATTGGGTCATGCGTGGCCAGAAGGATGGAGAGACGGGCCGCGTCTTTGAATGTTGAGCAGCAACACGCCCCCCAGCACACGCAACAGGATCGGCAGCACGGCAAAGAAAAACACCAAAACTGTCAAATGACCTTGGGAATTTGCACCTGTTTTATCAAAGCCAACCAGCTCCAAAACCGGGAATGCCATGCCCATCGGCACCACAAAAGTCATTTTTGAGACCGCATTTTTGAAGGCCAATAGAGTGGCAGCCTTGCGCTGATCTCCCGCCTCTTCACCTTTGTAGACGATATCGGCAAGCATCGACGTTGGCATAATAGCGTCACTGCCGAATGCCGCCCCCATTGCTATGCTGACAAAGTACATTCCAACAATATCGCCTGTTCCCAAGGTTGTAGCCAGGCCCAACCCGCAGCAACACAAGACAATTGATACGAGCCATGCAAAGGGCTTGGACTTCCAACGCGACAGGAAAACCCAAACCGGTAAACAGAGCGCTGTTGAACCAAACATCGCCAGAAAGAACATCCCGATCAATTCTGGGGCTTGAATGACGTGGGCCGTGAACAGCACAAGAAGCCCCGCGCAAAGCGAATTGGCGGCCTGCACGATGAAGAACACCCCCACGAGCCACAAAAACTCGCGATTTTCAAGCGCAGTGCGCCAACCGTTCCACAGAGAAGGCCTTGGCTGAGACACCACGCGGTGAGTACGGGGGACAAAAATGAGGTAAGAGAGAATCCCCAACAGGCCAAGCCCAATCGCGACCTGTGCGATTGTGGTTAAGGAAACCCCCATCTGTGATGCCAGAAGAACAGGAATCAGAGAGGCAAGGATAGCGCCAATGACTTGGAAAACCGCTTTGGAACTGGCTAAGTAGGATCGCTCATGCACATCGGGTGAAATTTCCAATCCGATCGACGAGTATGGCACGTCTACGATTGTGTAAAACAGAAAGAACGCCGTGCTAACCACAAGCAAATATAAGATGCCGATCCCTTCTGGGGGGGACAAGAGACACCAGATCGCGACAGCCAACCCCGGCAACCCCAAAACCATCCATGGCAATCGCGGTCCAAACCGGCTTTTGGTTTGGTCACTAAAGTGACCAATCAGCGGATCAGTTGCCACGTCAAGTAGCCGACCAAACAGGAAGACCGCACCAACCGCGCCAAGCCCCAACCCCATGTCGGCGGCGTAAAAAGTCGGCACGTAAATGACGAGCGCAAAGCCTGCCATTGCCAATGGTGTCGTCAGCACCCCGTAACATATGAGTTGCCAGCCGGATAAAACCCGCGTCCCCTGAGCCATGATGCCCGCCTCCCTAATGTCCACATATGATCAACGATTTCATCTGATTGCTAGACGCCGATTGTTCTTGGCCAAACCTTTACTCAAACCGAGATAAAATCACCGCGCGGTTTTGATCGACAGGACGCGCATTTTAGACAAAGCGTGAAGAGGAAAGGAACGCCTTGTTGCAAGGTAGGTTCACTGGGTTTGCCTCGGGTGCCAGGCCTCGCATCCTTCGTCCAATGTTCCATTTAAGGACAAACTGAAAAGTAACGAGCGGCAAAACCCAGATCTGCTCATAACTTGTCCGCCCGAACGGCGCACACCTGGCGACAGCGAAACAGTTTGGAAGACATATGATGGCATTTGGTTGCAGTGGGCATTGCGACGAAACGACGATTTTTATGCACGAAGCTTTTCGCTAGGATCCAAACGTCCTTTGGTCCAACCGCAACTCATCTTGGTGCATCTTGCAATGGTGAATAATCCACTCCACAAGCTCCATTTTCCTTATAGGTTTGGTCAAAAAATGGTCCATTCCGGCATCCAAGCAAGATTGCATTTCTGAGTTAAAGGCATGGGCTGTAAGTGCAACAATACTAGGTTGATGGATGTCTAAGTTTCTGATTTCTTGTGTCGCCTCTAGGCCGTTCATTTTGGGCATCGACACATCCATGAAAACAAGATCTGGTCGAAAATCCCAAGTCTGTTGAACGGCTTCTACCCCATCCTTTGCAAAACTGAGTGTGATCGGCAGAGGAGCTAGGTATTTTTGCAGTAACAACCTATTGGTTTTATTATCTTCTGCGACGAGCACTTTGAGCCCATCGGTGACAGAAAAGTCCAAAAATTCGTTAGGATCATCGGCGACAGGAGCGTCCTCATGCCTTATTCCACAGGCAATAGGCACCTTAACCTTGAAGACAGATCCTTGACCTAGTTGAGACGTGACCGAAATCTCCCCTTCCATGACATCAATTATGTGCTTTGAAATCGTTAAGCCAAGGCCTGTTCCCCCGAATTTTCGGGTTGTTTCCACCTCCGCTTGAGTGAACCGATCAAATATTTTCCCTAGCTTACTTTCAGAAATGCCAATTCCAGTATCTTCTACCTCAAAGAGCAAACTTGGCCCTTTATCTCCATGCTCCGCCCAGACCCGCACATAAACATTTCCGCGCTCTGTGAATTTGATGGCATTGCCGATCAGATTGACGATCACTTGACGCAGACGGCTTTCATCAGCTGTTACTCGCCGAGGACACGCGCTATCGACATCAAGAGAGATGGAAATGTCGCCACATCTGGGCGACGACCGTAAGAGAGAAATCGTGTCGTTAAAACAAGATCTTATGTCAAAATCGACCGCACTGAGTTCAAGGCGACCAGCGTCCAATTGCGAAAGATCCAAAACATCATTGATGACCGCCATCAGTGACTGGGACGACCCAACAATCATGCGGGTGAATTTGGCTTGGTCATCCGTTAATTCAGTGTCAGACAATAAGTCAGCCATACCAATGATCCCGGTCAACGGTGTGCGGATTTCATGGCTCATATTTGCAAGGAACTCAGCCTTTGCGCGCGCGCCTTCTTCCGCAGCACGGCGCGCCTCCGCCATTTCAATGGCTTGCACTTTGGCTTCAGTTACATCTCGTTCAATAGCAACAAAAAATTCAATGCTCCCATCGTCGTCGTGGATAGGGAATAGGTTGACATCGACCCAAATTCGCCGCCCATCACGCGTGATGTTTTCCACTTCTCCGTGAAAAGGAAGGCCAGCGTCCACAGCATCTTCAATAGGTTGATGTCGGATAAGATCCGGTTCGCCTCCTGCCAAAAGATCAACAATCTTTTGACCGATTGCCTGCTCTGCGGAAAAACCTGTAACTTTGGTAAAGGCCTCATTCACCCACATTATCCGACGGTCCGGATCAGATAGGACAACGCTGTCATTTGCCTTGCGGGCCACAAGAGACAGTTTACGTAACTCTTTTTGATGGCTGAGCAATCTGGAGTTTGTCCCCTGAAGTTCCTGCTCTTTGGCTTCCAGCGCTTGGGTAATGCCAAAGTTGTTCATACCAGATTTGGTAAAGGCGGCAAACATGTAGATCATGCACACCAGCAACATAGTTCCGGACACATCTGTAAAATTGAAAACATTGAAGCTTTCGACCTGAACGGCTTTGATTGTCAGCAGCACAATCGGTGTTGCGGCATAAATTCCAAGCCTTGTAAAACCAACCTTGGGGAATTTTGGCATTGCAATGGCCGAATTGACAGCACCCAGCCCTAAAGCGCCGATAACAAATAGAATATTTGCATCATCTCCGGCCAGAAAGAAGTAGATTGACGTTGTAGCACCCAATGTTACGCCCTGAACAGCCCCAGCCATCAAGGTCAGCTTTTCAGCGGAGTGCAGTTGGTCCGATTGGATTTTTTGCCGGACCTTCTTGTGGAGGATCATGCAATCGAACAAATCGCCGACCATCAACAATACAAAAGCAACAAGAGCCGGGATCAAATCAATAGCTAAATAGCCAAGACCACATCCGATCAGGTATAGCACAACCCGTGCTGGAAGCCGGCTAACCCGCTCATCGGCATGCGACAACAGCAGACGCTTGCGGGCCTCTATTGAAGACGTCCCCTTATCCACAGTGTCCGTTTCCAAACTCGGTTCTCTTGCTTTCTTCTTGCAAGAACACCAAGCCACATCGCCGTTAAAATACCTCTAAATCATCACCAAAGTCGCCATGATAAACGCGCCAACTATGCAAAACTTGGACGCAACGACACATATTATGGCATCGTAGCTTTAAAGGGTGTGGCCGCGCGGCCCTTAAACCGCGCAGGCCGTTGTGTTCTTTATTCGCCCAAGGCAATACCTTCACGGCGAGGGTCTGCACCTCCCCGAAGTTCACTTGCTATCGAAATAGCATGCAAACCGGAGTTCAATCCTCGGGATTTCGTTTTAAACCCGAGCGAGGCGAGCCCATCAGCCAACTCCTCGGCTTTTGTCCCTTCTTCAATGTCATAGGTGCCGAAACGATTCACCAAATGCGGCATGGAAACCGCTTGCTGGACGTCCATACCCCAGTCAATATGAGCGATAATTGCCTGTGCAACATAACCGATAATACGGCTTCCACCGGGGCTACCAATCACGAGGACCGGTGCATCGTCCTGCATTACAATCGTTGGTGACATTGATGAGCGAGGACGTTTTCCAGGTTCGATCCGGTTGGCAATGGGGACACCGTTCGAATGAGTTCGGAAGCTGAAATCCGTCAGCTCATTATTAAGCAAAAACCCACGTACAAAAAGCCGACTCCCAAAGCCGTTTTCAATTGTTGTGGTCATCGACAAAGCGTTGCCGTAGCTGTCCACGATTGAGATGTGGCTGGTGGACGGGAATTCGATAGATTGATCATCCGCCAGCAGCATCGCATGATCCCAGCCCGGTTGCCCTGGGGCAACTTTGTCCAAAGCACTACTGCTTTCTTTGATCTGACCTGCACGATCCGCAAGATATTGCGGGTCGACCAAGCCTTTGGTCGGCATTGGCACATAATCACTATCGGCCATGTAACGGCCACGATCAGCGAAGGCCAAGCGCGACGCGTCACCTATAATACGCCAGCTTTCAACATTGTCGGCCCCAAGCGCGGCAAGGTCAAACTGCGCGGCCATTCCCAGAATTTGCCCAACGGTGAGCGCACCTGACGACGGCGGGCCCATTCCGCAAACCTCCGTTTGCCGGTACTCTGCACAAACTGCTGGCCGTTCGATGACTTGGTAAGACGCAAGATCTTCGAGCGACAATAAACCGGGATTTCCCTTGGCATTTCGCACCGTATTCACGATGTCTTCTGCTATCGGGCCGCTATAAATTGCGTCAGAACCAGACTTGGCCATGAGCCGCAAAACATCAGCATAGTCTTGATTTTGCAAGACTGTTCCGGCTGCAAGCGGCGTGCCGTTGGGAATGAAATAATCCGCTGTCGGACCAAACCGCCCCAATCTCTCCGCATCGCGGGCGATTGATGATGCCATACGGTCAGACACGGCAAAGCCTTGTTCCGCATGGTTGATCGCGGCGTCAAAAAGCCCGCCCCAATTTGCATTTCCCCAACGCCTATGCGCCGTTTCCATTAGGCGCGGTGTGCCCGGTGTACCCACCGATAGCCCACCGACAACCGCATCAAAAAACTTGCGCGGTTCGCCGTTTTCATCCTGAAAAACCGTTGGTGTAACCACCATCGGCGCGGTTTCTCGCCCGTCAAGCGTCGTCAGCGTTTTTGTCTTGGCATCATACCAAACCAAAAATGCTCCCCCGCCAAGGCCCGAGGACTGTGGTTCGACCAGCCCTAGCACAGCTTGCACGGCAACCATGGCGTCTGCGGCGGTGCCTCCGTTGCGCAGAACATCCGCTCCGGCTTCAACGGCTAACGGATTGGCCGCGGCCAGCATCCAGTTGTCGGACGAAACAGGCACACCGTCAGCCTTGGCACGCAAAGCATCCTGGGCGGCTTGGCTTAAGTCCTTAAATTCATGTGTAATTGCTGTCTCCACCTCCGGCGAAACAGCATCTGTGGCGGTTTGAGAATACGCCTGTGTCACGACCAAACTCGTAAGCGCAGTCAGCAACAAAACTCGATTTCTGATCAACATTCTTAACTCCCACCAGACATTGGCATTTCCGCAGCGTAAGCTGCTAGCGGCGGTGCGGGCAAGAGCACTTTCAACCCTAAGTGAAATCAAATCCGTTTCCATTGATTAGAAAGTGCAACCCAGGCGTTGGCCGTGGCCGATACCGGCAGCCCCCCCTAAGCGCCCAACCCAACGGGCGTCCCCTTTGCGCGGCAATCCTTCGACCAAACGTGCCAATAGGGTTGTGTACGGCTGCTAAATTCAGCATTTTCAACACTGTCTTCACATAACAAAACCCGCCCCAACCAAAGGACATGACGCCATCAAAATACTCTTTGTTGTCTCAGGTCACTTTGGCCACATGGATTTCGGTGGACTTGGGGTTGTCAGGCTTGGACAAGCTTTGAGCGCGCGAGGTCACACTGTGCGGTGGATGACCTTTGGCCCTCAAATCGCAAGGCTTCGAAGCCACGGCTGCAAAGTAGCAAATGTAGAGGAGATTGAACTCCTCAAACTCGGGGCGTTAAATTCGGTCGCGCAAGTGGCCCAGCACCCAAAAGTACAGAACCGCAGGATCACCGCGCTCAAGAGCTTTTTACAACGATTGCAAACCAGCAAACCCGACTTGGTCATCATGGACCGGTTATTGATTGGCGCTCAGTTAGCGGTCCAACAACTTGATATTCCTTACCTTTCGATCGGAACACCGGGTGGGTATTGGCGTTTTGACGACCGATCCACCCTGACGCGTGCCAATATTTTTCAAGAAAACAAGCCAATCACATCCTATCAGAAATACAGCGAAACCCTAAAACGGTCGCTCGCTTGGCCCAGGGGTGGGTTTGGCTCGGCTTGGGTGCATTCACCATATGGCAACCTGCACTTCATGCCGAGCGATTTTTACCCCTCACAGCCCGATCAAAAAAGCAGAAGCCTTCATCACCACTCCACTTGCGCGGCTCCAAAAACAGGCCATCGGCTGGGTCTTTCATTTGGCAATCAAGGTGATATTTCTCGCTTCCAGTCCTTGGTTGAGACTTTGATTGAAAACCGCCCCAGCGGTCTTGGGGTCGATATATTCGCAGGGAGTAACCAAGAGGTGAAAGCGCATTTTGACGCTTTCACACATCAGTCTGACATGCGTGTGTTTGGCTGGACAGAATTTTCCAAGGTGATGCCCAACCTGTCATCCTTGGTCTTTTTAGGAGGCGTCGGCAGCATTTGGCACTGCATTGAGCACGGTATTCCGATGATGATTGCACCGGGCCACACGGGTGATCAGGTGATCAATGCTCAGCGGGTTGCCGCCCTTGGAATGGGCCTACACTTGGATGACGGTCAGGATGATAAGGCAACCTTGGCCTCTGTCATGGATCTCTCAAGACTGCAGGTTTTCAGCACGACTGTAGCGGCTTATGCGGCCCCCGAAAAATACTCGACGACCCTGGAAGGGTATTGTGATCGAATAGGACTATTCGATTTTTGACGTCCAAGGCCTGCTTTGAAAGACTATGCAGCCTGGGGAAAAGGGCCACGCTCGTCACTGCGCGGCCCTGTTTGTTTTGTTAGCTACGGGATGGGTAAGTACCGACTAATGCGATGCAATAGCGAATTACCGCGGTAGGGTCGATCGTGGAAAAGCTCAGACTACCACCGGTATTGGCGATCATCTGAGGCGACATCTGATTGTTGAATGGCTGGTCCGAATAGATCGTTTCGGTGCCAGTCCCGCTTGGAGGAGCCGCTGCCAAAAGTTTACGGCCCGGTCCCGCTTTGTCACCATCCTCATTATTGGCATTCACCAAATGGTTGTGGCTCGCCATTTGAGATTCGGTTAGCACAGTATATTCAGCACCGCCTCTTTGCCCCCATGTACGATTGCTCAGACCTGGCCCGTGCCCCGCACCAACGGGCGTGCGGCCGCGCAAGTCCGGCAACGCGAAACTGGTCCGACCGTCGCCACCATAAGTGGTCCCCAGCAAGGAAAACAATGCAGTATTGCTTGAAATAGCAAGAATTTGGCCATCGGCACTTGCCCAACCGCGTGGGCAAAACCCCCAAATTCCCATGGCCGCAATTTCACCAATAAACGGAGAGGAGTCGGCCTTGGCCTGGCTTGGAAGCGACACAGTTGTTATCGCTATAGCAATTGCGGGAAGTGCAAATTGCACCAGTTTCTTCATCATCGTCATTTTAATCTCCTAAGTCTCTTAGGCAGGCCATCTTGTGTGGCCGCTTTGGCTAACTGAGTAGGGTTTGAATTCCTGAGCATCAGCTGCGCGAGGGGTAAACACCTTGCGTTGCAATGCAGTGATAAAGGGGCAAGAATGGATCCAATGTATTAATGGCAGTCCCACCACCTGAATTCCCAATCATTGTGGGATTCATTGTGACATTTGGAGGGAGTTCTGAGTAAATCGTTTCATTGCCCGTGCCACCAGTTGGAGCCGCCGCCAGAAGTTTGCGCCCAGGACCTGGTTTGTCGCCATCCAAATTGTTGGCATTAACCGCATGAGTATGCGTCGGCATCGTTGCGACTGTCATGTTTGTAGTCTCAGCCCCACCCCGCGCACCGGCATTGTAAGACGTTAGACCCGGCCCATTGCCTTGCCCAATACCCGCACGACTACGCAAGTCTGGAAGACCAAAGGTCGTGCGCCCGTCACCACCAAATTGTGTTCCAAGCAGAGAGAACAAGGCAGAATTTTCCGAAACCGATATTAGCGTGCCATCCGCCAGGTGCCACCCTCTCGGACAGAAGTTGAACCCAACGATCATAATATCGCCAATATAGGGGTTTGTCCCAGCCTTGGCGGTTTCCGGAACGCTCCCGAGACCCGTTGCTAAGGCCAATGCGATCACCGTCGAAACGGTCTTGATTTTGAAATTTTTCATAGTTTCACCTATTTATTAAGAGCAAAACATGTGGACTTTTGTCAGCATGGTTGCCCTTCATGTATCGTTAGATTGGTCTTAGTTGCGCGACGGGAATAAACCCTCCAATGCGATGCAATAACGGATCGCGACATACGGATCTTGAATCGAAAGCGGCTGATTGCCACCACTGTTCTGGATCATCTGAGATGACATCTGAACGGTCGGCCCTTGAGACGAATAGATCGTTTCAGACCCTGCACCGTTTGGTGGTGCTGCTGCCAAAAGCTTGCGGCCGGGACCGGGTTTATCTCCGTCCAGATTGTTGGCGTTAACCGCATGGTTGTGGCTGGGCAGATTATTGACTGTTAAGGTTACCCTTTCAGCCCCAAACTTTTGTCCTTCCTGCCGCACTGTCAGACCCGGGCCACTTCCCTGTCCCATTGCACGCCGACCACGCAGGTCAGGCAGGCCAAACGTGGTCCGGCCGTCTCCGCCATAGGTTGTTCCCAGAAGAGAGAACAAAGCGGAGTATTGTGCAATAGAGAGCAACTGCCCTTCCGCGCCCGCCCAACCGCGCGGGCAAAAGGTTTCACCCACGGCTAAGATATCACCAAGATACGGGTCTGTGCCTGCCTGCGCTTGTTGAGGTGTGTGGAAAAGGGTCACGGCTAGAGCTAGGGTAGCAGCGAGAACAGAACTCTTGTTACCAATCATTGAAACCTCCATTAATTAAGCATCCAGAAAATAGGTTTTAATTAATCATTAATACCCGGCGATGTTGCAACAAAAATCTGGAAAAACCAAAAACTAATCTATTGCGAAAGCAAAAATCACAGGTTGTCGGCCGTGTGTTCTGACTGTGACGTAAATCGGCCTTCAAACAACCGGATAAACAAAGTCCAACATGCGTTTGGCCTGGGCTCCGGCGGGCTGAAAATCGTCTTGCCCGTCCGTGATCACAAGGGCCAAGTTTGCGAACTCATCGGCCAGATGGGGGGCGTGGCGCTCCGCATAGGCCCCCAGCGACTTGGTGATCACCGATCCATCGGCATCCATCATTTCCTTCAGCGGCACGAGAGGCGCGCTTAGCTCTGCGGATGGCGGCGACAGGGTGCTGGCGCAGGTCGGGGTCAGTGTCGACGTCGTTTCGCGAGAGGCTTCAAACAGCACATCAAACAGGGCCATCAGATCAGCGGTTTTAGTCAGCGACAAAGGTTTTGCTCCCGATTTTTTGGTTCACCCAAGCCCCTTGGTCAGCCCTTCGAACCACAAACGGGCCGATCACCAAGACGTCAAGCTGCGTGTTCAAGAAACAATCCACCGCATCTTGAGGACTGCAAATAATGGGTTCGCCGCGTACGTTAAACGACGTGTTCAAAAGCATCGGACAGCCTGTCAGATCAAAAAACGCCTGAAGAATATCAGCGGCGCGTGTGGATTTGTCTGCGGGGGCCAGTGTCTGCAACCTGGCGCTGTTATCGACATGGGTTACAGCCGAGAAATCGCTGGTTACCGCGCGCATCAATTCCAATGGTTGATGCAACCCGGATGCGCGCGCATCCTTAAGCGAGGTCTCGTGTTGAAACTGTGCTTTCAGCGTCGCAACCATGAGCATAAAGGGGCTGTCGCTGGGTCCGTCAAAGAAGGTCTCGGCCTGATCCTTGAGAACCATGGGGGCGAATGGCCGCCAGCTTTCCCGGAATTTGATCTTTAGGTTCACTCGGGTCAGCATGTCGTCGGGACGCGGGTCCGCCAAAATCGACCTGTTCCCGAGCGATCGTGGCCCAAATTCCATATGCCCATCAAAATGACCAACAATCAGCCCCTCTGACAGGGCATTGGCGGTCACTGCAGGCACATCCTTTGGTTCGTCCCAAGACAAACCAGCATTGTCCAAAGCCGTCATAATCGCCCGACGGTTAAACGAGGGCCCCAAAAATCCACCGCGCATCTGATCAAATGCCCCCGGCGACCGGGCCCCGCCGTCGCGTTGAACCGCAACTTCCAAAGCCGCGCCAAGTGCCCCGCCCGCATCCCCTGCCGCCGGTTGTATCCAAAGATTTTCCAACCCCGGAACTTTCGCAATCAAGGCGCTGTTGGCGACGCAATTCAGTGCGACCCCACCCGCCAAACACAGGTTGCCCTGGCCACTTTTCTCAAGCGTCGTTGTCGCCAATGAGATGAGGGCCTGTTCAAGAACCGCTTGGGCAGAGGCCGCAACATCCATAAAGTGCTGATCGATGGGGGCATCGGCACTCCGAGACGGGCGACCAAACAGGTGCTCAAACAACGGGCTAATGGTGCTGACATCTGTATCAAATCTGAAAAACGGCATGTTGAGTTGAAAGGAACCATCCGCCTTGAGATCAATGACATGATCAAGGATTTTCCCGGCAAATTTCGGTTGGCCAAAGGGGGCCAACCCCATCAACTTATATTCGCCGGAATTGACCTTGAAACCGCAATATTGGGTAAACGCGCTGTAGAACAGGCCAAGGGAATTGGGAAAGGTGATCTCTCCGAGCGGTTCCAAGCCCGAACTATCGCCGCCCCACAGGCTCGTTGTTGACCATTCGCCAACACTGTCAACGACCAACACAGCCGCCGTCTCAAAGGGTGACGGGTAGAACGCTGATGCGGCATGCGACCGGTGATGCGGCACGCATATAATTCGGCTTGGATCATCGCATATGCGCTGCAATTGATTGGGGAGACCCTGCCCATATGTTCGCATCATCCGCAAAGTTCGCGGCCAGAGGGCCGCCCCCCGCGGTGCCGTATTGCGTGCATTGTTCAGCACGCGGTCCAACTTGAGTGCGGGGTTTTCATAATAGGCCAACGAGAATTCAGTCGACGGATCTGGTAGTTGTGACAGACAGAAGTCAATTGCGTGCTTTGGAAAGCTCCAATCGGCCTTTTTGCGCGTAAACCTTTCCTCTTGGGCCGCAGCCACAATCGTTTGCCCTCGGATCAAAACCGCAGCTGAGTCATGAAAATGTGACGAAACCCCAAGGATATACCCATCGTTACTCACCCTCTTGCCCCCCTATTTGCGCCACCAAATCCTTGGCCGGTTTGACCAAGCGGCTGGCGTATTTTTGGTTGGCCGTTTGGTTGGGATGGGCATCTTGGGGTAGAAAACTGTGGGTCTTATCCAAGGGGACCGAGATATCGAGACACCCATCAAAGCGGGCCCGGACAGCATTGTTGAACCCTCGATCTTGCTGATCGAGCAAGGCGAAGCGAATGGGGCAACTATGTTGTTTGGCCAGCTTTTGAATCTCAGACAAAATGGCCAGCGTTGCTGAATCAATCATAGGATTGTCCGGTAAAAACACGTCAAATCCGCCCTGCTGCAAAGCCGGCTGCCAGATGGGCACATAGTGAATGGTGTTACGCCCAGCTCGGCCTTGGCGAAGCACAGGAACGTGCTCAACCCCAAGCTCATACCATTCCTTGCTTAAAAACTGCCGCATCCGGCGTGGATGGGCAATGTTGCGAAACCGATGGTCGCTAAAAATCGCAAAAATTGCAGCGTCGACATCACCAGCCTTGAGATCACGACGAAACTGCAAAAAGTTTTGCACCGTACTATGACCGCCAATGCCTCGGTTCACGAAACGCACATTCGGAAGGCTTTTTTGCAACCGGGCGACATAGGTTTCGTTATCGGTCAAGCCTGTGCCATAGGTGAAAGAACACCCGTAAATCGCCAGCTTCGGACCAGTCTTTTGTGCAGGAACACGACGCCACCCGTCAGGATCGATGTTTTGCACAACCTCAGGTCGAAACCGGACACGCACCCCGTAATTAGGAGTTAGCGACCATCCCAAAACCGGATCAGGGCGAAACAGCAACCGGGGCTTGGCGACGATTTTTTGGGGTGACGCAATCACTCGGAGCCCCGCGCAAAAATGCACCGGGCAATCCGCGATGACCTTCCTGTTTGGGTCACCCTAAAACCCGAAAAATATGCAAACGCAATGCTCATACCCCCTCAATACTGTCGAATAAAACGAGGGGCAACAATGCATAGATGCCATGGAGGAGGAGCACGCAATTGCAGGCTGTCGCGTGTTCCGATAGCATCAACAGTCCAAGACCCTAGGTAGCCGGATCGCCCCATGTCAACTGACCCAAATTTCGACCGTTTCGTTGCAGTAGGCGGTCTTGGTGGAAGCGGCACCCGCGTTGTTGCTCAGATCTTGGACAAAATGGGGTTTTACCTCGGACCTGTGCTCAACCCGCAGATGGACAGCATCCTTTTTACCCTTCTTTTCAAACGCTCCGACTGGATAACCACCTTTCCAAGCGATCAGGACATTGATCGTATCGCCGAAATATTCCAAATCGCGATGCGCAGCGGCGTTCGCAGCGCCTTCAAGAACTTAGACCAAGACGAGGCAAAGCAGCTTTTTCAAAAAACACGCAGCTATGGCGTGACGCGCGACTGGTTCGATCAGATAATGGCCAGCCCTCCTCCCAAACAGAAACGATTTTCGGGCGTGGCGTGGAAAGAACCCAACACGCATGTGTTCCTGCCGCAGCTTTTGAAGCGATTTCCTGAACTGAAATACATTCACGTCATACGCAACGGATTGGATATGGCGCTAAGCGGAAATAAGCAGCAACTGACCAACTGGGGGGCGCGTTTTGGCATTTCCCCCAATCAGGATGCGTCATCCCCAAATGTGCAGCTGCAATTCTGGCTCGCGGCCAACAAGAGGGTTGTGGAGATCGGAAAAACGATGCCACCGGGCCAGTTTTACCTTTTGAACTACGATGCCCTCTGCGCTGATTTTAGCAGTGAACTGCCTTTGATCGAAGCGTTTCTTGATCGCAAGCTGAGTGCCGAAGACAAAAGCCGTTTCGCCGAATATATCGGCTCAAGCTCAATAGGGCGCTTTCGGTCAGCCCCAACTGGCACATTCACTGAACAAGAGCGCGACGCCGTTCGCCAGTTTGGCTTTGACGTGGAGTGATCGGATAGCCCTTTGTTATTCGGGCACTATCATTGCTTGGTCCAACAACTCTTCATAAAGACGTAACGCCGTTGGATCCCTTATTTCAGGCAATGGCCCTGCATTATTGCTACTGCGCAGGGCGTTTTCAAAGAACACGGCCCCGGTGTCTCCGGTCGCCCGCAAACCAAGATCATTTGCGATTTGATCAACCCCGCGGAGGTATTTTTCGGTCGGCCAGTCAAAACAGACCACTGGGAAGGGCCGCTCTTGCAGGATTTCCAACAGCTTGCGGTTATAGCGTTTCCAAAGCGTCACGGCGGGCAGCTCGGGGGCAAGATTGGGACCGCGTCGCAAAAGCGATTTCTCAACCGCTTTGGGGTGTCGAAAGGTGCCCACAAACTGAAAGTCGAGGCCGGTTTCTTGCCAAAACGGCAACGTGAAAAGCGTGCGCGGATCCTTAAAACCCCAGGCCTTGATGTCGCAATATTTGGCAATATGGGCATCGCGGCGGCGGCGCAGCGCATCATCCCAGACCATCCTTCTGGGCGGCGAATCCCAGCGACCGCCATTAAGCACGAGAAGATCATCGTTGATTTTCATCCTCTCAAGATTTTCTTTATTGCCTTTGGAGTTAAATTTGGCTTGGTTCACAACTTCGCCCAAAAACAGCCCACGCTCTTCAAGGCTTCCTGCAAGGCTGCTGGTGCCGCTTCTGTGCATGCCCAAGATGCAGACAATGGTTTGGTCGCTGGGTCGCAAAGTCATCTGTTCGCCTGTGTTTTCATTCTGGCCATACTGCTGGGACATCGTTTGTTCCGACAAATCAGATCGCGGGCGACCACCTTAAGTTTCCGGTATTTTGCGCGGCTGACCATCTTCGTCCAATGCGACAAAAACGAAATCTGCATCGGTCACCTTTTCCGCAGTCTTGCCAAACCGATGACGTGCCCAAGCGTCGATATGAATCCGCATCGAGGATTTGCCGACATGTTTCAACGTGGCATAGAGTGTCACCTCATCCCCCACTTTGACCGGCCGAAGAAATTGCACCGCCTCAACCGCCACAGTCGCAGCGCGGCCTTGGGACACCCGGCCAGCCAAATTTCCAGCCGCAAGATCCATTTGCGACATCAACCAACCGCCAAAAATATCCCCCGCTGGATTTGTGTCGGCTGGCATGGCAACCGTTCTGATAACCAAAATACCTTCGTCTTGTTGGCGCCCGTGTGCGCTGCGCTCCCGTGCGCGTTCTAAACTGGTGCGTTGGTCGTCATTCATGTGGGCGATCCCTTGTTGCGAGTGCGGCTGACTGTTTCAATCGTCATTGCACAATATGCAACGACATCTTTCAATCGAAAGGCCGTTCGCACCGGCTCAAAGGCACGTCGTGATCACTTTCTGACACAGATGCGTAGTGTCTGGGTCCTGAAAAGACATGACAAAAACGGTCACGCGCTAAGGCCGCGATACCGCATGACAGGTATTTGAACCAGCCCCGTCGCCCGCCCCACAGGCCGGCCACGCAAAAACCGCAGTCTTTGTATGCGCCAAAGAATTTGTCACCGTCGCAGCATGGCAATGAAAAACAGGCCTCCGATCAAGCCTGTGACAATACCGATTGGGATGTCTTCCGGGGCCATGACAGTGCGCGCAGCGATGTCCGCCCACAACAGAAAAACGCCGCCAACCAATGCCGAGACCGGCAAAACGCGCAAGTAATCTCCGCCAACCAACAGACGCACCACATGGGGCACCATCAGCCCGATAAAGCCAATCAATCCAGAAAAGGCGACCATGACTCCGGTGATCAAGGCCCCCACAACAAACACCGAGAGCCGGAAACGGGCGACAGGAATGCCCAACGTCGCGGCCGTTTCATCACCAATCGTCATGGCATTCAGCCGAGGGGCTTGCAGGTATAACCAGGCTCCGCTGAGCACCAGAATTGTTAGGGGATAGACAAGATGCGTCCACTGCGCGAGGCCAAGCCCACCCAACATCCAGAAAACCACTGTGTGCGACGCTTTCGGTTCTCCGAAAAATATCAAGAGGTTAGCCCCTGCCATAATCACAAATGAGACTGCCACCCCTGCCAAAACCAACCGATCGGCGCTTGTGGCTGCAGCGAATTGTGAGACGCTCAAAACCAACAATGTGGCCATCAAAGCGCCGACAAAGGCCATAAGCGGCACTGTCAGTAACCCAAGAAACATCCCGGTATGCAACAAGGCCAATATCGCGCCAAACGCCCCGCCTGATGATATGCCCAGAAGGTGCGGATCCGCGAGCGGATTGCGGGTCACAGCTTGTAGCGAAGCGCCCACCATTGCCAAACCTGCCCCGACCATCATCGCCAAAATCGCACGGGGAAACCGGATGTCCCATACAATTGCCGCGCGCCCCTTGGACCACGTCGGATCGGCGCTCGATAGGCCTGTCTTATGAAAGAAAACACCCCATACCGTCTCTATCGGCACGGAAACCGCGCCGACAGAAATTGCAAAAGACAGGGACAAACCCAGCAAAATCAGGCTGCCAATGATGGCCGCGCTAAATGGGATGCGTCGGGTTTGCCCATGCGTCATTATTGGCCCCAAAACCCTGTGGCCAGCTTCTGAACCGCCTTGATGTTCCGTGGCCCGGGCGTTGCCTCGACGTATTCCAGCACAACAAACCGGTCATTCTTGACCGCGTCCATATCGGCAAAGGCAGGATTTCCCATCATAAAGGCACGCTTTTCCTCGGCTGTGACATTGCCGTAATTCACGATCACAACAACCTCGGGGTTGCGTTCAACAACCTCTTCCCAGGTGACGGTGGCCCAGCTTTTTTCAAAATCATCCAAAATGTTCTGGCCGCCAGCGGCCTCGATCAAGGCGGTTGGCATGGCATAACGCCCCGCGGTAAAGGGCGTATCTTCGCCGCTGTCATAGACAAAAACCCGCAGCGGATCGCCGGTTTGCAAAGTCGCGCTAAAGTCGGCCAATTCGGTTTTATACCCGTCGACCAGCTCTTGGGCTTTGGCTTCGATGTCAAAAATCCGCCCAAGGTTGAGGATGTCATTATACATGTCATCCATGCTGACCTTGGGTTTTGCGCCGATGTGGATACAGCTTTCGGTGAGCTCATAAACCTTGATGTCAAACGGGGCGAGTGTTTCGGGGGTCACTTCACCGCCGACTTTCATGCCATAGTTCCACCCGGCGAAAAAGAAGTCCGCATCCGCACCGATCAAAACCTCTTTGGTCGGATATTTGGCCGACAGTTCGGGAAGAGCTTCGACGCCATCGCGCATCTCTTCGTCCAGAGTTTTCCAGCCAGAGATGCCGGTATAACCAACCATTTTGTCGGCAAGTCCCAGCACCAGCATCATCTCTGTCAGATTGACGTCATTCGAAATCGCCGCCTTGGGCGGGGTATCAAACGTCACTTCGCGATTACAGCTGTTGACCGTGGTCTCTGCAAAAGCAGCGCCAGAGGCAAAAAGCAGCCCCAAAGTAAGAGCGGAGTGTTTCATTCAAGTTCCTTTGTCAGGGTTTGATGGGGGGGAAGGTGATAAGACAGATGCGGTTTGCGACTGTGACTAAGGTGTTCCCGCTGGGCCCGAACATGGAAAATCTCGGAGACCAGCGTTTCATCCAGAATGTCTATTGGGGCCCCAAACCCACGCGGAGACCCATTTTTGAGCACAAGAACGCAGTCACAGACTTCTGCGGCAAGGTTCAGGTCATGCAACGAGGTGACAATGGTCAGGTCCAGATCGCGGATCAGTTGCAGCACATCGAGCTGATGGCGGATGTCCAGATGGTTGGTTGGTTCATCAAGCACAAGCACCTGTGGTTCTTGGGCCAACGCACGGGCCACCATAACCCTCTGGCGTTCGCCACCCGACAGTGTCGACAGGCTGCGATTGGCGAAACCGTGCAGGTCGAGCCGATCCAGCGCCGCTTCAATGACGTTGTTGTCGCGGTACCCCGGCGTGGAAATCCCGCGTCGATGCGGCACCCGGCCAAGCGCCACTATTTCGCGCACGCTGAGCGCAAAATCGGTTGGCTGCTCTTGCAAAACGGCCGCCACCTTGCGTGCGATCGCCCGCTGCGGCAGCGATTTCAACGTGGTGTCCCCGATGCAGATGTCACCGGTCAGTGGCTGATTAAAGCCGTAAATCAGACGCAAAAGGGTGGTCTTGCCAGCACCGTTGGGGCCGACAACCCCCATGACTTGCCCTGCTTCAACGTGAAAGCTCGTCTCTTTCAACAGCAAAGGATCGCGTTTGCGCGGTGCCCATGTCACGCTGTTAACCGTAAGGGATTGCGCCGTCATGATATTGGCTCCTGACGGTCTTCCAAAGCAATGATCGTTGCAGGAATGCGCGCCAATGTCGTCTTGCGCAACTTGCCCGGTCGGTCGACGGACGAACACCAGCCATCATGCAAAACCGCATATTGTTTGGCAAAGTCCACCAGCGCCTCGATGTCTTGATCCGCGTCAATGTCGCCAAACAGATACGACGCCTTGCGAGATGCATAATAGGCCACGGTGCAAGGCCGATCACAGCCTGCCATACAGGCCGTCCCCGCGATTTCAAAATCTTCTGAAATGGTGTCTCCGGCGGCTTTGATCGCTGCGTCCAATCGCTTGATCAATTCATAACCGGGTTGGCAGGTGTCGCCCTTGTGCCGACAAGATGTGCAAATGGTAATTCGATGTGTGCTGGTCCGGTTCATTTCGCCCTCCGCAAAGCTGCGGGGCGTCGGGACAGAAACCAGTGATGTCAGCGGCAAGAGCCGTCACAGCCATATCGGCCTCCTTCCAGGGCACCCCGCCCGGGTTGAGTTACGTCAATGACGGCAGGTCTCCTGACTCGCGGCTGTGCGCCTCCCCTACCTTCCCAAACCCAACTTGGGCCCAGTGGTATTCAGAGCAGGCTCACCGCTTACAGTTGCGGGGGCAGTCACGGAATTGGCGCCTGATGGCTACACCTCACCGTGTTCCCTTTTCATCCCGGTCTGCGCTTGTGCGCCCGAGAACCATCGAAAGCAGGGATGGCCTGACATGAAAACAAAGTCAATCCGAAACAACCGCTCCGAAATGGTCTGAGCGGGTTGATGTCTGATAAGGCGGCAGCGGTGTGGAAACGCCCGATCACGCATGTGCCACGCGCGCATATATTGGCGTGTCTTGCTCAGCTGTATCGAGAAGACGACATGAGCCAGGCCCCTTTGGGCCGGCACATATTATCAAGAGCGGATCGTAACGTCAGCAGAGACACTGCAATTTGCGATTGTTGCGGCGTTTTTCAGGTCGTTCTCTTCGGCTCTGATCTCGGCTCGTTTTCGAGACAATCCATGAGCCAACCAGCGATCAACAAGCCGCTGACGCAAAGTTTCAAGTGGAACATCCAGCGCGATTGTTACATCCCAAAAATCCGCCATATCCCGCCAGCCCGCTGCGTCATGGAGCAGATAATTGCCCTCCACAACAACTGTGTCGCATGTCGGATCGACCACACCGGCCCCCGCAATGGCGATATCACGGGACCGGTCGAAAACCGGGTAATACACAGTATCGTCTTTTGGCAGCGCGGTGATCAAACGCAAAAGCCCCTGAACATCAAAGGTTTCGGGGGCTCCTTTGCGATCCAGCACTCCAAGCGACGTCAGAATGCGGTTATCCAGATGAAAACCATCCATCGGCACAACCTGCGCACGACACCCAACCTGTGTCAGCTCGCGTGCCACGTTTTCCGCCAAGGTCGATTTCCCGGAGGCCGGTGGCCCGGCAAGAGCCACCAGCCTCCGACGTGATTTGCGAGATGCCATCTGGATGTGATCGATAAGCGCCTCAACAGACAGTGAAGGGTCATCCATCATGCAACATCTTGTGCCGGCGGCTCCTTGGCCCCTGTCATAAAGGCCACCGCGTCGGACATGGTGTAATCCTTGGGGTCAATCGTACAGAGCCGCTTGCCCAACCGGTGGATATGAATCCGGTCGGCCACCTCAAAAACATGCGGCATGTTGTGGCTGATCAGAATGATCGGAATGCCCCTTGATCGCACGTCCTGTATCAGCTCAAGCACTTTGCGGCTTTCCTTGACGCCCAGCGCCGCCGTCGGTTCGTCCATAATGATGAACTTGGTGGCAAAGGCTGCGGCGCGCGCAACGGCAACCCCCTGACGTTGCCCACCTGAGAGCGTTTCCACCGGCTGCTTGATCGACTGCACAGTCATCAAGCCCAGCTCTGTCAGCTTGTCTCGGGCAAATTTCTCCATCGCTGGCTTGTCCAACATCCGCAGGACTTTCCCCATCCATCCGGGTTTGCGGATTTCGCGGCCGGTAAACATGTTGTCGGCGATAGACAGGGCTGGAGACAGGGCAAGGTTCTGGTAGACGATCTCGATCCCCATGTCTCGCGCTTCGATAGGCGAGGTGAAATGAACCGGCTGACCTTCGATCAAAATCTCGCCTTCGTCCGGGATGGTGGCACCACAGATTGCCTTAACAATTGATGACTTCCCTGCCCCGTTATCGCCGATTACAGCCAGGATTTCGCCGGGTCGCAGCTCAAAGTCTGAGTGGTCGATTGCGGTCACGTGGCCATAGCGCTTCACGATGCCGCGGGCTTGTACAACTGGAGTAGTCATTATGCTGAAACCCTTCTGATCCATTGGTCGATGGCGACCGCAATAATGATGAGCCAACCGATGGCAAAGACCTGCCACAGAACATCTACGCCAGACAGACGCAGGCCAGAGCGGAACACACCCACAATCAGCGCGCCAAACAAGGCCCCCATAATCGACCCTCTCCCGCCGAACAAAGAGATGCCACCGATCACCACAGCGGTGATACTATCGAGATTGCCTTCGTAAAAGCTTTGCGGAGAGATCGAGCCCACACGGCCAATGGATGCCCAGCCCGCCAAGGCGCATACAAAACCAGCCAGACCATAAACCGACAACAGCGTTCGGTCTGTGCGAATGCCCGACATCTCAGCGGCCTCTTTGTCATCGCCAATCGCATAAACATGACGGCCCCAGGCGGTCTTGTTCAGCATGAACCAAAGCACGAGAAAGACGACAATCATCAAGATCGCGCTCAGGGTGATGCGCGCACCGCCGACGTTGAACGCTTGGCCGAAGAATTTCAGGAATGGCGCTTCGCTGTCGATGTCTTGCCCACGAATGGATTGCGCGCCCGAAAGCCACAGCAACAAGGCGTAAAAGATCGACCAAGTGCCCAGCGTTGTGATGAAAGGCGGCAGTTTAATCCGCGTGATCAGTAAACCGTTCATCATGCCTGCGCCGATGCCGCCGCCCAGGCCAATCAGAATAGCAAAAACGGTCGGGACGCCCGCGAAAACCGCCAGATTGCCCATGATGACAGCCATCAAAACCATGATGGCGGCGACGGACAAGTCAATGCCAGCAGTGATGATGATCAGCGATTGCGCCGCCGCCAGAATGCCGATGATTGATACTTGCTGAAGGATCAACGAAAGGTTGAAGGCCGAAAAGAAACGCTCTCCTGCGATCAATCCAAAAGCGATCAAGCTAATCACCAACACGATAACGGGAACCAGCGTTGGGTTGTTGTGGAGCAAATGTTGAAGGCGCTCCAACGGTGTGTGATTGTCGCGCTTGAAATTGGCGACCTGCGACGCGCTTTTGTCCAGGGTTCGCTCGAACTCCTGTCCCTTGGCGGCGTTGGGTGTATCAGACATGGCGTTCTCCTTGCGTTGACCTTAAGTCGCGGCAGCGGTTTGCGTCAAAGAATTGCATTGGAATCGAAAAAAGCCGGGGCACATTGCGCCCCGGCGTGCTTGGGTCTTAACCCCAGCACTTCTCCAGACCTTCGGCCGAGGTGATTGATGGCACACCGTCGGCAGGTTCATTTGTGATCAGCTCTACACCGGTGTTGTAAAAGTCCAAACCTTCGGAGTTGGCTGGCTTTTCACCTGTTTCGGCAAAGGCTTTGATCGCTTCGATACCCTTGGACGCCATCAGCAGCGGGAATTGCATCGACGTCGCGCCGATCACACCGGCACCGATATCCTTGACACCTGGGCAACCGCCATCAACGGACACAATCAGCACACCCTCTTCTTTGCCAAAGCTTTTCAGCGCCTCATAGGCCCCAGCGGCAGCAGGTTCGTTGATTGTGTAAACAAGGTTGATGTCCGGGTCGATCTGCAACAGGTTTTCCATTGCAGTGCGGCCGCCATCGGGCGAGCCGTCGGTCACGTCATTGCCAACGATGCGTGGATCATCTTCGTCACCGATGTCGGTCGGATCTTTGATGTCGATACCAAAGCCATGAAGGAAGCCGTTGTCGCGCTGGTAATCCACCGAAATCTCAGAGGCATTCAGGTCAAGCAGGGCAATTTTGGCGTTGGCCGCATCGTCACCCATTTTGGCTTTGGCCCATTGACCAATCAGAACACCGGCTTTGAAATTGTCGGTGGCAAAGGTGGCGTCAGCGGCGTCGGCAGGTTCGAATTGCGTATCAAGCGCGATCACCAAAGCACCGGCTTCGCGGGCCTGAGAGACAACTGGGACAAGCGCGCGGCTATCGGTTGGCGTGATCAAGATGCCTTTGGCACCTGCGGCAATGCAGGTCTCCACAGCAGCGACCTGTGTTTCCACGTCGCCGTCATATTTACCTGCAAAGGTCGACAGGTTGATGCCATTGGCCTCAGCTGCGGCAACTGCGCCTTCCTTCATTTTCACGAAGAATGGGTTTGTGTCGGTTTTGGTGATCAAGCAAGCGTTGGTTTCGGCATAAGCCGCACCCGCCAGTGCAACGGTGGCTAGAACGGATGTTGTGATGATGGTTTTCATAGTGTCCTCCCATAGAATTCAACTGCGTATTTCGAAGCGGGCTCCTCCCCGCGCTCAACCTGATATTGGGCCTGATATTGGGCGACCAAAGCAGGTGATGCGCCCTAAAAAACCTGATTCCGTTGGCTCTGTCAATTAGTTTGTAAACTTTACTAACTAAATTATTCGCGCTATCTTCCCTTTGGAGGGGGAGCCAACTATGGTCGGCTTTATGGATGGAACAGACGTCTCAGAACGCGGTGCAGGCGTAAACCAACGTGGTATTCGGGATCACAACGAACGGTTGGTCTTGTCCCTGTTGGCGCGCGACTCGGGCTTTGCCGGGGCCGATTTGGCGCGGATGACAGGCCTGTCACGGCCCACCGTGTCGACGATCCTGAAACGGCTCGAAGAGGACAAGCTTATCCGCAAGGGCGCACCGGTGCGCGGCAAGGTCGGAAAACCCTCTACCCCGATGGAGCTAAACCCAGACGGCGTGTTTTCTATCGGTCTCAAGATCGGTCGGCGCAGCGCAGATCTCTTGCTTCTGGATTTCTCGGGAAAGGTCAGACAGCAGCTCCACACCACCTATGAATATCCGATGCCAGACGCCGTGTTCGGCTTCCTGAGGGACGGATTGGATCAGTTGGTTGGCGATATGCCCGGCGAGGCGCGCAACCGCATCTGCGGAATTGGCATTGGTACTCCGTTTGAACTTTGGAAATGGCATGACCTGACCGGACGCGCTGCGGAGCGGTTTCGGTCATGGAAAGATGTCGATTTTGCCGCCGAAGTTGCAAGTTTTAGCACGCTGCCGGTCTTCGTCGTCAACGATTCCACCGCAGCCTGCCATGCCGAACAGCTCTATGGGCGCGGCAAAGAATTTCGAGACTACGCCTACTTTTTCATCGGGTCCTTCGTTGGCGGCGGAGTGGCGCTGAACGGGACTGTTTTTGAAGGCAACCAAGGAAATGCAGGCGCGCTCGGAGCCATGCGAACGGCCGGGCCGCTGGGCGAAAGCCAGCAACTTATCGACACCGCATCCCTGCATCTGTTGGAAGCGCGCCTTGTCGAATCCGGCATTTCACCTGTGGTGATGTGGCAAAAGCCCCAGGATTGGAGCGCCATCAAACGCCATGTTGATCCTTGGATCGGGGCAACCGCGCAGGAACTCGCCCGCGCGGCATTGTCGATCTGTTCGGTCATCGACTTCGAGGCGGTCCTAATCGACGGCGCATTTCCAGAGGATGTACGCGTTGAATTGGTTGAACGCGTGCGCCGCTATCTCGTCAACCAAGACAAACGTGGCTTGATCGAACCTCTGGTTGAGGAAGGCTCTATGGGTGAAAACGCCCGCGCCATTGGCGCCGCGAGCAGTCCGATTTTCGCCCAATACTTGCTCAATACCAACGCGGGATTGTCGGCTATTTAGGCGCGCTCGCGACGTCTGCTGCAACGCGCCTCTCCAAGATTAGCCTCTCCCGTGAGCTGATTTGACACCAAAAGCGGAAAGCGTCGCAAATCTAAGCGCCATAAGTCCGCTCTGCGATATCAATCGCCGACATCTCAGCCATACAGGACGACAAGAAAGTGGCTTCCGCGTCGGACTGACGACGGGCGGGATTGCTGATGAGGTAAATATTCACGAGGGGGAGCTCGGTATAGGGCGGCAATTGACGCAAGTTCCCGACATCCACATCCTGTTTGGCGACATGCAGCGGCAACGCCCCAATTCCAATATTGGCCATGATCATGCGCCGAATTTCGTTGAGACTTGAGGAAATACCGCGCCTCATATTGGCAAAGCCGAGATGTGACCGAAGGCGCGAAATAGCTTCCAGAGGACGCCCCTCGGCCTCTGTGTGAAAGGCCACAAATGGTTCGCCTTGAAGCTGTTCAGGAGATATTTCCGGCAGGTTGAAAAGCGGATGGCGTGCACCGCAAAACAGCCCAAAGTATTCGCGATACAAAATCAGCGATTCCAAGTTCTTTGGCGTCGTCGACAAGAGGCAGATTCCAAAGCTCGCGCGGTTTTGCGACACAATGGATTCCACCTCATCGCTTTCTGAGACTGTAAACGAATAACTAACCTGCGGGTGCGCATTGGAGAACTTGTTGAGAAAATCATCGAAATGCTCTGAGATAACGTGGCTTGTCGTCGCAATCGACACATGACCTCGCAATTCGGCATGGGCTGCATCGAGCAACGAGGGAAGTTGCGACACTGACCCAAAGATTTTGGCGCATTCTGTATACAGAACCTGCCCCGAGCGCGTCAGCGAAAACTCGTTTGGTTTTCGTATGATAAGTGTCTGGCCCGTATGCTCTTCGAGCCGTTTGAGGGCGGCAGAAATGGTGGGTTGCTTGAGCCCCAGAAAATGGGCCGCTTTGGAAATTCCATGTTGTTCAACGACAACCATAAAGGTGCGCAAAAGGTTCCAATCAAGGTTCCAAGGGAAGCGTTGTTTGTAAAACTGCATATATAGATTTCATCTATGTTGGAGATATCTAATATCTATTTGCGCAATAATCCACCTCATGCAAGGTTTGATTTCAGAGCGGAACACCCGCCACCACTGGGCAAAGCCCGGATTCAAACCGAGACACTCCAGGGAGTACAAAAGATGATTGTTCGCCGTACCTTAATGAAATTTGCATTCGTCGCGGCAGGCTTGACCATGCTGGGCACGACCGTTGCCGCCGAAGAACTTGACACTTTGAAGGAAAAAGGCGTGATCCGCATCGCGATGTCGGGTGCCTATCCTCCCTTCAACTTTGTGAACGATGAAAATCAGGTCGTCGGCTTTGACCCCGCCATTGGGGCCGAAATCGCAAAACGTATGGGCATGGAAGTTGAGATCGTGACCACCGCCTGGGATGGGATCATTGGTGGCCTATTGGCTAACAAATATGATGCCATCGTCGGATCCATGACGATCACGGCTGAGCGTGATGAAGTTGTTGATTTTGTCGGGCCTTACTATTCCGACAAGCGCGCGATTTTCACAAAACCTGGCTCTGGCATTTCGAGCCTTGAGGATATGGAAGGCAAAAAAGTCGGCCTGACGCTTGGTGAAACCCACGAAGACTGGGCCCGTGAAAAGGGCTATAGTGTCAGCACCTACAAGGGCCTGCCTGAGCTGTTGCTTGAGTTGGAAAACGGGCGGGTCGATGCCATCGTCAATGACTCGATCGCCGCCATTCTTGCGATGACCGAAAAAGGTCAAAAGTTTGAACTTTTTGGTGACCCGACAACCGAACCGTTTGGCGCAGGTATTGCCATCCGCGAAGGTAACCCAGCGCTTGCCGCAGAAATGCAAGCCGCTCTGGATTCCATGATGGACGACGGAACTTACCTCGCTATCGCCGAAAAATGGATTGGTGCGGACATCCGCTAACACGCCCGCCCCCTGCCGTCACCACACACGGCGCGGGGCACCCTCAGAGCGTTCATCCGCTCTTGTAATTCGCTGGCATCCCCTCCCCCTGCCCCCAAGGAGTGACGCATGGATTTCGAACTGATGCTCAAGGTTTACCCGTTTTTCCTTGAGGCGGCGTGGGTCACAATTCTTCTGTCGGTATTAACCGCGATCCTCGGCCTGATTTTTGGATCACTGGGGGCCGCCGCCCGATTATCGCGCTTTGCGGTTTTACGTTTTATTGGCGCAGCTTATGTGAGCCTGTTTCGCGGCACCCCCGCGTTGATCCAATTGTTTATCCTGTATTTCGGCGGGCCGCAGATCGGCATTCAGCTCGACGCGTTTGAGGCCGGTGTGATCGGTCTTGGTATAAATGCCGGGGCCTATATGACCGAAACCATCCGTGGTGCCATTATCGCAATCGACAAGGGGCAACGCGAAGCAGCCCGCACCTTGGGCCTGAGCAATTGGCAAGCAATGTACAAGGTAACCTTGCCCCAGGCCGCAAGGCTGATGGTGCGCCCGTTGGGGGTGAATTTGAACATGCTGATCAAAGCAACCGCTCTTGTTGCGGCGATCTCGGTGATCGAGCTGACCTATACGGCACAACGCTATATCGGCTCGACCTACAAGCCATTCGAAATGTTCCTGTTGGCTGGGATTCTCTACATGATCATCATCTACGTGGTGGGCCGGGGTGTTGCCTGGGTTGACCGCAAAGTTCAGATCACCTGATCGGAAAGGGATAAACCGATGGGCCTCGACTTTTCTATTGTTCCCAAATATTTGGACGTTCTCCTCCTGGGTGGGGCCTGGACGATCGGCATCACCGTCGCCGCTGCAATCCTGAGCTTCTTTGGCGGAATTGTCTTTGCGGTGATCGCACTTTATGCACCTTGGGCTGTGCGCCAACCGTTTCGCCTGGTCGAATGGGTGTTCATGGGGACGCCGCTCCTGTTGCAGCTGTTCTTGATCTATTTCGGCTTGGTTCAGATCGGCATCGACCTCCCCGCTTTTGTGGCTGGTGTCATTGGGTTGGGCTTGCATTTCGCCGTCTATAATTCCGAACTGATCCAGACTGCGATCCTTGCTGTCGACAAGGGCCAAATGGAAGCCGCGCGCACCCTCGGCCTCAGCCGTGGCGAAGCCCTGCGTAAAGTGGTCATCCCCCAAGCCGTCCGCGATGTCATTCCCCCGATCAGCAACAACATGATCGCCCTCTTGAAAGACAGCGCCTTGGTGTCCGTCATAGGGGTGAGCGAACTGACACTTTCGGCGCAACGCGTGATCGGCAAAACCTATCGCCCGTTCGAGTTCTATATTCTCGCTGCTGCGTTCTACTATGTCATCAACCTTTGCATGGAATGGGTGCAGCGCAAAATCGAACGCCGCATTTCCATTTCCCGCTGATCCCACGAGACACTCATGACTGAACAGAGAAACTTTGTTGAAATTCGTCACGCCCAGAAGTCCTTTGGCACGCTTGAGGTCCTCAAAGACATCAACCTGACCGTAGAACGTGGCCAGATTGTCGGCATCATCGGGTCTTCGGGCTCGGGAAAATCCACGCTGTTAAGGGCCGTGAACGATCTCGATCCGCTAACGGGTGGTGAAATATGGCTTGATGGCATGCAGGTGAACAAGAAGCTGCCCCATCGCCAATATGAAAAACATATCAACGAGTTGCGCCAGCAAATCGGGATGGTGTTTCAGCATTTCAACTTGTTCCCGCATATGACCGCCCGCGAAAACGTCACAATGGCCCCCAAGATGCTCAAAGGGTTGTCAAACGAAGAGGCCGACGCCTTGGCCGTGGAACAGTTGGACAAGGTTGGGATGCTGGAGCGGATTGATTACTACCCGTCGCAACTTTCAGGTGGCCAAAAACAGCGTGTCGCCATCGCCCGCGCCTTGGCAATGAAACCCAAGCTGATGCTGTTTGACGAAGCCACGTCCGCGCTTGACCCCGAACTTGTCGAAGAGGTGAACCAAGTCATGAAAAAGCTCGCGGAAGAGCACATGACCATGATCATCGTTACCCATGAAATGGATTTTGCAGCGTCGGTTTGTGATCGCGTGCTGTTTATGGACAAGGGCGTCGTTGTCGAAGAAGGCCCGCCCGACGTCCTCTTCAAAAATCCAACCCAAGAGCGGACCCGCGAATTCCTACGCAAACATATCGAAGGTGCGTCGTGAGCAACACTTCCTATCTGTTTTACCAAAACCGCACCCCGCGCCCTTTCCTAGATTATGGCGAGGGCATCTATCTGTTCGATGAAAACGGAAAGCGTTACATTGACGGATCATCGGGCGCGATGGTGTCAAATATCGGCCATTCCAACCCGCGCGTATTGACCAAAATCAAAGCGCAGATGGATCGAGCAACCTTTGGGTATAGGCTGCATTTTCGCACTCACCCATCCGAGGATTTAGCCGCCAAAACGGTGTCACTCATGCCCGACGGGCTGGACCGGGTGTTCTTTGTCTCTGGCGGATCCGAAGCCGTTGAAAGCAGCGTGAAGCTCGCCCGTCAATACGCCCTGACCCAAGGCCAGACCAATCGCCACAAGGTAATTTCGCGGTTTCCATCCTATCACGGCTGCACTTTGGGCGCGCTGGACCTCACGGGGTATGACCCACTGCGCGATCCCTTTGCCTCTATGATGCAAGGCATGCCTAAGATCGCAGCCCCGGCGACATATCTTGATCGTGACAACCTGACAGAAGACCAGCGGGGGCTGAAATATGCCGAACTCCTCCGGGACAAAATCCTCGAATTGGGTGCCGAAACCGTGTTGGCCTTTATTATGGAACCCGTCGGCGGTGCCTCAACCGGTGCCTTGGTTGCGCCCGATAGCTACTATGCCCGAATCCGGGAAATCTGCAATGAATTCGGCGTTTTGCTGATCTATGATGAAGTCATGACCGGAGCCGGTCGAACCGGTAAATTTCTCGCGGCTGAGCATTGGGGGATCACCCCGGACATCGTCGCCATGTCAAAGGGGTTTGGCGCAGGCTACGCCCCGCTTGGGGCGATTGTTGCTGGCGCGGATCTTGTTGACCCGGTGCTTGATGCGGGTGGCTTTCTGCACGGGTTCACCTATGCGGGCAACCCCATGGCCTGTGCTGCCGGGCTTGCCGTTCTTGAAGAGATGGAAGAGCAAAATATCGTCGAAAACGCCGCCCTTATGGGCGAGGTTCTCATGGTACAATTGCGCCGTTTAATGGCGCGTTACCCCTTCATTGGTGATGTGCGCGGCAAAGGCCTTTTGACCGCGTTTGAGTTTGTCTCTGATCGCGACACGATGGACCCCCTGCCAAGCAACTTGAACGCCTATGACCGGCTGGTCGAGCTCTGCTATGAGCGCGGCTTGATCATTTATTCCCGCCGCACCCGTGGCGGCACGTCTGGTGATCATTTCCTGCTGGCCCCGCCGTTGATCATCACACAAGATCAGATCGCCGAAATGATGGCCATTCTCCGAGAGGCACTAGACGCATTTGCCACTGAAGCGGGCTTGGCCCTCTGGGAGGACGCCGCGTGAAACTTCCAGACAAACAAAACACCATGGAAGCCGCCATTGCCCATATCAACGATGGGGATACTGTGATGATTGGCGGGTTTGGCGTGTCCGGCACCCCCTTTGCCCTAATCGGTGCCATGGTCGCGCACGGAGCCGGTGATCTTACGATTGTCAAAAACGACGCCAACGAACCGAACATGGGTGTAGATCACCTGCTGCGATCCGGGTTGGTCAAGCGGCTCATCACCACCCATCTGGGTCTCAACACCTACGCGATTGACTTGATGAACTCTGGTCAGGTCGACGTCGAATTCAACGCCCAGGGCATCTTGGCAGAACGCATCCGTGCGGGCGGTGCCGGACTTGGTGGAATTCTAAGCGACATTGGCCTTGGAACCGAATTGGCCGAGGGCAAACAGACCTGTGTACTTGACGGTAAAACCTTTCTCATCGAACCGGCATTGCGGGCAAATGTTGCCCTTTTGCATGCGGATCGCGCCGATATTTTCGGCAATCTGGCCTATGCCGCAACCGCGCAGAATTTCAATCCGCTGATGGCAATGGCCGCCGACTGCGTCATCGCCGAAGCGGAATCCGTGTTGCCTTTGGGGGGGCTCGCGGCCGGTGACATTCACACCGCTGGCGTTTTTGTTGATCACATCGCGGAACTACAAACTCTGTCCAAGGAATACGCTGTTGTCGAACGCTAAAGACAGAATGGTGGCCCGCGCCGCCCGCGAGATTGAGCCCGGAATGGTCGTCAACCTTGGCATTGGACTGCCCACTCAGGTCGTCAATCACCTGTCGTCCGATTTTCCAGTTTGTTTGCACACAGAAAACGGACTTGTGGGGATAGGCCCGACTTTGCCTAAAGATCAGGCCAACCGAAACTTGATTGACGCCGGCGGGGCCTATGTCTCAACCATTCCCGGCTCTGCCTTTTTCGACAGCGCGACCAGTTTTGCGCTGGTGCGGTCAGGGCGGCTCGACCTAACTATGTTGGGTGCCTTCGAGGTTGCCGCCAACGGCGATCTGGCCAACTGGAAGATTCCGGGCAAGTTTTCGCCCGGTGTCGGGGGGGGCATTGAATTGGCCCAAAAAGCGCGGCGCGTCGTGGTTCTGACAACACATACAGACCGTGCCGGGAACCCGAAACTGAAGGACAAATGCGCCTTGCCGTTGACGGCGCGGGGCTGCGTTGGTCGGATTTTCACCGATTTGGCTGTGATTGACGTGTGCCCAGCGGGGTTCACTTTGGTTGAAACCGCCCAAGGGGTCAGCATCGCCGAAGTCGTAGAAGCGACGGGGGCCGACCTGATTGTCCCTGATACGCCCCTTCAGAGCTTTTGAGGCCCCTATGCGAACCGATTTAGAAACCCGCTTGTTTGAGGCCGTTGATGCCGGATTTGATGCCCAAGTTGCGTTCTTGTCCGAGCTAACGTCTCACCCGTCGATCCGCGGCCAAGAACAATCGGCCCAGACCTTTATGGCGGACGAGCTGGAGCGACGCGGCTTTGACATCGACCGTTGGCAGATCGACATCGCCGACATTCAACATCTGCCTGGGTTTTCGCCGGTGATGGGCCCGTATGACGATGCCATCAACGTGGTCGGCACGCATCGGTCGCAAACCAAAACGGGCCGATCTCTGATCCTGAACGGTCATATCGACGTGGTGCCGGCAGGGCCGCTTGAAATGTGGGACAGCCCACCGTTCACCCCGCGCATTGCCGATGGTTGGCTTTACGGGCGTGGCGGTGGCGATATGAAGGCTGGACTTGCCTCAAATCTCTTTGCGCTGGATGCGCTGACGGCCTGTGGCATCGCCCCGGCTGCGGATGTCTTCTATCAATCCGTGGTCGAAGAAGAATGCACGGGAAACGGTGCGTTGGCCTGTCTCGCGCGGGGGTATAGGGCCGATGCTGCCCTTATCCCGGAACCTTTTGCCGAACATCTGGTAACGGCACAGCTTGGGGTCATTTGGTTTCAGGTCCACTTGAAAGGTCTGCCAACCCACGTTGCCTATGCCGGCACCGGCGCAAACGCAATCGAGGCCGCCATCCCCCTGATTGCCGCGCTGCACGAGATGGAGCATCGCTGGAACGCGGCGGAAAACCGCACGGATGATTATGCGCATATGGATCACGCATTGAACCTCAATGTCGGGAAATTCGAAGGCGGGGATTGGACAAGCTCTGTGCCCGCCTGGAGCATATTCGATGTCCGTATGGCGATTTTTCCGGGCCAATCCATTGACGCCGCCAAGGCAGAAATCGAACAGGTCATATGTGAGGCCGCCCGCGACAATGATTTTCTGCGCAATTCCTTACCCGAGATTGTCTATCACGGCTTCCATGCCGAAGGTTACGCCCTGTCGCAGGATAGTTCCGCCAAGGCCCAATCGGCCATCGCTGCATTGGATGGTGCCCATAGGGCCACAACAGGCCAAACGCTTGAGCGGGAGGCGATCACCGCCACCACCGACGCGCGTTTCTTTGGCCTTTATGCAGACACACCAGCGCTGGTTTATGGCCCGCGCGCCGAAGCGATCCACGGATTCAACGAACGTGTGGATTTAGAAAGCATGCGCCGCATCACCAAGGCCACCGCCCTGTTTATTGCCGATTGGTGCGGCACAGAAGATCTTTGAGGAGCAAGACACGTGCGCGATGCCGTTATCGTTTCCACCGCCCGAACACCGATTGGCAAAGCCTATCGCGGCGCCTTTAACAACCTTGAAGCTCCGAGCCTTGCCGCTCCGGCGGTGCGTGCTGCCTTGGCCCGTGCGGGGCTGGACGGCGGCGACGTAGAAGACGCGGTCTTTGGTTCGGCGCTTACCCAAGGGTCTTGCGGGGTTAATGTCGCCCGCCACATCGTTCAATCGTCTGACCTGCCCGACAGTGTGGCAGGGGCGACGGTTGACCGGCAATGCGCTTCGGGCCTGAATGCCATTGCCATCGCCTCACATTTGGTGCGGTGCGAAGGTGTGAATGTGGCCATGGCAGGCGGATTGGAAAGCATTTCATTGGTGCAAAACAGCCACTGGAATGGCCACCGGTACCGCGATCTGAACGCCCCAGAAACCTATTACCTCAGCATGCTCGACACAGCCGAGGTGGTTGCCGCGCGCTATGGCATAAGCCGGGCGGCACAAGACGCCTATGCTTTGGCCAGTCAGCAACGGACGGCGCGCGCGCAAAATGCTGGCGTGTTTGCCGCTGAGATCATCCCGGTTGAAGCCACCTCGATCGTGACAAACAAGGCCACGGGGGATGCGTCTTTACAAAGCCAACGATTGGAACAGGACGAATGCAATCGCCCAGCGACCACCGCCGAAGGTCTGGCCAACCTGCGCCCCGTTCAGGGGGATGGCAAAACTGTGACCGCTGGGAATGCCAGCCAGCTATCCGACGGTGCCGCGGCGATGGTCGTCATGGAGGAAAGCGAAGCAGCACGTCGCGGGCTCACCCCGTTGGGCGCGCTGCGCGGCTTTGCAGTGGCTGGTGTTGCGCCGGACGAAATGGGCATCGGCCCGGTCGTGGCTATTCCGCGTCTTTTGCAACGTGCGGGGCTCGAAATCCAAGACATTGATCTTTGGGAAATCAACGAAGCGTTTGCGGCACAATTGCTGTATTGCCGCGACGCGCTTGAACTGCCCGATGACAAGCTGAACGTCAACGGAGGAGCGATTTCCATCGGTCACCCCTATGGCATGTCCGGCGCACGCATGGCTGGCCATATCTTGCTTGAAGGACGGCGTAGGTCTGCAAAATGGGGCGTCGTGTCGATGTGTGTCGGCGGAGGGCAAGGTGCGGCCGGGCTCTTCGAAATATTCTAAAGGCGTTTTGCAATGACCCATTTGACCCAAGACCAAATCTCGGAACTGATCTCACTGCGCCATGACTTGCACCGACACCCCGAAATCTCGGGCCAAGAAATCGAAACGGCGCGCCGGATCGCAGAACACCTCACCAGACTTGGCGCTGATCGGCTTTGGCAAGGTCTTGGCGGGCATGGCGTCGCCGCTGAGTTTCGAGGCACCACTGATGGCCCAACCCTACTGTTTCGCTGTGAGCTGGACGGCCTTCCCATTCACGAAGTTTCGGAGGTTTCCTACAGGTCGGCAATCGACGGCAACGGCCATCTTTGTGGCCATGACGGGCACATGGTGTCTTTGCTGGGCGTAGCATTGGGGCTTCGGACCCGCCCTGCCAGAGGGCGCGTTATCCTGTTATTTCAACCCGCTGAGGAAACCGGCGTTGGGGCACAAGCCATCCTAGACGACCCGAGATGGCCCGAAATTCGCCCGGACTTTGCCTTTGCCTATCACAACGTTCCGGGTCGGCCGTTGGGGGAAATTGGCTTGCGGCCCGGACCTGCCAATTGCGCGTCGCGCGGGATGCAAATCCTGTTAGAAGGAAAAAGCTCGCACGCCGCAGCCCCGGAGGATGGCACATCACCGGGCCCCGCAATGGCAGAGTTGATGCAGGTTTTGCCTGAGCTCAGCACCGGAAAAATCGGAGATATTGCCTTTGCGCTCAGCACCTTGACACATGCCAAGCTCGGTAAACCAACATTCGGCATCGCGCCCGGCCGTGGTGAAATCCGCGTCACCCTTCGCAGTATGACGGATGACAGAATGGACGCATTGGTCGCCGCAGCCAAATCCTTGGTCGTGCAGCAAACCGCAGGCCTGTCTGCCCAGATTTTCTGGCACGACATCTTTCCGTCGGTGACGAACGACACCGACGCAACAGAGATCGCACGCCGCGTTGCTGGGCATCTGGAATTCGAGCTCTACGAGATGCCAACTCCCATGCGCTGGTCCGAAGATTTTGGCCGGTTTGGCAACCAAGGCACGAAATCGGCAATGCTCTATGTCGGCGCGGGTCAAAACCATCCACAATTGCACAACCCTGACTATGATTTCCCTGATGCCCTGATCCCGATCGTGGGCGATCTGTTTGCCGGGATAATTGCGGATATCCTCGGCAAAGCAACGACATAGCTATGTCAGATGGCCTCATTCCCAGCGCATGGTGTGACATCAACCTAGACCTCGTGGCGAAAAACCTGGAACTCACGCTTGGCCTATTGCCAAGGGGCGCAGGTTTCTGTGCGGTTATGAAGGCCGACGCCTATGGGCATGGTATCGCGCGAATTGTACCGGTGCTTTTGGAACAGCGGGTCACCTGCGTCGGCATCACATCGAATGCTGAAGCGCGCGCCGTCCGCCGCGCCGGGTTCTCCGGCTCTCTGATCCGTCTTCGCGCCGCCACTTTGCCCGAAATGCAAGCTGCCCTGCCCGACCTTGTAGAAGAGCAAGTCGGGTCTCTTTTGGCCGCGAAACATCTTGGCGATCTCCTTTGTGGAACGCAGGCACCTACGGGCATCCACCTCGCCCTGAACGCCGGTGGCATGTCCCGCGATGGGCTGGATATCTCGATGCCATCGGGGCAAGAAACCTGTCGTAAAATTCTAGAGGAAGTCGGGCCGCGCATTCACGGGATCTCGACGCATTTCCCAACAAATGACCCTGAACCGCTCAGAAGGTTGGGAGATCGGTTTCAACAACAAGTGGCGTGGATTTGCGACAACAGTGACCTTAACAGGCCCGACCTCTTGGTTCATGCAGGAAGCACCCTGACGCTCTTATCGGGGCAACCTGTTGCAACCGACATGTTTCGATGTGGGGCGATCCTCTACGGCTTTTTGAAACCCGAACTCGGGTTCCGCCCGACCATGGAATTCAAGGCACGCGTGGTCCATTTGGGCGTTTACCCCAAAGGCGCAACTGTTGGCTATGACCGTGATACTAGTTTGCGTGCAGACAGCCGGTTGGCTTGTATTTCGGTTGGCTATGCCGCTGGCTATAACAGGACAGCAGCCAGCCATAGCGCGGTCTTGATCCGAGGTATGCAGGCACCTGTTCTGGGCAAAGTGTCGATGAATTCTATCGTTGCGGATGTAACCGGAATAAGTGCCGTTCAGGTCGGTGATACCGCAACCTTGTTTGGCTCGGATGGAGAGAGTGAAATAAGCCCCGCTGCTGCGGTTGCGCAATTCGGATCAATATTACCGGATCTTCTGACCGACTGGGGCATGCGGAACCCGAGAACCTACAGAAGCGGACAACCATAAGGTAAAACCCATTCAGGCAGGCCTGTTGGGATGCGCAAGTCTGGGATAAAATATGTCGCGGTCGCTCTTCATGCCAACAAATCCCGCCCTGGCGCGCACTGCGTTGTCTCAGGTTTTCAGGACGCTTTTTTGATGGTGGCCGTTTCGTTTTCTGGTGCCCTTGACTTGCGTCTAAGATGAGGCCCAGTCATCACTTGGCAAGGCCCATCACTCAGAGTCCAAGCTTGCTCAAGCGCGCATTTAGGGCCGCATAAAACCATGACGCTTGCACCTGAAACCGTCAAAAGGTGGCCATGCCCCCGTCAATCAAATGTGGTAACCGAACCTTCACGTTCTAAAATGTATGCCGGGTCAATGCCGCCTTTGTGCAAACAGCTATGCCGAGTGGCCCACCGGGCGATGTACCCGCAGTCAACCGATTGCGACAGCACTGTGTTGGTACGCCTGCCAAACGTCCCCCCATTTCGCACATATCCGGGCTGTGGTATCTAGCGCGAAACGACGAAGGGAGTTGGTTGGTGACATTAGGGCGTTTCTATTGGCTTGCTGTCTTGTTGGGCATCATCTGGGCCGTCGAGATTGTGAACATTCTCATGGGCTACTCGCTCAATCGATGGTTCGGGTTGCTGCCCCGCTCACTCGGCGGGTTGGACGGGGTGCTTTTGATGCCGTTTCTCCATGGCTCCATAAGCCATGCCATCGCCAACACCATCCCACTGATCGTTCTTGGCAGTCTTCTAGCGATCACCGCGCAACGGCTGGTTCTGATGGCCTCGCTCATGATCGTGGCGCTCGGTGGGATTGGCGTGTGGCTGTTTGGAGCAACCGCAATCCATGTCGGGGCGTCTGGATTGATCTTTGGCTGGTTTGGTTTTTTGGTTGCGCGCGGTGTCGTTGAAAAACGCGCGATCCCACTAATCGTCTCTCTTGGGGTTGTTTTGTTTTATGGCACAATGGTTTGGGGGGTCTTGCCTGGTCAGCCTGGTGTCAGCTGGCAAGCCCATCTATTTGGCTGTGCCGCTGGCATCTTTGCCGCCTATGCTTTGCGACATTCCAGTCAAAGCTCGTGACGGCGTTCTCCTTTGACTGCGCTCGGTCAAAGCCGCAGAGGTTTTCGGATGGATGATGCGCTTTTCTTCACCACCAAGGACGCGTTTAGCGAGTGGTTGACTGCCAACTCCGACGCCAAAGAGCTTTGGGTCGGATATTACAGAAAAAGCACCGGCCGCCCAAGCCTGTCTTGGTCGGACTCGGTTGATGTTGCCCTGTGTTTTGGATGGATCGACGGGGTTAGACATTCCATTGACGACCAAAGCTACAAAATCCGTTTTACGCCGCGCAAATCAAACAGCGTATGGAGCGCCGTCAACGTCAAGAAGGTGAAAGAGCTTATTCAATCTGGCAAGATGAAACCGGCAGGCTTGCATGTCTTTAGCAACAGGTCCGACAAACAAGGTTACACGTCGGACGACCGAAACGTCCCACTGTCCCAAGACTTCGAAGCACTGGTTAAAGCAAACCCGCAAGCCTGGCAGTTCCTGACAAATCTGGCACCCTCCAATAGACGGGATTCCATTTGGTGGGTCATGAGCGCCAAGAAAGAAGAAACGCGATTGAAACGGCTTGGCGTCTTGATCGCGTCATCTGAAGCTGGATTGAAAATACCGTCCCTGCGAAAAAAGTGATCCAGTCGAGACTGTTAAACACCCACGTCTGTTGGGTTGGACCGACACCAAAATTCGACAGCTTTGTCGAGCTCTTCCGAATGAAAGCGACTAGGATCGGTGTGAAACCGGCCAACACTCTGGGCGCTCTCGAAGAACCCCGGCGCAGGTAATCCACCGCGCGATTTGCTGATCACCAGAGCCGCAATCAACGGATGCCCTGCATCGGCATCCTCGGCAATCAGGCATTCCAAGGCAGCTGTCAGTTGATGGATTGTGTTCGGCGGTGACAGCTTGAGAGATCTGGCCAGCGCCTGATAGGTGATAGGGATATTACTTTCGGAAAGCGTTCTGAGATGCCCGCGAACACGCGCAGCCAGCGTGTTTCTCCCATGCGCGGCGGGCCGGTTATGAGGCTCAGGCGATCTCATGGCGCTCCTCCACTACCCGCCTCAGCGGTCGGTGTTCTTCAATATAACCGGTGACAAATAAACAATATTGTCATCTGCACTAACCATGAGCTCGCCGTCCTGAATGTTCACCTGCAGTTTCATACTTCGGCTTGCCAGTTGTTCCAATTCGCGGGTGTCACCCACGGAAAAATTGACCACCTGAAGATTGTCAAACCGCGTGGTGTTGTTTTGAATTTTCTCCCACCAAACTTCGGCAGTTTTACCACCATAGGTATAGATGATCACCTTGTCGGCCTTACCGCAAGATTGGCGAACGATCTTCTCACTCGGAAGCCCAAGCGTGACCCACAACTCGATCTCATTGCTTAGGCTTTTTTGCCAGATATCCGGCTCATCGTCAGTCGAAAGCCCCTTGGTCAATTCCAAGTGCTCATGGGCATTCAAGGCATATGCAACCAGGCGCAGCATCATCCGCTCATCCGTCTCAGACGGGTGTTTAGGAACGGTCAGTTTGTGGGTTTCGTAGTAGTGACGATCCATATCTGACACGGAAAGTTCAACTTTATAAATGGTAGATTTCTGTGCCATGAGCGTTTCCTGGGAGAGTTCGGATAAAGGTGACTAATCCGTCGACCAACTATGTGAAAGCAAAAACGAACGTCTTCGCAAAAGGGCGCAAAACATCCGTCATTTTCAGTATTTGGGTAAATTCATGGTTAGGACGTAGCGATTTTAGGCGCGACATGGCGAACAGCTTGGAAGTTAATGTGGCAAAAAGCCGTGGCATCCCCTGCTCCCCGCCTGTTCACCTATGGTGCCGGCATAGGCATTCAGCCGATTGCTGGTTCCAGATCGAAGATCAGATCGGCACTCTGGGACCAAACGCCAAGGCGCAGATCAAGTCCAGCGCGGTGGGCATGCAGAGAAACGACAAACGTGTCGAACGGCTATGGCGGCGCGACGGGCTCAGAAGGATCAATTTGTCCAAAGTCAGGTAAGAAACAGCACGCCGTAGTCGCTCGTTTTCTTTTCTGAAGCCGCGTCAGTTCCTTAAGTTGCTCCATGCCCATTCCACGGTACTTCTTTTTCCAATTGCACTAGGTTTGAACCGCCCCGTTTTTGCCGAAGACTGTTGAGTTCGTATTTCAAACTGCTATTTTGTCTGATTCAAAGGCTTGTTCGTATTTCTCCTCAGCTTCGATTGGCGTAATGTATCCCAGTGGCGCAAGCAGACGTTCTTTGATGAACCAATCGACTCATTGCAGAGTTTCCCACGGCTTTTTGCACAAATCGATTGATGGGATTCATGTTGTGAATCCAGCGTGATAACTGTGGTTCCTGAGCAGCTGGACACCTAAGACTTACAAGACCACGAATTGGTCAGACTACAACCAAGCCCTGAAGCAGCACGGTTCTTTGTCAATTTGGTTTGATGCTGAGATGGCGTGACCCGCGACGCCATCTGGCAAGAGGGGACGTCTGCAGTCTTATAATGATGCGGAGATACAAGCGTGTTTGACGATCATGGTCCTGTTTGGTTTGCCGCTGAGGCAGACGACTGGGTTTGTTGAAAGCTTGCTAGAATTGGCTGGACTGAACTGGAAATTGCCAAACTTCAGCACTTTGTGTCGACGGCAGAGAGCCCAATTTGCGAAATGCTGTGGTGCAACCGAATAGCCGCTATGATCGTGACTATCGGTGTCTTCCACTGCCGGGAACAAATACGCCAAGGACCTCAACAACTATTTTGGTTTTGTGCGAGTCTATTTGCGGCGGAACTCCAGGGCCCACAAGCTTTATAGAGCGCTCTTCACCCGGTTGAAGATTGCCATCTATGTAGGCTGTAGAAAATATAGGCCTCTCTTCAAATTCGCCCTCCGCCAGCAATGAATCACGGTTTGAGTCAAAGTAGCGAACGCCGTAGCGAACGGACTTAACCGCCTCCTCCGTTCCATTAGTAATAGAGCATTGAAAACGCTTGTAGGTTTGTTCCTTGGTCCTGAACCGTCCTGGAAGGAAGCTGCAATTGGTTAATACGATATCCTGCCTCAAAAGCGGTGGCGGACTATAGGTCAAACCGCATTCGCTCTCGTCATATTGACTACCGGCCACAGGAGGAAGACATTCGGAAAAATCCAGCGACGAATTCTGCGCAAATGTGTGCGAAGGTGCTGCCAGCGTACTAATCAGTAACATAGCGATGTAGAATTCTAATGTTCGAATGCAGTTCATATTGCCTTGACTAATCTTAAAAATGGTCATGCTCAATCGTGGTCTGCACAGCTAATCCGACATTCGCCAAGATGGGTGGAAAGGCAGCTTCGTCCGCTCTGCAATCATCCAACCCAAGTTTTCGCTGTAAAGCCCACCAAAGACCGGTTTTAACGCGGCTTTTCAGCGTGTCGGCGTTTGCTTGCCGTGGTGACGTCCTGACATTGCAAACTCTGCTAACTGCGCATTCTTGACCTTGGTGCCCGGCACAGCAAGTGGCTTTCGCCAACTCTGGAGCTGAACGGCCGCTTGCACAAGTTCGTACTGGAGCTTTCGCAGGTGCAGATAGGGCCAGCAAACCGCCCTGTGTATTAAGCCGCTACGTGCCATCTCCGTTCGGAATAGGCTTCGGCCACTACTCTTAAAGGCCCTTATACAGTCTGCGCAAGGACCGCGTCCCGATGCTATCGCGTTGCAGGTACTTGGTCACTGTGATCCAATCGCCCTCACGGACTCGAACCGCGGACCTACTGATTACAAACGGCTCTCGGACCATTTCTCCACATTTCTCCAACATACGCTAAACAGCCATAAATAACTGATTTAAATCATTTATTATTGACGACCTGCGCGCCAAACCTGCATCTCTTACGCCGTGAAACGCTGCACGAGGCTTCCGATAGGCTTCCGGATTTGGTGAGTAGAATGATGAAACTGACAAAACGATACGTCGAGAGCATAGCGCCCGAAGATAAAGAGCGCATCCTTTGGGATGACGACCTGAGCGGCTTTGGCTTGAGGATCTATCCATCCGGACGAAAGGTCTATGTTGTTCAGTATAAATTGCACGGGCGCACCCGCAGAAAAAACCTTGGCAAGCATGGTATAATCACCGCAGATGAAGCGCGCAAAGACGCCAAATTGGTACAGGCTGATGTCGCTCGCGGGCGGGACCCCTCGGCAGATCGAAAGGCGCGGCTGCGTAGTCCATCGATCAAAGAACTAGGGGAGCGGTTCTTGAGAGAACACGTTGCGTTGCATTGCAAGCCGACAACGCACTACGACTACACCAACTTGCTCAATAATGTTGTGAACCCACATCTGGGAGGCCTCAAAACGTCGGAAATCAGTTTCGCCGACATTCAAATGTTCCACCTGAAACGCAAAGACACTCCCTATCAAGCAAACCGAGGGGTCATGGTCCTGTCCAAGATGCTCAACCTCGCGGAAGACTGGGGGCTGCGCACCCAAAACTCGAACCCGACACGCCGTATAAAACGCTACCCGGAAGAGGAAAAGAAACGCTACTTTGATGAAGAAGAACAGGAACGTCTTGGCGGGGTCTTGGCTGACATGTTGTTTGATGATGAAATCAGTCAATATGTGTTTGCGGCATTCTATTTACTTCTCCTGACAGGTTGCCGCCTCGGTGAAATACAAAAGCTGAGATGGGATTACGTGACACGAACCCATTTAGAACTACCAGATAGCAAGACTGGTCGGCGTCGCATCCCCTTACCTCGCGAAGCACGGCAACTACTGGACAAGCTCGAGCGCCGGGACGGTAATCCCTTCGTCATATTGGGCAGTCATGGCAGCGGCCACTACAACGACCTCCAGAAGCCTTGGCGTAAAATACGGCAACGAGCGAAACTCTGCGACGTCAGGGTTCACGACCTGCGGCACACCTATGCCTCCGTAGCGGTGACGAATGGTATCGACCCATTTATGTTGAAAGAAATCTTGGGGCATAAGAACCTATCCACTACCCTGCGTTATGCGCATTTGTCGGACGATGCCGTTCAAAAGGCGGCTAATTCAATTTCGGCACGTCTGGCGAGCACCATGAGAACCTCCAGTTCAAAACCCTCTGCAAGATGGTGAGTTATGATCCAATTCTTTTCCTCAAATAGTTGTCAACACTTAATCGCGCGGTAAAAAAACTCAGGTTGTTATTATTATAACTTACAACGTTTGATTCTCCATTCTACGCTAGTTTCACAAAACAAGACCAGAAATCAGTGAGCTAACAATGAATAAGTCAACCTTAAAAACAGACACTCTTATAAACGAACGCGAGGCCGCATCCGTTTTGTGTTATTCAGTTCGCGCATTGCAGAACTGGCGGCATCGCGGCGGCGGGCCCAAATTCGTTAAAGTATCGTCGCGGTCTATCCGCTATCGCCAGTCAGACCTGCTGACTTGGATCGAAGAACGCACGATCTCAAACACCTCACAAACAATCTGACATTTAGTTTTGCCCCAACTGGGCTGGCAGCACGGTAGGGGATTTTGGGGCCGGATGGCCTTCATAGGGCGCGGGGTAAACGCACCTCGCGCCCTTTCTTTGCCTGCCGCAATCAAATCCGAAAGGAAATTCCATGAACAACCAACCTGCACACAAGCTTCGGCTAGGCCGCATTTCCGCAACCATTTGGGAGAATGATGGTTTCTATTCCGTGGACATCACCCGCTCCTACAAAGCTTCTGATGGCAATTGGAAAAACACTCCTAGTTTTGGGCATAGCGACCTGCTGAATGCTGCCAAATGCCTTGAACGTGCTGAAATTTGGATCGGGAGAAAAGCCAATGCAAGTAGCTAACGCGTTCCCCCGGCCCCAAAACCCAAGCTGCCCCGCCGGAGGCGCTGACAACCGCGAAAATGCGGAAAGGGGGGTACAAGTAGCACCCCCCTCTGGAAATACATCCTCCCTTGAACCCTATCAGGTTTTGCACACGGGTTTTGATACTCTGACAATTGCGGTAAAGGCGATCCTCCCCCCAGACGTGGCAGAATACTTTGAGACCCAGCGCACCATTGCCGAACACGAAAGCCGGGAGATACTTATCGAATGGAATGGTGTTGAGCTGCACCTGCAAGGGCATGGGGGCAAGGGCTATCGCTTTGTCGCTAATAGCGGTGCATTTGGGGCACGTTGGGCGTTTAAGAAACCAAATGCTAAGGACCCTTGGGGCGTGACGGTCACATTTGGGTCGGTGTTCATGGCGACGCGTGACTTGGGCGGTGCTCAGGCCCATTTGGATAGGGTTCTAGATCGGCTTGGTATGCGGGTTAAACCCGAAGATTTCAGCATATCGCGTTTTGATATTTGTTCCGATTTTTACGCGCCAAATTTCACGCTGATCCCAGAAAACTTCGTGATGCATTCCAGCACCAATCGACAGGACTTCATCGAAAAAAGCGTGAACGGAAAATCCGGACGCGTGACCTCTGTTCGGGTTGGCGGGGTGAAATCACGTTCGGCCATTATCTACGACAAACGGTTAGAAGTGACGCAAAAGCTAAAGCCGTACTGGTGGCATATCTGGAACACCAACCTAACACAAAAAGGCTTGCCTAATTTAGCCCCAAAGGACCCAAGGTCCAAAGTATGGCGCGTGGAACTACGTGCTGGAAAGTTACTGCTGAAAGACCGCTGGAACATCCGCACTTGGGAAGATCTTTATGCCCGCTTTGGCGATCTGGTCGCTCATTCCATGTCTTCAATTCGCTACACTGATCCGGCCCCAACCGACATAAACCGTGCCCGTTGGCCTAATCACTTGTTGTGGGAACTCGCAGGCTCGGAGTTTGCAAATGATCTTCGATATATGCGGGAGTTTTCCGATCCCGACGGCGTCAAGTTTGTCCACAAAGCACAACATATTTCGACACTAACCAAAAACGCGCGTGGTACATTGGTATCTTTGGCAGCAATAAATGGTACCAGTTTTGACCAATTGGATACATTTTTCGATACAACTTTACGCGAATTTAAAAATGACCTCGAAAGCGAAGCCGAACATTTGTGCAAATTACATCAAGCAGCCAGCGATAGGTACAGATTTATATCGTAAAAATATCGACAATCATCGAACCTTTCGCACCTTTTCGGACCAATAAAATTAGAAAAATGTCTGAAAATCACTCACACTGGGGCCGCTAAATCGGCCCCTTTTTGTTGTGAGAATGTGACCAAAATTCAGATAGAACTTGAACGTAGCGATCGGCCCATAGTTGACCTTGGCTGTAGTATGATGCAATGGCTGTTAACGGGAAAGGAACATCATTCGTAACGAATTGCTTCAAGCGTCAGTACAGATGCGCAATGAGAGTCTTAAAACGCTCAGAAGAAACATGAAGAATTCATTTTTTGAGAGTTTGCCTCAACCTTGAAAAGGTGCGCGCTGCGACATAAAAGCTAACATTTACACGCGATGTCGCTGCAACTTGTATAATAGCAAGAAGGAGCGGTATCAAAATGGTTAGTGCTAGAATCAGTGGACTGCTTAAAGCTCTATCGATCCAATTTGGAGCTACTTCGATAGCTCCAGTGCCTCCAAAATAATTGATCGAAATTTGCGTATCCCCTGGCTCTGAAACAACCGACACCAGCATGCCAGTCTCGGTTGTAGCGGAAGGTGTTGCGTACCCATAAACTCGGGCCCTGCTATTGTCACTCTCATGTGTAACTTGAACTTGCTCGCCAAGTCGCAGTCGGCCTTTCTTTACCGTTTCTGTAACAGAACCCAAAAGTGGTTTTTCTCTGATTTCATAGTCACCAGATAAGAGCAAGTCGACTTCGCCGGTGCTGGCCACTTTCCCCATAGAAACGAAACCAGAAAACGACAAAACACCTAGGCTTTCAAATTGAGCCTGACTCAAAAAAATGCGAGTTCCTTTGACGAAATCTACGTGCTTTTGTATGTTCACTTCCCAAGTGTCCCGACTACGCGCTGTCACCCATACCCTAGAGTTATCCCTCCATTGTATTTCAACAACAGCTTCCTTTTGCGTAAACCGCCGCGCATCACACAACGTGTCTCCCCTTGATTTCGTTCTGTCGAATTTTGCAAGGGGTTCACAAATAGTCACGGTTCCAATATCCCAGAAATCCGCCCGACCAACGAAATCCACTTCCAAGCTCCGTGTATTGGCCGAAACGACGATAGTCCTCGTCACTCCTGTACCGAAGGATAAAGCTAAGAGGCCTGCCAACATTAAGGTAGAGAAAAGTAACCCAAAGTACGCACCCATCGATGCCGTTTCTTTTGGTGCCGGTAGATTGGAGTGGGTCACTGCTTATTCCTTTGCCAAAAAGACATCGAAATTGACTTCTCTACCCATTTCTCCGCCTTTGAACGACACTGAACTCACCCGCAAACGTTCGTGCTGGGGTATGCCAGAGGGAAGGTGGCAAAGTGTATCAAAAGCCGTTCTGTTTGCAGTTTCGGATTTGTTGCATAAGACGTCTCCTAGGTCAGGATAGTCCGGAAAATAGATATACGTCTCTTCGGCTCGTGATGTGTTCAGAAAAACAATTGAGACGCCGGAGACGTTTTGCCCCCAAAATGCAGTCGTGAATTCGGAAGTTTCGTTCCCACAGGCACCCTTACTTATCAAAGGGGCGACGTCTTCACGGTTGTATTGCGCTATGATTTCAGGTTTGGCGCTGGGATATGTCAACTTTGTCCTTCCGCCCAGCCATGACGGATCTATGCTATAGGTTCCTGAGCTTTGATAAAGACCATCCACACTCATTACGGACAGGCAAACCTCCTGCCCTGCCCAAGTTTCAGGAAGGAAAGCAGCAACTGGGACTTGGCTTGATGTTTCATCTATCGGTCCAAACCTTGCAAGCCCCACAAACCTAGCGCCTGAGATCTCGGCGGCAGACTTGATGACTTCTTGAAACGATCCCTCAACGAGACGTACTTTACTTTGTTCGTGCGCTGCGGTGATAGTTGGAACAACGATTACTGCAACCCTTAAGAAGTGCTCAAACATGACATACCGCCCCAGGCTCTCTTTAGCAGCCACTATAACTATGCTTTGCATATTGAGCACCCCCGTTTTTGGCCAAGCTGTTTCTATTCAAAGCGATACAGGCGTGGGGCAAGGAATGATGCTGAAAGACGGGCAGACCTGCTACGTCGTCATGCCAAAACATGTTGCCGGGGATAGTCGACGGGTAACCGTCTTTTCAGCAAACCCCGTCCAGCATTCCAGAGCGACTGTTGAGACGCCGTTTTGGGATGGCTTGGATCTGGCGATTGGCGTGGTTCGGGGCAAAGTTGAGGAGCGTTGCTCCATGTCCCTAAGTGATTTTGATCACTCCATGGACACAGCCGACGGTGGCAAAGTGCACTTGATTCGCTTGTCGCAATCTGGTGAAATGGAACGTGTAGAAATGCTCGTTACGAAAACCGAATATTTGCATCTCGAAGCTCAAGTTATTAGTTCCCTTAAAGAATTGTACAAGGGGTCAAGCGGATCGTTTCTTTTTGACGGCGATAAACCCATTGGCATGATTGTTCAGGCGCGGTCAGCCAAGGAAGGGCGTTTTATTCGTATCGAAGAAATCTATATGAACCTTAAACGGCGGATAAACCGCCGCAAAGGATTCCGGTTTATCCCAGATACCACTTCGGTGGCCTTGAAGCCGAGCGCACCCGAGAAAGAAACATCATTTTTTTATACCCACTCTACTCTTGCATCTATCGTTCCGAAAGATGGACCTGAAAACCTGCAAGGCGATGGCTCGTACATTTTTGATCTAACGAGATCAAACCGAATTGCATTCAGAGTAAGGGGTCACGACGCAGTTGCATTGTCAAAAGTCAAAGTCATTTCAACAACAGAGGGTGGTTACGCGATCCCACGCGAAATAGACGTAGATGTCTCATCCGTGCCAAATGGATCGCGCCCTCGCCCCTTTTTGTCGGGAGAAATGGGGCCAGATGGAATTTTTACCCTATCTCGCAGCCCTACAGTCGCACGTTGGGTCTTTGTCACAATAAATAGTTCCTGGGACCGTGGACCCGTTGGAATCGCCTCCATAACTTTCAACTAGATTATCTAATTGGTATGGTAACAATTGTCTCTGCTTTTGTGTTAATGTACTGATGGGTTGTGTTCGCGCGAAGTGATCCCTCATCCAAAAAGGTCATCTCATACCAATTCCGGTCAGTGGAACGGACCTGAACAATGTCACCGATAACTCGTAAAAAACATCCGTCACGCTTGCCAAGTATCCGATTGTATTGATGCGACCAATAGCAGTTCGCAGTAGCATCATAACCTCCAATATCCATGTTAATGACACCATAGTTATCCGGGTTCGGAACCATTGAATAGTTGCCAGATAGAACGTAACGAAGTGCTTCTTCATTCGCTTTTTCACCCTCGATTTGTACTTCTAGACGCGGAAATCCATCAAAAAACGCCTTGATTGCAGCATTGCGTACGCTCGCATCAGGACTGTAAATACCATAATCAAGAGCGGTCTTTATCAGCTCTTCATCGCCAGATTCCAGCATGAGTTTTATGGCCATCTGAGCACGAACTGGATCAGGGTCATTTAACAAATCAGCGTATTCGCTACCCTTTTTTAGCTCTGCGTCGATTTTGGCCTGCAGGTCAGCTACTGAGAGTGACTGAGCACAAAGCGGGGTGGCGGCCAAAAAGGCAAAAACAGTTTGTCTAAACATTGTGGGTCCCTAAGACGTTTTAACTGGGTGAAAAGAGCTGGGATAGCTGCAAATCCTGCCTTTGTGATAGTTGGCGAAAACTTTGGGCAAGTCCAGTTCATAGTGTAATAATGCTTTCATGAATTCTGCATTTTTTGGCTTCACGAGATGATTTGCCCGTACAGCCGCTATTCGCGCATGTCGCAGCGAACGACCGGTTGCCGCCCGTCCTATCCATGTTGGGGTCAATGCTGCGCTCTGTACGAACGACTTGGAAGGGCTGAGACCCGTCATCCGGTGTTGCTGTGACAGCGCGTCTTGGACGAAAACCTTGCGCTGCACCGCCTCAAGGCGGCTTGGAGCCCAAAAAGACTGATGCTG
>NZ_JBOEGM010000050.1:0-2379 GCF_050633425.1 Pelagimonas sp. | reverse complement strand
AATTCCTTCTACGTGCCAAGTTTTATGTCATAGGCTCACAAATCAGCGCACGGGCGTTCACGCAAAGCGATACGCACTCAAACAAAAGCCATGTTCACGAATGCACACCGGTTGTTCATCGTCTTTTTTCATCACGGCTCTTCTCAAAATACGTGAGCGCTGGCGGTTGGGGGGCGCCCGCGACCCCTTTGTTTTCTTGGGCCGCACTTTGGCTCTGCAGGGATGCACAGTCACCTGAATTCCTGCTGGCATTTCAAGGGCAAAAACGCGTGAGCGGATGCGATTTTTTCGTGTGTTCAAATCCGAAATCCACGCCCCTATCTCGTTTGCATCGGAACGACACACCGTTCCTCACAAACTCCAAGCGGGCCTCTCAAGCGCCCCTTACACACATGAAAGAAGAGACATTATGAAAACCATCATCGCATCCGCCCTCATCGCAACCGCCGCTCTGACCGGTGCGGCCAACGCATCCTTGTCTTCGGACGTTAACACTTACGCCCCCGGCGCGGACGTCTCCTCACTGACCAACACAGAGGTTGCACAGCTTCACCTCATCCTCTCCGGCGGTGACACCGAAAGCGAAAAGCGCGACGCCGTTCGCAAAATCGTTAACTAAGACGCGCGGCGCTTAGCGCCCCGTCACCCCCCTCCCAAAACATATTTCCTCCCAAAAGGACCCCTGTCATGAAAACCATCATCGCATCCGCCCTCATCGCAACTGCCGCTCTGACCGGTGCGGCCAACGCCTCCTTGTCTTCGGACGTTCAGACATACGCCCCCGGCGCTGACATTTCTTCGCTGACGGCAGCCCAAACGGCGTCGCTGCACCTGATCCTCTCGGGTGGCGACAGCGAGAGCGAAAAGCGCGACGCTGTGCTCAAAATCGTTAACTAAAGGCCCAGCCTTTTCCGACGGGTCACGCCTCGGTCTCCCAAAGGCGTGGCTCAGGACAAAAGCGTTGCCCCCTGTGGCAGCGCTTTTTGCTTTGCGGCAACCAGGACAATAACGAGAGGCAATAACGGCGGGCAATAACAGGGCGGGCCGCGATCGATTTTTCGCCGAAAAATCACCCACCTCCCCCGCGCTCAACACAACAAAAAGGCCGCCCGAATGGGGCGGCCTTTTCTAGATCTCAGCGGCGGGCTTTTAACAGGTTTTCTTGCAGAAAACCATCTGCCGTCAAACGCGCAGAGCGCGTCTTACTCGACGATTTTGGACACAACGCCCGAACCAACGGTGCGGCCGCCTTCGCGGATCGCAAAGCGCAGGCCGTCTTCCATCGCGATTGGCGCGATCAGCTCAACACCAAACTTCAGGTTGTCGCCTGGCATAACCATTTCTGTGCCCTCAGGCAGAGTAACAGTGCCGGTCACGTCGGTTGTCCGGAAGTAGAACTGTGGACGGTAGTTCGCGAAGAACGGCGTGTGACGGCCACCTTCGTCTTTGGTCAGGATGTAGACCTCAGCTTCAAACTTGGTGTGCGGGTTCACAGAACCTGGCGCGCACAGAACCTGACCACGCTCAACCGCTTCACGGTCGATACCGCGCAGCAATGCGCCGATGTTGTCGCCAGCTTCACCGCGATCCAGCAGTTTGCGGAACATTTCAACACCGGTACATGTGGTTGTGGTGGTGTCTTTAATGCCAACGATTTCAATGCTGTCGCCAACATTGATCACGCCACGCTCAACACGGCCGGTCACAACAGTACCACGACCCGAGATCGAGAACACGTCTTCGATCGGCATCAGGAACGGCTGGTCGATCGCACGCTCAGGCTGTGGGATGTACTCATCAACAGCTGCCATCAGCTCTTTGATTTTATCTTCGCCGATTTCAGGGTTGTTGCCTTCCATCGCCGCCAGAGCGGAACCCGCTACGATAGGAATATCGTCGCCTGGGAAGTCATATTCGGACAGCAGCTCACGGATTTCCATTTCAACCAGCTCGAGCAGCTCTTCGTCGTCAACCTGGTCAACTTTGTTCATGAAAACAACCATGGCGGGAATGCCAACCTGGCGACCCAGCAGGATGTGCTCACGAGTCTGTGGCATTGGGCCATCAGCCGCGTTCACAACCAAGATCGCGCCGTCCATCTGAGCGGCACCGGTGATCATGTTTTTGACGTAGTCAGCGTGGCCAGGGCAGTCAACGTGCGCATAGTGGCGCGCGTCGGTTTCATACTCAACGTGTGCCGTCGAGATGGTGATCCCACGGGCTTTTTCTTCTGGCGCACCATCAATCTGGTCGTACGCTTTGAAGTCACCAAAATACTTGGTGATCGCCGCTGTCAATGTGGTCTTGCCGTGGTCAACGTGGCCGATTGTGCCGATGTTGCAGTGCGGCTTGCCGCGTTCAAACTTTTCCTTGCCCATC
>NZ_JBOEGM010000049.1:0-9214 GCF_050633425.1 Pelagimonas sp. | reverse complement strand
TGTCGTAGTACCCTAATAAAAGAGAAATTACCGCTTCTGGCCTATTTTGGCGATTTCTGTGCCTCTATTTAGGATATGTCCACAGGTTTCGGCGACCTTCGGATGAGTGGTTCCGTCTGCCAAATCTCTTGCGCGCGGAGCAGAAGTGCATGTCGATCAGTGTTGGAGCCGAGTTCTTCAATTGCGCGTCGTGCCGCATGAAGCGCTCTCTCGGATGGCACAAGTCCAGTTGTTCCGAGCCCTCGTGTTCTAGCTCGGCGGCCTATGGCTCCCTGGTCTGCATATCGATATTCATGAAGTCGGGCCCAGCTCTGGAGATTCTCCAAAGCCTCACTCTGTCGCGGAAACGTACGCAACAGACTCCGCGCTGCCCGGTTGTTTCGCGCCACCCGATAGGCAGTGCGAAGCAACGGGTGCTTTGATCCGAGTTCAATCGCAGCGAGAACAATTGTTCTTTGGGCTTGGTTCTCAGAGATCAGCGCATCTGCATCCGCCAATTTCCACAATCGCAGAAGGTCTGACGTTTGTCTGAACTGATGCAGGCTTTGTTGGTCGCCAGAGACTACAGCTGACGCCAATCTTTTAGCCCCCTGAACCGCACGCGCTTTCATACGCTTTGAGATACCAGCATGCGGACATGTCGATACCAGAGACCGACCGCAACTTTCACAGTTTGTCGACCAAGCAAACCGCCAGTGGCGCAATACCAGATCCGGCGTTTGCTCTTGGCAATATGTGCAGGTCTGAAAGTCATGTGTTGCCAGATAGTTCAATGAGCGGGCGCTCAAATTTGGCAATGTCATCGCCGCAATCTCGGTACGTTTTCTTCCAACAGCCGCGCACAATCGGTCTACACAAACTTGCTCAAGGTCGCTCGAGCGGTCGGGCACCCTGCCCCTTTGCAAGCCAAGATAGCCGCACAGTTCTTCGGTTGAACAGTGATTGGCTTGTGCCAGCCGGGTAAGCCAGCTCGAAAGCAGTTCATCGCATAGGGGTGGTGGTCGGCGGGGCAGAAGCTTGATGGTCACTCGGCCTCAACGGCCGTCTCAAGCGGAACCGTCCACGCATGTTTGTTCCAGGTCGGCCGCCATGTCGCGACAGCCTCATCCGTAATCCTCTCTTCCCCAGAATGAATCGCATCGATGGCCAGAGACTTAATCATGATAAAGACGCGGGACGTGACCCCGCCGGTCACCTTCAGGATGGTTCGGAGCGAAGCAACGGTCAGGCCCGAAGGTTTTTCCAGCGCCATGGCCGCGATCAGTGTTTGGATCAGACGTGAGAACTCTACATCGTCTTCCCAAAGCGGCAAAAAATGTTCATCCAACCGGCGCGCAAGCTGGTCATCGCCACGGACGGCATCAAGCGCTTCGTTAACGCCAAAGACCACGAGCGATACGCTAAGCTCATTTGCGAGGAACCGTAGCATGTTGAGGAACCGACGTTGCTCCCTGTAACTGCCGGCAAGCAGATTGTGCACCTCGTCAATCATGAGCATTTTCAGGTCCATGTCTCTGAGATGGTTCAGCGCCCGAACCTCCAGTTCCGAGACTGTGCGACGCCCCCACATGGGCGCGCCAATCGTAGATAGTAAGTGTTGGTAGAACCTTCTCTCATCCGGCGCGGGTGGTGCCTGAAGCAGCAATACAGGTGTCTTGGTGATCCCGAGATCACTCTTGTATTGAGTGGGATACTTGCTCGCCATACGTTTGGCGATCATCGTCTTCCCGATGCCAGAGCTCCCATAGACCATCAAACCTGGCATGCGACTTTGTCGCGGTGTTTCCATCAATGATGTCAATCGATTGAGGACAATCGTTGCACGATCAAAAGCGATCCAATGGTCGCTGCGAATGCGGTCAATTCTTTCGTTTTGGGTCATGAAATTCATCTATGGGATAGGTTGGAAGATCAGGGTTGCCGGTATCAATCGCGAACATTTCACGAGAAGGGTCGCGCTGCTTTGGGGCCTTTGACAGGCGCGCATCCCGCTCTTTACCCAGCCTGGCTGCCTTGGTTTTCTGGCGCGCTGCCTCGGCCAGACGCCTTTGCGCGTCTACCATATCAAACAGCGCCTTTTCGTGGATCCGCCCACCGTGCTTTTCTTTCCATTCTTTGCGGGCGCGGCGACTTTCCCAAAGAGAGATTTCGGGATGACTGAGATTTCGGTAGCGCGCTTCGATCATGCGACCATCGTCTACCTGCACCCAAATCTTCGATAGGTTCCGCGGATCAAATCTGACTTGCGCCTTCTCTTTGCCCCGCCCGATCAAGGACGCAAACGCATCATTCCAGTAGCGCACTTCAAAAAGCGTGATCCCTGTGCGGCCAAGCTTGCGCCATTCAAAAGGCATGAAGCTCGATCGAAACGCGTCCACATCGACAACTTGCCGCCCTGCTGTATCGCCACCCAAATCGCTCCAGGCAGCAAGAGGTGTCCGGCCAAGAGCCCGATGCGGGGTGTTGTGATACCGACAGATTTCAAGATGAAGCCAGTCTTCAAACTCAGCAAGCGTCAAAGTCGCGTTTTGTTCGCTGTTATAGTCACCCTTGTCTTTGGGTGACGAGTGCGTGGTTCCAGGCAATACGTGAACCGAACCCATAGTTGTACCGATCAAGCGCTCAATGTGACCTCCGTAATGCTTGCCGCCCTTGGGACGATAGGAAACATCAATGCCCCAATCCTCGCACGCGGACTTGAACGCTCTGCTGCGGAACTCCTGGGCATTGTCCACATGAACAGCCTTCGGAATACCAGCCGTAGGCCAGGTAAGCTCTTCAAGGGTGCCGGGCACATGCACTGTCTTTCGGCGCACGCAATGGTCGAGACAAAGCGCAACCGACAGAACGGACGGTGCATCGAAACTCACGTATACGCCCAACACCACACGCGTGGTGACATCGATCGCCATCGTCAGGTTCGGCCGCGCAAGAGGCTGTCGATCGATGTGATCGACCAAAAATACATCGGCCTTGGTATGATCGATTTGCACGACGTCGAGTGGGTCGGGAACGTCGAGTTTGCCAGGACGCGCTGCGAACAATTGTCCAGCTACGTCCGCGCCATGTCGCTTTGAGATGACCTTACGCTGGTCCATCGCATCTAGCCGCCGCTTAACTGTTCGACGGGTCGGAGGCTGGAAGCCCTTTGCATCACACTCTGAGCGTATCTCACGCCAAATGCGCAAAAAACTTGAACGTTCTCGAACCAGATAGTAGCGGCTAAGGGTGGTGCTGATGATGCGCTCCACATCCGGAGCAAGACGCCCTTTTCCAGGTTTAGGCCCGCGCCGACCCGGTTGCAGCGCAACGGATCGAGCATCGTTCTCTTTGAGACGACGGTAAAGCTTCCAAGTATAGCTTTTGGAAAGACCCAACTCCCATGCCGCGTCGCCAATGGCACGACCAATTGGGTCGCCCTTTTTTTCAAGCTCAAGAAGCGGCCGCAGAATAGCAGCACGATGTTTCGCAACGGCTTCAGATTTCACAGCGCGTCTTCATCACAAATCGCCGAAAGTTATCCACAGATAATCTTGTATCCTAAATTAGGGTACAGTATCCTAATTAAAGGTACAATGCCACAAATAGAGGTACAAGCAGCCATTGAAAAGTCAGGGAAAAATTAGCCTCTATTCTCTTTAATTAGGGCACAACGACACCCGTCAAGGGCAAGCTGAAAAACAAGTCTCCAGCGTGATTACGCAAAGAGCGAGGATTTTCAATGAAACCGACCGATCCGAAATTCGATCACTGCCTTGCGGAGCTGCGCCAATCGCCGTTTTTTGCCGGACTGGGCAGCGACGTTCAGGCCGACATCCTGGGGATGTTCTCTTATGACACCGCACTCCGGCGCGACACGAATGTGAGCCTGCTCGACGCGGATCAGAGGTTTTCTGCGGTGGTCAGCGGTCGGGCCAAGGTTTCTGTTTATCACCCGGAAACCGGGCGCGAGCATATCCTTGACCTTCTGGGGCCCGGCGACGCGTTTGATTTGATCAGCCTGCTGGATCGCCAGCCCCGCGATGTCATCGTGACGGCGCTGGATGACATGGAAATCCTGACCGCAAGCCAGTCCCAAGTCAGGCAGTGGCTATTGCAACACCCCGAGATCAACCGGACGTTCCTACCCTATTTGGGAGAACAGATGCACCGCCTTGCCGATCAGGCCGAGGACCTGGCGCTATATGATACCGAAGCCCGGCTGGCGCGCCTGATCCTGCGCCACATCACCAGCAACGCACCGGTCCATGGGCTGCGCCTGATCAACGATCTGTCGCAGGAAACCTTGGCATCCATGATCGGTTCGGTGCGGGTGGTTGTCGGGCGCCAGATGTCGAAATGGAAGCAGGAAGGCATTCTCTCGACCGGACGGGGGAAATGGGCAATCGACGATCTGAACGAACTCATCGCCAAGGCTCAGAAAAAGCTCGACATCTGAGACGTTTTTGGCTGCGCGCCTTCGGCGAGGAATTGCCTGAAAGGTGGTTTTCACGAAAAAACGCATGTCCTGATACCTGGGTTGCATCTTGGCTGCGCCCCGACCGGTAATATCCCGTCTGGATGAGTGCTGGCCGACAAAAGGGTCGGTTGGCGCGCCAACCTGAAAACGGAGAAAACCCATGTTTACCCAAGTGAGAAAACAGATCACGGACTCGGTGAAGGAGGCCAAGAAAAACGGCGCTCTGACGGCAGAGAAAACCCATGCCATCCTGCGGGATGCGGTTGCCGAGGCAGCAGCAGACCTGAAAGGCGGCGCCACGCAAGCGCGCAAACTGTCAAACGAGGCCGTCTCCTCCGCCGTGAAGGCGCTTGAAGAGGCCGGTGGCGCAACCCGCGACACCGTGTCGGCTGCGGTTGCGGGAACGGTCGAAGGTGTCCGCCATGCCCCGGCCCAGCTTATTTCGGCCGCCGAAAAGGACGTTGCCGGAGCGAAAGAACGGATCGTGAGTGAGGAAGAGAAGCTCGCCGCTAGCCTTCGCGAAAGCCTGGAAGGGGCCAAGGAGGCCGCGCAGGAGTTTACCGGCAACATCCGCGAGGAAATCACCGATGCGGTCGCCGATGCCAAGCTGGAGATGACAGAGCTTCTGGGCGTGACCCGCGATGCGGTCAGGGACGCGGTGAAGACGGCCATCGAAAACGGCGAGAAGGTCGATGAAAACGTGCGCAGGATCACCCGCGATGCGACGGCCAAAGCCCTAGGTGAGGCGAAATTCACTGCCGAGCGCGCCCGCAATGTCTCTGAGACCGTGTTGTCGGCTGCGGTCGAAGCGGCTGAAGAGTCGGGCTCGTATGTCTCTGAGACCGCGCAGGCCGCAGCCGAGGGTGTGCGCGAAGGACTAGGAATTGTGATCGAGCAAGCCCGTGAAACCGTTTCCAGGACCCGCAAGGGGGCCGGCGAATACACGGCGAGCGAGCTGAAACAGCTGGCCAAGGATCTGGATTCGGTTGGCGACCTGTTCGTCGAGGCTCTCCGCCGGGTCGCCGACCGGTCGGGCAAGGTGGCAAGAGCCATTCTCGACGAGGTTGCCGAAGATGCCCGCAAGGCCGGGTCAAGCCTGCGCGAACTGGCCGCCAAGGCGGCAAGCGCTGCGGGCGACCGGTTGAAAGAGCTGGGCAGCGACACGCTGCATGCCGGCGGAAAGGCCGCCCATGTCGTCGCCGATGAGGCAAGCGAGTTGGGCGCGCGGATGGTCAGCGTCGCCAAGGGCGCGGCCGTCGGCATGTGGGAAGGCGCGCGCAAGGCGTTTGCCCATGACGACAACGACGAGAAAAAGGAGGGCTGATCATGAAAAGGACATTGATCGCAACCACGATGGCAATCGGGCTTGGCGCGGGTTTCGCGCTGGCCCCGACCTCGACCGTGTTCGCTCAAACGACGGGCGCAGAGGCCGAAACCGTTCAGAAGGACTGGCTGGATGAAATAAACACGCGCATCGATCTGGCACAGGCCAGAGCCGCGCTGTTGCGCGCCAGGATCGCGCTTCAGATCGAAGAAGCGCCCGGGCGGGCAAGCGTCCGGCTGGCGAAATCTGTCGCGGGCAAGTGAACAGGTGGATCATTTGCTGGATAGCCTGAAACCCCGCCTGCTTATCTTTGACGAATTTCACAGTGCGCTGCGCGGGCGGCGTCAGGACGTGAAAGCCGTGTTTTCGTTTCTGCGCCGCATTGCCAGGGTACATGACATTTCGCCGGTGTTGGTTGGTGAGATCGCGGTCTTTGATGCCATCCACGATACAGAAGAAATGGGGTCACGGTTTGACACGATTCCCATTCCGAGATGGGGGTATGACGAGGATTTCGCCACACTTCTTGACAGCCTTGAGGCCAGCATGCCGCTTGCCCTTGTATCGGAGCTATCACGTCCGTCATTGGCGAGAATGATCCATAAACTGTCCGAGGGATTGATCGGAGAAGTTGTTGATATCATCAGCCGGGCCGCGATTGCTGCGATCCAGAACGGCGAGGAACACATCACCGAAGCGCGCATTGCGTCCCTTGGCTACATTCCGTTGTCGAAGCGCCGGAACGCTGCCGTGCGCAATGAAATGACATGAGCCGACCCTCATCCGGGATTGCCGTTATGCCCACGCGCCGCTATGTCAACGAGGCTGGGCGTGGCTGGCCGGTGCATGTCTTTCCGGCTCCGGGGGAGCTTCTGTCAAGCTGGCTGCACCGGCTCGCCCTGGCCAATGGTGTCCCACCGCAATATTTCGGGCGCGTTCTCAGACTGACGGGCACGGCCTGGTCGGGGCAACTTGACCGAAACCTTCCCGGGCATGTCCTTGATCTTCTTGTCGAACAGGCGGGAATACCTGCAGGAGTTATTGCTGGACTGGCCCTTGGTCCCGATCCTCTGGCCCGGTTGCGATTGCGGTTGATGATCAAACCCCCCAAGAGCATCGCGTCCGGTCTGCAGCCCACCCGCATGCAATATTGCCCAGCCTGTCTGACAGAAGATCATGCGCCCTATTTCCGGCGCAGTTGGACCTTAGCGACGCGCGTTTCCTGTTTTCGCCATGGCCGCCGATTGCGGGATAGATGCCCAAGCTGTGGCAGCGGCATTGTACCGTCCAGACAAGACCGGCTATTGCCACAGCATGTTTGCGTTCGGTGCGATGGTGATCTCCGCAAACGTACCGTGCGCGCCGAGCATGATGTTCAGAAATTCGAAGGGCTGCTCGACGATCTGCTTCGCTTGCATGTTGCAGGACACCGGATGCCGGGCCAAACCACCCTGCCCGCTCTGCTTGGTGCGACCTGTTTCACTGTTGGCACAGAGCCCAAGTCCATCGCCCAGCTATCGCTTCGGGACCGTCAACGTCTGTTTCGTCAACTGGCGGAAGGCTCGATGCCCCTCCATATGCGACCCGATAGCCTCGCAACGCCTATTTGGTCACGAATTGCGCGGGTCGCGCCCACACATATGGGCCTAACGAAATCCCTCACGACAAAAATCATGGCCCGAACGGTAGCGGGACGAGACACCCGCCCTGCACGCGCCGAACTGATAGACTTGATGCAAACAATCGGGCGCCTTCACTCGGACCGTCGCGCATCATGATTGGCGAATGTCGTCATTAGGTGGTCAAACCTGCGTCCCCGAGCTGTTCCCGGTCCGGTAGGTCCTGCAAGCTTTCCATATCGAATGCCGCGAGAAACTCTTTGGTCGTCACATAGGTGTAAGGTGCTCCTCGCCGGGGTGAGCGCGGCCCGGTGCCGATCAATCCCCGCGCATGCAGCCTTCCAATCAGGTCGCGGCTGATCTCCTTGCCGAAGATATCCTTGAGCCCGTCTCGTGTGATCGGCTGGTGGTAAGCAATCGCGGCCAACACCGCGACATCGAACTCCCGCAGGTTCAGTTCCTGCTCGCCGATATTGGCTGCCGCCCGGATCGCAGATGCGTAGGCAGGGCGTGTTCGCAACATCCAGCCATCCGCAACCTTCGCCACCTCAAACGACCGCCCTTCCAGATCGGACGCGAGGTCTTCGATCAGCAGATCGACCGATACGTTCCCCACTATACGCGCCAAGTCTTCACACGGTACAGGCGTTGCAGACGCAAACAGAACCGCCTCGATCCGCCGCATCCATTCACGCCAGCGCAGCTCGGCCGGGAGGTCTTCCAGTTCGCGATCCAGATGGTTCTCAGCATGATCCTTCATTGGTCTCATACCCCGTAGAGCCGGAACGTGTCGCGCCCGGTCAGCTCGCGCACAGCGCCGAGCTCGACCAATCTGTCGCAGAACCGCCGCGCAGCACGGTCCGAATTCAACGAGGTGAGAGCTGACGGCGCCGCCGCATCCCGGGTCAGGAACAACTCGACGGCCTGCTCTGACCCCTTTGCCCTCAGCTTCGGCGCAACCGCGGCCAACCGTGCCACTCGCCGGGACAGGTCTGCGGCACGGCGCACGGCTTCGATTGATGAAGCGATCACCGCGCGATGACAGGCCAGTCGCAATTCATCACCTCGCTTGCGCTGGTCCGCGCACTTCATGCCCGTAGCCAGCAACGGCAAAAGGTGATCCCAGCCGAGCGCTTGCGCCAAGGCCGCATCGGCCAGGATCAAAGCGGCGGTTTCTCCGCGCGGGGTATCCGACAAAACCTTCTCCAGAACTGTTGCGGCCCGCGTAACTGGCGCCCCCTGCCCAGCACCGCTCTGGTCGCACCAGTCCAGCCATTCGGCAATCTGCATAGGATCGATCCCCGGTATGGCTCGATGCAACGCCTTGACCGAAACCGGCCGCTCCAATGCCCGCCGCCAGGACAGATAGGTTTCCCCGGCTGGTCCAGGCAAATCGCCAGGGCGCGACAAGTGCACCGCATCGCGCAACTCCCCAGCCCTTTCCGGTCGCCCTGAATGCGCGACACAGGCTTCCGCCGCGCGCAGCGCCAGCCTCTCACGCAACAAGCTCTGGGGCACATCCTCGCGCCCCACCACAAGATGCAGGTGGTTGAGAGCCGCGCCTGATAAAAAGGCAACATCTTCAGGGGTTTCGGCGTGTGCCGAGGTGATCCAGGAGGACGTCCGGGGTAAGGTTTCGAAGTCGTCACGGGCATATGTCATGCCACAAGACTATCTTATGGCGGCGCTTTTGCCTACTATATAGTGTGCAAACCGCCCCGCTTTGTCGTTTCCAGCCATGTCCAGTAATGTTGTATTATCGGACATTAAGAGGATATGCTGGGAAACATGGCCAAAACACCCGAAGATGAG
>NZ_JBOEGM010000048.1:33373-33564 GCF_050633425.1 Pelagimonas sp. | reverse complement strand
TTGGGTCATGACACGTTGGATGGCGGAGCGCATAACGACAGCTTGTATGGCGATGCAGGCAATGACAGTCTGTTTGGTGATGGCGGCAATGATTATTTAAGCGGCGGCGCAGATAACGACACCTTGGATGGCGGCGGAAACGACGACTCCTTGCACGGCGACGATGGCGATGATTCCCTGCTTGGCGGCGA
>NZ_JBOEGM010000048.1:0-33308 GCF_050633425.1 Pelagimonas sp. | reverse complement strand
AACGACAGCTTGTATGGCGATGACGGCAATGACAGTCTGTTTGGCGGCGCTGACAACGATTATTTAAGCGGTGGAACGGGTGATGACACTCTGGAAGGTGGAACGGGTAACGACACCTTGGAGGGGGGCGCTGGAAATGACACCTTCGTCTATAATCAGGGCGATGGTGCAGACACGATCTCTGATTTCAACACTGGCAACACCGGCACGTTGTCAGATGGCGACAGCACCAACAACGACTTCTTGGATCTCTCGGATTTTTACGACGACATCTGGGAGTTGCACGCAGACCAAGCTGATGACGGGGTGCTTAACCAGTCGAATGATGGTGTGGGCGGTGTCGATTATTCGGACAATACCACGTTTGCTAACGGCTCGCTTACCTTCTCGGGAGCGAGCGCTGATGGCAGTTTCTTTACGGTCGAGAACACCGGCGTGGTGTGCTTTGCCCATGGCACCCAAATTCTGACGCCCAAAGGAGAGGTTCCTATCGAGCAACTGCGGCGGGGCGATCTCGTGGTGACGCGTGACAATGGTCCGCAGCCACTGGTCTGGATCGGGCGACGCCATCTGGGGCAACGTATTTTGCAGCAGGCCCCTAACCTGCGCCCCATTCACATCGCCGCAGAGTTCTTAGGAACCGAGGTGCCGTTGATCGTCTCGCCACAGCATGGCGTGGTGGTGCGCACCGATGGCGATGAGCGTCTGGCCCGGGCCGTGCATCTGGCCGAAACGCCCGGTGGGCAGGTGCGTCGTATGAATGGATGCCGGGCGGTGACATATTTCCACATTATGTTTGAGGCGCATCAAATCGTGTTCTCCAACGGTGCCCCATCCGAGAGTTTCTTTCCCGGGCGTCAAGCGCTTCAGGCCTTGAAAAAAGGTGCCCGCAATGAGCTGTTTTCGCTGTTCCCTGACTTGCGCAACCCTGGTCGCGACCGCACGTACGCGACCAAGGCGCGCCCATTCCTGCGCAAATCAGACATGCCGCCACGGCTGGCGACCTTGGAACCCAAGGTCAGCACGAGATATCAGATCAGCTCCTGAATAGGCGAACAATCTGATCTGTTCCCGGTAATGTGGACTACGGATTAAGTGAGGAACTGGCGCGATTTTTTGGGGCGGCCTGTCCTAAACACGACACAGGCCTTGGGTTTACGACAGTACAGCTGACCTTTGCGCAGGTTCTGCAAGAGGGCGATCGTTCGGAAAACAGAGGGCGACAACCGTGCTGTTCACGCGCCGCATTCTCAAAACTATTTCAAACACAGGATGCACTGGGCGGGCTATTGCGCTCCCAGAGCAGCTGTCAGTTTTGTATAATCATTGATGAAACGATCCGCGCTGGGTTGTTCCGAGCAAAGCCGCGGAACCGTTGATCCAGCATAATGCTCTGTGGTGATCCCGGGCCAGTTCGACCGCTGGTGTTGAATAACGGCGCGGGCGGCATCTGGTTGACCCGCCTGAACCAACAGCATCGCATGTGCCATATAGGTATATCCGACCTGAAATATCTGGGCAGCATCCGTTATCGCCTGAAGCGCCAGATCATACTCATTGCGATTTGTATGCAGAGTCGCGATCCATGTCAGAACAATCCAGCGGATTGGATCATCGCGCGACAGGTTTGCGTCAAAATTCAACGCCCATTGCATGGCGTCGTCGGGTACATCCGCACACCAATAGGGCATCAAACGGGAAAAAAAGCGGGCAAGGCTATTGCTGTTGTCAAGCTCTGTCACCCGGTGAAAGATGCGTTGACTGTCCGTGTGCCGACCCAGGTGCCAGTAGGACTGCGCGACATTGAACATTGTATTGGAATCAAGCGGAGACAGTTCGATCGCGCGTTCCGCATGATAGCGCGACAGGTTCAGATTTTCCTGTGTGTCCCAATCGGGATGTACGTTGGCCAGAAATCCGTATTTATCCGCCAGAACAGAATGCGCTGGGCCGAAGTCCGGGTCTTGGTCAAGCGCAAGTTTCATCAGCGTCACCCGCTCTGTTTCCCACTTTAGCGTCCCCACGGCAGGTCCAGAAACCCAAGTGCCAAGGATGAATAACTGTTCTGGCGTCAGGGTCGCGACATCGCGCTTTTCCAACAAAACCTTGGCCTCTCCGATCAGCCGTGTTTCCAGCTCTCCATTCAGCTTGGCATCTATCTCGTCTCGTACATCTGCGGATGTATCGAGACTGAAAAAATGGCTCCAAACGAGCTTTTGGGTGCCGTGATTGGTGAGTTCCACGCTGACATGGGGCGCACCGTTAAATTTTGTGATTGTACCGCGCATAACAAAGTGCCCGTCGTCGGCATTGCTTGGGCTCTGCGCCAAGAGCGCGACGATGGAGTTGTTGGAAAAGCTGTCTTTTACAAGAAAGGACAGTTCCTTTCCCAATTCATCACCGTCAAAATCCTCAACCGTAAGGGTGACCGGAGCCGCGGAAGGGGGGGGAGAGCTCTGCCAGACAAACAGTGAAAGCCCACCGAACAAAAGGATTGCAACCAAACCCAAAATTGCAGTCAATGAGCGATAGATTTGTGGCTTTTGCGCCTGTTGTGGGGCCTCAACGGCGCTTTCCTGTAGGGGGCTCGACACTTCGGAGGTCGCGGTTTCAGTGTCGGCAAACCGCTGGGTGATCTCAGGCCGGTAGGTGCCAACAGGAATATCGACCTTTATAACAGTATCGGCCCATTTGCTGGCCTCAAACAAGGCGATTGCCGCCCTCAGCCTTCCAACCTCAACACGCACGCTGCTATCTGTGGTTGGATCAAAGTCCTTCGGTTTGCCAAAGACATCTATCCCGATGGAATATGCCTTGATCTTGTCGCCCTCATTAGCGGCCTCTGCACGTAACAAGTATTCCAGCAGGGCAGGGCGCCGAGCCCCCCGCCCGAGAAGACCTGATTCGTCGAGCCTATCAAGGTAGGCGCGAATTCTGTCGTCCTGCTTCAATATATCATGCAACGTGATCTTTTCCCCATCAGGTCAGTAACGCAATGAAACTCCATAACAACCAGACTTTCGGACCCTGCGGATCCAATTTCAAAAAGGCGTGGCCTCATGGTTGAGCGCGCGCGGTGGCAGCATGTTACACGAGCGAATTTCAATGTTATATGATTTTGATCAATAAAATAAGCGCTTTTCTGCTTTTGGATTTCCGACGTTACATCTTTTTGTCACGTCGGAAACATGTTTCACGGAGGTTCTTTTTGGCAATACATCGTCTGTGTTGCCTGTTACCGCTAGCGTGATACTCATTTTTTCAGAGGCGACGGGCTATGGTTGAGGCAGATCAACCAGAAGAATTTTCCGAATGGACCTATCCCTTACAATGTTCACAAAAATGAACGGGAGCCTGAAATGCACACCCAATCTGGCCCAAGTCCGACCGAACCTCCGACCGAACCAATGCCGGTTGCCGCAATTCCGTTGCATCGTGCCACACTCATCGAACGGGACGCGCTTGTTGTGACCGCGTCAAAAGAGGCACAAGATGCCTACCAGCTCAAAAAAGTCATCGCCCTTCTCGAACAAATGGACGTTTTGAAAAACAGAAAATTGTGTTTGCAACTGGTCGCGACCCTTGCTGAAAGGGTGGGGTATCAGTGTGCCGGATACGCTGGAACAATCACCGTTGCCGAGCTTATGCTTATGTCTGCCCGGGCTTCGGAATTGGCGGAACGTGTTGAGCAGATGGATCACAACTGAACTGCGACGGATATGTGAAGGAATGCGCTTATCCCTTTGACCATGGTGGTCACGCTGCTCGAAACTCCAAGCCAGTTGAGACAGCATCACAGCCGAGCATTGGCTTTAATTTCTAAGAGAACATTTTCTGCGCTGTGACCAACAACCGAGATGCAGCGCTGGTTTCCGCTCCCGGCCCTTCGCATATGCAGCCTGAAGAAAACAACTTCGAAGTTCGCCACGAGCGATACGCCTCCCCCTCATTTTCAAAAGAATTGGATTGTGGTCTAGGTCCGTGATCCCATCCTGTGTCCCCTGTTGAAAAACTGTGGCACTGTAACGTGGGCTTCGTACTTTAGGCTTAACGGGAGGTGGCGCAAATGATGAGCAAGGGTTTTCAACAGGGAATAACGCTCCGGCAATTGCGTGCGCTTGTGGCGTTGTCGGATTTGAAATTGATTGCACGGGTTTCCGAAGCTCTTGGGGTCACGCAGCCCGCTGTGTCTAAGCAAATAGCTGAGCTGGAAAAAATCGTTGGCGTTCCGGTTGTCTCACGGGATCGCAATAGGCTTCACCTCACACCGATTGGCATGAGACTGGCTGAACACGCGCGCCAAGCGCTTGGGCAACTTGATCGGGCGGCGTTTGATATTGAGGCGATGACCAGCGGTGTGTCCGGTTCTGTGTCCGTTGGCGTCGTGAGTTCGGTTGCACCCACATTGCTGCCCAATACGATTGCCCTGTTCAAGCGCAGCACACCTCAGGCAAACGTGTCCATTTCCGAAGGGCATTTTGTTGAGCTTTTGCCGCAACTCGAGGCAGGCACGTTGGATCTTTTGATTGCGCGCATCTGGCAACCGCAGGAATTGGCGGGAATCGACCAGATGGCCTTGTTCTCGGAACCGGTCGTTGTTGTTGCGGGGCGCAATCATCCGCTCGCGACCGGAGTGAGCGTGAAGTGGGCGGATGTTGCCGATTACACTTGGATTTTGCCGCAATCAAATTCGGTCGCGCGACAGGCCGTGGACGCGCTGTTTGCCGCCAACGGATTGTCCCCACCAACCAACACGATTGCCTCGCTTTCGCAGGCATTGAACCTTGAGATTTTGCGTGCAATGCCTGCACTTGGCTTGCTGCCCCAGCGACTTGCACAGGCGCAGGCGCGACGCGGTGAAATCGTAACGCTTCCGCTGGATACGCACAATCTCCTGTCAGAGGCGCGGTGTTTTTGGCGAAAAGACTTGCTCGCGCAGAATGCGACACTTGAGTTATTCCTGAAGTGCCTTCAGCAAACGACCGAGGATTTTGGGACCATTCCGTTTGGTTAACGTATTCGGCGAATTTTTCATTATTCTTCATGAAAGCTTTCCCATACCTTAACGAAACACACGGTTTGGGAGGGCTTTTGTGTTTATTCGTTTCTCTTTGATATGTGGCGTCGACTCTTGAGTGACGTCAATCAGTGCGCGCGCTCCGCTTGCGAGGTTCTTGCTGCTTTTGCGGACAAGACCCTGACGCCGACCGAGTATCTGGCTGCTTGCCTGGAAGAGATCGCGCGGTCCAATCCCAAAATCAACGCTTTGACGGCAATGGACATTGAGCAGGCCAAGGTTGATGCCGCGGCTGCTACGGCACGTTGGCAATCGGGTGAACCGATTGGGACGCTAGACGGTTTGCCCATTGGTGTGAAAGATTTGCAGAACACCAAAGGCCTGCTGACCACCCATGGAAGCATTCGCGCCCGAGGGTTTATTCCTGACGATGATCTGCCGATGGTCGCGCGCCTGCGTGCTGCGGGGGCGATTATCCTGGCGAAAACAAATGTCCCTGAAATGGGCGCGGGCGGGAACAGCCGCAATCCGGTTTGGGGCGCGACGAGCAATCCCTTTGATGCGAATTTGGTTGCCGGTGGGTCGTCCGGTGGGTCAGCTGCGGCACTGGCAGCGAACCTTCTGCCTCTGTGCACCGGGTCTGATACGGGCGGCTCGCTGCGGATGCCTGCTGCTCTTTGCGGTATTGTTGGCTATCGCCCGTCCGTTGACGTGATTGCCCATCCGACACGGCCTTTGGGCTGGTCAGGGATTTCAGTGCTGGGTCCGATGGCCCGCACTATGGACGACCTGACATTGATGTTGGATGTGTGTCAGAGCCATGATCTTGATGATCCTTTGACGGCTCCTGCGCCGAGCGATCGCTTCAAAGCCTTGCCGACAGTGTCCTTGAAGGATCTGCGCGTTGGTTTCAGCGAGGATTTTGGCGGTGCTCCTGTTGAGCCGGGCATTCGCGAGACGTTTCAGGCCCGTCTTGATCTGCTGCGCCCGCATGTCAAAGAGTGCCGTCCTGCTGACCTCAATCTTGGGGATATGGATCGGTGTTTTGATATTCTGCGCGCCGAAAGCTTTGGTGTCGCCTTTGGCGACGGCATCAAACAAGACCCCGAGAGCTATGGCACACATATTAAAGACAATGTTGCGCTTGGGCAGACCATGTCTTTGGCGGACCGGGGCTGGGCGCATGCTGAACAGACCCGCATTCTGCGCAAGTTTAACGCGCTGATGGCTGATTTTGATGTGATTGTCTTGCCGACGTCTCCGGTATCCCCCTTTGCCTGGACCCAATCTCATCCTGCCGAGATCGACGGGCAGGCCATGGATATTTATTATCGCTGGCTGGCGCTTTGCTATCGCGGTTCGCTTGCCGGTGGTCCGGCGATTACGTTACCCTGTGGGCGCGATGCATCGGGAATGCCTTTCGGGCTTCAGATGCTGGGGCCTGTTCGGGGTGATGAAGACCTGCTCGCCGCTGCAAAGGCAGTGGAAACGCTGTTTGCAGGGTCTGCTGAAACAGCGCGGCCCTTGGCCGATATAGAAACCCTTGCGCCGTCAACGGTGGATCTGCGATCCATTGTGACACATCCCCCGGATGAGATGGCCAAGTCCGATTCCTCCAGAAGCGCTCTGCGCACGGCGGTGTAATATGTGGTTTATCCCGATCATCTTTATCTTGCTGCTGATCAGTGGCACGGCCTTCGCATACCTTATGGGGGCGGTTTCCGTTGTAACCTTTATCGCCGTGGACAAATCTCAGTTCCTGTCGATCTTGCCGCAACGCATTTTTGCTCAACTTGATGTCTTTGCCTTTATGGCAATGCCGCTGTTCATCCTGACAGCCGAGATCATGAGCCGCGCAGGTGTTACGCGCAGTCTGATTGACTTTGCCATGTCGATCGTTGGCCGGTTCCGTGGTGGACTGGGGCATGTGAACATTCTGACAAGCGTCTTTTTCGCGGGCATCTCTGGCTCAGCGATTGCAGATAGTGCGGCCCTGTCGCGCACCTTTGTGCCCGAGATGAAAGAACGCGGCTATGATCCCTACTATGCAGGGGCGATTACAGCGGCGTCATCCATGATCGGGCCGATCATTCCTCCGTCGATTATCATGATCATTTACGGTGGTCTGACCGGTGCCTCTGTTGCGGCCCTGTTCATCGCCGGTGTGGTGCCTGGACTTTTGCTCGCCGCCGCGCTGATGAGTTTGAATGCGATTATTGCGCATGTCAAAGGCCACCCGGGCGGGGCATCGGACGACCTGCCACGCTTCGTGCCTAGCCTTTTGAATGCCGCACCGGCCCTGTGCCTGCCTATCGTGATCCTTGGCTCGCTCGTGTTTGGGCTTGCCACACCTACCGAAGGTTCGGCCATCGCGGTTTTTGTCGCCCTCATGGCGGGGCAATTCTACAAGGGTCTCAACTGGCGCATGATCTTTGATGCGGTTGAATCCACGGCCCGGATGACCGGTACGATCTTTATCATTCTGGCAGCGATTTCGGTGCTGGGCTATCTGGCGGGGCAGTTGGGCTGGTCTCAGGCTTTGGCAGGATGGGTCGACTCCTTTGGCTTGACGGGCACAAAGTACCTGTTCTTTCTCGTCGCCATCTTTTTGATCGCAGGCATGTTCATGGACACGCCTGTGGCCCTGACCCTGCTGATCCCGCTGTTTGCGCCGCAAGCGATGGAGCAAGGTATTAGCTCGATCCAGCTTGGTATCGTACTGTGTTTCAATCTCTGCGTCGGTCTGATCACGCCTCCTTTGGGCAAATGTTTGGTGGTCGTCTCTGCGCTGACAAAACTCAACTATTGGCGGCTGGCCTATGCCGCGCTGCCCTTTATTGCCGTCCAGGTGCTCTTGCTGCTGGCGTTGGTCTATTGGCCCGCTCTCAGCCTGACATTACCGCGTCTGTTCGGATTTTCTGTGAACTAACAAAACGTAAGGGAGGAAGACCAATGAAACTCAAGGCACTTACACTTGCTGCGTTGCTTGCGATGGCAACATCTGCATCCGCAGAGGTCAAAATTGCATTGGACAGCAAACCGGATCTGGAAACATCAGGTTCGTATAACTGGGCGTTTGCCTTTGGCAACGCGCTGAAAGAAGCGGGCATGGACGTGCGCGAAATGCCACGTGGCTCTGTCGGCAATGAAGCCGAGAAATTTGATCAAGTCTCTACTGGCTTGCTTGAAGTCTCGCTTTCTGATGTGCGTGCTATCGCGCAGGTTGATCCGTTCATCTATGGCGTTCGTCTGCCATACATCTTCAGCGATATTGCACACATGGACCGCGCCCTGGCTGCGGGTGATGTCTATACGCGCATCAACGAAAACCTGGCTAAGCAAGACGCGATCGTTTTGGCGCTCGCCCCGCTTGGCCCTGCTTCTGGTGTGATCACCACAACCCAAGCTGTCCGCTCGCCTGCGGATATGTCCGAGCTGCGGATGCGTGCTTTGGATGATGCGCAAATCGCCATGTATCAAGCTTGGGGATCCAGCGGCACCATCGTGCCTTGGGGTGAAGTCCCTGCGGGCCTGCAAACCGGCGTGATCGATGGCTACCTGAACTCACCTTTCATTCCGGTGATGTTCGGCCAGACCGACTTTGTCAAAAACTTCGCCACCGCGGATGTGATCTGGCCACTGCGCGCCGTGATCGCGTCAAAAACGTGGTACGATGGTCTGTCGGATGAGGACCGTGCGACGGTAGATGCGGCCGTGGTCACAGCGGATGCTGCAGCACGGGCATGGCTTGCTGAAGCCTCCGAAAATGGGCTGGCTGCGTTGGAAGAAAAAGGCGTAACTGTTCAGCGTCTGACCGATGAAGAGCGCGCCGTATTCCGCGAAGCGTCTCTGCCAGTCTACAACTCAGACCTGATGTCCGCCGAGGATACAGAGCTGTGGAAGAAACTGTCTGACGACAACCGCTAAACCGATTGGCGGGCTGCCCAGTGCGGCGGCCCGCCATTACCCTATTCGGAGAAATTAGATGCGCCACCTCATCATAAGTACCAGCGACGGCTTGCATTTCGTCATGCGCCGCGTGGCCGTTTTTGCGGTTTGTGTGATGTTCCTGACGGTCGTGGTTCAGATCATTGCGCGCTATGTCTTCTCTTCTCCCCCTGTCTGGACTGAAGATGTGGCACGCTACGCGATGGTCTGGACTGGCTTGCTTGGCGCGACATTGTCCTTCAAGACACAGTCGGATGCCGTTTTGATGCAAAGCGTGTTTCCCCCGGCACCACATGTCTTGGCGGTTTTTGCAAAGGCCGTGCAAGGCGCTGCTGTGCTGACCTTTGTTCTACCGGTTATTTACTTTTGCTTCATCGGCTTGCGCGGTGGTTTCGCAAAGGGATACCTTGCCCGGCAATCTGGCCTGACCGCGGATACGCTAGGCATACCGATGGTCTGGATTTCTGTTGCCGTGCCTGTCTCTATGATCATCATTGTCATTCACCTGTTTGCACGCTGGGCCGGTGATGATGCCATTGAAGAGGCGGGCGCTCAGCTCGATTGATGGATCGGTTTGGATCAAAGTATTCAAAGTGAGTGACAGGGGCCAATTGGCCCCTTCATCCGTTTTGAAGGGATGTTTTTACTGCGACGGCTGGCCCTCGTGGGGATGAGATTTGCGAGACAACGCCGTCTGAGTGGCATCTTCATCGCGTCCCAAGATGAGGAGAATGGTTATTATCAGACGATATCTTGTTCTCGTGCTGCTCCAAATATCCCCCTTTGGTTAGGGAAACCTGACTAGCCTCTTAGATTTGGGGCACTACACTTCCCGTAGTGGTCAATTTGGGGAGTGGTTCAAATGAAGCGACCTTGGCAGAACCGAAGTCTCAACCGGGTCGCTTGTGCGGCAATCAGTTTGTTTTCCATGGCTTTGGGCGCGGTCGCTCACGCCAACGAACTGGATGTGATCATCTACGAACGCGGCGGGGATGGGCAAATTGCCGAATGCGCGATCAGTATTGTCGATGGATTGAAGGAAGACGGGGATAACTTCCTGTCCGTCCGGAGTGGACCCGGCACGACCTTTCGCAAGATTGATGAACTCAAAAACGGAGATTATGTCTTCGTTTTCGATGACCATGGTGATTGGCTTGGTGTGATCTACGGGAGTGGCAAAGATGTTCTGAGCCAAGACGAGATTGGATGCGGATTTGTCGGTGAAGGCACGCGCCCGATGACCTACCCTGGCAAAAAGGGCTGGATCCACATGAATTGGGTTGTTCCATCAGACATCGGCTAAGTGGCTCAGGAACCATGCCAAGCCAAAGCCCCAATGTGGGACAAACACAGGCAACCCGCCGCGCGGTAATCTATGCAGAATATTGCTTGGCCCAAGAGCGACACTGCGATCAGATGCGTGTCGAGCCTGTCGTGGTGGCAGGCCGGGTCGGGCTCATTTCCGCAAGCAGAGCATGTTGCACCTATGGTGAAATGTCCGAGCATCTGCTCCCTTCCCAAGCCGAGGGGAGTCTAAAAGAATGACGACATTTCCTTGCAAATTCGGCGTTGGTTGTGAAATTGGCGGGGTAAACGCCCACGCAATAAGGCTTTCACAGCGTGCCATATGTCTTCTGTCAGGTGTTAATCTGTTCCGTTGCCTTGATAAATCGACACCTTTCCATTGGATGCTGATTAGCGGAATGAAAACCCCAATGGCACCTTGAAACAGTGACATGCCAAATGAGGATCGTTGCAAACTCGGCCGTTAGTTGGGATACTCGGGGCAATAAGGACGCCCTCATGACCGCCAATTTGTCTGATTTCCCAACATCAAGCTTTAGCGATGCCGCCTGGGCAGAGGTCGTCCTTGCGATCGAGGATACCTATTCCGAACTGGCAACATACCAGAGCCGGTTGGAAGCCCAAAATGTTGAACTTGAAGGGCTGCGGCGCTTTATGGGGTCGGTCTTGTCGTCGATTTCCGACATCTTGTTTGTCGTCGATAAATCGCGTCGCATCGAGGAGGTGAATGGGTCGGTGCAGGCCATTTTAGGCTCTGACGACTCCGTTGCGCTGGGAACGCCTGCGGAAACGCTGTTCTCCAAATCTGATCAGGCTCTCTTGAGACAGACCCTTGATCAGGTTGTGCTGACCAAACAGTCCATGCGCATTGAAGTTGAGATTATGACCACATCCGGGGCGACACCGTTGGACCTCAGCATTGCCCCACGACTCGATGATCGGGGGCGCAGCCGGGGGGCCGTACTTGTCGGGCGCCCGCTGGGTGAATTGCGCAATGCCTATGCCGAATTGGAAGATAGCCACAATTCTTTGAAAGAGGCCCAGAGCTATCTGGTGCGGAGCGAAAAGCTTGCGTCGCTTGGTCGGTTGGTTGCGGGGGTGGCCCATGAATTGAACAATCCCATCAGCTTTGTTTACGCCAATACCCATGCATTGGAGAAATACACCCGACGGATTGAAAGCTATTTTCAGGCGGTGGAATCCGGGGCGGCGCGCGAAGACCTTGTGAAGCTGCGCGCGGAATTGCGGCTTGATCGCGCGGTCAAGAACCTGCGCGACGCACTGAACGGGGCCAAGGAAGGTGCTGAGCGGGTACGCGACATCGTTGAGGATCTGCGCAGGCTGAGCGCCGATGGCCGGGGCGACGCCATCCTTTTTGATCTTAACACCACTGCGCGAACCGCGGTTGATTGGGTTGTGCGCGGCACCAAAACGCCTACGGCCATTTCCTTTGTCGAAGAAAGCGGGCTTCAGGCCTTTGGCAACCCGGCGCATGTTCAGCAGATCGTGATGAACCTTGTGCAAAACGCGCTTGATGCCTTGGCCCAAGTGCCTGATCCGAAAGTGACAATCATGACTGGTGCCAAGGGCGATCGTGTCATGCTTCGGGTCACGGACAATGGCACCGGTATCCCCAATGAGGTGGCCACGTCGATTTTTGATCCGTTTTATACCACCAAACCCGTTGGCAAAGGGACCGGTTTGGGATTGGCGATTTCGCACAAGATCGCCGAAGAGCATGCCGGCACACTGACGCTTTTGACGTCAGAGGTCGGGAACACCTGTTTTGAACTGACCTTACCGAAAAGCGCTCCGTTATGAATGTACTTTGGTTGCAATCCGCTGGCTGTGGCGGGTGTACGATGTCGCTGCTATGCGCCGAGGCACCCAACGTCTTTGACACCCTGCACGGTGCAGGCATTACCTTTCTCTGGCACCCATCCCTATCGGTTGAAACCGGCGACGAGGTCCGGGCGTTGCTGGCGCGCATCGAAGCTTTGGAGGTACCTCTTGATGTGTTGTGTATCGAAGGGTCGATCCTGACGGGGCCCAAGGGGACGGGCAAGTTCCAGATGTTGTCGGGCACCGGGCGATCCATACTTGATTGGGTGCGCTCGCTTGCGCCTTTGGCGCAAAACGTTGTCGCGGTTGGCACCTGTGCGACCTATGGCGGCGTGACGTCGGCGGGGTCTAATCCTGCGGGCGCTATTGGCGTGCAATATGATGGCTATGAACCGGGAGGCGCGCTCCCCGAAGATTTTCGCGCCCGCAGCGGTTTGCCCGTGATCAATGTGGCGGGGTGCCCGACGCATCCTGATTGGGTGACAGAAACCCTGTTGTTGCTGGCTTCGGATGCGTTGGAAGCCAGGTCTTTGGACCAAGTGGGCCGCCCATTGTTTTATGCGGAAAATCTGGTCCATCATGCCTGTCCCAAGAACGAGTTTTACGAGTTCAAGGCCAGCGCAGAAAAACTGAGCCAGCTGGGCTGTATGATGGAACATCTGGGATGTATCGGCACGCAGGCTGTGGGCGATTGTAATATCCGTGGTTGGAACGGAGGCGGCTCTTGTACAAAGGCGGGTTACCCCTGTATCAACTGCACCGCGCCAGAATTCGAAGAGCCCAATCATTCCTTTATCGAAACGCCCAAATTTGCGGGTATTCCGGTGGGCTTGCCATCGGATATGCCCAAGGCGTGGTTTATGGCGCTGGCTTCTTTGTCAAAGGCTGCGACGCCAACACGGCTGGCTGAAAACGCTGTTGCCGATAGGATCAAGATCGCGCCGAAAATTGGACACCGCAAGAAATGACCAAACGCAAGCTGCTGATTGGCCCGTTCAATCGTGTTGAAGGAGATCTGGAAATCCGACTTGAGGTTGAAGACGGTCACGTCGCTGCCGCCTTTACCAATTCGCCGATGTTTCGCGGGTTTGAAGCGATGTTGCAGGGCAAAGGTCCTATGGATGCGCTCACACTGACACCGCGCATTTGTGGTATTTGTTCGATCAGTCAGTCTGCGGCTGCGGCGGCGGCTTTGGGGGCGGCGGCAGGTGTTTCGCCCGCGCCGCAAGGGGCACTTGTGACGGCTTTGTTGCATGGGATCGAAAACCTGTCTGACCACCTCACCCATTTCAACCTGTTCTTTTGTGCGGATTTTGCCCGTCCCGCGTATAGGGACCGCACCTGGCATGAGCGCGCCGTGGCGCGGTTCACTGCGATGGAAGGGTCCGCCACGCGTGAATGCATCGAGGCACGGGCACAGCTTTTGCACATTGTTGGGCTTTTGGGGGGCAAATGGCCCCATACGCTTGCCATTCAACCCGGCGGCGTAACCCGAGCGCCAAGTCTTCGCGATAAGATGCGTATTCTGGCGTCGTTGACCGCATTTCGGCGCTATCTGGAACGGGTGATGTTTGGGGCCCCGGTCGAAGCATTTGCAAGCCTGTCCAGCGCGGAGGCCGTGACAGGGTGGGACACGGGCGATGTCGGGCTTTTCATGGAGATCGCCGCCGATCTGAACCTTGGGCATATGGGGGACGGACCGGGGCGGTATATGTCTTTTGGGGCCTATCCAATAGGCGAGACCCGCGCCTTCGCCGCCGGCATTTGGGACGCAGGAACCCTGCGGCCGTTAGAGACATCGGGCATCCGGGAGGATTTGAGCCACGCCTGGATGTTGGGCAAATCTGCGCATCCCGCCAAGGGCACCACCATACCAGATGAAGACATGCGCGAGGAGGCCTATAGTTGGTGCAAAGCCCCGCGGCTTGATGGGCAAACCATCGAAACGGGTGCTTTTGCGCGTCAGGTGATCGACGCGCATCCCGCAGCATTGGATATGGCGCAAAAGGCCAGCACAGTCTTGAGCCGTGTTGCCGGACGTTTGCTTGAAATCGCCCGAACGCAAATCATGCTGGAAGATTGGGCCAAAGCCATTCAACCCGACGCGCATTTCATCGACAATTTTGACGCGCCTCATTCGGGCACCGGCGAGGGGCTGGTCGAAGCGGCACGGGGGGCGTTGGGGCATTGGATCGATATTCAGGACGGCAGGATCGAAAGTTATCAGATCATTGCGCCCACCACGTGGAACTTCAGCCCGCGCGACGCCAATGGCCTCCCCGGGCCCGTCGAGGCCGCATTGGTCGGAGCGCCTGTGGGGGAGCAGGAAAATACGCCGCTGAGTGTCCAGCACATCGTGCGCAGTTTTGACCCCTGCATGGTCTGCACAGTTCACTGATGGAGGGGCTGTCTATCCGTGTTCGGGGCCAAGTTCAGGGCGTGGGGTTCCGGCCGTTCGTTTGGAGGCTGGCCAATCAGTTCGGGCTGGTGGGGCAGGTGCTCAATGATCCCGAAGGGGTCTTGATCCACGTCTTGGGCGTGCAGCATGACGCATTTGTTGTAGCCCTGCGGACGGAAGCTCCGCCCTTGTCCCGTGTCGACGGGGTTGAGGTTTTAGCGCATGAATTTGCCAGTGCGCCCAATGGGTTTGAGATCGTGGCAAGCGCAGGACAAGGCGCACAAACAGGTGTGACGCCTGATGCGGCGACCTGCCAAGACTGTTTGGCAGATATTCAGGGCGCAGACCCGCGCCGTAGGGGGTATCCGTTTACCAATTGCACGCATTGCGGGCCCCGATTCACGATTTTGCACGGGCTGCCTTACGACCGTTCCAAGACCACGATGAGCGCCTTCGCCATGTGTTCTGAATGCGCGGCGGAATACGCTGACCCAAGCGATCGGCGTTTTCATGCACAACCGGTTGCCTGTGCGAATTGTGGGCCACAGGTGTGGTTCGAAGCGAGCGATGGCACGCGAAACTCTGGTGGATTGGCGCATGCGGCAGCGCGGCTCAGGGCCGGTGATATATTGGCGATCAAAGGGCTGGGCGGATTTCATCTGTGCTGTGATGCGACCAATCCGGCGGCCGTCGCTCTGCTGCGCGCGCGTAAGCATCGGCCGACCAAGCCATTGGCGCTTATGGGCATGGCGGATCACATCTCAGTTCATGCGCACGCCACGGCGCAAGAATGGGAGGCGCTGGCCGATCCCGGCGCACCGATTGTGCTGTTGGAAAAGGCAAACCCGCTGCCAGATGCCCTTGCCCCGGGTCAGACCCGGTTGGGTTGGATGCTGCCTTACACGCCGCTTCATCACTTGTTGATGGCGGCTGTGAAGGAACCTCTGGTGATGACGTCCGGCAATGTATCGGGCGAGCCACAGGTGGTGGATAATGCCGAAGCGCGCGAGAAACTGAGCCATCTGGTCGATGGCTTTTTGATGCACAACCGCGACATTGCCCGCAGGCTGGACGATTCCGTTTTACGACAGACTCCACAAGGGCCGATGGTCCTGCGGCGCGCACGCGGGCAAGTGCCTGCGACCATGCCCTTGCCGCAGGGGTTTGATGACGCGCCACAAGTTGTAGCGTTTGGCGGGCAGCTAAAGTCAGCGATCTGTCTGATCAAGGATGGCGCGGCGTTGTTGTCACACCATTTGGGTGACCTGGATGATGCGCTGACTTGGGACGAGTTTTTGAAGGCTGATGCCGATTACGCAGCGCTTTTTGATCATGCCCCAGAGGTTTTTGCCTGCGATATGCACCCCGAGATGCGCGCGTCCCAACACGCGGCTGCGCGGGCTGGGACCAAGCCGCTGATCGAGGTTCAGCATCACCATGCCCATCTGGGTGCTGTGCTGGCCGAAAACGATTGGCCTCTGTCTGGCGGGCCGGTGGCGGGCATCATTCTGGACGGGTTGGGGCTTGGCGCGGATGGAACGATCTGGGGCGGGGAACTTCTGCTTGGGGATTATCACGGCGTCAAGCGGGTGGCGCATTTATTGCCGGCCCCATTGGTCGGGGGGGATGCTGCACAGCGCGAACCGTGGCGCAATGCGGTGATGCGGTTGGATCAGGCAGGGTTGTCAGACAGGGCGGATACCCTGTTTTACGATCACCCATTGACCATCATCCGACAAGCTGCAGCGAAGGGGCTAAATGCGATCCCAAGCAGTTCTGCAGGACGGCTTTTTGATGCGGTTGCCGGGGTTTTGGGCCTATGTGCAAAGGGGCAAAGCTTTGAAGGGGAGGCCGCCATGCAGTTGGAAGCCATTGCCCAGGCTGACGCCCCCCCATATCCATTTGATGCGGATCTTTCGCCCGCGCCAATGTTTCGGGCATTGATTGAAGATATCACGCAAGGCGCGTCTTTGTGCCATATGGCGGGGCGGTTTCATGCGGGATTGGCGCAGGCCTTTGCTCAACCCGCCCGCGCCTTGGTTGAGACAGGGCAGGCTCGGGCCGTGGCGCTGTCGGGTGGATGTTTTCAGAATGCTTTGTTGCTGTCAGAGGTGATCAAGCGGCTTGAGGATGTACCGGTTGTGCTACACCATCAGGCCCCGGCCAATGACGGCGGATTGGCGCTTGGACAAGCGGTGATCGCCGCCGCGCAACGTCTTGGTGACCGGTAATCTTGCAACCAGATGAGGGTGTGGTCGGATAGAAACCTACCGCCTGCAGCCCTGTGATCATGACCGGAACTCCTGTTATCATTTTGATTTGTCAGAGTAAAAATTTCCTTCCGGTTTCGTCGATGAAGGCTCGAAATTCGGGAGCCTGACCTGCGATCCTTTCATCAAAGCTCCCTTTCCATGGTTTATCGCCGGGGCGGGGGCGCGACTTGAAAGGGAGTGCAATGGCCGAGATTGAGACATTCTATGATGTGATGCGCAGTCAGGGGATCACCCGGCGAAGTTTTATGAAATATTGCTCGCTGACCGCATCCGCTCTGGGGCTTGGACCGGCCTTTGTGCCACAGATCGCCAATGCGATGGAAACCAAGCCGCGCACACCGGTTATTTGGGTGCATGGTTTGGAATGTACCTGTTGTTCTGAAAGCTTCATCCGTTCGGCGCATCCGTTGGCAAAGGATGTGGTGTTGTCGATGATCTCGCTAGATTACGACGACACGCTGATGGCTGCGGCGGGTCATGCCGCCGAGGCCGCGTTTGAAGAAACGATTCAGAAATATGACGGCCAGTATATTCTTGCCGTTGAAGGCAATCCTCCTTTGAACGAAGACGGGATGTTTTGTATCTCGGGCGGTAAGCCGTTTGTCGAAAAGCTGCGCCATGCGGCCAAAGGCGCAAAGGCCGTCATCAGCTGGGGTGCCTGCGCATCTTATGGCTGTGTACAGGCAGCCAAGCCGAACCCGACCCAAGCAACCCCGGTTCACAAAGTCATCACCGACAAACCGATAATAAAGGTGCCGGGCTGCCCCCCGATTGCAGAAGTCATGACCGGTGTCATCACCTACATGCTGACCTTTGACCGCATGCCCGAACTGGACCGGCAAGGGCGCCCGGCGATGTTTTATGGTCAACGGATTCACGACAAATGCTACCGCCGTCCGCATTTCGATGCCGGTCAGTTTGTCGAGGAATGGGACGATGACGGCGCACGCAAAGGATACTGCCTCTATAAAATGGGGTGCAAGGGACCAACAACGTACAACGCTTGTTCAACGGTGCGTTGGAACGAAGGGGTCAGTTTTCCCATTCAATCTGGCCATGGCTGTATCGGTTGTTCCGAAGACGGGTTTTGGGACCAGGGGACATTCTATGACCGGGTGACCGACCTGACGCAATTCGGGGTTGAGGCCAATGCCGATCAGATCGGATTTGCTGCGGCGGGCGCGGTTGGCGCGGGTGTTGCGGTTCATGCGGCGGTGACGGCGCTGAAGGCTGCCCAAAACAAAGCACAAAAATCAAAAAGTAATGAGGAGGCCTGATCATGGTGGTTCAAACACCAAACGGTTACAGTCTGGACAATTCAGGCCAACGCATCGTCGTTGATCCGGTAACGCGCATCGAAGGGCATATGCGTTGCGAAGTGAACGTGGACGACGACGGGATTATTCGCAACGCGGTCTCAACCGGGACCATGTGGCGCGGGCTTGAGGTAATCCTGAAGGGGCGTGACCCACGCGACGCATGGGCTTTTACCGAACGGATTTGCGGGGTATGCACCGGGACGCATGCGCTGACATCTGTGCGCGCGGTCGAAGATGCGCTTGGCATCACCATTCCCGACAATGCCAATTCCATCCGTAACATGATGCAATTGAACCTCGAAATTCATGACCACGTTGTGCATTTCTATCACTTGCACGCGTTGGATTGGGTTAATCCCATCAATGCGCTGCGTGCCGATCCCAAAGCCACAAGCGAATTGCAGCAAACGGTTTCGCCCAGCCATCCACTGTCGAGCCCGGGCTATTTCCGCGACGTGCAAAACCGTCTCAAGCAGTTTGTGGAAAGCGGTCAGTTGGGTCTGTTCAAGAACGGATATTGGGACAACCCGGCCTACCTTTTGCCGCCTGAAGCCGATCTGATGGCCACGACGCATTATCTTGAGGCGCTGGATTTGCAAAAGGAAATCGTCAAGGTTCACACGATCTTTGGCGGCAAAAACCCGCATCCCAATTGGCTGGTAGGGGGGGTGCCATGCCCGATCAATGTGCATTCAACCGGGGCTGTCGGCGCGATCAACATGGAACGGCTGAACCTGGTCAGTTCCATCATCGACAAATGTGATGAGTTTAACAAAAACGTCTATTTGCCGGACGTGATGGCGATTGGCGGGTTCTACAAGAACTGGCTCTATGGAGGCGGGCTTTCGTCTCAAGCCTGTCTGGCCTACGGGGACATCCCTGAAAACCCCAATGACTTCTCGCCTGAGCAGTTGCACTTGCCGCGTGGGGCAATCGTCAATGGCGATATGTCCACGGTGCACGATGTGGATGTGCGCGACCCCGAACAAATTCAGGAATATGTCGATCACAGCTGGTACGAATATGCCGAAAAAGGCAAAGGCTTGCATCCCTGGGACGGCGAGACCCAGGCCAAGTTCGAGCTGGGTCCAAACCTGAAAGGTACGCGCACCAATATCGAACAGATCGACGAAGGCGCGAAATATAGCTGGATCAAAGCGCCACGCTGGAAAGGCAACGCGATGGAGGTTGGTCCTTTGGCTCGCTATATTGTCGGTTACGCCAAAGGCCACGAAGAGATCAAAGATCAAGTCGACGGTTTGCTGCGCAAGATGGACCTACCGGTAGACGCTTTGTTTTCGACGCTGGGCCGGACCGCCGCACGGGCGCTGGAAAGCGAATATTGTGGGCGTTTGCAGCGACACTTCTTTGACAAGCTTGTCGCAAATATCAAGAACGGCGATGAAAGCACGGCCAATGTCGCCAAATGGGACCCCAAGACGTGGCCCAAAGAGGCCAAGGGCGTGGGTATGACCGAAGCGCCTCGGGGGGCTTTGGGCCATTGGGTCAAAATCAAAGACGGTCGCATTGAGAACTATCAATGTGTCGTGCCAACCACCTGGAATGGCTCGCCGCGCGATACAAAGGGCAACATCGGTGCCTTTGAGGCGAGCCTGATGAACACCAAGATGGAACGACCCGAGGAACCGGTCGAAATCTTGCGCACCCTGCATAGTTTTGATCCCTGCTTGGCCTGTTCAACCCATGTCATGTCGCCCGATGGCGAAGAGCTAACCACTGTGAAAATCCGCTGAAAGGACCTGACTTATGAAACGTATTTTCTCGCTTTTTACTCTGATCCCCGGTGCAGCATTTGCTCATGGTGGTCACGCTCCGCTGCCTGCGGGGGCGCATGAGGTCAGCCACATGGTGCCTGTCATCGTGCTTGGGGTGATCGTGGTCAGCGCCGTCTTGTGGTGGATGAAGGCATGAGCACGGATGCCACAGCCAAGAAGCCACCAAGGCTGGCGGCTGACGCGACCGAGGCGGATCGTGCTTCGTTGTCGCGCAACAGTTCGGTCTATGTCTATGAGGTGCCGGTGCGGCTCTGGCACTGGGTCAATGCAAGTGCGATCCTGGTGCTGTGCGTCACAGGGTATTTGATCGGATCGCCTCTGCCATCCGTTGATATCAGCGAAGCCACACATCAATTTGTCTTTGGCTACATCCGCTTTGCGCATTTTGCGGCGGCAATGATCATGACAGTTGGTTTCTTTGGGCGCATCTATTGGTCTTTTGTCGGCAATTCACATTCGCGCCAAATGTTCAGGCTTCCGTTCTATCGGCGCGCATTCTGGGATGAGCTGATTGATGAAGTGAAATGGTATCTGTTCCTGAAAAAGCGGCCCAAGAAATACGTTGGGCATAATCCGCTGGCTCAGGTTGCCATGTTCTTTTTCATGACGGTTGGCATGACGTTCATGATCCTGACAGGGTTTGCGCTCTATTCCGAAGGGGCCGGTCGCGATGGGTGGCTCGACACGCTATTTGGTCCGCTGCTTGACCTCGTTGGCGGAAGCCACCTCATGCATCAGATCCATCATTTGGGGATGTGGGCGATCATTGTGTTTATCATCATCCACATCTATGCCGCTGTGCGCGAAGACATCATGTCACGTCAAACCATCGTCTCAACCATGATTTCCGGGACACGGACATTCAAAGACGACGACCCTGACTGACACTTGAATAACAAAGATGAGAAAAGAGCGGGCCGGTGTGTCCGCTCTTTTTGGTTAGTATCTTTGCAAAAATAGCACAAAATGATTATTTGGTTTCCACATGAGCGGCGGCGGTATGCCATTGAATGCCGAAATTACCTTTACTTTCAAAGGTAAAGGTAAATGTCATCTAAATGATAAAATCGGTTTCCCCCGAGTTCCGGAAAGTTACTCTCCTCATTGACCGATACCGGAAAGCGGTTTTCGGCTGGTAAGTCAGGGGGGAGAAGGCGTGATGGCCAAAGTGCTGATTTTGGGCATTGGGAATGTTCTATGGGCAGATGAGGGCTTTGGAGTCCGTTGTGTGGAAACGCTCGCTCGCAATTGGTCGTTGCCCCAAAACGTGACCGTACTGGATGGCGGCACGCAGGGATTGTACCTTTTGCCCTTTCTGGAAGACGCGGACATTTTGCTGGTTTTTGACGCGGTGGACTACGGCTTGAAGCCGGGCACTTTGAAGATCGTCGAAAACGAAGAGGTGCCCCGGTTCATGGGGGCCAAGAAAATGTCGCTGCATCAAACTGGGTTTCAGGACGTGATCGCGACTGCGCAGCTCATGGGGTATTGCCCGGAAACGCTGATCCTGATCGGTTGCCAGCCTGAAGAACTCGAGGATTACGGCGGAGGGTTGCGCGATGTCGTCGCGGCACAGATCGCCCCGGCCATCAAAGTCGCGCTAGGCAAACTGTCGGCGCTGGGCGTTCATGCCAAGCCCGGTGCGACCAAGACTGATCTGCTTGCCGATGATGCCATCATGCGCGACGCCTATGAAACCGGTCGCCCCTCTGAAGAAGAGGCATGCCGTATCGGTGATGACCGCTTTTTCCCGGCTGAGAACTAAGGGCATGTGCGTTGGCGTTCCCATGCAGATCACAGCGATTGACGGTATCGCGGCGACCACAACCGATGGTCGTCACATCGAGGTCATCGACCTGTCCCTGACCCCTGATGCCAAGGAAGGCGATTGGATTCTGACGTTTTTGGGCGCTTCGCGTGAAGTGATCACGCTGGACGAAGCCAAAAAGATCGTGGCGGCTTTGGATGGCCTGCGCTCGTTGATGCAGGGCGGGGAATTGGGCGATGCCTTTGCCGATCTCGAGGAAAAAGGGCCGCAATTGCCCGCACATTTGCAAGCCGCATTGGATGCTGGCCAGACCACAGGTTGAGGAGAAACAGGGATGACCCATCCGCTGATAACACGATTGACGACTGAGTTTGACTACCCGCAACTTGAGAATATGGGCGACGTCGCCGCTTTTACCGAGGCTGACGGGCTGCATGTGATTTTTGTTCCGGGCGATGTGAAGCGGAATTTGGAAACACCGGATGTTGCGGTGATTTTGCCAGAGTTGCGTCAGGCCTTTCAGGGACGGTTTGATTGCGCCGTGGCCGCCGACAGTGTCGAGGTCGAACTGCGCCAGGCCAGCGGTGTGTTAAAAACCCCCAGCCTGATCTTTTACCGTGAGGGCACAATGATCGGCGGCATTCCCAAGGTGCGCGATTGGTCCGAATACGTCGAACGCATCACCCAGATTATCGCGCAACCTGTTGCGGCAGAATAAGAAAGACCACCATGACCAACCCTTTTATGATGCCGCCCACCGGCTTTGGCCCAGGATCGCAACCGCTTGATCATGAAGACGATAAGCTGGAATACATGCCGCTGCCGCAAGACATGCGCACGTATTCGCCGCGTTTGCCGGAAATCGATGACCTGGCCGAGCAAGACATAGAACCCGCATTGTCAGTGATGCGGGACCTATCCGCCGCCTGCACGCGTATCGCGACAGAGGGCGGCACCGCGCAGTTTGATTTGCGTGGGCTGGACGCGGTCAATCGCAACCTGATTGCCGAAACACTGGGCGAAGGAGAAGTGTCTGCAAAGGTGCGTCAAGTGCCCGCGATTGCCGTGCAGGAAAGTGTTTTCGCCGGCGTTTGGACGCTCAAGAGCGCAACCGATGATTGGATAGACGTCGGGGCCATTCCGACATGTGTGACCCAAGATCCCTTTGTGTCAACGCGCGCGGGCGAGGGGAGCAAGACCCCGTTGGCGCAGGGTGTGGTAAATGCGCCCCCGTTGTTTGTGGAATTGAACGACAAATCCGCAAGCTTTGATCCGCAAGCGCCCTTGCATGTTGTGAACATGTCGCTGCTGCCTCATACCGAAGAAGATCTTGTCTGGCTAGATCGCGCGCTTGGCGAAGGGGCTGTAACGATCCTGTCGCGCGGTTATGGCAACTGCCGCGTCACATCAACGACTCTGCCCAACGTTTGGCGGGTGCAGTTCTTCAATTCAATGGATACGCTGATCTTGGATACGTTTGAGGTCACAGTCATTCCAGAAGTGGCAATGGCGGCGAAGGAAGACTTAATCGACAGCGGCAAGCGTCTTCTTAGCGTGCTCGAGGCGATCCAATGACCGGCTTTGAGGGGAGCTTTCTGGGGGCTATGGACAAGATTAGCCCACTTGCGATCATGGAATGCAAAATCTGCTGGACGCCATATGATCCCGCTGAGGGGGACGATTTTCGTCAGGTCGAAGCAGGCACAGCCTTTGTCGACCTTCCCCATGACTGGTCTTGCCCAAATTGCAGCGCACCAAAAGAACAGTTTATGGTGTTGGAAGACCCCGGATCGCAGGCCTCCGCCGAGGCAACATTCCTGAACGAAGCTACGCAAAGGCTTGAGTCGGATTTCCGCGAGATTTGGCATGCCAAAATGCGCGATGTTCCGATGGTGAATAAGCTGCTCAGCGTTGAGGCGGTTGGCTTCGAAGTGGTGGATGGCCGCCCGTTGGGGGTGCTGATTTCGCCTTGGTTCATGAACCTTGTCATGCTTCCGGCTGAGGGCGAGAGTTGGTCTGATTTGACCGCCGGAACCAAGGAAATGATCGGCTTCCCATCTGGCGACTACGAATTCATCCACAACACACGTGAGCAGATCGGCGGATACAAAGCCTGTTCCTTGTTTTCTCCGATGGGGGAATTCAAATCGCAATTGCAGGCCCAAGACGTGGCGCGGGCTGTGATGGTCGCGCTGTTTGAAAAGGAAAACCGCGCTGAAACAGATCGCGCCGCCGACATTCGCGCTGCCCGCGAGGCCGAACTTGCCCCGCCAGAACCCAAGGATGAGCCGCCACTCCTGACCGATGAACCCAGCCGTCGGTCGCTCATAACCGCGGGCCTCAGCAGCCCGGACGCCGAGACGAACGCCTAAACCATGGACATTGCACGCCCTCCAATTCACCAGATCGCGGCGCGGCCCAAAGCCGTTTTGCCGATTGCGGAAATGGTGGTGGGGCTGGAGGCCAATGACGTCGCCGATCTGCTGCCGCGTGTGTTCAATCTGTGCCGTGCGGCCCAAAGCTTGGCGGCCCGCGCCGCGATGGGCTTGCCCCTTGCAACGCATGCGGCGGAGGATCTGCGGCGCGATATCTTGCGCGATCACGTGGTCAAGGTGTGTTTGAAATGGCCACCGGCTTTGGGCCTTGCACCAATTGCCTTGCCGCAAGGCTGGCTGGATGACCTATCGCAAATGCGCGAGGTGCTGTTTGGTCCGCAACGGGCCATGCCTCGCACAGCACAGGCCTTCTGGGCCTTCATCAGCGAGGCCGAGGGCGGGCTTGGGCCTGTGTTGGGGGCCGTCAAGGCGGCCTTTGATCCGCATGTGGCATGCACGCAGGTGTTGCCTTTGGCGAGACCGGAAACCGTCATGGCACGCTTCCCACAGGAAAACACTGTTGCGGCCCGCCACGCTAGGCATCCGGTCATGAAAGCGATTGCACAGGACTATGGCAGGGGGCCATTGTGGCGGGCGACCGCCATAGCCCTTGATATGGAAAGCTGTGTGAACGAGACATTGCCCGCCTGGACAAAGCGACCTGATGAGGTCGTTGTTGTGCCCGCTGCACGTGGGCTTTATGCCATTGAGGTGCGTGTGGAACAGGGTCGCATAAAGAGGTTTCGCCGTGTCACGCCAACCGATCACCTTCTGGTGTCAGGGGGCGTTCTGGATCAATCACTTGCCTCTCTGGACCGACCTGTTGATCATCCGCTCATGACGCTTCTGTTAGACATTCTTGATCCTTGTATACCACTTGAATTGCGGGAGGTCGGTTATGCATGAAATGTCGCTTTGCGAAGGTATTCGTGGTGTGATCGAAGATCAGGCTGCGCAGCACAATGTCACCCGGATCGCCAAGGTTCGTGTTGAAATCGGGCGATTTGCGGGTGTTGAAACGGATGCGCTGCATTTTGCCTTTGACGTGGTGATGCGGGGATCGGTCGCCGAAGGTGCTGAGTTGATTACCATTGATCTGCCGGGCCGGGCCATGTGCTATGATTGTATGAAAGAGGTGGAGATTGACCACCGCCTTGACCCTTGTCCCGATTGTGGCGGCGGTAAACTGATGCCTCAGGGCGGCGATGAAATGCGAATAAAAGATCTGGAGGTTGCGTAATGTGTACAGTGTGCGGATGTGGGGATGGTGAAACAAAGGTGCACGGTCAGAGCCATGACCACGGGCACGATTACGGCCATGGCGGGGAACATCACCATCATCACGATGATGAGGGGCATCACCATGATCACCAACACTATGGCCACGGCCCCGCCGGTGTCGAAGTTGCGGGCATGTCTCAGGAACGCCTGATCGAGATCGAGACAGGCATCCTCAGCAAGAACGACCGCTACGCCCAAGCAAATCGCGCTGTCTTGCAGACGCATAACATCTTTGCAGTCAACTTGGTTTCTTCTCCCGGCTCGGGCAAAACAACGTTGTTGTGCAAGACAATTCAAGGGCTAGGCGATGTGCTTCTTGGCGTGATCGAAGGTGATCAGCAAACTGAGAACGATGCGAACCGCATTCGGGCAACCGGTGCCCCTGCTGTTCAGGTCAACACTGGCAAGGGCTGTCATCTGGATGGTCATATGGTTGGCCACGCCATGGAACATCTCGACCTTCCCAAAGGCGCACTTTTGTTCATCGAGAATGTTGGAAATCTGGTTTGCCCCGCCGCCTTTGATTTGGGTGAGGATGGCAAGGTGGCTATCCTTTCTGTCACAGAAGGCGAGGACAAGCCTCTGAAATACCCAGATATGTTCACAGCCGCACGGCTGGCTGTTCTGAATAAAATCGACCTTGCCCCGTATTGTGATGTCGATTTGGACCTATACGAGACCAATCTGCGCCGTGTGAATCCTGATATTGAAATCTTGCGGGTCTCGGCCAAAACCGGCGAAGGGATGGACGATTGGCTGGCATGGCTCCGGGGCAATCTGCAACAAAAAGCCGTTGGACACGCAGCGGAATGACCAACTTGCCGACCCTTCTTTTGGTGGATGACGAGGAACAGTCGCTGACGGCGATGCGTCTGGCGTTGGAAGACGACTTTGAGTGTCTGACAGCGCTGGATGCCGACGAAGCCACGCGGGTGATGGAAGAGAATTTTGTTCAGGTGATTTTTTGCGATCACCGGATGCCGGGGCGCTCTGGTGTGGAGTTTCTGTCGGAAGTGCGGGAACGTTGGCCTGAAACCGTGCGGATCATCATCACCGGATATACCGAAACCAACGATATGATTGCCGCCATCAATGAGGCGGGCATCTATCAGATCGTGACCAAGCCCTGGCACCCGGATCGGCTTTTGTTGACGGCCAAAAACGCATCCCAACTGTTTGTTCTGACTCGGGATCATGACCGTATGTCGCTCGAGATGCGCTTTATCGGGCGCACCGCCGACAGCAAATTGGAAGCCCGCCGCAAGATTTTGCGCGAAGGGCTGGGGTTCGAAAAGATACTCCGCGCGCCCAATTCACCAATGAACGCGACAATCGAGCTGGCACGGCAATACGCCAGTTTTGATGTGCCGGTCCTGATCAGCGGCGAGGCGGGAACCGGCAAGGACATGATGGCGCGTGCGATGCACTATGCCTCGTTGCGATCCGACCAGTCGTTTTTTGAACTGAACTGCGCCGGTTTGCCGGATAACCATTTGCGGATTGAGCTTCTGGGGGCCAAACGGGGGGCGCGGCCAGATAACCCGACGGCGAAAATGGGGCTGCTGCAAAAGGCCTCACAGGGGACGCTGTTTCTGAATGGGGTCGAGTCTCTTAGCCCGGAAATGCAACTGTTGCTCCTGCGGGTTGCGGTCGAGGGGCGGTTTGAGCAATTGGGCAGTACAGAAACCCAGAGCACCGGGGTCAGGTTGATCGTTGGCTCACATTGTGATCTCGCTGCGGCGGTTGCCAAGGGCACGTTTCGCAATGATTTGTACTACGCGCTGGCCACTGCTGAGCTTAGTTTGCAACCCCTGCGCGCCCGGACCGCAGATTTTCCAGTTTTGACCCAGGCGTTATTGTTCGACATTGCGTCCGAGCACGGCAAACCGGTCGAAGGGTTGACGGATCTCGCTCTTGAGTTCCTGACGAATTACAACTGGCCTGGAAATCTCAGCGAATTGTATAATGAGCTGACGCGTATGTTGATGTGCGCTCAGGAACCGGCATTGGGGCCTGAATTGATCTCGCGCCATATTCTGCAGGCGGACCCCTCTGTAACCCCAGAGGCGGGCGCGGCTGAGGTGCTTTCGGCGGGGGGCACGTTGAAAGACCGGGTGGAGATGATGGAGGCGCGCATCCTGCGTGAAACCCTGACGCGCCTGAAATGGAACAAAAGTCGTGCTGCAGAAGAGTTGGGGCTTAGCCGTGTTGGTCTGAGGTCCAAACTGGACCGCTATGGTGTTGTGCAGCCTGCAAAACACACGCATCCCGAGGAGAGTTGAACCATGTGCTTGGGAATACCAGGGCAAATCATTGAAATCACGGATTCTGCGCGCCTGATGGCGATGGCGGATGTGTCGGGCGTGCGTCGCGAGGTGTCAATCGCGTGCGTGGCACCTGCTGAACTTGAAACATTGGTTGGGGAATGGGCGCTGATCCATGTTGGATTTGCCATGAGCGTGATCGACGAGGAGGAGGCGCAGAAAACCCTAGAGGCCCTGCGCGGTCTGGGCGAGGCGCAGGAGACACTGGAAGCAATGGCACAGGGCGACGCGGCTCTGGAGGAACAACATGAGATACGTTGAAGAATTCCGCGATCCGGTGGCGGCGAAATCGGTTTTGGCCGCTATTGAAAAGGTGGTGGACGAGATAGGCGCGACAAAAGAAAAGCCCATTCACATCATGGAGATTTGCGGAGGGCATACGCACGCGATCTTTCGCTATGGGTTGGACAAACTGACCCCGGAAGGCGTCGAGTTTATCCATGGCCCCGGATGTCCCGTGTGCGTGTTGCCGATGTCGCGGATCGACGAATGTGTCCAGATTGCCGAGCGGCCAGAGGTTATCTTTACCACCTTTGGTGATGCAATGCGGGTGCCGGGCACGGGCAAGTCATTATTGCAGGCCAAGGCAGATGGTGCGGATATCCGAATGGTTTATTCTCCGCTGGACGCTCTGGAACTGGCGCGGCGTTATCCAGACCGTGAGGTCGTGTTTTTTGGGCTGGGGTTTGAAACCACAACGCCTTCTACCGCGTTGTCGATTCAGCAGGCAGCTCGGGAAGAGCTCCCTAATTTCAGTGTCTTTTGCAACCATATCACAGTCCCGCCCCCGATTAAGGTGCTGCTTGATGACCCGCATATGGTGCTGGACGGGTTTGTCGGGCCGGGGCATGTGTCAATGGTAATTGGCGTGCATCCTTATGATTTTATCGCCCAGGACTATGGCAAGCCCATTGTTGTGGCGGGTTTTGAGCCGCTTGACCTGTTGCAATCGGTGCTCATGGTTCTAACCCAAATTCGCGATGGCCGTGCTGAGGTGGAAAACCAATATGCCCGCGTGGTGCCAGACCAGGGGAACCCGGTCTCGATTGCTGCGATCGAAGATGTATATGAGCCGCGCCCGACCTTTGAATGGCGCGGATTGGGAGAGATTGACGCAAGTGGTCTGCGTATTCGCCACGCGTACCAGGCCTATGATGCAGAAGAGAAATTTGGTGTCGGATACGGGGCAGGGCCGAGAGTGATTGCCGAGCCTGAGGGCTGTGCTTGTGGTCAGGTGATGACAGGCCGGATCAAGCCCTATCAATGCGAACAATACGGCAAAGGGTGCACACCTGAGATGCCGCTAGGTGCCTTGATGGTCAGCTCAGAAGGGGCTTGTGCCGCCTATTTTCAATATGGTGCTGTTGAGATGGTCGAATGAACATGAACATACCCCAGAAAGCGACCCGCCTGCGTGGCGAGCGTGTGACGATGGCGCACGGCGGTGGCGGTAAGGCGATGCGTGACCTGATCGAGGAGGTGTTCACAGATGTGTTCCAGCCCCCCGGAGATGAAGATCAGGCGCGTCTGATGGCGGACGCGTTAAAGGAAACCGGAGCGCAACTGGCCTTTACCACTGACAGTTTTGTTGTCACGCCGCCGGAGTTTCCGGGCGGTGATATTGGAAAAATCGCGGTATGTGGGACAGTCAATGATCTGGCTGTCGGTGGGGCCAAGCCATTGTGGCTATCTGCGGCTTTTATCATCGAAGAAGGATGCGAGATTGCTTTGTTGCGTCGGATTGTGGCTTCGATGGAGGCCGAGGCCCGCGCCGCCGGGGTCCGGATTGTGACAGGCGATACCAAGGTTGTTGAACGCGGCTCTGCCGACAAGGTGTTTGTGACAACGTCCGGTGTTGGGGTGATCCCGCAGGGGCGCGACATGGCCGCCCGGAACATTCGCCCTGATGATGTTGTCATCGTCAATGGCGTCCTTGGTGATCATGGCGCGACCATTCTGGCGGCCCGTGGTGACATGGCGCTGACGTCAGACATCACGTCCGATTGTAAAAGCCTGAATGATTTGATTGAGACCGTGATTGCAGCAGCCCCAAACCTGCGCGCGGCCCGAGACGCGACACGGGGCGGTGTCGCGTCCTGTCTCAATGAAATGGCCGAGGCCGCAGGCGTCAGCATTGAAATCAACGAAGCCAAACTGCCGTTACGGGCCGAGGTCAAAGGCATGTGCGAAGTGCTGGGCCTTGACCCGCTCTATCTTGCGAACGAAGGAACGATGGTGATGTTTGTTCCCCCCGATCAGGTGGATGCCGCGCTTGCCGCGCTGCGTGCAACTGCTGCGGGCAAAGGCGCAGTGGTGATCGGCAAAGTCGGCAAAGGCCCGGTTGGTCGCGTCACTATGACCACGATATTTGGCGGCACACGTTTGGTCGATATGCTGGTCGGAGAGCAACTTCCACGCATCTGCTGAGAGTGACCCGTGTGAGCTTTTGCTGGTCTGAGGCAACTCGGTATCTTATTATCTTTGACCGAATTTGTGAGGGTTGTGTCGCTGTGTGAGCCAGCAACCTTGCGTGTCTGACATGTGCTCGCCGCTGCTTGGGTTGGAGAACAAGGGGCCCCAACAAACCGGGATGGCGCAGAGAAGGCGAATGCCCCTTTGTTCGCGCGACGGCCTTTGACTAGGAGGCATCAGCGGTTGATCCACAAACCCGTCAGATGTCAGGTTTGTAGCGCCCTTGTTAAGGGCTCAGCATCTCAAGACAGTCAAAGTTGGCCGGATGTGATGGGCCAAAGTTCGGCGCCACAGACGACGTTATCTTTTTCGTCGGAGTTCCAACACCTTGATCAACTCAGTCAGAGCTGCAGATTTTTGACGGCGGCTTGGGTAGTAAATGTGGTATCCGGGAGATGCCACGCAATGGGGCTCTAGGCATGGTTCAAGTGTGCCGGTTTCCAAATGCGCCGCCACCAGGGGCGCAAAGGTACAGACAAGACCCAACCCGTTTTGGGCTGCTTCAATAAGGATTGATGCATCGTTTGTCGCGAACTGTGGATCGATACGCATCTCTATCCGACGTTCGGCTTGTTGAAACGGCCAGGCAAAGATATCGCCGTGGCTGGCGGAGCGCGCCCCGATGCAGGTGTGTTCCGCCAGATCTTCGAGCGACTGCGGACGACCACGGCGCGCAAAATAGGCTGGCGATCCCACAACCACCGTTTCAATATTGGGTCCCAGCGGCAGGCTGATCATGTCTTGTTCAAGGTGTGAGCCAAGACGGACGCCAGCATCAAATCCCTCGGCGACCACATCCACAAATTTGTCGCTGACGTGCAGATCGACCGACACATTCGGGTGGGCTTCAAGGAACGAGGGCAATGCTGGCACAAGCAGGTCCTTGGCGGCATGGGCGACCGCAGTGAGGCGCAGGGTTCCCGTCAGCCCATCTTGCCCCGCCCGCGCAATGTCTAACCCATCAGAGATCTGGCGCAGAGCGGGGGCGACTTGCTCCAAAAGGCGTTGGCCTGCCTCGGTGAGCCTTACACTACGGGTCGATCGCGCCAACAATGGCACGTTCAGGCGCGCCTCAAGCTCCGAAATCGTTTGGCTCACGCCTGATTGCGCCCGGCCGATTTTTGCCGCCGCGCGGGTAAAGCTTCCGGCCTCAGCGACGGCCTGAAAGATCAGAAGATCTGATAAATCTCTGCGGTCCATTTATCACCATATCTGATAGGGTGTATCTATTAATTCACCCTACCGAATGGGTCGGGCATGGGCCAGTTTCGTTTCTACAAACCGACATAGGACCGAGACAATGACCATGACAGCGCAAGGCACCGACAATGAAACGCGATTTTCGTCGCTCTCATCCCTCCTGCGGCATGCCTTGGATGATGACATGCTTTCGCCAGATGCGGAGACTCTTCTAGAGATGATGCGGGATGACATAGTCTTTGAGTTCCCCTTCCCAATCCCAAACGGCACGCAGCGTATCGAAGGCAAAACCGCGCTGGCAACCTATCTGTCGATCGTCGGCACGGTGCTCAGCATCGACGTCTTGACGGTGAAACGGAGTTTAATCTCCCAAGATCGTTGCAGCGCAGTGCTTGAGTTCAGCTGTATGGGGGCCAGCAAGACCAGTGGCGCGCGTTATGATCAAGATTATGTTTCGGTGATCGATTTCCTTGATGGTCGCATCAGTTGCTATCGCGACTACTGGAACCCGCTGATCGCACAGGCTGCACTGGGAGACAGTGCGCTTTTGAAAGCCCGCGCCTAAACGGCCAGTGATCAGGTTCAAGCGAAAGCGTGACCATTCAAGCCCGTTTCGGGTCTAGGGCCGGCCCAAAGGCCCTCCTCGAATTCTCATCGGCTGAGAATAGCCGTTGCGTCGCAATGGCCCCAACGACCTTCCTTCAACACTTTCAAAGGACTTTTACAATGTCTGCACCCGATCCGTTTCCCCCTTTGACCAACCTCTTGCGCAAGAGCATTGGCGATTTGTTATCTCCGGCCGATAGCTTTTCCGACATGTGTGCCGAAGACGTGGAATTTGAAGCGCCCTACGCCCCAGGCGGGTCAAACAGCATATTTGGCCGTCAGGCAGTCGCAAACTATATGCCGGTTGTGCCTGAGTTTTTCACCATCGAAGAACTGGTTGAAACCGCGCAATACCGCTGTACAGACCCGGAACTTGTTATCTTGGAATTCCATGCGCGCAACGGCGTTGGCGTTAAAACCGGGCTGCCCTATGATCAGAAATACATCAATGTCATCCGGGTGCGGGATGGCAAAATTGTTCAGTATCGCGACTATTGGAACCCCAGTGTCGTTTTGGACGCAGTGGGCGGCGTAGATGCTTTGCCTGAAAACGTGAAGACCACGGCGTAAGGTCCAAAGCCCGAACGCGCTGATTTTCAAAAACTTTTCTATCAGTCGCAGGTTGCTCTCAAATCCAGATCACATATCACGCCCGCACAAAAATACCTGTGCGGGTGTCTGGCGTCACATATCTGAACCAGCCCGTAAAAGGCTAAAGCGTTCATAACAGACATTCACCTCAATTCCGTTCTTTACCAAACGCGCGGCTTACTTACGACCGCCTCAACCCACGTGCTGACCAGTGGGGCATAACTCGACACAGGTGGGTTTTCCGACAGTTTTTTTCAAGACAGTGCCTCGGGGCCTAATTGGTGGCATTCATGCGTTTCAATAGCAACCCAATTTTCAACGAATCTTAAACACAAGATTGCGCAGATCCGAATATCGGAAAGTTCCTGTTAAGAATCGTGATGCATCCTGCGCCTGGGGTATCAATCTATGTGAGGCATATGTTATGGGTGCGAAAGACACAGCAGTAGAGGCGTCAGAAGATCTAAATATAATGGATCTAAAAGGCGTCGTGGCGGCCATTGATCGAGTTCAGGCTGTCATTGAATTTGAACTAGATGGCACAATTATTACTGCCAACGAGAATTTTCTATCGACCGTCGGCTATAGTCTAGATGAGGTCGCTGGCCAACATCACCGAATCTTTTGCGATCCTGAGTTTGCCAAAACGGATGATTATCAGGACTTCTGGATGAAACTTGCTATGGGTGAGTTCTGTGCTGGTGAATTCAAACGCTTTGGGAAGGGCGGCGAAGAAGTTTGGATTAACGCCAGTTACAATCCGATTTTGGGTGCGGATGGCAAACCATACAAG
>NZ_JBOEGM010000047.1:0-7295 GCF_050633425.1 Pelagimonas sp. | reverse complement strand
ATTATGCGATCTGTGTAAATGCAAGCGAAGAAAGCCTCGCGTACTGTATCGACGCCGCCCCAACGTTGTTACTCACGCTCGGCATTCAAACGGTCGAGAGTATGCTTCCATTCAGCTTCAACATCTTTAGAAAACTGGTTCACACCAGCGCGTTGGAACCAATACGCTGCATTGGACAAGTCACCTTCGATAAGATGAACTAGCCCATGAACCAAGTCATAGGTCTGCTGACCCTCATTCATTTGATAGAGGTCATGGCAGACCTGCCAATTCTTTCCTGTCATGAAGTCGTCGTCTGCGAGAGACATTGTAGCTGAGATCAATGTACGTTTGTCGGAGGTCATAGTCCTGGTCCAAGTTTCAGCAAGCTGCCATCCGTAAATCGCGCAAATCTGAACCTTGCCAGATCATGTCCGGTGGGGTTTCCAACTACCAAGTTCGCCACTGCTTTCCCAATGCCTGGTCCAATTCCAAACCCGTGCCCACTCATTCCTGTCGCGATGACAAAGCCTTCAAACTGGGGGTGTTTGTCAACGATTGGCACAACGTCAGGCATCGCATCAACCATGCCAGCACAAGAGTCGAGAATCTTCGGCCTTCCGACGTCAGGAAAGCGTTTTGCAAACAGATCTTGTGCTCTAGCAATGGATTTCATGTTAGGTTCAGGGTCAAGAACGCGTGTGGTTTCAAAAGGCGACTTTTCATCTCTTCCCCAACTTCGACTCACTCTCCATTGATCTGGAAAACCGGTTGGCGCTACCCATCTCAACGTTGTTGCTTTAAAGCTGCGCTTTGCAACCGGTAGGTAGTGCTTTGAATGACGCAGCGCATCGGGCCCGAGATAGAATTCTTGATTGTCTGCCACTGCAATAGTGTACCCTCCATCTTCCCGTCGACGAAAGGCAAACTGTTCATCGACTGCACAGCCTGAATGAAAATCAGGCAGTTGCGCAGTCCGTGCCACAGTCGCCTTTATCGACAATTGAGGGATCGATATGCCGTGTCGTTGACAGAATAGCGACGACCAAGCACCGCCTGCAAGAACCACATGATTGGTACTGATCTTTCCGCTTTCAGTGTAAACCGCCCTCACCTGGCCGTCGTGAGAGGCCAGCGTACGCACAGCGCAATTCTCTCGTATGCGGGCACCTTCTTTCTGAGCTAGCCTAGCTACAGCAGGAACAGCCTTCCATGGTTCAGCGCGAGCATCGCTGGCTGTGTGGATACCACCCGCCCATTTGTGCTTCTGATATCCAGAAGGACGATCAACGAGTGTATCGATCTGTGAACTTGACAGATTAGATGACTTTAGGCCGTTGGCCTTCGCGATCGACAGCCAATCGGACATGTCCGAAAGCTCTTGCTCGCTGCTGGCAAGATAGGTTGTTCCGGTCCTGACAAAGCCTGTTGATCCACCCAATTCGGTATCAATATCTTCCCATAGTCTAATGGCTTCCATCATTATCGGGAGTTCAGCCGCGTCTCTGCCCTGCTGGCGTTCCAGCCCCAGTTTCGAGAAGACTGCTCACCAGCAACCCTGCCCTTTTCGCAAACAATCACTTTCTGGCCAAGACGTGTAAGATAGAGGGCGGCAAAAACTCCAACGACGCCACCACCAATAATGACGACATCGGCAGATTCTGGAAGGTCATCCTGAAACTGAACAAGCGTCCTCTCGTTGATTGGACCGGTATGGGGTTTCGAATTCGCCAACACGTTGTTCCTGTTTGTTGATTGACCCGCCAAGTTCAAAACATCTCAGTGCTGATCTTCCCTAAAACGATCTGGACCGAAAGGTTTGAGTAAATCGGCTCTATTTCCGTTCGCTATCTCGTCAGCAACCAACTTGCCGATTATGGGTGCCAATGTAATCCCGCTATGGGTCGTTGCGACGTAGAGATCTTCACATTCTGTCACGTAACCTACAGCTGGAAAGCCATCAGCTGGCATCGGTCTTGTTCCGGTCATGATTTGCCGAATAGAAATACCCTCAATTGATGGCAACAACGTGCGAAGTCGTTCCTCTATGACCGCTGCAAGTCTCGTTGGATTCTTCGGATCCAAGCCACCACTGAACTTTTCACCCGCGATCAATCGACCATCCAACTCTTGGCGTACGTGCACACCGTGGGCCATTATGAGGTGCTCAATACAACGTTTGACCGGCTCCGTGTGGACGATAACGCCCTGCCCATTGTCCATCGGCAAATGGACATTTGCGCCCGATAGTATAGCCCCTGAGTTCACACCAGCTGCAACGACGACCACGTCTGCCGATAGGGTGCCAAAAGTTGTATTGATGCCAGAAATCTTTTTGCCATCGCGTAGAAAGTCGAGAAATTCGCAACCTAGAAGCAGCTTAGAGCCCGACTTGACCGCTCTTTTGAGAAAAGCATTTGTTGCCGGAACGGGATCCAAAGCTCCTTCGATAGGACTATAAACGCATATGTCCGGCGCTTCAGCTACCAATGGTTCCAGCTGCATGAAACGAGACTTACCGATCAACTCAACAGGATAGTTCTGCCGCCTCAGCTGTTGGTACATCTTTGTGAGCTCAGCTTCGGTTGCGCCGTAATACAGAGAACCGCACTTTCGAAAACCAAACTCGGCACCAAGATCGGCGGACAGTTCGTCGTAGGCGGCAAGACCTTGCATCCGCAATGCGAAGTATTCTGGGGTCGCCGCATAGTTTGCATTGATCCAAGAAAAGCTTTGCCCCGTCGCACCAGCTCCAGGTGCAGCTGCGTCAATCAGCGTTGTCTCGATACCAAACTTTGAGAGGTGATAGCCTAGTGATGCCCCCACAATACCCGCACCGATAATTATTGCGCTTTTTGGAGGGGTCATTGTTGTGATCACCTAACCCTATAAGAGGAAACCTGCATATCGCTTTTCCAAGAACCGGAAGACGACAGTGATTGCCATAATCACAACAACATAGAACGCCGCTGCGGCAACAAATCCTTCTAAAGAAACATAATAGGTTGCGTTCAATTCTCTACCCACTCCAAGGATGTCGATAACCGTGATAGCACTTGCGATAGCACTTGAGTGAACCAAAAAAATCACTTGGTTTGAAAGCGGAGGGATCGTACGTCGCAGCGCACCGGGCAAAGTCACATGACGGATAACTTTCAACTCAGACATGCCATAAGCACGGGCAGCTTCGATTTCACCTCTGGGTATGGACATGAGTGCACCGCGAACGATTTCGCTAACATATGCAGCGAGATTCAGAGTGAACCCTACAAGCAGGCAGACCCCAGCATCCTTAAGGAAAAACCAGACCCAGCTTTCTCTAACCGCTTCAAATTGAGAGAGGCCATAATAGAGTAGATAGATTTGAACCAGCAGTGGCGTGCCTCTCAAGACATAGGAATAGATGCGAGAGAAAGTGCCAAGGATGGGAACGTTATAGACACGAACCAGTGCCAACGGGAGTGATAACGCGCTACCGGTAATAAGTGATATGCACACGATCCAGAGTGTGACGTAGAGCCCGTCGAAAAATTTCGGTAAGAACTCTATGATGATATCGAAGTTCATGCTGCCTGCCCCCGCTGATAGTGGCGGTCAAGTGCGCGGAGAGCGAGGTCTGACATGAATGTCAGCGTGAGATAGATGAAGAATGCGACCAACAGAAAGATGAATGGCTCGGATGTCGATTTACCAGCCTGCTGCGCCGTGTAGGTCAAGTCCTGCAAGCCGATTATCGATACAAGCGCAGTGGTCTTCATCAAGATCAGCCAGTTATTGGTAAAGTTCGGCAGGACAAGTGGGATAAACTGCGGCCAGACTATTTCTTTTAGCCATACGCGCGGACGCATACCGAAGGCCTTAGCCGCTTCGATCTGTCCCTTTGGAATAGCAAGGTAGGCACCGCGAAATGCCTCGGTCATGTACGAGCCAAAGATAAACCCAATTGCCACAGAACCAGCAAAGAACTGGTTGATCTCAAACCGCTCGAATATGCCGGTGCTGGCAACGATATGATTGATCAAAATTTGCCCACCGAAAAAGATGATCAACATGAGCACGAGCTCGGGAACGGCTCGGATTAGTGTCGTGTAGAAAGAACCGATCGCGCGGAGTATTGGACTGTCGCTCAATTTCATCGTAGCGCCCAGAAATCCAAACACGATGGAGATGGCAAGCGAAGTCAGGCTGAGCGTTATCGTAATCCACGTGCCCTTCAGAACATAAGGCAGAAAATTTTGAAGGTTTTCGATCATACGGTACTTTCTAGAAGTTAAGAGCGGCGCCTCATAACAGAGGCGCCGCAACTTGCATTAGTTTGTCGCCGGATAGATGTTAGTCTCGAAGTAACGGTCGTTGATCTTTTTGTACTCACCGTTTGCTTCGATCGCGCGAATGGCTGCGCTCAACTTATCACGCAATTCAGTTTCGCCTTGACGCACACCGATGCCCGCACCCACGCCAAAGAATTCCTGGCTTTCGTGCTCAGTACCGGCAAGCGCGAAACCTGCTCCGTCATCGCTTTTGAGCCACGACTCTGCTTGTGGCGCACCGACGAATGTCGCGTCAACGCGACCCGATTTCATGTCCAGCCAAACCTCGTCCTGTGAAGGGTAAGTTTTGATGGTTGCCTTTGGAAACTTGGCTTCCAAAAACTTCTGCTGAACCGTACCTGCTTGGGTGCCGATGGTCACGCCTTCCAAACCAGTTTCATAGGCATCATTCAGTTCGACACCGCTCTTGGCGATGAACACTGTTGGCGACGCCTGATAGGGGATCGTGAAGTCAATGACTTTCGAGCGTTCGGCCGTGATCGACATGGACGCAAGGATAGCATCGTAGTTGTTGGCTTGAAGGCCAGGGATGATGCCATCCCACGCCTGCTCAACCCAGGTACATTCTGCCTTCAGCTCAGCGCAAAGCGCTGCACCAACTTCAAAATCGAAGCCAGTCAGTGTTCCGTCCTCGTTTTTGAAAATGAATGGCTTGTAACCTGGGCTCGTACCCCAGCGGATTGTAAGCTTGTCTTCGGCGATCGCTGTCGTTGCTGTGAACGACACTGCGCTCATCATGGCGGCGACACCGAGTGTTGCTGCGATTAGTTTTTTCATTGGATAGTCCTCCTTGTTGATTCAGTAGTTTGGTTGAACATTTCGCTGCTACTCAATTCCTGGCATGGGCCAGAAACTCACCCCAACGCTCACCCTTCGGCCGCTTGGAAAACATCTCCTTCGGCGATCCAGATTGCGAAATCTCGCCGTTATGAAGGAAAATCACTTGGTCACTCACATCGCGGGCAAATGCCATCTCGTGAGTAACGACCAACATGGTTCGACCTTCCTCAGCCAGCTCCCGCATGACTTTGAGCACTTCGCCGACCAGTTCAGGGTCCAGCGATGATGTTGGCTCATCGAAAAGCAGAGCTTGGGGTTCCATAGCCAACGCGCGCGCGATCGCAGCGCGTTGCTGCTGGCCGCCTGATATGTGCGTTGGATAAGCGTCTTTGCGTGCGTACACGCCAACACGTTCCATTAAATTGTCAGCAAGCTCACCGGCTTCAGCCTTCGACTTGCCCAGCACCTTCATAGGCGCCAGCATGATGTTCTCGCGGATCGTAAGATGTGCCCAAAGGTTGAACGATTGAAACACCATCGACAATTGCGAGCGCAGTCTTTCAACCTGACGCTTGTCTTCGACGACACCCTTGCCGTGACGGTCTCTCGATATCTTGATCTTTTCGCCTGAAACATTGATCTCGCCGGCTTCGGGCATCTCAAGCAGATTGATACAGCGCAAAAAGGTACTTTTCCCGGACCCGGACGCACCCAGGATCGAAACCACATCGCCAGCCTGAGCCTCAACGCTGATGCCCTTGAGTACTTTTACGCTCCCAAATGACTTCTCAATGTCGCGTACGTCTAAGATCGGTGTCTTCACATCTTTACCTTCTGACTGGTATAGTATACCAATGTTAGAGAGAAGCGCGAACCAGAGTCAAGCGCCCTGCCCAAAAAAGATGAGCAGAGAGACTAGCTAACTGCGCATGAACAGCCCGACACGGGACTTTTGACGAGGAGAATTCTATGTCGACACAACAGGCACCTGCCGCAGTGGTGATGATCAGACCCCACAAATTTACCGCAAATCCGCAAACCGCTGAGGACAACTCATTTCAAACCTGTAGTGGTTCTGTAACCGGCCAAGAGGCAATTTCAGCACTCGCCGAATTCGATGCCGCAGTTAACAAGCTGGAGGCAGCCGGGATCGTTGTGCACACCTTTGAAGATCATGGTGAACGTCAAACGCCGGACTCTGTTTTCCCCAATAACTGGTTCTCCACACACACTGGCGGGCACATCGCCGTGTATCCGATGTTCACTGAAAACCGCCGACTTGAACGTCGCTGGGATGTGATCGAATTCCTTAAGCGAAATTACCGTGTCCAGGATGTGATCGATTATTCCGGCTTGGAACAGGACGATTTAGCTTTGGAAGGCACTGGCGCGATGGTGCTCGATCACATTGAGCGTGTGGCCTACACGGCAGAGTCCAACCGCGCTGATCCAATCATTCTTGAGCGGTTTTGCACCAACTTCAATTTTGAACCCATGGCGTTCAAAGCGGCCAACAGAGATGGCAAGGCGGTTTACCATACCAATGTCATCATGGCGGTTGGCACCAGCTTTGCTCTCGTCTCTACCGAAATGATGGTCGATGCGGAACGGCGTACAGCCGTTGTCGACCGTCTCAAGGAATCCGGCCGCGACGTGATCGAGCTTAGTGAAGCTCAGATCGACGAGTTCGCGGGCAACGCCATGGAACTCTCAGCAGGCTCACAGAGATATCTCGCGATCTCGTCACGCGGTGTCGACAGTCTCACCGACAATCAGAAGTCGCGCATCGAAAAGAGCGCTACGCTTCTCCCTATTTCTATCCCAACCATCGAAACCGCCGGCGGCTCTGTCCGCTGCATGATGGCGGGTATTCATCTTTCAAAACGCTAATTGAACAGACTTATCGGACAAAACACATGAACAATCTTGCAGCAAAACCGGTCACAAACCTTGAACCTTCTAAACTCGCAATGGTCCCCTTCGTCAGCGTCGACAATATGATGAAGATCGTGAACACCATCGGTGCTTCGAAAATGATCGCCGAGATCGCGAGCTATATCGAGTCTGATTTCTTGAGATGGGAATCTTTTGACAAAACACCCCGCGTTGCCTCTCACTCCAAAGAGGGTGTCATCGAACTGATGCCGACGAGCGACGGCGAGACCTATGGGTTCAAATATGTCAATGGTCATCCGGCCAATATGG
>NZ_JBOEGM010000046.1:0-10402 GCF_050633425.1 Pelagimonas sp. | reverse complement strand
AACGCATCGACAAACCAGCGGAGTTGCAGGACGCCGCCGCCAAAGCCCTGAAGTCGCCGGAATTGATCCGGTTGGACAGGGGGTCTTTGCCGCGCTTCACCACGCGGGACTACCGCGCCGCCGAAGTCAGCCTGCACCAATCCACGAATGACCTCACAAACAAGACCGGTTTCGCAGTGGATCAGCGCCATGTTGGCAATGCCATCTCGGATCAAGACAGGCGCATGAAGCGCGCTTTTGGTGGGCAATTGAGCGCGGAACAACGCGAAGGATTACAGCATATCCTCAGCGCAAATCGCCTGTCCTGCGTGGTTGGTCTGGCCGGGGCTGGCAAAAGCACCCTGCTTGATACGGCGCGGGATGCATGGCAGCGCCAAGGATTTGTCGTGCATGGCGCGGCTTTGGCGGGCAAAGCTGCGGACGGGCTGCAAGAGGCCTCGGGCATACCAAGCCGAACTTTGGCGTCACTAGAGCTGTCATGGAAGAACGGGCATGAACCGATCAAATCCGGCGAAGTGCTGGTCATTGATGAGGCGGGCATGATCGGAACGCGACAGATGGCGCGTGTGGCGGCGAAGATGGATGAGATCGGGGCAAAACTGGTGCTAGTTGGCGATCCCGATCAGTTGCAGCCCATCGAGGCAGGCAAACCCTTCCGAGACGTGATCGATCAACACGGCGCTGCGCAACTGACCGAGATCCATCGTCAGCGCGAGGATTGGCAGAAACAGGCCTCGAAAGAGCTGGCCGAGGGACGCTCAGACAAAGCCCTCAAGCTTTATGTGGAGCGCAATGCGGTTTCTGAAAGCAACGACCGTGACGACACCATCGATCATCTGGTGCAGGCCTACAGGATGGATGTCGCGGTGAATAGCGACGGCGTCTCGCGGCTGGCTTTTGCCCATAAACGCAGGGATGTGTTTGCGCTGAACCAAGCCATTCGCGCAGCCCTGCGCGAGGATCAGGACACACCGCCGACTGAACTGCTTTACCAAACAGACACAGGCAAACGCGCCTTCGCTGCGGGTGACAGGTTGGTCTTTGGCAGGAATGACAAAGACTTGGGCGTCAAAAACGGGATGCTTGGGACGGTCGAACAGGCCGGGCCAGAGGAACTCTGCATCCGCCTCGACGGCGATCAGCCGCGCAAGGTGCGGTTCGACCCACAGAGCTATCAAAGCTTCGATCACGGCTATGCGGTCACCGTGCACAAATCCCAAGGGGCGACGGTGGATCACGCCTATGTGCTCGCCTCGCGCAGCATGGATCACCACCTCGCCTACGTCGCCATGACCCGCCACCGCGATCAGTTGCAGGTCTTTGTGGACCGTGGCGACAGACCCGTTTGGGCGCGGGCTGCACCAGATCGCGACCATCGCAAACGCGACGGACCAGTTCGATCCGGCCCATCCATGGGGTAATCTTTTTTCCGGCTCGGACGGAAATGCGGGCAGCCCAACGGGCTGACCGCGCAAATTTTGAGGCCCATGACAGATAAAAGCCGCCCCAACGAGGCGGCCTCTTCGTTACGCGGCATCTTGGAGGTCTAGCTTTTCCGTTGCTTCCTCTCGATAGCTGCCCTGCGGGAAAGACATAAAACGCGGCATCCAGTTGGGATCGGCTGGTTTGCGGTTGCCGTTCAGACAGGCGGTCAGGATATCACGCTGCACTTTGGCGGTGCTGGTGATGTGTTCGGCGGCAGCGTTTGTACCTGCGAACTCTCTGATCATGCCATTCAGCACCTGTTTGTCCCGGATTAGGGCAAAGAAGGTGTCTTCCGGTTGCCAGTGATTGGACATCTTCGTGCCAAGCGTCTGCGCCAGAGCGTCGATCACAGGGCTATGAACCGATAGGCTGTCCGCCATGAGGAAGGTCAGGATACGCAATACGTCATCGTCTGCCAGCGTCATCAGGTGGGTCAACGTCTTGCCCATGTCGGGACGGGTCACATACCACTCGCCGCGCTCGGGCAGGATTTGCGCTGTTTCGATGTCCAGAAATTCCGCGATGGCTTTGCGTTCTTTTTCAAAGGATTGCTGCGCTGAGCAGGCCTCAAGGCTTTCTGCAATTTCAGGCTTTGCAGCTTTCTGCGGGTCACGTTCAACCTGCCACAGCGATGATCCCGCCAACATATGCGCCGCAATCAATCGCAAGGCCAAACCTGTCTGCCCCAACATATCGGCGCGCACGGCGGCATGGCGGTGCAGATCAACATAGTTCTGCGCGGCTTTGGTAAGTTCCGGTTTCTCGACGGGTGCGGTGTCAGCTTTCTCGCGCCGTTTTGCCTCGGCATTGGTGATATAGCCTTTGTGGAACGTCACTTCGCCCTGATTGGAAACGGTAACAAAGACCTTGCCACCGTCTTCTTTGGCGCAGCTACGATGATCCCAATTGGCAAAATACGCGCCTTGATCCATCACGATCACATCCGCCCAGCCCTTGGCTTTGAACGCCTCTACGGCCTCGGCGATTGCGGTGTTCTGCAATGCCCAGAACGCTTCGCAATCGGCAAAGTAGCTGTCTTCACCAAACAGATCAGAGACAACGGCAAGCCCGCTTTCTTCCACATCAAACAAGGCGTTCTCGGTCGGGATATGCGCCCCGCCAAAGAGCCAGTTCTTAAGCCGTTGCCCGGTTGGAACATAGGCATCTTCGTCTTTCATCAATGCCCACCAATCCTTTTGCTGCTTGGGCGTTGCCATGGTCAGATTGCGAATGTCGCCCGCATGGATCGCACCTTTGCGATAGGCTGTCAGTATCGGCGGATGCAGCCGCCCGAGCGCGAGGCGTTGGGTCACCATGCGCGGTGTAATGCCAAAGGTGGCAGCGATATCGTCTGCGTCGCGGCCTTCTTTGACCAGTTTGGCAAAGGCTTTGTATTGATCGACCTCGTCCATCGGCAGACGTTCGATATTCTCGGCAAGACTGGCTTCGATGGCTTTAGCATCATCGCCTTCGCTCATGATCAAGCATGGGATTGGATCAATGTCGCTGTCCTCGGCGATGATGCGACAGGCGTTCAGGCGGCGTTGTCCTGCGATGACTTCAAAGCCTTCATCAACAACACGCACCAAAAGCGGTTGCAGTACGCCAAGAGCGCGGATGCTGCATACAAGGTCGTCGCAGTCCTTCGCGCCGAATTTGCGTACGTTGAGCGAGGATACGGTTAGCAGTTCAAGTTCAATATGTTGCAGGGTCATGTCTATTCTCCATTCAAATTTCCGATGCGGGATTGCACCCTGAAACCGCTCAGGCAGAGCGGCTTGGGGCTGCACTCCCCCTCAAGCGCAGTGGTAAATCAGACGGGTTCCGGCAACCTCGGCTTCGGCGTAGTCCATGCCCAAATCGCGGGCGATGGCGTCATAGTCGATGTAGAATTGAAGGCGCTCGGGGATGTCGCCAAACAAGCCTTCCTCGACAAACTGCTCGGCAAGCTCGCGTAGGGTTTCGACAGGGTAAATCTCCAAATCGAAATCATCTGGCTGCGTGTCAGCTGTGAAGTCATAACCGCATTCGGCGACAGCAAGGATTACACGGGTTTTCTGATCGTCATCCCAATCTTCAACTGCTTTGAAGAACTGCGTGATGTTGCTTTGATAAAGGCCGATTGCCGCCGCCAAAGCACAATCAATCCGCTCCCCGTCGATAAACTGGATTTCGAATTCCTCGACCGGATCGCCGTAATCGTTCCGCAGCTTGGCGGCCTTTTCGGTATATTCCTCGGCAGTCTCAAAATAGAATCCGCTGGCTGCGAGGTCATAGGGTTGTGCATGTAACTGTGTCATTTTCTTTTCCTTCCTTCTTCCTCCCTGAGGGAGGGGTTGCGCTTGCAACCCTTGCCCCTCGGCGAGAGCGGGGGTGCAAATGGAAAGGAAAATCGGCGAAAGATGCTCTGCCTTTGACGGAGGCTCCAGCGCTCGCGCTGGAAACCGTCAAAGCAAGTATCTCTTCGATCTGTTTTGCTTGAAATGCGCTAGGGGCAGCGCCCCAAGTACGGGCGGCTTGCTGCCCCGCAAAAACGCCGGTGACAACCGGAGCGCAAGGGATTGAAGCCGCATGGCCGAAACTGTCAAAGACAGGTTCGGTTCACGAAAGCCCGTTCCGCCTGCGGATGCGCCCAAATAGAAAAAGGCGCAGCCAAAGCCACGCCTTTTCCCAAGGGAACTAATCGAATTACTTACACCGGTTCTCGTTCAAACAACTCACCAGTGTCGTCATGGTTTTCCGGCACACACCGCAACACCAGCTTTCCATCGACAGGCAAAGCATCCATGCGGACATTGAACCCTTGGCCATCCTTATGCGCCCAAGCCACACCGATCTTGCTCCAATAAGACTTGTCGCTGTCACCCGAAGGACTCACCGTGTAACCCAACATGAAAGGTTTGTTCAAAGCGGCTCTTTGGTTATTTGTTGGTTCTTCACTCATAAAATCTCCTTACTAAATACAGTTAATGAACTAGAACATTAATAGAACAAAGATGTGCGTGCGTGCAAGAATATATTCCTGATATCATACACTTGTATGGTATAGAGGGCGGAAACCGGACCTTCGCTACGGCGCGAACGAATGACCGCTATGGATACAGCTGGTTCTCGTTGCGCTGTTGGCCAGGAGCGCTTGCCAAGAACTAGACCGACAGTAGAGCGGGGCAGCTTCTCAGCTTAATCAGCCAAGCACGAACCGCAACGCCGCAGGTCAGAGTTGGCGAGTTTGAGGCTATCGATTCTTACTGCTCCACCATCAGTTATGCGACTGTATTCCTGATTTCCTCACCGATGGGGGCGCCTTCGATTATCTCTTTCTCATGCCACGCGACATTCTGTTGCGAGGCAGAAATTAGATCAACGAAAAGGAAGTGAAATGTCAAACCCACGCCCTATAAACGGCCCGTCAACAACCGGGAACGAGTCAGGCCTCGGTCGCGGAAACAATCCGCCTAAGGGGAAATAAGGAGCCTGTAGCCAGTATTGCACGGCATACAAAATGCTGCTGCAAAAGGCTCGGCCACAATAACTCTTGAAAGAAATGATTGGGATGGTGGTTGCACCGCCATCCCATTATTGAGGTGCAAAGTGTATTATTCAAAAGACAAAGAATTGAACAAAGTGATTGCAAAGGAAGTTAAGTCCGGTGCGCGGCATGTCTCCGGCAAGAAGCATGCCAAGCTTTTCTTGGAAGGCGGCGGCCTATTGGTATTCTCGCGAACGCCTAGCAATCGACGGGCGTTCCGGAACGTGAAAGCAGAACTATCCAGGTTGCATCGTCAACGAGCCGAGGTGTGACCGTGTCCGACACTCAGCCGATAGCTCAACTCCCGACCTCACATTCCGCACTCCTTTACGTCGTGTCATTGTTTTGCGCGCCCAAATGGCAGCACTCAGAACGCCGCCGCTACGCACACTCGGAGATGCGTTTGGTGGGAGGGACGGACCGAACGCTTGAGTTACTTGACCTGCTTCGACAGTCTTGGGGGCTCGAAGCTTCATCACGCCTTTGGGGCGATGCATTTGAACAGGTCTACAAGCAGATGGAATGTCTGGATGCGCTTGAACTTCACACGCGGACATATTCGGCAACTCCGCAGCAGGTTCTTTGGGTGCTTCTTGCGTTCGACGTTGCACCAGCGCTTGGCAGAACGTGGGGTTTTTGGTGTCAAGATGAGCCGCTCTTACCTCGGATGCCCGAAGACGATCTTTGGTTCTTGCCTCGTCAAGACCTTGCAAACCCAGTTCGTCTGATTTTGCCGGTCGAGACAGTTTTGTCATGGTGGTTAGAGCAGATCGACGCCCCCTTGGATCGGCTTTGGGGCGAATACGACGACGAAAGACGACGTACCCTCGACAATTGGAAATCAGGCCGGACGACGCCAGCTATTGCCAAGATTGCGAAGTGGTTTTGTGACGATCACAAATTTCCATACAAGGGCTCAGATGAAGCTCATCTGTCAACAGCGCAGCTTCGCTCGTTATTGCTTTGGGCGCGCGCGATTGAGCAAGCCTACAAGGATCTTGTCGGCTACTTGACGCCGGGTATCGCTCCGAACGATGCGGATCCTGTGCGCAACAAGGCGTTGCAATTGATCGAGCTCTTCAGATGGAGTCATGAGGCTACTGTCACGACGGACCCCACCAACCCAGCGGCCGCCGATCAGGCGTTCGTTGAGGCGCTACCACCGTGGGTGAAGGAAGGTCCGTTTCGTGTGGTTACACCAAATCGCTCTGGCAAACTTTTGGCAGCTGAGCAGGTGGCAGAATTTTTGAGCGGGGTGTTCGCGGCACTTCCTTGTGACGAAACGCTCCCTGATATTTTTGGAGTTCCAAAGCTGAGATCGCCCGCCACATTGACGTTTGACTTAGATCGAGCAGAACCGCGTCAAAGAGCACAGAAAAGCATTGAGCACATCCGAGTGGCTTTGCAGGGCAAAGACCTCGCCCGTCAGATTCAAGTTGCCGAAGGTTTGGCAAAGCTCCGAAAGTCGCCGGACATTGAAGAGTTCGAAGCAGATATTGTTTATCTTCATGCCCTGCACGCCCTGTCTTCGGGAAATTTCGAGGATGCGCGCCATCATGCCGAGGAGGCTCTAGGGCTCTGTTTGACGCGGTCCATCGGGCCACTGAAACTGGATATCGCAAAGCTTCACTTCTCGCTGGCTGTTGCTCAGGATGCGTTCAACCGTGCCAGTGCAGAACGAAGTTTTCGAATTCTTTGCAAATCAGTCCAGCCTCGAGATGCAGCTCGCTGGAAACTCGGCGAAGGCCCGATCGATTATTCAATGCGGTTGGCTGCCGCAGATCACTCGGCTTGGTTCTGGGGCAACATTGTTCGCCCGTATGAAGGGGTGGAAATCGAGGCACCGCTTCAAGAAAGTTCAGAGATCATTCGCGCATACGCAGGTTTGCTTTTCTCCGGCGCTTCAGAGGTGGGGGTGAGCTCCTTCAAAAAGAAGTTTGACGGCCAGTTAAAGCGCAAGTTGCGAGATGTTCGTGGCGACACGTTCTTCACTGTGACATCAAAGATGGTGTCGCATCTTTTATGTGCGATGCAGCAAATGCCAACCTATTCTGGGATCCCCAAAGAACCATATGAATTGGCCAATTCAATGGCCGCCACGCATTTAAGGCTGGTCAGCTTGCTGCCCACAGACGTTTTGGATGCGCAAGACTATTTGCAACAGACTGCACTGATGTTGGCGGCCGATCGAAAAGATGCCAACATGGTCAAAGCACTCGTGGACCGTCATATAGACATCGATGCGCAAGACGCGCTTGGTCGGACGGCATTACATTCAGCAGCCAAGGTTGGAGCTGATCGATGTTTTGAAATTCTCCTTGCTGCGGGCGCGAACCCGACGCTTCAGACGTACACAGGAAAGACACCTGCCATTTTTGCCGCAGAATTTGGTCGTGCAACGATCTTCGAGATGAGATTGGCATGCACCACATATCAAATCGGACAAGATGAGCTAGCTGATGCATACAAGATGGCTCAGAAAGCTTCCGATAATTTCAAGGCAAAGCGCAAGGCGTATGCCATTCAGGGATACGAGATCGCTGGACGGAAGGGCTTTCAGAGGATTGCGGAGTTGGCGTTAGAATTCCTGGATGAATAGCTGGCGGCATATTTTTGATCAGAGCGCTTTCCATAGGCAGTTAAATATATCCTTCCCACGACTTGCGGCGGATATTTGAGCGCTAAGCGGACTTCAGTTGCAACAATCGCCAAAGTCGGCTTTGGGCCGGGGGTGTCAGCCAAAATCGATCCCGAAGGCAGGCATGCTGCATGGCGGAGAATGACCGAATTGCGCCCAAACTGCTTGATACAGAGTCGGGCTCGAACGACCGCTAAGCGACATATGGCAATGACAGGCACATTTCAGACTGAACGATAAAGCGATCAGCCCCAAGCTTCAGCAAAAGAGAGCACAAGGCATTGTCAGAGGAATCGACATTGACCAATGTCAGCGAGCCGACTGTGGCTGCCGCAGCGAGGAGGTCTTCCAAAGCCGAGGGTTCGCTGGCAGCAATCTGATGCACGAGGCCACCTGCGCCGATGATGACTCCGCCTTTTTCATGCAAGAAGGGCGTCATCTGTGCGCCGGAAATGGATTCCGTGGCGTTTTGCCAAGATGGCTTCCAAGTCGAATACCGCTGAATGGCATTGGCAACGGTGTCGAAATCCGACAATTTGCATGAAAATAGATCAGGAGACGGATGATCAAGCCGATAGCAGTCGAGCTTTCTGGTCACATCAAATCCCAGCTTCCGATAGAGATGCTCAGCGCCTGTGTTTCCCTTGATAACCTCAAGCCAAAAGCTCTCGATCCCGGCATTCTCGGCCGCACGTATCGCCGCCTTACCCAAACGAGACGCCAATCCCCGACCTCTTTGCTCAATCCGTGTTCCGCTGCCTATTAGATACCGTTTGGTGTTCCGCGTCGCGACGTTCCAAAACCCGATGACTTCATTATCATCGATGGCGACAAAGGACGCCTCGGGGTCAAAACCTCTCGAGGCCAGCGCCGCTTTGAACGCGTCTGCATCTGGTTGCAACGGAACGATATAGTCAGAAAACGCGGCGAGCATGGCACTATGCAGAGCACCCAATTCAAGGCCGGATCCGGAAAACGAAATAATTCGTGTCATCTTCGTGCTTTCATAACCCCAGGATGCGCACAGACGCAAAGAACGGTTTTTGGCTCGACGCGCAAGTCGTTGAGGTCATCTTCTAATCAAACGGATATCATCGAGTTCCGTGTTCTTGGCTGGGTTGTTCCAAACAGACATACGCGACATTGCGGCGAACGCCCCCTTTGTCCCGCAGATTGTGCGTTCGATCAAATGCCAATTTTGCAGGCGCGGCGAATGGCAGGAGTGCGGGCTGCGACAGCAGCATCCCGAACGTGTGTCGAAGGTCCGCTTTGGGCCGTCCATGAAGACGGCCCTTCAAAGTTAGATTTCAATAGCTTCGGCTATTGCAAAGGTGTCTTCGAGTTCGGCCCCAAGATACCTGACTGTGCTGTCCGTCATAGTGAGCCCCAACAGGATCTGAAAAACCGGCAAACTCGCCTTTCGGCCGCCCCGACGAGACCGTCTTCTGCTACAACTAGATCGCCGACTTAGGCGAACTTACTTTTCGTCAAATTCCTGCCCAACAGTGGCACCTGCAATGAAACCGCCTGCACCACCGGCGACGGTTCCTACCATTGCACCGACCGCGCCTCCGACGGCGGCACCAACTGGACCTGCCACCAATCCAACAGCGCCTCCAACCTTAGCACCAGCAGCGGCTCCGGCCATCATGCCAACATTTCCTCCAACAACTCCGCCAGTAGCGGTGCCGGCCATACCGGCCTCCTTGCCCTCTCTAATAATCTCAGCTTGTTCGCCAATCCCGGCCATGAGGTCCTCCAATGAATTTTTTGGTTCTGTGCGACTTTGACACCCTCTATATTTGGGTTGCATTCAAAAGATTTCAACCAACCCACTTCAATGCAGACCACGCATTCACTTGTGCACTACAAATGCGAGTATTAACCCAACCTAACCTCGCAGCCGCAGCGAATGTCAGCAATGCGGGTTGCTGGCGCAGCATTGAAGGGCAATGGTCCATGGCCGCAATGGGCCGTCCCTTACGAACGGCCCGAAGGTTTAGATTTCAATAGCCTCCGAAATTGCCAAGGCGTCTTCAAGCTCAACGCCAAGATATCGCACTGTGCTGTCCATCTTGGTGTGACCCAGTAACAATTGAACGGCACGCAGATTGCCTGTCTTCTTGTAAATCTGTGTGACCTTCGTCCGTCGCATTGAATGCGTGCCATAAGCTGTAACTTCCAAACCGATGGACCCAACCCAGTCCCGCACGATCCGTGCATATTGGCGCGTTGAGATGTGCAGGCGCTCGTGGAAACGTCCAGGCCAGAGAAATTCGGACCCGACCATCAGGGGGTCTTCCATCCACTTTGCGACCGATGCCCGCGTACCTTCCGAAATTTCAAACCGAACCGGTTTTTGGGTTTTGCTTTGCAGTACGGACGCCCGCGCTTTGATCTGCCCTGACGCCATTACATCTGCGACTTTCATCCGGACGAGATCACAGCCGCGCAATTTACTGTCGATAGCCAGATTGAACAGGGCAAGGTCTCGATGGTTTTCCGCCAACTCGAGCCGCACGCGTATTGCCCAGACATGCTTGGGCTTCAGCGGGAGCTTTTGACCGACGATGCGTCCTTTGTTCCAAGCGGGCCGAAGCGCGCGAATGGCCGGTAAGTTTGGTGTTTGCATGATAGACCCTCCGATCCGCCATACCCTCCCACAGCGAAAACCAGACGTTGACGTCGCATTATATCATATGGATGTGCAAATGCAGCTAAGGTCCGAAAGGAGCCCAGTTTGACGAATG
>NZ_JBOEGM010000045.1:0-3531 GCF_050633425.1 Pelagimonas sp. | reverse complement strand
GACCCATAATGCCGCGCTCCGGTTTATGCCGCGCCGACCCTTACAACCTGTTGCGTTGCGGTTAGATCGGCGCAGCATATCGGCATAATTCAGAGCGCTTCGAGGAATGCCAGGAGTTCGTCACCCGGTCGATATCGTCCACCCGTCTGGTCAACCGGCTTTGTCAGAGCCATCGCCTTTTCTTTCAGTTCGATATCGGCGTGGATGTAGACCTGTGTCGTCTCAATCGATTCATGGCCCAGCCAAAGGGCGATAATCGTTCGGTCCACACCGCTCTGTAGAAGCTGCATTGCAGCGGTGTGGCGCAAGACATGGGGTGTGACGCGCTTCAGTCTGAACGTCGAGCTGGTCGAGGCGGCGGTTGCCGCATGTTTCCGAACAATTCGCTCAACCGCATCTCTGCTGAGCGGCCTGCCACGGATGGTTGCGAACAGGGGATCGCTGGGCTCAGTCCGGCACTGCGCAAGCCATGCCTTCAATGCAAACCGACTGTCTGTCCGAAGCGGCGTTGCGCGTTCTTTTCGACCCTTGCCCACGCATCTGAGGTGCGCTCCGGTGCCAAGCTCGACATCGCCAACGCGAAGGCCGATCACCTCCGATACACGCAAGCCGGTTTGGAGCATTGTGAGAAGCAGAACGCGGTCGCGCCGCCCAAACCAGGTCGTCTGGTCAGGTGCCTTCAGCAAGGCCTCCATCTCGTCACGGGTCAGGAAGTCCACGACGCGTTTTTCGTGCCGCTTGGACGGCATCGCCAGCACCTTCTGGCAATGGTGCAGGAGCTGGGGCTCACAGCCCGCGACGTATTTGAAGAACGAGCGAATGGCCGCGAGGCGAGTGTTCCGGCTTCGCGCGCTGTTACCTCGTTCCTCCTCGCAGAAGGTCAGGAACCGACCGATGATGTCGGCGTCAATGTGAGCCACATGTAGCTCAGTCGGCGGCAGCCTTGTCTGCGCCTCGGCGTATCTCAGCAAGAGCCGGAAGGTGTCGCGATAGCTGGCAATCGTGTTTGGACTGGCCTGCATCTGGGTCAACAGCCGCTCGGTGAAGAACCGCTGCACATAGACGGGCAATGGATAGGTTGCGATCATGATGCGTCCTCCAAAACCCGCCGTTCGGCCCGCGCCGCGGCTAACTGCATCAGCTCGGGCACGGCCTCGATGTACCAGAACGTGTGCTTGGGCTCGGAATGGCCGAGATAGGTGCTGAGCTTGTACATTTCAGTTTCGATGTCCCGGCCATCCCGGAACCAGTCCAGGATGGTGTGAACGGCAAATGTGTGCCGCAAATCATGGATGCGTGGCCCATGTCCGTGGCGGTTGAAGGCTTGTGGTGACCGAAGGCCGATGTTTCTGCTGACCTGCGCGAAGTTGTAGCGTGCCCCGCAATCTCCCGCCGGTTCGCCATCCTCTTTGATGAAGAACCGGGATGATTGCTGCGGAACCAGACGATCCCGCAGCTCGGCATATCGAACAAGCCAATGAGCGGTATCCTCGTTGACGGGAAGCTGTCGATCCTTGCCATTCTTGGTGTTTCTGAGCGTTAGGATAGCGCGTTCCAGATCGACGTCATGCTGATCCAAAGACAAAGCTTCGTTCACGCGCATCCCCGTCACCGCGATCAAGCCGAACAGGGTCTGCCACAATGCGGCACGGAGGCCATAAGGTGACGGCAGTCGACCGGCTTCAACGACAAGATCCGCGATCTGACTGGGCGCATAGATGTAGGGGACACGCCTTCGGTATCGGCCTGTGACAAGCTGGCTGGACGGGACCTCGGTCCGATTGTCGTGCTCCGCAAGCCAAAAGGCGAACCGGCGCACCATACCAAGGCGATGAGACCAAGTGTTGTTGTCCGCGCTGCCGTAGTTTGCCTTCCAATCGAGGAACAAGGGCGTCGAGATCCGATTGAACCCGTTTTCACCGGCATAAGTCGTGAACTTGCGCAGGACCCGTTCCTCAAAGGAGAGGTCAAACCCCATCGAACGCCGAAGGGCCAGATATTCATCAAGTCGTTGGGACAGCGTCTTCATTGGGCGTCTCCCGAAGTTGGCCAGGGGCGCGAGATCGAGCGCAGGGCAGCCACATCGTATTGCGCATAGATGGTTGTGGTCATTGCAGATCGGTGACGCAGCACGTCCCCGATCTCAGCAAGCGAAGCACCCTTTCGCAGCATGTCGGTGGCCAGGCTGTGCCGCAGAATGTGGGTGCCTATATAGGCTTGTGGCGGGCTAATGCCGGTCGCGTCATAGGCGTCTCGCAATATCCATCGCAGGATTTGCGCGTCCTTGAACCTCTTGAAGGGCGGTTTCACCGACACGAACAGCGCGCGGTCCGGGCCCCGGCGCTCATTCTTGATGTAATCGACAATCGCCTCACCAACCTCCGCCGACATCGGCATCCGATCGTGCAACTGCCTCTTGCCGCGGATCAGGATTTCTCCAGCGCGCCAGTCGATGTCATCCAGTTCGATCGCTGTCACTTCCGGCGCACGAAGACCGAGACGGGCGATCAGCATCAGCATTGCATAGTTGCGCCGACCCGTTTTCTGGTGGTCGCGCACCACCTCAATGAGCCGGTTGACCTGTTCCGGCTCCAGATACCTCGGGATGCCGGTCGGTTTGGGCTGCCTGGCTTTCGGCACAGCATTGCTCAAGTTGCGCTCAGTCTTTCCGCTCCAGAACAGGAACTGGAAGAGGTTGCGAAGATGCGATGGGCCTGTCTTGTCCCGCGGCGCGTTTTGTTCCTTGCGCAACCAAAGTATGAACCCAGTGATGTCGTCTGGCTTGATGGTGTTCAAGTCACCCAGGCCAGAGCCGAACTTCGCAGTCAGGAACCGATCAAAGAACCGTAGGCAGTGATAAATTGTGTCCTCAGACAAGCCGCGCTGACTGCGAAGATAGGTTTCGTATTCCCGTTTCAGGCAGGCCCTCGGTGACATGTCGAGCGGCGGTTCTGAGCGCGGCGGTGCGCCTGCATTTTCAATGAGATAATCCCTGAACCGATTGATGCGGTACCGACAGTGCTTTTGGTCTCTCGCAGAAGCCGCACTGATGATCGACGTCGCCAGATGGTCCACACGATCATCGGTCAGCTCAGTGGGACAGACGTCTGCCTCCAGCATCGCCGCCCAAAGCGCCTCGGCTGTGGTTCTGTAATTGGCGATGGAACGGAGGCCGTATCCCTCCGCCTCGATCTGTAGGGCAAAGCGATCGGCATGGCTGCCAGCTTTCAGTTTCCGCCTCGTCGTTTGATCTGGGTGCGTATCGTTTTCCATGAGTGTTTCCTTCTTTTGGTTGAAGGTTGCACCTATGGCAAATCGCCGGCCCCAATTGCGCAGTTCGCCACGCTCACATGGCGGTTCTGAACTACAGTCTTATGCAGCCGGAAAACGACAAAAACCGCAGGAAACAAGACTTCGCCTGAACAAGCGCGGCATAAACCGGAGCGCGGCATTATTGGTCTTATGCCGCCATCGGCACAAAATCCACGCCACGAAGGCCCCCCATCGACTGAACCGTGATTCCGGGTTCTC
>NZ_JBOEGM010000044.1:0-1473 GCF_050633425.1 Pelagimonas sp. | reverse complement strand
CATGGCAAGACCAAATCCAAAACGCTTGGCAAATGGCCGGCCATGAACCTACACTCTGCCGCGCAGGCCGCAGACACGATGTCAGAGCGCGTCGCTGATGCGACCCACGCCTTGCCTGCCCCTGTTGTTTCCCAAGGCAGGGAGATCAGCCTTAGACAGGCATTTCTCCGGCACACAACTGAACGTGTTGACCCTCGCACTAAAGAAAAAACGGCCAACACCGTCTACGACTACCTGTCCACCCTGCAAAACCATGCTGGTAAGGATGGTGAATGGCTTGATGTACCAATCGACCAGATCACACGCGCGATGATCAATGCCCAGATGAAAGCAATGAAGGACCGCCCTTCTCAGGCGACTAAGCTGCTTCGCATCATTTCAGCCATCTACCGGAATGAAATGTTGATCCGGGACAACGTTATCGACGACCCGACTTTTCGGGTCCGCGCTTATCCGTCTAAGGCAAAGGAACTGCTGTTCGATCCGTCTGGGCGTTGGCCCGCCTTTGACGCCATCATGCAGGTTGAAGATGTGACAGCCCGATCTGCATGGCTGGTTATGCTGTTCACAGGCATCAGATCATCCAATGTTCGCAGCATCGAATGGGCCGATCTCGACCTCGAACAGAATATGCTAAACATCCCACGCCTTAAGAATGGAACGAAGCGCACCTTCCCGTTGTCCGAGGCCGCAACCGCCGCGTTTAAACGCGTTCCCCGCATTCATGATAAACTGGTGTTTGCCTCCAAGACCAAAGCTGGCGTTCCAATTGCTCACCAACACGCTTTGGGGACACCAAAAGTATTGCGCCAACATGATACCCGCCACTTGTTCACATCTGCCGGGTCAATGGCCGGGATTGACAGATCAAAGGTCAAATACTTGCGCGGTGACATTGTGCTGGGAGATGGGGCCGACGTTGGTTACATGCATGGCATCGCAGCTCATGAAGATGTCGAGCAAATCGGACAGCTTGTGGCCCAGAAATCATCAACACCTTATTCTGACCTTGTCAAAGCCATCACGAACCACTAACTCTCCTGTTGTTATTCGCCTCCATCTCACACGCGTCCTTCCGTGAGATGAGGCCGCGGTGCAGAATCAAGATTAACGCCCATGACGGGCCCTAAGCAAAATGCGATCTTGAACGCGAAGGCATAAGCACCCGGTCATCTGGCTACCCAAAAGGGTGACCTTATGACTAATACACTTATTGCCGAATTGCGCTCGGCCATTGAAGCGCATCAAACTCCAGAGATCATGACGCCAGCACAGGCCGCAGAATTTCTCGGTGTGTCCGATTACTATTTGCTCGATTTGCGAAAGCGAAAATCTGGGCCAGCATATTCGCAGCCAGCATCAAAAATCGTGCGCTACATGCGCGATGATTTGATCGCTTGGATGAATGAACATCGTGTAATCGCAGGATAACCGGAGCGAGGGTCGAGTCCCCGCTCCGAGTTAGGCGTTGCA
>NZ_JBOEGM010000043.1:0-29705 GCF_050633425.1 Pelagimonas sp. | reverse complement strand
TCAATGAAGGTCCGGAAAGTCCGCGTTGCGGTCATCTGACATCCTGGAATGCTGCAATCCCGACCAAGGTCCGCTATGCGGGTTGCACTCGCAGCATGACGGTGGACGGGTCAATGTCCGGAATGGGCCGCTCTGACATCGGCTGCACGATCCAACACGTGAACATGCTGCAATCGATCTAACGGCAGCAGCGAGCCGGACCCAGTCATTGTGATTTTGTGCTGCGCGCGCACGCAGCACGAAGAATGCGGCACGAGCGAAAGAACCTTCGCTGCGGCGCAGCGAGACAAGCGGTCATTTATGCAGAGCGCGGCATAGATTGGAGCGCGGATTTACAGGTTGCGGGACGAAACGGTCGCTCCGGCCGCTGGCAGAAATGACCGCGCGCAACCTCAAAACGGTCATTGCCGCAAGGTGTTACACTAAAAAATTTTGCGGGAGCGAAAAACTCTTAGCGACCTCCTGAAAGCAGCACCTGAGCCGCATTGGAGTGCCGCCTACAACGCTGCGCTTAGACCAGATGCCGAGATACGCAAAAACGGAGTATTCAAAGCAACCGGTTCCCAGCCCAACAGGATGTTGAAAAAGCATAGGTGCAACTCCAGCAGTTAAGGTGGTGCAGCAAACAAGGACAGAAATAACGCAGCGGCCATAGGCTAGATTTTCACTGCCGCACATGCGGCAGCCCCTGGAAGGAACCAGGTTCTATACGGGAACCGGCCCCGGGATCCATCCGCAGATCGACCCGGAACCGGTCTGTCAGCAATTGCCAAATTGAGGCGGGCGGCAAGAACCGGCATAGACAGATTGCTGCACTCGCAGTGAGGGAGACAATTTAGCGGATGTCAGCAGGTTCAAGAACATGCGGGACCGCAAAGACCTCTTCGTCGATCTGGTCCTCGGATTTGGCAATCAGCACCGTGCAAGCGGCGTCGCCGGTTACATTCAAGGTGGTCCGGGCCATATCCAGGATCCGGTCAATGCCAGCGATGATGGCAACGCCTTCAAGCGGCAAGCCGACTGCGGTCAGAACCATTGACAGCATCACTAGGCCTGCGCCAGGCACGCCCGCCGTTCCGATTGAGGCAAGAGTCGAGGTCAGCACGATGGTGATGTAATCACCCATGCTTAGGTCGACACCATAGGCCTGCGCAATGAACAGCGCGGCAACGCCCTGATACATTGCGGTTCCGTCCATGTTGATGGTCGCACCCAGGGGCAGCGTGAAGCTCGCAACAGAATTGTCCACGCCCAGGTTCTTTTGCACCGCAGTCATAGTGACCGGCAGGGTGCCCGAGCTGGAGGTGCTGGTGAAGGCAACCATCTGCGGCTCAACAATGCCCTGGAAGAACCGTAGCGGGTTGAGCTTGGCAATCGCACCGACCAGACCGCCATAAACGATGACTGCGTGGATCAAGCAGCCCAGATACAGGGCAAAGATCACCTTGCCGAGCGGCAGCAGCAGATCCAGCCCATATGTGCCCGCCACCCAGGTGATCAGCGCAAAAACACCATATGGAGCAAAGGAGATAACGATTTCCGTGAGCTTCATGATTGCGGCATTCAGCGCCTCAAATGTATCCCGCAGGGGTTTGGCAGGATCTCCGGCCAGATTGATGGCGAGGCCAAAGAGCAGCGCAAAGAAGATGACCTGCAGTACATTTCCATCTGCCGCTGCCGCGATCGGATTTTTGGGGATGATATTGATGAATGTGCTGACGATGGACGGAGCAGGTTTCGGCTCCATAGCCGAGGCTGCCTGGAGATCCACACCAAGGCCTGGCTGCAAGATTGTCGCCAGCAAAAGCCCGATGGAAATCGCAAAGGCGGTTGTGCCAAGATAGAAAAGGATCGTCTTAAGGCCAATCCGGCCCATTCGCGCCAAATTTCCGATGGATGTCATGCCGCAGACCAGGGTGACAAAAATCAGCGGCACAATAAGCATCTTGATGGCAGAGACAAAGGCAACGCCAATTTGCTTGATAGCAACCGCAATATCCTGATTTCCGGTGGTGTTCAGGACCACGCCCAGCATAGCGCCTGCAACGAGGGCGAGGGTAATTTGCTTCCAGAGCATCAGGTTGCGCCAACCGGCGAGAAAGCCCGTTTTTCGTGAATGTGCAGTCATGTTGGTCTCCTACTGTTGGATCCAGCGCCGCCAATAAGAGGACGCTGAGGGCAGAGCGTGTTTTCCACGCTTCTTTCGATTGGTTATTGAAAGAGTTCTGTCATGTACTGCGGGGCTTTCAGGCCGCTGCCTGTCAGGATGACGGCAGTTGTGTCGCCGGGCGAGATCTGCTCCGAACGCAACAAGTTCCGAGCGCCCGCCGAGCCCAGGGCACTGGTTGGTTCCGCATAAAGCCCCATTGCCGTCAGTTCCCGGACGGAATGCTCAATTTCGGCTTCACTCGCGGTGACCGTGCCTCCGCCAGAACCTCTGAGGCTTTCAAGGATCTGCACCATCCGGACCGGCCTTTTGATTGCGGTCCCTTCGGCAATCGTTGGCGCAAACTCACACTCCACCTGACCGGTGGCGCCGGCCTGGAAGCTGGCGTGAACCGGCGCGCAATTCGCGGGTTGGGCGCAGAAAATGCGCGGCATTTTTGCAATGGCCCCGGCTCGTTTCAACTCTGAGAACCCGATGAACAGGCCCATGATGTTGCTCCCGCCTGAGGCTGGAACCACCACATTGTCAGGCGCTGAAAAGCCAAAATCTTCCCACAGTTCGTATGCCAGGAGTTTTGTGCCCTGCAGAAAGAAGGCCTGCCAGTTGTGGCTGGCGTAGAATGTGCTTTCCGATTGCAGAATTGCCGCCTCCTCTGAGGCCTCACGGGGACCGGGGACCAAAGTCACATCTGCCCCAAAGGCACGCATTTGTGCGGTTTTTGCGGCCTGCGTTGTCTCGGGGGTCAGAATTGTAACGCCCATGCCTGCCGCTGCGCCATAAGCGGCCATGGCGGAACCGCCATTGCCAGAGCTGTCTTCCAGGATTGCAGGCACGCCGGCTTGGCGGAGGTAAGACAGCATCACAGCGGCCCCGCGGTCCTTGAAACTGGCGGTCGGATTGAACCATTCAACCTTGTAGTGAACCGGAGCGCCATCGAGAGCGCGCTGCAAAAGCGGTGTCAGCCCTTCCCCAAGCGAGATTGGATCTTGGATGTCCACCGGCAGCGCCTTGCGATAGCGCCACTGAGACCGTTCAGACCTGTCTATGTCGCTTTTGCTGATGCCAGGAAGCTCTGTGATCATGAGGGGGTTACCCTCGGGAGATCGCCACAGCGGAGTATCCAGGGGAAAGGTGTTGCCCGTGGCTGGGTCAATGTAGGCGGGATGCATTCTTGAAGTCCACTTCCAGAGTTAACGGATTGAGGGGGGCGCAGGTCTCCGGCCAACACCGGCTGGCGCCGGATCAGCGCGGGGTAACCAGGGCGATCATGTCCAATTCGACCAGAAACCCGTGATGAAGACCTGGAACCGGCACAACCGCGCGGGCTGGCCTGTGCGACCGGAAGGTTTCGGCGTAAAGCGTATCGAAGACGCCCCAATCCTCGATATTGGTGACAAAGACAGTGGATTTGACGACCCGGTCCAATCCTGAGCCCGCGTCTCTCAGAATTTCTGTGGCATGGCGCAGGACCAGCGCAGCCTGCTCGGCAAAGGACAAACCCGGGTTCATGTCCCCCCGGATCCCGACAGGCAATATCCCCGACAGGTAGGCGACGCCATTGGCGACAACAGCTTGCGAGTAGTGCCCGCCAGGCGGTGCAGCCTGATTGGTGCTGACGAACTTCATTGCTTAACAATCCTAAGGTTTCATGCCAGATCCTGCGGAGGCCTCCGAGGAGCTGACAGTTTGTTTACTTTAGACGAATTGTCTTGTATGCAGGTGTGGGGCGGGAGTCAACAAAAAGTTTAAAGTGGACATTATGAACAAAGATGAAGAGCGTGAGCTGCTGTTGCGGGAGGCTGAAAAGATTGTCCGGGGCCTGGGGCAAAGCCTTAGCCCTCTTTGCGAGGTTGTTCTTCACAGCCTGAGCGGTCCCAATCAGGGCGTCGTTGCTATCGAAAACAACATCTCCGGACGAACGGTCGGGGACAGTACAACTGAGCTTGGCATGGCCCGGATGGTGAATTCGGACTTCCCTGAAATCCTTGCAAATTACCCGAACCAGTTTCCTGATGGGCGCTCAGCTAAAAGCACATCGATCGGCATCAAGGATTCTGAAGGGACCTATATTGCCGCTATCTGTCTGAATATGGATGTGTCCTATCTGAAATCGATCTCCTCCTATCTAGGCAATCTGGCCCAGATCGACACTACAGATGACCCTAAGGAAACACTTGCCCCGGGCCAATCCTCGCTGGAGGCGCGGGTTCTGGAGTATTCCGGCCAACTGAATAAGGCGCCTTCGTCACTGACCAGCAGCGAAAGACGGGCGCTGGCACTTTCTTTGGAGAAAGAAGGGCTTTTTGAACAGCGAGGTACGGCAGACAAATTGGCTTCCCTGCTGGGATGCTCGCGCAGCAACATCTACTATTATCTTCGCAACAAATAGGTCGAGAAATACCGCTTTCCGGCAGGCTGGGACTGAAAGCTGCCAGCGACAGCAAGGTCCGGGTCTCTGCTAGCCGGCCATGACCCGGCGCTGCACCTGCGGCGCGGGTCAACCCTTCCTGGTGCGCTTGCGGCATAGGACGTGCGTCATGCCGCAAGATACTGCGACTTTGCAACTACCGCCTTTGCGCGACGCGGTCATTGGGGCATCGCGCAGCATTTTGCGCTATGGGCTCCTTGCGGCCCGATGCGTTCGCAGAAACACCGCTTGGCAGCGACTTCGGGCACCAGCCGTTCAATAGGATGCTATGCTATTGTCGTCTGCGCTGTGCTGATGTCTGGGTTTGGAGGGAGGATTGGAGGGCATATTATGCCAAGAGTGCAACTTCCTGCAGTTACCCCAAAACACAAAGCCTGGAACAAGGGTCGGATCATCGGCCAAAAACGTCCCCTTCTTCCCAAACAAGTGTGGGCCATCCGGGCGCGGCTTGAACTTTCGGGTTATCTTCGTGACCTTGCGCTGTTCAACGTTGCGATTGATAGCAAGCTGCGCGGCTGTGATCTGGTAAAACTCGCCGTGGCCGATTTGGTCAAAGATGACCGCGTTCGCGAACGCGTTTCAATAGTCCAGAGTAAAACCAAGAAACCCGTTCAGTTCGAAATCACTGAAAACACAAGAGATACCGTCATTGCGTGGGTGCGATCTCCTGAGATGATCGGGTGCCGGTTCATGTTTCCGAGCCGTTTCCACGACCGCCCGCATATCTCAACACGTCAATATGGTCGACTTGTTCGTGACTGGGTTACAGCGATTGGCCTGGAACCCAGCGGATACGGAACACACTCGATGCGCCGAACCAAAGCTGCGGAGATTTACCGCAAGACGGGGAACCTCCGCGCCGTACAACTTTTGTTAGGCCATACGAAGGTCGATAGCACAGTGCGTTATCTGGGCGTTGAGCTGGAAGATGCGCTAAGCATTGCTGAACGGATCGACATCTGAACGAAGTTGGCGTGCGGCTATTGCCGTTCGCCAATCAAGACCAGGCCTTCATGGTTCCCGCAGCGGTCGGCAGGACTGAGCCCGAAGTATCCGATGCTGCGCGGTGTACAAATGTCGGCTTTAGGCGCGCGTGAGCTTTTTCAGAAGACGCGCCAACTCTGTGATCTCAGCTTGGGAAAAATGCGACTCAACCGACCGCGTTAACGCTGCCGCATAGATCGGCCACATAGCTTTCCTGATGTTTAGACCCTTTTGTGTAAGCCTTATGATCTGTCCTCGGCCATCGTCTTCGACGTCAAGGCGGTCAATAAGCCCTGCTTTTGCCATCCGATCCAGAAGCCGGGACATTCCATATTGCGGCAAAAGCAGTCGCTCCTTCAATTCATAAGGACGGATTCCAGCACCGTCCGCCTTTTCGATCTCTAGCAGTGCGTCATACCAGCTGAGCTTTGGTAGACCCTCATTTTTTAACGCATCTTCTATGTCGTCGAGCAAAATCCGGTTGGCGGAAACGAGAGAGGTCCACACCGCTATTGTTTGAGGTTTTGGTTGTGTCATGTCTTTCAATATACTGAAAGATGCACCTGCATCAATATTGACATTTGGTAATCTTGTTGCAATGTAGATGCAAGTGCATTTACCTGAGGTATCAAAATGACTCTCCACCTTATGAGCCACACGCTCTGTCCATATGTCCAACGCGCCGCCATTTCTCTGACAGAAAAGGATGTGGAATTTGAGCGTACTAATATTGATCTGGCGAACAAGCCCGATTGGTTTCTCGCAATCTCACCGTTGGGAAAGACACCCGTACTTTCTGTCAACGAACAGTCGATTTTTGAATCCGTTGCGATCTTGGAATACCTTGAAGAAACGCAACCAGGGCCGCTGCATCCCGATGATCCTCTGACCCGCGCGCTGCATCGTGGCTGGATCGAGTTTGGGTCCGCAACATTGAACGACATTGCTGGTTTCTACGCCACGACAGATGCGACTGTATTTGCTGAAAAGATCACGTCTTTGAGTGCGAAATTCTCCCGATTAGAAACGCAATTGGAAACCGGCCCCTATTTCGCCGGAGATGAATTTACCCTCGTGGATGCCGTCTTTGGGCCGATCTTTCGGTACTTTGACACATTTGATGAAATCGGGGACTTCGGCATTTTCACTGGAAAATTTAGGGTGCAAGCTTGGCGAACGGCGTTGGCCCTTCGCCCATCTGTAAGGGATGCTGTGTCTCACGACTATCCTGAACTGCTTTGGACATTCCTGTTGAACCGAAAATCGCATTTATCTGCAATAATGACGGATAAGACCGAGACGGTTGGCAAATTGCACTGAAAGTGGAATTGGTTCAGTCGGAAGCGGCCGTTCAAGCAATCGCGGTGAAAGGCCGCTTTGTCCCGCCCTCTGTCAATTCGTGCAAGATGCGGCGAAGGGTCGGTCTGAAATCCACTGACGTCGGCATCAATGAATGGCTGCTTCCGCGACTTGGGCTGCATCGCAGCATGAAATCTGCTGCAACTGCGAGGAAATGCTGCGTTAGCAATAGCCGCGCGTGCATAAGGCCGCTTAGTCCCGCATCTTACCAGTTCGGTCGACGCGCAGCGAAAGTCAGCTTTTCTATGACCAGCCGTTCCTACACTGCGCAGTGAATGGCTGGTGAGAGCCCATGATTGCCATTGCTATTTCGTGCTGCGTGCGCACGCAGCTGTGTCTTTGCTGCACGAGCAAATCAACGCTCGTTGTTCAGCAGAAAGGAATGCGGACATTCAATCCAAGAGACCCGGGTTTCCATAAGGAAACGACAATCTGGACGCCCTCATTCGCTTTGGAGCACCAAGCGACCCCGAAAACCTCGTTACCTACTTTGAGTCTGCAAGGGGGTGGTAGCAGGCTGTCCACACACCATCTGACTGCTTTTCAAGACGCGGCGCTTCGCGCTCGCATTGGTCGCTGGCAAAGGCGCATCGCGCACGGAAAGCGCACCCTTCTGGTGGGTTCAGCGGGTCGGGCAATTCGGTTTCTCGACCCTCTGGCGCGGTCAACGGACGTCCGACCACTGGCGCACTGTCGGCCAGAAGCTTGGTATATGGATGTTTGGGATGAGCAAAGACTTCATCCGCCGGGCCGACCTCGACCACTGAGCCAAAATACAGTACCGCGACCCGGTCGCTAACCGCCTCGACCACGGCAAGATCGTGGCTGATGAAGAGATAGGTCAGCCCGAACTGTTCTTTCAAATCGGCCAGCAGGTTCAGAACCTGCGCCTGCACAGACACATCCAGCGCCGAAACGGGCTCATCAAGAATGAGGATGCGTGCATCCGCGGCCAGCGCCCGGGCAATGCCGATCCGCTGTGCTTGCCCGCCTGAAAACTCGTGCGGGTAGCGATCAAGAAACTCCTCACGCAGGTTCACTGCGGCAAAGATTTCCCGAATGCGGTCCGCCCGGGCTGCCGCGGGCATATCGTGCAAATGCTTCAACGGCGCTTCCATGATCTGCCGGATCGTCTTACGTGGGTTGAGGCTGCTGATCGGATCCTGAAACACATACTGGATTTTTCGTCCGAACAGGGCCGGATCGGCATTGTCCAAAGGTTCGCCGTTGATTTCGATCGTGCCGGAGCTGGGCGGCAGGAGACCGACCAGCATTCGCGCAAATGTCGACTTGCCGCAGCCTGACTCGCCGACGATGCCGAGGGTTTCGCCTTCCTCGACGCTCAGCGACAATGGTTGAACAGCGCGCACCAGTGCCCGTGGCGGTCCGAACATGCGCTTGCCCACAGGAAAGACCTTGCTCAGCCCGGTCAATTTGAGAGCGGTGGTCATTGGCTTGCCTCCTGCGCTGAAGTTTCTGGAGCAATGCAGCGCACAAGGTTATCAGCGCCGTGCCGCACTAGCTCGATATTCCCATGCCGACAGGCATCGCTCGCCTTGTGGCAACGCTCTGCGAAAGCGCACCCCTCGGGCAGCTTGTCCACAACAGGCGGCAGCCCGGGAATGGCGGCCAGTTCGCGGCGGCCATGCCCCAACTCAGGCACGCAAGCCATGAGGCGCGATGTGTAGGGGTGGGCCGGCGCGTTCAGGATGGTTTTTGTTGGGCCTTCCTCAACAATCCGGCCCGCATACATCACCGCGACACGGTCACAAAGTTGGGCAACCACGCCGAAATCATGGGTGATGAAGATGATGGCCAACCCACGCTCGCGCCGCAGGTCATCCAGCAGCGACAGGATTTGCGCCTGCACGGTCACATCCAGCGCCGTGGTCGGTTCATCGGCGATGATGACCTCGGGGTCGTTGGCCAGCGCCATGGCGATCCCCACGCGCTGCCGCATGCCGCCCGACATCTCGTGCGGGTAGCTGTCGACGCGCTGTTCCGGATTGGGAATACGCACCGATTTCAGCAGGTCTATGGCGTGGGCACGCGCCTCGGTCTTGTCAAAAGGGTGATGTGCCCGAACCGCTTCGATCAGCTGATCGCCAACTGTGTACAGTGGGTGCAGCGTGGCCAGCGGATCCTGAAATATGTAGGCGATCCTGTCGCCCCTGAGCGATCGCAGTTTTTCATAGGGCGCGCCGATCAGATCCTCGCCCTTGTAGTGGACCGCACCACCGGTGATGATACCCGGGGGCGAGGCAACCAGCCCCATTATGCTGAGCGCTGTCACCGATTTACCAGAACCACTTTCGCCGATCACCCCTAGGCATTCGCCTGGGTTCACCTGCAAGTCGACACCGCCGACCGCCTTGTAGACTCGATCTTTGACATGGAACTGGGTCTTCAATCCACGCAGTGCCAATAAGGTGTCGGCTTTGGCCTCAGGGACCGGCCCAGTCCGGTTGACCATTGTTGTAGGCATTGGGCGCGACAGGGCACCAGACTTCAGGCGAGGATCAAGTGCGTCACGCACGCCGTCACCCAAGAGGTTGATGGCCATGACAATGATCAGGATCATCGCACCGGGCACAATCGAAGTGTGCGGATTCGTGATCAGAGCCGAGCGCGCCTCGCCCAGCATCGAACCCAGATCGGCTTGCGGCGGTTGCGAGCCAAGGCCAAGAAAGCTGAGACCTGCGGTTTCCAGGATCATCCAGCCGATGGTGGTTGACATGGCGATGACGATCACCGGGATCACGTTGGGCAGCACTTCGGTCAGGATGATGCGCGCGTCTGTCATGCCCGACAGCCGTGCCGCGTCAACGAATTCCTTATGGGCAATGCCCACTGTGATCCCGCGAATGTTGCGGGCAAAGAAGGGGATGTTGACGGCCGCCACTGCGATTAATGCATTCATCAGCCCAGGTCCGAGTGCAGCAACAATCGCCAGCGCCAGAAGGATGTAAGGGAATGCCATCAGCATATCGACACCGCGCATGATGATGTTGTCGGTGCGCCCACCGTAGAAACCGGCGATGATGCCAATGCCCGCGCCAAGAGTCGCTGCGACAATCGCTGCGGCGAAACCAACGGCAAGCGACAGGCGCGTCCCCCAGAGCAGGCGGCTGAGCAAGTCGCGACCCAGGTGGTCGGTGCCCAACAGCGCGCCTTCTGAAAATGGTTTCTTGAAACGATCAGCTGTGTTGGTCACGTCCGGATCGGCCAGCGGCAGAAGCGGCGTGATCAGCGCAAGCACAACGACCATCCCAATCACAATCAGACCGCCAAGTGCAAGCCGGTTGCGCGCCAGAAGCGAAAGGAAACCCTTCATGTCTTGATCCTCGGGTCCAGCAGGCTTTGCGCGACATCAACGGCGATGTTGAACATCACATAGCAGGCGGCAACAAAAACGACGCCGCCCTGCACCAGCAGGATGTCGCGCTTCAGGATCGCATCGACCAGCATCCGTCCGACACCGGGCCATTGGAATACCATCTCGATATAGACTGCCCCGGACAGAACGAACCCGGCCTGCACCCCAAGCACCGGAATGATGCTGACCATCGCGGCGCGCAGGGCATGACGCCAGATGACCGAGCGTTCATGCACGCCCTTGGCGCGGGCGGTACGGATAAAATCCTGACGCAGCACCTCGAGCATGGCAGAGCGCGAAAGCCGTGCGATGACACCTGTCGCCACCACGGCCAGCGCCAGTGCGGGTAAGGTCAGATGGCTGATCAGCGCGGTCAGATCGCGGGCCCCATAGATGGGCCACATGCCCGACACCGGGAACCAGCGCAAATTCACCGCAAAGATGAGGATCATCATCATACCAAGGAAAAACGAGGGGATGGAGATCCCCAGAAGAACCGCAAAAGTGATGGCCTTGTCCGCCAAACCGTATTGCCGGGCGGCCGATACGACCCCGGCGGCGATACCAAGGATGGAACACAGAACGAAAGCTGTCCCCGCAAGCACCAACGTCGCCCCGAAACGTTCAAGAACTTCGTCCAGAACAGCGCGGTTCAGTGAGAAACTGCGCCCGAAATCGCCCTGCAACATGTTGCCAAGCCAAATGAAATAGCGCTGCACCATCGGCTTGTCCAAGCCAAGGTCGCGGTTGAGCTTTTCCACGTTTTCCGGGGTCGCGTAGGACCCAAGAATGGCCGTGGCAGGGTCGCCGGGGATCATGGCCATGATCACAAAGACAATAATCGAAATACCGAACAGAACCGGAATCGCAGAGATCAATCTTTTTAAAATATAGCCTGCCATTGCCCCCTCCCGAAATGGTGCAGCCGCACAATGCGCGCGGCTGCACGGATCGTTTTAGTTTTTGACAACGTCGTCCAGCAGCAGGAAGAACGACGGCTGAAGCGAGAAGTTCTCGACACGGTCGGATGTAACCGCATTCTGCTTCCAGTTGGCTACGAAAACCCAAGGCGCGTCTTCCTGCACGATCACCTGCATCTCCTGATAGAGACGCGCACGCTCTGCCTGATCGGTCGCGGCACGGGCGGCTTCGAGCAATTCGTCAACCTTTGGGTTCGAGTAGTAGCCCGAGTTGAACCCGCCCTTGTCCGGCCATGCCTCGCTGCGCAGCGCAAGGAAAGGCAGCGTGTCCGGGTCATTGGTCATCCACGCCATTTCGGCCATGTCTGCCTTGCCTTCGAGGCCGGGGTTCACTTCGCCAAGGAAGGTGTTCCATTCATAGGTCTCGATTTTCACATCGAACCCAACAGCACTCAGATCGGCCTGAATGGCGGTGCCCATGGCCACCGGATCAAGCATGCCCGAGCCGCCTTCGGTGACAAAGAACGTCAGCTCGGCCCCTTCAGCACCCGCCTCGGCAATCAACTCACGCGCCTTGTCGGGGTTATACGGATAGGGCTCCAGGCTTTCATTGTAAGCCCATGCAAAAGCAGGCGGTGTTGGACCTGCTGCCACTTCGGCTGTGCCTTCCAGCACGTCATTGACGATCGCTTCTTTGTTGATCGCATAGTTGGCGGCCTGACGGACGCGGACATCAGCAAAGGGGCCTTCCTTGGCGTTCAGAATCAGGAACCAGACGTGTGGCCCCGCCTGCTCGTGAACCGTGTAGGTCTCACCCTGGAATTCGCCCAGGGCAACCGGAGGAACCTCAACCATCAGGTCAATGCCGCCCGCCAGCATTTCGGCAGTGCGGGTGTTGGCGTCGGTGATCGGACGGAAGACAACGGCCTGCAATTCGGGTGCGCCGTCCCAATGATCAGGATTGGCTTCAACCACAACCGCTTCATTCGAGCGCCATTCGGCAAATTTGAAAGCGCCGGTGCCTGATGGGTTGCGACCAAACTCGGCCCCATGTTGCTCAACCGCTGCTGGCGACACAATCAGACCCGTGGGGTAGGCCAGGTTTGACAGGAACGGGGCGTAGGGCGCGTTCAGCGCGAAACGCACGGTCATATCATCCACAACTTCAACATTCTCGACTGCTGAAAAGAAGAACGACAGCGGGAACGGACCAGTGTTGTGGAAGGGGTGGTTTTCGTCAAGCATCCGGTCAAAGTTGAACTTGACCGCATCAGCGTTGAAGGCACTGCCATCATGGAAAGTCACACCGTCGCGCAGGGCAAAGGTGTAAACCGTGCCGTCTTCGCTGATGTCCCAGGATGTTGCCAGCGACGGCTCAACTTCAAGCGTGCCGTCCTTGTAGCGCACCAGACCGTCATAGACATTCATCAGAATCCGGAAGTCGTTGACCGCTGTGACAGCAGCCGGATCAAGCGCCTTCGGCTCGGCGATCTGTCCAACGATCAGAACATCATCGGGCGTTTGAGCTTGGACCGCGAGTGGAGAGAGAGCAAGTGCCGTGGCTGCACCAGCAGCCAGCATTGCCCTGCGGGACAGTTTCAACAGTTTCATCAGGTGTCTCCCTGTTAATTATCATGATGAATTGCATTCACGCAAATTATCATGATAAATACAAGAAAAATGTGTTAGGGCGGTTGAATGACCTTCTCGATTCTTACTTTCGACAAGAAAACAGGCACTTTTGCCGCCGCCGCAGCCACAGGAAGTCTTTGTGTGGGGGGGTGGGTTCTGCGCGGCGATATCGAATCAGGCCTCGTGGCGTCGCAGGGAACAGCGCCCAGTACGTTCTGGCGGGATAACGTGTTGCGGGCCATGCATCAGGGGCAATCGGCAAAAGAGGCTGTTGAGGCGGTGACCAAGAGCGACCCGGGGCGCAGACACCGCCAGCTGACCGCACTTGACCGTCAGGGCCGAGCCCAGGGATTCACTGGGGCCGGCAGCGTTGCCTTTGCAAACCACGTCACGGGACCCGGGATCGCCATAGCCGGAAACATGCTGGAAGGGCCTGAGGTGCTGGAGGCCATGATGTCTGCTACCCGGACCGATGACATTTCAATTGCCGAACGAATGCTTCGCGTTCTGAGTGCCGCCAAACAGGCCGGGGGCGACAGCCGGGGGTTGCTGTCCGCTGCGCTGTTGGTTCTTACCCCGGATCGTCCCCCGTTGGATTTGCGCATCGATCACAGCGACGATCCAATCTCGGAATTGGAGAGCTTATACCACCGGACCCGACAATCCCCGTATTTCGATTGGTTGTCCGAGGTTCCGGTTCTCTTGGACAAAACCCGCGCTCCAGAGCAAGCGCTGTAGCTCTAGAACACCGACCATCCCGTCGCCTGGGTCAGCATCGCCGCTGCGCGAGTTCCTGCATGGGAGTTTCCGTAATGGTTGAGACCGGGCGGCCAGATCGCAATGGATGCGACGCGAGGCGCGATCACCAATATGCCGCCGCCAACACCGCTCTTACCCGGTAGCCCCACCTGATAAGCAAATTCGCCTGATCCGTCGTAGTGGCCGCATGTTATCATCAGGGCATTGATACGTCTTGCGTGGGCGCGCGAAATCACACTGGGTGCTGCCTCCAGACGGGCTAGGGACCGTCCCGCCAAGGCAAGCTGCCGGGTTGTCATCTCGATCGCGCATTGATGAAAGTAAGTGCCCAGAGTTAAATCCGGATCATATTGCAGATTGCCGTGTGATTGCAGGTAGTGCGCCAGTGCCTTGTTCCGCGCACCTGTCGCCTTTTCCGACGCGGCAACGTTGGCGTTGATGAACACGTCTTCGGTCTCGGCCATTGCACGGACCAGTCCCAAAGTTTCAGCGAGCGCCTGTTTCGGCTCGCGCCCCGACAGAAGCGCATCGGTTGTGACAATCGCACCAGCGTTTACAAACGGATTGCGGGGGCGGCCCTTTTCCCGCTCCAACAGCACCACTGAATCAAATGACGTTCCCGACGGTTCCCGCCCGACACGACTCCACAACTGGTCACCGATCCGCCCCAATGTCGCCGCCAGCGCAAACACCTTGGACACGCTTTGGATGGAAAACGGTTTATCCACTGCCCCGGCGGTCAGGCATTGACCATCGGCAAGACACACACTGATTGCGAATTGCTCCGGCGAGACAGTGGCCAGTTCAGGAATGTACTGCGCGGGCACGCCCCAGTCGTCCTGACGAAACACCTCGTCATGGATGTCACGCAAGATGCACTCGATCGGTAGCAAGTTATTCCCCCATGAAACGCCGCATCAGGTGAGCTTCCTGCGTGCGCATTAGTTCTTCAGCGATCTTCATATGCGAGATCATGACTTCGCGGGCTTTGTCGGGCTCAGCGTTGCGTAAAGCATCAACCAGTTGCAACTGATGCTCGCGCCCCTTGCGCCAAAGCTCGACGTTGGGAGGATCATAAAGCCTGCGATAGACCGTCAGGTCCGTCAGAATCCGCGCCATGAACCCAATGACAAATCCAAGCAACCGGTTCCCTGCGAAATCTGACAAACGAACATGGAAAACAAGCGAGGCAATGTGCTGCTCTTTTTCTTCTTCCGCTGATTTTGACGGTTCTGGGTGGCGCTCGGCCAGGTCTTGCAACTCATCCAGTTGCGCCTTGCTGAGTTGCCCCGCAAGACTCGCCGCAAGCTCAGGTTCAAGTGCTTTTCGCATTTGGTAAATGTCGGCGATTGACAGACCCTGAAAGTAAAAATAGTTGGCCAAAAGGGACCGCGCACGCTCGGCAGAAACCTCGCCGACAATGCTGCCACCACCGGGGCCCGTCTTGGTCACGATCAGGCCTTGCGCCTCAAGAATGCGCAGCGCTTCACGCACAGTACCCTTAGATACACCGAACTGCTCAATCATCGCGCTTTCATTGGGCAGCTTGTCACCTGCCTTCAGATCACCTTCGACCACCCATTGCTTGATTTCATCCGCAACCCGAACCGGTCGCGATCGTTTTGGCTTGGGCGACGGTGTGCCGTTACCGTCCATACTGCACCTCAAGTTTTATCATGATAAAATCATAGACACCTCAAGCGTCTATGTGTAGAGAAATATTTATCATGATAAATAGGAGGCCATCATGAACTGGGGTCAGTGCGCACAGGACCGATTGTCAGACATCGCAAGATGCAGCGTTGACACAACGGGCGTTACGCGGTTTCCCTTTACGCCCCAGCACGAGGCTGCGCTGGATGTCATACGCTTATGGATGTCACAGGCTGGCCTAAAAGTGCATATGGACGCGGCTGGCACACTCATCGGTCGCAAGGAAGGGCCAAAGGGCGCGCCGACATTCCTGATCGGATCTCACCAGGATTCTGTGAGGAATGGCGGACGATACGACGGGATCATGGGCGTTGTCCTGGGGTGCCTCGCGCTTGAGAAACTTGTGGCAGACGGGATCGAACTGCCCTTTTCAGTCGAAATCCTCGCCTTTGCCGACGAAGAAGGCGTCCGTTTCCCTACCGCTCTGATGGGCCCACGCGCGCTCGCAGGCACGTTTGATCACGCCGTATTTGCAATGACCGATAGCGGCGGGGTGTCCCTGCGGGACGCGCTGGCGGGCTTTGGTGGCGACCCGGATCGCTTCACATCGTTGGCGCGCGAACCTGCTAAGACATTGGGCTATCTGGAAGCCCATATCGAACAAGGCCCAGTTCTGGAGGCGCAGGATAGCGCGCTCGGCCTTGTGACGGGCATTTGTGGCATCGAGCGGAACACTGTCACATTCACTGGCGATACGGGTCATGCCGGGACAGTTCCCATGGATAGCCGGCGTGATGCTCTGGTGGCCGCCTCGGATTTCATTTCAGCCATCCATGACGCGGCGAAAAAGGTCACCGATCTTCGCGCGACCATTGGTGCATTGTCCTTGCATCCTAACGTAGTGAACGCGATCCCACGCGCGGTTGAGTTGACCTTGGAAATCCGGGCGCTGAATGACGCCGTCCGCGACGATTTCGCAAGATTGGCACGGTCCCTGGGCGATAACATCTCGGGCGGGCGTCGTGTAGGATTTTCGATGGAACGTACCTATGAACAACCCGCCGTACCATGTAATGGCGATCTGATTGACGTCCTGTCGGCTGCGACAGGCGCAATCTGCCCAACCGCGCCACGCCTGCCGTCCGGCGCCACACATGACGCATCGGCCATGGCAGACCTCTGTCCAATCTCGATGCTGTTTGTCCGCTGCAAAGACGGGGTCAGCCACAAACCAGAAGAATTCGCCGCGAGCGACGACATGGATGCTGCAATTCAATCTATTGCGGCCTTCCTTGTGGCTTTGGAATTTTGAAGCAGACTGCGATACCTCTAAAAACAAGCGCGTATCACAGCACTCTTTTCCGCAAGCGTATAATACACGACCTTGATCCACACGACGTCTTACTCAAAACTCAGAGTTCTGGGGCGAAAATTGCGAAGTATCGAATAGCTGCGTATTGTGCAATTGAACGACAGGTCTGGTGTAATTTCCGACTTTTCCAAAAGACACCGCTGCATTTGCGAGCAAATGCTGCGACGGCAATAGCCTCATCCGCACAGGTCTGCTTAGTCCCGCATCTTACCAGTTTGTGCACCGCGCAGCGAATGGCCGCAATCGTCGCGCATTATTGAGTCTAGTTGGGCAAATAAAACTCAGCGATTCCGCGTCTGCCATCTACCCGCACCAATTGGACGATGACATCGATCGACTTCTGAATGTACTGCCGCACCTCAGCGAAGTTCAACGGCGTGCCCGCTTGCAAGACCATTATTGCTAAACGATCTATTGCGAGCTCAGCTGTTTCCGCATGGATGGTTGAGACTGACCCGCCGTGTCCGGTGTTGATCGCTTCAAGATAGGTCAAGGCTTCGTCCCCGCGCAGTTCCCCAACGATAATTCGGTCAGGGCGCATCCGCAAAGAAGCTTGCAAAAGCGCGTTCGAACTTCTCTGTGTGCCAGTGCCGCGACTTGCCAGCAGGGCTACGGTGTTGGGTTGGCTAGGGAACAGTTCAAACGCATCTTCAATCGTGATTAGCCGTTCGCCATCATCGACATGAGTAAGGAGATGTCGGGCAAAGGTGGTCTTGCCTGTCGACGTGCCACCACTGATCAAGACATTGAGCCTTTGATGTACTAGGGCCTCCAACGCTGCTTCAAGGTTCTCTTCAGCTTGGTTGGCAATGCCCTTCATCTTTTCAGCTCTCAACTGGTCGAGCGAAACAGCTTTGCCAAAAAGATAGGATGGTGTGTACCCCGTGACGCCCGCAGTTGCGAACAAACGGATTGTGATCGAAGCGCCCTGTTCAATGGCAGGTGGAACCGCGACCTGAACGCGCAGCGGGCGGCCTCCGTATTCAACTTTTCCGGATACCAGTGGGTTTTTCTCTGACACGCGGGCATTGGCATCACCGACGATTGTCTGTGCCAAATTGAATGCCGTGGCGCGGTCTACGATTTGACCTTCATGACGCATTGCCGCGTCACCTGCGGCTTCGATCCAGACTTTGCCATCAGGATTGATTGCAATCTCGACGATGTCGTCGCGCAGTAGCAGCTCCCGAAACGGTTCAAGATATCGCTCCAAGTATGACGCAGGCAGGGGCGATTGGCTCAATAGATCACCACATCGCGGTCGACGAGGACGGTCACGGATGCACCTTGATCAATATAGATAGTGGGTGAGATCGAGACTTGCTCAGCGATCACAGATCCCACGGCATCTTCGAGGTCACCAGAAACCCCCTCAAGTACTTCGCTGGCTATTTCATTGTCGGTACTGTTTGCGGCGACAGCAGGTGCTGCGCCAATGAGCGAGATCAGAGCCGCGCCACCAAAGCGTTCAGCGAACTTTGTGTCGACGATCCCAGTTAACCCAGAGCGTCCAAGCTGGTCGCCGCCAACGGAGGCGATTTCTATCGACGTCCCATCGGGGGTCAGAACGCGTGTCCAAAGGATCAGGATGCGTTTTTGGTTCAACTCAATTCCGGAACGGTATTGGCCAAAAAGGCGGGAGCCGCGCGGGATCAGGATCTGATCGCCAGAAAACGCAGGCACCGGTTCAGACACAACCGCCACAACAGAGCCCGGCAGGTCACTGTTGATTGCTGTTTGCAAAGCGGCTTGGATGACGGATCCTTGTGAAAGCGTTCGTTCTGGGAAAGGCATCTGGGACGCTTCTTGGACTTCTAGCGGCCGCGCACCTTGTCGCAAGTATTGCTCGTTTTCAGACAAGGTTGGTCCATCTGCTCCTGCCACCGCAGCATTTGGACTTGTTCCGCCAGCGGATGCGGAACGCGGGCCGTCTGCATAAACGACAGAAGGCGAAACGATCTGTGCTGTAAGCAATTCTTGCGCGACACGTTCCGCTTCACGCTGACGTTGTTCGTCTTCTTGACGCTGGCGTTCTTCGAGCAACCGTTGATCTGCAATCAATCCATCGCGCGCCATTTCGGCTTCAAGCCCTTCGCGTTGTGCGCGTTCCGCGTCCAACATCGCTTGCAGGCCAGACAACCGTGCATCGTTTTGCCGCTGTGCGTTTTGCAACTCGGTGTCTTTGGCGGCGATGGAGGCTTCAAGCGCGTCGGTCTGAACCTGAAACGCTTCTCGCAAATCAGAGACCGCTTCTTGGATTTCGGCGTTGCGGGCTGACTGGCTCGCAGCAAGCGCTTCCCTCAGCTTTGCGATTTCTTCAAGGACTGCGGCACTCGGTTCTGCTGCTGGGGCAGGGGCTGGCACATCGAGTGCCTCTTCAACCGCGATCAGCGCGTCGTTGACCCGTTGTTCAGCTTCATCCGGTGGGAATTCCAACCGCCCACCATTTCCAGTGCGTTGGTCCTGAAAGGTCTCAACGTCAGACGTTTCTAAGCCTTCGGTGCCGTCTTGCAGATTTGTTGCCAGAAAGTAGGCAGCACCACCGCCGCCAAGCGCAAGCGCGATCGCCAATGCCCCGACACCGATATTACCGCCACGGCGTTTGGCTTTGCCCTTCTGGCTGAACGTGCTGAGTCGGTCCTGTAAGTCGGGTGTGTTCTCGTCTGCCATGTTCAGTTGCTCACATAAATTGCGCTGTCATCGCGCAAAGCGCAGATTGCCTCGTCACCAATCCGCACGGTCCAGAATTCGTTCACACCAAGCACCCGCACCGTGTTGCCTTGTTGGGTCCAGTTCACGGTGCGCTCGCGGCCTTGGTCGTCTGCCTTAAAGACTGCGGGTTGGCGTCCGTTCTCGGGGAAAGTGAAGTATGTATATCGCCCATCGTCATAGATATGGGTCGGGCGGAAGTCGCCTTCGCCAGCGACGCGGTAGCTGTAGTTGCGTGGGGCCTCAAAACCCTTGGGTTGGGTATTGGCCGCTGCTGCGCGACGCTCGTCTTCGGGATAGCGAAACCGCACTTCGAAAAACATGCCTGAGCGACCCGGAATGGCCCCTTCGCGCAGATGGAAGGAATAGGTCCTGCGGTTGGTGATCACTGTCATGTTGGTTGAGGCACCTTGCACGTGCGGTTTGATGGTCAGCACGTTTCCGAGCTCGGGGATCGGATCGACTTGGAAACTCTCGGTGTCGCCAACGATGACGGCGTCAAACCGTTCGCCTTGTCCAAAGTGGATGGTCGTTGAATGGCGCAGGTCAGTCTCAATCACAAAGACTTGGTTCTCAACATAAGTCGCGGTGCGCACGCGGTTGTCGAGCGACCCGCTTCGCGGGACGGCTTCGGACAAGGCAGGGGTGGCCGACAACAATGCGGCAGCACAAATCAAACGGGCAGCGGTGTTCAAGGGATCAATTCTCCAAAGTCTCGGCGTCGACGCGGTATGAGGTGACCACGAAGCCCAAAGGGTTGGCCCAGACGTCTTGCAGGCGCTGGCGGGTTTCAGGTTCAAAGGCATAGCCAACAGTGGCCACGTAGCTGCGGGTCACCGAGCGGGTGTCGCGCGCGCGGCGCAGAGTGCGGGTAAAACGCACTTGCGCCACGCCGGGCTCGATCTGGTTCACAGACTTGATCACCACTTCGATCACGGCATCGCGGCCATAAACGGCAATCGGGTAGTCTTCGTTGGACGAGGTCCAAAGATCGCGCAAGGTGCGTGCGGCATCCCCGTCTGATCGTTCGAGGACAGAGTTGATCCGTTGCTCACCGTCGGTCAAGTCATAGGTCTCTCGATCATCCACATAGGTGACAAGATTGGCCTGAATAATGGCATCACTCTCGGACAACGACAGCGCCTGAACAGCTGCAACGCGATCCATTTGGCCGGTTTCTTTGTCGACAACGACGACAAAGGTCTCAATCGATTTGAGTGGGAACAAGCTTGCACCAGCGACCATTCCTGCCAGCCCGACCAGAACGCCAGCTGCCGCGACAAAATAGGCAAAGCGCTCGCGCCTGCGTGGGCCGTAGATGAAATCCACAGCAAAGGCGTCGCTTTGATCTTGGCTCGATTGGCTCTTCATTTTTGGTGTTGGTCTTTCGTTATGGGGCGCGGAAGGATTTGACTGTGTTCAGGGCTGTTGCCGGTGTTCGTCGGATTGCTTCGCCGGTTTTGACAACGCCGCTGTTCACCGCTTGCTGGAGTTCTTGTGGTGATTTGCCCGTTGCGAAGCGCGTGGCACTGCCTGTCCCATAATCGCTCGTGTTGACGATGCCGCGACGCGCCAGCCCCGTCAGCCCAACAGCGTTGGAGGCAATTCCCATCACGCCGGTGAGGTTGGACGCGATGTAAGGGACGGATGCCATGATCCCGGCGCTGAGCAGTAGAATGACCAAGAATGGCAAGATGAGGCTCACCGTTTCGACATCGACTGGATCGGCGGAGGCATCGCCGATGGCTTCTGCGATCGCAACGATGATGCCAGCAGCACCCGCAGCGGCGACGGGCATCAAGGCGTAGCCGATGGTCGCACGGCTCCAGGCCTCAAAAAGGGATTGGGTTGGCTTGAACAGCGATGTGATGATCATGAAAGGGGCAATTACGATCATCAGCGCAAAGACGATTTTGGCGAAGGCGATGATCCCAGCGGTAACGGCTGCGAAGAGTGCGGAGAGCACAAAGAAGATCGCGCCAAGCACGGCTCCAAAGACCCAGCCTGCTTGATCACCGATGGTGTCGCCGTAGGCTGTGATGCGAGCCACCATGTTGTCGAGGCTCTCATAGACGCCAGCCTCGTCGCCAGATCCCGTGAGGGCGAGAATGGATGCGCCGACCGAGTCTGGCACTTGTGTTGCGATACCGTAAATGACGCTGAAATTATCCCAGCTCTGAGCAAAGATGGCGACCAGCGAAATCTTGATCCCAAAGGCGAATGCGCTGCCAAAGGTCATTGGCCTGAGTTGCATCACGACATTGATGCCCAGCAAGATCAGCAACAGGATGGCCCCTGCGGTGATAACATCGCCAACAGCAGCGGCAGATGAGATGAACCCATCTTGCGCCACACTGTCGACGGCCGCGTCGACCTGATCGAGGATATCGCGAATAATTCCCATCTATTCGGAACAGGCCTTGGCGTGCTCGGCCTCAAGCGCATCGGCCATGGCATAAAGGTCGAGGACTTTGAACGGCAGGCGCGGGTTATCTGATGTCTGAAATCGCGGCAGTTCTGCGAGAGCCATGTCCCATGTGAACTCGCCTAGGAGGCAGTCACAGGTCTCGGCTATAAGGTGCCGCTCGGCGACAAGGATGCGAAGAATAGCCCGATAGCCGTTACGCAGATAAGCCGTCTCCGCAAGATCCGCAGGAGGACGCGGAACCCTACAGACCTCATTAGCATCAGGGGTAATAGCAATCGAACTGAATGGCTTTGGCCCACCGGATGTTGAACTCGGTGTTTCAGCAAGAGCAAACATTGGCAGCACAATGGCTAGCGTAGCAAAGGCCGAACGGAGTGCATTTGGAGCTTTCATCATCATGGGTCTACCGCCATTGATCTGAACCGGCGCTCATCGGCCAGTGTCGCTGCATCAACAACACCAAGCTGTCCCGCACTGACGCCTTGCGCGGCTTCCAATCGCCAGATTTGCGTAAGGATGATACCTAGCTCCGCTGTGACCCGCGTGTTGAGATCTACGGCCGCTTTCAAACCATCTTGGTCGTCGATCAAGCCAACCATTGTCTCTAACCGTTCCAGACTTTGCCCTGCTTCTGCATGGCTTTCTTGAGCCGCAACGGACAACATCGCGCTGGCCCCTGCTGAGGTCGCGATGCGGTTGTCGGCAGGCTCAGGCGAGGAAGATAGGGTGCTCAGTGTTTCCGAGGTGAACCCGCTGCCGGATAGTACTCGTTCGACCGAGGCTTCGAGTTCAGCGCCGGGATTGAAACCACTCAGGAAATCTCCATCAGCCAAAGCCCGTGCCGTGTTCAGCGGGGCGACGAGCTTTCCCCGCAAGGCTTGGAATTCTTCGATGGATGCGAAGAGCCCGCTGAGCCCGCTGCCTTCGATCAGTGATGTAAGCTGGGCTTCCAAGTTCAGCAGTTGAGACAGTTGCGTCTCAAGTTCCAACCGCATCGTAGCCAGCTGTTGCAGCTGTACATTCAGGTCTTCCGCCATGTGTTCAAGCTGCGCGACCAGTTGCCCTAGCTGTGAGCCATCAAACGTCGGCACGCCTTGTGCGCGGGCGGGGGTGGATAGGCCGAGGGCGGTTATCGCCGTGACCGAAAGAAGAAGCTGTTTCAATTTGGCACTCCCATTTGCATGAATTCACGCTCGGATAAGCGGTCTGCGACCAGATGCTGGGCATAGGCTGCCTCTCGCTGTTGATTGGCTGCCATAAGCCTGACGCGCAGATTTAGTATGCGGGCGATCTCAGCCTTGGCGTAGGTGTTGAGCTCCCACGCAGCTTTCGCATTGGGTTGGGCATCGATCTGCAGAATAATTGCGCGCAGACGGTTGATAACCTGCATCGTCGTGGCATGGCTGCTGGCTGCATAGTAGACACCTGCATCCGAGATGTTGGCATATTCTGCGAGGGCAAAGTCCGAGGACGACAATGTGCCGAGCGCGTCCGCGCCGCCGACGACAGCGAGGTATTCGTTGTAGAATTTGGAGATATTGCGCACGTAGCCTTGGGTTTCGGTAAAAGGCGGTACGCCGCCATACTCAATCACGCGGCCGGGGCCTGCGTTGTAGGCCGCGAGCGCATGCGGGATATTGCCAAACCGGTTCAGCTGAGTCGTGATGTAGCGCGCGCCGCCGCGCAGATTATCCATCGGATCGTAGCGATTGACGCCCATGTCTGATGCTGTGCCGGGCATCAGCTGGGTTAACCCGTAGGCCCCAACATGGCTCTCAGCGGTGATGTTAAACCGGCTTTCTTGCTTGATCAGCGCTTGAAACAAGCAGCGCCATTGCGTGGCGGAAAGACCAGCCCGCGCCACGCCCGGCGCACCGGCATATTCGCCTGCCACACGCACAATCATCATCTCGACGGTTTCGCGCCCCTCGCCAAAGAGGCGGCTGTTCATCGGGCTTGTATCGGTGTTGGGGTAGACTGCGGCGACACCAAAATCTGCATTGCCCTCAAGGGCGCTGATATCAAAGCCCGGACCCGTCATGGCCGCGGAAATAGCTTCAAGCGTGCGCAGCTGATCTGCCTGAACGTCAGCGAGAGAGGAGCGCTCGACCTCTTTCTCACCTTGGGTTCCCAAGTCCTTACCCAACGCGGTCACGCGCGCAATGGTTTGCCCGATCGCGGCATTGTCTTGCGTCGGTACACCTTGCGCGAAGCCCATATTGACAGGTGCGCATATGAAAAGCGCTGCAGATATGATTGCGGCGCGTCTCATTCTGGCTGCGGCAGGGCTTCGAATGTGCAGTCTTTGCCAATTGTGGTTGAGACAGGTGCTGTCGCGGCAAATGATATTGCTGCGCGTGTTACCGCAGGCTGGCCATTCTGACCGAAGCAGGGCGATGTTTTCTCGGTGTATTGCGCGCAAGCCGATAGCAGCGGCACCGAGGCTACCATAAAAAGAACTGGGAAAAATTTCATTGGGGTCTCCAAAAATCTGGGTTTGATCGCCAGTCGGCCTGCACACGGGCCTCGCCTGTGGCTCCGCCGCCCAGAATTGGCAGCAAGTCGCCAAGGGCGGAGAGATCGGCATCGACAAAAACGCTGTCGCCTGCGGAGCGCATAAGCGCGATGCGCTGGCCAATGGTTGGTTGAACGAGCAAAGCGGCTTCCTTGGCGTTCACGCGTAGAAAGTCGTAATCGGCAACCGTGGCACGGTCGTTCGGGAACAGGATCTGTGTGGGGACGGTTTCAACGATGGTTTTGCCAACGCGGCTGTCGCGCAACTGGCTGGGATATTGCGTCATCATGATCACGACGCAGTTCATTTTGCGCAGGGTGACGAGCCAGTTTTCCAAGCGTGCGCCGAAATAAGGATCATCCAGTAGTTTCCACGCCTCGTCCAAGACGATGATGGTGGGTCGACGGTCTTCAACTACGCGTTCAATCTGGCGGAAAATGTATGAAAGCACAGCCATGCGCTCCGTTGTCATGTCGAGGATCTCAGTCATATCAAACCCGACGATGTCGCCAGAGAGATCGAGGCGCTGCCCACGGTCGGGTTCATCAAATACCCAGCCAAACCGACCGCCGGGGGCCCATTCTGCGACGCGGGACTGCAGCTCGCCATCATCATCCAAGGACTGGAACAAGGTTTCAAAGCTGGCAAAGCGCTGTAAGGCTGCGCCAGCATCTGCATTCTGTGTTACCGCACCCTGGATGTGGCGCGATTGTTCTCCGGATAAGGCACCGCTGCGCGTCAGCAAGGTGGCCAACCAATCGGATAACCAAGCGCGTCCGCGTTCATCGATTTCAGAGGCGAGCGGGTTGAGGCCTGTGGGCACGCCTGCGCGGATTTCATTGTAACGGCCACCCAAAGCTCGGACTGCCATTTCCAAGCCGCGATCTTTGTCAAAGAAGAACAGGCGTGCGCCGATCCGTTGCGCTTGCGCGGTGAGGAAGGCAGTCGTCAATGTTTTGCCAGTTCCCGTGCGCCCTAAAACCAGTGTGTGGCCCACAGTAGGTTCTTTGCTTGCAGAACCCGCTTCGTGGAAGTTGAAACGGTAGCCTGATGTACCCACTGTTGGCAGAACCGCAATGCTCTGACCCCACGGGCTCTCGTCATTGCTACGCCCTTCAACACTGCCGTGAAGGGCTGCAAAATCAGAAAAATTGGTCGATGAGATTGGTGTCTTTCGGGCGCGATAGCCAAAGTTGCCCGGGCTCTGTGCAAAATAGGTGGCTTTCAGCGCCATGTTTTCGCGCACGATCACAGCCATGATTTCTTGGCCGACCCGTTTGATCTGTGCGGCGGCGCGTTCAAGTGTGTCGCGGTCAGGCGCATAGACGGCGATGGAAAGGTGATGGTCGCCAAAGGCGATGCGTCCCGCCTCTTGATCGTCTGCAGCCAAGGCCAATTGGTCGCGCAATGACACGGCGGCATCATCTGACGCATGCATCTGTCTGATGATGCGCTGGATGCGCTCGGCCATGATGTTGTTCGGGATTGGACTGAATGAATTGGTCAGTACGATATCGAGAGGCAGATCTAACGCATCGAGAAGCGTCACGTCTGTCAGTGCGGGATAGGATTTGATGCTGAAGAGCGCGCCATATTTGACGGCACCTGTTGTGGCACATGTAATCGTCGCCACATCTCCATCGAACGTCGCGCGGCAATCACTGATGGTATGAGACAGGGGCAGGGGGCTTTGACCAAATGCGATGGGTGAAAAGCTGCCTGCGTTGAGCGTGTTCAGATACCCGAGCCATTCACCGCCCGTCTTTGTTAAGCGAACAGGGTTTGCCGAAGAGAGGGCCACCGCAAAGAAGCCCATAACCTCGTTGAGCTCTTGAACACGCGCTGCGCGGTCTTTGACCCAAGCTTTGCGGGCGAGTGCGCGCAAAAATGGGATGCGGGCTGCGAGATTGGGGCGGCGAATGACGCTGAGATACATCTGCCGCTTGGAAGGTCGCAGGCCTTTGATGTGAGCTGCCCAACGGGCATCGACTTGGGACGCGAAGGTATCACCCTCGACGGGCTTAAGGTCTAAGTTTTGTGGAACAGAGACGCGGTGGATGTAAAAACCGAACGTATTCCCGGTTTGGGCCACGATTGCGGCAACCGCGCGCTTGAGCGCATCAAGGCGATCGTCCTCGGTAGTCATCGGGTTCAGACCATCAAGGCGTAGGGTTGCCAGAAGATCGCCTTCGCGCAGCACCATCACATCGTCCGTTGCCAAAGCAAAATAGGGCAGGTGCTCCGCAAGGTAGCTTTCACGGGCAAATCCTGTTCCCCCAGCTTCACGCACCGCAGGGCCGATGCCGCTCAAAGTTCCACCATCAAGCGCCAAAGCTGTCACCCCCATGATGTGCGCGGTTTTTGGTCGGGCGCACGGTGCCAAAGGAGATGCGCAGCACTTCAAAGAAATGAGGCTCTTTGTCCGCAACGAACCAAAGGACTGGATAGGCAATGATCCCGATCAGGAAAAAGATCAGAGATTTCGTCCAGATAAATGGCAGAACGACCCCCATGGCCAAGACCACCAGATATCCGACAGGGAGACCCAGATACTTGGGTGGGCGTGCGAGGCCGAGGAAAAGTGGGGAACGTTCTGCCATCTGCTCTGCCTGCTCTTAGGTGAAGCCGTCGACGATGGTGCCCGCCGAGAAAATCAACACGATCCCGATGATCACGGAGGCGAACCATCCCCAGTTCAGCCGCCCCATCATGCACATGAAGCCTGTGCCAATGACCGCTAGAGTAGCCACGGCAATGCCAATTGGTCCTGTGAGTGCGGCTTCGACCGTCTCCAACATTGTTTGAATGGGCGACAAGTCTTGCGCGAAGGCAGGGGAGGCAAGGAGCGCTAAGGTTGCGACCATGAGTGGCAAGTATCGTGAGTGGTGTCTTGGCATGAAAATGTCCTTGATCAGTTCAGTTCAATAATGACGGGAGCGCGTGTGGGTGCTGTATTGGCGACGCGGATTGGTGCTGGCTGCGACGTTCCACCGGACAGCCGTTCACGAATGTCGTGGATGCGTGCAATGTAGGCGCGTGTTTCAGAAAACGGCGGTACGCCTGAGTATTGCTCAACGCGATGGGGCCCAGCGTTATAGGCGGCTAAGGCAAGTTCGACGCTTCGGAATTCTGCCAGTTGGGTTAGCAGGTAGCGTGCTGCGCCGTCGAGGTTCTGAGAGATATCGCGGGGATCCACACCAAGCTCGCGTGCCGTAGCAGGCATCAATTGCCCTAAGCCATAGGCACCCTTGGGGCTGATGGCAGTCGGATTGTAACTGCTCTCCGCTTCAATCATCGCTTGAAACAGAACGTGCCAGTCTCGCGTCGAAAGGCCTGCTTGCGCGATGGCCCTGTTGTTTTGGTGCCGGCTGGCCGTCTGACGAATGAGTGAGAGAACTTGGGCAGAGGCTCCCGCCGCAGGCGCAATTGGTGCAACGGCAACAGGTTGCGCTTCCACAGCATCGTCGGACGTGGCCCAGCTCGGGCGTGTTCTGTGAAACGTCCACCCAGACGCCGTAGCCGTTCCGTCAGCGCGAAAGGCTAGAACGTCAGCCGTTGCCCTCGAGGGTAAGGTTGTAGTCAGCACCAAAGCGCAAATCGCGCCCGTCGCCAAACTCGAGATGGTGTTTGAAAAGCCCCGGCCAGATATTGAAGTATCGCGCTTCTGGCCCGAGAGGCGTGATCCGCGTGGACACAAGAATGGCTTCGGGTTCGCCCTCACGCAGGTAGATGCACTGGTAGCGCGGCTTGCCATCGTCCGTGAACCCCACGAGTTCATACCGGCAGCGGAACGCAACTTCCCTCTTTTGAAGGTCTTTGACCCCATCGAGTGTGATCAAGATTTGATTGCGCGCTATCGGCATTTGGACTCTCCCCCTGAGAGCCCTTCTAGTCCGACCTAGTACAAGCGGAAAGACACATTGAGTCAATATGATATATTGCAGAATTTAACAAAATGCTAAACCATAGGACGAAACCAAACAAAGGAGTCTCCGATGAAACGGCTTATTTTGTCAGCAATCTTTGGTGTTTTGATGACATTTGGCGCACCTAAAAAGGCGCAGGCCTACGATATAGATTGCGCGATTATGCTCTGTATGGCGGGTGGATTTCCTCCGAGCGCGGTCTGCGCGCGGGCCTATCGCACAATGATCCGCCGCATCACGCCGTGGCCGAGTAGGCCTCCGTTCGGGATTTGCACCTTCGCCGCAGTACCGATTGAATTGGGTGGCCCCGGCGGTGAGGGCGAGGTTGATACGGACCTTCCAGAATACGAATGGCTCAACCGCACACATGTGATCTGGTTCACAGGCCGCTCTTACACGCCGCGTGACGATCCAAGGCAGTGGGACTGGAGTATTCGGTCTTGTGACCGTGAAAACCGAACCTGCCGATATATCGCACGTGTCTACGGCTCGCACACGCGTTGGCCGAGCTCATTTGTCTCCGAAAGCGGGCAAACTATTTTGTTGCCCGTTGGGCGTGGTTTTGGAAACTTCTACTCGCGCGATATCATGGTCGAATATGGCGACTACGGAGGCAATATGGGCCATTCAGACTGGTTTTCATACTGAGCAGGGATCTGCGTTGATTAAAGCGGTGTGCAAGGTTTGAGGATGACGGCAGACAAGTCGACCTTCTTAGGATCGATCAGCCAACGGCGAACGGTTGATCCGTCATTCCAGCGATAGTCGATCAGTACGAGGGAAAGATTGCCCTGACGATGCTCAAACCCTTCTTGAAATGGCGCAGCAAGCAGATGTGAGCATCCAGACTCCTTTGGATCATCTGAGGTTTCATGATCGGCGGTTCCTGACTTTTTACCGCGGGTTATCAGAACTGGCTCGATTAACTCGATGGGGTCAACTTCGAGAGCAAAAGCAAGCTTTTGCACGGTCGCCATTGAGGTATAATATTGTGAACGTTCCAGTCGGCCAACATAGCCTCGTTCAAGTCCTGCCTTAAGTGACAGGGCTTCTTGGCTAAGGGATTGAAGCCGCCTTAGTTTTCTTAAATTTGCACCAACGCGATCTCGTAAATCCATGCGAGATCAATGGCTTGATTTTGGCTGATAGTGCGACGGAGTATACTACAGATTCTGTTGTTTTGACGTTTGGTGCGGCGCATCATGAGAAACCGGCACACACCCTAGTGAGCAACTTGCTTGCAATATATGCAAGCATGACCTATATAGACCCATGAATAGCAAACACCGCAAGACTCTGGCCGTTGTCTTTGCCGACCCAGTGTCGGGAACAGTCGAATGGTCCGCTGTTGAGAGATTACTTGTCGCAGCTGGTGCGCAGGTCATCGAAGGACGCGGTTCACGAGTGCGGTTCGAAAAGGACGGCGAGGTCGAGACGTTTCATCGTCCGCATCCCGCCAAGGAAGCCAAACGCTATC
>NZ_JBOEGM010000042.1:0-9876 GCF_050633425.1 Pelagimonas sp. | reverse complement strand
TTTCTACATCATACGATGTTGTATTTCTTAAAGGCAAGCGAAATTTTCGCGATGCTTCGATGCTTGCAATGTCAGCCCGCTGCTTTGCGCTGCCATCCGTACGCTTCGCGGTGAAGGTCGGCTCCCTGCGGCCTGTGCGCCCCACGATCTGCGCCAGGTGGCACACCGCCGTTCCTCAGATCGGCATCGCAGATCACTTGGTCGGCGATAGGCCCGGAGGCGCACCTGCGCCGCGCCCGGGACCACGGGAAGTGAGGCCGAAGCCTCACCCGAAGGGATCGTACTCCGAGACGATCACGACCTCGTCGCCGTCGATTTCATCGGCGGGGAGGGCGCCGAAGGTTCCATCTCCAGCCTGGAAGACGACGATCGAGACCATGAGCGTGGCGGCGAGTGAGGCGGCGAAGGCGTGTGCATCTTTGCGGGACATCTGTTTGGCTCCTGTCTTGGAGGCGGGGGACCATCCCCCGCGCGACAGGACCCCGCAGGCCCGAAGACTGGCTGACATCACCGGGTGCGTTCGGCTCGTCCGAATCCATCCGGCGGCACGGGCTCGCCCGTAGTCCGACCCCTCGCGGGTTGATCTCGAAGACAGGATTCGGGCCAAGGAAGGGAATGGCGAGCGGGGGATGGTCCCCAAACGTCAGGAGCCGGTTGTCGCGCTGATGCTTGGAACGCCGCCAGCCTCCCGGGCAAACTCTTGATTGAAGACTTTGTTGCTTGGGGATGGATCCTTTGGTGCCCCGCGAACTCAAAGGACAAGGTTGTGATGGTTGAGAGGCCCGCGCTTGGGCGGGCCCCTCGGTTTCAGTTGGGCTCAGGCGGCCAGGTTCGCGCCCCCTGCCCTTTCGCTGTCTTCGTCGCCAACGATCTCAAGCCGCGCGTTGCGGTAGCCCTCTCGCGCGATCCAGAGCTCGGCCGCGGTGATCGTTTCCGCCAGATGCAGCAACTCGGTGTTGCCACCGAAGTCGAGAAGCACGCGCACCTGCCCGGGCTTCGGATCCTCGGCCACCTCGAAAACCAGGGCGCTGTCAGCCGAATGGCTGCGCATGATGGTGACGAGGATGACCCCGTCAGAGGAGAAGTTTCCCTCATGCAGCGTGAAGGAGGCCGGAGCCGTCCAGGTCGGGTAAGGTCGGGGTGGCTCCTTCTTCACAAGGCGGCCCACGCCGTTCGAGCGCTCCCAGGCTGCGAGCTTCTTTGTGAAGCGCGCCGGCGGCTTGGGGCTGCCGTCAGTGTAGCGAATGAGCGCCCCGAGGGGTGCAGTGTCGATGATGGTTGTTGCAGACATGATTCCTCATTTCGAATGCGAGCAATCGCATTCATCCTATTGATATTTTTCGGTTATTGGATGATTTGGGGGCGGAATACCCGCCCCCTGCTGGATCACGTTATTCCGCGGCCAGCATAGACGCGCCTTCAGCAGGCAAGCCATCCGTCAGGAATGCAGGAAGGTCAGCTTCACTGACGCTCTCAGCCACTTCGGCATCGACATCCGCCCCTTGCCCTTCGGTATGGCCCTCATCGTCCAGCGCTACGAGATCGTTCCGGCGCAAGGCCTCGGGCAACCAGCCGCTGCCCTTCAGCAAGCGCTCGGCCTCACTGGCCATCTCGCCCTTCTTCAGGTGATCGAGAAGCTGGGCAGTCCCGTCCCCTTTCGCCTCGCGCACGGCCTCGAGGATGCGGACCTTGGGCACGCGGTTGAGATAGGTGTCGACCGTCGGCTCCCAGCCCGCATCGACCATGTCGAGTTCGACGGCACACGCCACGAGATCGGCATGCGCCATACGACGCGTCAGACCACCTGCAGAGATGCCTGCCCCGTATGGGTTGACCTTCTCATGCAGCGCGTTGACACCGAAGCTGAGGCAATGTGCCAGTAAGGCCAGACGGCTGCCCTGGTCGAGAACTGTCAGATAGTCCCAGAGTGCCGCGTCATCGCCAAGCGGCAGATCGGCTTCCCATTCCGCGTGACGCTCGTCGACCAGCTTGGCCACCACGCTGTCCTTTAGATCACTCGCTTGCGCCGACATGTAGACGTGACGCACGGATGCCTCGAGACAGCTGCCCGAAGCAGAGGAGCTGCGGAAGATATCTGTGACAAGCTTCAGAAGCAGCAGCGTCAGCGCGACATCTGGCGAGCGTCCGATCGCTTCACGCAGTGCCAGCGTCCGGTGGGCCGTCAACTCCATGACCAACCGCTCAGGCAGTGGCTTCAGCGCCCCGTCATCTTCATCCTCCGGCAGGTCTGCCCCAACTGGCTGGCCACCCGACATGATGACGGTTCCGACATGAGCGGCACTGGCATGGCTATCGGTGAGATCACGATCATCCCCCTGCCCCGCCACCGCAGGATCAGTACCGTCCTGAACCGCGGTCTCCTCAACGGGCTCATCCTCTGGACGCACATAGCCGCGATAGACTGCCAGCGCACCGTAGCGGTCGAATGTGACGAACGCACCTGCCCGTCCAATTTCCAAGGGGTCGAAGATCAACGGCCGGGTCTCGATCCTTTCCATCTCCGTTTCCAACACGCCAAGCCGCGTGTCGATCTCGTCAGGCAATTCATCCTGTCCCGCGTATTCCTCTTCCAGAGCCCGATACTCGGCGAGCAGCTTGGCATGGGCCGCACCTTCGTCATCCGTCATTGGTGCTGGATCGCCGGACAGGGACCGCAGGCCGTGGCTGTAGCCGTAGGGCAGGTCGAGTGCGACCTCGATCCATTTCCAGCCCTCAACCGCTACCGTCTCAGCCTCCGCCTGGAGTTTTTCGCTCACCAGCCGATCGAGCAGGGCAGGGTCTTCGAGCCAACCACCGTCATCGCCCTGAAAGAGGTCATGCAGCATCGTGCCACCAGCCGCTTCATAGGCATCAACACCCACAAAGACCGCGCGTCGGTCGGACGCCCGGACCGAGGTCTCGGTCAGCATGCGCCGTATCTGGAATGGCTCCTTGTTCCAGGATGAATGGATCACGTCCCAGACCTGAACCTGACGCGCGTGATCGGGGTTCACCGTGAAGGCCATCAGCTGTTCCAGCGTCATGCCATCCTCGGCATAGACCTCAAGCAGGGCAGGGGCGACGGAGGCAAGTTTGAGGCGCTGCTTCACGATCTGCGGCGTCACGAAGAAGGCGGCGGCAATCTCAGCATCGCTTTGACCCTTGTCCCGCAGCGCCACAAACGCGCGGAACTGATCGAGCGGGTGCAGGGCGACGCGCTGCATGTTTTCTGCAAGGGAATCGTCCTCGGCCAGGATGTCGGACGCAGCATCCCGCACGATGCAGGGAATGGGCGTGGTCTTCGCCAAACGCTTCTGCTTCACCAGCAGGGACAATGCCTGGAACCGCCGTCCACCGGCCGGAATCTCGAACTTGCCGGTCTCGGTCCCATCGTCAGCCAACACGGGCCGCACGCTCAGGCTCTGCAAGAGACCACGGCGGGCGATGTCTTCGGCGAGTTCCTCGACGGATACGCCAGCCTTGATGCGCCGCACATTGGACTGGCTCAACACGAGCTTGTCGAAAGGGATATCCCGCGAAGGGGACAGGGTGATTTTCTGGACAGCTTTCGTCATCAGATCTTCTCCACGACGGGCGCCGGAAGCCACTCTCCCGATCTCACTTCCCGTCACCCTCAAACCAACACTCCTTTCCCTCTCGCGGTTGTTCTTGACCGCGGTCAAGAAGTTCATGTGGGAGCAAGTTGTGTGCGTAGGATCCTTTCGAAATAGGCGTCAGGGTGTTTGATCGTGTCTGCTCTTGCTATCAGGTAGTCGAAGACGAGAAGCAGTTTTCCCGCGCCAGCTTTCTGGAGCCCATGCCGCAGTTCGTCTTGGCTTATTCTAAGCAATCGACCGAGGTCGTATAGAATGCGGGTGAGGGCTTCTCCTGTACGCGGCGGTTCTGGGAAAAATCCCGCAACATGGGTGAAATCTTCCCATGCCATGCGTGCTGGGTCTCGGTTCATCGTCGGTTTGGTTTTTGCGGTTTGTTCAGCGCGATTGACCGTAGAGGGAGCAATCTTTTTAATATCTTTTTTTAAAGACTCTATGTGCCGGACATTTTGTCCGTTTGTGGCGGGCAGATCGTTGGATTCTGGTGCATAAGGTTGGTGTTCGATAGCTTGTAAATTATCTTCGGAACTAGCTTTTGCTGCGGCATGGTGTTCACCGTAGCTTGCGTCGGTATCGGCTCCGAGGGCTCTAAGTTCCGAGATAACGCTCAGGACTGCATCAACGGTTAGTGTTGCTCGACGCAGGACATTTCTGATCATGTTGAGGGTAGAGAGCTTTGCTTCATCGAAGCGTGTCTGTTGGAGTAGCGAAGCACGTAGGGCCAACGCCTCAGCCTTCAGTGAGCGCAAGCGCTCGCGTTCTTCGGTGAGTTCCAAGGCTTGTGTCGCGAGCGAGCCGTACCTCTGTATCAAGGGTTTCAGGTCGATACCGAAGGCATCTCTGATAACGCCTCCATACCTCAGCGGAAAGCGTTTGCCATTTGCTGAGTTCTTGCGTTCGATCAGTTCAGCAGCTGAGAGGCGTCCCAGGCTGCGTCGAAGTGTTCTCTCATCGAGTCCATTGGCGCGCTCTGAGAGAGAAGCGTTCGATGGGAACACGACAGTGAGCGTAAGTCGCTTGCTGTCCTGAATCTCACGTTCGTTGCGGGGTAGGAAGCTAATGAGCGCGGTCAGAACGGCGAGGTCATTGGTTGTGAGACCGAGCTCCTTCCTCAGTACGCGAACCGGGCCCAGAAGCTCGTAGGGGTTAGGGCAGGGCAAAGATGTCCGTTCCGCCAGGGCGGTTGTTGTTTCAGTTGCATGTCTCATGGTGTTTCGGAAGAAAAAGCTTCCCCGTTCACCGCGAGCGGTGTTGAAATCGATTCGTTTTGGGGGTATCAATCAGGTGTCGAGACTGATTGAGGCCCTTCGGAAGCATCGCTTTCGGGGGGTCTTTCTTTTTCTAGCCGGTCCTCCTTTCGTTCTCTGCTCGTTTCTTTTGATGTCTTGACCGCGGTCAAGACACGGGGTCGTCACTCTGGCCTGTCTTGACCGCGGTCAAGAAGCTCTGTGACCAGCTTCCGGACTGCCTCCTCAACACGAGGGACAAGATCCTCGTCCACATCGATGGTGATGCGGTTGCCCTTTCGGCCGATTTTCACGCGCTCTCTGGAATGTGTCTTCTGCGTCGACGGTTTGGTGGCTGTCAGCAAGGTGACCGCCGCTTCGAGACGGTCGGGGCCCGGGATGTTGCAAGGGATTTCGCTGGCAATTTCTCGGGCTCTCGCGACGTCTTTCTCGCACAGCCTGAAAAGCTTTTCCCAAACCCGTCGACCAACGCCGTGTGCAGGTCCGATAGCCTGGATCAGTTCCATCGGGATGCCCGTAGCGATACGGTTCATCCGCGAGACGAGCGATTCATCGATCTGAAGTGCCCGATACGCGATCGTTTGAGCGTTCTTGCGTGTTTCGTCAGTTTTCCCAAGTTCTCGAATGATCCCGGCGACAAACAAAGCCCTTTCGATGAACGATGGGTCTTGCCGCGCATTATTCTCTACGCCTTGGGCAATGAGAGCTTCTTCGTCGGTCATCTCCATGACCGTGGCGCGCACTTTCTGACCAAGTTGGCGACAAGCGAGAAGCCGACGGCGTCCATAGACGATCTCAAGCGCACCGTCCTGGGTTCGGCGAACCAGCACTGGAACCTTTTGACCGTGCTCGCGGATCGACGAGACAAGCTCATCCAGACCATCGCTTGGATCGATGCGGTCCATGACCGCGGACATCCGTATGGCGGTCGGGTCGATCAGCCGCGTGGCGTGTTTATCCTCTTCGAGCACAGATGCTTGTGCGCGAGCTACTGTCGGGCTCGTTCGCTTCACATCCAGATCCTCGTCCGAAGGCGGCGTTTTGCCCATCGCGTTCTTGAGTGAGTCCCCGAAGACCTTACGCGCCATGGCTACGCCCCCATGCTTTCAGGATTTCGCGTTCGACTTCGTCTGTCACGCGCGAGACGGACTCGATCGCGCGCTCGTAAGTTCTGCGGTTCACATCGCGAGGTTCGACCTCAAAGATGCTCTGCTGGGTGTTCGCAGCATCACCCACGGCTGTTGATTTCAGAAACTCGGCAGACAATACGGCATCCCCGAGGACTGTCCGAAGCAGAGATGAAATCTGCACCTGCGGACCATCCGTATTTTCGTAACGGGTGATCAGAACTCGCACGAAGTTCAGTCCATGTTCCGGGGCGTGTGCCTCTACGACGCCCATCAGGTTGCTAGCCATGCCCAGAAAGCTCGCCAGCGACATGACATCGAGCATCGACGCGTTGAGCGGGATCAGGACCCCGGTTGATGCAAAGAGGGCAGAGATCACAGAGAAGTTCAGCTGCGGTGGGGTGTCAAATATCACCACATCATATCGGTTGAGGACAGGCTCAAGCGCTTCCCGGATGCGGCTATGGAACGTGGTGGCGCCGTGTCTGAAGCTCAAGGCGACCTCAAACTCGTATTCCATGATGTCCATGGATGCCGGGATCAGATCCACGGTCGGGAAGTTCGTTTTGCGAATGATCTCTGCTGCGGGCAATGGATCGTCGGATCGGATAAGATCGTATGAAGTTGGCATATCCGGATCAAGCTCGGGAGTTACCCCGAACAGGTTCGTCAGACTTGCCTGGCTGTCGAGGTCGATCAGCAAGACCCGGTATCCGCGGAGACCCAGTAGTTGTCCTACATGGGCAACAGATGACGTCTTTGCCGAACCACCTTTCAGGTTGAAAATCGTCAAGACCTGACAAGCCTCTCCCGGTCTTCTGTGCGGGTGTTCTTCTGGCTTGATCCTTCCAGTCTCGAGAAGTACGCGTTGTGCCTCGACCATCTCCTCTGCAGAGAAGCTACGGCGGTTGCCGCCCTCCAGAACACCTTCGGGGAAGCCTTCGAGGTTTGACACATGATGGCGGAAGGTATTCTGATTAATGCGAAGAAGTTCGGCCGCTTCCCGCATGGCGAAGCGGCGGAGACCCTTCTGAGCGTCCGGTGGGAAGGTTTCCTGCGCATGTTCACGCAACCGACTACCAAGTCGCTTGGACATGACTTCAAATCTCTGGGAGGCCCGTATCCCGTTCATCACTGCCCTCAAGTCTTTATTGTTTTGCAAAGCTTAACAGATATTGTGGATAAATCCAGACCAAACCGTTGAGCGGCCTGGGGGCGTTGAAGGCACCCATTTCTGTCGACGGTAAACTGTTAAAAATCAGCGTCTTGGGCGACTGCGCTCTCACTCTACTTCAACACCTCGTTGCCAGCTGCGAAGTGACCACAAGATGTATTGTGAGTGCGTACAGAAATCAGTCGGCAGAATCGGATGGACGATTCTCCGGGATCTCAGTCGAGCAACCCCAGCCTCTCGGCCCGCTCCAGCAGCATCTTCACCGACGAAGGCTGCCAGCTTGTCCGCCCGCGCGGCGTGCGTTCGCGCATCGCCTGCAGCCGGGTGCAGATCGCCTGAAGCGTGATGTCGGGGTCCGCGCCCTTGATTCCGGCGACGATGGCGGGCAGACGGTCGTCGGTTTCGCGGCGCCCGGCGCGGGCCAGCACCTCGGCCGGCAGGAAGCCGTCGCGGACATATGCCTTCACAGCGCGCAAGAGACGGCTTTGGGTCCAGCGACGCGCCTCGGGCAAGGGGCCGTTGATGATGCGCAGCACGTCTTCCCAGGCCAAGTCGGGTCGCAGCCGGCGCACATGGGGCACCCAGTCCTGGGCAGTCTCGTTCAGACGCTCCATGTAGCCGTCTTGTCGCGCCAGCCGCACCTTGCGAAGAGCGGCAGGATCTTTGGCCCGCAGTCCAGGGTTCCCGCCGACCCGGCCCTTGGTACGGGCGCTCGCCAGCCCCGCCTTGGTACGTTCCCGGATCAGCGCACGCTCGAACTCGGCCGCGGCGCCCAACACCTGCAGCGTGAACTTGCCTTGCGGGGATCCGGTGTCGATCGGGTCCTGAATGGAACGAAAGAACGCCCCCTTGGCCTCCAGTCGCTCGATCACCTCCAGCAGATGCGATAATGAGCGGGCAAGACGGTCAATACGCACGACAACCAGCGTGTCGCCCTTACCTATGCGTTCTAACACCCGCGCAAGCACCGGCCGCGCACGATTGCCGCCTGAGGCCTGTTCTTCATGGATCTCGGCGCAACCCGCGGATTTCAGGGCCTGCGACTGGGGCAGGGGGGTCTGATCCTCGGTAGATACGCGCGCATAACCAATCAGGGGCATCAAAAAAGGCCATTTGCAATTTAAGGTATCGTTAATAAACGACCGTTTATAAAAGAATGCAAGCAGGTGCTCTCTCGTCGTGTTCGTCCAAAAACCCTTGGTTTCCATGCGCTGAGCGCGATCTGAGAGGTTTCACCGGCAGTCGCGCGCGCATACTATATAAAGAGCGAAGGCAGCCGCCACAAAATCACTTGGGTAATGTGCAAAAGAGCAGTATTTTGCACACATGAAGATCCGAGCATCCACTATGACTGATGATTTCAGTGACCCACTCATCACCATCGAGGAGGATGAAGAGGCTCACGAAGAAGATCTCTGGTTTCTGCCGGGACCACTCGAAGAAGAACAAGATGATTTGCCTCCTGTGTCGCATTTAATTTCCGATTTCAATTGAAGCGTTAAGCTGTAAGCTAGGCGCGGACATTTTATCTAAGCGTTTCACAGAACCAGTGGGTTTGAGTGGCTTTCAAAGCCCGGCGTCCTTGGTGAGGTTCACGCGGAACCGGTCGCGTCGGCGTTGATAACGGCGGGTCATCTCTGCGGAGGCGTGACCAAGCTGTTTCTGGACGTAGCGTTCGTCGACTTCCGCCGAAGACGCGAGACCGGCGCGGAGGGAGTGTCCAGAGAAAAGCGCCAGACGTTCCTTTTCAGGCAACTCCGCACGAATACCGCTTTTGAGTACAGTTGCCTTGATGAGGCGTGCGACGTGCTTGTCATTGAGCCGTGCCTCCAGGGCGCGCTTGCCGTCGCGCGAGGTGCGGACAAAGACTGGCCCGAAGTCGATCTTGGCAAAGTGCAGCCATTGTTCCAACGCATGCACGGGACAGGTCTGTTCCGAGGATCCACGCCCAATCTCGACCTCGCGCCAGCCGGTCTTGGCGTTTAGGGTCAGCACGGCGCCCTCGCCATCTTTGCCGTCGAGAATCTCGATCCAGCCACCGCTGTCAGGGGTGTCGTCCTTGCCGGCATCGAGGCTGACGATCTCGGATCGCCGGAGGCCTCCGGCAAACCCCAGCAGCAGGATGGCCCGGTCCCGTAGCCCACGCAGATCGAAGGGCAGGGTGGCGACCATGGCGAGGATATCTTCCGGCAGGATTGCTTCCTTCTGGGCTGGTGGGCGCGCGTGCTTGCGTCTGATCCCGGCGAGAACCGTAGCGATGTGGCGGTCTTTACGATCAAGCGCAAAGCCGCGCTGCGTGTAATTCCACGACAACCCGGAGAGACGGCGATCAATAGTCGAGACGGAAAGAGGTTGGACTGCCGACTGCGAAGGGGAGGGGGCCGCTGGTGCCGCGAGATCTGCCAGATAGAGCCCAACCATCTCTGGCGACGGGGGTATAGGATCGGTACCCCTGAGCCTGCACCAGCGCGCGAAGTGCTTCCAGTCAGCGGCATAGGCCTTGTTGGTGTTCTCAGCCGTTGAGGCTTTGGCGTAGTCGCGCGCATTTTCAACCAACCGATCGAGCGTGCCGGAGCCCGCAAGGCCTGCGAGGCCCCCGGCATGGGAGGGCAGGGCGATCGGGCTGTCTTCAGCATGGTCTCTCTCATTGCGCGCATCACGGTTCATCGCATCATTGGACGCTGAGGTCGATTTCTCGGGTGTATGGGGCTCAT
>NZ_JBOEGM010000041.1:0-32813 GCF_050633425.1 Pelagimonas sp. | reverse complement strand
CAAAATCCCTGCGTGCTGTGATCGACACCCGTCTCATGGCATCACCACAACAGAAAAGGACACAGGAAATTCAAGCCCCTTTAAAGGCCCTGTTAAAGGCGTTTCCTCGCCCATGAGACACAGCCACCGAGAGGCCATCAAAAGCGGCGCACCGTCCGGGGATAGCAATTGCTCGCCCTGCTCCGTCGCCAAGGGCCAGCCGTCGCTGATTGGGTCAGGCATCCAGAACGTCTGAGTGCCCGCCGACAAGGTGACTTGATAAAAGTGATCAAAGACCTGTTTTTGCCCGCGATCCAAAATGACCCCAAGCGCCACGGTTTGAGCCGCCAGCGAAAAGCGTTTGCCATAGCGCGGCACACCCGCATCAGTGCCCCGCTTGCGCCGCTGATCCACTGGCGTTTGTTGGAACCCGCTGCGCGTTGGTTTGGGCAGGGTACTTGGCCATGCAGGGATCATCGGCGCGCCCTTGCAGGTGAAAGGTTAAAGCCGTTTCGCATTGCCCTCTGCGTGGCGCTGCCATTCTTTCCAACAACAGCCGCCATTCGTTCATCGATGATGACTTGCAACCTGCGTCCTCCCCCTTCATCGGTGATTTCCTTGGCTTGCACATCCACCCCGCGCGATTGATCAATAAACTGGATTTTGAAACCACCCGCCGGAGCCATCAGCGCCGCCCCATGCCCACCACCATTGGCAAAACCGGGTATGGGCGCGCCTGAATTGATGGCCTCAAGCAGCGCCCGATGGCGGGCCGTGGCCTGGGCATTCACCGTGAACTCGCCCGAGCTGATCAGCGCCAGATTGGCATCATCGCGCCCGCCCCCTTTGCCGTAGTTCATGCCGCCATCCGCAAACCCCAACAGCTTGAGGAACCCACCAACGAGGCCACCGCCGCCGCCGCCAAGCCCCGCACCCGACAAAAGCTTCATCAAAGGCCCCTCGCCCAACAGCAAAGCCTGCCAGGCCGCCGCCTCAAGCGATTGTGTCAACCGGTCCCATGCCGAGGCGGCGTCTTCGCCGCCACGCACCAGCGCCGGGATCAAATCAGACGACGTGGATTTGAGATAGTCGGACGCGGCCGAGGCCTGATCCTGCGCGGTTTTTTCCGATTCCAGCGTTGTGATTTTGGCTTCAATCGCCTTCCGCTCCGCATCGGTCGCATGCGCCAAGGTCTCACGATTGCGCAACATTTCCTTTTGAACCGGATCGCTCTCGCGCAAAATTGCGAGCTGGTCATCATAGCGACGGGTCAACTGTTCCACAGCCTCTTGCTGTTTCTTCAGCTCTTTGACCTGACTATTGAGGCTGCCGCCACGCCCTCGCCCGGCTTTGGCCGCGCTCGGTGGTTTCCAGTTTCGCAAGAACTCCTCGGCATCGCGATTTTGCCAGTCATATGCAGTGCCGCCCATGCTGCGTGGGTCACCGCCACGCCCGCCATATTGCTTGCCTGTCAGCGGATCTCTGGTGTTGGCTCCCGTCATCCCCTGCGGGCCAAAGCTGGCTATGCGCTGCGCCAGTTTCAAGCTGATCCCAAGGTTTTTGACCAAGGCTCCCGCTTCAGTCACAGCGCCACGGATACCCGCGCCAACATCTGTCCCACCAATGGCTTGGCTTTCCTCAAGTGCGCCGCGCAACTCTTCTTTAAGCGCCTCTGAAACGTCCTGCGACGCCAGCAGTTCTTCAAATGCGCGCCGCTCTGCCGCCGCGCGCGCCTCTGTCATCTCAACACTGTCAGCCCCATGCACAACGGCAATGCGCGTCAGCTCGTTTTGGTGCTGCATCGTCGCCAGCAAATCTTGCCCTAAGGCAAGCGATTGCTCGGACGCAACCCGGCTGGTTTGGTATGGATCATAGGTTTTTTGCTGGATAGTGCGTTGCTGTTCGGCCTGAAGCGCACGTTCCCCAAGAACTCGCGATTGATAGTATTGCGTCCAGGCCGATTCCGCCTGCCCTGCCAAACGCCCCTCATCCGGTTCGCGCGCACGGATCTCATAGAGACGCATCAAATAATCTTCGACGGAGCGCAGTCGGGTCAGTTCTTCGCTGGTGATGCCCCCCACCAAACGCGATCCGACCTCAAGCCCATCACGCAGTCGTTCTGCGGCAGCAATTTGCGCATCCGTCGACTTGTCAGCCGCATCTTTAATATCCCGAAAGCCGCCAATAATCTCTGAGAAGATGGCCCGACGTTCATCTCGGCCTTCCCCCATCAACCCATTGGTGGAGAACAACCCGGAATATCCCATCATCTCGCCAACCTGAGCGAGATCCCCCAAACCGTCATTGGGCAACGCAAGACCCGAGTCCTTGACCATCGTTTGCGCGATTTCCCGTTGAGCAAGCTTTAACGCGCGCATCTCTGACGCGGCCGCCTTTTGCAAATAGGCCCGAATGCGCGGCGTGACTTGTCCAAACCGGTCTTCCAAAGCTTCTGTTGATTCAGACGCCAAATCCGCTGCTTTTCGATAGTCATCCAGCTTGCTGCCAAGATCATCAATTTGCTCTGCCAAGGGCTTGGCCTTGCGGCTTGAGCTGTTCAGCCATTGCAGCATCGCAGCCCCTGCCGCGATAGAGCCGATTGTGATCAGGTTGATCGGGCTGACCATCGCCGTTGCACCCGACAACAAGAGCTTAAACGCGTCTTTGCCTTTGACCCCGGTTTGCTGGAACACCTGCCCGATTTGCGTGCCTTGTTGGATCGCAATTTGCATCGGCGCTTGTCCTGCCGCTGCCGTTACAAAGGTATCATTTAGCTGAGCGGTCAGATTGCCAACTGACCCCGCTGCCGCATTATGCGTGTTTTTGACCTTGCCCGCTTCAACCGACGCCCCCTGAAGGGCTGCGGCCGCTTGGCGCGCTTCATTCTCGATCTTATCCAATGACTGCGCCGCAGTGCTGCCGTCACGCGTCACGCCTTTCAGCTCATTCGACAACTTGTCGACCTCGGCGGCTGTGCCTTTGATTTCAACCTTGGCCTGTTTGCCATCGGCCGTCAGACGTGAATGAAACCTGAGGGTCATCTTTAATCCCCGTTCAAGGCCGCTTTGGCCCCCTGTTCAATGAGTTGGATTTGGCCCCAAAATTCCGGCGTCAGATCAAATCCCGCCAGCCGCAATCCGGTTTCAGCGGCGGTGTAATCCAGACCCAACCAAACCGGCGCAGCTCCAAATGCTGGCAACACACGCCACTGACTGCGAATACGCAAAAAACCTTCGGCAGCCTGTTCGTGTTCTGGCCAAAGCCCCTGTTCTAAGGGCGCACGGTCCAAAAGCCCGCGCGGGATGTCCCAAAAGTCAGCATCGTCATCAAGATCATGGGCGGTTGGGCCATTGTCCCAGAGCGTGCCCTCGATAATGGCCCGCCCAGCCCAGATCAGTTTCCCGTTTGCGCACCCGTCACTTGTTCGCGGTAACCGCGCAAAAACGCCCCGCGCAGATCCGCAAATTCCAACATTTGGCCCAACACCTCAGGCCCAAACGCGATGGGTTGTTTGTCGTCGCCCTCGATGTCGGGAATGTCATGCACGATGGCACGCAAAAACGTCTTTTCCCCCTCAACGCTGTCGAAGTCATGTTCTTTGACCTGCTCATCCGTCAGCGCCCGAAAGGTCACATCGAAGGTCTGGCCATCGGCTGATCGGCAAGGCGCGGAAAAAGTGCGGTTGGCATTCAAGATAAAACCCATGTCAGGTCTCCTTAAGGGTCAGATTTAGGTAAAGGTCAGTGTCCACTGGTCGTTGCCGAACGTGGGTTGTGGTTTGAAGCGCAGCGGGCTTTCCATGATGCCCTGCGCTTCGGTTGGCGCGTCGGGGCGTTGCACCTGCGCCGCCGGAACTGACAAGGTTGAGATCCGGCCCGCCGTGGCCTCATGCTGCAACACCAAAGGCACTTTGGCCTGCGCCTGGGCCAAATTGTACGGATTGAACACCGCCAGTGTGGTTGCCTCGATCTGGCATTCAATCATTTCGGCGCGATCCGAGATCACCACCTCTTCTTTGCCTATCAAGAAGCGCGGTTCGACCTCATTGGCTTGGCTCAGTTTGAAGCTGCGCATCACATGCGGCGTGCCGTCGATCGTAAAGACCGGCGTGTTTTGATGCGACGCCACCTTGGGATCAGGCCAAGCTGAGGTGTCCGACACCGGCGCGGCACTATCGCTGGGCGGCACATAAAGCCCGGTGAAGTTAAACTGCAAAACCGGAACACCCGAGGCATTCACCACAACATCACAGGTGCCGCGCATGCCCACCGATGTAAACAAAATGCCGTCAATGTTGATGTAAGCAGTGCCCGCATCCATATCCGACGAGACCGGATTGTAGGTGACTGAGGTGCCCGCATCGATGGTCTCTGCACAGCCGCATGCTAGGAGCATCGGCCCAAAGGCTGGTGCCTGACCCGCAGTGCCAGAGCCGACCAGGTCAACCTCAAAGCTTAGGGTCACATGCAGATCTGCAGGTACGCTGCCTTGATTGCCAAGCCAGGGCACCTCATGACCCAAATCAACATCCGTGCCTTCCATCGGGCTCAGCCGCACATTTTTGGCCCGCACCGCATTCACCGCGCCGGTTGGCAGCGCATCGGTGCCATAGGTGGCTTCGGTTTTGAACAGAATGACTTTCTTGCGCCAGAACTTGGTCATCTACGCCTCCGATCTTTGGGCTGTCTTTTTGGCTGAACGGCGCTTGGCCGGTTTAGAGGTTTGGGGGGCGGGAGGTGGCGCAGTAGGCGCTGACGTCTGGGTCAGATCGCCCGTCTCATCGCGCGTGTATTTGCCGCCACCGCTGGGAAGCTTGGGTAGGTTCATGTGGGGATCCTCAGTTGGTCGTTGATCCGAAAGTCAGTCAGGAAGGCCAATGTGCCGCGCTCTTGAGGAACCGGACGCTCTGAGGCCAGTTCAAAAACACCCACGGTGTCCGTTGGGGCCCAGCCGCAAAGCGCGCGTTGGATTTCCTTTAGGAACTCATCGATCCGATCCAGCGCGCGTTGCCCTGTGGCATCGGTCGATTGCAGCATTGTCACCACCGACACGCCCAGGCGGATGTCTTGAACAAAGAGCCCGCTCGACGCCCTCGCCTGAAGGCCGGTTGTGCCAGAGGGCAGCACAAAACAGGCGACGCCCCCTACTGGTCCCCGGCCGCTTTCGCGCAAGCGCGCAAACTCAGCGGCCAGATCGACCCGGTTTTCCAGCTCAGGAACACGGGATTCAAGACGGGTTTGAACGGCCTTTAACATCAGATGAAGCCCTTCATATTCTCAGCCGTCATCGGGCGTTCGCGATCTGTGACCTGCGCCCCACCCGCCCCGCTGCTTTTGGGGGCAACTCCAGCGGCATCAAGTTTGACCAGACCTTTCGAGATGTCCTTGAGCGTAGCAATCGCACGCTCATAATCCCGCGTGATCTTGGCCGAAGGCTCATAGACATGCAGATTGTAAATCGCCATCCGACGCGCCAGGACACCCAGCGGATCAGGAATGCCATCGATCGGCAGCACATATTTGGCTTTGAGGTAACCGTTGATTTCACCGGCAGCGTCATCAATCGCCTGTGCCACAACAACCGCGTCGATCCCGCCCGTGGCAACCTCGGCACGGTCGGTCAAATCAACCAACAGCGACGTGCCATAGTGATCTTCCAGCTCGCTTTGTGTCGTGTAGGTCAATTCAATCTCCATTGCGAATTTGGGGGGCGAGCTGTGCTCCTACCTTCCAAGGTCTCCTGCACCGTTGTCGGCGGTGGTCTATGGGTGCTGACGGGCTTGCGACCCGGACCAGACCCCCTCTCTCGCTGGGTATCTCCGTTGTCAAAAAGCCCGGCGGCAGATCACCGCCGGGAAGGTTACCACCGCCCAGACTGTCCGGGCGATGCGACGGTGTTAAGATGCGGTGACAACACCAAGAGCTTTGAGTTCATCAAAGGTCGCCGGGTCGAGCTCGATTGGTTCGCCGACGCTGTAAAGCGTGCCATTGTACCGAACGCGCTCCAGGGTTTTGCATGTAACACGCTCGAACAGTTCGATCGACATGGGTTCAGGGAACACTGGTTGAAGCGGGTTCACCTCAGCTTTGAGCTCCGCAACACCGACCATCAGCGCCAGAACGTCATCTTGCTTGGTTGCAACATCCAGGATGCCGAGATCCGCAGCCTTGTCCTCAAGCGCTCGGCGCTCTTTTGACACCTTGAGAACGTCACCTTTGAGCGTCGGCGGCGTTTCTGGTTCAGGTGTTTCTGGCTCCACGTCTTGCTCTGCGGGGGTCTCGCCATCGGGCTCGGCCGCCTCCGCCGCATCCTTGACGGCAGTCTTTTCAAGCTCTGCCACCTGCACCCGCTCCATCAGTTTTTCATCACCGATATTGCTGGAAAACTTCAGCCCCAAACCCTCAGCCTTCGCTTCCAGCTCGAGGCGCTCTTTTGACTTCTTAGCCATGACAGTCCCCTTACTCGAAGGCGTTTTGGATGAAGTAGCCAACATCCGGCGCTACGATCAGCTCTTTGAGCTTTTCGCCGGTCCGAATACGGAAGCCGCCTTCCATGCCGATGTCTGGGTCTTCGATACGACCGCCAAACTTGGAGCCATATTCCGCCGTGTAGCCAAAGCTGATCATGCCGGGTTGAGTGCTGGCCATCCGGTTCAAATGCAGCATCCCAATGTGATTGCCCCAGGCGTATTGCAAATCCAAAGCCTGCCCTGGCTTGGCCGCATTGAACTGCGCCTCGCCAATCAAGATACGCTTCAGCCCTTCGCCCGAAAAGAGATCAACAACCTGTTGCGGACGCACAATCCCGTCATAGGTGCCTGCTCCGCGAATGGCGTTGATGATTTTGGGATGTGACGACAGCTTGGACCAACCATATCGGCTCATCACCCAAGTGTTGGGGCGATGGATCAACGTGCGGTTCATCCCCTCTTTTAAAACGTCAACAGGATGTGAGTTGTCATAGTCGGAAAGGCGATCCGTTCCCGCCAAAACGACCCGACGCGCGGCATCATAGGTGTTCGGGTTGTGCACCATCTTTGCCACCCGAACTTCGCGAATATTGGCGATGGTCTCCTGAAGCATCGTTACTGAGTGCCGTTCAGGATCATGTGTCGAACGTCTGGCAGCCCGGTTCTTGGCCGCTTTGTCGATGTCCGAATACGGGATCGGGGTATCAAGCGCATAATCTTCAGTGGAGCTGGTGCGCTCGTTGGCATCAAATTCCATCTGTTGAACACGGCCGCGGCGACCAACGCGGGCGTCCGGGATCTGGAAACCATCCTTGATCGGGTATTCCGTCCATTTGAATTCTTCACCACCAACCGGCACCCGAGGCAAAACCTGATCGGCAATCCGCGACGCATCCGGGTTGGTGTAGGCAATCGCAACCGCGCTCAGAGCTGGGTCCGATTGAAAAGGGCGTTTGTAAGACATGGAAAGTCCTCTGGTTTAAAGTCAGCCTTGGTGGATGACACCGGGAGCAAAGAAAAAGTCGATGATGTCACCAGCAACGCCCGGCTCGTCGGCATAGCCAACAATCCGAACTGTCGTTGCGGCTTGCGCGGTCGCGACAACAGCCGTCCCGCTGGCATCCGATGTCAGTGGATCACCGGCTTGAACAGCGCCACCAAGCTGGACGGACACAAGCCCCCCGCGATGCACATCCAGCATTTGGCCCGTATCAGCACCAAGCCGATCCGAGACGCCAATGCAGGCATCGGTTTCTGAGGCGGCCGTCCCGACCATCTGGTCAGTCGCCGGGGTGGCGAATTTTACAATCCGGTGACCGGCCACATCTGCTGCGGCCTCATATGATTTGATAAACGTCGGGATCATTTGCCGTCCTCCAGAACCATCGACACCGCATCAATCACATCAAGCGTGATGCCTTTGGCAGCGCGTTCTGCCATCAATTCCTGCGCCTTCAGGGCGATCACATCAGCAGTGAGCGCTTCGGCTTCAGGCTCGCTCTCAGGCGGCGTGTCGGTTGTGTGGGTGCGGCCAAGTTTGGGCAGCATTTCGATCAAGCTCTTTGCCCTGGCCGGATCTTCCACATGCAAAGCGACCATTTCCGCGCGTTTGTTGGCGGGAATGCCGACACCCGCCGCCATTTGCGCGTCAATGAAAGTCTCAGCTTCCATTGTCTTAATCTTGCCTGACAGCTCTTCGACTGATCCGGCTTGGCCCGCCTGCTCTTGCAATGACGCTGCGAGAACAGTCAGTTCCGCCACACCAGTGTCAGGCTCTGCCCCCAGCGCTTCGGCCAGGGCCGTTAGCTCTGCGGGCTTGTCAGCCCCCTTGAGCTTCTTGATCGCCGCAAGGATTGCGTCCTTGCCTACGTCTTCGCCCAAGCCCAAAGCCTTTGCGATGTCCGAAAAATCCATTTCGGGAACCTCCGATGTTAGGGTTGCCAACTGCCCCATCAGGGCAGGAAAATTAGTCAGTGAGCCGTGCCAAATGCGGTCAACTTTGGTTTTGTCACTCGCATCAAACAACAACACAGGGGAAAAACCACGATACGCGCGGTCGCCCATCATCTCCGCGCCCAAGGCACTCCATTCGACCTGCCCCCAAATCCCATCTTCGCGGGCCTGCATTTTAACAATGTCGCCATAAGCCGGGGCGTCGCCACCCTTTGGCCCTTGGCGCAGTGTCGAATGATTGACGTCAATGAACAGCTTGGGACCGTTGCCCGCAAAGCTAGAGGCAATCAGCTCCTCCGCACTGTCATAGTGCCAGGGACCACGGCCATCGATCGTTGTGAACGGCTTGCCCGCAGGTGGCAGCAAGTGCAGCCATTCCGGCGCACCCTCCCCCTTGGGAAGCTCTAGCGCATCAAGCGCCGCGATATGTGAGGGTTTGAACATAGGGGCAATATCGCCCCCTTTTGCGCCCAGTTACGTGCGCAAGGTTTTGCACGGCTCAGTCGCCCGCAGCGTCCTTCAGATAGTCTTCGATAATCTCAAGTATGCCGGTTTCATCTTCTGGACCGATTCCGAGAAATGGCCGCGCTGGAATGTCACCCCATGGGATCGACATCATAAAATCACGCCCATTCTTATCCTTGCCGATCCGCGCCCCGAACTCACCCGCTTGCGCGCCCATCTGCATGACGGCCGCGTAAATTTGGTTTGACCCCCAATTCACCCCTTCGGGATCGGCCTCATAAGAAATCGTTGTTGAAAGGGCTTTTGAAACACCGATTAAGGGCTGAACTGGCACCGCGCCATTGGCCCCTTTGGCTTCGCTGCGCCGATAAGCATCCATTGTCGCCATGGATTTTGGAGCCCACGGCGTCCCATCTGGCGACGTGCCGGCAACGAAATTTTGCTTGGTGCTTTCCAGCATGAATACGCCAATGTCCTGATTGAGCGGTGTCAGGTCATCATAAGCCTCAACCATGCGCGCCAGTGCGGTGGTGATTTCATCTGTGGTGACGTCTTGGCGGATCATGGCGAATCCTAAACGATATGCGCTAAGCTCGGCTCACCCGCATTCTCGCCGTCTCGGGCCATAATCAGCCCCTCTTCACAAGATTGACGCATGAACTCTTGGTTTTCTTCAGGAAGTTGAGAGATCAACGCATCAAGCTTGGCCTCGGCATCAGCCGGTAAAGGGCTCATTCCGAGAAGGTCAGTAATTTGGTTTTCGATTTCAGCCAGTGACATGACGACGATCCTTTGCCTTGAAAAAGGCCAGCAGCTCGGGCTTGATCCGCCAGTGCTGCTCTGGGCCTTCCATATATAGTACAAAACTCTCAGCAACAAATTCTTTCGGATTGGAGCCACCGTATTTGCTAACAGCAAGGTGCCATCCCTCCGACTTCCAGCCTTTCAGAGTTTCATTTACTTCATCCCAATAGCTGTAATGTAGCCTGTGACCGGTTTCGTGAATGGCAACTGATCTGGGATAACCCTCTCCCGACATTCGCACCGTCCACTGATATTCCACGCGTTCCGCAACAGTCTTTGCAGGACCATCGGGCAATCTGGAAATCTGCACCGATTGCGAGCGTCTCCACTCTTGCATCATTTTGTTCCGCCATTCGGCAGTTTGCCCCCATAGCTCAGAGGACAAACCACCCTTGTTCCAACCAATCGCACGCAGCCCGTTGGAATACCACGCGCTGGCATTTCGCGGGGCTCCGCGCATACGCATCATTTTAGCAATCGCAGGACCGGAGCCGATCGCCTCCATTGCGACCATGTCAAAACGCTGCTCAACTTCCCGCAAGGCTCGAATAGCTTCATTGACGCCAGACAATGGCGCTCCGCTTGGCCAACTGACCTTCTGTTTCGCCAATCCCTCTTCGACAACAAGGTCTGCGGCATCTTTTAGGCTTCGCGCTTCGCGATACATCGGGGCGGCAGGCGGTTGCCCAATATCCTTTTCCAGATCCTCAGCAATCCTTTTGGGTAGTTTGGCCACTTTGCCTGCGACCAACTCGTTGATTTCGTCCGCAACGCTGCGCCCTGGTGCATAGCCCCAGCCTTTGCCGATTCCATGCGGCTCACCGGTTGCGGGTTTGAGCGCCGCCCAGCCCTCAGGCAAAACGATGTCAGGATTGCCCCCGAGCCGACGGGCTGCCTTCATGCTGCGCGCACCTAAGACATAACAACTGCAGCCCCAGCCATTGGGTGGATAGTGTGTCTTCCAAAACGGGTGATCGGCGGGCAAGATCAATCCGTCCCAGCCAAGATGCTCGACACGCGGATCAGCAGACCCGCCATGGCGATAGACCCAGTATTTGTATCCAGCTTTCACAAGCTGCGCATGTTGCCCGGCCATATAGGAGGTGCGCATGTTGGTTTGGTAGATCACTTTGGTGCGCCAAGCTTGGCCTTGTTCGGTATCTTCACCGGTCCAGCCGTGCCAGCCGCGACGCTGGACTATTTCGCGGAAGTCCTTGCGGAACGATTGCAACGTGCCCTCGCCCGCAATGGTCTTTTCAACAGCGGCCGCCAGGTCCGCCAGCAAATCCGCTTTCATTGCCCCCGCCACGACAAACGCGCGGTCATGCTGACTTTTCCAAAGATCATCCCACGCACCAGTTGGGATCTGATTACCAAGACGCAATCGCAGCGCCGCAACCTGTTCCGCAAAGGGGCGGCGATAGACCGCTGCCAACTCAGCCATCGGAGTCGCTCACAACCGCATCCCTGCCGCCCAGTTGCGCTGTGACCATCGCTTGCGCAAGCACCATGGTGAGTTGGTCGCTCGGCAAATCTGGATAGGCCGACAGAAGGGTTGCCTGCAATTCTTCGAGCGATCCAGCCGCTTCGATCATGGCTTCGATCGTGCCCAACATCTGTTCCATCGCAGGTGATGCGTCCTGTGCCAGACGCTCCGACCAAAACGCCACCCCCTCAGAACGGCCCTCTGGTGGCCTCTGGGTCGTGAGTGGGGCAGTGTATCGGAATTGGCTCTGGCGGGTATTCAATGGGTATTCAATTTCGCTCTCAGAGCTATTTGCGTCCAATTCTGCCGGTTGCGTTTTCTCTGGCGGGGGTGTTTCGCCCGTTTTGGGCTCATTTGCCTTGCTCATCGGCCGCAAAAGCTTGGCCCCGGCCTTGGGCGCTTTCAGCCCAAACTTGCCGCGCATGTCTTCCGCGTCCACCTCAAGCCCGCGATCAATCAGCGGTGACAGCGCCTTTGACAAGTTCACCAGGTCTTCCGCCTCAGGACGGGCAATGACAATGCGCGGGGCTGCGGCGGCCTCTCCGTAATTGAGCGTCACAAAGGGGCGTACCAGGTCGCGGTTCAAAATGGCCGACAGGGCCTTGGCGTCCGCCCGCTCGATGTCCTCCTGGACCTGCCGGTGCTCTGTGCCCGATCCAAGACCACCGGTTTCCGCATCAGTGGTCGCCGTCTGCCCCAAAACTGCCTTGCTGACCTGTTTGTCGTACCAATCACCACGCTCTTTGTACAAGGAATGCGCAGCACCAACATTCCCGCTCTCGATGAACTCAATCATCATGCTTTCGGGAATGATCGCCGCGCAATCACCGGCAATATTGGCAACGGCCCGCATCAGGGTTGCACGGTCTTCCTTGCTGGCCCCTGCCCCGTATTTGCCAACCCGCAACGGCTGGCCAAAGGTCTGGCTGAATATCGACCAATCGCGTTCGGTGTATTTTTTGAAGAGATAGGGCCACATCACCACCCGCGCCATACCAGAGCGCGCCGGAATGCCTGACTTGGCTTTGATACGGGCGTCAATGAACTTGAACCCCGGCAAAGGAAGCCGCTCACCACTGGGCCCCATCAACAACGGCGTGGTCAGATCAATCCGATCCCACGCAAACCAACGTTGATCACGCCGTTCCAGGCGGGCGATGTCCCATTGTCTTTCTGAATAGTCCCAAATGATTTCTGTGAAGGAATAGCCTTTGCCAATCGCATCCAGCACATCAAACAGCTCATCTTGCAGCTCATCACGTTCCAACCAGCTCCGCAGGTCCTTGGCGATCTCGACATCTTGCGGGGACTCGCTTGCCTCTTTGACTGTGATGTCCAATTGCGTGACGGAGCGACGACGGGTGCCCAAAACACCGATATAATGCGGGTCACGCTCTTCGATGGTTTCCGCCAGCTCCAAAAAGCGCAACGGATCGCCCGCATCAGCTTCGCGCAAGATTGCGCCCAAGCGGCGCGGATCCAGCCCGTCGCCCGGATAACTGGTCAGCGGCGAGCGCACCCCACCAAGCGTTGGGCCGGCGATTTCTGATGTCAGCTCGGATTTGCGAACCGGCCGCCCAAATTGATCGAGTATAGCAGCCATTAGATTATGCCTCCGCGCATTTGTGTGCCCAGCGGTGGTTCCCACCAGTCGCGGGCCTCATCATCGTCTGTGTCATGAACGTCATTGCTGGGCTGCGCTGCGGCCTCATACTCATATTCCATGCCTTCCAATCGGCTGGCAAAATAGGCCAAAGGCCCGGCAATCGCCGTGTCGCCATGACGGTCAAGCCCGTCCGATCCTTTGAAACGGAAGTTTTGCGGCACCTTCACAATGCCGTTGTCCCATTGCAGCGCCTGGTGATCGCGCAACACGTCTTCATGCGCAGGCAACAACATCGTCTTGTCCGTGATCGCATCGATGTAGGGGGGCATTTCTCGGGCGTACCAGTCCCGGCTAAACGACACTTCGACAATCACAGAGCCGTAACGCATTGCGGCCTCTTCGGCCAAATAGGCCCCGTTGCCGCCCTTATCGACGGCCCCCTTGATGAACCGAGGCAAACGGTCACCCACATAAAAGAACACCTGCTTTTGCTGGGCAAAGGGAATGTTGCGCATCTCAACCAAGAGCACCGAGCGCCGGACCAGGTCTGCGCCGATCTCAACAATAAGAATGTCAGTGGCATCGCCCGAGCGCGCGAAGTCTTCGCCCAAAGCATGCTGCCGCTTGGCATTCAATGCCTTTAAAGGCCCCTTTAAATGCTCTTCACACCACGCGTCAGCTTTCTCCTGACGTTCGGTTTCTGAGGCGTTTTTGAACTCATCCGGCATGGTCCAGCGGGCAAAGGGCACGCCCTGCACTTGCGCATTCTCGATCTGAACACGGGTCAGCGCCGCCCCTTCCATCTCCGAAGGCACCGCATCCAGCTCTTGTTTCATCGCAGATGTGCGCGACCCATAGGCCGATCGGATCGTGCCTTCCCATTCGTCCTGGGCTTCTTGCGACCAATCTTTGCCGCCCATCAAACAGACCCGGCGATAGAGCCCGTTTTTTACCGCATCCCCGAAAGTGTAACAATGAACCTTATAGCCATTCTTTTTGGCACGGGCCTCACGGATCAGCTCGTTGAAGGGGTTCAAATGACCGTTGTGGGTTGAGATGATCCGAACCCGGCCGCCCCAAATCAGCATCGCGTTCACCGCATCAATGACCTCGCGCACATCCTTGTGGAATGCCGCCTCATCAATCACCACAACGCCCTGCAGGCCGCGAATATTGGCTGGGTTAGAGCTCAGCGCTTCAACCCGAAACCCACTGTTGAACTTGATCCGATAGGCGGTGATATGTTTGGTGGTTCCGTCGTCGCGTTGATCCTCAAAAACGAATTCTTCGATCGCCGCCAGTTCCCCCGCAACCACTTTGGCGAAATGCGCCACGTAGCCGATGAACTCCCGGCCCTTTTCCTTGGTATCGCCAATGTAAAAGACATTCTGCCCGCCTGCTGATCGAGACGCCGCCGCAATCAGCGTGTCATCCAGCGCTTCGGCAAAGGTGATCCCGGTGCGTCGACCTTTCTCACAGACTTTCAAACGGCTCTGATCTTCCAACCAGGTCTTTTGATGCACCATCAAAATGCCGTCAGCCAGTGGATCGAGATTTTCGGGAATTTGCCCCCCACGCGGTAGCTCCTGGGGAAGGTCTTCTGGGTCTCGGGAAAGGATTGGGACGTTCATGGGTGCCACTCTTCCAAGCCAATGAGGTAAGGCTCACCTCGCCACCAGGCGATTTCTGCGGTGTCACCAAGATGGGTGCGAAACACTTCGCGACGGCCAAACATCCAGGCGAACAGAGCCTTGAGACGCGGCCCTTTGCGCCAGCGGTAATCACCGACTAACAAAATGGCGTCTTCAACGACGGGCGGGCGGCGGTTGATCATGTTTTCAGCCCCAAGACACCGTTGCGGATTGTCTTTAGCAACTCCGGGCTAAACCCGGCTTCGGCGGCGGTGTCTTCCAGCGCCTGCTCGACCTCAGCCCGCGCCGCTTCGCGCGCTTCTTTGGCAACCCGTTCACGCTCACCCTCAAGAAGCTTTTCACGCATGCCCGAACTCGACATCAGATCCTTGAGCATCTTGGCAAACTTGGCGTGCTGGTCCGCCGTCATCGGCTTGTCTTCACCACGCGCTTTCATGATCGCTTGCATGGCGCTGGCAGAGATCATCTGAACCAAAGCCTGTTGAACCTGTCCCTCGGCCTGAATATCCATGTCGGCCATCAAGGCATCGGCGATTTCAAAGGCCTCGCGCTGTTCTTTGAGCGCCTTGTTCAAATCACCAACGGCTGATTTGCCGATCGACAGCGAAAGGCCCTCTTCCTGAAGGCGAGAGTTCAACGCCTCGGTGACGTCAACAATCTCAGAAAAACCGCGCGCCTTGAGCTCATCAACAAGCCAGCCGCGCAACTCTTCTGGCAGCAAATCAATCTTCTTGGGTGGCGGCATGGATCAACTCCCCGGACGGGGGCGACGGATGCCGTGATGGGTGACGATGCCCTGAGCGACTTCAACCCCGCGCACGGTGGCCGTGGCCACGATAAACCCGGCGTGATCTTCGGTTGTGACTAGGGCCTGTTCCGCCAGCCAACGCACCTCGGTTTCCACCTGATCGCGGGAAAAGCCAATGCCCAGTCTGGGCAACAGGCTGGTCATCATCGACACATTGGACGTGTACTTGGGCGCATCTTCCAACATTCGCAAAATCGCGATGCGGGCATGTTCGCGCAATTCGTCTTGGTAGCTCATGGCTATTTTCCGCTGCTCAATAGGTGATCTTCATGACGGGTCACAATTGTCTCCAATCGGCCCATGATTTTGGCATTGCCTTCCATGACGGCATCCATCCGCCCCAAGGTGCCTGACATCTCGGCCATCATCAGCTCGATCTTGTGGATGTCCTGACTGGATGGCAGGGCTTTGACCGTTTGCTCGACCGCTTGCAGGCGGCTGTCATGGCGATCCATTCGATCTGATCCCGACTTGAACCGCTCGTCCACTTTGGATTGGCGGGTCCGAAAAATGGCTATGATCATTGCCAAAATCGAGAACAGGAATGACAATCCCTCCATGACAACTTTGATCGTCTCTGGTGTCACGCGCCCACCTCCTGACGCCAGGACATCACCGCCGCATTGTCGGTTGGGACAATTGCAATCTCGGCCAATTCGACATCCGTTCCCACATCGGCGGTGCCGGGCGTATCGTGGCGCAAGGCGCGCAGCCTTGTAATGTTCTCGACAACCGCAGGGACCATCGATGCCGTCCGGGCAATCGATTGTTGGAATTCCTGTGATTTCACTTGGAACCGACCGCCAAAGTAGAAGGCCACGATTGTGCCCGCCAGAAGCCAAAGCGGATCCGGTACCAGCGCCAAACCTTGCATCCGTTCCGCAAACCAAATCGGATCAAACATGGCCGTCGCGAACATAGCAAATGTCGCGATCACAATCAGAGGGCGCGGCAAACGATTGAGACCATCCATAAAACGGTCAAACCGACCTTTGCGCTCACTCTGAAATTCCGTCCCAAATTGCGCCAGCGCCGCTTGTTGATAGTCAGCGTGCCGTTGCGCCCCGGCTTCGGCATTAGGCCGAAACACCTCAACGGTGTCGGCAATCACATTGCGCCCCCCGCCAAACAGCCATTGCAAAATTCGCATATTCACCTCCCGAGCCTCTGCCAGACCTGATCCATCAAAAGAGAAAACCGCCAATCCAACGGAGCCATCAGCTCCACTTGGAAACTCGCGCCCGAAACTGTGCGCCACTCAGGCGGTATTGTGGTTGCATGAATTCTTCGGCACGCCTGATCCAGCCGCCTTTGCCGCCTGCCCGTGTTCGGGCATATTTGCGTGAGGCCGGACGACGATCTGCGATGCGGAAATAGTAGTTGCGCCGGGCGATGCCGTAGGCGTCGACCAGATACCGACCCGCCTTCGCAAACACCCGTTTGACTGCAGCGATGGATTGAGGCCCAAGCGCGCCATCAACCGTCACCGGTTCCTGAAATTCTCCAAGCAGACGTTGCAGGATTTTGACGGCATTCGCACCCGCGTTGACATACATGTCAAAAACCGACGGCTGCAAAACCTCCGGCAACTCATCCAGGCGCGGCCAAAGGAAGTAGTGTTCAACGAAAATACCAACCGCACGATCACGGGTCAGCAAGCGCACATCGCGCGCATCAACATCACCGTCCCGATCAAGATCAATGCCAAGGCGGCGCATCGTGTGGATGGTCACACCAAAATTGGTCGCCCCACCCGGATCATCCGGGTCATTCACATAGCCGCCCTCACGGCCAACAATCGCCTCGGCAATTTGCTGCACTGTCTGCATGATCTGCTCCATTTGTTGGAGCTAGATTGCCGGAAATAAGGGGGGCGTTACGTGCGCAAGGGTGTGCACGGGGATCCTAAAAAAGGACACGCCTCCCAGACAAAAGCTATCAACCTGACGTCAAGTCGAGCTGCCGGGCTTGGTCGTTTTGACCGTTTCACCGAGCCAACGCTTAAACTTGAGTTCGTCGCTTGGGTGAGGTTCCAGCTTATAGAGGAAGTTCCAGCGAATATAACGAGTGTCTTTTTTAAAGGGGATTGGAATGTGAAAAAACAAAAAACACGCGAAGCCAGTCAATACAATTAGGACCCCTGCTCCGGCAGATAATCGTTCAAACAAAGAGAGCGCGCGATCTTCAAAAAGATGCAACTGCTCAAGCAAGAAATAACAACCAATAGCAAAGACTGGTATCAGCATCACCAAGGTGCAAATCAGTACCAGGATGGATAAGAACCTACCTATTGGCAGACTTTCCCTGAAGCTGGAGTTAGAAAGTATCGGTATCCCCAAAGTGACGCCGCTCTTGTCATCAATTGCATCATAGGCATTGATAGAGAACCCATGTAGCAGCATTCTCGATGCTAAACTACTCTTAAGGGTAAGTGCTACTGACAAGTGGTTGATTGCAAGGCAAGTGATCAGAAAGAAGAAGCTTGAAGTAGCAAAGAAAAAAGAGGTCGGAACTGCAGCTTCAATGCCCTGAAACGAAACACCGACGCTGTTACCTCGCCTAAGCGAAGACCCCACAATGTAGGCGAGAAGCAGTTGTCCAGCGAAAACTCCGAAGCTTTTGAATGCACCTGACTGAATATCGCTGAAGATTTTTGACGTTTCAGTCCAGCTAAAACCACTGTTATTCAATAGTCGAATAGTTGTGTGAACCTCGTGTGTCTTAAGACGCTTCAATGAAATGAAATAATGTTTTCGACCCAACGTCCTAATCCCCCAAGTTCACCTGCGTTCTCCAAGAAAACCAAAAAGACGGAATTCATAGAGTGCACTTCACACACAAAGGATAGTTCGCACAAAGCCCCGTCGGTCAGCAACGCCAATATTGCAGTTTTTCATGTTGCTACCTTGCGGCGAGACTACTCACATGTCTCTAAAACAGCGACATCTGCCGATCATCATCACAATCATCGTCGGGGATTGGTTCAGAACCGCCATGAGGCGATTTCTTGAGCGAATTTCTAACTGTGACATTAGTGGTTTTGAGAATGCGGCAGGTTTCGGGAACCGTGCGGCCTTCCGCTTGAAGCGCATGCACCAACCAGACACGCGGCAAGGGAATCCGTGATCGGTTGGATGGCATCGCCTGCCCCAACCGTTTCAAGCGCTCTGGTCCCACCAATTCTTCGGCTTTGCTTTTGCCCTTGGGATCACCGGGAAAATACATATCGCAGCCACCCAGCGCGATCAAAAACCGCACGGTCAATTCCGCGCCAAGGGTCTCCACATAGGGCGTCAAATGGGCTGGATGGCGCGGGTAATCGATCATTCGATTTCCCTGCGGCGTTTGTAGGTGCCAATATGTCTTTCGGTGGCGCTTGACGGCCAAACGGTCGGCACGGTGCCATCGCGACCAATTGCAAACCGCAACCCGGCGATGTTGACCGCTGACAGCCCGACATGGCCCTCAACGGCGGAATCAACGCGTCGCCCAAGCTCACGACGTAGCGCCTCAACATCAACGCCCTTCGCCCGCTCCAAGTAGCGGAGCAAGGCCCGATCAGAAATCGTATGGCGCGACTTTTTCATTTGCCGATCCGCGACCAGTCAAAATCAATGCCGGCACGCTTGCCCCAAGCCATCAACGCCTGCAGCACATCATCAATTTGCGTGTGATCGCGCAGCATATCGACATCGGCAGGAACACTGCCCCATTTGGTTTCGAACTGGCTACGCAAAAACGTGTTCAGCCCTTTGCGCGTCGGGGTTTCAAGGGCACCAGCATGGCCCAGCTTGGTCCAAAGCACATGGACCAGGCGCAGATCTGCGCGCGGGGCCTCTTTGCGCTTTGTCTTGCCCTTGGAAGGCGCAAAACCTTTGCTGTTGAGAGCCGAAACCACGCGAAGTAATTCAGGCTCGGTCATGTCCGATAAGCTGGCCTTGCCAACCAATTGAAGTTGCAAATCGTGGCGGGTGTCACTGTCGATGCCCAACTGGCGGCAACCAACGTGAATTTTGCGGATCAATGCTGCGGTCATGTCGTTTCCTCAAATTTAGTGGTTTCATTTCCCCAGACATCGTTGTCGCCCCATGGTTCACGGGCAAAGAGCTCGGCTTTGTAAGCGCGCGGTAAAAGCCGATCGATCATCTGGCGCATTTCATCTGGTTTGCGGGAATGCTCGCGGCGCAGTGCCTCGATCTTGTCGGCAATCAACGGAGCATCGATAACGTTGCGCTCAGATTTTGATCCTAATTCAGGAATCGCCATTTTGCCCACAAGATAGGGCTCAGAGGCAGAGCGCTGAACATATCCAGTGCCAAAGGCCAATTTCCAGTTCGTGGTTCGCTTTATCCAGGCTCCGCCGGTGATGTACTGAAAGCCCCATGCGTCCATCACATCGAGCGCTTGCGTCAAATGTGGCCATGTAGACCACAAGAACAGCAAGCACTCAGGCCCAGCCAAATCGCGTACGGGCAGTGCTTTGATCTCCTCCAGAGGCATCGTTTTGTAGTGGGCTTCCGGAGATTTCTCATAGCCCTTGTCAGAACGCATTGCATAGGCCCAAGCCGGGTCAGCCAGAATCGCCCCGTATTTGAGAGGCGTGAGGGAATGGAAAGGCCAGCGGGTCATCCTCGCATTTCCTTTTTTGAAGCACGAGATACTTGTTCCAGCTCAGCAACGGCCAAAATCGTCTGTTTGAGTTCCATCGGGGCGGAACTAAAGGGAATGGAACCGTTGCAGCCGCACAATCTCGGCAGCATTGAACGGGAGATTAAAACCCAATTGAGCGGGTCCGTATTTTTCTTGTCGCCATCAACACATTTGAGAGCGCATCCATCAGGAACCTCGCCATGTATTGCCTCCCACAAAATGACATGGACAGGTTTCCAATTTTTGTGTGCTGGCTGACTTTCGGGACCGTCAACTTTTCTAAACACATACCCATCTTTGTTCATGCGTTCTGAGCCGATGGGAGCTTCCCGCCCGTCGCGGCCCGTTTGCCAGCCGTTTCGCTCACAGAGTTTTCTGAGGTTTCCCAAAGTGACATCGGAACGTTTAAACCGGCGGGAAAACTCAGAATGCAGGACGCGGCGTGCCCGAGTCGCGTTCTCTCTGACCCAAGTCAGTTCGGCTTCCGAATACTTGATAGGAGGTCGCCGTTTCACGATTTCTTCCCTTCGATCAAGTTTGATACAAAAGGCTTCAGTTCGGCCCCATAATCAGCAACCATTTTTGCGGCGCTGAGCCGAACTTTTGCGGCTGTCAAAATCTGGTCGGAAACAGCAACGATAGCATCTGCGCGTTTGACTTCGCTCGCGATCAAATCCTCTGTCAAATCTTCGTCACCCAACCGTTCAATCTGAGCAAACAGGTGATCGTTCAAATGAGTCAGCTTGTTTTTCATCACGCCATTCCCAAAGCTGACTTATACATTTCAAACACCGCCTCTTCTTCGGCGATGTCATCGGCGTCACGTTTGCGAATGGCAACGACCTTGCGGATCACTTTAGTGTCGTAGCCGCGCCCCTTGGCCTCGGCCATCACCTCTTTGATCTGTTCGCCAATCTCTGTCTTTTCGTCTTCCAAGCGTTCAATCCGTTCGATGAATTGTTTCAGCTCACCGGCGGCGACACCGTGGCTTCCTGATAGGTCAGTCATTGCATTTTCCTTTTTCTAAGCGAGAGGAAGGCACCACATTTAGTGACATCGTTGTTTTCTCGACCCAAATCGGCTACTGGAGGATTAGGTGCACGGCAGGCTGGAACCCTGCCGTGCGTCCCCACAACGTTCAAATCAACAGGACAACGTCATGGAGAAACTGATCGACGCAATCGCGTCCAAACCAAATGAGTTTGTCGAAATGCCCTATGGAATTGCCGCCTACGCCTGTCTGTTTGCAGCCTTTGCCAACCTCCATTTTCAACCTTTCGAACCGTTCGGCGCTGTTAGCGTCATTTTGATTATGATGGTCTTTCAATTGATCGCGTCTGGACGAAAGCAGCGGTTTCCAAGCTGGCTCGCAGAACAGCGAAAGCTTTTCGTTGATGAGAAAGAATTGTTTGAGCTGCATGTCGCCAATTACGATGCTGTCACACGGCACATGCGTGACTTGGCGTTCGGAAGCTTTTTGATCGCCGCTCTTATTTTTCTGTATCATGCATCCCGCCAGTCTTAATCAGCACTTCAACGATCTTCACGCCTTAGCCATATCAATGGTGATGGTTTCCCAATCGGACTGACCGTCTTTGCGCCGGTAAAACCGCATATAGGTCTTTGACCCAACGGCCCGCTCTGCATCTTTGATGGCCTGCATGGCACGCTTCCAGCGCTCGTCCTCGATCTCGAGCTTCATCAAAGACAACAGCTCGGCGCGATTGATTTTGCCCTCTTTGTCAGTGTTGAACGCCCGCTCAACGATAGCCCTTAGCTCAGGCCGTGCGTCCGAAGACCACTCAGTCAGGCATTCATCAACCAACCCTTTGGCGATCTGTAATTCAGGCCCATAGTCAAAATGATCAGCGATCTGGATCGTGACCTTTTCGGTGCCGTCAAAGGTCATAAAGGACATATTGCCCTTTGCACCACCGCGCGTCTCTTCATAGTCCTGCGCCAGCAAGTCCAAAAATGCGTTCACATCCTCAAAGCTGTGACCCTTGAACCTGGACACCTGCCCACTCAGATCATCGGCATAGCCAATGATTTTGCGCACCAGACCGTCCTGCAACTGATCTTGCGGTCGAACAGTTTCCAAGGGCTGTAAACGCCCCTTCGCATCCTGCATGTATTTTGCGCCATTCATGTCGATGACGCCGGTTCGTGCTTGTTCGGTCATGATGCCGTCTCCTGTTTCGGATTCATTGTGCTAAGGGCGCTCTTGGAAAGCTGTCCCTGCGCCGGGGCAAGCGCATGCAGATGAGCGATCATCGCCAGGGCAATGGTTTCTTCCGTCGTCACTTGCATCGCGCCGCGCTCGCCATGGCGATCGATCCGTTCAATGGCATTGCCTGCATGGGTCAGCATTTCAGCCTCGGACATTGGTTTCAAAGTCACTGCTCTTTCTCCTGATTATGGGGGCACCTTGTGCAGGCTCGGCTCATGCGGACGTGCAAGGTATTGGCGGGCGCATCCAGTTTGGCTTGCTTGCGCCAATGCAGACATTTGTCTTTGCCGATCTCCCCGATCATCGGGCAGGTCACGGTCTCTTTCATCAACGCACCGCGAACGGCCTGTTCAATCGTGCCTGTCGCTGCTTTGTACTGATTGTGGATCACATTGCTGATCGCGCTGGCGGAATAGCCAAGGGTCTTGGCGGTGCGGTTGCCGCTGGTGCGGTCGCATTCTCGGGCCAAAGCCTCGACCCAATCGGGCAAGGTATCGCCATAAGCCGCACGGGCGTTATCCAGATTGATCACTTGTGACCCTCCCGCAAATTCGCATGAAACTTGCCGGTATTGGGATCCAGAACCCCAGCCACCTGACGCACAATTGGGGCCTTGAGACCGGTTTGATTGATAAGCTGATAGGTAAATTCACGTATCCCGTGGATGCCCTGTTCACGCACCCGCAAAAACTCGGCGGCCAAAAGCTGACGGCAATAATTCCGACAGGCCTGCAGCTCGATTTCAAAACCGGCAACCTCAACCATGGCTTTCAAATCAACCGGTGTGAACGTCGTATAGCGGTTCATCACCTTCCACATGGCGGCCTCTGGGGTCTTTTCCTGACCAGGTACAACCGGAGCTTCCCGTTTACCCGCATGCCCGTAAATCTTGCGATGACCTTCCTTCTTGACCAGCTCAATCCAGCCGTTTGTGAACCACCGCCTGACATAGATTTCCGCCATGTTCTGGGGCACACCTTTGGCCACCAAATAGGAGCTGTGGATCTCGACCATCGGTTTCGTCAAACCCCAAGCAGTCGCCTCTTCTTTGGAGCGGTACTTGCTTTTGCCCTTGAACGCGGTCATTGGCCTGCCGCCTTTCTGCGAGACGAAGTCTGAACCAGCTTGATCTTGGGTTTTAGCTCTGAGACCTTGCGCTCTGCGGGCGGTTGCCCATCAAAGAACGGCGTGTCGCCCCAATCCTCCATGGAGAGATAAGCCTGCCCTTTGGTGCGCGCCATTTCCCGCGCCTTGCCCAACATGTTGGACACCCGGCGAATGGACCCATCGGCTTTGACGACGATCTCACCCATCAGATCCGGTGCAATTTCGATCCCTTCTGCGTAGATTTCCGCAATTCTATGCGCATCGTCCAACTCGCAAGGCTGTGCAGGAACCCAGTCGACAACCAGATTGTACAGGTTTTCGATTGTGGTCAGTGCCTGCGGGAGTTGTTCCTCTCCAACCAAGATCACCGGAACCATTCCGCCAGCAGATTTATAGATGTCACGGGCGATGCCGATCATCTTGCGTTTGACCAGATATTGCGCATCATCAATGATCAATGGCCGATCAGTTTCGCGCATGTATTTGGCGACCGCACGGACGCGGCTGGGAACGTCACTGCGCGACGTGATCCCCAAAGGTTCTTGGATCTGGCGCAATACATCGAGCTTGCTGGTGTTTTCGATCACCTCAATGGCAATCACCCCGTAAATCAGCTCTGCCGCAGACACGCTAGTGGTTTTGCCCCAGCCAGACGGACCATAAAAACAGCCCATCCGTTCCTGCCCGATCGGGGCACTGATCAACTTTTCCACCAAAGTGGTCAGCGCTGAGACATTCCTAAGCTGCGCAATACTTGACGTCATGCTCTTGTCCTCTTCTAGCTCGATGAACCGAATGCTTGGCTCAGCTTTTTCTGAGCGGCGTATTCGGCGGATTTTTGGTAATCAGACAGCCAGGCAGTTTGCGCGGCTGTCAGCGCATCGCCCTCGTCCAGAATGGCTTCCAGCTCACAGGCGCGGCTGTAACGGTTCTCTGGCGTGCCCTCTCGTTCGGCGTCTTGGGATGCCGCCCAGCGGTCTGCTAAACGCGACACAGGGGTTGCAACGCTTGGCTGGTTGAGCGGCTTAGAAACCTTCGGTGCGGCCTTATGCGTCTGCACCAATTGCACCACATCCGCTTCTGGCAAGTCATCCGGCGTAACGTCTTCACCAGCCGCCCGAAGTCTCGCTGCAATTTCTGCCGCAGTGAGTTCTTTTTCAGCCTGCGCCGCGTCTTTGTCAGCCTTTACCAAACGGCGTTTCTTGCGTGCAAGCTCACGACCATCTTCGACGCTAAGGAAGCCACCTTTGGCGACCGTTGCCGCGTGGCCAAGATAGTGCCCTTCAAGATCATAGACGTGCAGACCAGCATGCAAATTGTCAGGATCAAACCGCGCGACAACCTTTTTGCCAGCGACCCGATACATCCATTCTGACCAATAGCGCGACCCTTGCAGGCTCAATTCGCCATTGGTGTTCTTGGCCCGCACGCCTTCCGCCCCCATCAGCCACAGGCGACGCTGTTCAGCCGTTGCTTTGCGAATTGGCGTGGCTTTGTAACCCTCTTCAAACACCTCGTTAAACGAGCGTCCAAAGGCCACTTCGGAGCGACGTCCTGGACGCGCGTTATGGGCTTCCATTTCTTCATTCAAAACAGCCTGGAATTCATCCAGAGGTATGGCGCGGTTGCCATAGTTCTCTGGCTTCGCGTCCGGCTTGTTGCCGGTATAGGCACCTTCAAATGCCGGATGCTTGGCGACCCGGTCACACAGGTCTCTAAATGCCCGTTCAATAGGCTTTGATTGCCCAGAATACGGTGTTGCCCAATGCACTTTGACACCCAACATCGGCAACAATCCGGGAATGTCATCTTCCTTGATCTTGAACCGGAACCGGGTTGGGGCCCCACCGGTGAACACCTTGGCGGCAAATTCGCGGCCATTGTCCAAAAGCGCAGCCTTGGGAATACCATAGCGCTCAACCAAATCGCCAAAGGTCAATTGAACCGTGTGGCTATTGGCTGTCAGCGACAAACGCCATGCCAAAAACTTGCCCGAATAGATGTCAGTGAACGCAATCATCTGGGCACGCACTGGAAGGGTCTCACCGGGCCAGCGAATGAACACATCAAACTTGTGATAATCGGCGCAAACGCACTCCATCGGAGCCATTGCCGACTTGTCGCGATCTTGGTGCGGGTAATAGGCTTTGAGCGCCTGAGGCCCCTTGCGCATCAAGATTTCCGTTGGTTTGGAAATCGCTTTCTTGAGGTGGCGCCGTATTTGGCTCAAAGGCGCAATTTCGATGGCCTCAGCCTTTGCCACTCGTACCGCCCGGTCATAACAGGACACCAACGACGGTTGTGATTGGCGCAACCAATCTGATTTGACCAGGGCAACGAAATCAGGATCCAGCGGTGCCGTATTGCGAGCCTGTTGACCTTGGCGCGGCGCGAGATAGGCAAGGCGATCTTCGGGCGCAATCCCTTCGATCATTCCTAGCCAGTTCCAAACCGTTTTTGGCGATGCCCCAGCTTGCTTTGACGCGGAACTAACAGCCTCAGTTTTGGAAAACCCGGCCGCCTCGACAGCTTCCACATTCGTGATCGTGATCAGACGATTTTCAGCCTTGGCCTTTTGTGCCTTCGACAGCTTTTCAAACTCAGCCCATGCGTCATCACGGGAACGAACAGGCACCGGGGCATCCGCCACCTGCAAAAGGGACATCCGCGCCCGTATCGGCAAGACGGTCCAGTGGTACTCAAGCCCCCCACCAACCCCCTTGCGGCGGCGCGCTTTGTCAGGCTGCTTTGCCCAGCCTTCGCGCTTGGCACGGTCATTGACCTTGCGTTTCGTCGTGGGCATGTCAGGCAGCTTTGCATCAGCGATTTCCGCCGCGCTCCACCAGAGTTGATCAGGGGTGTCAGTCATTGCTGTCCCCTATGGCCGTGCCTTCAACAATGCCGTATTTTTCCGATGACACACGAACCAAAGGAGCTCTGCATGCCGCGCAGCGAAATTCAGCGTTTTCTAGACGGGTTAGAGCGGTACCTGTTTGAGGCCGAAGCGCATTTTGACGAGCTTTTGGAACTTGTTGACAGCGAGACCCAACAACGTATGGAGCATACGCTTCCGAAGCTTTGGGATGATTTCCTTTTGGTTGCTCGAGACCCGCCAAAATGCGTTTTTGTTTTTCTGTCTGAAGGGCCCACTTCTCAGCAAAGGCGTTTAGAGAATCTTCCCGAAAATCATCGAGACCTTCTATGGCTTCAGGCTCGCTTTCAGGCGTATCAAGCAACCACTGCACTACGTCTAACTTTAGACGTGGCCAGAATGCCAAATCGGTCCTATCGCAAGAAAGTACGTCAAGTCGCTCAAGCCGCTTCACAGCTTCAGGCCCTACCGACAGCAGAGGATTTAGTGTGGCTGAGGCTAGCAAACGAACGATCCTACTGAGGACTGCGCCCGGGATACAGATCCGTTCATATTGCCTAAGCGGGATGTCTTTTGGGCGATACGGTCGATATGTCATCCGTTCTTACCCCCGTATTTCTTGATCGCGGCAACCAACTCGGCTTCGCGTTCTTCAACCATCATCCGAATGGCCGCAGCGGGGGCGCGATCCCAGGCGTCTTTCAAACGCAGATAACACTTGTCTTCGTTCGCAAGGATTGGCGCTGGGGCCTTGCCCTGCTCGGCCTTGAACATCTTGCGCGCCTCTGCGGCTTTCTTGGCCTGCCCTTCTGACAACAACGTCACAACCCGGTTGCGTTCGGCGTCTTCACCGATCTTGGCGATTTCAAACAGATCGTTCTGAATGATTGGGCGTTCGGAGTTTCTGAGGCTTTGAATGTTGTCCGAAGAAAGGGCAGTACCAGCTTGCACCAAGCGCTCAACTTGCCGTTTTGAGCAGCCCAATTTTTCGGCAGTAGTGGTCGCAAAGGATACGAGCGACATTCTGTCGTCCGTATTCCAGCGCTTGGCAACAAGGTCTGCACCAGTCGCCGCTTTCGCCTCTGGATACAGCCTCTCATAGACCCGCTTGCGCTCGGCCAAAAACACCGCTGTATCCAACGCCGTCAACTCTGCTCCAGCCAGGTTGTCGTCAATCTCCATGAGCTTGGCGAAATCGTCATTGCACTCCCAGCATGTGACTTTGATGGCATCCCAATCCAACTTGATCGCCGCCGTCAAACGATGCCCGCCAGCCAGCAAAACAATCTTGCGGCTACGCTTGATCTTGCGCACATGAATGGGGTCTTTCATCACTCCAAGCTCATTGATTGACGCGATCAGCGCATCAACACCAGCGTCAGACACCGGGCGCAACCGTTCGCCAAATTCGATCTCGGAAACCGGCAATTCGGTGATGGTGGGAAGGATTTTAGGCACCATGTTCGGCCACCAGTTTCCCGCCAATGTCAGACGCCGAAAATGCCTGCAAAGCAGATCGCAACGCATTAGTGCGGGTCATGAGTTGGATGTGTTCACACAGCGTGTCCAGCAAACGGTCATGCTCACAATAAAGGTCAAACTCCGCTTCCCGGCAGGTTTCCTCTTCGATCCGCTTCCCAAGCGCATCAAGGGCCAAAGCCAAGTTTTGCAAGGTGATGAATTGTTCAATCAGTCCCATGATTATCCCCTGAGGTTGCAATTTTTTTCTGCAAGGACATAGCTTTGCCGTGAACTGAGAAAGGATTCCCAATGCAATCTGAACATCCGCTTTCCAACCGCTTTCCAGATAGTTTTGACGTGCCCCTAAAACTGTTCTGGCGCAGTGACATCTTCGAAGAACTATGCGCTCTGGAAAATTTGCTATTCCCGGACCCCTTGAAACAGCCCCCCCAAGACAGAACAGAAGAGGAAAAGTGGCTCGAATTCATGGATATATTCCTGTCCAAAATTCCGGCTCACGCAGTGACAGTCGACGACGTTCCATGGACGCCCCAGCCAAAAGCAACCTGCGGTAAGGCCCTTCATAGGCGGATACGGCAAGCACAATCCGTTCTCGGACCGCTGCCCACACCGGGTTCGGAACACTATCCGCCTGGAAGAGTGCTGCCATCTCATACAGTTCTTCTTCCAATGCATCTGAAACAAAGGCTCGAATATCTTTTGGATTTTCAAGAGAGACCCATGGCCTGGATACGCTCAATCCAGACACATTGGGAAAAGGTGACAAAAGATCGTCCGGATCCGCCTCGCAAATAGCCTCAGGCACGGCGAACCCTAGAAACTCAACGGCATCGTAATGCTGATTGACGCTACGCGCGATGCGCCAAACAATCCTCCATGAACTGCGATCACAGAACCCCAACACGAGAGGCTGGCCATCGTCGGTCAGCCCAAAGCGACAACCCATCGAAACGGCCGGCATCCCACTACTCTGACACCTCTTGATATCCAAAAACTCATGAGCAAAATCCCACATAAAACTGTCCTTCAATACGCGTTAAAAAGGGGATGGAAGAAAGGCGACAGAGAGCATCGCGGCGATGCTCAGAACCGTGCCAACAAACCAGACAACCGGGTGATCATAGAGATCAGAAAACCAAGCCCAGGCCGCGCGTAGGGAGGGATACTTGACAACCGCGCGACCTGGGGAACCCGAAGCTGCCACTTCGGGGGGAAGGAAAGAGCGTTCCGTGAGAGTGGTGACCGCAGTTGGTCGGGCTCTTTCCAATGGTGGGGCGCGAAGCAAAGGCACATCGACCTCAGAGACTTCCGCCATTTCAAATCCATTTAACCGGGCATCATCTAACGCCTCGGCATGTTCTTGCACCCGGCGCGCTGCAAACCTCACCTTCATGTGGCAGTTCGGAGTTAGCACCGTCATGATTAGCGTAACCCCCAAGGCGATACGCTCTTCGTTCGTCAGGCCCACACCAATTGCATGGGCACGAATTACAATGTCTGCGCGGGAGGTCATGCCGCTCCTCCTGACTTTGCCGCCATTCCAGTGCGAAACATGCTGATCATCGATGCACTTCGCCCGGTCATGCGACTGACTTCTGAAACGGAACGCCGCTCTTCAATCAATCGCTTGATCTCTGCTCGCTCTTCTTCCGTGGTGGGGACCGGGGCCTTGCGCGCACGCCGCTTGCCCGCCTGTTGGCGCAGCAATTCGTTTTCCGCTTCCAGCAATTCGATCAACCGTTTGGCGCTGATCTCTTCCTTGGCCTCCTGCGACGGCATCTTGTATTGCCCCTCGCGGCGCAGCGTTGGCAGCACCTCTGCCGTCACCCATTTGCGGAACCGCCGCGCCGCAGGTTTGCGGCTGGTCATGATCAGTGCATAAAGGCCACTTTCGTTGACCACGTTGGTTGTCTGGGTTCTGCCAATGGCGTCGGTAATACCGACACCATCTTTTTCATCACTTTCGAGACGAGAGAGTGCGTCGCGAGAGTTCCCAATTTCCAACACCCGACAAACATCGGCGGCAACCCACCATGTTGCACCATCGCGCATCACAGCTCGCACGGGTGTGTCTTCAAAATCGAAAGGGATGATTTGCGCGGTCACAGGAAAGCCTCCTGTGGCAGAACGTGAAACCCGTAAGACAGATTAATGCGTGCAAAGCGCCACGCTTGCTTCCAACCTGAACGGCTTTCAAAAATCAGCAGAAAGTCTTCCAACTCGGTCTCTGCCAGAGTGCCGGTCTCAATATTCAGGCTCGGCATGCCATTTTCATTTCTGGCAATATTAATAAATTCATGCGCTTGCATGGGAGAAAGCTCAAGGGCCAACTCGCTAAGCATTTGGGATTGAATATCCATCACGCTTTCCCCCGAACGCGATCCAGATTGGCCGCTTCGCGTTTCATGCGATTGGAGTAAGCCATTTCGACCATTTCGCGGCCAGCTGCATCAATAATGCGGTCCAGCAAAGCCGTGCCAATTTCACCGCCCGCCTGACCATATGTGGCGGTGCGGGCCACGCTGGTATTGACACCATTGTCTTTGCACCAAGCCTCAAAACTCGTCCCGTTTGACCGGAATGCCCCCATGATCACTCCATGAAGGATCGTGCCGGGCTGGAACATCTTGTTCGCCTTTGTCATACTGCCTCACATCGCAGGGTTGATCTGTGTCGTTACAACACCAATCTATACAAGTACCTTAATTTTACAAGGTTATTTTATAGATACAGTGAGGATTTTTTATAAATGCCTGAAATTGGTGCGAAAATTCTTGAGGCACGCAAGAGAAAAGGCCTTAGCAGAAGGGCCTTTGGGGAACTCGTCGGTATTTCTGAACCAAAGGTTCAAGCAATCGAAATTGGAAAGCAGCGTGTCGACCACGAAACACTATATAATATATCTAAAAATGCACAGATTGACGTACTTTGGCTGCTTTCGCTTAAGTCCCCCTACCTGCAAGCGAACGACACTTTGCCCCTCGCAGACATCGACCGTCTCCGTCTTGCAATCGAGGCCATAGAAGAAGGCCTCGACGCCTTTGACCGCGTGGCTTCGCCAGAAATCAAGGCGGGACTGATCGTCGCCGCCTATGAGCTGCTGGAACAGGAAGGCGAAAAAGCAACCGCGCAAATCATCAGACTAGTAAAATCAGCATAAGAGTGAACACATGACCGACAGCAACGATCCGAAGAAGAAGATCACCCAGCTTTTCGAGCAGACCAATAGTAAAAAAGGCGGTTCCGCGCCTCACGACAACAGCCGCCATGTCACCCAAACCGGTTCCGGCAACATTTATGCAGAGGGTGACGTTCATTTTAACCAACCAGCAACGAAACCACGCGTGCAGGTGTCAGCAGATCCCGGCGGAGAACATGTCTCGGACGAGCAAAAGGCAAAGCTCAAACAGTTGGTGGATGATGTGATTGCCACAGAGCAAAAACTAAAGAAACGCCCGCGGTCTTATGGTGCCGTTTGGGGCGCATTGAACAAACACTGCAAGGTAACAACCTATCATCGCATTGCGTTTGAGGATTTTGAGAAAGCTCGAAGGTTTCTGCACCAAGAGTTAGGCCGCCTGAACTCAATGAAGAGTGCGCCGGTCAAGAATGGCGACGATTGGCGGAATCGTAAATACAAGTACATCAAGATCAACAGCAAAGACCCAGCAGACAAAAAGGCGATAGATGCCTATATCTTAAAGAATTTTGGCGCGACCAGTTTGACAGAACTGGCCAATGACGAGCTGGAACGTGCCTACCGGTATATCGCTGGAAGACGAAATAAGCGGTGATCAAAGTGGGAACAAATCATGTCTAGGGAAAGCACTGAAAGCCGTAGAATGATCATGGCGATGACTGTCATCATCGTTCTAGTCGGATCGATTGCAGCCATGTAAAACAAACCATCCGAGCCTGAGGGGCCAGGTCGCCACACATTGTCTTGGTCAGAAAAACGCACCGTTCAACAAGCCATCAAGGACAGATTGAAAGATCCCAAAAGCGCCATTTTCGGAACGTTCTATGCGCGCCGCGACTTATCCGGCACCATTGAGGTATGCGGATTTGTAAATGCACGCAACTCTTTCGCCGGCATGACAGGTGACGAACCATACTTTGTTCAAATCTTGACATCTGGCCGCACTGGTGTCCCGTGGCTGAATGATCGGAAGTTTGTCGCGACACAATGCATCCACGACGATCTATTTGGGAAGAAACTGGCAGCCGAACTCATACGCTGAACAGCTCGGCTGCGCTCCATCTACCTACCCTCGGCCTTTGTTTTTAAACGCTCCAAATCCGCTGCAATCTCTTCCATTGATCGTGAAACTTGGGCGGGTTCTTGAACAGCTTGATCAAGATCCTCTTGGGAATACTGTTCGACTTTCACACCAACTGGTGCCAAACCATCCCGAATTTGCTTTAGCAACGACACTATCTCGCTAAGCGCGTAGTACAAAACCCCTGAGATCCCCAAAGCGATGCCCAAGCCAACAAAAGCAAAATTCTCTGTTCCAACGGCCGTCAATACTACAATAGCCGCTAGGCCCCAACAAGCATACGAAATCCAATTCAAAATAAGCACAATATTCTCCTCTTTAGAATGCGAACAATCATAGATTGCAGAGGATGTCAGCTTCAAGAGAATTTCAATACGAATTAAAGCACGCAAAATCCCGTCCCACTTAGCACTCTCCACTTTGAGTGCCAATTTCAACCAACCCCATGTATTCGTTTACTTTATCGCCAAGTGGGACCTTGAAACGAAACTGGGCGGCTTGGGTCCCAGTTCCAAATGCAATTTCAGGTCAAAAATCGAACACCAAAACCGGTGTTCACACCCGTTTGAAGCCATGTTTAAAAGGGTTTTACGCAAGTCAGCCCGTCGCCGAGGCAAACTCTCCGGCGACATGCAAAACCGCCTCAAACACCCCGTTTCCCCGGTTACTGTAAAACATTACATAATGGCCCTTATCGGTGGCGGCTTACTTAAAGCGCCTTATTTTGTTGGCCGTCCGAGGTCTTCCGATAACCTCCGCCCTCTTCCGAGATCACTGTAATAATGAGTGTTTCCCTACATTTACAGTAAATTACACTTGTTTTTACAGCAAAACAGTTTTGGGTTCAGATGGGATGATCTGGGCGATCTGGTGGGATCGGGGCAAAACCGTTTGAACAACCGCCCTGCCCCCATCCATTGAACACCCCTTTAAAGCCGGTTTAACAGTTCGGCCTTCAAATCGAGGTACG
>NZ_JBOEGM010000040.1:0-59208 GCF_050633425.1 Pelagimonas sp. | reverse complement strand
CCCCAGCCGGAACAGACCCCATGAAGGCGAAGATATCGATGTCTTGCTCTCCTTGTAGGTTCAGAAGGGACTGCGGGGGTGTATTATTAGGCCACGTTTTTGGTTTTAAACGTACGTTCAAAGATCGATGCATAGTCAAAAATATTCCATTTTATCCAAAGATTACCGTTAGCTGAAAATGTGACTTTATCGTTTTTTAACTTCGTCGCAACGAACCAGCACCGGAAACGCGAGAGGCCCTCCAAGCAATCGATCGCAGTAGCCATCGTCACAGCGCCCACGCAGGGAGCATACCAAGATCAGATAGTCTGCGGCGCACAAATGGATCCAGCGCTTCGGGAAAAAGCTCTTTAAGCAATGTCCACTCAGGCGAAGTTTCGTCAACTTGAACGATATCACCTTTGCGATGCCCCACAATTGATCGCTTGAGATGATCGCCAACAGAGCTTCTCAAGACTTTCTTAGCTGCGGTATTTTGGATCAAAGTCGTCAGCAGCGCAGCATAAGGAGCAAGCGAACCTGAATTTTGATAGGTGTTCATCATTCCTGCAGTGTTTGGATGATCGCTTGCGAAGTTTTCTGGCTTGCCAGCCGCGTCGGCGACAAGTGAAAATGCGGCCGCCACAAGCCGGTCAATACGCTGCCGTTCTGGAAACTGTTCAAGTTCATCAATATCAAGGTTTTTCATCCTATCGCCCCAACGCCGAAGTGCCTTAAAGTAAGGCAAGCGGCGCGCGTTGACCTCCTCCAGCATAGCACTGGCCTGACGATCTTCGTAGTAAGGCAGCTTCGTGTTTGGAATGGTCAGCGCATCAAATCGAACCAATATGGGAGGAGCATATCCCTCCCCTTCAGCGAGATAACAATTGAATACCAGCGTTTTCGTTTCTCGTGAGGCTTGCACCGCTTGCTGGTCCATAACGAAGGCGTTCCCGCGGTGACGGTGCACTACATCTGAAACAGCCTGTGGAATGTGGTTGGTATCGAACGAAGACAACACCCAGAGCAACGGAATGCCTTCACGTTCGTAATGAACACATCGTTGAGACACTTCGGTCTGAAACGTATGCGACATTTGGTATTCTATCGCGAACTCGCCAACCCCTTCCCACTCGATAAGCACGTCCGGATAGCGCCCAAAGTCTGCTTTTGTCGGGGGTAGATAAGCGTCTACAGCGGATTTTACGTACCTAGAATCAGCTTTGGCCAGCTCTTCGATAAGGTCGCACATTCGACGATGTGCTTCAGATTCTTGGCGTCCCTGATATTGCCCAGCCCGCACGTTGTCTGGTTTTTGATTGTCCCCAGTGAACCAAGGGCAGCTCGGGTTGGACCCGGCATAATGTGCAAAGAGCGGTTTGTTCTTTGCTGTTCGAATGTAAACATCCCCTTGGCAAAGTAAGCATCTCGCAATGAGGCCCGGTTTTCCACTGCGATGATCGGTAATACCCGCTCGCAGCGCTTCCCAACCTGCGCGAGGCATTTTTATCAAGTCCGATATCGAGAGCGGCCCAAGATCATCGAAGATGACCTCTTGGATAATCCGGCTTGGTTTCAGCATGTTTCTAGTAGGTTTTGGCTATCTTGGTTGCTGTTTGCTCGCACAGCAAAATGGTTTTTGTTCGTGGGCGATGCCCCTGTCCTATGCTTTGTCAAAGTCATCCAGCCATTCTCCCACACAAACCGGCTACGAACCGGATATTTAAAAACGTCTTCTGTCGCAGGTTGCATCCCGTTGCGACTAGTCGTGCCTGGGGCGCGCCTCGTGTCTCCAGAAAACTCAAAAAAAGCTTAGCACGGTCAACCAATATGTTTTCAGCTTCATAATCTCATGTGTGATGAGCCGACGCTCCGTTCGAAGATCTTCTTATTTGGAGTATCACTCACAATCTCAAAGCCAGCCCATTCGAGATGTTCTTGCAATCCATCAGAAGGGCAAACCATATGCTCTACTTTTGGCCAGAAACCAAACTGTCCCACTATCTGCCTCTTCAATCCCTGTTCGGCGTCTGGGCTCACTTTTTCGTTGGTGAAGCTGCCATCAAAGTCACCTAAACTCAAAATAACATAGGAGTTTGGCGTCAACGGCATCAATTGAGAAACTGGTTCCAGTCCGAGTTGTACGGAACGAAGCGCAGAATTTGTTGGAACTTTCATCGGATGAACGGGGGTGGTGCAGAGATACGTTGGTTCAGAAACTTGGCAAACAGCTATACCAGATGAGTAGAACTCATCAGTCGACCATCGAGCATTGGCTGCAGCTTCATTTACATAAGCCTCCATCAAAGTTCGATCAGAGCGAAGCAACGCATACATCTCCTTCTCTTCTTCGGAAAACTGCATTCCAGAGTTAGGTTGGCTGGCCAACTGCGCCAACTCCTGAATGGTACTGCGGTAATGCGGTGTGCGAACCTCAAAATTGCGAATTAGGCTGTAGAGAACGGATCGGTCCGATGCATCTAGGTCTGCAATGGCTCCATTAACTATCTTGTGCCAAGTTTTGCTCTTCGAAATTGGCGTCTCGATGTTTTTATTTATTGTTGTTTCTATCGAAATAGGTGCCCCATTCTCGGTGTGTACGTAAAAGTCTGTTTCGAAGGCAATCGACTTTATTGAAGTCTGTGCCCATACAGCTCTATTTCCATGTTTGCGAACCGCAGTTACTTTCTTTCGTTCCTCATCAACAGCAAAATTTCGAAGAAAAAACTGCGGCACGTAGTGATGTCTTCTGGGCTCTTCGTTTGGCATAGCTGTCACCTTTTAAATCGCTTTAGTTTCGATGAATGCCCTTGTGCCGCCTAGATCAGAAAATGCCCGAGTCCGACAACTCAGCACGATGATCTGTTGATCCTTCGCTGCGTGCGACAGCATGTCGAACATTGTTGAAATCCGCTCGTCATCTGTATGTACAAGTGCGTCATCAAGGATTAGGGGCACCTGCCTGCCCTGTTTCGCGAACAACTTTGCGAAAGCCAGCCGAGTCAAAATAGCGATCTGCTCATAGGCTCCGCCTGACAAAACGTTGATGTCGTCCTCAACACCATTGCGGATGATTTTGCCAACAAGCATCTTGTCAGGATCGAGTTCAAAATCAGCCCCGGCGTGCAACTGCGCCAGCAGCGGGCGTAGCTCGTTGCGGATCGGTTCGAAGTAGGTTTCTTGGGCATCTTTGCGTGCTTCATCAAGATGCGCGATGAGCATGTTCAAAGCCTTCGCTTGTAGCTCGTATCGCTTGGCGCGCTCCACTGCCTTCTCAAGTTGATCGGATACTTCTGCGAGTTTTTCCTCCACTGCGCCTTCAGACTGCGTCTCGATAGCCCCGTCCACGCGCGCAAGTTCGCGTTCCAGTTTGTTTACTTCATCGCGGTCTGCTTTATCAGCGCTGATCAGTCGTTCATGGGTGGATCTAGCTACGTTGAGATCGGGCGCGTTCAGCTTTAAGTCTGCAAGGGTCTGAGCAGCCTTCTCTTCCTTCGCAGCCTCATCGTCACGGGATGTTTGCAGTGAGACAAGGGCGGCATCTTCACCCTGAGGCTTTGCCAGAAATTTCTTTTCCACCAGAAGATGGTTCAGCACGCCGGTGGCTTCAGCAACATCATTTGCAGCTTGCGTGACCGCCGTCTGAAGCGCTTGGATGTTGGACCTGAGGTCCTCAAGATCATCATCAAGACCTATTATTTGTGCTTCGATCTGCTCAGCGGAAAGGTCCTCAGGTTGCGGGCTAGCTGAGTCTGGGAGCGGATCATCCTGCGAATGACCAAGCTCTTTGCAAAGCGCCTGCCATTCCTCATCCAGAGCCTCGACGCCATCAGGCGCCAACCCTCTGATTTCGGCTAAGGCGACAGTCTTGTCGTTCGCCGCGCCTTGACCCGCATTAAAAGCGTTGCGGGCATCTTGCACCGATGGAACGCCAAACGTCTGAAGAGCTGCTGCGTGTTCTGCTTCCAATGCATCTGGATCTTCGATACCCGCCCCTGCCCCAACCGCTGGGGAGAGATTGATAGCTCCAAACCCTGAGAGTTTCAGTGTGAGGGGTCGGTCAATCAGTGTTTCTTTTTTATGTTCGAGTGCGAATCCATCGCATTCGGCAGTGCCTGATTTCGACGGCTCGACTGAAAATTTGGCAAATTGCGCGCGCCGTTGCTCATGTGCGATGCTGATACGCCGCTCAAGATCAACAAGGTGATCGAGGTCAGTCTGCGTAATTTCGGTACGCTCCAAAATCACGTCCGCATCCCATAGCTTCTTCTGAGGTACTGAAAGCTGGAGGGTGAGATCAGCGAGCACACGCAACCTCTCCCACTTTTGGAGGGATTTTTCGGCCGCTCGGGCTGCGCTCAAAGATTGGACCAGATCGCGGCGCTCCGCTTCTTTTTGTGCAATGACCGCCTTTGCGTCCGCCAGCGCACTATCTGACTTACGTTGCACAGCTCGAAGATCGGACGTCTGCGCCTCTTTCAACGTGATCTCATCAACGAGCTTCTGACGGCGTTCTTGTGTGTCTGTGATGTCTTTGATTTGGCGGATGAGCTGGTTTTTTTCAGCTACGATCAATTGTAGCGCTTTATCGGCGTCCGTTACACTGCGATCGTGCTGCTGTGCCTTTTGATAGGCTTCTTCGGCCGAAGCGAGTTGGTGAACCCGTGCTTCCTGTTTTTGCGGATCATGCAATGCCTGCAAGCGCGATTTGGCCTGCCGTTTGACCGCTAAGGCCTGCGAGAGAACTTTAACATCTGCTTCCAACCGCTCCTTACGACCGAGCAATTCATCGACTTTATCCTCGATTGCTTTCCACGGGCTTCCAGCCTTTGCCTTGAGACCTTTGGTAGCCAAGGCATCCAATTCTTTGCGGCATTGTTCGACAATCTTGTCCATGCGCCGCCCGCCTGTGACCGCATCGATTTGACCTCGCACGCTGGACATCAAGTCGCGGCGCGCCGCGACGTTGCTGGCGTCCTTGTCCTTACCCTCTGGATCAACATGGGTCGCCCCTTGCCTCACCCAAAGCAACCCCGCAGGTCCTTTGTTCACCTTGTTGATGTTCTCTTCAATCCAAGCTTCAGCGTCACCTTGTTGCTTGATGACCTGCCCGCTTGAACAGTCGATGATTTTCGCTGATTTTTGGACTAAAAAAGATTTCTCAACCCGAAATTCCGTCCCATCAATCTCGACAACAGCTGCCACGGATGCGGCACCACCGGAATAGGGCTGTAGGCTCTTAACCTCTTGTGAGGATGACCCGTGCGGTACGAAGAATAATGCATGCAAAGCGTCAAAGAAGGTCGACTTTCCCGCCTCATTCTCTGCTGTGATGGTCGTCAAACCGTCGCCAAAAGGCCCAAGCTGCGCTTTCTGACCACCAAACCGACGAACATTCGTCAACTCAAGCTGGCGCAGCTTCATTGGGACGGCTCCTGTTGGGAAATGTGGAACAAATGTGTCAAAGCAATTTTGGCGATCTGGACATCCTCAGCTGTCCGGCCCTGAAGGTCAGTTGCTTCAAAAAGGCTGTCTGCGGCGGCCCGCAAAGCGCCACCTGTAGCAATCAGATCAAGATCATCGACGGCCTGCTCGATACCCAATCGGTCGAAGATGGCTTCGAAGTAATGAAAGTCATCAGCGATCTGTTTGCACGTATCTCGCAGCTGGCTTTGTTCAAGCAGTCCAAGCCTCCCAGATGCATCAAACCGAACCAATGTCTTGTCCCGATCCGAAGCTGGGAGTGCCTCGGTCAATTGCTCCACCGGATCCGCGCCCGCAAAGAATTCGAGCGCCAGTAGTCGCCACTCGAATTGTCCAATGGGGACAGGTGTCACCTGCGGGACATCACCCGGCGCTGCAATCTCGACGAGCAGCGCACCCGCTTCGGCATGCCCCTTGAAGCTGTCCGCCTCAGGACTGCCTGAATACCAAGTCCGTGATGTGATCGACTTTTGGCCGTGCCAATCGCCAAGGGCCAAATAGTCAAGATTGGATAGCTCTGCTCTATCCGGTCGAATGACCGCAACTGTCCCCTCTTCGCTGCCAAAATCCAGAATCCCGCCGTGTGCCAGGCCAAACCTGAAACGCTCGTCCGTCGATGCGTCCGTCATCCAATCCGTGAGGTCGACGCCTGGGTTCCGCACCGCTGGCGGGGCCGGTAGGATTGCTACCTGATCCCCGAGTTCGATAACGTCGGGTGTCAGCGCGAGCACAACGTTTTCTGGCTTGTCGCGCTCCATCCGCTCCCAAAGATCAACAGCTGCAAGGCTGTCGTGGTTTCCGGGCAGTAGGACCCATTGTAAGTCTGGGAATTCGCCCATGACGTCAAGCGCGCGTCGAACCACCTTAGAGGGCGGCGCTTCGGCGTCGAAGGTATCTCCGGCAATCAAGATGAACTCAGCATTGCTGGTCCGTGCCGCATCTCCAAGACGCCGCAATGCGTCAAGACGGGCCATGCGTAGCGCTGCCTGTGTATCAGCGTCGAACCGGCCGAAGGGCTTTGCAAGGTGAAGATCGGCTGTATGAATAAATCGCACCAGAAAAGCTCCCAAAATCTCTTAGTCACCACCGTAGGTCTTTGGTGATATGCCTGCAAACCAACAATCCCAATGAATAACGCAATGGGAACATGCAATTGCTGAATTTCGACGCCACACCATTCAAAGGCTGGTAGTCAAAAATGAAAGTTTCACTCACACAGCTTTAGTTGCCCGTGCGCAAACGTTTCAACAACCCGAAGCGCTTCAGTTGCAGCTTCTACGATCTCAGCCTCTTGATGAGGATGGTCGCTAAACTTGCCTCCATGGCAAAGGTCATTGAGCAATACACTTTTGATCTCAATCTGATGATCACTTATCAAGTATTTAACGAACGCCTCAAAATCTTGGATATCAGGTCGGCAAAACTTCCACATCCCCTCGATCACCGACCTGATAGAGTTAGGGGTAGTGTGATCCGGTGTTTTCTTACCTTTGCTTACTTCATAAACATCACGCAGTTGGAGAACATGTGGTGTGGCGAAAGCTTTTTGATTGCTTAACTGGTGCTTTGGTGCGCCCGCAACAAGTTGGTAGAGCCCATCCCCCCGAACCACATTATTGGAGCTGATCACGTTGTAAAAATAGTTATTGTGAGTGAGGATTATCATCTTGGGACGAGTCAGCTGAGGTTCCAGACTCATTAAGACTTCACCTTCACTTGAGATTCGAAGATACTTTAAGCACTGGGCTATGCCGTAAATGTAGTCAAACGACAAAGAAGAAACTGGATCATCTACGATAAAGAACAGCTTCTTGTAATCTTGGATGCTTTCGACCCGCAGGTGTATGCGAGCAATGTAGTAACAAAATGCTATAATAGATTTTTCGCCATCGCTTAGTGTTCTATCTGGCCCTCGCGTGATTTCATTATTTCTACGTCGAACAGAAAATGTCTCTTCATCGAACGTGTATGCGTCAGAAAAGAAGTACCTCAGCAAGAGCTGAAATGTTTCAACTACTCGTCCCTTTGCCGAAGCACCGTCACCATGTTTCTTTTGCAACGCTTCTATCTCTGACGATAGTTTGGATATTTCTGCATTCAAACGCCGAATTTCCCGAATTACCAATTCATTCTTTGTCAAAAAGTCGACCAAAAACGCGGCACAGCTACCAGTATGGATTGATAGGCGTTCGGCCTTAGAGTTCGCAACAAGCGCTGCAATTCGTTCGTAAACTTCGTTGTTTGAACCAATAGCCTCGGTGAGGTTTTTCTCAAGTTCTGCGTTGTTAGCGACCGGAAGATCGACATGAGCAGCAAGATTCTTGATCTTCGTCTCGATGAGGTTTTGAAGTTGTTCTAACCCCTCTTTGGCCAGATCTAGCGGGGCAGACAAGTCGATTGGCGATACATCCGACATGGATGGGAAGTACTTCTTTAGTTCGTCGAAGCAGACCTTTGCTTTAAGTGTTGCGAGCCGTTTTTGTTCTAAACTGTTGATCTGTTGCTGAAGTTGACTCAGCAGCCTGTTCAACAGACGGATGTGCACCGCTTCTTCGTCTTTGAAGTACTTAGTGTAAGCATCAATCGCCAGTGTAGCAGTATGGGTTAAGTGTTGGGTGCAGAAAGGGCAGTAAGAATCCTCGGTCCCCAAGAGTTGTAAACCATGTTCAAAAAACAGAGGGTCGCGTCGAATTTGATCCTTGAATTGCGCTGCGATGCTGGACGGGGACGTTATTCTTTTGAGTGCCGTTTCGATTTCTTTATAGTCAGGAAAAAGCCCAGCTACATCTACTTCTTTAGGCAAAAGTGGATCCGTGGGTAACGACTTGTAGAGGTTATATTGGCTTAAGAGCGTTGCGATGTCTTTGATATCTTCAGGTAACGAATGTTCCCCTTCGGTGAAGTAGGAGTCTGATGTTAACTGCTTAAACGCACCAAGTGAGCCAGTAATGTTAAAATCTGATTTTAGCTTTTCCTTACCGAGACGAAACGACGTATTGAGTGTCTCTCGCTTCTTTTGAGCTTCCTCACCCTTGTCGCTCAGCTCTTTGTTTTTCGCATCAATCTCGGTGTTTTCTTTCCCAACGACAATCTCATGCGTGATGTTGCCATCCAGCCCATGTAGACGGTTTCGCACGTGTGCTTCGATAAAGTCCTCAGAAAAGACGTGGTAGATGTATGACGGCGTTGAACGGTTTACTGTTCTGGCCTTTGCATTCAGACCAATGCTCCCGATGCACTGCGCACCCTCGAAGAGACCAAAAGTGCCTTGGTGGTTTGTTGCTTCTTCAGAAACCAAGATAGATGGAATGTCTTCTTCAATTTCGCTTTCGTTGGCAGCTGAATCTAGTAGGCGCAACGCTCGTGCTATGAACGATTTTCCCGTTCCATTACGTGCAAAAATGAGATGCTGAGAACGGTTGGAAAGCTCGGCTTCAAGCTCCATTATTGGGCCTATATGCTTGGCGCTTACGCGTAGCTTTGGCTTTTCGGCTTTTTGAGTGCTCATCTAATTTTCCCGATGAATTGCTTAAAATTAAATTGACCGTGATCGACTCACGTTAAGGTTGTCAATCGTCGTCAGACCGGTTTTATCAATCTCATGAATTTGTCCACCGGTTAAACAGTTCTCATTTGCTTTCGCTTCGGCCGGTGTAATTATCATGGGTTCAGCGACAGCAACCGCAGGACAGCCAAACAAGGCCGACATTTGTTTTTCAGACATAGGTCTGAAAGGTCTCCACTATTTTTACTATGCTCTGCGGTTCGAGCCTCGACGAAACAGCATCCAGTTCCAACAACTCGCGCGTCAGGTACGGATGAAACTTCTCCGTCAGCAGGTTGCCAGCGCCTGCAAATAGATCAACAACTTCGCCTTCCCCAATCCGCTTGAGAACCTCGGTTAATGACGGGGTTTCGTCCCCCTCTCCCACTTGAAGGAAGCCATCATATTGTTCGACAGCAAACCCAAAACTTCTAAGCGCTAGCGCTAGGGTCGTCGTTTTCATTGTCCCAACTCGTGTTGCGATGATTGTGGTTTCTTCGCCCAAATTGACTAGGGACGCGTCAGTAAACCCCATCCGCGAATAGTTGAGTCGCGCCTCTTCAAGCATTTCGAGCGAATGTGCATCCATGTAGAGGTGCTTGGTACTACCTTCTAACAAATCGAACATGCGCGCGATCACCCTGTCATGGATCTCACCTTGGTCCCCGCCGAACACTGGCGGCACACCTGCTTTGGCAGGTTTGACCAAAATTACCTTTTCCCGATCGTGGATTTCCTGAACTACCCAACGACGCCCGGAAAAGATGAGCATCATCCCAGGTGAGAGGATGTTGTCGATCGGCAACGTCCCAAGATCCCGCCCGTTTGAAACCAACCGGTATTCTTCGGGCGTCTTAAATACCGCGAAAAAGCTATAATGCTCGACGAGCCGCTCTCCGTTTTGGCCCAAGAGCAACAAACCCCCGTCCGTTTGCTCAATCAGGCCAGTTTCAGGATGGCCGAGCGCACGCAGCACATCAGTGAACATTGCTGTGGTGACCTGCCGAAACGGACCTTCGCGACAAAGCACGCTGTATAGAATAGTTGCGGGTGCCCCTCCGCGCTGTGCGATTACGGATAGGATCTGATGCACAAGTGTCGACAGATGCAGCGCTTGCGGTTTCGGTGGCTCGCACCAGCCCTCCAGCAACAGATCAATCATCGCAATAGACCGGATCAAGCTTAATCTCAGACGATCCACAAAGCTGCAATCCGATGAGAGCCTCGTTTCTACAGCGTATTGGCGCAGGATGGCTGGCTGGCCCTCCCTGCGTCCCGACCGTCCCAATCGCTGCCGCAGGGCTGCGACGGTGAAGGGTGCGCCAATTTGCGCGACACAGGTCACATCGCCGATGTCGATGCCAAGCTCTAGTGTGGACGTGCAGACAGCTGTGGTCGGTTTGCTGCTGTCTTTCAGGCGACGTTCAACAAAATCGCGGTGGTCGCGTGAAAGGCTGGCATGGTGCGGGTAAAACTCTTGGGGAAGATGCTCTTGCTCGCAAAGATTGCGCAATCGGTCAGCGTAAATTTCAACACGTTGTCGGGCGCCGGCAAACACTAGATTGTCGCTTCCCCTTAGATGCTCGAATAAATGCGCTGCGACAGCATCCGTGGCAGATGGGGTGTTGTCGTCTTCTCCACCGGAAAGATACCCACGCAGCTGGAGCTTCAGTTCCGCTTCTCCGCCCTCTGCTTCGATCAATGTGACGTGTTCCACATTGTCAGGCCGCAGATAAGCGCGGGCGAGATCCATATCGCCAAGCGTCGCAGATAATCCGATCCGGCGGATGGGCCTTTTGATTGCCAACTCGAGACGCGTCAGCAAAGACCGCAATTGCACTCCGCGCTCACTGTCGAGCACAGTGTGCAACTCATCGATCACCACAGCTCGGGTTGCACCGAACAGGCGCGCGATTTCCAAGCCCCGACGTACGAACAATGCCTCAAGCGACTCTGGCGTTATCAAGAGTATCCCTTTGGGCTTTTTCATCGCGCGCGTTTTGACTGATTGTGACACATCGCCGTGCCACGGTACCACTGGAAGCTCCGCCTCCTGGCAGATACCTTCCAATCGCCCCGCCTGGTCGGTGATAAGCGCCTTAAGTGGCCCAATGTAGAGCACGTCGAACCCGCCGCCCTCTGCCGGTTCGTCCAGTACCTGAGAGATCAACGGAAAAAATGCGGCCTCTGTTTTGCCACCGGCTGTCGATGCCGCGACGATGAGGTCGTTATCACTCTCGTAAATAGTCCGAATCGCCCGCGCCTGAATATCGCGCAGCTCACGCCACCCCTGCTGTCTGATCCACTTTTGGACAGGGCGTGCAAGTTGGTCAAAGGCGCTGCTCATGCTCAGGACTTAAAGTTTGAAGCTTATCAGATCATCGTCACCGCTCGGCTGTGCACCAGTCGTTTCCTCCACCTCACTCATGTCTTCGCCTAGGTCTTCTGAGACGTCGATCTGTTCAATCAGATCGCTCCACTCAACGCCTGGGTTTTGCTCCAGCACGGACAGCAAGTTCACAAAAGCCGTGACGGTATTACGCGGCGTCCTGAAATAGGCCTCCCCAATCCGGTCGGAACAATGGTTCATAAAGGCTTCCAGCGCTGTATCCGGCAAAGCCGTTTCATCGTCTTGCATCACGCGTCTGACATTGGCTAACAGAACAAACAGATCTTCCGGTGTCAGACTTGCAAGCCGCACAACCGGCCCCGACAAATCAACAAGTCCATCACGGGCGAAGGTGTTTTCTGCCAGCCGCGATTGCAAGGCCTCATAACTATAAAGCCCACGGCGGGTGTTCATCAAAAATTCTGGCGTGCCCCCCATGAGAAACCCAAGGTTCTCGGCGCTGCCCTGAAGCACGTCGTTCAAAATACGTAGGATCTGCTCATAGTTCGCATTGCGCGCTTGAGACGATGTCAGCTTGAACAGGTTCACCATTTCATCGAGGCCGACAAGCAGCCCTTTGTAACCGGCCTCGCACACAAAAGCAGACATCAGTTTGAGATGATCGTAAACGCTCGCATCATCGACAATCGTGCGCACGCCGAGGGCTTTGCGCGCATCCGTGCGGGTTGCAAATTCTCCCCTGAGCCAACGCAGAGCAGCCGACTTGAGCTCGTCATCCCCGTTCTCATGGCCTTCCCAATACCGGCGAATGACCTCCGCAAATTCAAAACCGCCAGTGAGTTCTTCGAAATGGCTCAGACGCTCGCGGATGATGGTGCCGGTAGGTACATTTTTTCCCTCGGCATCTCGGTGCGCTTGGCTGACAAACCGCTCAACCACGCTGGCCAAAGCGCCACCGTCCGGCTTTGTGCGCGTCGACAGGTTGCGCGCCATCTCGGCATAAAGTCCACGTGCCTGTCCTCCAGTCGCATGAATGCGCCTGTCAGGGGCAAGATCGGCGAACATCACCACCAGCCCTTTTTCCAATGCCACCAAGCGGATCAGGTTCATAAAGAAGGTTTTACCAGATCCATACTCGCCGATAACGAAACGGATAGCCGAGCCACCATCCGCAATGCGTTCCATGTCCTTTACAAGTTCTTCGATCTCGCGAACGCGGCCGACCTGAATGTGACGTAGGCCCAGCTTTGGCACGACCCCTGCCCGCAACGCCTGAACAATTGCATCGCGCTCACGTGGCTTCAATTTAGACATGACGCCCCTCCCCTTTTAATTTTTGTTTTACCGCGTCCGCAATCTCGGGAGACACGTCATATCCATCATACTCGTCAAGTAAGGCTTCGTCATAGGTCTCAAAAGCCCATTCGTTGACGGCTTCCAATGCACCTGACGGCATCAATCCATGCTTTCTGCAAAGCTGCTCGAATGCGTCTTCGGTCCAGTTCTCTTGACCCACCAAATCCGACAGCAGTGCCCCATGTTTTGCATCGAGCCCAGCAAACAGCGTTACATCCTTGGGGTCCTCGTCCTCTACTGTTTCTTCCTCGGCGTCAAATATCTGCCCAAGGACAGAAGACACCCGCGCCGTATCTGATCTAATGGCTGCAATCCGCGACGCATCCAGCACTGGCGCAGTGTCCTTTGGCAGTTCAGGAATGGCCTCCCCAGAATTACCAGGCTGGGCCGCACGAACAGTGCGTGGCGCGTCGGCAATCTCTCCAGCGTGAAGGTCGGAATAAGCGAGTGATGGATCAAGGCCCAATGCCTTGTACACCTTTTCGATGCTAGCGACTTCTTCGGATTGAATAACACCATCGGCGTGTGCCGCACCCACCAAGGCCGCGCGCATCGCCGTTTGGTCTTCTACACCAACATCTTTGAGTTTACGGCGCAGCAGTGTCATGTCAGGCGGCACTGCAAGGAACCATACCATATTTGCCTGAAGCCGGCGCCGCTCTTGTTCACTCAGCCCCGAAACAGATGCGATTTGAGCCTCCAGTGCTTTGCGTTCAGCATCAGCGATACGCCCGTCTGCATGGGCAACAAACGAGGCAAGAGCCAACTCCATCAAAGCTGTCTGGTAGCTTGACGAAACATCTTCCAGCTTTTCGATCTGCTCGCCGAGATCAAACAAAACTACAGGTTCTTCCGGCTTCGGGGAACGCAGTGCAAAGCGTGGGTCAGGCGCCAGCCCAAATCCAAGACGCGCCAAAGCATCTGCCGCTCCCGTTAGCTGTCGCTTGCCAATCTTAGCGCTGCGTTGTCCTTCGAGCTTTTCAATCACATCGGCCAGCGGGATAAGACCGCCGCTCTGCATGATCCCCCGCGCCCAATCTTTGAGCGCTTCCATTTCTGTCGACGGGAACATGCTCCACAGATCTAGTGGCAAGAGGGCGTGCGCTTCGATGCTTCCCCTGCCCTCGGGGTTCCGACCAAGATAGCGGCTCAGCTTATCAAGATCGTCTATGACTTCATCAGCGACTTCCTGTGCGATCTCGACCGGCTTTCGCAATCCTGAGATATCAGGAATGGGTTTGCCGTCGGCCGTCGGGTTGATAGTTCCTTCGAACTCGCTTGAGGCTGCGCGATACGTTGCTTTGAGGTGTTTGCGCGGTTTGCTGACCTTCAGCCCGTTTGGAAAGCGATCTTCAAACCGGATCTTGAAGAGTGCGAGAAATTCATCACGGCAACGCGATGCAGGCGTGCGTAAATGGCTCTCAGGATGGCACATCAACCAGCTCAGAACCCAGTCTGCACGTAGGGTTTCTCCCTTATCAAGACGAGCGCCAATCGCATATTTCAGCGAAAAAGGAAGCTCCCAACCCTGGCGTTCAAACGTCGGTTCCAGCGCCTCAGACTCAGTTTCGGCAAGTGTCGCGATATCAAGAAATTCACCCAAGTATCGCCTCACCGAATGATTCTCAGGATAGAGAGAAATCAATCGCCGAACTTCGGCGATGATATCCTTGGCATCCGCGTTGGATTGGTCGACGAAAAATCTTCGTTCCAACCCATAGAAGTACAAGAACATGTAGCCCGGATCGTAGGATGGGTCGGAACGGCCATTCGCCAACCATTCAAGATAGGTTGCCCTGCTTCGTGCTGAAATATCGGAGTACCCAGGCCAGTACGACATGCCCTCCCCTGCCCTATCGTCTCCTGTCCTAGCGACAGAAAGTGACGGGTCGATGTAGGCCCTGCATTTGTCGCGATAGCCATGATGATTGAGTAATAGCGGCGTGCCGACATAGACCATTCCACCAATGTCTCGTCCAGCAACAGTCGCAGTCTCTGCTGCAGGTATCCAGCCGCTTTTACGTGAATTCGATTGCTTCATTTGAGACGTGGGTCGCGCGTTTTCGTACCGTGTAGCAATGGCGGAAAGTGCTGGCGCGGCAGACTGACCAGCACGCACGATTTCTGCATAGTCTTGTTTAGGTGGTTTGGGCGGCGTTCTCGAAGATGATTCAATCGCATTCGCTTCACGAGTTTTCTCTCGCTCACGCTCGATGCGTTTGTCGTGTGCACTTACGCGGGCCACTGGCTCAGATTGAGGGACACTTGTGTCGGAACTTTCAGCAGAAAGCGCGATTATTTCTAACTTGCGGGATCGTCTCTTTTCTTGCCACCAGACCAGAAAGATAGGCAATCCAAAGGCAAAAAGCATCTGCCCACCAACGGCCCATCCCTCCAAGACGGTTACAACGATTACCATGCAAATCAAAAAGTATACTGCATAGAAAAAGACTACTCGAAAAAACTTTAGAATTAATGCCATTAACAAAACCCTCTTACCAACTACTCTAGTTTGCGGGATTTTCGGCGCAATCACTATCGCTAAGGTAGCAGTTAAAAAATTTGCGCTACCAATTTCAGTTCGTTCGCAAAACCTTGCTAGAGCCAGAGAAAGGGAAGCCCGATTGCCGGGCTTGAAAGGATAGAGAGAGTCTCATCCGGGCCGGTCCAAAAGGACGAAACCCATGGCAAAATCCCAAACCAAAACGAAGACTACGAAGCCGCCGGTGGCCGCGAAAACTGCTGACGCCGCCACGAACGCGATTGCAATGACGCAAGACCTCCGCATGATCCCACTCGATCAATTGGAGCTCAGCCCACTCAATGTGCGCAAGGTCGCTGCAAGCGCGGCCGATGACGCGGAACTGCTCGCCAGCATTCGCGAAAACGGCATCAAACAAAACCTGGTCGTCCATGCTTTGTCTGACGCTAAATTCGCAGTGGATGCAGGTGGTCGTCGCCTGAAGGCGCTCAAGCAACTTGCCAGTGATGGTATCATCCCGAACGATCACCCTGTCTCATGTTTGGTCGAGGATCAGCAAAACGCAACCGTCACCTCGGCGACGGAAAATCTCCAGCGCGCTGCGATGCATCCAGCTGATCAGTTCGAAGCATTTGCCCAGATGATTGCCGAGGGGCGCAAAGAAGACAATATTGCCCTCAAGTTTGGGGTCAGCGTCGATCTCGTACGCCGTCGTCTCAAACTCGCCCGCATCGCCCCCGAGCTCATAGAGCAGTTCCGCGCAGGTGAGATGACACTTGAATGCGTCATGGCGTTCACGTTGACCGATGATCACGATCGCCAGATGACCGTTTGGAACGCGGTGAAGGACAGCTATCACATCCATCCGCAGTCCATCAAACGGCAGCTGACCGAGACGGCACATTCTGCCAGTTCCAGCATCGGGCGCTTTGTCGGCATTGAGGCCTATGAAGCGGCAGGCGGTGTTCTGTTGCGCGACCTTTTCGATGACAATGCCGCAGCGCATATGGAGAATCCTGAGTTGCTGGAACGTCTTGCGGTAGAGAAGCTTCAAGACACGGCAAAGGTATTTGAGGCCGATTGGAAGTGGGTCGAAGTGCACCTTTCCGTCGACTATGGTGCCTTCCGCAGTTTTGGGCGCGTCTATCCACAAGACATCGAACCTGATGCCGACCTGTTTGCCGAAGAGAATGCGCTGATGGCACGTGAAGAAGAACTGGCAGCGGCCAATGACGGTGCAGATTGGACGGATGCCGAAGCAGACGAATATTACGCTATTGAGCCACGGCTTCGTGAAATCGAAGCGCAGCAGAAGGCGCGTCAGCCCTACGCGGCTGCGGATCAAGCGATCGCAGGGTGTGTCGTCACAATTGGTCATGATGGAGCATTGCGGGTCGAGAAAGGGCTGGTGCGTCCCGAGGACATTCCTGTCGCGGCGGAAAAACCGGAAGATCCGGCAGATGGTGAGATTGCTGTTACCCGCCCGAATGTCTCCCCTCCTACGTCTTCTGCACCCGTTCCGGTCTCTGATCCGGCGACAACGCTGCGCAAAGCAGATGGTATCTCAGCAAGCCTTGCAGATGATTTGCGTGCTTCTCGCCAGCATATTCTGCGCGCGCATTTGGCTGCAGATTATGACGTGGCCTTTGATGCGATGCTGTATGCGTTGTGTGAACAGGCTTTGTCACGTTCCTATGGCACAGAGGCGCTCAATATCTCAATCAGTCCGTTCCTGGCTCAAAATCGTGAGATCTTGCACGCCGACACGGTTGCACAAAAAATGCTTGATGCACTGGAACAGGGTCTTGCGGTAGATTGGATGGCGCTGGAAAAACCTGATGATTTTCGAGCGATGTCAGCACTCCCCCTGCCCCAGAAGCAATCCCTGTTCGCTTGGGCCGTGGGTCTTGCGATCAAGCCGCAGCTTCTCTCCGACAACCACCCTACCCCGATCATCGAAGAAATTGGATCGCGGTTGGACGTTGATGTCGCAGCCTGTTGGCGCCCGACGGCTTCAACATATTGGGGTCGCGTTAACAAAGGTCATGCAGTTTCAATGGCGCGCAAGCTTGTCGGCGATGATTATGCAGAAGAGCGCAGCAGAGAACGCAAAGGCGATATTGCGGCCGCGATGGAACGTGCATTCGCTGAGAGTGCCGCCGAAACGGAAGGCTTTGACGCAGTGGTTGCCTCCAAAACGGCTCGCTGGCTTCCAGAGGGTTTGGCATTCAAGGGTGTCGATGATCTGATGGAGACCTCCAGTTCGCCAAGTCCGTCAGACGTTGATGAAGCGGAAGATGACGGTGAAACAGACTCAGATGTTGAAGATACTGCGCCGAATGCTTTGCCAGCTTTCTTGAGCGAAACAGCAGCTTAGTCCAGCACTTTCAGACAGCAGTGTCTATTTTGGGCCGTCCTTGCAAAAAGGGCGGTCTTTTCCGTCTTGCAGGTGCCTTAAGCTGGAATTGGTTCAGCTCGCCTGCACGGAGACGAACCATGACCACAATATTGCAAAACAACCCGACGACCGAAGCAGCAACGATCGCAGCCCAAAACGACGCATTCCGTAAATCGATCATGTTCTTCAATGATGCTGAAGATACGCCCAAAGGTCAGTTTGTGATGACTTCCGGTGTCGCAGCCTTGGGTCCGGACGCGCGTCTAGCCGCCACGCGCCAAGTGGCAGCGTTTGAGGCGTTCACGCCGAACAACGACCCCCACGGTTGGCATGAGTTTGGCGCGGTTGAGGTCTTTGGCACAACGATCTGGTTCAAGGTGGACCTGTATGACGTCAATTATGAAATGGGCTCAGATGAGCCGACTGATCCGGAGCAAACGCGCCGCGTTCTGACGTTGCTTCTGCCATCAGAATACTAACGTCCCTTCCCTCCTGTTGATCGAATTCTAGGCCGCTCTCTGATTGAGGGCGGCCTTTTCCTACTGGCGGATTTCAAGGCTCGAGATTGTCTCAGCAGCCGTCACTGGAGGCCACAACATGGCACAAACACGCGACTACAAGATCACCCTCTATCCAGCGCATCGCGAAGGCGCATTTGTCGTGACCAAGTTCACGATGATGGACAGCTACCCCGAAAAGCAGCTGCAAGCCGCGGGAATGGACGACCTCATCGCTCAGGTCACCCATTTTGCGATGGAGCATGGCGAAGGCTGCCGTGCATCCGTGCGGTGTCTCGCAGCCCGAAAGCCGCCGGGCTTCAAGAAGGCGACCGAGGATCTCTATTTCAACCTCGAGGATCGCACTGCTGAAAAGTTCAGTCGTCCAGCCGCCTGACACCCTCAAACCCGCAAGTACAGGCGATCCGCATATGCTGGATCGCCTCCTTTTCCTGCTTTCAGACATTGGAGATACGACATGAATGCACATCCAAAAACGGCTGCGCTTATCGAGACCATCCCCGCAGATTTGCCCTCATCTGAGACGGTGCATCGCCTAGTTGCCGCTGCAAACAGCCTTCTGCCGCAATTTGAAGCTGGCAAACCTATCGACGCCAAAAGGCTTCGAGCAGCGATGGAGGGCGCTTTTAATGCCAGTGACACAAGCGGTGCATGGGTCTGGAAGGACGCCTATGATGCCGTCGAAATCGCCCAAATCATGATGATCTCACGATACGGCGCGTTAATGCGAAAGCAGGCCGCATCGCCTGCCCAATTTCTCAGCATGATCGAACGCCTGTCCGCGCTTGCGCCCTCACACACGCGACGCTCGGAAGACAGCGTTCGATTGCAACAGTTCTCGACCCCCCTACCCCTCGCAGCAATTGTTGCTGAGGCCGCAGGGGTTCGCGCATCTGACCTAGTTCTCGAGCCGTCGGCGGGCACAGGCATGCTTGCCATATTCGGGCAGATTGCTGGCGCAGACATCACCCTCAACGAACTGGCTGACACACGGCGTGGGGTGCTGAAGGCGCTCTTTGCGGCTGCTCCAGTTTCTGGACACGATGCTGCATCCATCGACGACAGGCTTGATCGCGCGATTACACCTTCTGTCATCGTCATGAACCCACCCTTCTCTGCCGCCCAACATGTCGACGGCAAGTTCCGCAAAGCAACCAGTCAACACGTTCTGTCAGCCTTAGCACGGCTTGCGCCTTCTGGACGTCTCGTTGTGATCACAGGCGAAAGCTTCGCACCAAAAACCAAGAGCCACCAGTCGACCTTCAGAAGTATTGGCGAGGTTGCGGACGTCGTCTTTTCGGCCGCCATTTCGGGCAAGGTTTTCGCGCGGCACGGCACAAGCATCGATACGCGCCTGACTGTCATCGACAAACGAAGCGCTGACGATAATGCGGTAAAAACCGACTTTGAAGACGTCTACCATCCTCTGTGCGAAACCACCGATGATCTGTTGGCGGCCGTTATGGCCCATTGCCCGGAACGGCCCAATGCGGTGCCCCGCTGCCCTACTGGCGCGCGTCAGACCGCTCCAAAACCAACGACACGGCTTAATCTGCATGCACTGCGCGATGCTGCCCGCCAAGAAACCCGTGACCTCGCCGCAGAGCGCGCCAAACACCCCTTCGACAGCGTTGAGGCCTGTCCGCTTGTGTATCAGCCAAAGGACTGGACCGACCCCCAAGGTGCTTTGCAGGACGCAGTCTACGAGGATTATACGCTGCAGGCCCTCGAGATCGAGGGTGCAGCCACACATCCAACATCACTGGTGCAGTCCGCAGCCATGGCGTCTGTGCCGCCGCCGCTACCCACCTATCAGCCTATTTTGCCCACTGCGCTGAAACGTGACGGCGTATTGTCGGCTCCGCAGCTTGAGAGCGTCATTTATGCTGGCCACGCCCACGCCTGTCATCTGAAGGGCTGGTTCAAGCCAAGTGAGGTTGCCGGTCAGCTAGTTGCCGCGGCAGAGACCGACGAAAGGGCCTTTCGTCTGCGCAAGGGCTGGTTCCTCGGGGATGGGACTGGATGCGGCAAAGGACGGCAAGTCGCTGGCATTATCGTCGACAACTGGCTGCACGGCCGTAAGCGTGCTGTCTGGGTTTCCAAGAGCGATAAGCTGATTGAGGACGCCAAGCGCGACTGGATGGCGTTGGGTGGGCGGGAGAGCGATATTGTCCCGCTGTCCAAGTTTCGCCAAGGCAGTGATATCCGACTGGCCGAGGGCATCTTGTTTGTCACCTATGCGACGCTGCGTTCCGCAGAGCGTGAAGGCAAGGCCTCTCGTCTTGATCAGGTTATCGCGTGGCTCGGTGACGGGTTTGACGGTGTCATCGCCTTCGATGAAAGCCACGCCATGGCGAATGCCGCCGGTGAGAAATCAGCACGCGGTGACAAGAAGGTATCACAGCAAGGTCTTGCGGGGCTGGCATTGCAGAACGCCGTTCCTGACGCGCGCATCCTCTACGTTTCAGCCACTGGTGCGACCGTTGTCGGCAATCTCGCCTATGCATCCCGTCTTGGCCTGTGGGGCACGGGCGATTTTCCCTTCGTGACCCAAGCCGAATTCGTGTCCTCCATGGAAGCAGGTGGCATTGCGGCCATGGAAATGATTTCGCGCGACCTCAAAGCCTTGGGGCTCTATCTCGCGCGGTCGCTCTCCTATGCTGGTGTGGAATACGACATGCTGGTTCATGACCTGACGCCCGCACAGGTCGCAATCTATGACAGCTATGCGGACGCGTTTCAGATTATTCACAACAATCTTGAAGCAGCGCTAGAAGCATCAGGTATTTCGTCTGAGGGCGGGACACTGAACCCGCAAGCGAAATCTGCAGCGCGGTCAGCTTTTGAGAGCAATAAGCAACGCTTTTTCAATCACTTAATCACAGCCATGAAATGTCCGTCTCTGATCAAAGCCATTGAAGGAGACCTCGCGGCGGGTCACGCCGCCGTCGTGCAGGTGGTTTCAACCAGCGAAGCACTGATGGAACGTCGTCTCGACGGGATCCCACCATCTGAGTGGCACGATTTGCAAGTCGACATCACGCCGAGGGAATATGTGATGGATTATCTGGCGCATTCTTTCCCGACACAGCTGTTTGAGCCCTACACCGATGAAAACGGGGATCTGCGATCCCGTCCCGCGGTGGATGCGAGGGGCACGCCAATCATATGCCGTGAGGCCGAACAGTGGCGGGATGATCTGATCGAGCATCTTGGCGCATTGGCACCTGTGCAAGGAGCGCTGGATCAGATCCTCTGGCATTTCAGCGGGGATGTGGTGGCTGAGGTCACGGGACGCAAGCGCCGGATTGTGCGGACGTCTGAGGGGCGCCTGAAGGTGGAGAACCGGCCCGCCTCCTCCAACCTTGGCGAAACCCAAGCCTTCATGGATGATACCAAGCGCATTTTGGTCTTCTCAGACGCGGGTGGCACGGGGCGTTCGTACCACGCGGATCTTGGCGCGAAGAACCAGCGCCTCCGGGTGCACTATCTGCTGGAGCCGGGCTGGAAGGCGGATAACGCTATTCAAGGTCTTGGACGCACCAACAGGACCAACCAAGCGCAGCCGCCGCTGTTTCGTCCCGTTGCCACCAACGTTAGAGGCGAGAAACGGTTCTTGTCCACGATCGCGCGTCGTCTGGATACGCTCGGTGCGATCACCAAGGGCCAACGCGAAACCGGCGGACAGAATATGTTCCGCGCGGAAGACAATCTTGAAAGCCCCTATGCCCGCGCAGCACTGCGCCAATTCTTCTACAAGCTGCGGGCAGGAAAGATCGATGCCTGCTCTTATGCGCGGTTTCAGGAGATGACGGGCTTGACCCTTGATGATGCCGATGGTTGCATGAAAGAGGTCCTTCCGCCCATCCAGCAATTTCTCAATCGGTGTCTTGCGTTGAAGATTGGCATGCAGGACGCAATCTTTGATGCCTTTGGCGAACTGCTCTCCGCGATCATCGAAGATGCGCGGCAGGCAGGCACGCTTGATGTCGGACTTGAGACGCTACGCGCAGAGCGGTTTAAGATCATCGACCGCAAGGTCATTTTCGAGCATGAAGCGACCGGGGCGACGGCAACAGCGCTAACGGTGGAACGGACGGACCGAAACGAGCCCCTGACGCTTGCCAAGGCGAAGTCCATTTGCGCCAGAACGCCAGATGCAAAACTCTGTTGGAACGCCGCGTCCAAGCGTGCGGGTCTGATGACCAATGCACCTGCTTATATGGACGAGGACGGTGTTCCAATTCGTCGCGTCAAACTGCTGCGTCCAATGACCTATGATTTGTTCGAGTTGGGTGAGTTCGCCAAGTCAAACTGGCAGGAAGTTGATGATGCGACGTTTGAACAGCTCTGGCAGGCCGAGGTCGATGCCGTGCCGGAGTTCACCAAATCCAAAATCACGCTGATCTGCGGCCTTCTCCTGCCGATCTGGGATCGTCTGCCTGCCGACAATATGCGGATTTACCGTCTGCAGGTCGAGGATGGTGAACGCGCAATCGGGCGATTGGTCTCGCAAGAACAGCTGATCAACGTCTATGCACGGCTTGGGCTCGACAATGATATACAGATGGATCCCGACGACGTGCTGCGCACCGTGATGGAGACCCGTGCCACGCTGAGCCTCGTAAACGGGTTTCAGCTGCGCCGCTCGCCTGTCATGGGCCAGCCCAGATTGGAAGTCATCGGTGCCACGGGCGCGATCCTGCCCGAGTTGAAAACCATGGGCTGCTTTACCGAAGTGATCCAATGGAAGACACGGGTGTTTCTGCCGTCAGAAAACATTGATGCATTGGCGGCTCTGTTGGCGCGCTTTCCTGTTGGCATCGCTGTTGCTGATACAGCGTAATGAGGGTGGGTGTCTCGGTTGCTGAGATTTCAGCAGACCTTGGGGCGCGTGCGGAGTGTTTTTGCCGCGCCTATTTTCCTCAAGGCTATCGCCAAGGCGATTATTGGCAAGTTGGTGACACATCTGGTGCGGTGGGACGCAGTCTCGTGATCCGTCTGCACGCCCAAGACGGTCGTAAGGCGGGTGGATGGACAGATTACGCCACGGGTGAGTTTGGAGACCTCATCGACCTACTACACGCCAAGCTTGGATCACAGTCTTTGCGAGAGACTCTCCATGAGGCGCAACATTTTCTGGGCACTGCACCGCTTCCCGTATCGAAGGTGCCCAAGAAGGTGTCTCGGGATGCAGGCGCGGCCAACACCAAGCGCATCGCGTCAGCGCGCCGGCTCTTTGCTGATGGCAGGCCCGTGTTGGGGACTGCGGCTGCGGCCTATCTGCACCGTCGCGGCATCGCGCGCTTCGGGCCCGCCTTGCGCTTTCATCCGAGGGTCTACCTGCGAGGTGATGACAGGACGTCAGATCATCCGCGCAACTCCCCTGCCCTTCTGGCGAAGATCACCGACAATCAGGGCAACATTACGGGATGTGCTCGGACATATCTCGACCCGACGACTGGCGGGATTGCAGATCTGCGCAATCCGAAACGGATACTGGGCCAGCTTCATGGCAACGCTGTTCGGTTTTGGTCAGGGTCTAACCCGGCTGATTTGATTGTCGGCGAAGGTCTTGAGAACACGCTGTCAGTTGGCACCGCCCTGCCCGAGTTCAATCTCGCGTCTTGTCTGACAGCTACGCATCTTGGCCTCTTTATTCCACCGTCAGGCATCAAGCGCATCTGGATTGCACGAGACAATGATGCAGCGGGTGAGCGCGCAGCGCATGGTCTTACAGGCAGACTGCCATCCCTTGGCATTGAGTGTCGGCACCTCGTCCCACAGCTTGGTGATTTCAACGAAGACCTGCCGGCATTTGGCAAAGGCGGGCTTCGCAACGTGCTTCTGGCAGCCATGAAGGGATAAGTTATTGAGAATATGAAGTAAAGCGTAGTCTTTGGGGTGTGTATTGCCAGCGGCAGGCGTTCCAAGACGTTCAATCTGATCCCGTTTGGATAAGGGGAGCGATGGGCCAACGGGTCGGAGCTGAGTGCTCCTCGCCCAAACCGCAATGCGCCCCCGTCAGAAAACCCCCCTGCCCCGCCAAAGAAAGAAGGCGGGGCATTCCTCGCGGAACAATTTTCTGCCGTGGCCGCATTCTCCGCTGCGCTGCGATCCCAAAAGGATGCGGTTCGGTCGCCGCCGGCCCTGTTATCGCCCCATCCAAATCGGGTCAGATTAAACAGAGGAACAAGACCATGCCCCTTCAAGACAAAACCAACCCCGAAGATCACGGCCTGACATCCGCAATCCTCGATCACCTCGCACTTCATGGCGCAAAGCCGGGACCAGATGAAACTGATCATCGCCCCCTGCCCCAGCCAGATCAGGTCGAACTCGCCATGGCGACACTCTTTGACACGACCATCAGTCTGCTCGATGACAGCCAGTTGGAAGACAACCTCGAAGAAATGCTCTGGTCCCTCACCTCCCTGTTTCATCGCCGTTTGACCCATCTGCAAAGACGCCTTGATGACAATGAATGCGAGGTCCGCGAAAGCATGAGCACACAGGACGGTTCCGAGGTTGCCTCCGTTGAGCTGGAGCGGCTGCAAATGATCGGGTTAAAGCTCTGGGACCACCGCGACGCCTTCGAGCAAATGCGCGATCTGGCTTGTGACCACTTCTCAGCAGCGACAGGCTCGCCTTGGATGCCCCGTACTGGCTCGAAAGTATCGCACAGAGGTCTGACATCCGCAGTCGTAGACAGTCGGGCTTTTCTGTCAGCCAAGCGACGCAAAGAAGCCGAAGTGCATTGCCCCGATGGCACCCGCATCGCGTTCTCAGGCGGGGACTATCAAGCTTATGATCTCATCTGGTCTGTTCTTGATGCCACGCATCAAAAATATCCCGACATGGTGTTGCTGCATGGTGGTACGCCCAAAGGCGCCGAGATGATCGCAGCGCGTTGGGCAGATGCACGGGGTGTGACGCAAGTGGTGTTCAAGCCGGACTGGAAAAGCCACGGCAAAGCAGCCCCCTTCAAGCGCAACGACAAGATGTTGGAAATCCTGCCTCAGGGATTGATTGCAACGCCAGGGTCAGGGATCACCGAGAATATCGTAGACAAAGCGCGCAAGCTCGGGATCCGCGTGAAGAGGGTTGGGGTGTAAGCCCCGGTTCACGCGCCGCGCAACAAGTCCTGAACGACTGACGGTTTTTTGGCGATGAGTGCTAACAGGACCTGTGCCGGTCCTGTCGGATGCCGACGTCCGTGTTCCCAATTTAGCAAAGTTCCTTTTGCCACACCGATGCTTTTGGCGAATGCGGCCTGTGATAAGCCGGTTTGCTGTCGGACTTCTGCGACATTGACGCTGGTTACAGTAACCTCATGCACCATCGCATCAGTGGCATCACCGTTGGCAAAGGCCAGAGCCTCTCCAAGGCCATTTTTTACGCTCTCAAATGCACTCATGTTCCATCTCCATATCTTGAGACAATCGCTTTGCTCATCTCGACAGCCGCAGCTTGTTCTGTCTTTGACAGATTGGCCTTCTCATTCTTGGCAAAAACCGTAATCAGAAAAATAGGCATCTGAGTTCCACCAAATACATAAATCGTCCTGAATCCACCGCTCTTACCGCTGCCGTCCCGAGGGATACACCCGCCTCAGGATTGGCCGCGACAAAGTTTATTGCAGCCTCGCGTTCATGGTCAGACATGATTGCCTTGGCGCGCCTCTGAAATTCTGGAAGCTCAACAACAGTCTGCAATCGTTTCATCATTTCAAGTCATATATGCTTCAATGACTTATATGTCAACGGCGTATGGCACCCTGCTTGCGCATGCAAGTCCCAAGATGGTTGACCTCGCCACTCTCTTGCCGGTTGTGAAAAATCGTCCTTTTTGCAGTTCGGATTCCGAGCCTTTAATCAGCAGTATTGCGATGCCCTATTTCATCCGTCACCACAAAATCGGAAAGCCACCCGATTCGAAATATGGATGCCGATGCTATTGGTTGGGCTTGGCGAGGCAAACACCACCAGATCTTGCAAAACCAGCCACTAGATGAAATATCTTAAGTATTATCAAATTGTTATGCGCAAAATCTGCCTTTTTTGGGCAATGTTCGGAAAGCTCCAGAAACAAGCAATGCGCAAAAAAATGTTGCCTGGGGATAACTTGCGTGTCATGAGTTCAATTGTCGCTAACCAACGCAAATCACGTTATTTAGCGACGAAACAGAAATGACCCGGTAAGAGGTCGTGAGGGCAACATGAATTCAGACTCTAATAACGCACAAACCAGCACAATCGCCGCATCGATTGCAGCGAATGCCGCCCGCCTGTCAGAAGCGTTGAATCATCATATGCGCAACAGCTTCCAGCCCGATAGTCGAAAAGCGCTGCGCAAGTTTCATCCTGCTGAAGTTTCTGAGCTGACAGGTATCAGCATGTCTAATCTTAGGACACGTCATCAAGAAGGCGATTTCCCTGACGTAGAGACTGATTCCAGAGGTCGCAGGCTATACACTGCACAGGAGATTGATCAAATCCGTCATGTCATGGCGAAAACTGGTCGAAATGGTGAGGCATACCTTCCTGGACGTCGTGATAACGACGCTCTTCAGATCATTTCCATCGTCAACTTCAAAGGCGGGTCCAGCAAAACGACAACTGCGATCCACTTGGCCCAACGCTACGCCTTGCGAGGCTATCGCGTTCTTGCAATCGACATGGATCCGCAAGCCAGCTTGACCACAATGTTCGGATACCGTCCTGAAATCGAGTTCGCCGAGAACGGTACGATCTATGACGCGCTTAAGTATGAAGATCCGCTACCATTGAGCCAGATCATTCGAAAGACCTACTTTCATAATCTTGATCTCGCACCTGCGGGCCTCTTATTATCCGAATACGAGACTGAGACGGCCTATGCACTTCAGCACAAGATTGATCCTCCTTTTACACAACGCCTTGCAATCGCCCTCGACGAAATTGAGGCCGAATATGATTTAGTAATCATAGATTGTCCGCCTCAGCTTGGCTTTACAACGATGACGGCCCTGTTGGCGTCAACTGGCCTTCTGATCACGGTTGTTCCCAGCATGTTGGATGTTGCCTCAATGGCGCAATTCCTTGAAATGGCTGGAGAAACTGTCCAAACTCTAGAAGAGGCCGCAGGGCCAATCGATTGGAATTTCCTAAAGTTCTTAGTCGCTCGATATGAACCGACCGACGTACCCCAATCACAAATGGCGGGCTTCTTACGGTCCATTCTTCTTGATCAGGTGTTAACCACGCCAATGCTCAAATCCACAGCGATCTCCGACGCTGGGATGACGCAGCAAACCATCTATGAGCTGGATCCCTCACAAATCGTAAAGAAGACACTAAACCGCATATTAGAGTCTGTTAACGGCGTTGCGGATGAGTTCGAGAAGACGATCCAGAAAGCTTGGGGAAGGGATACTGACTGATGGCCCGTAGAAACCTATTCCAGCCGCCTCCTCCACCTGATGCGGACAGCACGGCGGCACCATCTAGCGAGCAAAAAGCGCGTTTTCCAAATACTGGTGCAATGAGCGGCGTGAAGTCTACTTTGAAAGATGTTGCGAGCAACGCGGTGCGGGAAATCTCTGTTGATGTCATCGAAGAGAGCGGCCCCAAGGATCGACTCTCGTTCACCGATTCGGATATCTTAACGCTGGCGGAAAGCATCAAGGCGCACGGCCAGCAAGTCCCGATTATGGTGCGGCCGATCTCGGACAAACCGGGGCACTACAAGATCGTCTATGGCCGCCGCAGATTGCGGGCTTTGCGGTCGCTCGGCATTCCCGCGAAAGCACTTGTCAGGTCTCTTTCTGATGAAGAGGCTATACTTGCTCAGGGCCAAGAGAACACCCAGCGTTTAGACCCAAGCTTCATTGAAAAAGCGCTTTTCGCCACCGAACTGGCTACAAGTGGCTACGAGCAAGCAATCATTCTGGATGCCCTCGCTGTGGACAAGCCAATGTTATCGCGCATGACCAAAGTTGCACGGTCTATTCCAAAGTCAGTCATCGAGAAGATCGGCTCCGCGCACGGCATTGGACGCAGACGTTGGGAAGAGCTGGCAGACCAGTCGCGCAGCGATAGCATCGATCTTGAACAGGTCACCGCAACGCTTCAGTTTAATGCAGCCAAAAGCTCCGACGACCGCTTTGGCATGGTCAGTGATGCCATTACTCAAGCGCTAAAATCTAAAGCCCCAGACAAACCAGCTGCCCCCCCTACCCTATCGATCAAACTTAGCGATGGGACGGCTTTGGCAGAAGTAAAAGAGACGGCCCGTGCTTTGACATTCAAGCTGTCGAAGTCTGATGCCCCGGAATTTGCCCAGTGGATGCGTAACAACGCAGAAGCTGAGCTTACGCGCCTCTATGAGGCGTGGCAGTCAGAGCAAAAGCCTGACTGATGTCGACCGAGCAGTAAAACTTAAAAAAAGGAGCACGACCAACAACCCAAAAAAGAAAGAGCCCCCCAAGGTTTCCCTAGGAGAGCCCAATCTGTTCTTTGCACTTTCAGATTTACCAGCTTCTCCGCGCCAGTCAATAACAACCGATTCGGTTGCTGAAGATTTGCGGCCTTTTTTCTGATTTTCAGAGATATAGGAGCCTTTCACATCAGGTTGTCGTGAAAAAACATGGCATTTACAAAAGCAACTGCACCCACTGGGCTGCGGACCAATGAACTATTGTCCGCGGACAATTCCCTTCCAGAGCGTCACATCGTCATAGCAACGCTCCGCAACGCCGCTCCGCGTCTCGGCCTGAGCGCGTCCGTAATTTCAACATTAGATGCGATGCTTTCGTGCCTCGCACCCAAACGCAATCACCACACTGTGTTTGCATCAAACTCGACGCTCACGTTTCGACGCAATGGCATTTCAGACAGAACGATCAGACGTCATGCTGCAACATTGCAGGAAACTGGGCTACTCGTTCGCCGTGACAGCCCAAACCGGAAGCGCTTCACTAAGCACAACCGCATTGAAGGTAAAGCTCTACGGTTTGGCTTCGACCTTACACCGCTCTTTGACCGACTTCACGAAATTTCAGCTTTGGCAGCAGAAGTCCTGAGGGAACGGGAACAGATCGATTACCTGCGCGCTAAGATACGTACTGCCGCCAATGCAAGCCTCGTCGAAAACCCTGACGACGACAGGGCCCTCAACATATTCCGTATTCTTCGACGCAAGTTATCGCTCCAAGACTGCGAACAAATCCTCGCAAACCTACCAGTTACTGAAGTTGAAGCTGAGGGACCAGACGATCAAACTCCTAATTTGACGACTACTCTGACCGCCAGTAACGGTCAATTTGTCCGGCACCATCATAAGTCAAATAAAGAACATATTGATAAAGAGAATGTTGCTTTAAAAAAAGAAACTCCTCTTACAAGTTCCGATGCTCCGATCACGATCCCAGAATTGTTATCAGCTTGCCCACAGGCTGCCGAATTTTCACTGAGAAAGATTGAAACAATTCATGATGTCGTAGCTCACGCTCGAACGCTTGCACCGATGATAGGGATCACGACCCAAAACTATGATGCAGCACATGCCCGACTTGGTGCACTAAGAGCTGCAGCCACAGTATGGGCGATTATGCAGTTCCATGACAAAATCAAAGCCGTTGGTGCCTACTTTCGTTCAATTACGACGGGATCGAAGAGTGACAATTTCAGCCCAGAAAGATTGGTAAGGCGTCTTGCTAAGGCTCAGAGTTATGCCGCGTGAACCAAAAATTGTCCGCGGACAATTTTCTCAAAGTGATGTCATTGCCAAAGCCTTTGTCGTCAGGGCAGGGGACAACGACACTTAAAACAGACGGCTGCTCGCGGTAAATTCCGAACGAAGAAACGGCGTCGTTGATAGAAAGAAGGCAGGGGGCTCAAAATCAGGCACTTCACAGCTCGAATTATAAAGCTCTATCAGTTTCAGGTGTGTAAGAAGTACCTGGGATAGGACTGCCGACGCTTTTGCAAGATGATCTGTTGCAAGCGGAAAGAGGCACTACGCTCAAACGTGACAGCGTCGAGCTTCTTGCTGATGATCGAGATAGACAGCTCACGTGACCTGACCGCGCGCAGAGAGCGAGTGAATGTGAACTCTACGAAATTCCCAGCAAACCTGTGTTCTAGGCAAACTGTAGATGCACTAATGAACAAATGGTGAGGCATCTAATAGACAAATGGTGGAGCCTCTAATATGCATTCTGTGAAAAGGAAGCGGACCTCTTTTTCGGTTTGGGCTTCATCAGGCGAGGGAGAGACAAAAGGTTCATGACTGATACAGAAGAATATCTGCCAAGGCACCTCATCCCAGAGCTTGAAGATGCACTTGCATCAGCACGTGTGGTCAACCTCATTGGTCCAAGGCAAGTTGGCAAGACAACACTTGTGCGGGACTTGTTTGGCAATGGCCGTTTCATCACATTGGATGACGCAGCTGTCTTGGCGGCCATTGAAGCGGACCCGGAGGGCCAGCTTACCAGCTTAACGGAAAATCTGAATGGCGATCCGCTTATCATTGATGAGGCCCAGCGATCCAAAAAACTAGCTCTCGCGATCAAGAGGGTCGTCGATACCAATCGGCGTAAGGGGCAATTTGTACTTACCGGCTCCTCCAACGTATTCACAACCACTGATGTGGCTGACTCGCTTGCGGGTAGAATGCGAACACTTAAGCTCTGGCCCCTATCCGTCGCTGAAGTCAAAAAGGCACCCGTCAATCGCATCATGGATTGGGCGATTCAAAACGAACCGAAACTAGGGCAGGCGGGTGATCCAGAGCAGGTTAGTCGACGTGACTACATAGATCTCATCCTAGAAGGTGGTTTTCCAGAAGTGAGAGAGCTACCGATAAGATCCCGCCAGCGGCAATATCGGGATTACATCGACGCAGTGGTGGAGCGCGATGTCGCTGATATCATACCGGTTCGAAAACCGGATGCGTTGCGTATCCTGATAGATCAGATGGCGGCGCGCTCCGCGCAGGAAATCAACACGTCCGAGCTTTCTAAACTGACGAAACTGCAACGGGTTACCGTCGATCAATACCTTGATATCCTGCTACGGCTGTCGATGCTGACGAAACTGGGTGCCTGGACATCAGGCGAGGGCAGGCGGGAGATCAAGAACCCGAAATACCATTTTGCAGATACTGGCATCGCCTGTGCCCTTCGGCGTTTCACCCAAGATACCTTTACTATCGACAACAACCCGCAGGCGCTTGGCGGCCTGCTAGAGAGCTTTGTTCTGAACGAAATCCGGCGTGCCGTCCCAATGCAGGCCGCTGACTACCGGCTCTATCACTGGCGCAGCGCAGACCAGCGGGAAATTGACATCCTGATCGACGGTGGCAGCCACTTGGTCTGCGTTGAGATAAAGGCATCTGCATCAGTTAATGGAGATGATTTCAAACACCTCAAATGGTTCTCAAAAGACGGGCCTGGCCGCAATAAAACATGCACGGGGATCGTGTTCTACCTAGGCCAAGAAAAGCTCACCTTTGGCGACAGGAACTTCGCCCTTCCGGTGAGCGCGCTTTGGAGCACGATCAATTTTTGATTGTGTTTCAATTGCCCTGATCCCCGGCTTGATCTGTTGGCTTCGTGTCATCGAGATTGCAAATGATCACTGGTCTGCCGCAAAAATAGATGATGCGAAGACGCTTACGCAAAGCAAGGAGGGCAGGGGGCTCAACTTTTATGCCGACAGCTTGAGTGAAGCCTTAGTGGCGATGTGGTACGTCGACCATACCGTCGGTTTCCAGTTGCAGACACGCCCGCCACAATGGCGTTTTCCAGTAGGTGCAATCTGACAGTCTGCCACCGTCGGATGTTTCTGCCAGAAAACCAAGCCAGCTGAGTGGTTGCAGAACATGCGTGAAGATGAACCCGGCGTGGTCATAGTATTCCCGATCAATCACATGCGCACGTTTTTCGAGACCATAGAGCGTCTTGACGAGATGCGCTTCTGTGAGGCCTTGTTCTGCCTCGACGTTGATGATGTTGAGGAAGATGTCCCAGTTTCCGGGTGCCATGAACTCTGATCGGGCATTTCGCGCGTGATTATATTCAAACAGGTATGTTTCAGCGATCTTGGCGAAGAACGCACCGCGCTGGCTGGCAAGGTCTTGCGCCTTTTTTGAAATCTGAAACTTACCCTTAGTATGACGCCCGAACTTGGCGAGGATGATTAAATCATGGACGACCATGGCATGTGGCACGTCCCATTCGTTCAGAACCTTGTTGAGCCTCATTAATTCATCGGTGTGGTATCGCGGCCAAGGTGAATGATCTGCCATCCAATGGGCAAACTTGCGATTGAAGGCTTTGGTCTGCGTGAGCCCGATCCCACCATGAGCAGTGGCACACTCAAATGCGTTTTCCATCGCCTTCAGAAGGCGGGAGTGATCGAGTACTGGATCACCATCAGCAATGTCTTGGTACTTAATCATGCAGTCGCCTACCACTTTCGCCGCGGTCGCAACGAAGGGGAAGGAAGCGGACGAAGCGCCATTTCGCTGCGGCTGCGCTAATGACTGCTCTAACAACGGTATTTTCATCTCTGTGCATTCCTGCTATTCATTCAGTGAACATACGTTCACTGAATGAATATTGCGCAGACGCGTAAGACAGGGGTCAACATGGAAAAAACCAAGCTAGAACGGAGCAATCGTGACGAGACAACGCGGGTGCGGCGTGCACTTTTGGTCGAAACTGCTATCACCTGTTTTGTTGAACAGGGCATTGCACGAACAGGGATGCGCGACATTGCAACGAAAGCTGGTGTGAGCGTCGGTAACCTCTACAACCACTTTCCGGGACGTGATGACCTGATCGCCGAGATTGCACAGATCGAAACAGCCGGGTTGGCAGACGTAGTGGCGAAGGTCGCCGCCTGCGACGACCCGCGGCAGGCAGTCGATACTTTCGTCAAAAGCTATTTTGCCTACTGCGCCGACCCGGTTTCAGCAATTTTGACAGTAGAAATCACTTCGGAAGCCCTGCGCAATCCGGCTATAGAAGATCTTTTTAGCGGCAACCGGGCGTTGCTGATCGACACCCTAGCACAGGTGATTGCGGATAGCAGACAAAAGAAGAAGCACGCGATAACAACCTCCGGTCTGGTCATCGACACTATCGAGGGTTTTGCATTGCGGGTTGGCTTGGCCGGAAAGAAGCCGCGAAAGCGCGACACGGAGGCGTTGTTGTCTTTCGTGATTCGTGCCCTGACATCGGGAGGCAACTGATATGCGTCGCCTTCTTTCTATCTTCGTCGCTCTTGCCGTCTTGGTTTTGTTCGGTGCCGGGCTGATCCTCTCATTCTCGCGGATCACGGATTTCGACCTGCCGCAGGGCGCGCAGCAAATCGTGTTCATTACCGAACGTGGCGACAGGCTGGAGGGTACGCTGATAGCAGCGTCCGCCGACGGCCCTGTTGTGCTTTTGGTTCATGGCGACGGTGCGCAGGACCGTTGGTCGGACGGTGGCTACCTACCGCTGGTCAACACGCTGGTCGATGCCGGGATTTCGGTGTTCAGTTGGGATAAGCCCGGCGTGGGCGCGTCCAGTGGAAACTGGCTGCACCAGTCCATGGACAACCGCGCCGACGAGGCGGCTTCGGCCCTAGCCGCCGTGCGACAGTTGGACGGCTTCGAGAACCGCGCCATCGGACTCTTGGGTTTTTCACAGGCGGGCTGGGCCCTGCCGCGTGTGCCCGCGCTGACCGACGACGTGTCCTTTCTGGTCCTGATAGGGGCTGCCATCGATTGGCAGGCCCAAGGTCGATACTACGCCACCGTCCGACTGGAACAAGAGGGCAAGACCCCTGTCGAAATCGCGGTGGAACTGACCCGGCAGGCGGCGGCGCACCATCTCTGGTTTAGCGGCGACACGACCTACGAAGCGTATCTTGCGTCCGATCGCGCCGCTGGACGGCCCGAGGGGCAATTCATGTCAGAAGACAGGTTCCGCTTCGCGCGGGTGAACTACCGCGAGAACGCAAGCAGCGACATAGCCGGACTGACCCTGCCGGTGCTGCTCCTGTCGGGAGCCAAAGACCTCAACGTCGACGCGCAGAATACCGTGGCAGTCTATACATCTCTTCTGCAAGATGCGCATCCGCACAGCGAATTTCATCTCGTCCCGAACGCAACCCATTCGCTGCTGTCAGCCGATTATCTCAACTATCAGTTGCCGGATCAAATCCCGCTCATCGCACAGGCCAAGTTCATCCTGTCGGGGCGTGATGCCTATGAGGGGGATGTTCTCGAGGTATTGAATGACTGGATCGACCGCGTATCTCAAACATCGCCATAAGGCAGCCCGAGGGGCTGAGATTACATCTGTGTCAGAGCGTCCATTCCGCTTAAGGCCGACAAGGTTTTTCTGAATCGGCCTTTGCGCTGCTTGCACAAATATAACTTCCGCCCTATCTACTTCAGTGAACGTTCGTTCATTGAGTCGCCAATCAGTAGCTCATCGCAAGTTGTTTGGCAAAATAAGATAGGAACCATAATGTCCGATCAAACTGGGCAAAGAAATAACGCGTCCAAGTGGCGATGGGTCTGGATTTTGCTTGCTATTGGAACTTTGGTGGCTGTCGGCGGATTTCTGGCGGCGATCGAAGACACTGCAGATGTCTCTGCCACAGATGCCGGACCTGCGTTGCAACTGGTGTCCTTTCGCGCCTTGGAAGCAGGCGATGTCAATGCATCGGTCGAAGCCCTGAGTGAGGTGCGTCCGCGTTGGTCAGCGGAAATCCGGGCGGCCGTTAGTGGGCGTGTCATAGAGGTTAGCGAGGCGGCCCTTTCCGGTCAGCATGTCACAGCCGAAACTACTCTCTTTCAGATCGAACGCACCCAATACGAAACCGCAGTCGCCGCAAGCGAGTTGGCATTGCAAGAGGCGCGTTTAGCACTGTTGCGCGCCCAGAACAAAACAACCATCACCCGTCGCCAGTTTGAGCGCGATGGGATCCAACCGCCCAACGAACTTGCGTTGCATTTACCAGAACTGAGGATCGCCGAAGGGGGCATAGCGTCGGCAGAGGCACAACTTGCTGCGGCACGCCAGCAGCTCGAAGATACCACTGTGATCGCGCCGTTTTCCGGCATCGTCACGGAAAGGATGATCAGCTTGGGTCAAACTGTCAGTCCAAGTGAACCGATGGTCACGCTGGTGGACGACACGCGTTTTGAGCTTACCGTCGAAGTGTCGCGAACAGATTGGGATCTTTTGGATCACCCGATTGCTGGGCAGATCGCCGTGCTAGAGTCCACGTCAGGAACACCGCTAGGGACCGCTATCATCCGTGAGGGTGGCGGATTTCTGGACCCGACGACCCGCCAGTATCGCATTTTTCTGGAGGTATCCCGATCCGAAAACACATCGGTTCTGTCGGGAGGTTTTGTCCGAGTCATCCTGCGGGGTCGCACTGTCGAGGACACCCTCACCATCCCCAGCACCGCCCTCACCCGCACTGGCCATGTCTGGTTCATTGACCCCGACGACCAGCTTGTGCGCCAGACACCCGACATCATCTTCCGCCGAGCTGATCGCATCGTGATCCGTGTGCCGCAGGGTGAGATGACATGGCGTTTGGCCACTACGCCACTGGGCTTCTTTCTCCCCGGCCAGCAGGTCGCGCCGCACATGGTGGAGGGTAACTGATGCACTTCCTGACCGGATGGTTCATCCGCAACCCCGTCGCCGCCAACCTCGCAATGGCTCTCATCCTTTTTATGGGAGTGATGAGCGCATTGTCGATCAGGATCGAGGGGTTTCCGCGCATCCCGCCCGAAAGCATAATTATCACGACGCAATTCACCGACGCGCCCGCCGCACAAGTGGACGAGCTGGTCACACGTAAGATCGAACAGGCCCTTGAAGGGCTGGAAGGTGTCCACAGTGTTACGTCGAAGTCCGGCAATGGCGTGTCCACCGTCAACGTGCGCCGTGCGGGTGGGCAGGATTTACAACGTCTGCTGAACGCCGTGCGCCTGCGTATTGACGCGGTAACGAACCTACCCGCCAACGTCCGACGCCCTGTGATTGACGCTGCGGGATTCGATTTCCCGGCGCTCTACGTCAATTTGCACGGTGAAACCGATCCCGCGACACTTCAGACCCTTGCGCAACGTTTGAAGGAAGAGTTGCTATCGCAGCCCGAATTGTCGCGCCTGAATATCTGGGGTCTGATTCCGCAAGAATTGCGGATCGAGGTATACCCGGATCGCCTGCGCCAGCTGAACCTGACCGTGGCCGACGTGGTTGCAGCGATCCAGACAAACTCATTGAACTTTCAGGCGGGCAGCTTGCGCACGGCTGGTGGTGATATTTACCTGCGCGCCGATGATAGCGCCCGTTATGCGCCGGAATACGAGGCACTACCTGTGATCACCCGCCCAGATGGATCAACAGTTTTGCTGCGCGACGTCGCCACCGTTGATGACACGTTTTTGAAAGGTGATTTCCTGTTTCGTCTGAACGGTGACGCGACCGTAGGAATGGAGGTGTTGATTGGTCAGAAGGAGAACCTGCTCGAAATATCAGAGGTGGTGAACAGCACTGTGGCCGGGTTCATCCCGCAACTACCCTCCGGCGTGCATCCCACCGTCTGGGGCGACAGCGCGGCCTATATCTCGGACAGGCTTGCGTTGCTGCGCTCGAACGGCGTGCAGGGGCTGCTACTCGTTACGCTGATCCTTGCGGTTTTTCTCAATGTTCGCCTAGCCTTCTGGGTGGCGATGGGTATTCCCATCTCGGTCATGGGAGCGCTGGCGGCAGCGGGCACAAAATGGGTCGACTATTCGCTGAATGACGTGACCACGTTCGGGCTTATCATCGCACTCGGTATCCTCGTGGACGATGCTGTCGTGGTTGGCGAAGCTGTGTACGAAGAGCGGCGCAGGACCGACGATCCGATAAAAGGCACCGAGGATGGTGTGAACAAGGTCGCCGTTGCGACAGTCTTTGGCGTGTTGACCACAATCGCCGCCTTCTTTCCCATGCTGTTGATCGACAACCCGCTGGGCAAGGTGCTGGCGGGTTTTTCGGGCATCGTGATCCTCGCGCTGATCTTTTCGCTCATTGAGAGCAAATTCATCCTACCCGCGCATCTGGCACATACATCACTGGACGAGACGCCGAAATACATGCTGACGCGTGGTTGGGCGCATGTGCAAAGGGTCGCGCGCGCCGGATTGGCGTGGGTGCGCGACAGGGTCTACCGCCCCACGCTCGGCTTTTCGGTACATCACCGCTACGCTGTGCTGATTGCGTTTCTTGCAGCGGGCTTTCTGGGGATGGGTTTGATTGCCAAGGGCAAGATCGCGGTGGCATTCTTTCCCGAAGTGCCGGGTCAGATCATCACCGTCAAGCTGGAGATGGATGCCCGCGCTCCGTTTTCCCTTGCCCGTGACCACCTGCAGCGGATCGAAGATTTGGGCAATGCCATGAATGTGGAATTGCAAGACCGCGCCGGGCTGGATAGCCCGCCGATCCGCACCGTATTCGCGCTGGTCTCCAGCGCACAAAGCGCCCAGATATTCGCCGAGCTGTCGCCTGTCACTGAGCGACCGACTGTTGGTGTCCTAGACATCGTGTCTGAGTGGCGTGAACGAACTGGACAGCTGGAAGGGGTGACCGAGTTGCAATTCTCCGGCTCGGACGAGATCGGTGGCGGGTTTCAGGTGCGGCTGTTGTCGCGCGATGCAGACCAATTGGACCAAGCCGGCGATGAGCTGCGCGCGTTCCTCTCAGAACTTGATGGCCTCAGCAATATCCGGGGCACGTCGGTTGGCGGCCAGCCGGAGTTGAGCCTGCGCATCCGCCCCGAAGCGCGCAGCCTTGGCTTCACCGCGCAAACTCTGGCCAGCCAGATCGGCTATGCCTTTGGCGGGGCCGAAGTGCAGCGCGTCCAGCGCGGTACGAGCGAAGTGCGCGTGATTGTCCAGAACGCCAATGCCGCGCGCGACACCATCGACGATCTGATGCGCACGCAGCTGCGCAGCGACACTGGCGCATGGGTGCCTTTGCCGACGGTGGCCGAGGTGACGGACAGCTACGTATCTGGTTCTATCGACAGACTGAACGGACAGACCGTCAATACGGTTTCTGCGGCCATCGACCGGCAAGTCGCAGTGCCAGCCGAGGTCTGGCAAGCTGTGCAGGAACAACTGATGCCACGTTTGGCGCAGGATTTCCCGTCCGTAGAGGTCTCACCGGGCGGTGAGTTGGCCGAGATGGGCGAGATTCAGGGCGGACTGCTGCGTGCCCTGATGCTGGCGGCAGTCCTGATCTATGTGCTGATGGCCGTGCCGCTCAAATCCTATGCCCAGCCCTTCATCATACTCGCCATAATTCCGTTCGGGTTTGTCGGCGCGGCGATGGGGCATTTGATCATGGGATTGACGCTATCGTTGTTTTCTTTCTTCGGAATGCTGGCGCTGACCGGCGTGGTGGTGAACGACAGCCTTGTCTTGATCACCCGCTACAACCAGAACCGCGCGGCGAGAATGGATGTGACACCCGCAATCCATGATGCGGGACAGGGACGTTTTCAGGCAATATTTCTGACCACCGCAACCACAGTTATCGGCCTGTTGCCCCTTTTGGTGGAGACTTCCGAGCAAGCGCAATACCTGATCCCTGCTGCCGCCTCGCTGGCTTTTGGCGAGATTTTCGGCACGACGCTGATGTTGATCCTTGTGCCGGTGCTGATCGCGATTTTCGAGGACATCAAAGCGGCGTTCCTGCCCTCGGTGTCGGCAAAGCCCACTGCACCTGCCGCAGGGTCTGCATAATGCTGGAAGAAGATGGACCAATCACCATCCCCGCACTTTTGCGCGTGTTCTGGCGGCGCATCGGGCTGACGTGGGTACTGACATTGTTCGAAACCGCCCTCACGGCTCTCGTTCCTTTGTTTATCGGGTTCGCCATTGACGGCTTGCTGGCACAGAACACAACTGCCCTGTTCCAGCTGATTACCGTCATGGCCGTCCTGATCGCAATCAGTGTCGCACGACGCGCCTATGACACGCGCGTGTTCGGCACCGTACGGGTGGAGGTGGGCCGCGCGCAAGCCGCCCGCGCACCTGATCAACCGGTCTCGATGCTGAACGCACGCCTGAGTATGGGGCGTGAGATAGTCGACTTTCTGGAAGGCGAATTACCGCTGGTGATAGCGGCGGTTGTGCAGCTCGTGATCTCGATGATCGTGTTGTTCGCATTCGGTCCGATGCTGGCCTTGGCCGGAGCGGTAGCAGTCGTGGCAATGCTGATGATCTACGCCCTGTTTCACCGCCGTTTTTACCGGCTGAACGGACATCTGAACCAACAGACTGAGCGACAGGTCGGCATACTGGAAACCCGTAATCCGCGCGGCTTGCTGTTACACCTATCGCATCTGCGCAGAGTCGAGGTCCGCCTGTCGGACTCCGAGTCTATCCTCTATGGGGCGATCTTCATCGTCCTTCTGGGTCTCGTCGTGTTCAACCTCTGGTATGCCACCACGACCCTGCCAATCACGACCGGCACAATCTTCTCCATCGTCAGCTACTCGTGGGAGTTTATTGAATCCGCGCTCGCCCTTCCTGTCACGCTCCAAGGTTGGTCGCGCCTGTCAGAGATCACAAAGAGGATCAATTTGACCAAAAAGGAAAAATCCGCCCGTTCGAGATAGATTGCCAATCATTTCGCGGACGCTGCCGTAAATCCTATTCAGGACCGATGCAGCCTTGGCAGGTTTTGCTCCATCGGCATTGCGGCCATTCATGCATTCTGCGGCATCAGTTAGTAAGGGCTCTTCTGTAGCATTCGCTGCGCTATTTACGAACGGCTGCTTTCGCTTACCGTAAAGGCCAAATACCTATCGAAACGACCCCTGACTAAGCTAGCAATTGCCCTCGCGACCCTTCAAATTGATCAGTCAGAGTATCATGATCCGAACTCAAGCCTTCGATACAGTACGGATTCAGGAATTGTCGCCCGCCAAACAGGGCTTTGTCTGTTGCGCTGAGGTCTGCGAGCTCACAGACCGCGTCCCATTTACGGGCAATCGTGATAATCTGTTGCGTGATGACCTCGATTGCGTCGTCGTCGGTGAGTAGGAAATCTGGTGCGGCGGCAAGACAACTGGCCAAAGTGCTCATCCGGTTGTCGCCCTTGATTAGCATCGCCTGCGTCGCTTCATTCCCGGTGCGGCCTTGAGGGCAGATGTCATAAGCGGGGGAGAGCGTAAGCATTTCGCCGTCCCAAAAGGCTGCATGATTGCGGGCGTGATCGTCCGTATTGCCACACAGCACGTTAAAGCAGATCCGGCCAAACAGCTCTCGCAGCGTCTCCTTGGGCTTGGCGAAGCGGTGACGAATGATCTCGGCCAGATCCTCGTAGGAGGCATAGCGCGCCATCATCTCATCCAGCCCAAGGAGTGTAAGTGCAGACACCATCGCTTTGCGATGCCAGTCCTCACCTGCGCGGGTCCGGTCAAAGCGCTCGATCAAGAGCACGTCTTTGCCGCCAGCTTCAATCATCGAGACGGGCGCGACGTCTAGGCCGCAGGCAGCCGCGAGCTTCATCGCGATGAATTCCGCTTTGACGACGCTATAGAGGTCGCCGCTTGCCGAGAATTTGGCGATCAACTTGCGATCTCCGCGATCGATCAGCGCTTTGGGCCGCGCGCCACCGATGGACGTGCCATGGTTGAGCGCCTGATCTAGGCCAAGCGTCAGGGGCGCGCCTTTTTCAATGAGACTGGCTGCCTCGATGAGTTCCTCATATGTGGCTTCGGATTTCCGGCGCGGCGCATACTGCGTCGCCGACGCTTGGAAATCGAGGGCACCGATGCGGTCAGAACCGGATGCAAGCAGGTAGGATATTTCTGTGATGTTGCCGACCTCAGCTTCACTCGCCTTTGCGCCCACCAAACGATTGATGATGACACGCCGACCCCATGCATCCGGAGAGCCATCGCGAATGCAGCTGGCCATCGAAAGACCGGCCCGAGGTTCGATGATGCCTCGACGCAGCGGGAGTTCGGGTGCGTATATCGGTATTGCATCAGTGCGCTCGAGGTAGCTTGCACCGTAATTGAATACGAACCGGTCCGCATCTTGCGTGATGCGTCCTGCAACGACGGGGGCGGCGCTCTCGGGTAGCCAAATCCAGACGAAGGCCTCCGAGGCTTGAGCAAGTTTAGAAGTCATCGTTGACCTCCTGCTTGGACGCCCGGACGCTTTTAGGCAGGAGTGTTAGTTTTTCATCAAGGCGGGCATTGTGCATTGCCAGCGTACTGTCATCGGCATCAAACAGACGCACGCCAACAAGCGCTGCGACCTCGAAGACCGTGCCGATCTCAGGGCCGGGTGCACCTTTTTCGATGTTATACAGTGTCGTGCGGCTAATGTTTGCACGGTCCGCAAGGTCTTGCGCTGTCATGCCGCGTTCCGTGCGGGCGACGCGGATCAGCTTGCCGAAGATAGACAAAGCTTGCTTCGTAACCCGCGAGTAACTTCTTTTGCGTTTCATATCGCACCGCCATTGTCTGATTAGATGGACGTGAGAGGCCTTACGTCCAATATATTGGACAGGTACTTTTAATCTGGTGTCGAGTCAAGTTGTTGTCCAGTACTCTGAACACTAAGTCGCTTATGTACAGATAAATGAACGAAACGGGTCAATACTGCGTTTATACCAGCTACTTGGCCCCAGAGCGTTTACGGGAGCTCAAAGAGTACGAGACGTTTCACTGTCAGGTCTGGTGGGGCGGGGGCCCTTGATTGGCGCGTTGTCAGTCAAATTGGAAATGAAGATGCCTTCCCGCAGTTTCTTTTGTCAGTGTTCACTATCAGCGACGTGGCCATAGGCTTTCTCCTGATGTGTTGAGTTGCTCGATAATGCTGGTCGCAGCTGTCGCCCCGCCCACAAAGGTTGGCCCCGATCTTTTTCCCCTGTCCCTGCGGGCCATTCCTCGCGACACAAAAAGATCCGCGCCTGCCCCTCTCCGCTGACGCTTCGCCTTCGGTGTGTCCGGGCCTTGGCCAGCTGCAAGGTGACCATCATTGCAACGCAAACAAGGAGAAAAGCAATGACCACGAACTGCATCAAATTTACCAGCGACGATATCGAAACAGCAAAAGGTATCGGCTCAATTTCAACTCTGACCTTCGACCTCGACATCACGGTTGAACCAGTTGCCAGCAGCAACCCCATGGCACCAACGCATCGCGTCCTCGGCCGCTCCCCTCGCGGCAAACTGGTCGAATGCGGTGGCATCTGGAAGAAGCAGAACAAAGACACCGGTTCTGATTACTTCACCTTGACGGTCCGCGATCACGCCTTCAACGCCAATCTTGGCAAGGCCGCGAGCCAGGAGGACATGTCTTTGCAGGCCATCATCCCTTGGGGTCCGAAAGACGCCGCTTAACAGTTAAGCCAGACCGCTTCGGCGGTCTGGCTACTTTCCCCGCACGGCAGTGAGCACTGCTTAAGTGGAATAAACAGCCGATATGCGCAGTACATTTTTAGCAAAGTGCGCAGAGGTCGAATGGTCGAAGAGATGTTTGATTATTGCTCCCGATCACATTAACCAGGCAAAAAACAGGAAACTGTCGGCGACCCGTAATGCTGTGTGCAGTGCGAGCGCTGCGGTGACCCAAGCCCCCAAAGGCAAGGTTGCAAGCCGCATTTACAAGCCTATCTCGGAGCAGCTCTTTTTTACTGAGTTATCTGTATGACTGAGTGTGCTGCGGTACGAACCAATTTTACCGGTTGTGACGGCATCAAACCGATATGGATGATCTGGTTGCCAATTTGAACGCCATCGTCGTTTAAGGCGGTACATCAGCTTGAACTCGCTTCTGTCCGAATTTTGCGGTATATTTCGGACATGATCGGATTTGCACAATTGAAAACTCTGCCAGACCGCCTCCGCGCGCGAATAGACGATGCGCCGCGCCAAGTGTGGACGCCAGCTGATTTTGCCGACATCGGGGGTCGCGCAGCTGTCGATAAGGCACTGCAGCGCATGGTCACGTCCGGTCAGCTGCGCCGCATCCAGCGCGGGCTCTACGACAAACCATCCCAGAATGCGCTAACAGGCAAATCTACCGCACCAGTTTACCGCGCCGTCATCGATGCAATTGCGCGTCGTGATCAGATTCGCTGGTTGATCGATGGTATGACGGCTGCGAATATGCTTGGCCTCACGAACGCTGTGCCGGCCAAAATTGAGGTGCTGGTGGATGCGGGCCTCAACCCGTCACTCTGGGCAATCAAAAGATCGTTTTCAAACAGGCATCTCCAAGTCGGCTGTATTGGGCGGGGCGGCCTGGTATGTATCTGGTACAGGCCTTGCACTGGCTTCATGACGTTATGTCGAACGACGCAGAGAAAGCGCCTGTTCGCAAAACGGTGCGCCGCATGCTTGCCGATAAAGAAGCGGGTCCGGCTCTGTTGGATGATCTGAAGGGCGGCTTGTCAGCCATGCCAATCTGGATGCAGGACATTTTGCGTGGACCTCTGTCTGATGCGACTGCGGGTGGTCGGGTATGAGCATGGAAGGTTTGAACGCCCCGCTCGCTCCACATGATGACTTGGGTGCGCGGTTGGGCGGCGATTACAAAAGATACCGAAGCGATGATATTTGGTGAAGCCCCTACCTTTGATGCAATCCTGGCGTCAATTGGGGCTCTTGAAGAGCAATTAGACCGACCATGATTCTGCGACTTTGAGGCTGTGATCAAATGTTGCGCGGCGGTTTGGCTTCTGTGTGGCGTGCAGCACTTTGGCATTTGAGCGTGTGATACGGTCCCCTGTCGCCTGCAATAAAACTGATAGGGGATGGTTCAATTCATCACCGCGTTGCGCCCCTTCCCATTGACCTGTTGGCCCATCAGATCGCTAGCCCGGAGGCGAACGGCCTGCAACGCTTGGGCAATGTTTCTGGACGGCTGACGCCTTGCGCGCTGCGTGCATCGCGCACAACAAACATCGCCCTTCCCGTGCTCCATTTTATTGCGCCCCAAGTTGGGTGCAGCCCGCTCTGATGCCTCCAGTCTTTTTCACGATCCGTCCAACGACGATCAATGGAAAGGATCACAACATGACCTACGAACAATCCCTCGACCTCGCAGAACTGCAAGCTGACATGGCCTTTGAAACCTACCTCTCAGCCTTTGAGGAGGGTGACCATCCCGAAGTCATAGACAGCCTCGCAACCGAGGCTCTGATTGCCCAAGATCGCTGCGCAGATTTGCGCTCTCAGGATCTGGCTCATTGAGCCAGATACCCCTGCGGATTGAGTGATCCGCAGGGGAGGGCGACCTCCTGTGGGAGGCCCCAGACAGGCAGTTGCAGAAGCTGACACCGACGCGATCGGGCGTCAGCTTTCTTGCTGTTTTCATGTTGATCACTTGATGCGCCTTGGGGGCGTAGACCCTTGAGTGGTGTTTTGTAGGTGAAGGCCCGCGCTCGCTTTGTGCGAGCTGCCAATAGGGTCAGTCAGAATGTTTCTGATAGTTGGTGTGGCCTCTTGGGGCGCGGCGTGAAGCGCATAGAAATTGAATTCATACAAAAAGATAAATTGCGCAATATGTATTATTGATATATGAAGGAAAGAGAAGAGAAGGACGTTGGCAGGATATGCCACTTGTCTGCGACATTTGTCCGAGGGGTCTGAGAGCGTGCCACGCAAAAGAGAATCCACCAACACTTTGAGGCGCGCTTGCAAGCAAGCGCTGCCTCGCACGCGCCGCCGGATATTTGATTTTGGATGTAGCGAGGTACGCTTGTGATGAAGACAGGAAGACCAAAACGCCTCAAGCTGGAGCAACGCATTGAACTGGCGCGTCGCTACCATGCAGGTGAAACCCCAAAGGTCTTGGCGGAAGCCTACGGCGTTTCTCGCAGGCATGTGACGCGGCTTGCAAAGGAAGAGCAGGGCGAAGGACTGGCCGTGCGCGATCCCTCTGAGCGGGTCAGTTTCCGCGCCTCAGCGTCAGAGCTCGCAGCCTTTGATGCAGAGTGGCAGACGCGTGGTTTTGCCAACCGCTCCCAAGCCCTCAATGCAGTGCTGCGCGGACGGTGTGGGTTCCTTGATGTGCCCCGTGATTTGGTTGCTGAATTCTGTACCAGCTGGCGACAGGCCAAGGACGTCAGTGATGCGAGTTTGGTGCTGGCAAAGGCGGTGCATCGCGGCAAGGTGTCTGTGTCATCTGAGGACCGCGCATTGCTCGTTGAGCTGCTGGACCTTGCGCAGAGCATGAGCCGTGAGCTTGGTCAGATGAAGGATGCAGCGCAGGTCCGGCGCAAGCAGGATTGGCCGTTAAAGGAAGAAGGGAATGCTGCCCTGCGGGCGCATCCAGATGAGCCTGCGCGCGCGGCATCGGGGCTGCGCTTGGTGGCAGGGGATTGCGGCCGCGAAGGAGTGCGGGCGTCGGTGGGTTTGGTTTCGAATGGAGACGTTGCGCCGGAAGCGGGCGCGGCTGTGATCGATCGGAACATCTCTAATGGCTGATCCGCTTGCCCTCTACAGCTCTGTCATGGGGAAGCTCTGGGAGGATGAGCGGATCCGGGGCAAAGCGGCGGCGCGGATTGATGCGCGCATCGCGGGCCGGCGGCAGGGGCGCAGTTTTACCCGCGTGGGATCCATGTCGGCGCGCAACGTGGCCAAGGCGGCCAGTGGTCAGAGCCGGGCGGCCGTGTTCAAGCGGATCAGGGCAGGGGGATGCAAGACGCAGGCCTCTCTTGGCAATCAACTTGCCTATATCAATGATAAGGCGGTCTACACTTATTCGACCATGACCAACGCGCTGACCGATGACGCGGTGCTGTCTGAAGATCAGAAGTCAGATATCATCGGGGCCTGGTCCGAGACATGGCGCGGCTCGACCAAGCTCGGGTTCACCTCGCACATGCTCTTGTCGTTCCCGACAGACGTCACCGTCGATCAGGTGCGCGACATCGCGATGGACTGGACCGAGCATTTTTTTGAGAGCGGTGAATATGGCGATCAGTGGGATTATGTTCTCGCCGTGCACGACGACCGGGCGCACAAACATGCGCACATCATTCTGAACAATCGCGGCCTCGATCAGGGCACATGGTTTTCTTGTTGGGCCGAAGGCGTGATGTCGCCGCAGCTGATGCGCGAAAAGCAGGCCGAGATCGCAGAAGGCTACGGCGTCATGCTGGATGCCACTACGCGGCTTGAACGGGGCATCTTTGAGAAACCCGCAGGCCTCGCTGAAATCTACCGCGCCAAAGAAGAAGCGCGCCTGCCACGCGAGATCATCATGACGGCCGAGGAGTCAGCCGTCGCACAAGCCGAGGTCGTGGGCTTTGCCAAAGACTACACAGCGTTCGCCGACCTGTTGGACCGCATGGATCAGCGCCATCTGGCGCGCGCCGTGCGCGGCATGGCTGCCAACCTTGGCACAGGCACCCCGTGGAAATTCACCGAAGGAGAGATCGATATGAAAGACATCAAAACCGTCGGTGATGCCATCGACTATTCCGAGCGCACGATTGAGGCGTTGCGGTTGAAAGCCGAAGAGCTTGATGTACGCGAACGTGCCGCGTTTGAAGCAAAGGCGGCTCCCGTCATCGCCGACCTGTCGCAGATGGTGCCAGACCCAGAATTGCGGGCGCGGTTTGGCAAGCAACTTGAAGAACCCTATCCGCCCGGTGCCGGAAGCGAGGTGCTGATCGCAGCGCTGCAATCGGGCGATGACGACGCACTGAAAGAGGTCCTCGCGCAGGCTGATGAAGCGGGCATGGACGGTAATGAGCTGGTGGCGCGCATCACCGCAGGAGGCACCAAGAACTACGGCATGGCGCAAGACTGGGTTGAGCGGGACATGAATGCTGTCCTGAGCAAAGACGGGCTGACGGTCGAGAGTGCCAGCGATGAGCAGCTTGATGGGGCGTTGGAGCGCGTCGACGGCGTTATGGAGGCGCTGACCGAGCGGGCCAAAGAACTTGGCGTCGTAATTGGGTTGAGCCTTGCGGAAGAGGAAGCGGCAGACCTGCCGTTGATCGATGAGGATGATCGCAGCCCAAATACCTATTTGCAGGATTTGGCGGATATGCTGCGGGATGGTCAGCTGTCGGAAGCCCAAGAAGAAACCGTTGAGCGGACACTGCAGGCTGAGCTGTTCAAGGAACTGGGCGAAGAAGGCCTCGGCGAGCTGCGACGCGGCAATTATGAAGTCCTTAATGACGTGCTGCCGGGCAAGATCGACCAGATCACCGTCACGCAAGAGTTCCTGGAAATGACCTTTGAAGAAACCGGCGACCAAGTGTTCACCGATCGTGCATCCAGTCTGCAGCAGGACAAAGCCACGGAGGTGGCGCAGCTCAAAGGGCAGCAAGAGGCGAAGGCCTTGGGCAAGGATCTCGGGCGTGATCGAGGTCTCGACGACGAGATGGAATTCTAGAGAGGGGATGAACAGATGAACAAAGCATTTCCTCTTTGGGCCGCGCTGCCCTTTGGCGCAATCTGCGGTGCTATCCTTGGAACCATCGTGGCCAGCTTCTATCTGACACTGGCGCTGCGCACGGGGTTTGGCAATTTCGACATGCTGGCGGTTTGGAATGCCAGTGCCGGATTGCGCGCGGCACACCCTGAAGCCTTCAAAGTCGCCTATGGCGCGGTTGGTTTTGGCTCCCTTGGTCTTGGTGGGTTGGGGCTTGCTTGGACCTGGAAAAAAGAACGAGATGACTATGGCTCGGCCCATTGGCAGACCAAACCCGAGCTGATGAAAAATGATATGCTGCACAAGCCGGGGGAGGGATTTGTTTGCGGCAAGCTCGGGCTGCCAAAGTCAAAGGGTGAGTTCATTTCTTCTGCGGCAATCCCGCATGTGATGATGGTGGCGCCAACGCGCGCCGGTAAAGGTGTGGGCTTCGTCATCCCAAACCTGATGGCCTTCGCGGGCTCAGTCGTGGTGCTCGATGTCAAAGGCGAGAACTTTGAGAAAACCTCTCGTTTGCGCGCACTCAATGGCGATGAGGTCTATCGGTTCAGCCCGTTTGATTGGTCCAATGCGACGCATCGCTACAATCCTCTGTCGCGGATTGCCAAAGCGCCGACCTTTGCGCAGCGATTTACGGAAGTCAGCATCCTGGCCGATCTGTTCCTCGACAAGGACAACAAGACGCTGGATACGTTTTCTGAAGCAGGCAAGTCGATCTTTGTCGCGGCCTGTCTACTGGCGATCCAACGCGGCACGGCAAATCTTGGCGAAGTGAACAAGATCGTCGCCGGTGGTGAATACAAGAATGCCCAATATAAAACCTATGCCGATGAGGCTGAGGAAGCCATTCTGCGCGAACTCTGGACCAATGCGGCCAGCGCGTCATCGCGGCTCCTGACCTCGAATATTCAGGCGCTGATGACAGCGGGTCTGAAGCAGTGGGACAATCCTGCGGTGCGCTCAGCCACCCAAGACAGCGATTTTGATTTTGCAACCTTCCGCAAGACGCCCCAATCGCTCTACATCGCGGTGTCCGAGGATCACATTGCGACGTTGGCGCCGCTTTTACGCCTGATGTTTGCAGATTTGATCGCATCGATCAGATTGAAGGAGCCAGGACCGGATGAGCCGTGGCCCATCATGATGATGATAGATGAATTCCAGCAGATGGGCGCGATGCCATATCTGGAGCGCGCGATCCATTCGTTGGCGAGCTACGGTGGCAGGGTGGCGATGATCGCGCAGTCCCTGGCGTCGCTGGATCGGATTTATGGATCTGAAGGTCGCGAGAGCTTGGAGAACGGGGCAGGGCTGAAGCTTTACATCACGCCGCGGGATCAGCGGACGGTGAAGGAGGTGTCGGCTGCCGTGGGGAGCACGACGCGGGAAGCGGTGACGCGGATGTATGGGCGGAACAAGGGGATATTGGGTGCGACCTCGACGTCTGCGCGGTTGGAGGAGCGGCCGTTGTTGTCAGAAACTGAGGCGCGTCTGATGGATCCTGATGAGGTGATCATTCTCGCTTCACCGCAGCATCCGATCAAAGCGCAAAGGGTGAAGTATTTCGATGATCCGGTGTTTAAGGCGATGGACGCCAAACAGAAGGACAAGCCGTTTCCTTATCCGCCAAGTGTGGAAGGTGTTGGGCCATGGGGTGTCGGAAGTGACGAAGACAGAGCGCAGGGGGCGAATGATACCGCGGGCCATCCGCCGGCGCGAGAACGTGCGGAACGGCGCGAGGCGCGGGGGATGCGGGTCATGGCCGAAGGGGTTGAGATGGAGCAGCAGCCTACGCCGGAGACGTTGGAGCGCGAGGCGGATGTACCGAAGGCTTGGGAGCGAACGCTAGATATGCGGGAAGAGATGATTGAGGAGATGTTAGGGGAATAGAACCTGCCGTCGCGACCAACAGCGGACGTTGGAGCAAGCCATAGCGAATTCACAAATTGAGCCCGTTGCGGAAGTGTCAAAATCTCGCTGCGCGCGCTCGCAGCGGCCAAATCGCTGCAGCTGCAAAGTTTCCAGCGCTGCAATTCCGTGGTGAGACCAGCCATTCATGTAGTTTGCAGCAAGATTTGCTACTCGAACTCGCAAGTCGCGGAACAATGCCATCATTCGGTTTCTAGCCGGTACTTTAGGAACGTGAACCCATCGTAATCCAGCTCACCCACAAATGCTGCTCCAAGCCTACCGAGCGCACCGAGATTCCTACGCGACGGAGGCAGCAGGAACGTCACGAAGGGAATGCGCTTGTCAGCGATGGCAAAATCGATTGCCTTTCTTGAAATGCGCGCGCCAAGCCCGAAAGATTCTGGCTTCAGAACCAAGCCATAATCCCACTCGTCCCCCTCCTTCTGAAATCCACCCCACCCGACATATACATTGTTCGACAATATCGCCCAATGGCCAAGCCCGTCGCGGGTCCAGCATGCCTCTTTGGTGGCGACGAACTTGGCGACAGCCGCCTCATCCCATTCGAAATTCATCAAAGGCATGTGTTCTGCCACGCGCGGATCCGACATGTGCGCGGCAATCTCGGTTGGATCGACCCTGGGCAATCTTGTGAATGTGATTTCGTGTTTCACTTGGTTGTCCATCAAAGCTTGCGTCAAATCATTGACGGCACGACGTGAAATGTACTCAGCCAGTACCCGTGCGTGATTGTGCCTGAGATCTTTGGCGGCATAAACCAGCGTCACGGGACCTTCCCGGATACGTTCAGCCAGTCGCCGCACCGGGTCGGTGTTCCCGTCTAGTTCCTGCGTATAGGCTGTGGAAAATGCTGCCCATCGCGCCGGATCATGCCCAAACCAGCGGCGCAGATCAGGTGAAGGGGCGATATCTTTCATCCAATCCGTCAGCATCATCTGGTCGCGCCGCAGACCTCTGGGCCATATGCGGTCGACCAGGATGCGCTGCCCATCGGATGGATGGGCAGCGCAATAGGCGCGTTTCAGGTGCAGATTGGCCCAGTGCTCCGGCATTATCTGGCAGCCTTGTTCGCATGTGGAGCGCCAACCGGGGACGTGTCCTGCCGCATGGGTCAGCTCAGAACCCGACGCAAGGCGGGAATACGGCTCAGCACCAGATAGTCCGCAGCGAGGACGGTCAGCAGCGTGAGCCCGGCGAGAGGAAACATCATCGAAATTGCGAAGCCGATAAGCAGAGCCCCTTGCCAAAGCGCTGTGGCTTTGGGCTGTGGCGGTGCTGCCAGCCGCAGGGCTTTGGCCGGGCGGCGTTTCCACCAGAGCACAACACCGCTGACGCTCAGAAAGATCACACTGAGGCAGACAAGTGTGTTGAGCGCGATATTCCATATGCCAAGATCGCCCTCGTGAAATGCGATGCCCACCGCCATGGCCTGTCCGTAGACCGAATAATCCTCGAACCGGACGTCTGCCAGTGGCGCACCGGAGTATTGATCGACATGCACAGTGCGGTCACTGGTCGGGTCGGAACTGTCATTGCTCATCGAATCCCGTGAGATGGTCCAGACCCCGTCAGCACCGCTGGGAAAGCTGAGCTGGTAACGGTTCTCAAACCCCAGCGACGCGGCGATGCCGACCGCCTCGTCAAGAGAAACCGGGCGGTCCGGTCGCGCAGCACCGTCGACACCCACATCAGACAAGGGCATCCGCGTCTGCTCCAGCACCCATGGCACATCCTTGCGAGTGCCGTGGTTCATTGATGCGTGGACATCCTCCGACAGCGGTGCGTCGAACTTTTCGGCGGGAAAGGTGCTCCACGCCTGCACCAGTTTTTCACCCCAAATGCCCGACCAGGACAGGCCCGAGACCAGAAATACGACAAGCACCAGCGAAATCCAGACACCGGTTGTGATGTGCAGCGTTCGCCACAAGGCCCGTCCGCGGGCGCGCAGGTCAGGTAGAAGGACAGAGGTAACACTTCGGTCCCTCGGCCACCACAGATAAAGGCCCGTCGCGATCAGCACCATTGTCAGCGACGCCGCAATCTCGATCAGACGGTCGCCCGTTGTACCCAGCAAGAGCGTGCCGTGAATGTCATTGGCCAGATCGTACAACCCGCCCCGGCGCGACATCTGGTTGACGATCTCGGCGGTGTAGGGATTGACGGCAACCATTTTCGCCTCGCTACCCTGGTCCACCCGGAAAAGGGCCACGAGGTCATCGGCACGCGGGGCGATGTAGCTGCGCAACTCACCCTCCGGCACTGCCGCAAGGGCCGCCACCCCCAATTCGGACACGGGCAGTACCTGTGCCTGCGGCTGAACCTCGATCCATTCACCATCCCGACCCGACAGAACGCTGATCCAAAGCATCGTCAGGCCGGAAATCGCGAGGATCATGAGAAATGGAATGACGTAAAGCGCGGCATAGAAATGCCATCGCCAGGCCGTCAGGTAAAAGCTGCGTGCGTTGTGTGTGGGTTTCTCAGAGTCTTGCATGGAGGGGATGCTGGTATCGGTCATGAGGTTGGGTCCATTGGTTGAACGACGGACGGGCCGACAGACCAGATCCGGCTATGTTGGGGGCGTTAGGTTTGAACGGGGACGGTCAAAAGCGCCGAGATGTGGGATGCGCGCGCATGCAGAAATGCCTGCAATCTCTGAGGGTAGTCCACGCCTACGGCAGCCTTGACTGACGGGCGATTGGCCAGAGCCTGACGCCAGACAGTGACAGCGGGCAAATCCGTCAGAATATCGAAGTCGGCGATCGCATCGAATGTATCAAAGTAGCGGAAGACAGGTGCAAAGCTTGCATCGACCAGCGAAAACGCGACTCCATCGAAATAGGGGCCGGTTCCGATTTCGGGTTCAAGTCGGGCAAATTTTGTGCGCAACTGGGTGGCTTTTTCGGTAAATGCCTGCGCCGTTTTTGCCGAATAGAACCCGGCGATGTCATTCAGGATCGACGAGGCGAACTCGATCCACCCACGGTGCCGTGCGCGTTCCAGTGCATCTTGAGGGTGCAGCGGTGCGTTCTGGGTATCCTCAAGATATTCAAGGATCACGGCGGATTCGAAAATCGGCGTGTCCCCAACCAGCAAAACCGGCGTCTTGCCCAAAGGTGACAGGCGCAGAAACCAGTCTGGTTTATCGCCCAGGTCGATGTCCTTACGTTCGAATGCAACATTCTTTTCATGAAGGGAAATAGCGGCCCGCTGCACGTAGGGGCACAGATGGTGGCTAATCAAGGTCAAATCTACTGGCATCTCGTGGGTTTCCTCGGCGGATTATGGTGTGGGGTACTTGGTTGGCGTTAGCTCGACGCTGTGACGATCACACGCGCCTTCATGTGCGGATGGAAGGCGCAGAAATACTCATACGTGCCCGGCGCTTCGAAGCTGACCAACTGACTTGCCCCTTTCTCCAGCGTGCCGGTATCCCAATCGAAAGTGGTGCCTGTCGCCGTATGGGGCGCAAGGTCATGGTTGGTCCATTCCACGGTGTCACCTGTTGCGATCTCAATCATTTCGGGTTCGAATCTGAACGCCTTGATATCGACAGAATGGATCAGGCTTGCGTCATGCGCGCGCGAAGCGCGAAGGGTCGGGAATGCGAACAGAGTGGCACCCAAAAGGGTGCCAAACTGTCGACGTGTCTGAGGCTTCACGAGCATTGCAAGCCCTTGACCATAACTTCAGCGTGACCTTCGTGCTGTTTGAAGGTCACCAGCGCCTCTTCAAGAAGTGTCTTGAGCGGCTCAACCGTCACGGCGGGTATGAATGTTTCCGCCACCGTCTTGTTAACGACCTGATGGTAGCCCAGTTCGTTCGTCGCGTAGGCGCAGTCGAATGCCTTGCCCGACAATACAGCCAGTTCGTCGCGCTTGTCCGCCGCGCCCTGCACCAGTGCCTGGCTCAGCGCGTTGTCCTGTGGGGTCACGTTCAATTCGGTGATCAGGGCGCCGGCGGCTTCGTTCACGGCGGTGTGGTCGCGGATCATTGTTTGTGCAAATTCGCGCACCGCGTCATTTTCAGATACAGCCAGTGCAAGATGCGCATAGCGGATATCGAGTTGCCCCGCCGTGTAGGCAGTATGCGCGATTTCGAGGTCATTCATCGCTTCGCCTGCCTGTGCCACGGCGCCTGTCGTCGCCACGGCAAGGCCGATGATCAGAGTAAGAGTCTTCATCGAATATCTCCTTGGTTTAGTTTCGATGACGACAAGTGACACGAACTGATCTGAATGATGAATGCCGGGACGTTCGGAAATTCTGCCTGATCGTCCGGCGCTCTGGACGGGCCGGGAAAACCCGGTATTCTGCCTGCCATGTTGGACCTGCTTAGTGATATCCTCACCCGCCTGTCGCTTCGCGGCACGCTCTACTTCCGCACCAGCTTTACCGAACCCTGGGGCGTGCGCGTGCCGGCGTTCCGCGACGTGGCGCGGTTCCACTTCGCGCACAGGGGCGAGGCCATGGTGCGCGTCGAAGGACATCCGGCGCCTGTGCACCTGTCCCAAGGCGATCTGATCATCGTTCCGCACGGGACGGCGCATGTCCTGTCGTGCCGGCATACCGGGACCGACGAGGCGCTGCCACTCGATGACGTGCTCTCGCGTTCGGGGTTTCCCGGCCACGGCACGCTGGTCTGGGGCGGTGAGGGATCGCCCCGCGACACCCAGCTTATCTGCGGGCATTTCGCGCTGGCCGAAGGATCCAAGCATCTGCTGTTCGAGCGATTGCCGCCGTTCATTCACTTGCGCGGCTATGGTGACGAAGCCGGCCCTTGGCTCGAGGCGACGTTGCGCGTGATCGGGGCGGAAGCGGGCGGCGCGCGGTTGGGTGGCGACCTCATCGCGCTCAAGATGTCCGAGGCGATCTTTGCCCAGGCGATACGGGCCTACATCGAGCAGGCGCACGAGGTCGATTGCGGCGTGGCAGGCTTCGCGGACCCGCATCTCGGCCGGGCCCTTGCCGCCTTTCACCGCGCCCCGACTGCGGACTGGACTGTGGCGACACTTGCCCGTGAGGCGGGACTGTCACGCACCAGCTTTGCCGAGCGATTCACGGGCCGCTTGGGTGTTACCCCGATGAGTTATGTCACATCCTGGCGGATGCAGATCGCGCGCGAGGCACTTAGTTCACGAGGCCTGAGCGTGGCCGAAGCGGCGGAGGTTTCAGGCTATGCCTCGGAATCGGCATTCAGCAGGGTGTTCAAGAAAGAAATCGGCATCTCGCCCGCCGCGTTCCGACAGGGCGAATCAGGCGCGCGCGCTGCCTGACCATTCATCCGATCTGGCGGACGATCTGCAATCCATTCCGAACTTCTGGAAATTTACCGTCCTGACATCGAGGTCTAGTTAGGAGGCATGGCGGGATTTCCGCCACAAATGCACCCGTTTCGAAAGGACCTCGCATCATGCGCTTTGTCACCAAGACCATCCATGCCTGGCTCGACTATCCTGTCGCGCTTGCCCTTATCGCCTTGCCGTTTCTTCTCGGGCTCGGCGCGTCGCATCCCCTCGCGCTCACGATCTCGCCTGTCGTTGGCATCGCAGCCCTGCTGCTCACCGTCTTCACCGATCACCATCTCGGGCTTATCCGCGTGCTCCCCTACAAACTGCACCTTGCTGTCGATCTGGCTGTGGGCGTGCTGTTTCTCGTCCTGCCTTTCGCCCTCGGCTTTTCTGGCCTCGACGCAGCTTATTACTGGCTGAACGGCGCCGCGGTCGTGGCCGTCATCGCCCTGTCCAAGCCCGAAGACAACTTCGTCTCAGCCTGATCCCCCTAAAAAACCACAAAAGGACATATCCTATGGCACGTATCACTCAAGTATCTGACAACGCAGCCACGCCGGAGGCCGCCACGCTTTTCACTGCGATTCAGGGCAAGATCGGCATGGTTCCGAACCTCTACCGTGTCGCGGCGAACCAGCCTGCCGTACTCGGCGGCATGCTCGGCCTCAACGAGGCATTGGCCGGCGGCAATTTTGACGCCCACACGCGGGAGGCCATTGCCCTTGCCGTCGCTGGGGTCAACGCCTGCGACTACTGCGCATCGGCCCATGCCGCGATCTCAGCCGGGCTGAAAGTCGCGCCCGACGCCATCGACGCGCATCTGGCGGGTCGCTCTGAGGATCCGCGTACCGCGGCGATCCTGCAGCTGGCGGTGGCAGTCACGCAGGCGCGCGGCCAGGTGACGGACGCCGACCTGACCTCAGCGCGCCACTTCGGGCTGTCGGACTCCGACATTGTCGAGACGGTTGCAAACGTAGTGGCGAACATCTTCACCAACTACCTCAACCACATCGCCGATACAGATATCGACTTCCCGGCCCGAAAAGCGCGCGCCGCCTGAGCGAACCGGCCCGTCGGTTCTCCGGCGGGCCTGTCCCGAACGCCACACCATTTAAGGAACATCCTTCCATGAAACGCGATGCCGAACGCCGCACACATGTCACGATGCAATCCGACCGAATCGGCCGCGACCCCGCACTTGCTGCGTTGATTGTCCGCCAATTCGAACCGAGCGATGCAGCGGCGGTGCGCGCGCTCTTCATCAAGATAAACAGGCTGATGGTCCTGCCCCATCTCGCGGATCATTTCGAAGTGTATATGGCCACTGCGCTGCGGCAGGAGATCGACATTATCGCGCGCTATTACGCCGCGCATGGTGGGCAGTTCTTCGTCGCCACGGCCAGAGGGAGCCTCGTTGGCATGTTTGGTCTCGAACAGGCCGACGTCGGTGTGAAGGAGCTGCGCCGCATGTATGTCGACCCACAGTTCCGGCGTAGCGGCATTGGACGCAGATTGCTGGCCCGTGCTGAGATCGAGGCGAGAATGGCCGACTGCACACGGATGATCCTCAGCACGTCGGAGCTGCAGTCGGCTGCGCTCGAGCTCTATCGGCAAGCCGGATACCGCGAGGTCCGGCAGGAGATCGCGACGCAGAAAACCAACAAGACGATCGGCGGGGCCATACGCCGCTTTCACTTCGAAAAGATGCTCACCGATGACTGTGAGAACCCGATTGGAGAGTCTTTCGTCAGGCTTACGCCGTCGCCAGGAAACGTAAGGAGACCAGCATGAACCCGAAATTCCCGCCAAAATGTTCCCCGATCAAACTCTATCGCCAAGCAAAATCCGGCCACTGCCATCGTGCCGAACTGATGCTGGCCCTGCTCGATCTCCCTTATGAGTCGATCGACGTCGACCTGGCCGGTGGCGCGCACAAATTGCCGGAGTTCCTGCGACTGAACCCCTTCGCCAAGGTGCCTGTCATTGACGATAACGGCGTCGTGCTTTCTGATTCCAATGCCATCCTCGTCTATCTGGCGCACAGGTATTCTGCAGATCATACTTGGCTTCCCGACGCGCCTGTTGCGGCCGCGGAAGTGCAAAGATGGCTCAGCGTCGCCGCAGGAGAAATTGCCCATGGCCCTTGCGCGGCACGTCTCGTAACGGTTTTCGGTGTCCCGCTCGACCAAGTCGCCGCGATCGCAAATTCGCATGCACTCTTTCGCGTGATCGAGCCCGTCCTCTCCGACCGTCGGTTCCTGGCAGACCACGAGATTACAATCGCCGACATCGCAGGCTACAGCTATATCGCGCACGCGCCCGAAGGTGGCGTCGATCTTGAGCCTTACCCCGCGATACGCGCATGGCTGGCCCGGATCGAGGCCTTGCCGGATTTCGTCGGCATGGCGCGCTCGCCGCTGCCCGAAGCCGTCTGAAATCGCTAACGGAGTGAAACGTGACTTATCCTATCCCATTCCACGCTGGTGAGATCGCTGTGCAGGTCCGCGCCGGCGTTACAGCCCGGACGCGGGAGATGGCAGCGCGCGCAATACGCGGCGCCATGCCATTGCAGCATCAGGAATTCTTCGAGAGCCTGCCACTCATGTTTCTTTCCCTTCTCGACGGGCGGGGCCGTCCCTGGGCGGTGCCGGTCTCCGGTGTGCCGGGATTTGCGAAGGCGATTTCCCCTCAACGATTATCGCTGAGCCGCATGCCTGACCTCGTGGCGGATTTCGAGCTCGACACCGGACCAGGCGCGGGGATCGGGCTGATCGGCATCGATCTTGCGACGCGCCGCCGCAACAGAATGAACGGCTACGTCGCCTCTTGTGATGTGGGCCTGGAGATCGCCGTGGGACAGAGTTTCGGCAACTGCCCGAAATACATCCAGACCCGCGCGTTTGAGCCGTCGCGCGCCGATCCACCGCCGCCTGTGCGACAGCAATTGCCACTGGAGAGCGATGCAGTCCGAAACATAATTGCAGGCGCGGATACGTTCTTCATCGCGTCGCGTGGCGCGAGACTTGTCGAAAACGCGAATGAAGGGCTCGATGTTTCCCATCGCGGCGGGCGCCCCGGCTTTTTGGGCATCAACGAGAACGGCACTCTTTCCTTTCCCGATTTTTCGGGCAACAACTACTTCAACACGCTCGGCAATATCGTGGCCGATGGCAGGGCGGGCCTGTTGGTGCCAGATTTCGCCAGCGGCGCGGCACTTTACCTGACCGGGCGGGCAGCGGTAGACTGGACTTCTGACCGCGCCGATGCTTTCGCGGGCGCCGAACGCATTGTGGATTTCGTCCCGGAAGAGATATGGTTTGTGGATCATGCCTTTCCGACCGTCGCCCGTCTGCTCGAGGTCTGGCCGGACCTGAACCAAACCGGGAGTTGGCATGATGCACATCCGACCCGCGCTTGAGATTGATGTCCCCGCTATCGCGCGGCTTGCTCGCGACCTGGCTAGCCATGTGGCCGATCCCGATCCGGGGACCGAAACCGACGCGTTGCTTCAGTACGGGTTCGGGGACAACAGGTGGTTCGATTGCACCGTCGCTGAAATCGATGCGGAGGTTGTGGGCTTCGCTTCCTATGGTAAGCGCTATGAGATCCACACCCGATCCCGAAGGTTGTGGCTCGGTGATCTGGTGGTTACCCGTGAGCGCCGCAATCGCGGGGTTGGCAAAGCGCTCGTTGCGGCGCTGCGCCAGAAAGCCGTGGAAATGGGATGCGATGCAATCGTCCTCGATCTGTGGACCGAAAATGGGTCGGCGCGATCCTTCTATCGCGACGTGGGCGCGGTGCGGCAAGCGGAACTGGAAGTACTTCTACTGCCTGTGGAAGAGAAGTGATAGCCAGCGACATCGGCGGTTTGATGGATTGGGACTCAATGCTCACCAAAAACGTTAGGCTTCGCGCTCCATCGGGATGCACAGCAAATCTACCGCTGAATGTACGATAGAAATGCTCCGGGGCGACCTCATCAATACCGCCGATCACGTGTTCTATATGCAAGATCTCAGATGACTTAGAGGACGATCGCTGCGTAGCGAGATGCTGATGAGCTGGTTGATCAAAGGTCAAAAAGTACTCTGGTCGGTCGCCGGTGCTACGTGAAAGACGGTTTCGCGCGCGATTCGAAGCTCTCTACACCATGCAGCGAAGAGGTGGTTTGGATTTACCGTCTTAAGACGATGACGAGCGGCTGCTTTGGTGAAACGGGTTGCATCAAAGCGATTGACGCGCCGCACAGGCGAGGGTTTTCTGCGTGAGCGAAAGCTGCATCAGCAAAGGGCGGCTCTGTCCGCATCTTACCAGTTCGGTCGACGCGCAGCGAAAGTCAGCTTTTCTATGACCAGCCGTTCCTACACTGCGCAGTGAATGGCTGGTGAGAGCCCAGAGTGACCAATGCT
>NZ_JBOEGM010000039.1:0-110916 GCF_050633425.1 Pelagimonas sp. | reverse complement strand
TCCTCAATAATGGCCCAGTGTTCATGTAGCGCGCATACGATTCTTCCACCATCAGGCTACTGTGGTTCAGAGATGCAATGCCACAACAGTCTGAGATAAGAACGTTTCAAATGCAACAACTTTGATCCATGGACCTCGCGCTCATTTCGACGCAGGCACCAATGCAGGTATTTTTGTTTTGTAGCAATATGTTAGAATACATCCACGCTTATGGAAGTGCCCACCCACGCCACCGAAGAAACAACCCAAAGACGAACCGCTGCCGGGAACATCGCCGAAAGGCGACGTAAAAAACAGGCCATGAGCCAAACGTTGTAACCGGCTCAAGTGTTCGACATATGGTGGGAGACCTCGGGTCAAGCCCGCCAAAAAACAATGAAATTGATGGCCGAAAACGTCCCCATCCTCCGCCGCAACCCGTTCTTGCGCCAAGGCAGCCACATCTCGAAAACAGCCCCATTCAGCAGTCGCGCCGTGATCATTCGAAGGGCGACAAACACAAAGATAGCGCTTAGATACACGGCAGAAATATTCTAAAAACGACATGACGTGTCATTTTCTCTTTGGAGATCAATCGGCTTGCGATACCTTGCGACAAAATGATTTGAGAGTAAAAGAGCATGCCAGATAATCCAGGCAGCCTCAAAGGTGATGACCTGAGAGAGGATCTGCGGGGCCATTTTGACCCGCTCTTTCGCGTCATAGCTATCGTTGCCGCCGTTGGTTTGCTCGTCAACACTTACAGAATAGCAATCGACGGCATCATGCTGCACACCGGCGTTCAGATGGTTATGATTAGCATTCTGGCTATCATGCTGGTGTTCCAAAAAAGATTACCGATCAGGGTCGCCTCAGCTATCGTTTTGGTTTTCCTCTTTCTGGGCTGTCTCGCAGGTTTGATGGTTTTGGGCATAGGCGCCGCGGCGCTGATGGTTTTCTTCGTAATACCAATGTTCATTGTCGTGTTATCGACATACAAACACGCCGTTATAGCCTTGTCGCTAATCACGGCGACCATCCTGATTGTTGGCTATTTACATGTCGCGGGGATCATCCAAACAGATCAACTGATCATAGATCGCAACAGCGATATGACCAATTGGATCATCGCGGCAATTGTCTTTGCGCAGACTGCTTATCTCGCTGTCTATTTGACACATCGACTGAGATGTTATTGGGTTGAAACCTATAGCCAACTCAAAGGGCGCCATGAAGAAGTCAACGCGCTGATCGAACACTCGCCCGGTGCTATTTTGATCTATGACTTTGATGAAAAAAGGTTTATCGACGCCAACTCTCCGGCGGCGAACCTCTTCGGATACTCTGTTGAACAGCTTTGCAACAACATGACTGTTTCGGATTTGTTTTGTAATCCGCCAGCGGGCGATCAAAAATCTGACACCGATACCAGTTTACATATGCACGTTTTGGCCGCTGTGACCGGCGATCACCAGGTTCTCGAAACTGACCTAAAACCCGCCTTTGGTCATACGATCCCTTGTGAGCTGTCTCTGAACCAACTGCCACTCGGAGAGCGTCGCTTGGTCTTGTTCACCACCGTGGATATTCGCCACCGCAAGACCGCAGAACAAGAACGCCAACTTCTGGAAGCGCAGCTTGCGCAATCTCAGCGTCTTGAGGCCGTGGGAAAATTGAGCGGCGGCGTTGCACATGATTTCAATAATTTGCTGGCTGTTATTCTGGGCAATGTCGAGCTGTTGCGGGACGGTATCGACGACCCAGATCAGCTTGAAATGATCGAAACAATTTCTGACTCGGTGCAACGCGGGTCCGATTTGACGCAAAACATGCTGAGCTTTGCCCGGCGCGCACGTCTGACGCCGCAAGTCCTCGACTTAAACGATACCGTGCGTGATATCAAAAACTGGGCTGGCCGCACATTGCCCGCCAATGTCGATGTTGAAGTTTCGCTTCTGGCCGGACTATGGCCGGTTGAAGTTGATCCAAGCGCCTTGCAAAACGCCCTCCTGAACCTGCTGATCAATGCCCGCGATGCCATGCCCGAAGGTGGTAAACTGACCATCGAAACAGCCAATCTGCGTATCGAAGACGATGACATTTCGGAACGCGGTGAAGAGGTGCCACCGGGGCGCTACACGCTTTTGGCAATTTCCGACACCGGAGCCGGTATCCCCAAACAAATTCTGGACCGCATTTTCGAACCGTTCTTTTCCACCAAACCTGCCGGCAAGGGCTCTGGCCTTGGTCTGTCGATGGTTTTGGGGTTTATGCGTCAGTCCGGCGGCACAGTACGGGTTTATTCCGAGCCGGGAAGAGGAACCACATTCAAGCTGTATTTCCGTACCAGCACAACCACAGAAGTCCTTGAAAAGCCAAGACGCTTTGGCCAAACCAAGCATATCAAAAGCGGCCATATGGTTTTGGTGGTCGAGGATGAACCAGAGCTACTGATCCTTTTGGTCACAACCCTGTCCAATGCCGGGTACAATGTCGTCTCTGCTTCATCCGGGGATGAAGCATATGAGATTTTCCAACGAAACCCATGCTTTGACCTTTTGCTGACTGACATCGTCATGCCGGGCAAGCTTCAGGGCACGTAATTGGCGCGCAGATTGCGCGCTTTGAACCCGGATTTACCGGCAGTCTTTATGTCAGGCTATGCGGGTGAAGCCTCGGTGCATGGTAACGGATTGCGTCCCGAAGATATCCGGTTGATGAAACCCGTCACCCGCAAAGCCCTTTTGGATGCGTTGGAGACTGCGCTTAAACCCGTGTTGGAACGCAGTCATTAAACCGGCCAGATAGCTCGGCTTTACAAAATCCCCGGCAATGTCAGACCGTGCTCAACAGCGCAGGCCTTGGCCAGATCATATCCGGCGTCCGCGTGGCGCATCACTCCGGTTGCTGGGTCGTTCCACAAAACATTGGCGATCCGTCGATCCGCATCCGCGCTGCCATCACAGCAAATCACCATGCCGGAATGTTGACTGAATCCCATGCCAACACCACCGCCGTGATGCAACGACACCCATGTTGCCCCCGACGCGGTGTTCAGCAAGGCATTTAACAAGGGCCAATCGCTTACCGCGTCCGATCCATCGCGCATCGCCTCGGTTTCACGGTTCGGCGACGCCACCGACCCGCTGTCCAAATGATCGCGGCCAATCACCACCGGCGCGCTCAATTCGCCAGTGCGCACCATCTCGTTGAACGCCAAGCCCAATTTGTGCCGCACCCCAAGGCCAACCCAGCAAATCCGCGCAGGAAGGCCCTGAAACGCAATCCGATCTCGCGCCATATCCAGCCAATTGTGCAAATGCGGGTCATCGACCAACTCTTTGACCTTGGCATCGGTTTTGTAAATATCCTCCGGATCCCCCGAGAGCGCACACCACCGAAACGGCCCGATACCCTTGCAAAACAAAGGGCGGATATAGGCGGGCACAAATCCGGGAAAGGCAAAGGCGTCTTGCAACCCCTCTTCTAGTGCCATCTGCCTGATGTTGTTGCCATAATCCACCGTCGGCACGCCGCGATTATGGAACCCGACCATCGCCGCGACCTGCACCTTCATGCTGGCCCGCGCCGCTGTCTCGACCTCCTTGGGTGCCGTTTCGGCCTTGGCACGCCATTCGGCCACGCTCCAACCTTGGGGCAAATATCCGTTTACCGGATCATGGGCGCTGGTCTGGTCGGTGACAATATCAGGGCGCACACCCCGCGCCAAAATCTGCGGAAAAACATCCGCAGCATTGCCGATCAACGCCACAGATTTTGCCTCTCCCGCCTTGGTCCAGCGCTCAATCAGCGCCAATGCTTCATCCAAAGAACCGGTCTTTTCATCTACATAGCCGGTGCGCAGCCGGAAATCGGCGCTCTTCTCGTCGCATTCCACCGCCAGACAACAAGCCCCCGCCATCACCGCGGCCAAGGGCTGGGCACCGCCCATACCGCCAAGGCCGCCGGTCAAAATCCACCGCCCTGCCAGGTCGCCCTTATAATGCTGACGCCCGGCCTCCATAAAGGTCTCATAGGTGCCCTGCACGATCCCCTGCGAGCCGATGTAAATCCATGACCCGGCGGTCATCTGGCCGTACATCGCCAAACCCTTTTTATCGAGTTCGTTAAAGTGATCCCAATTGGCCCAATGCGGAACCAGATTGCTGTTGGCGATGAGCACGCGCGGCGCGTCACGATGGGTGCGAAACACCCCGACAGGTTTGCCCGATTGCACCAGCAGTGTCTCGTCATCCTCAAGCCCTTTCAGGCTGTCGACGATCACGTCAAAATCCTTCCAGGTGCGCGCGGCGCGGCCAATGCCGCCATACACCACGAGCTCGTTAGGATTCTCGGCAACATCGGGATGCAAGTTGTTCATCAACATCCGGAGCGGTGCTTCGGTCAGCCAGCTTTTGGCGCTAATCTCACTCCCTGTAGGAGCAATGACGGTGCGGGAATTGTGACGCGGATCAGTCATGAAGAGCCTTTCAGAAGCGGGGCCAGCTCGGCCAAATCTTGCAATATATCAGTGAGATGGGCGCGCAGCTTGCCTGCTTTTTCGTGATCGAGTTCCCAAGGCGGGCTCTCTGCGCGCAAATAGGTGGATTGCGCCAGCTCTAGCTGAAGAGCGTGGCGATTGCGGTCCGGCTTGCCATAGTGGCGGGTGGTCCAGCCGCCTTTGAACCGGCCGTTCAAAACCGTGCGATACCCGGTCGCTGCCTCACAGCGCTGGCTGACCGCTGCCTCAACCTGAGGATCACAAGTCACCCCCAAATTGGTGCCGATGTTTAAGTCTGGCAGACACCCGTCAAACAGAAATGGGATCGTGCTGCGGATCGAATGACAGTCGAACAAAATCGCCACCCCATGGATCGCAGACACCCGCTCCATTTGCGCTTCGAGGGCGGCGTGATAGGGCGCATGAAACGCCATACGCCGCGCCTCGATCTGGGCAGAATCCGGTGGCACTTCCCAAATATCCTCCCCGTCAAAGTCCGTCATCGGCACCAGGCCCGTGGTGTTTTGACCGGGATACAGACTCACCCCGTTGGGGTCTCGGTTGGCATCAATCACGTAGCGATGGAAATTGGCCCGGACCGTTGTCGCCCCGGACAGAACCCCCTCATAAAGCTGATCCACATGCCAATCGGTGTCCGCCAAAACGCGCCCTCGGGAGTTTAACCCGGCGCGCACATCAGGGGGCAAAAACGTACCTGCATGCGGCACCCCCAAAATCACCGGCCCCGCACCTTCGATCACCGAAACCGGGGTCATGCCAGTGCCTCCAGCCTAGGCAATTCCAACCCGTGGACAAACGCGCCAGACAAAATCATCTCGCTGGCTTTTGCCAAATCAGGGGCCAAAAACCGATCCTCCGTCAAAGCCGGGATCGCGTTTCGCAGCGTCGTACAGGCCGCTTGCAAGGGCTTAGACGTCTGCAAAGGCAACCTAAATTCAATACCTTGAACCGCACAAATCGCCTCGACCCCCAAAATCCCAGCAAGGTTGTCATTCATGCGCCCTAACCGGCGCGCGGCATGGGCTGCCATGCTGACATGGTCCTCTTGGTTGGCTGAGGTCGGGGTGGAATCCGTTGTGCAAGGATTGGCGAGATGTTTGTTTTCACTCATCAACGCCGCGGTGGTCACCTCGGCGATCATCAACCCGGAATTCAGCCCAGGTTTGGGCGTCAAAAACGGCGGCAAATCAAAACTCAGGCTTGGGTCAACCATCAAGGCAATCCGCCGCTGTGCAATCGCCCCAATTTCGGACAGGGCAACCGCAATCTGATCGGCGGCAAACCCCACTGGCTCGGCATGGAAGTTCCCCCCCGAGACGATGCGCCCCTCATTGACCAAAACCAGCGGGTTATCTGTGACCGCATTGGCTTCGATCTCAAGCGTGCGGGCGGCAAAGCGCAACACGTCCATCGCCGCACCCACCACCTGTGGCTGACAGCGAATGCAATACGGATCCTGCACCCTTGTATCGCCCTCTCGGTGGCTTTCGCGGATCTCCGACCCTTCCAAAAGGGCTCGTTGTGCACGCGCAAAGGCGATTTGACCGGCATGGCCACGCAGGGTGTGAATATCATCGACCAAAGGCGCGGTTGAGCCCATAATCGCATCCGTTGACAATGCGCCGGTCACCACCGCAGCGCGTAGATTATCCCACGCGCCCCACAATCCGACCAAGGCACAAGCGGTCGAAAACTGGGTGCCATTGATCAGCGCCAAACCTTCCTTTGCCCCCAAGGTGATCGGCGTCAAACCGGCTTCTGCCAGTGCCTCGGCCCCCGGCAAGATCGCTCCGTCAAACTCGGCCTCGCCGGCCCCGATCATTACCGCCGCCATATGCGCCAACGGGGCCAAATCCCCCGATGCCCCGACAGAACCTTGCCCGGGCACAACCGGCGTGACTCCACGCTCTAGCAGCGCCTCGATCATCTCAATTGTGCTCCAGGGAACCCCGGACGCCCCACGTCCCAAAGACAGTAATTTCAGCGCCATCATGAGCCGGGTTGTTGACCTGTCCAACCGAGCCCCAACCCCGCAACAATGGCTGAGGATCAGATTGCGTTGCAGCGTCGCGGTGTCTTGGGGCGCGATCTTGATGCTGGCCAATTTGCCAAAACCAGTGTTGACGCCATAAACCGCCTCATCCCCGTCACTGGCGCGGCGCACCAAATCCGCCGCCGCCTCAACCGCAGGACGGGCATTGCGCGTCAAACGCGGCGCTTGCCCCGCACGCCACAGGGTTTCCAAGACAGTCAATCCGGTCTCACCCGGCAACAGTTCCAGCGTCACAACACGCCTCCTTTGATCCGTTTGAACAGCGGGTTAAACCCGATCCGATATGCCAACTCTGCGGGTTTCTGCACGTCCCACACCGCGAGGTCGGCGCGGTTTCCGGCAGCAATCACGCCGCGATCCAAGCGCCCCAATGCCTTGGCCGCATACCGCGTCACCCCGGCCAGAGCCTCCTCTGGTGTCATCCGAAACAGCGTGCATCCCATATTCATAGCGAGGAGAAGCGAGGTCAAAGGCGCGCTGCCCGGATTGCAATCTGTGGCCAGGGCCATGGGCACGCCATGATCCCGAAACGCTTGAACCGGCGGCAGTTGCGTCTCGCCCAGAGTATAAAACGCGCCGGGCAACAAGACCGCCACCGATCCGGCCTGAGCCATCGCCGATGCATCAGCCGCAGTTGCATATTCCAGATGATCAACCGACAGAGCACCATATCGCGCCGCAAGAGCGGTTCCGCCCTGATGGCTAAGCTGCTCGGCATGTAACTTTACCGGCAAATTCAGAGTCTTGGCGGCCTTAAACACCCGTTCAATCTGATCGGGGCCAAAGGCAATGCCCTCGCAGAACCCATCAACCGCGTCGATCAACCCTTCTTGGGCACCACGCGCCATGACTGGCAAAACCACCTCATCCAGATAGGCATCAGCCCTGTGCACATACTCCGGCGGCACCGCATGCGCTGCCAAATAACTGGTGCGGACTGTCACATCGCGATGCTCTTCCAAGGCCCGCGCCACCCGCAACATGCGCAGTTCCGTCTCGGCCTCAAGCCCATAGCCTGACTTGACTTCAACCGTTGTCACCCCTTCGGCGATCAACGCATCCAACCTCACCAGCGCCCCTTGCAACAGCTCGGCGTCTGTGGCGGCTCTTGTCGCTGTCAAAGTCGATAAAATACCGCCACCTGCACGCGCGATCTCTTCGTAACTTGCTCCATTCAGGCGCATTTCAAATTCATCGGCGCGATCGCCGCCAAACACCAAATGCGTGTGGCAATCAATCAACCCCGGCGTCACCAATCGCCCGCCCAAATCCGTCACCTCAGAAGAACGTGGGGCCTGCGAAGACGCCCCAACCCAGGTGATCAGACCGCCCTCGATCTTGATCGCCGCATCCGCAATCAAACCATAGGGCTCCTCACCGGTCAGCGTCGCCACGTGGCAGTTTGTCAAAAGCATGGTGTCTCACTTCATCGGTTTTCGCGGGTTGATTAACGCAATCATTTAATGCTTATGTATAGACATAAAGCGAGTCGAGAAAATGAGTCAAGATCAGACAACAACAGTTTGGGCCAAAACCGCGTTGGTCGGGAATGAGTGGCAAAGCAATGTTCAGCTCACCTTGAGCATGGGCAAAATCACCAGGATCATCGCGAATGCCCCAGCCGACGGTCATCTGGCCAACGGTCATCAAGCCGCGTTGCTGCTTCCCGCACCGGCCAACGGCCATAGTCATGGGTTTCAGCGCGCCATGGCAGGCCTCTCCGAGGCGCGTGGCCCTTCGGGGCAGGATAGTTTTTGGACGTGGCGCCAGCTCATGTTTCGCTTTCTAGATCACCTGACCCCGCTCCAGGTCCAAGCCATAACCGCTTATGCTCAAATGGAAATGCTTGAGGCCGGATTTGGCGCCTCGGTGGAATTCCACTACCTGCACCACCAGCCCAGCGGCCAGCCCTATGATGATCTCGCGGAATTGTCTGCGCGCATCATCGCTGCCGCCGACATCAGCGGCATCGGTCTAACTTTGCTGCCGGTCATGTATCAATACGGTGGCTGCGATGGCCGCGCTTTGGGCCGTGGGCAACGCCGGTTTGGCAATGATCTCGACCGATATTCACAGCTCATGAGCGCCGTAAGAAACGCCGTGCGCATGCTGCCCGATGATTGCCAAACCGGCACCGCGCCGCATTCGCTGCGCGCCGTTGCCGCCCGCGACGTGCAGGCCATTGCCGAACTCGCACAGGGGGGGCCGGTTCATATGCATCTCGCCGAACAGCTTCCCGAAGTTGCAGAAGTTCAAGCCGCCTATGGGGCCCGACCGGTCGAATGGGCGCTCGACAACCTTCCTATTGGCCCAAATTGGAGCCTGATCCACCTAACCCAAATGACACCACAGGAAACCTGCGACATGGCCCAAACCGGGGCGGTGGCGGGCCTTTGTCCTTTGACCGAAGCAAGCCTTGGTGACGGTATTTTTGATGGGGTGCGTTGGTTTGAAAACGGTGGGCGTATGGCCATCGGCTCTGACAGCAACATCCGCATTTCTCTGGCCGAAGAACTCCGCCAGCTCGACACCTCCCAACGCCTGCGCGATCACAGCCGTGCCGCCCTGGCAACCCGCCAGCTTTCAACCGGTCGGCGCATTTTTCAGGCCGCGGCGGCAGGTGGTGCCCAAGCCGCCGGGCGTGGTTCCGGCAGGATCGAAGTTGGGGCTTGGGCCGATCTTCTGGCACTGGACATGTCTCACCCGGATCTGGCCGACTTAAGCCCCAATACCGCGCTGGATACCTTTGTTTTTGCTGGCGGAAACGACATGGTCCGCGATGTCTGGAGCGCCGGACGCCATGTCGTGCAAGACAGACAGCATATCGCCCGCGATGCCATCACAGCCGCCTACCGCAAGGCGATCAAACCGCTGCGCGATGGGCTTTAATAGCGGGTAGTCATGCGGTAACCGGCCTGAAAACACAGGCGTACAAAGGTCACTGGCTGCCCGTCAAACCATGTCGACCGCTCGGTTTGAAACAACGCTTCGCCCGTCGTACAGCCCATAAATTCCGCCAAAGCCGCGTCGGCAACCACGGCCCCAAAACCGATTTCAACATCAGAAAACGGAATGGTCTCGACCAACCATTCATTGGGGCCAGTTTCGGTAAAATCCGAATCCTCTGCCTGTGGCAAAGCCGCGAGATTGATCCACCGATCCTCATGCTGAAACGGCGCGCCGTCCGCGTAATGCATACACGTCAGATGTAATACTTTGACCCCCGCCCCAAGTGCCATTCGCGCCCGCAACCAATCCGGCGCAAGGCACAGGTCCCGCGCCACCAAGGCATAGCGATAGGCCGCACCGCGCCCCTCAATTTCCAACCGTGTCAACGGGATATCAAAACGAGCCTGCCGCAAAGGCGCTCTGCGCACCCGCGTCCCGGACTTGCGTTTGCGGTCCAAAACACCTTCATCCGCCAGCTCGCGGAGCGCCCGGTTCACCGTCGCCCGTGCGCTGCCATATTCATCGCATAGTTCAAGCTCGCTTGGCATCAAATGCCCCGGCGGCCATTGCCCCGAGGTGATGCGGCGCAACACGTCTTCCTTGATGTCTTTATAACTCATCACACCACCCCTTTTGTCTGCACTTTACACATTAAAGCGCAGACAAAATAGAGGGTGTCAGTAAGCAGAAAAAACAAACCCGGCAGGCAAGTCGGCTTGGGCCGGGGCCGCATTGCGCGCCGCCATGCGTTCCAGATTGACGATGGTCGACAGCATCAGTCGGTCATGGCTCCAATCCGCTGGGCGCTGGATGAGCAAAGCCGTGGCAAAACTCAGCGTCAGCAACGCCGCCAACAGCATCAACCAGCCCACACGGGTGTTATCGGCCCGGCGGGTCGCCGTGGCCGCGACGATCCGGCGCTTGAGAGTTGCCCCGCGCCGGGCATTGCGCAGATCAACCAACCCGACGGTTGGCGTCGACAAATGTGCCCCGCGCCGGGCCTTGAGCGCCGTTTCGCAGGCGCGGATAAGACATTCGCAATACGCCCTCGCGTCAAACCCATGCCGACGCACCAATGCCTGATCACAGGCATATTCACGCATCGCGCGGGTCTCTTGCCGCCACATGAAAAACGCCGGATTCCAGAACAAAAAGGGGCGCAACGCCTCAAACACAAACTCAATTTCAACGTCACGATGACGGAAATGTTGAAGCTCATGCGCCACGACCAGCCGTAAATCGGCCCCCGTTTGCAACATGCCCGATGGTAAAACCACATAGCGGTTGCGCAGCCCGCGTGTCGCGAACGCCACCCGCGTTGTGTCCGAGACAAGCAATTGAACCCGGCCGATTTTGCGCAACACATAGGCCCCTTTTAAAATCCCGCGCAGCTTTGATGCAGCCCGTGCCGTGAACAGCAGCGAAAACACCGCCCCCGCCCCCAAAAGCGCCCATAACGTCAATACCAAGGGAGATTGCCCCAACAGGAAATCGCGTTCAAAAGCTTCGCGCGCGCCCAGCAGCCCCTCAAAGGCTGTCGCGCTCATCCCCACATTGCCCGATAAGTATTGAGACACCAACATATCCGACAGGTTCGGCGCATGTGTGATGACCCTTCCGTTCAGCATGTCCGCCGCAAAAGGCGCTGCCACAAGACCCGCAATCATCCAGTTCAACAGGTTTTGTTGCTGGATGAACTCCAACCCCAACGCCGATTTTGACAAGGCCCATCGGAGCGCCAACCAAACTGTCACGCCGGCCGCAAGCAGCAGATTTAAGTCGATATAAGCATTCAGAACAGCATCAGCGTTCATTGTCCTCCCCCAACCTTTCCTCTAGCAGCGCCCGCATCTCCTTGAGCATCTCATCGGTCACGTCCTCGTCCTCCACAAGGCGCGCAACCAGAGTTGCAGGGGCATCGTTGAAAAGCTTGCTTGATAGGTTTTTAAGGCTTGCCTTTTGGTAGTCTGCCTTTGGCACTGAGGGCTTGTAGACCAACGACCGCTCGCGGCGATCACTGGTCAAGAACCCTTTCTGTTCCATGATTTTGAGCACAGTCGCCACCGATGTATATGCGCGTTCCTGAGCCGCATTGGCCTTGGAATGGATCTCGCGAACAGTGCCTGCCCCGAGGTCCCAAATCACGTTCATGAACTCGAGCTCGACCTCGGTCAGAAGGGATTTGTCTTGTTTCTTGCGCATACGCGTTGGTTTCCAGTCAAATCAGGTGTTCGGGCGAACATATACGAACATTGCCGAAGGGCAAAACTATTTCTTTAGTCGAAGCCGGTTGCAGCCAGCCCCTTCAGGCCTTTAGGGCCGCTTCTCCCGCCAATCCCACCCAAGGTTGATCGGGTGAGATCAAGAGAGGCCGATGCGCCCGAAAGCACACCGGAGTTTTTGCGGTCAGACTTTCCAGAAACAGAAACCGCCCCAGAAAATCGACAGGCCCAGCGGTGCCCAGACGGGCTGCCCCACCAATCCCAACCACGCCAGAAAAATGTAGCTGGTGCCAAGCAGCGCGATGAACAATCGGTCGCCGCGGGTTGTGGTCAACCCGAGCACACCTTTGCGCTCATCTCCACCTGGTGTGCGGATTTCAATCGCGATCAAAATTCCAATCGCGGTGAAAATACCGATAAAAATCAGTGCTGTCGGCCAGGTCCATGCCATCCATGAAAACATCATACCCTCCCCATCGCGAAACCCTTCGCGATATAGTTGCGGACAAAATAGATCACGATAGCGCCCGGAATGATTGTCAAAGTCCCCGCAGCTGCCAACAGCCCCAGCTCATACCCCGCGCTTGATGCGGTCTTGGTCATGGTTGCGGCAATGGGTTTTGCAGCCACCGCGGTGAGTGTTTTGGCCAGCAGCAATTCCACCCATGAGAACATGAAGCAAAAGAACGCTGCGACCCCGACACCGGCCTTGATTGACGGAACAAAGATCGTCGCAAAGAACCTTGGGAAGCTATAGCCGTCGACAAAGGCTGTTTCGTCCAGTTCTTTGGGAATGCCGCCCATGAACCCTTCGAGGATCCAAACCGCCAGCGGAATGTTGAACAGGCAATGGGCCAAGGCAACGGCCAGATGCGTGTCAAACAAACCCACAGCTGAGTAGAGCTGAAAGAAGGGCAGCGCGAAAACGGCGGCCGGGGCCATGCGGTTTGTGAGCAGCCAAAAGAACAGCTGTTTGTCACCAAGGAACCGGTAACGCGAGAAGGCATAGGCCGCCGGAAGCGCCACAGCCACCGAAATCACCGTGTTCAGCGACACGTAGATGATCGAGTTGATATAACCCCAATACCAGCTGGGATCAGTAAAGATCACCTTGTAGTTTTCCAGCGTAAAAGTCTGGGGAAACAGGGAAAATCCGGACAGGATTTCATTGGTCGTCTTAAAGCTCATCGCTACGAGCCAATAGATCGGCAACAGCAAGAAGAGGATATAGACGATGGGAACGATGGATCGTTTTTGCATCGGATCGGCCCTCAGTTCAGGTCGTCTTTGGTCATCAGCGTGTAGAACAGCCAGCTGACCAAAAGGGTGATTGCGAAGTAGATCAGGCTCATGGCCGCCGCCGGGCCGAGGTCAAACTGACCAAGGGCGATTTTCACCAGATCAATGGAAAGCAGCGTCGTCGAATTGCCGGGCCCGCCACCAGTGAGAACAAACGGCTCTGTGTAGATGTTGAAACTGTCCATAAATCTCAATAGGATAGCGATGGTCAAAACGTTCTTCATCTTGGGCAATTGAATGAACCGGAACACGCTCCAATTGCTGGCACCGTCGATTTTGGCGGCTTGGTAATAGGCATCGGGGATCGACACCAGACCGGCATAGGCCAGCAAAACCACCAGCGACGTCCAATGCCACACATCCATGGTGATGATGGTCACCCAAGCGGCGAATGGGTCTTGGGTCATGTCATAACTGATGCCCAGAACATGGTTGAGGAAATATCCAAGCAACCCGATATCCGGCAGGGTGAAGATGTTCCACATCGCCCCAACCACGTTCCACGGGATCAACATCGGCAAGGCCATGGTCACAAGGCAAACCGGCACCCAAAAACCCTTGCGCGGCATCGCAAGCGCGATGGCAATGCCCAACGGGATTTCGATAATCAGGATCAAAAAGGTGAACAGGAACTGACGCCCCAACGCCGCATGGAACCGGTCCGATCTCAGGATTTGCTCAAACCAATCAAGACCTTGCCAGAAAAACAGGTTATCTCCAAAGGTCTCTTGCACCGAATAGTTGACCACCGTCATCATCGGGATCAACGCGTTGAAAGCCACCAGCAACAGCACCGGGGCGACGAAGAACCAGCCTTTGTTATTCTCGGTTTTCATGCTGCGGCCTCCTGGGCTGTTGTTGCGATCCAACCATCGACATAAAGCCGGGTCTGATCGGGACGGAATTGCAAATGAACCGTTGTGCCAATTTCCGGGGGCTGGCCGGAAATCACCGCATGTACGCGGGTGCCGGACAGGTCACACTCAACAACCATATGGCGACCAAGATCAGATACTTTGGTGACTTTCGCTGGTAGACCCGCATCGCCCAAAGTCACAAATTCCGGCCGCACGCCAATCTCGGTTTTGCCAGTCGGCGCGCCCGTTATTGCCCCTTCGAGCGGAACCGGCTGCCCCGCCAATATCGCCCGTCCCCCCTGAACATCGCATGGCAAAACATTCATTCCCGGAGAGCCAATGAAATGGCCGACAAAAGTATGCGCAGGCCGTTCAAACAGCTCAACCGGTGTTCCGATCTGAACCACTTCTCCGTCTTGCATCACCACCACCTGATCGGCAAAGGTCAACGCTTCGGTTTGGTCGTGTGTCACGTAAATCATCGTCGCTTTGACGCGTTGGTGAAGTTCTTTGAGCTTGGAGCGCAGCTTCCATTTCAGATGCGGGTCGATCACGGTCAGAGGTTCGTCAAACATCACAACATTGACGTCTTCGCGCACCAAACCGCGCCCCATGGAAATCTTTTGCTTGTTATCAGGCGACAGGCCCGCAGCTTTTTGCTCAAGCATATCGGTGACTTCCAGCATCTCGGCTATGGCCATGACACGGTTCCGCACAGTCGCCTCATCACGACCACGGTTGCGCAGGGGAAAGGCCAAATTGTCGTAGACCGTCATTGTGTCATAGATCACCGGAAACTGGAAAACCTGCGCGATATTGCGCTTGTCGGGGGCCAGTTCGGTCACGTCTTGGCCATCAAACAAGATGCGCCCTTCGGAGGGGACCAACAGGCCCGAAATGATATTCAGCAAGGTGGATTTCCCGCATCCCGATGGGCCAAGAAGCGCATAAGCACCCCCATCGGACCAATCAAGATCAATCTCCTTGAGCGCATAATCCGACGGATCTTTGGGGTTAGGGTAATAGCTGTGACGCAGCTGTGAAAGAGTGATTTTAGCCATGTTACGCCACCCGTGTGCCATCGGGTGCAAAGAAGTAGCACTCCGAAGGGTTCATATGGAATTCATGCAACTCGCCGACCTCGTAGGGATGCACGCCATGAGAGAGTGAAACCCACGACCCCTGCCCCATTCCAAAATGTGCACTGGATTCTGAACCAGTCAATTCGGTCACCTGAACGCGGCCCGAAAGACGGACAGTCGTGTCAGTATTGGCCACTGGCAAAACATGATGCGGACGGATCGCGACCGTATAGTCCCCATCGCTCAGCCCGGCGGCATCACCGGACAAAGACCAGCTCACACCAGCATTCAGCATCACCTGATCGCCTTGCTTGACCACCGGCGCGGTGTTGATGGGCGGATCGGAGAACACCGCTGCCGCCTGTACGTTTTCGGGGTTGCGATAGATATCTGCCGTGGTGCCAAATTGTGTAACCCGACCGTCATCCATCAATGCGGTTTGCCCACCCAGCATCAGCGCTTCTTCAGGTTCCGATGTGGCATAAACCACCACCGCGCCACGCCCGGCAAACAATTCGGGCAATTGCGCCCGCAGCTCTTCGCGCAGCTTATAGTCAAGGTTTGCAAGGGGTTCGTCGAGGAATACCGCCCGGCTTTCCTTGGCAATTGCGCGGGCCAGAGCGCAGCGTTGTTGCTGACCACCGGACAATTCATGTGGGCGCCGATCCAACATCGGCCCCAACTGCAACAGGCTCGCGGCTTCTTCGACGCGGCCTTCCAGCTCGGATTTGGTCATGCCCGCAACCCGCAAGGGGGACGCGATATTTTCACGGACTGTCATATGCGGATAGTTGATGAAAAACTGATGGACGAGGCTGATCTTGCGCTTTTGCGTGCTGAGCTTGGTGACATCGGTCCCGTCCATAAGCACATTGCCCGAGGCGATAGGGTCAAGGCCGGCCATCAGCTTAATCAGCGAGGTCTTGCCAGATCCGGTTGCGCCCAAAAGCACGTTAAAGTGACCAGTCTCAAGGGTCAGGGACACAGGTTTGATGTGCAGATCGCCGCCAACCCGTTTGGTCACCTGTCTGAGTTCGAGTGCCATAAGGCGCTACTCCTTTCACCTATGCCCCCCGGGGGGATGGGCCGGCACGGGCGGTGAATAGTGGGGAAAGTAGGCCCTGATCCTTGTGCGCAAAGATAAGGGCCGAGGGAGTGAGCAGGCCGCAATGGAGGAACCGCGGCCTGCGTCAGGAGGAGTTACTCAGACGCCCAGCGTGCAACCAGCTCGTCATAGTTGACGGTCTGACCGGCGGGTTTCTCGTTCTCCAAAGGAGGCTTGGCGCCGCCATTGGCGTACCAGTACTCGGCATCCTTTTCCTCGTTCAGGCGTGGGCCACAGCCGCCGTAAACATTCGCCTGCTCATCTGCGCGCTGCATACGGGCCATGGTGATGTCCATTTCTTCGGCCAGACGGTTCATCGCTTCCTGCGGGGTAAAGGCACCCGAGTTCACGTCACCAATCTGCTGCCACCAGATTTGCGCCAGTTTCGGATAATCCGGAACGTTCACGCCGGTTGGCGACCATGCCACACGATCAGGCGAGCGGTAGAATTCGACCAGACCACCAAGGTTTTCGGCACGCTCAGAGAAGCTGTCGTGGTTGACCGAGCTGTTGCGGATGAAGGTCAAACCCACGTGGGATTTCTTCACATCAACAGTTTTGGATGTCACGAACTGCGCATAGAGCCATGCGGCCTGAGCGCGATCAGACGGTGTGGATTTCAGGAATGTCCAAGAACCAACATCCTGATAGCCAACCTTCTGGCCTTCTTCCCAATAAGGGCCGTGTGGCGAAGGCGCCATACGCCACAAGGGCTTACCAGCTTCGTCAACCGTGTTGTTGCCTTCGGACTGTGGCTTGACCATGTCCGCTGTAAACGCGGTGTACCAGAAAATCTGCTGGGCTACGTTGCCCTGTGCCAAGGCTGGCAGTGACTGATAGAAGTCATAAGACGCCGCACCGGGAGGTGCATAAGCCCGCAGCCATTCGTCCCATTTGCGGATCGCGTAAACCGCCGCGGGACCGTTGGCCGCCCCACCACGAGACACGCTTGCGCCCGCTGGGTTACAGGACCCGGCTTCCATGCGGATGCCCCATTCGTCGATTGGCACACCGTTTGGCTCACCTTTGGAACCGGCACCAGCCATGGACAGCCACGCGTCGGTCATACGCCAACCAAGGTCAGGCGCGCGTTTGCCGTAATCCATGTGGCCATAGATTTCCGTACCGTCTATTTCTTTGACGTCGTTGGAAAAGAACTCCGCGATGTCTTCGTAGGCGGACCAGTTGACCGGAACACCAAGGTCATAGCCGTATTTGGCTTTGAACTGTTCCTGGAGGTCGGCGCGGTCGAACCAATCTTTACGGAACCAGTAGAGGTTCGCAAACTGCTGATCGGGCAACTGGTACAGGTCGCCATCGGGGCCGGTGGTGAACTGGCTGCCCATAAAGTCGGCCAGATCAAGGGTTGGGGACGTGGTGCCCGCCCAGTCGCCCGCCATTTGGTCGGTCAGGTTATACGCCAGTTGAAGACGCGAATGCGTGCCAATCAAATCGGAGTCATTGACGTAACCGTCATAGAGATTCCGCTTGGTTTGCATCTGGGTCTGAACCGCCTGAACAACTTCGCCTTCGCCAAGGATCTGGTGATTGACCTTGATTCCGGTGATTTCTTCAAACGCTTTGGTCAGAACTTCGGATTCATAGCTATGCGTCGGGATACCTTCGGACAGGACGTTGATTTCCATGCCTTTAAAGGGTTCTGCCGCGCTGATGAACCAGTCAAGTTCGGACTTTTGTTCGTCTTTTGTCAGGACAGACGGCTGAAATTCCTCGTCGATCCATTTTTGGGCCGCTGCCATATCGGCATGCCCCATCGTTCCCGCAATCACAGCAGACGCTGCAACGGCGGTGAAAAGATACTTCCGCATCTTTCGCTCCTCCCTGAATGTAATGCCGCAGATGTTCACCTTTGGCTGCAATATGGGTGTCACATTCGAACGCGCGCTGTCAAACTAATTTTTTAGTAGACCCTCGATGATCGAAATTTCTACGAAATTTCAGCACCTTGCCTCAAACAAAAACAGGCACTCCGGTGTCGGAAGTGCCTGTCAACTTAACCAAAGCGAACAAAAACGCAAATCATTTCTGTCATTTCGAAAGATTCGGAACGCGCATTCAGCGCCTAGAGACCATACATCCGTTTGGCCCATTGAAACCCGATAATCAGCCCTTTCATACGCGGCAGCAACAATAGTGAGCTGCTCATGGTCAGCGCCAGACCGATCATCACAATCGTCATCGGCTCGGGCCGATAGGTGACATAGGAGAAATGCAACCCGAAGGCCAAGATATGTCCAACGATCAAAATCGTCATATAGGCCGGGCCGTCATCGGCCTTGGCTTTGTGCAGTTCCAGTCCGCAACAATCACAGCTGTCGTTCACTTTGAGATAGCTGTGCAGCAATTTGCCCGTGCCGCATTCAGGACACCGAAGCATAAGCCCCCGTCCCAAAGAGCGTTTCATGTCGCGCTCAGACGTCTCTACCATGTCAGTCACCCCTTGGGTTTGCGCATCCGTCATCACGATTCTCCTGCAATGTTGTCACCACATACAATTTCACGATATTGAATGCAATCATTCACCATACAATTTGATTGCACAGCTGCCACAATCGGGGCATGACAGCAGTATGAGCCACTGGACCCCGACACTGACCGACACCGGCATTCCTCTTTATATGGAGATCGCCGAGGCAATCAAAAGTGATATCAGCCGCGGCACCCTGCGACCTGGTGACCGACTTCCACCACAACGCAGCCTGGCCCAGGCCCTTGGCGTCGACTTTTCCACCATCTCACGCGCCTATTCGGAAGCAACCCGGCGCGGCTACACCGAAAGTTTTGTAGGGCGCGGCACCTTTGTCACCACTGCCCAAGTCGCGGCCTCGGCTGTGCGCGGCGTCGAAGATGATCCACGCATGAACATGCCGCCCGAGCCGACCGAACCCGCTCTGCTTGAACAGATGCAAGCCGGATTGACCCAGATCGCCCCGCAAATCACCAGCCTTCTGCGCTATCAATCCACCACCGGCTTGGCCGAAGATCGTGATACGGCCGCCGCGTGGATGTCTCAGAACGACCTGACGCCCGACCCGGCGCGCCTTGCTATCGCGCCGGGATCACATGCGGCGATCTATGCGATTCTGTCCCAGCTTGCCGATCCCGGATTGACCCTGCTCTGCGAAGAGCTGACCTATCCCGGCATCCGCGCAATCGCCGCCAATCTTGGCCTGCGGGTCATTGGCGTCCCGTCTGATACGGATGGCCTCTTGCCCACGGAACTGGGTGAGCTGATCCGAACACATCAGCCCGTCGCGCTTTACCTCAATCCAACCCTGCAAAATCCCAACACCCAAACCATGCCCCGCGCCCGACGCAAAGAGATCGCGGCAGTTTTACAAATGTATGATCTGCCCCTGATCGAAGACGATGCTTATGTCTTCACCGCGCGCAATGCCCCGCGGCCAATTTCAAGCCACATTCCCGGCCTGGGATGGCACGTGGCGGGCCTTTCAAAACTCCTGGGCGCGGGGCTTCGCCTGGCCTATGTCACCGTACCGCTCCGGGCGCAAATGTCTGGCTTTTCCCAAACGTTACGCACGCAACACGTGATGGCATCCCCCCTCAGCCTCGCCTTAACGGCGCGCTGGATCAGCGACGGCACAGCCACAGCCCTGCAACGTTTTATCCGCTCGGAATCCGAACATCGGCAATCACGCGCCGGCGAAATATTGTCCGATCACGTGATCCAATCCGACCCAAACGCCTTTAACCTCTGGCTCCACCTGCCCTCGGGGACAAGCCGCGCCGAAATTCTATCACGGATGGCAGGCCGCCACATCGGATTGATGCCATCTGACGCGTTTTGCACCACGTCCACTCCTCCCGAGGCGCTGCGCGTCTGCTTGGGTGGTCCAATCACCAGGGAACAGCTTGAGTTGGATTTGATTGCTCTGGACGATGCCCTGACCCGCAAAGATTGGCTCGGCTAAACATGTGCCTGATCTTTCGCCTGAACCGCACAGCCTAGCCTTGCGAAACGGGTTTAATCCCAAGATCACTAAACTCGAACATCTGTCGCGTAGAAAATCAGTCAAGGAAAAGAGTGGTACTCCGTACGAGAATCGAACTCGTCTTTCCAGGTTGAAAACCTGGCGTCCTAACCGATAGACGAACGGAGCGCCGTAGCCCTGAAATCTCTCAGGGAAAGCGCGCCAATGGTACTCCGTACGAGAATCGAACTCGTCTTTCCAGGTTGAAAACCTGGCGTCCTAACCGATAGACGAACGGAGCGCCGTTTGGCGTGAAGCGGCTTTTAGATTGCGCGCGCCTCCTTCGCAAGAGGATTCTTGCATCTTTTTCACCCAAATTTTGCAAACCCGCACAAATCCTGCCTCCACTTGGCCGGGCTTGCACAAAAACAGCAACTTGCCGCCATTGCTGCACCTATTCTTGGCCAAAACAACCCGAGCTGTGTGACATAGGTGGACGGCGCACCGCCGCGCTGTCTGCGTGCTTTATCAACCCGCTGCCGGGGCCGCATCCTCCAGCCGAAGTTGCGCCGAGCGCCGACCACCCCATTCATTGATCTCCAGCTTTCCGGCCAAATGGAACCGCGCGCCACCATGGTTGACCAAAGCCTGCCCCATCGGCCCGTCAAACGCGCCAAAGGCGATGCCTTCAAGCCGCCCCCCCATGCCGTCATCACAGGCCACCTTTAGATGCCCAGAGCCGACTTGTTTGGTAAAGGTGATGCGCGCATCAGCAATGGCAAAACGTGGCCCCGGCGCGCCCTGCCCATAGGGCCCGGCAGTCTCAAGCTTTTCGATCAGGTCCACATTGGCGGCACCGGGCATCAACATACCATCCAGCCGCAAATCCGCCGCGCCGCCGGTCCCGGCACCTTGCTTGGCCAGCAATTCGCCCAAACGCTCCATCGCCGGTTCCAGCTTGTCCTTGTCTATCGACAAGCCCGCCGCCATCTTGTGACCGCCGCCCTTGACCAGCAGCCCTTCCGCTGCCAGCCGCTGAATAGAGGCCCCCAAATCAACGCCATTCACAGACCGCCCAGACCCTTTGCCGTCTTCCCCGTCAAAACCGATCACAATCGCCGGGCGGTTGGTCTGTTCTTTCAGGCGCGATGCGACAATGCCGACAACACCGGGATGCCAACCCTCGCCTGCGGCCCACACCAATGGCCCATCCAGCCCACGCTCTTCCGCCTGGGCGAGTGCAGCCGCCCGCACTGCTGCCTCGATCTCGCGCCGCTCTGTGTTGAACCCATCCAAACGTTCCGCCATGGCCTGCGCCTCATGCGGGTTGTCACAGGCCAATAGACGCGCGCCCAAATCCGCTTGGCCTACGCGCCCACCGGCATTGACACGTGGACCCAATACGAAGCCCAAATGATACGATGACGGCGCACTGTCGAGCTTGGCAACATCGCTCAACGCCACCAATCCGGGCCGACTGCGCCCGGCCATTACCTTAAGCCCCTGGCGCACCAGAGCACGATTAACCCCCTTCAAAGGGGCCACATCTGCCACCGTCGCCAGCGCCACCAAATCCAGCATCGCCATCAAATCCGGCCCGCGCGCCCCGGCTTCCCGCAGCTGCCGCCCAGCCTCAACCAACATCAAAAACACCACCGCCGCCGCACATAAATGCGCCAACGCCCCGTCCTCATCCTGCCGGTTCGGGTTCACACAGGCCACACAACCAGGCAGGGTTTCACCGCCCAAGTGGTGATCCAAAATCACCACATCTGCCCCCTTGGCAGCTGCGATTGCATCATGCGACAGCGTTCCGCAATCCACGCAAATGATCAAATCATGATCCCGCGCCAATCCCGCCATTGCCGGTTCATTGGGGCCATAGCCCTCATCGATCCGGTCGGGCACATAGAGTGTCGCACGCCGCCCCATCTGACGCAGCCAATCGACCAGCAAAGCCCCTGACGTGCCGCCATCCACATCGTAATCGGCAAAGACAGCAATTTTTTGACGCTCGCGCACGGCCGTCAAAAACCGCGCTGCCGCCACCTCCATATCCCGTAACGATCTCGGATCGGGTAGCAAATCCCGCAGCTTTGGATCCAGATAGGTCTCTACCTCAGCCGGGGCCACGCCCAATCGTGCCAAGACCCCGCACAGCGCCAAAGGCAGGGCGCTTTGCTGGACCAAGGCCTCAGCCTGACGTTCAACCTCAACGCTCGGCCCAACCCAGCGTCGTCCGGTCAAACTGCTCTCAACGCCAAGATAACTCATCACGCCCCCAAGATGTCTTCTGACTTCAGTTACCCAAGATATACCCGAGCGAGAAGCAGCCTACCAAAATGACAAAAAGCGGCCCACCCTCTCGTGCACCGCTTTTCGAATTTTCGCCGAAAATTCGTCTCCCGACGAGCTTAGGATTTAACCGGATTGCGATACTGCATCCGCCGCACCGAGCCCGTCTTCGAGCGCATCAACAACGTCTCAGTCGTGATCACCCCCGGCTCGCGCTGAATACCCGGCAGGATCGACCCGCTGGTCACGCCTGTCGCCGCAAAAATCACATCTGCGGTCACCATCTCATCGCGGCTGTAAACCTTGTCGAGATCGGTGATCCCGGCTTTGGCAGCACGCGCGCGCTCGTCATCATTGCGGAACACCAGACGGCCCTGCATCTGCCCGCCCATGCATTTCAACGCAGCCGCCGCCAAGACACCCTCAGGCGCGCCACCTTGGCCCATATACATGTCGATCCCGGTCAGGTGCGGTTCGGCACAATGCATCACACCGGCAACATCGCCATCAGTGATCAAACGGATGCTCGCCCCGGTCGAGCGCACTTCCGCGATCATATCTTCGTGGCGAGGACGCTCCAGAATACAAACGGTGATATCGGACGGCTTACAGCCCTTTGCGGTGGCCAAGGCCGACACGCGGGTCGCTGGCGGCATGTCCATTTCAACGATGCCTTCCGGGAAACCGGGGCCAATCGCCAGCTTATCCATGTATGTATCGGGGGCGTGCAGCATCGACCCACGCGGCCCCATCGCAATAACAGTCAGCGCGTTCGGCATATCCTTGGCGGTCAGCGTTGTGCCTTCCAGCGGGTCCAGTGCAATATCAACACCAGGGCCGTCACCATTGCCCACCTCTTCGCCGATATACAGCATCGGCGCTTCATCACGTTCCCCTTCGCCGATCACAACCACACCTTTGATGTCCAAAAGGTTCAGCTGTTCGCGCATTGCATTCACAGCGGCCTGATCGGCGGACTTTTCGTCGCCACGGCCAATCCATTCGGCAGAAGCAATAGCAGCTTGCTCAGCAACACGGGCCAAGCCCAAAGATAGCATACGGTCATTGAAATCGGTGGGCGTGGACATGGGGAGTTCCTCAAGATGAAATGCGTCTGCCGTTTAGCCCAGCGCATAGGTCGGGGGCAAGGGTGCTATCGCCAACGGATGCATATCGTGGTGATATAACACAGGCCAAAACCCACGCTCTGCACCCAACCTAGACCTGTCACACAGGTTCAGCGCCCCCAAGCCACGCTCTTGGCTCCTCAATCCCCGACCAATCAACGCATTCCGAACCGCGCCACTCATCGGGCCGATCTCGCGAACGAATTGGCCCTAAGCCACCCCATCGCGGGCCGGACTACAGCGGATCAACCCCTGTAGCAAAAGCCCAACCATCAGCGCATTCAGAACATGCCACATGAAATGCGTGCCCATTGGCCAAACCGCGCAAAGATGCAAGTCCATGATCCGAAAGCCCAATGACAGCGCAAACACCCCTGTTGCCGCCACAGCCCAGCCGCGGATCGCATGGCCCCGCCACAGGGTAATCGCCGAAAACACCACCAAAGCCAGCAGCGCCGGTGCGTATTGCAAAGAGCCGTTCAAAGGGTCAGCCTCGTGCGAATGGGCCTCTCCATCGCCCGAAGTTGCCAAGACGATAACCGTGGTGATCGCCGCTGAAATCACACCGATCCGTGCCACCTTGCCCGCAGGCGCACCGCCCACCAACGCAATCGCGCTGAGCACATAGAGCGCCACAAAGCTCCAAATCGGAATCACATCGGCATACTCCGACCAGCGATTGGCAAAGGTATGGAAAAGTCCCGATCCAACCCCGATCAACCCCGCTAGCAGGCAAAGAATCGCAACAATCGTGCGTCGTTGCCCAAACCGCCCGGCGCTGTGCCAAGCCCATATCGCGGCCAGTGGAAAAGCCAGATTGCTTAGGGCATTTATTGGCTCGGCCCACAGGCCGATATCGGCCCTCTCACAATACAAATCTATCGGGGCAAACCAATCCATATATCACCTAAGTAAAAGACATTAACATGATGATCTAGCCAGTTTCCCCTGATAAATCAAAGCCAAAACGACATGAAAATCGCGTTTTCAGCAGAAAGACCAAGTCATCCAAACGTCACACGTTCAGGTGTAGCATCTCGTCAAAGGCCCTGCGCAGAGCGGCCGACCATCCCGTCGATAGTTTCTGGAAATCTGGGTCAAATTCTTCGATCCGACGGTTTTGCGCAAAGGTGAATTTATCGGTTTCAAGCACCGCCAAATCCAACGGCATGCCCACAGACAGGTTTGAACGCAACGTCGAATCCATCGACAAAAGCGCAGCCGTGATCGACACATCCAAAGGCGTCTCCGGCGTCAAAACCCGATCCAGAATCGGTTTGCCATATTTGTGCTCACCAATCTGGAAATACGGCGTCTCTTCGGTCGCCTCGATGAAATTTCCCGCCGTATAGACGTGAAACAGTCGATGGATTCCACCGGCGCGCTGCCCCCCGACGAGAATCGAGCTCATGGTGCTTTCACCAGATTGCACCAAACCAGGGCCATAGCGTGTTTGCACAACCCGCATTGCATCGCCCACCAATTCCGCGATGCGAAACATAGATGGGGCGGACAAAATGGTTTCCAGCCCGTTTTCGGGATGGTCGATGTTTTCCTGCAAAAGCGATATAACCGCCTGAGTAATTGCCAGATTTCCGGCAGTCATCAAGGTGACACAACGCTCACCTGAGACTTCCCAAGTGAACATTTTCTTGAACTTAGAAATATTGTCCAACCCGGCATTCGTGCGTGTGTCGGAAAGGAAAACCATTCCGGCATCAAGTTTGATTGCCACGCAATATGTCATAGGTTGCTCCATCACCAACTGCCTCAAGCCTAGCTCTATGCGACAACGCGCGAACCGCCGCAAGTTGCTTGACGCAGCCTTAACCAGAATTATTGAATATTCTGCGAATGCTCCTCAATCGGGGTGATGCCAAATCCAAACGCATCCGCGGTCATTCCAGCCAAGCTGTTGGTCTCAAGGATAAAGCGGGTCAGCCATTCATGCAGCCCCTCGGCAAAAATATCTTTGACACTCAGTGTCGTCAGCATTTGATGATGATAATTAAGGCGGCTCAGCAGCTCTTGTTGCAGGCTGTCATCGCCTTGCGCCAATGTTTCAAGCTCGTATTGCAGATGGTCGAGCGCGCGGCGCAGCGATCTTGGGCTGTGTTCGTTCAAGACCAACAGATCGACGACGCCTTCGGAATCAAGACTGCGGCCATAGATGTGACGAAACGCTGTGGCCGAATTGGCTGCGCGCAAAATTTGCAGCCATTGCAAATAATCCAGCCCGCCGCCCACATCAGTCACCTCAGGCAACAGCACATGGTACTTCACATCCAAAAGCCGCGCAGTGGCATCGGCCCGTTCAAACCATTTGCCCATCTGCACAAACCCAAAGCGGTCATTGCGCAGCATTGTATCCGACACCGTTCCGCCAATCAGCGCAGATCTCGACTGCACCCAATCCAAAAAGGCAGATAGGTTCTTGCGGTCCAACTCTTGCTTGAGATGGAGTTTGAGTTCCGCATGGGTTTGGTTGATGGCCTCCCAAACCTCGGATGTCAAAGACGGGCGCACGGCTTTGGCATTTTGCCGGGCGGCATTGATACATGACACAATCGACGATGGATTTGTGACATCACGGACCAAATGTTCACAGACATCAATGGCATTCGCCGCCTCTGGCCCACCAGCGAAACTCTCGGTGCAGCCCGACGCGATGACAACCGACGTCCATTCGCTCTGTTCTGTGCTTGCGCGGCGCGGCAATGCATCCAAACGGCGCCCGGCATTCAACAAACGGGCGGTATTATCCATCCGTTCGACATAACGGGCCATCCAAAACAAGCCTTCAGCGGTTCTACTCAGCATCTGAAATCCTATCCGACAAAACCCATGTATCCTTGACGCCGCCGCCCTGGCTTGAATTCACCACCAGTGATCCTTCAGTCAGCGCCACGCGCGTCAACCCGCTTGGTATCAGCGTCGTTTTGCTGCCCGAAATCACAAACGGCCTGAGGTCCACATGCCGTGGTGACATCCCATCCGGGGTGAGGATCGGCGATGTCGACAAAGACAAAGTCGGTTGGGCGATATAATTGGTCGGGTTCGCGATGAGCTTGGCGCGGAAGTCTTCGACCTCTTCGGCGCTCGAGGTTGGCCCGACAAGCATGCCATACCCGCCCGATCCATGCACCTCTTTGACCACCAGTTTGGCGAGATTGGCCAGAACGTATTCAAGCTCATCCGGGCGGTCGCAACAATAGGTCGGCACGTTCTCAATGATCGGCTCTTCATCCAGATAGAACCGTATCATTTCAGGGACATAGGTATAGATCGACTTGTCATCAGCAATGCCGGTGCCGGGTGCGTTGACCATTGTCACATTGCCCGCCTTCATTGCCCGAATAATGCCCGGCACGCCCAGCGCGCTGTCAGCACGAAACACTTCGGGATCCATGAAATCATCATCTATTCGACGATAGAGCACATGCACCTGTTCAGGCCCCTTTGTGGTGCGCATAAACACCTTGTCATCTTCGACAAACAGATCAGAGCCTTCGACAAGCTCAATTCCCATAAGGTCGGCCAAAAAGTAGTGCTCGTAATAGGCCGAATTGTACTGCCCCGGCGTCAATAGCGCGAGCGTCGGTGCCCCCTCGCAATTGGCGGGTGCGCAATCTTGCATAGCGGCGGCCAGATGCTCTCCATACCCATCGACGGGGCGCACACGACCGCCCTCAAACAGCTCTGGGAACATCCGAGACATCACTTCGCGGTTTTGCAGCACATAAGACACGCCCGAAGGTGTCCGGCAGTTGTCTTCTAAAACGAAAAACTGTTCCTCATCGGTGCGCACAATATCAACACCAATAATATGAGACCATATATCATTGGGCGGACGATAACCGTTCATCTCTTCTAGATAGGCTGGATTATTCAGGATCATAGCTTCGGGGATTATCCCCTTTTTGATGATCTTACGATCCCCGTAAACATCTGCAATGAAACAATTTAAAGCCTTAGCCCGTTGAATTGATCCACGTTCGATAATAGACCATTCAGACGCATTAAAGACCCGCGGCACCATATCAAACGGAATGACGCGGTCCGGGTCGGTGCCGTCAGTATAGACAGCAAACGTTATGCCATTTCGACGAAACAAGGCTTCGGCCTCATCCTGACGTTCCAATAACGCATTCGGCCCGTGCTTGTTCAACCAAGCATCAATAACGGCGTATTCCTCGCGGAGACCCGATCCGCGAAACATCTCGTTATACATTCTTCTTCCTGTCGTTTTTTTGTGCATATGCCCTTTGATGAGGACCCTTTGTCCGTCCAACGGTTTTCTTTGGTCAGAAAATATCATCTAGTGGACGAAACCAAGCCTCAGGCGGCAATTAAATGAGGAAAAAATACTCCTATGTCTATTAAAGTGGCACTTTCTCACAAGACCACCTACTCTTACGATCGGTTGGTCAATTTGGCGCCCCATGTGGTCCGCTTGCGGCCAACACCTCATGCCCGAACACCGATCAAAAGCTACAGTCTAACTGTTGAGCCAAAAGAACATTTTATCAACTGGCAACAAGACGCTTTTTCAAATTGGCAGGCGCGGCTGGTCTTTCCTGAGCCAACCCGTGAGCTATCGGTCACGGTGGATTTGGTCGCCGATATGGTTGCGATTAATCCGTTTGATTTCTTTCTGGACGCCTCTGCAGACCAGGTTCCCTTTCTCTATGACAAGGCCCTGATCAAAGATCTGCGCCCCTATCTCAAGAAAATCGCGCGCGGTCCTCTGTTCGAAGAATTTGTCGCCAAAGCACCGCCGCAAACCGGGGATACAAACAACTGGCTTGTGGCGCTGAACCAATATGTGGCCGACGCCATTCAATACACAATTCGGATGGAACCGGGGGTGCAACGCCCAACCGAAACCATCAAGAAAGCGCTGGGTTCGTGCCGCGATAGCGCTTGGCTTTTGGTCGCCTTATTCCGCCACTATGGGTATGCAGCGCGCTTTGTGTCTGGCTACCTCATTCAATTGACTGCCGATCAAAAACCAATCACCGGCCCCGCAGGCCCCACCGAAGATTTCACCGACTTGCACGCCTGGGCCGAGGTCTATCTGCCTGGTGCCGGTTGGGTCGGAATGGATGCAACATCCGGGCTATTTGCAGGCGAAGGGCATATTCCGCTCGCCGCCACGCCCGAGCCAAGCTCTGCCGCCGCGATCACCGGAGCCCATGACAAGGCCGAGGTCACCTTTGGGTTTGAGATGTCGGTTCAGCGCATCGCCGAACCCCCGCGTGTCACTCGCCCCCTGTCTCCTGAACAATGGGCCGAGATCGACCGCGCCGGGGAAACCATTGAGACAAAACTCAAATCTCAGGACATGCGCCTGACTATGGGCGGCGAACCCACCTTTATTTCGGCTGATGATCGTGACGGAGCGGAATGGACAACCGACGCGGTTGGCCCCACCAAACAGGCCTATGCAGACGATCTGTTGCGCCGCCTGCAAACCCGGTTCGCCCCCCATGGCGTGCTGCATCACGGCCAAGGCAAATGGTACCCCGGCGAGGCCCTGCCCCGTTGGGCCTATTCCATCATCTGGCGTGGCGACGGACAGCCGCTTTGGTCCAATGTCGATCTGATCGCCAAAGAAGGCACGGGCACCGCCACCGCCGAAACCGCCAGCGATTTCGCCGCCAAACTGGCCGAAAATCTCGGGCTTGAGGATGATTTCGTTCACGACATCTACGAAGACCCGATGCATTTCATCGGCACCGAGGCGCTCTTGCCCGAAAATGTCACCGCCGAAGACAGTGAGCTTTCTGACCCCCAAGAGCGCGCCCGCCTTATTCGGATGATGAACAACGGTCTGACCGAGCCTTCCAGCTTTGCGATTCCGCTGCAACTGGCCCAGGCCAAGGCCGCTGGCAAGCGTCGGTTCCGCTGGGCGTCCGAGCGTTGGACAACCCGGCGCGGCAAACTGTTTTTGACCCCCGGCGACAGCCCGGCCGGTCTGCGTCTGCCGCTTGCCACCCTGCGCAAAAGCGAAAAGGACAAGAAAGGCCGGCGCACCCGGATCGAAAAGCCCTTTGTGCGCGATCCCATGACCCGCCGTCCGCCCCCCGCGCCGCGCCATCTGCAACAATCCCCCTTTACCGGGGCCACCGGCCCAGCGCAGGATTACGACGCCGATTATTGGCTGCGCGATGTGGTGAGCTCTGATGATTGGATCGAAGGCGGTCAAACCTTGTGGTCCGAGGGCATGCCCATCCGCACCGCGCTCACCGTTGAAGTCCGCGACGGGATTTTGCACATCTTTATGCCACCAACCGGTTCGGCAGATGAATACCTTGATCTGATCGAAGCCGCCGAAGACACCGCCGAAGAGATGGGCCTTGCCGTGCGTGTCGAAGGCTATGAACCACCCCGCGATCCGTCAATCAACGTGATCCGCGTCACCCCGGACCCCGGCGTGATCGAGGTCAACATTCACCCGGCTTCCAATTGGGGCGGATTGCGCGAAATCACCGCCGCTCTTTATGAAGAGGCGCGCCAATGTGGTCTCGACAGCTTTACCTTTATGGTTGATGGGAGACTCACCGGGTCTGGTGGCGGCAATCACATCGTTGTCGGCGGTCAAACCCCAAGCGACAGCCCCTTCCTGCGCCGTCCCGATCTTGCCGCCTCGGTGATCCGCTATTGGCAACGCCACCCGTCGCTGTCCTATCTGTTTTCTGGCACGTTTATCGGCCCAACCTCACAGGCCCCGCGCTTTGACGAGGGCCGGTCTGGCAACGTCTATGAGATGGAAATCGCCCTGGCCGAGCTGCAACGCATGCAGGATTCCGGCCAGGGTTTCCCCTGGTTGTCTGACCGCATCCTGCGCCATTTGCTCACCGATCTGACCGGCAACACCCACCGCGCCGAGATTTGCATCGACAAGATGTTCTCACCCGATAGCCCAACAGGGCGCCTTGGTCTGGTGGAATTCCGCGGCTTTGAAATGCCGCCGCATTGGCAGATGTCGATGGCTCAGTCGCTGGTGATCCGCGCGCTATTGGCTTGGTTCTGGGAAAAACCCTATACCGAGCCACTGATCGACTGGAAAAGCGACCTGCATGACAAACACCTGCTCCCGCATCATGTCTGGTCCGATTTCAAAGAGGTTCTGGCCGATCTGTCCACCGCCCATGGCTTCCCTTTCCGCCCCGATTGGTACGACGCCCAGTTCGAATTCCGCTTCCCAGAAGTGGGCCGCGTCGAGGTAGAAGGCCTCACCCTCAGCCTGCGCAATGCCATCGAACCCTGGCTGGTTTTGGGGGAAGAAAGCACCGCAGGCGGCACCTCGCGCTATGTCGATAGCTCGTTAGAACGGGTCGAACTTACCGTCGAAGGAGCTTGGTCTGATCGCTATGTCCTCACCTGCAATCAGGTCGAAGTCCCCTTGCGCGATTACGGCCCCGATCTGCGCGGCGCTGGTATTCGCTTCCGCAGTTGGCAACCATGGTCTTCCCTGCATCCGACCATTCCGGCCCACGCCCCTCTGGTGTTTGACGTCTACGACAAGACCGTCGGGCGTTCGGTCGGCGGGCTGACCTATCATGTTGCGCACCAAGGGGGGCGCGCCCATGAAACCCGGCCGGTGAATGACCTAGAAGCCGAAGGCCGCCGTCGCGTGCGGTTTGTCGCGGGGCAACATACCCCGCTTGGCTTCAACCCGATCCAACCTCGTGCGAATCCGCACCAATACTGGACCACTGACTTGCGGTTCGTTTAAAAACCGGGCGGCGGGCCTGTTGAGCACCCCAACGCATAGCGGCCATGTTCCAGCTATGCTTGACAGGCCCGCCCCCCTCCTCAACAAAGCCCCTATTGCGCCAAGTTCACATTCAACACCTCGGTGTGCCGCACCCCTTGTGTGCCGCCCGCCATTAAGGAAGCCCAAATGTCTAAGCTGACTGCCGCAGGAGCCGCATGTGTCTCCGATATCGCCCGGCGCTATGGCCTCTCCGAACCTGCCGTTGAACATATGGCCCGCGCCGTTTCAAATGGCGGTGGCAGCATGGCACAATTCAACGTCCCCGAACTTGGCGGCTCTGGCCAATGGATGGCGGGCGGCATGACCATGGTTGGCGATATGTTCAACCACGGTTTGCAAAACACCGTTTCCAGCCTGTGCAGCGAACTTGCCAACGCGATGGGGCTCACACAGTTCTTTGAAACAGTTCAAGATATTAGCGGCGGAAGCTGGTGGCCTGATGGGCTTGGCCTCCCCGCATCTACGGGTGGGCAAAATCAGGCCCGCTATGCCTATTTTCCGCAATCCCGCCGCATCGCTTATGATCATGGCGACGGACGTCCTTTGACCATTTTGGACACCGGTGACCACAATATTGGCGGCTTTAGCCAACAACAATCCGGCGGCGGTGACCCCTATTTTGGCGTCTCAGTCTCAAGCCAGTTTGGTCAATTCGCCCTGTCCTCTTTCCCGCTTGCCGACACCTCTCCCAGCCCTGCCCCAGTTCAGGACCCCATTCCGGAATCCCAAGAATCCCCGGCCCCTGCCGCGCCGGAATATGCCGCTCCCGCCGCCCAGCGGGATATGGCCCCGGTCGCAAATGACCCGGTCGCAAATGACATGGCGACAACCGCACATCCTGACCAAACGGCTGAGATTCTCAGCACAATCGAAGGTCTCGCCCGTCTTCGCGACGCTGGTGCGCTGTCCGAGGACGAATTCTCTTACAAAAAGGCCGAATTGCTCGCCCGTCTCTGATCCGGTCCACGCGCGTTCATCACGTCGGCGCTCAAGACAAAGCATCGCATTTTTGGTAGACTGTTCTCATATTTTGTCCGTTTTAAATGTGAGATTTTGCCGTGACCGCGCTGACCCAATGCCCCTATTGCCTGATGGATATCCCGTCCAAGGCCAAGAAATGCCATCGCTGCCAGACAGTTCTCGCTGATAAACCCAAGGGGCTTTGGGCGCGTTTTACCGGCTCAATCAAAGAGATCGCCAGCCTCATTACCGCCCTATCCACTCTGGCCTGTCCACTCTGGCCGGTGCCAGCGCGCTTTGGGTTTATTTGCCCCTTGGCCAAATCTCGGATGTCACCGTTAACGACGCCTCATCGGACCCATCGCAATTCACCTTCTTGTTGCGCAATGACGGCACGCGCTCGGCCTTTGTGGGGCCAGTGCGGATAAAACGCGACTATGAAGATCAATCAGACAGCGCTGGCCACAAAGAGGGTGTGCGCATTCTGGACCCCGAACAAAGCATCGTCCCGCCACATGGCAGCATCGTGCTCCATCTCGACGACGCGCTACAGGACCATTCGCAAGCGCAAACGGATCGTTGTACCGTCACCCTCGAACTTTGGGATTATGGCGCAACCGCCGCGCGGCTCCTGACGTTTGAGCGCCCCTGCTTTGTCGCCCCTGTTGGGGCAAGTTGGTCAACTCCTGAGAATTGGAACCGCAGGCCTCAGGTCAGCAAGTGAGCGCACAAACCGAGTAGTTTGAGGCATATGGCGCTCTTAAGTGCAGGGCGCGCTCTGCCTGCAAACAGATCGCGCGCCGAATGTCCCGCAAAATGCGCCGCAATCAGACTTCTTCGATCCGCAACGCCACAGGTTCGCTTGCCATGACACCGGTCTTGGGCAACGCGCCCAGCGCATCATCCAGCGCGACGCGCGTGGTTTTATGGGTGACGATCAGCACGGGAGCCGACGCGTCTTGGTGGCTATACTGACGCATCCGGTCGATCGACACGCCTGCCTCGCCCAAAACGGCGGCAACTTTGGCCATCGCGCCGGGCTTGTCCTGCAGCGCCATGCGCAAGTAATAGGGCGCAGCAACGGTGGCTTTGGCGGGGGTCGCCGCGCGCAAAGTGCTTGCCGGTTGGCCAAAGGTGGTAATCCGTAACCCGCGCGCAATATCCATCACATCGCCCATCACCGCGCTTGCAGTCGGGCCTTCGCCCGCACCTGCGCCGCGCAGCACAATCTGTCCAACCTGATCGCCTTCCACGACGACCATATTGGTGCCGCCCTGCAACTGCCCCAAAGGGGACGTCGCCGGAACAAGGCAGGGGGTCATGGTCTGTTCCAGCCCACGGCGGGTGTAACGGGTAACCCCCAACAATTTGATCCGATACCCCATATCGGCCGCCTGCCGAATGTCTTCGATGGTGACACAGCCGATACCCTCAAGCTCAACCGCGTCAAAATTCACCTGCGTTCCAAAGGCAATCGCCGCAATCAGCGACAGTTTGTGCCCCGCATCAATGCCGCCCACGTCCAGATTTGGATCCGCCTCAAGATAGCCAAGCCCATCTGCCTCGGCAAAGGCTTCATCATAGGACAGGCCCCCATCTTCCATCCGGGTCAGGATATAGTTGCAGGTGCCGTTCATCACCCCCATCACCCGCTCAATCTCGTTGCCAGCAAGGCCCTCGGTCAGAGATTTGATGATCGGAATACCGCCTGCAACCGCGGCCTCAAAACGCAGCACCGCCCCATGGGCTTCGGCCAGTTCGGCCAAATCCTGCCCGTGATGGGCCAGCATCGCTTTATTGGCGGTCACAACGTCTTTGCCCGCCTTCAGCGCCGCTTCGGTCGCGGCTTTGGCCGGGCCGTCACTGCCGCCCATCAACTCCACGAAAACGTCAACATCATCGCGCAGCGCCAAGGCCACAGGATCGTCTTCCCAAGCGTAATCGCTCAGCGACACACCGCGATCCTTGTCACGGTTGCGCGCTGATACCGCCGTCACCACCACAGGGCGTCCGCCGCGTTGTGCCAACAGCTCGGCCTTTTGACGCACGATCTTGACCACACCGGCCCCGACCGTCCCAAGACCGGCAATACCAAGACGCAATGGGCTGGGTTTTGGATCGGACATGTGGAAGCTCCTTCTGGATGCGATCGAAATGCAAATTATATCAGCCGCCTTAGCGCCAGTTTAGGTCAGGTGCAACGCCAACTGCCCCTTGATCGCCCCTTCATCACCCGGGCGTGGTTACTGTGCTCTTAATTGTGCAGCTTTTTGGCGCAACCGTGCCACACGCTGCGCAATCCCCGCGCCCGACCCGACCCGCATCGTCTGTAGCCGCGCTGCGCGCGCGCGCAAGCCACCGGCCCGCCCCTCAACCTGTCCGACCATTTCAACCGTCGCCACCGGCGCATCCGCCACCAACAGGGTCTCCAAGGGCACCAATTTGGGATAGGGGGCATTGGCCACACCCGGTGTCTCTCCGGCTTCCAACTCAGGAAACTCGGCACATCCTGCCAACAGGCCAATCACGATCAAGGCGCCCACGCGCATCACAATGCTCATCCCTTACTCATGCCGCAACCGCGCCGCGCCCGCAACAGCCCTCCGCCCCAAGCCTTTGCACAATCGGCAAGCATTCGCCTTGCTCTGAACGTCCGTTCAGATAATATCCCCCCATGGCACGTACCCAAGGTTCCCATTCGCAAATCACCGGCCCACGCATCCGCGCCGTGGCGCTTAAACTCTTTGCGGAACACGGTTACGCCGCTGTCTCCATGCGCCAAATCGCCCGCGACGTCGGTGTTCAGGCCGGGGCGCTCTATAATTATACCCCTGACAAACAGGACTTGCTGTTCTCGCTGATGAAACAGCACATGGACGAACTTCTCGAGGCTTGCGCCTCTCGGGTGACAAGCGGCGATGCCATGACCCGGCTACACAACTTTGTTGATTTTCACATCAACTTCCATATGGGCCGCGCCGATGAAATCTTCATCGCCTATATGGAGTTGCGCAATCTCAGCCCCGAGAACTTCGCGACCATCGAAGCCCTGCGCCGCGCTTACGAAGACCACCTCGAAGCCATCCTGATCTCAGGCCAGACCGAACTGGTCTTCGACGTGCCCGACCCAAAAGTCACCACCCGCGCCCTGATCGCCATGCTGACCGGTATCACCACTTGGTATCGCCCCAGCGGTGCTCTCTCGCCTGCCGAAGTCGCAGACCTCTATTGGAACATGACCCGCAAAGCCGTCGCGGCCTAACAGCTCCAAGGCCAAAATCGGCCCATCGGGCCCCTTCAGCACGGGCCTAAGCCCCTGAAATCACTTACACCCTCCAATCTGCCAAACATAACACCGACAATATTCAAACGGCATTCATGGCCGCTCTCAGTGCCGTATTTTAGGCCTGCTCCTATTTGCGGAAAATCCCAAACATCCGGCCACACTTCATCCTGAGCCAAGACAAGACCCTGAAACCGCTGTCGCCCGGCGGGTGATTGTCTTGCGCCTGAGCCGTATGTACGGTCTCAAGATGTTTCGACGCACTTCGAACCAGCACGTCAAAACCTTTGTCCGTTGCCGCTTGCAACGCCCGCTCGAAATGCCCAACGGCCTCAGCCCACATCCCGACACGGGCCTGCGCCACACCCTGATGCAGCATGGCAATCACCCGTGACCGGTCGTTGGTCAGGGCCTGCCACGCCACTTCAGCCTTTTGCAGATCGCCAAGGGCAAGCTCAGTGTTTTGCAGCTCGATATGCGTGCGCCCCCTGGCCTCCAGAGCGACAGCGATGCCCCAATGATCGTCCATGTCTTGTGCGATTTTCAACCTTTTCTGGATGGCCAGAAACGCCTCTTCCGGTTGCCCCGTTGCAAGCAACACATTGGCGAGGTTTGTGAGGCAAGCGCCTTGACCACGACGATCCCCAAGCTCTTCCGTCAACTGAATCCCTTCACGCAACAGCGTGATGGACTCGTCTGGGCGATCGGCAAGCTGGTACAAACGGCCCAGGCCGTTTTTTGCAGCACTCAACGTGTCTTTGTCGGTTTGAACCACCTCCTCATGGATGAGGGCCAAATAGGCCTCCTCGGCCGTTTCAAACTCTCCAATTTCCGACGCGGCGTTGCCGATGCCGTTCAACGCGCGCAACATCCCATCGCGATGGCCAACCTGCGCATGCAGCGCATATGACGTGCGATGCCGCTCCAAACTGCGCTCAAAATTGCCCGCTTCAAAATCGAGAACCGCAAGATTGCCTATGGCAGCACCTTCCTGCCGAAGATCCCCGGCCTCTCGTGCCAGCCTATGTTGCTTGCTAAAATCCGAGCGGGCTTGATCAAACTGCCCCTGCGCTTCGTGGACGATCCCAAGATGCCCCCAGACACCGATTGTCCGCTCAGGGGTGTTGAGCTGGTGGGTCAGCCTGATGGCTTCAAGATGGCATTCCTCGGCCCGAGACCAGTTCCCAGCCGCGAATTCTTCCAATCCCAACAGGTCAACCAAGATGGCAGTGACCTGCACGTTCTGAGCCCCCCGTGCGTTTTCGAGAAACTGAGAATACAGGTACCGACGCTGGTCGATGGTCATGCGTTCGTGCAGAATATTGGCCCCCATCCCCCCAAATTGGACGGATAGATCGCGTCGTCTCTCTGGCATCTCTTGAGCACCGGCGATCCAAAACAAGGCGGCCTCTATGTTTTCGGCGTTCAGGTCATAAAGAACCCGCGCACCGTCATCGAAATCGTCGTCGTAAACGCGTTGGCCATACCCCTGCAAAAGACCAAGGTAATGCGCCGCGAAGCGCAATTGTGCCTGGGCGCGTTCGTTTTGGGATTTGGACAGTGCAGGGTCATGTTTAGGGCGCATGCGCCCCCCCGTCCCGCCCTTGAGCAAGCCGATGGATCAAGGCCTCAGCACTGTCTTTGCGGGGATCATCAACCTTTTCAAACAACCGCAGCGCCTCCTGTGCGGATTGGGCGGCACCTGCGTGATCATCTGCCTTTTCTCTTAACAGAGCTAAGTTGTAGTAGGTGACCGCCAAGGCGGACAGATCACCATAAAACCGATGCACCTCAATGGCTTTGGCGAAATGGCCCTCAGCCTTCTCCATCTCGTCAAGTGAACTATAACAGGCGGCAATGTTCGAATGAGCATAGGCGATCCCGGTCTGATGTCCGAGCGCTGTATGCAAATCCAGCGCGGATTGGTGGAGTTGCAGCGCCTTGTCATGCGCGCCCTGAAAGCCCGCCAATAACCCAAGATTGCCCAGCGCGTTGGCCATGCCAAACCTGTGCTGACGCTCTTGTTCAAGCACAAGCGCATTTTGCCAACATTCTCGGGCGCGATCAAACTCCTGGGTTTTGGCGTAGGAGGTCCCAAGATTGGCCAAGATTGACGCCTGAGTGGCGCGATCATCCACTGATCGCGCCAGATCCAGCGCCTGCTTAAACTTGGACTGTGCCGATTGTTCGTCCCCCAAGCCCGTCAGCGTCAGCGCGATATTCTGCAGGACAATGGCCAGTCCGCGGTCGTTCTTGCACCGCCTTTGAAGCTCCTCTGCGTCCTGCAACTCCTGCAAGGCCACGCGGCGCTGTCCAAGGGCTTCGTGGCACAGCGCCGCGTTGCACAAGGCGCGCCCCTCGGCCTCGGTATCTGCCAAAATCCGGCTCGCTCTGATCTGATGCTGGAAGGTCGTCAATCTTTCGGTCGGAGTTTGCCGAACCAACATAATATGCATGCTCGCATCCGCAAACTCTGAGACTAGCGCATTCCAATCGGCATCTGCCTGCGCGATCTCACCTGCAGAACGGAGAGCAGCTTCTATGTTGTCCCGATCCGCATCAAAGGTTGCCAAGGCCGTCGCCGCCGCGTCACCGCCATCCAGATAGGCGGAATTCAAAGCTTCCAGCTTGTCTTTGCAATGCCGAGCAAATCGAAATTGCGCCAGATTTCTTTCCGTCATGCCGAACCTGTTTCGCGCTTCTCAAACTCTTCTTCGGCAAGGTCCCGCATGAGGTCATGAAACCGATATCGGCTGCTGACGGGGTCGTATTCAAGCATCGCCAATCGTGTGAGTTCCGAGAGCGTTTGCTTGGCGTCATCAACGCCACACTCCCAAATCGCCGCTGCCGCCATAACATCAAAATGGCTTGGAACGACGGACAAAAACCGCCAACGCTGCGCCTTTAGGGGGGTTTCCTCAAGCAAACGATCGTGACTGAGGCCCAACACAACACGCACGTCCCGCTCAAGGTCGTCAGAAGCCAGAGCCTCAAATCGCTCCGATCTGTGTCGCAGCACTGTGACGTAGTCCTGGCCGCTCCAATCGCGGTTTGCACTGAGAAACGCACCCGCCGCCCTAACCGCGAGCGGAAGTCTCCCGCAGAATGAAACAATTGCCTGCTGGTCTGCCTTGGACATCGGCTCTGTGCGACCGGCGATCATCTGTGCAAGCAAGGTCAAGGCGTCTGCCTCATCCAGAAGCGGGACACTGATGCCGATGGCACCATCCAGACTCAGGCGTTTGCGCGACGTGACAAGCAAAACATTGCGGCCTGGGGGGATAAGGGCTTTGACTTGCGCTGAATCTCGGGCGTCATCGGCGATGATCAAACACTTGCGGCGTGCCAAGATCGAGCGGAACAAAGCCTCGCGGTCATCACCGTCGTCCGGGACGATAGTGGCACGATCCAAGCGCCGGATCACTCGGGCCAGAGCCTCCTCAGGGCTGAGCGCAAATGTCTGGCGAATGCCCTTCAAGTCCAGCCAAATGGTTCCATCAGGAAAGGCGGGTGCTGCCTTTTGAGCCACAAGCGCGGCAAGCGTGGTCTTTCCGATCCCGCCCATTCCGTGAAGGGTGCAAACTGTCCCGATGTCACCAACAACAATCGGCGCGACGAGCTCTCTGAGTTGCGTTTCTCGCCCGACAAAATCTTTGGGGGGTGTTGGTGCGGTCCAGATTTGATCAGTCTCGGATTGCAGCCACATGTGGGATAAATTCGCATATTCTTGTGACTCTGTGCCGATGCTCAGGGGCATCTTTGTCACCTCAGCCCGTGCACCCTCTGTGAAGACAATCGAGCCTTGGCGAATACCATCGCCCAAGGCGGCTTGTTCGCCTGCACTCAGTGTCGGAGTAGCCGCCAGTTTGGCAAGGGTTGATGCAAGGGACACTGTCGCATCAGCGTCTGATCCTGCAAACGCCACCTGCGTCGCTTGCACCGAGCGCTTGTAGGCCAACCAAGACAGGCCCGCCGCGAACATGACAATAATCAGGAACAAGGCCCATTGCTCCGCAGGACTAGGAACGCTCAGCGCCGGCAGATGGCACACCCAAGCCGCTTCAACATCGCAGTTTGTCGCCGCCCGCCACCCTTCAAGCGTCTGGAGGATCACCGGTATACCTGAGAAAAAGGCCAGTGCGGACACCGTCACTGTTGCCATGCACAGGGTCACAATTCTGACCCAGGAATGCTCTGCTGACAGGAACAAACCACGGGTCAAAAGGATTCCAACCAAGACGAGAACGAGCGCCGCCAATGCGCCCCCTGCTCCTGTAATCCACCAGCCAAACAGCGGCATCGCGACGAGGGCCACAAGGCTTGTGATAGCATAGCCATAGGTAAAGCGATTGACCGAGCCCTGTGCCATTGTGCGAGTGTTGTTGTCCTGATGGGTCATGATCAGCCTAACCATTGCCTCTGTTAAAGGTGGCTTGAATCTCTGGGATTGATAACACGCTATCATTGAGTGTGGGGGCCTGCCACAAGTTCATTGCATCGCTCTTGTGAGCGGCAGGGCACCGCTCCTGTCCCGCCGTCTCCGCCCATTTTTCCGGCCCGTCTTACTCGTTTTCCGCCCCCACCTCTCGCCCCGCCTCTCGCCCCCGCCTCTCGCCTCTGCATATCCGTCGCACGACAGCGCCCAATCCCCTCACAGCCGCGAGGACGAGCTTTGGCGCTCTGCCGCGTCCAACCTCGCCCCCCAACGAGGGCGGAAAATGCTCATCGTCCGCCCGGCCTCCGACGCGGTTCTGGCCCGTCCACAAAATCCATAGCGCCCGCGCAGTTTTTCTGGCCGGGGCTTCTGGCCGGAGTCGCTGGCCGGGGCTTCTGGGCTGTGTTTCTGGGCATGAATTGACATTACCGACACATGTCGGTAGTAAGCTGTATGCGAACACGCCTTTCCAAATCCGACAGACGAGACACAATTCTGAAGACGGCCCGTCAGCTGATCACAGAAAAGGGTCTGACAAGCACGGAAATGGAAGACATCCGTCTTGCCTGTGGGATTTCACGTGGCGGGCTCTATCACCACTTTGCAAACAAGCGCGCCGTACTCGATGCGCTGGTCGCGGGCGAAGTGGCGTCCCTTGCCGATGCGATGACCTCCAAGGACACCTCTCCGATCCCCGCCTTGCTTTTGGCCGGGTCACGCCATCTTGGCAACGATCCCGGTCTTGCGGCGGCCCTCAATACACCCGCCGAAAAGCGCGACTATCTCTCGGCATTGGACACGGCGTTTTCGTCCCTTCTCACCGGGGTCCTGAGCGACAGGATCACGAATGACGTCCAAGAGGGCACCAACCCCGAACATGTGGCCGAGCTTTTTGTGACCATCAGCGCGCATATCAACCGGCGCGAAATACTGGGTCAGTGGTCAGGCGCGCAATCAGCGGGGTTTGCCGCCACATCACTAGAGGCTCTGGCCCCCCTTCTGGCCTCACCCAAAGAACTTGCACCGATCATCGCAGACCTCAAAAAGAGAGCAACCCAACCTTGATACCCCTGCCCTTTCTTGCGCTGACATTCGCGATTTCTCTGGCTGGGTTTGCCTGCATCCTTGCCCTTCCCGCCGCGCGCTCTCCGCAAAGCGCTCTGGGTCTGCCGGTTTGGATGCTCATGGTGTGGGGACCGTCGCTTGCGGCGATCCTGCTGAGCCTGCGCGACGGACAGCTGATAGAGCTGCTGGGCCGGGCGGTGAGCGTTTCGACCATCCCCATGGCCGTTTGGGCCTTGGTTGTCGCCCCATTGGTTTTGCTCTTCGCGCTGCGTCCCTTTGCGCCGGAGGAAACCACGCCCCTTGGCATCGGTCTGCTGGCCACACTGATCCTCTTCAACTTGATCCTGGGCCCGCTTGGCGAAGAGCTCGGCTGGCGCGGATATTTTCAAGACCATCTCAACAGTCGGATTGGATGGCTTGAAGCGTCGCTGATTATTGGCGTTATCTGGTGTGTCTGGCACCTTCCGCTTTGGGCCATTGACTCCCCGCATGCGCAGATCGCGATGCCGCTCTTTGCGGGCCATGTGATGTGTTATGCCGTCATCATTGGGGCAGCTCACACGATGTCGGGCGGCTCAATTTTGCCTGCAATCCTCATCCACCTGAGCGTGAACCTCGCGGCCAATCTGGCGATATTTGCGGGGTTCCGGGATCCAAACGCCTGGTTCAGCTCAAGCCTCTGGCTGTATCTGGTGCTGTCGCTGGCGGCGATCGGACTGGTCTATGCCCGAACCGGGCAAATCGGGCTGCGGGGGATCGCGTTCTAGGCGCGGCCCGCGACTGGCAATCAGACTGAGTTTGACGAGCGTAAATTTGCGCTTGTGCCGCGATGTCCAATCTGCCCCGCTCCCTATTTTACTATTTGCGTCTAAGGGCCTAAAACCTTCAAACCGGCTGGCGCATGACGTCCACAAACTTATACCAAAGGCGTCCCTCATGGCCACCAATTCCAAGCTGCACCCCCGCAATCAACACTCAGACGGGTACGATTTTGCACGCTTGGTCGCGCAGACCCCCGCGCTTGAGGCCTTTACGATCCGCAATCCACGCGGTCAGACGACGATTGATTTTAAAGACGTCGCGGCGGTCCGCATGCTCAATCGGGCTCTCTTAAAGACGCATTATAACATTGACGATTGGGACATCCCGGCCGGTTACCTGTGCCCGCCAATTCCCGGACGCGTTGATTATATCCATTACCTCGCCGACTTGCTCTCTGACGGCAACGCTCAGAAAATACCCCGCGGCCCGCACATCCAGGCCCTGGACATCGGCACAGGGGCCAGCTTGGTGTACCCTCTCACCGGTCAGAGCGAATATGGCTGGAGCTTCACGGGCGTCGAAATTGATGCCCGTGCCCTCACATCCGCCCAGAAAATATGTGACGCCAACGCGTTAAAAATCCCCCTGAGGCACCAGGTTGAGCCGGAAAATATCTTTCGTGGCGTGATCAAAGCCAATGACTTTTTCCACGTCACCATGTGCAACCCGCCTTTTCATGCCTCCAAGGAACAGGCGCAAAAAGGCACCCAGCGTAAATGGGCAAACCTCGGCAAAGGGAAGTCAAAGAAGCTTAACTTTGGCGGCCAAAACGCCGAGCTTTGGTGCCCCGGCGGTGAAATCGGCTTTGTCGCGCGCATGATTGAACAAAGCGCGGAATTCGCCGAACACGGCCTGTGGTTCACCTCTTTGGTGTCGAAAAAGGACAACCTGCAACCGCTCGCTCGGATTCTGAAAAAAGCGCGGGTTGCCGATTATAAGGTTGTCGACATGGCTCAGGGGCAAAAAACCAGCCGGTTTATTGCTTGGACGTTCAAGACGAAAAAACAACGCGCGATTCAGACCAAAACTCTTCAGACCAAAACTCTTCAGGCCAAAACTCTTCAGGCCAAAACTCTTCAGGCCAAAACTGTTCAGGCCAAGTAAAACCAAATACAAAACCGGTTTGGCCCGTATCGCAACAGCCCCCTTGCCATCAGAGGGCAACACCACAAAAGCAGGCCGGCATAACCCGTCCGGCTTTCACGCCAACTCGTCAGATTGTCTTTCCACATTGGCCAACGACGACCGCGTCACCACATGCGTTTCAATACAAACAGAGCGTCCCTTGGACGTGCCCTCCACCATAGCGATCAGTTCGGCCGCTGCCTTGCGCCCCATCTTACGGTGCGGAACATGCACCGTTGTCAGCGAAGGGCTGACAATCTCGGCCAGTTCGATGTCATCAAAGCCGGTGACCGACACCTGATCGGGAACGGCAATGCCAAGCCGCTTAGCCTCGCGCAGCGCCCCTGCCGCCAAAACATCATTGCCACACATCACAGCCGTGGGCCGAGGACTTAACGCCATCAAATCGCCAAAGGCCTGGGCCCCCTGTTCAATGCCATATGGGGTTTCAATCAACGTCAGCGCATCAAGCTCAAAACCATTTGCGATCAACGCATCTTTGACGCCCTGAACACGGTTAAAAGCCCGATCATTTCCATCCGTCAGCCCAGATATCATCGCAATCCGCCGATGCCCCGCATCCAACACACATTGCGCCAGTTCGGACATGGCCTCGCGGTTGTTAAACCCGACCGAAGGCTGCCGCGCCTCGGGCAAGTAGGACCAGGCCACCAAAGCTGGGACCTGATGACGGTCCAAATATTCGTAAATATGCGCGCCCCGCTCATGCCCGATCAACAGCAACCCATCGGCCCCCCGCGCCAACAGGGATCGTATCTGTTCTTCCTCAATATCAGGTTTGTAAGCCGAGCTTGACACAAGCAGCGTATAGCCATGGTCGCGCAGCTCATCTTGAAAGGCCTGTAGCCCGCGCGCAAAGATGGCATTGTCCATGGTTGGAATAATCGCACCGATGGTAAAAGACCGTTTGGCCGCCATCACACGCGCTGCGAAATTGGGCGTGTAACCAAGCATTTCAACCGCCTGCAAAACACGTTCGCGGGTTTTTGCCACAACTTGATCTGGAGAATTCAAGCAACGCGATACGGTTGCCGTCGAAACCCCGGCTTCCTTGGCGACATCGCTAAGTGTAGGTGATGTCCGGTTTTTTCCCATTTTCTCGTTTTCCGCTCCAATACCAGTATCCTTATCACAAAATCACCCGAAGGCCACTCATCAATGTAAGCGCTTGCATTTGAAATGTAAGCGCTTACAAATGTCATGAAACCGATTCACTCAGGAGTGCTTGATGTCCCTCATCGCCTCGATCCTCGTCTTTGCCCTCTTCTTCGCCAATGTCGCGTTGGGCGCTTTTGCTGATCGTGCCTTTCTCGGAGATGTGGGCGAAATGTTGGTTTTGTTTGCGGCCTCGATCCTGTTCGTCGTCGCAATTCTCAAAAAAGAAGCCGACGAAAAGAAAAACAAAGAAGACGGCTGAAACATCCAGTGGGAGGAAACTATGACGAACGACACAACCGGGTTGAAGTCCGCCGAAAGGCGCAACTTTTTAAAGCTTAGTGCAAGCGGTGCCTTTACCGCAGCCATGGTGGTGGGGGCCGGCGGCATGCTGTGGTCAACCGAAGCCGTCGCCCAAACGGCACGTGAAGAAAAAGAGCGCGAGGCAGCAGCGGATCATGTGATGACCGTGGCCACGGCCTATGTTCTGGGCGCATCGCGCAGCTATCCGATCATGCAGCTGGATCTGAAAGAAAACATCCAGAACGCAACCAACGGCAAGGTCTATGTGAAACTGGCGCCCGGTGGTCAGCTGGGTGCAGGCGGGGCGCTTGTGCAAAAGGTTCAGGGCGGCACCATTCAGGCGGCGCAGCACTCCTTGTCCAATTTCGCGCCCTTTGCCTCGACGGTTGATTTGATCAACATGCCCTATCTTTGTGGCTCTAACCAACGGTTCACCAATTTGGTGACCTCCGATTTTTGGAAATCAAACGTCGAACCCAAGGTTGAAGAAAACGGCTTTAAGGCGTTGTTCTATATCAATATCGACCCCCGTGTTGTGGCCGTGCGCAAAGGCGGAAACGCTGTGCTGACGCCCGGCGATATGGCTGGGGTCAAATTCCGTGTGCCCGGTTCGAAAATGCTTCAGCAATACTACCGTATGGTCGGCGCAAATCCGACACCTGTTGCCTGGGGCGAAACCCCCTCTGCGATCAAACAGGGTGTCGCAGATGCCTTGGACCCCTCGGTTGGCGCGCTCTATGTCTTTGGCTTCAAAGACATCCTGAGCCATGTCACCTTCACCCAAGCGGTCCCCGACAGTCAGGTGTTCTCTTGTAACCTTGAGTGGTTCAACGGGCTTCCTGCGGACGTTCAGGACGGGATCATGTGGGGCTCAGAAATGACCGGGCACCAGAACCTTGCCAAGGTTCCCTCGGCGCGCAGCTATGCCATGTCCGAACTGGCCAAGGCTGGTGTCCAATTCCACTCCCTGAGCGACGATCAGCTTGGCGAATGGAAAGACGCGGGGGGCTATCAGCGCTCCGAATGGGACTCGTTCAAAACAGAGCTGGCCGGATCGATGGATAACTTCGCCAAAATGGAAGAAGCCGCCAGCACCCAAGGCAAATACTACGTGCACGACGCCTGATGACCCACGGGTGAGCGTCGCACAGGGCGCTCACCTTTTTCACACGCGCGCCACACATGCCGTTTGAGCGGCGACCGCGGCCTGCGCAACACTCAAGGCTCCCCATGAACATCTTGCAAAAGATCGACAAAAACGCCGAACGCTGGTTGCTTTTGACCTTTTACGTGATGCTGGTCATCACCATGGCAATCGAAGTCATCCGGCGAGAGCTGTTCGCCTATTCCTCGATCTGGGGCGAAGAGATTGTCCGATATTCCTTTATCTACCTCGCTTGGATCGGTGCTGCGGCGGCGGTCAAAGAGCGGGCCCATATCCGAATTGACGTCATCCTGCATTACTTTGGCCCGCGCACCAAAGCACTGTTCTACATATTCGGTGATCTGGTCATGTTCGTCGTCGCGCTGGTCGCGCTTTATTGGTCCTTTGAGACGGTCCTCGTCTCGGCCAAGTTCGGCTCAGTGAGCCACGGCCTGCGTATTTCGATGGTCTGGTTCCTGATGTCGGTGCCTTTGGGCTTTGCCCTGATGATCTGGCGCTTGTTGCAATCCTTGTGGCGCGATCTGCGCACCCTTCGAGACGGCACCCCCGTCTTCGAAGGCGACAAGCTGTTTGATTAAGGAGGCCGACAATGCTTTGGCAACAAGTCAATCAAACTGTTGAATTGGGATGGGATTTCTATCTTCCCGTGCTGCTTTTTGTCGGCCTGATCGCCATGGCGGTGCCCGTCTGGGCCGCCATTGGTGCCGCCGCAATCACCATGCTTGTCATGTCCGGCGATCTGCCCCTCAGTGCCATCGGCGAAAGCCTGTTTACCGGGATTGATGCCTTTGCCCTGACGGCTGTGCCCCTGTTCATCCTGACCGGCGATGTTCTGGTCCGCACCGGTCTGAGCCGAAAATTCCTCGATGTGGCCGAAGCCCTGACCTGTTGGACAAAAGGCGGCTTTGGTTCGGCCACGGTTCTGGTCTGTGGCATGTTCGCCGCGATTTCAGGGTCGGACGCAGCAGGCGCCGCCGCGGTTGGTCGCATGACAATCGCTCGGCTGGTCGAAAGCGGCTATCCACGGCCCTATGCCTGCGCCCTGGTGGCGGCGGGGGCCTGCACCGGCATCCTGATCCCGCCCTCGATAGCCTATATCATCATCGGCCTTGTGCTGGGAATTTCCGCCTCGACCCTGTTCCTGGCCGCGCTGGTTCCCGGCATTGCCATTCTGGTTTCGATCTTGGTCACCAACATCATCATGAACCGCCTCTACAGCTATGAGACCGGTGGCAATCTTAGCGTTGCAGAATGGTCGACCAACCTTGGCAAATCGCTGAAATCCGGCTGGTATGCCTTTATCGTCCCCGGCATCATCTTTTACGGCATCTTCTCAGGCCGGCTCACCCCAACCGAAGCGGGTGCAACCGCCGTTGTGGTCACAATCGCCATGGGGTTCATCCTTGGCACGCTCAGGTTTTCCGACTTTCCGGCCATGCTGGTCAGCTCGGCCAAGGTGAACGGGGTGATCCTGCCGATCATCGCCTTCTCTGCCCCTCTGGCCGAAGCCCTGGCGATCATGGGTGTTCCGCAGGGGTTCGTTACGGCTGTCACCGGTCTCACCGATGATCCTTATGTGCTGATCCTCTTGATGATCGGTATTCTGATTGCGGCGGGCTGTGTGATGGAAACCACCCCCAATATCGTGATCCTTGCGCCGATCCTCAAACCCTTGGCGGACAATATCGGCATGAACGAAATTCAGTTCTGCATCATGATGATCACCGCCTTGGGCGTTGGCTTCATCACACCGCCTCTTGGCCTCAACCTGTTTGTGGTCTCTGGCATCACCGGAGAGTCGATCCTCAAGATCGCCGCCCGCGCCGTGCCCTTTGTTTTGACCATGCTGATCGTGGTGCTGCTGATCGCTTACATCCCCGCGATATCAACAACCCTTCTTCCAGACATCTATAAATAGGATCCTCCTGCAATGACACGCGAATACCTTAAGCAGGCTTCTCTCACATCCAAGTCAGACGCGTCCAAAACCCACGCGGTCGTCAAAGGGATTCTGGACGATATCGAACAAGGTGGCGATGCAAGCGCCTTGGAATACACCGCCAAATTCGACAAATATGACGGCAATGTTTTGTTGACCGAGCAAGAGATCGCAGAGGCCTGCGCTTTGGTGCCCGAAAAGCTCCGTCAGGACATCCAGTTCGCCCATGACAATGTGCGCCGCTTTGCCGAATTGCAAAAAAGCACCGTCAGCGATGTCGAAACCGAAATCACTCCGGGGTTTGTGACCGGTCAAAAGGTCATCCCTGTGGATGCCGCGGGCTGTTATGTGCCCGGTGGTCGCTATAGTCATATCGCCAGCGCGATCATGACCGTGACCACCGCCAAAGTCGCCGGGTGTCGCCATATCACCGCCTGTTCGCCCCCCCGTCCGGGCGTGGGCGTTGCTCCGGCGATTGTTTATGCGGCCCATATTTGCGGCGCGGATAAGATTTTGGCCATGGGCGGGGTTCAGGGCGTTGCCTCCATGACCTTTGGCCTCTTTGGTCTGCCCAAGGCAAATATTCTGGTCGGCCCCGGCAATCAATTTGTCGCCGAAGCCAAGCGCATTCTCTTTGGCCGCGTTGGCATCGACATGATTGCAGGCCCCACCGATAGCCTTGTTTTGGCTGACAAAAGCGCCGACGCCCATATCGTGGCAACAGATCTGGTGAGCCAGGCTGAGCATGGCTACAATTCCCCCGTCTGGCTGGTCACCGATGATCGCACGCTGGCCCAGGACGTTATGGCCTTGGTGCCCACTCTGATCGACGCGCTTCCTGAGGTGAACCGCGAAAATGCCTTTGCCGCATGGCGCGATTATGCCGAAGTCATCTTGTGTTCGGATCGCGAAGAAATGGCCGCCTGCTCTGACGAATACGCGCCCGAACATCTGACCGTTCAGGCCGATGATCTCGACTGGTGGCTGGCTCGGCTCACCTGTTATGGCTCGCTTTTTCTGGGCGAAGAAACCACGGTTTCCTATGGCGACAAGGCGACTGGCACCAACCATGTTTTGCCCACCTCGCGCGCAGCAAGCTATACCGGCGGCTTATCGGTGCACAAATATATGAAGATCGTCACCTGGCAGCGCGCAACCCGCGAAGGCTCCAAGGCCGTGGCCGAGGCAACCGCCCGGATTTCCCGCCTGGAAGGGATGGAAGGGCATGCCCGCGCCGCCGATGTGCGTCTGGCCAAATATTTCCCGGATGAAACCTTCGATCTGACTGCAAATGGCTGACCCGCGCGCTCTTTTGGACCTGACCGGCAAAGTGGCCTGCATCACTGGCGCAAGCTCGGGGTTGGGGCGGCAGGCCGCCTTGACCCTTGCCAGCGCCGGGGCGCGGGTGGTGGCCGTGGCCCGCCGCGCCGATGCCTTGGCCGACCTCGCCGCCCAAATCGGGCCAAGCGCCGATTTTGTCGCTGCTGATATCGCAGACCGCGATCATTTGAACACCCTGTGTACGTCAATCGTAACCCCCTTTGGTGCCCCCGATATTCTTGTGCATGCTGCGGGGGTGAACACCCGGCAGGCCGCCGATGATGTCACCGCAGCGGGCTGGGATCAAACCCTTGCCCTGAACCTGTCCACACCATTCTTTCTCAGCCAAGCGCTTGTTCCTGCGATGAAAGACAAGGGCTGGGGCCGGATCGTCACGTTTGCCTCCCTGCAAACCACGCGGGCCTTTCCCGGTGGCATCGCCTATGGGGCGTCCAAGGCCGGGATCGGCCAATTGACCCGCGCCATGGCCGAGGCATGGTCACCGCATGGCATCACCGCCAATGCGATTGGTCCGGGCTTTTTTCCGACCGAGCTCACACAGGCTGTCTTTGACGATGACAGCCGCGCTGCCCGCAATGCCGCTCAAACCTGCATCGGGCGAAACGGGCGGCTGGACGACATGGATGGGCCGCTTTTGTTCCTGTGCTCAGAGGCCTCGGCCTATGTGACAGGGCAGGTTTTGATGGTCGACGGAGGGTTTACGGCGAAATGAAAGCTTTGGTCTATGAAGGCAAAGAAACCTTGGAATGGCGCGATGTGCCCATGCCCGTCGCCGCAGCGGGTGAACATCTGATCCGCCTGCGCGCGGTGGGGATTTGTGGCTCAGACATGCATGCCTATCTGGGGCATGATGCACGCCGCCCGGCGCCTTTGATCCTCGGGCACGAGGCCGCCGGGATCATCGAAGACGGGCCACAGGCTGGCCGCCGCGTGACACTTAATCCGCTGGTGACCTGTGGAACCTGCACTGCCTGCCTGTCGGGCCGTGAAAACCTCTGCCCCGAACGGCAGATCATTTCCATGCCCCCGCGCGAAGGCGCATTTGCGCAATTTGTGGCCATGCCCGAGCGCAACCTTGTCACCGTTCCCAAAGACGTGCCCTTGGCCAAAGCGGCCTTGGCCGAACCTCTGGCCGTGAGCTGGCACGCCGCGCGACTTGGGCTTGAGGCGCTCCACCCGTCGATGGACCGCCGGGCGCTGGTGATTGGTGGCGGTGCTATCGGGCTCGCCGCCGCCTTGGCGCTCCGGGCGATGGGGGTGGAAGAGGTCACCATTCAAGAACCCAATGCGTTGCGCCGCGCGTTCCTTGCCGAACGCTGTGGGCAAAGGGTGAGCGAGGCGGCGCAGATGCACTGGCCTTTGGTGATCGACGCCGTTGGCTATGCGGCCACCCGCGCCACGGCTTCCGCCGCCGCCGATCCCGGTGGCGTTGTGGTGCATGTTGGGTTGGGCGACGATACGGGCGGGCTCGATATCCGCCGGATGACACTTCAGGAAATCACCTTTATCGGCACATACACATATACCGCACAGGATTTTCGCGACACAGCACAAGCGATTTTTGAGAACCGCCTCGGCGCGCTTGACTGGATCGACCAACGCCCCTTGAGTGCTGGGGCCGATGCCTTTCGTGACCTGCGTCTGGGCCGTGTCGCCGCCCCTAAAATCGTGCTCGACCCGTGGTCCTAAAAAATCATCGCAACAGATCGCTGAAACACATCACCGAGGAAACAGACAATGTACGACAAGATTCTCGTTGCCATGGCGCTTGATCACGGGGTGTCCCCCTCCACGCTTGAAATCGCGCGGGCCCTTTGCAATCCGGGCGGCCAGATCATCGCCGTGCATGTGCATGAACCCGTACAAGGCTCGGTAGGAGCCTATCTCGACGATGAGGTCGTTCAGAGCGGGGTCGCACAGGCGCGCCAGATACTGGTCGACAAAACCGCCCATCTGGACGGTGTTAAAACCGTTCTCGTTCAAGGGCATATCTATCGAACCCTCATCGACTACTCTGCCCAAAACGACATCGGCTGTATCGTGATTGGCTCGCACAAGCCCGGTCTGAGCGACTATCTCTTGGGTTCTACGGCGGCTCGGGTGGTGCGCCACGCCCCCTGCGCGGTCCATGTCTATCGAAGTTCCTGATCCCTATCTGAAATCAAACAAAGGTCCCCTATCCATGAATATCGACAAGAAGATCGCCGATGATCTTGTCGCAAACGACATCTCTTTCGTCACGACCGTGCCCTGCAAACAGCTCGCCGGTGTGATCGAAGAGGTCGATCAACGCGATGACATTTTCCACATTCCCTCCAACAAAGAAGACGAAGGCATGGGCCTGTGCGCCGGGGCGTGGATGGGGGGCAAACGCCCGGCCATCATCATGCAAAACACCGCCATCGGGGTGACTATCAACACGCTGGCCACCTTGATTCAATTCTACCGCATGCCGTTGCCCATGTTGATCTCATACCGGGGCGAACTGCGCGAACCGGTGGCCTGTCAGGTCGAAATGGCGGTGCATACCAAGGCCCTGTTGGCCCAACTCAACATCCCGACCTACCACTTCCACCACCAAAAAGATGTCGAAGAATTCGACAACATCCTGAAATACACCTTCATGTGCAACAAACCCGTGGCCATCCTCACCGATGCCAACTTCTGGGGAGGCTATGGCGACCAATGATCCGTTCTGAAATCCTCAAAGACATCGCCCCACTGCTGCGAGACCAGCTTGTGGTCTGTAACATCGGCATCCCGTCGCAAGAACTTCACGCGATCGACGATCAGCCCACAAATTTCTACATGCTCGGCACCATGGGGCTTGCCTCGTCGATTGGGCTGGGCTTGGCCTTGGCGCAACCCAAACCCGTGGTTGTGATTGATGGTGATGGGTCGGTGCTGACCAATCTTGGCACCCTACCGACCATCGGCAACAACGCTCCGGGCAATTACATCCTGATGATCATCGACAATGGCTCCTATGGCTCCACCGGGGATCAGCCGACCTATACCGGGTTGAAAACCGATCTCGCTGGAATGGCGCGGGCCGCAGGTTGCGACACCGTCGTTGAAGTCCAAGATGTTGACACCGGCCCCGCGTTGCAAGCTGCCCTCGATAGCGGCAAAGCGACTGTTCTTGTTGTCAAATGTGACAGCGGCAATGCCAAGATGCCCGTGATCACAATGGACCCGGTCGTGATCCGTGATCGTTTCATGAAGGCGGTCGCCGGGTGACACGCGCCGATGCCATCCATTCGGCCCAAGATGCCCGTCGCCTCGCAAGGCGGCGGCTGCCTTGGATGGTCTTTGACTATCTTGACGGCTCCGCTGGGCACGAAACCGGGGCCGCGCGCAATCGTGAAGCGCTGGACAAGATCACCCTGCGCCCCCGGATTTTGCGCGATGTCAGCCAGCGTCATCTGACCTGCTCGCTCTTTGGGGCCACGGCTCAGCGGCCCTTTGGCATCGCTCCGATGGGCATGTGTAACCTCGCCGCTCCGGGGGCCGATCTGATGCTGGCACGGCTCGCGGCGCGCTATCAGATCCCGCATGGGGTTTCGACGGTTGCCTCGACTCCGATGGAAAACATCATCGAAACCGCCGAAGGCCACGCTTGGTTTCAGCTGTATTTCAGCGGGGATGGCAGCGGAACCTTCAAACTGGTCGAACGGGCCCGCGCGGCGGGCTACAAAACCTTGGTGCTGACCGTCGACGTGCCCGAAGTCGGCCGCCGCCCACGCGAATTGCGCCACGGTTTCAAAATGCCCTTCCGCATTGGGCCCCGCCAATTCATAGATTTCGCGCTTCATCCGCGCTGGTCTCTTGCGACGCTCGCCCATGGCAAGCCTCAAATGGCGAATTTTACGCAACCAGGGTATGAGTTTGACCGCACCGAAAGCCGCGCCCGCGCGACTTGGGATACGCTCGCCCGGTTGCGCGACGCATGGCCTGGCAAGCTGGTTGTCAAAGGGGTGTTGGATGTCGCGGACGCCAAAACCTTGGTGGCCCAAGGCGTTGACGCCATTCAAATCTCAAGCCACGGAGCCAGACAATTGGAGGCCGCACCGGCCCCGATCGACATCTTGGCCAAAATTCGCTCCGCGCTGGGCCCTGATGTGCCGCTCTTTTATGACAGTGGCCTGCGCTCGGGCGAAGATGTGCTCAAGGCGCTGACACAAGGGGCCAATTTCACGTTTCTGGGGCGCGTTTGGCAATATGCCATTGCCGCGGACGGCGACCGCGGGCTTGCAAAGATGTGGGATATCATAAGCGACGAGCTAAGCATCGCCATGGCCCAAACCGGGCAACAGCGGCTCTGCGAGGCCGCCAGTCTCGGGTGAAACCGGCCTCTCCTCAAAACTCCTGTGCGCCATGCTGCCGATCCGCGCGCCACACCGCCCGCCCCCTTGGGTTGTCTGTCAACCGGCGTTCGCCTTGGAGACACGGCAAACACCCTCAGCACTGAAAACCTAGGGGCCAGAATCTGAGGGCCAAATCCTAAGCGACAGCCAAACCCAGCGCCGCCAACAGCCCAACCGCTCCAATCGCCAAAGCCCCGGTTCGGACACTCTCGCCATTGCGCAGGTTGTTAGCGATGAGCGGGATTGCAAGCGGCCAACACAACAGCGCAACCGTAAAGGCCAAGGCCCAAGCCGCCAATCTATAGACCGCCGATTTGCCGTCCATCGTTTCCGTTGCACGCGATGCTGCGGCAACGGGGCCGTCTTCAACATTGGACAAAACCAAGTCCACAAATTCCTTATGCGTCCCTTCAGCCGGGCGCGCTGTTGAACGCGGGCGGTCGCGACGCGTTTTGACCGGCGCCCGCTTGATCGGAAAATGCATCAGGAAGAGGTCATCAATTGTTGATGTATCGGGATATTCGCACACGCCCCCATCAATCAAATTGATCACATCATGAATGACCCATATCACGCATTCGGAAAACTCTTGCGCCGTTAAGTGAGACTGCGTGAAAGGCCAGACAACGGTTTCGATGGATTGCCGTTTGACGAGATACTGGGACAGAATTGCCAACTCCAACTGGGCCGCTTCGTCCTGCGCATTAGAGTTTGAAAGGATGATACTAACCTGTGGCGGCATGTCGTCAGCCCGATAGGCCAAGTCAATGCCATAACCATCGGCACTGGCTTCGATATGTCCCAATGCCACGTTGACGGCGGTAAAGGGTGTCACCCCCCGCTCAGACCGGCTCTGGTTCAACATGTTCAGAATACGGGTCAGAACAATTTTGGCATCAGCGCGGTATAGAAGAGTGACCAAGTTTCCCGATTGCGACATTTTATATTTCCCATAGAGACATTCACGGCAAAAGGCCGGAACATGACCATTTTGTAGAAAAACTGTGGTGAACTCCTGCCAAATTTTAGACAAATCTGAGGCGCTTTAACCCGCTGTTAGTTAAATGCTCTTAAATCGGGCGAAAAACAAAAGATTGTCTCTAAACTCGCAACCTAATCCGTCACACCACGGGCCGAACGCCCTGCTTGGGTCATGTCTGGGCCATGTCTGGGGCATGCCTTGGCCAAGCCGCCTTTTGCCCTGTCTCAAACCCATGCCCCGCCTCACCTCGCTCAGCCCGCTGCGGTCCCAGTCTCAGGTGGGGTGAGCCCCAAGAATGGACCTTTGAAGATACTTCGGCTAAACTTGCTTCAATCATAACAAAAAATTTGTCGTGCGGTTTCAATATGCAGTACTATAATCCATCACCTTTTGGCACATTCCTGTCGCTCTTTTTCCGACGCCCGAAACGCTTGCAAATTGCCGCTCTGTGCCATCGCTATCGGGGCAATGCCAAAGAATTCCTGCTGATCACAAGCCGCGATACAGGCCGATGGATCATCCCCAAGGGCTGGCCTATTCGCGGCCTGTCCTCTCGTGAAACCGCCCTGCGCGAAGCTTGGGAAGAAGCCGGGGTTAAAAACAGCAAGGCCTCAGATCACTCCATCGGTGCCTTCTGCTACGACAAGCGGCGCGATAATGGCCTGTCTGTGCCTGTGGAAACACTGGTCTATTCCGTCTCTGTCAAAGAGATCGCCGATGACTTCCCTGAAGTTGATGAACGTGTCCGCAAATGGGTCAGCGCCGAAGATGCGGCGGACATGGTCCAGGAACCAGAGCTCAAAGCAATCCTGCGCGACCAATAGCCCACCTTAACGTCGGCCTGTGCGTCAACTGAATCATTGCACCATGTAACGCGATACCGCAAAAGTCTCCCGTCAAAAGGGAGGCACCAAAATGAACGATAATCAAGGCGATCCACGCCATTTAGAAACCTTGGATCGCGATCTCGCGCGCTTTTCTAACCTTGAAGCGGCAACAGTCATGGTCAGCCGACCCATGATTGGCGTTGGCATATCGCTCATTTTTGTGGTCTTGGCTGGTCTGGCCTCGATGTTGTTTTTTGGCCAAGCAAGCAATGCCTATATCGTTGTGATCGCCGCCTGTCTTGGGGCCTATATGGCGCTCAATATCGGTGCAAACGATGTGGCCAACAACATGGGGCCAGCGGTTGGTGCCAATGCTTTGTCGATGGGGGGGGCCATTGCCATTGCGGTTGTCTTTGAGAGCGCGGGGGCCCTCATTGCGGGCGGCGATGTTGTCTCCACGATTGCCAAGGGCATCATTGATCCTGAACGTATGGGCACTGCCGATGTCTTTGTCTGGGCAATGATGTCGGCCCTTTTGTCGGCGGCGCTTTGGGTCAACCTTGCCACATGGGTTGGCGCGCCGGTGTCCACAACGCATTCGGTTGTCGGGGGCGTCATGGGCGCCGGTATCGCAGCTGCCGGTCTCTCGGCTGTGTCCTGGGGCACAATGTCGAGCATCGCCGCATCATGGGTGATCTCACCTGTTTTGGGGGGCGCGATTGCAGCGTTTTTCTTGTTCACAATCAAGTCACGTATAATCTATCAGGACGATAAAATCGCAGCGGCGCGCAAATGGGTGCCGATTTTAGTAGGCATTATGGCAGGGGCATTCGGGGCTTACCTGGCGCTGAAGGGGCTCAAAAAGATCATAAAAATTGACATGCCGACTGCGTTGCTCATTGGCCTCGCGATTGCTGTCATCGTTTGGCTGGTTATGATCCCGGTCATTAAGAAACAGTCGATCGGTCTGGAAAACCGGAACAAATCTCTCAAGGTTCTCTTTGGGATTCCGCTGGTTGTGTCTGCCGCATTGCTGAGCTTTGCGCATGGTGCCAACGATGTCGCCAATGCTGTTGGTCCCCTTGCTGCGATTGTGCAGGTCTCTCAGTCGGGCGATTTCACAACATCGTTCAGCATCCCGTTCTGGGTTATGATCATCGGAGCCTTTGGTATTTCCTTTGGACTGTTTCTGTTTGGTCCGAAACTGATCCGCATGGTTGGTAGCCAAATCACCAAACTCAACCCGATGCGCGCCTATTGCGTGGCGCTGTCTGCGGCCATCACAGTGATTGTCGCCAGCTGGTTGGGTCTTCCGGTATCGTCAACACATATCGCCGTCGGCGCGGTGTTCGGCGTTGGTTTTTTTCGTGAATGGGACACCGAGCGCCGCATCCGCAAAGCCCGCATCGCCATGCCAGATCGTCCTCAATACGCCCTCGAAGAACGCCGCCGCCGCAAGTTGGTCCGCCGTTCACACTTTATGACGATCATTGCGGCATGGGTGATCACCGTACCGGCGGCAGCCTTGCTATCAGGGACAATTTTCTACCTGATCAACTCGCTGACGTCGTAACCAAACCAAGCCTTCTGCGGCCCATTGGGACCAGGCCGCAGAAGGCGCGATACCACTAGAAAAACCCACGTCTGCTAGGGGCCCAAACGCCCGATTAAACCAGTGGCGATCAGATATCCTTTTGGCCCTCCGGTATCAAAGCATCATGATGTATCAGAGCGTCATGGTCGCAGAGCACCTCAACGTTGCGCCCGACCGTCCCAAGCCGGACGATCTCACGCAAACTGCCAGCCTTAGTCGCAACCGCCCTGCCCCCTAGGCCTCTGACGTCCATCATCCGATGTGCAGCCGCCTCTCCCTGACATTAACGATGACCGCATCCTATGGCTCACATCCTACGGGCCCACATCCAATGCAGCCGCTGCAAAATCCACAGGCAAAACCGCTTAAACCACCATTGGGTAAAGGTGCTTTCGCCCACCAATGCCCCTGACACGCTGGCGGCGAACCCCAAACTATCCGGCCAGCATGATTTGCTCGTCATCCCTATGCTTGCTTGCCTGCCCTGCGCCGCGCCCAATCTGAAAACGCCCCATCATTTCGCCCAGGTTTTGCGCCTCTGCATTCAAACCAAGGGCCAAGGCCGTCGACTCTTCCGCCATTGCCGCGTTCTTTTGGGTCTCAGCATCCATCTGAAGAACACCTGTGTTGATTTCACTCAGACCAGCCGACTGCTGCGCCGCGCCCGTTGCAATGCTGCCAACCAATTGTGAAATCTCGTTCACCTGCGCAACAATGGCATTCAACGCGACCCCGGCCTCGCCCACAAGCTGCGATCCGCGATGCACTTCCGTGGTGCTTTCGTTGATCAACTCCTTGATGTTGGTCGCGGCCTCAGCCGAACGCTGCGCCAAGCCTTGCACTTCGACAGCAACAACCGCAAACCCCTTACCAGCAGAGCCAGCGCGGGCGGCTTCGACACCCGCGTTCAAAGCCAGCAGATTTGTTTGGAACGCAATGTCGTCAATGACACTGGTGATCTTCGAAATCTGTTCCGATGTTTTCTCAATCTGTTCCATTGCCTGAACTGCATTGTTCACAACGGCTTCACTGTTCATCGCTTCAACCCGCGTCCCGTTCACCGTTTCATCAACATTCGCGGCCCCATCTGCGGCGGATTTGACCGATGCGGTTTGCTCCTCCAACGCCGCTGCAGCCTGCTCTAATGTCGCCGCTTGGCTCTCGGTTCGGCGCGACATCTCATCCGCAGCCTGACTGATTTCAGACGCATTCGCCCGAATGCTATGCGACACTTCAACAACGTCGGAAATTGTCGATTTCAACGTCGAGACTGTGTCGTTAAAGCTGGCGCGCAGCGGTTCGTACTCGTCTGAAAAGACTTCATGAATCTCACAATCCAGATTTCGATCCGCCAACAGTCCAAAATGCATTTCAAGAGTTTGCACAACAGACCCGCGATCCGAGATTCTGCTCTCCTCAATCTGCTGCAACTTGTGTTCCGCCTCTTGAAGTGAAAGGCGTGTCTTTTCCATGGATCGGCACAATTGCCCCACTTCTGACTTGGCCTCTAGCTGGCTTGGTTTGAAATCGAACTCCTTGCGCGCCAATTTATCCAGATCGCTTTGAAATTCCACAATTTGCCCGGTCAGTTTTTTGATCAGACCGGCACCGATCAAGGCGCTCGCAATCAATGCAAACAGGGTGCCTGCCGCCGTCACCATCAAGGTTTGTTTGGCATTTTGCGCGTCTGCAACGGCAATCGCAGTCAGCCGGTCCGTAATTTCTTCTTCAATCGTATGCAGATGCGCAATCCAAAGCGTCGACATTGAAAACCATTCCGTCGCTTTCAGGGGCGGCACCACGCCGTCCGGCCCGGCGTCAAGAACCTGTCTGCGCACCTCTGCCAGCTCCTTGACCACTTCTTTGCTGTCCAAGGTAAGATCAGAAAAGAAACGTCCAAGTATCAGGCTCGACACCTCCAATAGCTGGGCTTCCTTCGCTCCTTTTTCGGCAAACAATTGGTAGATGGGCAATGAAAAGACCCCGCCACCAAAGCCACTGGCACCGGCCGCACGTTGCAGCCCGGCGGCTTCTTTGGCGTGCATCAACGACACCATACCATTTCCGATTTGGCTCAGATCAATGTTGCTTTGTTCAATCAATTTATGGCTGACATCGTCCAGAATGGTTTGAATGGCACCGGTATAATAGGATGCCATTTGGGGAACATTCAGGGATTGATTGCTCACCGATGCTCTGACGTTTTCCAGATCATCCAGAATGCCAAGCAGCTCTGCTTCGCTTGCAGGAACTTGCGCCATAGCGGCATTCACCTTGTCGCGCGTTTGGGGCAGTTCGGCGCGAAACACCTTCCCGCCAGATGACAAAAAGGCGGCGGACTGGCCACGTTCAACTTGCAAAAAATGGATGACAGTCACCAAACCAAGCCCGGCTTCTGTCTCGACCTGGGCGTGCTCAGCGCTAATGAGCCGGTCCCAATTGTCCAGCCCTCTCAACGCCCCCAAGACTGTCAGCGCCAAAAACGGTAAAATCATAATCATCAAAATCTGTGTGCGCAATTTCATGGGTGACTCCAAACACGACAAAACAACTGCACTCTTTATTACGTTTGGGGATTACCTTTCTGGTAAACGATCGGCAGGAATGGCCGATTTATTTCCTTCAATTTTGAGCTTTGCAGCTTATTCAAAACGGCATGGTTGTCCGCCTTGGGTTCGCCTAATAAATTGGCATTCTTATAATTGCCTTTACCTTAAAGACACCCTCTCAATAAGCACCTGACACCACGCACAAAAATGAGTGGCCTGTTTGGGTTTATGGCGTTTTCTGCCCGCTGGTTATGAACTTTGTTGACCAAATTGCACCAAAAACAGTCAGATCGAACCCAACACGAGCCGGCAGGCAAAATGCCCCTGTGGGGCGAGAAACCCACGAACATTGGTCGAGACAGAGATGCAAAACGCTCTCAACAAAGAGGCGGCATGCACCGAGCCATTGGCCCAGCGTCGGCATCAATGCCACGCCAGACCCGTCGCTGTGATCCCACTTGGACCGTCTCAAAAGCCGTGGTGATCTTGGCCAAGTTGGCCATCCAAAACGACCTCGCCCCATAACCCGCGCTGTGGTGGTTCATCAAAACCATCCCAGCACGGCGGCCACCCCGAGGTTCGACCATGTCGCGACCCGCGATGTGCCTTTTACGCGGTCTCAACCCGGTGGCTTAGGGCTGTCCGGAGGCTATATTCGGCGGCTATATTCGGCGGCATCTTAACGCTGCCTAACGAGAATTAACCACTTTCATCTGCTACAGCGGGTCATCAACCGGACGCTCAGGGGCAATCTGTCCCAAACACCACGGGAATCGTCCAAATTGCAAGGCAACGCGGGGGATTGGGGCCAAATTGGCGTCGGGCAATCTCCCCCAAACAAGGGGCAAAACCTATGGTTTGCCCCGTTGCACAAACGGCGTTCGGCCCGTTACTGGGCGAACGCCGTCTTTACCCCTTGCGGGAAAAACTCTGAAACTGTTGGTGCTCAGCTTACCGGGTCTGCTGGATGCTTTCGATATATTCAAGCAAAGCCAAAAGCTTACGTGGTGTTGGCGTCTCAATCCCGTCACCGCTGTCATAGGGGATCAAATCACCCTCCAAAAGCGCGCCAAACTCCGGCATTCCCGGCCCGGAGAGATCCGATCTTGCATAGCCATCAATGGTCGATAACACTATGGATTCAGGGAATTTATCGCCGTGGCGTGCTTGGATCAAAGTCAGATCCTTGGGGGGTTTGGTCATCGAGCGCGCCATCGGTCCGTCGCCCTTGCCGTTGGCCCCGTGACACGCTGCACAATTTTCCATGAACAACCCTTTGCCGTCCGCCGCAACGGGCATTTCAGCTTCGACACAAGCGCCCACGGTCATCACCATGGCTAAACCACTGATAATCCTCAGCATATCCTTCACCCCGCCCCTCATTCCTGCAATGTTTCCAAGTAGCTAACTAGGTCCAAAAGCGGTTGTGGTGTCAACACGGTTTCGCCCTGTGGAGATGTCCATTCCACCATTGGCCCGTTCAGGATGGGGCCAAACTCAGGCATCATACCTTTGTGGTAGCGGCCCGGGTATCCATAGATTTGCGTCATTACGTTTGCAGCCGGAAAAACGCCATCATTTGAAGCCTTTAACATGCTAAGATCGGCGGGGGCGGCCGGTAGCTGCGCCGCAATCGGCCCATCGCCATGGCCCTTTGGCCCGTGGCATGTCACGCAGTAGCTTTCAAAAATCACCTGTCCCGCTGAGGGTTTCTGCTCCGCTCCGGCGCATGCCACGAGCCCCGCCGCCACTAGGATCAACCCTATCATTTTCTTGGTCATTTTCTGCTCCGTCGCGTTACCTTTTGCATGCAATAATAACCGCTTAGCTTTGCCAAAAACATGATATGAATCAGGTGCACATGCCACCGCTGGTCGCCGACCTGTGCCGTTTCCGCCTCAGGGACAACACGGCGCTCGACTTTTGCCCGCCCTCATGATGGATTTCCCGCACCCCATCCCGTCCCCCATGCGAAAGAATGCCCATGTCCCACTATGCCTTGATCATGCTCGCTGCAGGCATCGGAGTGCCTGTCCTCGCCGCGCTGAATTCCGCGCTTGGCATCCGGCTTGGATCGCCGATTTCGGCTGCTATGATCTTGTTTTGCGTGGCCTTTTTGGCGACAACTCTGGTTTGGACAATGGGGGGAAGGCCCGGGTTTGGCGCGGCCCCCACTGCCCCAAGGCACCTGTTCCTGGGCGGCGTTTTGGTCGCGTTTTATGTCTTGTCGATCACCTTTGTTGCGCCACATTTTGGTGTCGGAAACGCGGTTTTCTTTGTCCTCATAGGTCAGTTGATCAGCACAGCAGCGATTGACCACTTTGGCCTATTCGGAGCTCAAACCACCCCGATCAATTTGACCAGAGCCGCCGGAATTTCGGTCATGATATTAGGGGTTTGGATCACCCAACGCGCCTAAGATACGCCGCTAGTCTTCTCGCAAATACCCACCATCCAAACGGATACAGCGGTCCATTTGGGCAGCCAGTTCAAGGTTATGCGTGGCGATCAAGGCCGACAGCCCGGTCTCACGCACCAAGCGCATCAATGCGCCAAACACACGATCCGAGGTTTCAGGATCCAAATTCCCCGTAGGCTCATCCGCCAACAACAACTTTGGGGTGTTTGCCATAGCCCGGCAGAAGGCGACACGCTGTTGTTCCCCCCCGGACAAGGCCCCTGGGCGATGGTTGGCGCGTTCCTTAATTCCGACACTGTCCAGCAATTCCAGCGCACGAAGGTCCGCAGATTTGCGGCCAATTCCGTTGGCCAGTTGCGGCAAAGTGATGTTCTCCTGCGCGGTAAATTCGGGAAGAAGGTGATGAAATTGATAGACAAAACCCACTTCTGAACGCCGCATCGCAGTGCGCTTGCGATCTGATCGACCTTGCATTGCCTCGCCCGCGATTTCAACTTCACCCGCGTCAGGGGTATCCAGTAAACCAGCGATATGCAGCAACGTCGATTTGCCTGCGCCAGAGGGGGCAACAAGCGCAACAACTTCGCCACGGTTCACCCTAAGATCGGCCCCGCGCAGCACATGGACTTCGCCCGGCGCACCGCGGTTATAAACCTTTTCAATGCCAGATAGGCGCAACACAACATCAGACATTTGCAGGCTCTCCTTGCCACGGGCGCATCCAAATTCCGTCGACGGAATTTGCAATACTCTTGCAAGAGTTTTGACGCCCAGCCTTGCCGTTCTCAGCTTTACTCATAGCGCAGCGCCTCAACCGGATTCATCCGGGCAGCACGTCGGGCCGGAAAAATAGTGACGACAAATGACAGCCCCAAAGATAAGGACACCGCCGACAAGACATCACCCATCTGCAATTTTGCCGGAAGCGCATAGATTCCCCGGATCGATGGATCCCAGACGCCACCGCCTGCCAGATAATTCACGAAGGCGAAAATCGGATCAATATAAAGCGCAAACAAACATCCAAGGATGACTCCCAACGCGGTGCCAATGATCCCCGTGAAGGAACCGCAAATAAAGAACACCCGCATCACAGAGCCTTCGGTCAGCCCCATTGTGCGCAGGATGCCTATGTCGCGGCCCTTGTTTTTCACCAGCATGATCAAGCCTGACACGATGTTCATTGTGGCGATCAAAACCAGAACAGACAGGATGACAAACATGACGTTATCTTCAATTTCCAGAGCATCCAAAAACCCACCCGACGCGTCCTGCCACGTCCAGATCAGGGCACCTGCCCCCGCCGCCTGGGCAATGGGGGTTGAGAGACTGTCGACCTGCTCAGGATCACTGACAATGACTTCTAATTCATCAGCGACCGCGTCGCGGTTAAAATAGAGCTGCGCCTCCTCGAAAGGCATATAGACGCGTGTCTTATCAATGTCATAGCGCCCGGCGGTAAAGACATACACCACCTCATAAGCCTTAACCCTTGGGCTTGTACCAAAGGCGGTTTTGACCCCATTGGGCGAGATCAGTTTCACCGTATCTCCGACCCCAACCCCAAGGGTCAGCGCCACACCGGACCCGATTGCAATCCCCTCAGCAAACCGGCCCAAATCACCACGTCCGGTTTCTGGGTTTGCGACACGCGGGATCTGCGCAATGTCATCAGCTTGTATGCCAAACACTTCCACCCCGGCGTTCGATCCGGGGACGTTGGCCATCACCTGACCTTTGACCAAAGGTGCCACCCGCAAGACACCGGGCACTTGGCGGACGTTTTCAGCCATGCCCGCATAGTCAGGTAATGTGCGCGTTGCCCGGCCAAATTCATCAAGGCGTTGCATATGATACACCGTCACATGCGCGTTGCTGCCCAAGATTGTATCGACGAATTCCGCCCGAAATCCCGATCTCACTGCCAGCGTCGCAATCAAGGCAAAAACCGCCAAAGTGATCCCGACCAGGCTGATCCAGGTCATCACGCTCACGCCACCCTCGGCCCGTTTGGCACGCAAATAGCGCCAGGCAATCATCCATTCATAAGGCGCGAATGGGGCGGGTTGTCGGGGTGATCCACTGGGCATCTTTGGCCTCATCTCTCTGCTCTGCACCGCCAGACCAAATCTTGGCTCATGCGTCAAGCGTGCAGCGGCCAGGTGCGGTCATTCCGGCGAATATGTGCTACAATTCCCCTATGCGCCCGTTGCGTGACAGCATCGCAAGCGACCCCCAGACCACAAGCTCACAAGCTTGGCCCTATTAGGAGGGAGCGTAGATGTCGGACCGTTCAGACACATCCGCCCCTGCGCCACCAGAGATCCAACATCATGAAATCAAACATACTTATGAAATTTGCCCTGCATTCCGTAAGTTACCACACGATGATCCCAACATGCAGCAAGCAAGATTGAGACAGCAGTGTTGCCCGGTAAAAATGGCCGATGAAACGCGGGTGACACGCAGGCCGGATTTGCAGATTTCTGGTGAGATCTGGCTTGATTTACGGCGAAAATTCTTGAAATTGCCCCCTTGCCCTACGCCCTACATTGTCCAATATGCGCGCCATGACTGGACCTCGCTACCCCTCGCTGATCGCCTCGCTTCCTGAAACCGTGCCCTTTGTCGGCCCCGAAGTGCAGGAACGTGCCCGTGGCGCGGAATTTGATGCCCGCCTAGGTGCCAATGAAAACGTCTTTGGCCCCTCACCGCGCGCCATCGCAGCGTTACAGGCCGAAGCCGCAGAGGTTTGGAAATACGCCGATCCGACCAATTTTGATCTGCGCAATGCCCTGTCAGCCCATATTGGCTGTACCCCCGAACACTTGATTGTAGGGGAAGGTATTGATGGATTGCTGGGGTATTTGACCAGGTTGCTGGTCGAACAGGGCGATGCGGTTGTGACATCGGACGGGGCCTATCCAACGTTTAATTACCATGTGACCGGGTTTGGCGGGGTGCTGCACAAGCTGCCCTATCGTGATGACCGCGAAGACCTGATTGCTTTGCTCGATAAAGCCGCCGAAGTGGACGCCAAGCTGGTCTATTTTGCCAATCCCGACAACCCTATGGGAACATGGATCACCGGTGCCCAGATTGAAGCTGCCTTGGATCGTATACCGGACGGCTGTGTGATGATCTTGGACGAAGCCTATATCGAATTCGCCCCGGACGGGACCGCTCCGACGATTGCTTTTGACGATCCGCGCGTCATTCGTTTCCGCACCTTTTCAAAGGGATACGGGATGGCGGGCGCACGCGTTGGCTATGGCATCGCCAATCCGTCCTTGATCCGCGCCTTTGATAAAATCCGCAACCATTTTGGTATGAACCGATCCGCCCAAGCCGGCGCATTGGCAGCCCTTCAAGATGCGGATTGGCTGGCGCAAACGGTTCAGAACGTCACCGAAGCCAAGACAGAAATTGGCCGCATCGCTGAGGAAAACGGCCTCACTGCGCTGCCCTCTGCCACCAACTTTGTCGCAGTAGATTGTGGGCGGGATGGTGATTTTGCCCGCGCGGTTTTGGCAAATCTGATTGCCCAAGGCGTGTTTGTGCGCATGCCCTTTGTTGCCCCCCAAGATCGCTGCATTCGTATCAGCGCCGGGCGCCCACAGGACATGGCGGCATTTGCAGCCGCATTGCCGATTGCGCTGGAAGCCGCGCAGAATCCAGGCTGATCGGCAAGAATTTACCAAAAATTGACGGCTATGAGGGAAGATTGGCCAAGCTGCCAAGCTTTGTGATACCTTATAACCTGACCCCACAAGGGGCCGGACCCCTAAAGAAGGAGCCGGACACATGCACGATTCAGATCCTCAAACCCCCGTCTCTTATCGAACGGCCAATTTGATTTTGGTCTTTGTGAACCTGTTTTGGGTTTTTCTGGTGGTCTGGTCGACCTGGGGTATCAGCGCGGTTTTGATTCTTGGGGCCGTTTTAAATCACCTGATCACACGTTATGAAATCGGCCTGCGCCGCCGGGCTGCTGATCGTCATGCTGCCGACAGGGATGACGACAGAGATGACGACCAGGGTCATGACGACGACGACCCTAGCCAACCGCAGAACTGATCGCGCGCGCCGCGGCGCTCACGCCGCCCGGCTGATGGGCGATGCCCAATCCATCCAATCCTGCCTCAACACTGCCTAACATGCCCAAGACCATTGTGGCATTCAGATGCCCCATATGGCCAAAGCGAAATACACCGGATCCGTTCGGATCCGTGTCGCTGCCCATGCCAAGACCAATCCCAAGGGTCACGCCTGTATTGGCGCGACACCACGCGCGCAGCCGATCACCATCCGACGGAGACATATGCACCGTTGTCACCGCATGAGAGCGATGCGCAGGATTGGCCACATTGAGCGCCATAGGTGCGCCCCAATGATCGACCGCAGCCCAAATCGCCTGCGCCAGCGCCTTGTGTCGCGCCCAAACGGCTTCGATTGTTTCGGCCCGGATCAGGTCCAATGCGGCGCGCAGCCCCCACAAATGATGGGTCGGAGCCGTGCCGCCAAAGTATTGATAGAAGATGTCCGGCTCCGCCCGCGGGGCCCAATCCCAATAGCCCGAAACCCGTGGCATTGCGGCCCGCTCTTTGGCGGCGCGGTCATTAAACCAGACGAAGCCAAGCCCCGGCGGCACCATTAGCCCCTTCTGGCTCGCCGATACCAGAACATCGACACCCCACGCGTCCATGCGAACTTCGTCGCAGCCCAATGACGCCACGCAATCTCCCATCAAAAGGGCAGGATGGCCGACCTCATCTAAAACGGTTCGAAGCGCTGCAATGTCGTTGCGGATTGACGTCGACGTATCCGTGTGAACCGCCAAGACCGCTTTGATCTTCTGCCCGGCGTCGGCTTGCAAAACGGAGCGGAGCCGTTCTGGATCAATTGGCGTTTGCCGACCATGCTCGATAACCTGAACCTCTGCGCCGATGCTGCGCGCCATTTCGCCCCAACCGTGGCCAAAAACTCCGGTCGTGGGCACCAAAACGGTTTCACCCGGCGCGATGCAATTGCTGAGCGCGGCTTCCCACGCACCATGGCCATTCGCGATATAGATCGCCGCATGGCCATCGGTTTGCGCCACATAACGTAAATCGCGGATCAAACCTTGGGCCAGCTCCTCCAGTTCTGGCGAATATATATCTGGCGCGGGGCGATGCATGGCCTGCAGAACCGCATCTGGCATAACGGAAGGACCCGGCAGGGCCATATGAAGGCGCCCATTGGCAAGCGACATTTGAAATTCTCCTGAGAGCCCCCACCTTGGCCTTGGCTGGATTGGCGCGCGCGTATCGGGGGCTGGTATCGTGGTTTGTAACGGGTTTGTTTCGGGGGGTTTGGTGGCAGAGTATCGTGGCGAATGGTGCCGTCAATAGCCCGCATGCTTGCCAGTTGGTCCCGCAAGCCTTACACCGCGCCCTTGAACCTAAAGGACATCGCATGCTGGCGAAACTCTGGACCAAACTTGACACTGCTGAGCGCCGGTTACGCCGTTCTTTTGGCATGGACATTTCCACACCGTCGGCCCGGCGCTGGTCTCGGCTCCATTATCATGTGTTTGACCATGCCTTTTTGCGGGTGCTTTGGACCAATTTCTACCCCGTGGCCCCCGATGTTTGGCGCTCAAATCAACCGACCCATGCGCGGTTTAAGAAATATGCCGCCATGGGGATTAAGACCGTGATCAATCTGCGCGGCGAAGATAAATATTCCTATTATCTGTTCGAAAAAGAGAGCTGCGATGAGTTGGGTCTGACTTTGGTCAACACCAAGCTATGGGCACGCGAAGCCGCCCCGCGCCGCCGCATTGTTGCGGTGATTGACGCCTTGCGCGCCGCTCAAAAGCCGCTGATGTTTCATTGCAAATCCGGTGCGGACCGCGCCGGTTTCATCTCATCGCTCTATTTGCTGATTTTTGAGGGCGCTTCGATTGAAACCGCCAAAAAGCAGCTCAGCCTGAAATATATCCACCTGGATTTCACCAAAACGGGTGTGCAGGATTACATTTTGCGGATCTTCGAAGCACGCCAAACGGTTGGGGAAATCGGTTTTGAGGACTGGATACGCACAGAGTATGACGCCAAACCGATCCAGCGCGCATGGGAAGCCCGCCGCGCCGAGATCGAGATTGCCAAAGAGCTGATCGTATGACGGACGGGTCAGAGGCGTCGTCTTGGGTACTGTTTAAGTGGCTCTGGCGTGGTTATCTGAGCCGCTACGTGTGGTATCTCGCGGTTGCGTTGATGTTTATGATGCTCGAAGGCGGGTTAACCGCGAGCTTTAGCGTCATGATGAGACCGCTTTTTGACGACGTCTTTTTAGGGGCCAAACAAGAGGCACTGATCTGGGTCGGCTTGGCAGTTCTTGGCATTTTTGTTGCGCGTGGTTTGGTCAGTTTGGCGCATAAAGTCATTCTGACCAACGCATCGCAACGGTCTATGGCCGACATTCGGCAAGACATGTTAACCCATCTGATGAAGCTGGATGTGGATTTTCACAGCGCCCATGGCCCCGGCCACTTGATCCAGCGGGTCGATGGCGATGTCGGAGCCATTGCGAAAGTTTGGAAAACCTTGGTGACCGGCGCAGGTCGGGATGCGGTGACCTTTGTCGCGCTGCTCGCGGTGGCGTTTTGGACGGATTGGGTTTGGACATTGGCCGCTTTGGTTGGTGTGCCATTGTTGATCGGCCCAGCCACGCTGTTACAGCGCTTCGTGCGCAGCAATTCGCGCAAAGTCCGCGTGATTGCAGCGGACCAATCAACCCGATTGAATGAGATTTTTCACGGGATTTTACCGGTCAAATTGAACCAGCTGGAAAATCACCAAGACAAAAGCTATCGCAAATTGCAGGTTCAACGGGTCAAAACCGAAGTGCGTGCCGCTGCGGGGCAGGCCTCGTTGCCGACCTTGATCGACGTGATGTCCGGCCTTGGGTTTTTTGGCATTTTGTACATGGCTGGCAGCGAGATCCTCGCTGGGGAAAAGACCGTGGGCGAGTTTATGACATTCTTCACCGCGATTGGGATGATGTTTGAACCTCTGCGCCGCCTTGGTGCCGTGAGTGGCGCTTGGCAAATGGCAGCGGCGGGGATTGAGCGGATCAAAGCGCTGCTTGAAACCCCCTCGCAACTTCCTGATCCCGCCGCCCCTGTCCCAGCCCCGACTGGCATGCCCGGTATTGTTCTGGACGACCTGCGCCTGAATTACGGAGATGCGGAAATCTTGCGTGGGTTAAGCTTTGAGGCAGAGCCCGGCAAAACCACAGCGCTTGTCGGGGCCTCGGGTGCCGGGAAGTCCACGGTTTTCAACCTGCTGACGCGCCTTGTCGATCCCAGCTCGGGCACGCTGCGCATCGGTGGTGTCGCCCCATCCGAGATGACGGCCAAGGATTTGCGTGGTCTTATTTCCGTGGTCAGCCAGGACGCCATGCTGTTTGATGAAACGCTGCGCGAGAACATCGTGCTCGACCGGGATGTGTCCGAAGAGCAGTTGCAAGATGCGCTTGAGGCCGCGTTTATAACCGACTTTTTGCCGCGTCTGGAACATGGGCTTGATACGCCAGTTGGCCCGCGTGGCTCAAATTTGTCGGGTGGTCAGCGTCAGCGCGTCGCGATTGCCCGCGCCTTGCTCCGAGACACTCCGATTTTGCTGTTGGATGAAGCGACCAGCGCCTTGGATGTTCAATCCGAAGCCAAGGTTCAAGCCGCTCTTGATAAGCTCGCCGTAGGGCGGACAACGCTGGTGATTGCCCACCGGCTGTCAACTGTGCGAAACGCCGACAAGATCGTCGTCATGGACCACGGCCGCGCGATTGAGGAAGGCACACATGAGGTGTTGATCGCCAAGGGTGCGGCCTATTCGGATCTGTGTCGCCTGCAATTTGACAACAAATCCAGCTAACACCGGGACGACTTAACGCCGGTAGTCCTGGGCCAATGTCTCTGGGTCCGCACCCATCAGATAGCGCGCCAGCGTCCACAGATTGCGACCACCGCGCGTGATCCAGCCCTGTTTTTCGTACTTCTGGGCCGAGGTAACCGCGTGGACGGGCAGACACACGAGCTGCCCCCGCAAGGCGCGGGCCATGGCGACATCTTCCATCAGAGGTATATCCTCATAGCCCCCAACGGCCTCATAGGTGGGGCGAGCGATCAACAATCCTTGATCGCCATAAGGCAAACCAAATCGGCGCGAGCGCATATTGGCCCAAGCGGCGACGCCCCAAGGAGCCCCCCCTCGCACATCAAACTTCAGCTGACAGTAATACCCGCCGGGCTTCCCCAACGCCTTTGAAAACGCGGCGCTCCACCCCTCCTCAAGCACAGTGTCGGCGTGTAAGAACAACAACCACTCCCCCTGTGCGGCCTCAGCACCGCGCCGCAACTGCCCCCCGCGTGACGCAGGCCCGCGCACAACCTGCGCCCCGGCAGCTTCGGCAATCTTGAGTGTCGCATCATTGGACCCACCATCAGAGATCACCAACTCACGGATCAACCCCGCCTGAAGCCCCTCACCCAATGCTGCCAAACAGCGCGGCAATGGCTCTGCTGCGTTCAAAGTTGGGATGATAACTGAAATCGGTGCGCGCATAGGGTCTGTTCGCCGTGGTTTTCCCGGCCTATATGGCAAGTGCGGACAGAAGGAAACGGTCATGACAGATGAGACACGCAAAGTATTGCGCCTAAGTGGCACTGATGTGCGCCAGTTCTTGCAAGGGTTGGTCACCAATGATGTCGAAAAGCTGAGCCACGGCATCGTCTACGCTGCGCTTTTGACACCGCAGGGCAAATACCGGGCCGATTTCTTTTTGGTACCGGATGGCGATGACATCTTGCTCGACCTGCATGCGGATTTAGCACCCGGATTGGTGCAAGCCCTGACCATGTATAAGCTGCGCTCGGATGTGGTGATCGAAGACACCAACATCACCGTGACCTGCGGGCTTGGCAACACTCCGAATGGGGCCTTCGCCGATCCGCGCGATGCCTCTTTGGGCTGGCGCGCCTATGATGGTCGCCCCGGTCAAGAGGTCGATTGGACTGAGCTTCGTGTCGCCGCCTGTGTCCCCACAAGCGGAGTCGAACTTAACTCTGACACCTTCATCCTTGAGGCCAATTTCGAAAAGCTAAACGGCGTCGATTTCAAAAAGGGCTGCTATGTTGGCCAAGAAGTCACCGCGCGGATGAAACATAAAACTGAGCTCCGCAAGGGACTGGCGGTTGTTGATCTCTCGGGCAAAGCCCCAGTGGGAACAGCCGTCTTCGCAGGCGAAAAACCCGCCGGAACATTGTTTACACAATCGGGCAACCGGGCCATCGCCTATTTGCGCTTCGACCGCGCCCAAGGCCAGATGACCGCAGGCGCAGCCACGCTGAACTACAGAAACTAGGCCACGTTACCTAAAGATATTTGGCCAAGAACAATGCGCTCGGCTCTGCTCCGACCCGAACATAAAAGTCGGTGGCGGGTGTGTTGGTCGCATCCTGTGCCACAACCCAACGCCTAATCCCTTGCTGGCACATGTCACGTTCCATCGCAGCCACGAGGTGATGGCCAAGCCCACGTCCGCGATGCGTTGGGGCAATGTACAGGTGATCAATTTTAATTCTCTTGCCGCCCCGACGCAGACCATCCCCCGCAGCATCTTCTGGGATCGCCAATAAATAGGCAACCAAGCCCCAACCAGCATCCTGCGCATAAATCGTTGCGCCGTGATCGCACTGCGTTTGCAAATGCGCCAGGTACTCCGCGTCAGGGCCGTCTGAGTGATATATATGCGGAGACAAGCACACGTGGAAATTGTGCAGCGCCCGGAACAACGGCAGCACGTCCTGCAAGGGTGGATTAACAACAAGCATCAAAAAAGGCCTCCTTGGCTTGCGCCGGAGGCCTTTCGTTTTTGACAATCAAACCCCCAGCAATTCGGGGATGTGCGCGCGACCCCGTGGTTAGGCGCGCTCAGAATACGACATGGTTTCAGTATTCACGACAATCGCTTCGCCCTGCCCCACGAAGGGAGGCACAGAGATGCGCACGCCATTGTCGAGCACGGCCGGCTTGAAGCTATTGGCCGCCGTTTGTCCTTTGACAACTGGCTCGGTCTCTTGGATCACGCAGGTGACTTTTTGCGGCACGGTTGCGCTCAGCGCTTCTTCTTCGTGGAACTCAACAACGATGGTCATGCCATCCTGAAGAAACGGGCGACGTTCGCCCAGAATAGCGGCTGCGATTTGGACCTGATCATAGGTTTCAGTGTCCATGAAAATCAGCTGACCATCATCCTCGTAGAGGAACTGCATGTCCTTTTGCTCAAGGCGCACTTTCTCGACCTTGTCGGCGCTGCGAAAGCGTTCGTTCAATTTGGAGCCATTGCGCAGGTTGCGAAGTTCGACTTGTGCAAAGGCACCGCCCTTGCCTGGCTTGACGTGGTCGACCTTAACGGCAGCCCACAGGGCATCATTGTGCTCAAGCACATTTCCGGGACGGATCTCGTTTCCGTTGATCTTTGGCATGTAACAAAACCTTGACAAAAGGTTGAAGGAAAGTTGCCGCTTCCTATATCTGGCAGGTCGCCCCAAAGCAAGGCTACGATATATCGTAGTCGCCCAATCTAAGCTATGCGTTAACGGAATGGGTGCTATGCACATGCGGGGTATCCGAATCGGTTTGAATAGGTCATAACCGCCCTCACGCCGAAAAAGACAAGAGCAATAATTATAGGTCGAGATATGAGAGATTTCGTTGACGGCACCGCGTTTAATGCAGAGCAGGGAAACCGTGCTCGCAAGCTGTTCGCAGCTGTGGTGCTTGCTGCCCTAGACGACGCAATCGCTGACGACAAGAAATACGGCAATGGTCCGGAACAAATCGCCCGTTGGGCACGCTCGCGCGATGGTCGCGAAGTGTTGTCTTGTGCTGGGATTGATCCGAACGAACGTGTTGTTTCTGGTTTGATGGATTTTGTGTCCAAAGGTGTCCGCACCTCGGTTGCGCTGTCGCGCGAAGAGAGCGAACGTCGCAATGCGGCGCAGCAGGCTGAAGCCGCATAAACGCGCTTCTAGTCTAAACAAAAAACGCGCTCCGACGGGGCGCGTTTTTTGTTGTTTTATGGTCATTCTAATTGTTGATTAGAAACAGCCGATATTAAGCCGACGCGTCGAACAGGCCCTATGCCTGTCTCGTCAATCGAAATCCTGGCTCATCAAAACCCGGTGGATTTCGCGCCTAACCAGCTTGCGAACATTGCGTGTAATCCGCTCTCCCAAGGCGCCCTGAAGCTCTTGACGAACAATGTCAGACACCATGCGCCGCAACATCGCTTCGTCTGATGTGACCGTGCCGGCCGCAGTCGCGCCTTCATCAGGACTTGTTTCGTCTGGCTCCCGCTCAGGTTGATCACCATCCACCGCATCGGCTACATCTCCGGCGGCGTGCTCTTCTGGCAAGTGGTCTTGCCAATCCAAAACATCAGACGAGCGTTTGAACACCGGAGCCTCGGGCATGGACTGCTCAGGCTCCCAGTCTTCCGCGTGGCTGCGCCCAACCAATTCCTCAAGCGCTGCGATCTTGCTTTCCAGACTTTCTCCGACCTCTGTGTCGAGTGTCTGCGTTGCCGGATCAGTCACCGGCGCATCTTGCTCCGCCATGTCTGCCAACACATCCTGAAGATCACCAGTGGTCGAGCCCGCGTCGCTTTCGTCAAGGACAACCGCATTGATGCTCTCTGAACTTTCGTTCTCAGAGGGAACATTCTCTGGCGTGGCGTTATCTGGCGTGGCGTTCTCTGCGGCGGCAGCTTCTGGCTCAGCGTCCAGATCAAGGTCTGACAGGGCTTGTTCGACCTCATCTTCAACCAATCTGCTAAGCAACTGCGAGGTCAAATCGTCGACATTCTCATCAGGTTGAACATCCTCAAGAGATGCCTCAACCGCATGGTCACCGCCGGTCGCCTCAGCAGTCTCTTCGATCTCGGAAACGCCTGCCTCCTGATCCGTTGCAACAAGCGCCAGGTCAACAACGCGCTGCTCCAAGGTGTCCTCTTCAACAGCAACAGACGCATCGGCGCGAGTATCAACCGCTGTATCCGATGTCGCCTCTGTGAGATCCTCTTCGCTGTTCTGAAAAGACACAATGCTATCGTCAATTTCAGTCAATTCGTCTGCAGTTTCCACATCGTCACTGACTGGTGTGGCCTCATCAATCAAAGGCGCGAACTCTGTCAGCAGAATCGGGGCATCATCCTTTTCCTGCGATTCGACCGGATCAGGAACAGGTGCCACGTCACGCGCCCCGACGTCTGGCGCGGGGGCCTCAACGGTCGAAGGTCCTTCGCCGGTGACCCGCAAGGCCGGTGTTAGAACCAACCTATCAGGCTGTTCTACACGGGGCGCTGGGGGTTTTGCACCACGCGCATCGTCAGAAACCAATCGACGAATAGAGGATAGAACATCCTCAATTTCTACATTCGTAACAGGGTCGGTCATTCTTTGTACCACTCTTGCCTCAGGCCAGAGTGTACCCGCCCTGCCCGATTCAGACAACAGATGCTGAAAAAGTTACTCTTTTCCAATCGCACGCAGGACACGGTCCAATTCGCGGCCCTGTTTGCTGATCGCCGACGGCGCATCTTTGACCAGTTTGTAATACTCAGCCGGGTCATATTTCGGAACGTTGAGATGCAGCGAATCCGACGTCAACAGCCCCATAGACGCAAGGATTGTGTAAGCGGCAATCGTTTCATCGACCTGCGCGGAAATCAGGTTCGCACGCGCATTAATGAGCTCCTGCTCGGCGTCAAGAACGTCCAGCGTGGTACGCGCGCCCAATGTGGCCTCTTCACGCACCCCATTAAAGGCAACTCTCGCCGCTCGGACTTGGGATTCGAAGGATCGGCGGCTGGCCTGTGCGACGGAGCGTTGCACAAACGCATTCCCAACGCCTTGGGCAATAGCATGGCGCACCACATGAAGGTTGCCACGTGACGCATCCCGGTTCGCTCGGGCCTGACGAACAACCGAGCGGAGTTTTCCGCCCTGATAAATCGCACCACCCGCGTTGAGCGAAATCGACCCACCATGGGTAAAGGACGAGTCGTCAAAATCTTCGGTAACACCATAGCGCCCCTGAAGGGAGACGGTCGGTTTCATTGACGCTTCTGCAATTTTAATCGCAACTTCATTCGCGGCAACCTGATGCTGGATTGCGATCATGTCCGGGTGGCTGCGCACGGCACTGGCCTTGGCGCTCTCAACCGTGGATGGCAGTTTAGGATCATGTTTGGGGCGAATCAAATTCCCCGGCCTGCGTCCAACTGCAGCGCGATATTCTTCTTGCGCCAGAACAAGTTGCCCGCTTGCTGCCGCCAATGCCGAAGCTTCTTGTGCGAGCCGGGCTTCCGCCAAGGCCACATCCGTTCTGGTGACTTCACCAACTTCGAACCGATCTTTGGCAGCACGAACTTCTTGCTTCAGAACACGTACACCATTCCGGCGCAAATCCACGATCTCAACGGCGCGCTCAACTTCCATAAAGGCATTTACAGCACGCAGCAAAACTTGCTGTTCAACGGAAACAAGGCTGGATCTTGTCGCAAGCACGGCTTCTTTGGCCGCGGCGATTTTGAGGCGATTTGCGCCCCCCGCGTACAGGGTGATTTCAGCAACCACGCTCATGCTTGTGGTGTTTGTCGCACCACCTGAGGTGACAAATGCATTTGCCGAACCGACAAAGGAGCGGCGGTTCGCGAACTCCCGTTGGATGTTACCAGCCCAAGACAAAACCGGGCGCAACGCCGAAATGGCCTGCGCCACATCTTCGTCCGCAGCACGCAGAACGGCACGGTTTTGTTCTATCAATCCGCTATGTTTGTAAGCCCCAACCAGCGCATCCGCCAGGCTTTCCGCCCAAACAGGTGCGGCAGACGAAACCGAAAGCGCTACTACCGCAGCACTGTTCACAAAGAACCGTCGAAACCCAAAAGTCATTCTGCCCCGCTTTCGCTCCTGCTCTAGAGCGCGAATTCCGTTTCTTTTTTAAAGTCTTGCAGTATGTTGGCCAATCCGTTGAAGGCGTGGCGCCAAACGATTTGACCATCGCGTTTATGGCCAAGCTTAACGGTTCCAAGCGCATTCTCAACAAAAATGCATACGATCCGTCCACCTTCTTTGAGTTGGTCCGAAATCGCCACTGGAAGCGTTTCGATTCCGCCCTCGACAATGATCACATCATAAGGCCCATGTTCAGGGGCACCGGCCGCAAGAGCACCGGTATGCAAGATAACATTATCTGAGTGGTTTTCAGTCAAAAGCGATTGCGCTTCAGAGACTTGGGTCTCGTCATCCTCGACCGCGACCACCGCTTCGGCGATGCGCGCAATAACCGCGGACGAGTATCCCATCCCTGCCCCGATATCGAGCACGAGATCGTCATTCCCGAGGTCCAAAACTTCGAGCATTTTGGCAAAAAGCCGCGCATCCAAAAGCTGGCGGCCCGGCCAAAGATCAACATGATCGCCAGCATAGGCGGCTTCAACCTGTTCAGGCGGAACAAACGCTTCACGCGGCACGGTGAGCATAGATTCGATGATGGGAAATTCAGTCACGTCCGAAGGGCGGACCTGAGTATCAACCATCATGCGGCGGCGGGTGGCAAAATCTGTCATGAACTAAACTCTTTCGTTCAGATGCTTATCATATGTATTGCCACATCTCAGCAGCATCGGCAATGACTGAGGCTGTGCAATATCGCACAATGCGTCAGCGTGACCATTTTTTAGGTATATCGCGATTTTCCTAAGATATTCGCTTGACGCGACAACGCCAAGAACTTAGTCAGGCCCCCACTCTGGCGAGTTGGCGGAGTGGTTACGCAGCGGATTGCAAATCCGTGTACACCGGTTCGATTCCGGTACTCGCCTCCATTTAAAAACAATCACTTACATCACTCCTTGCCGTGTTTGGGGCCCCGCGTTTACAGGGGCGTTTACATTTTTGTGTCTTGAGACAGTGATTTTGCTCGATTGAGCTTGCGCAGGACCGCATCGCTTTCGTCCGGGCTGACCTGCGCATAATGCTCGATTACCTGCGCTGCGTAGCGAACCGACCACCCCATTAGCACCGCGATCTGGCGCAAAGAAAGATCCGCATTCAGCAATCGTGTCGCCGCCGTCCCGCGCGTATCAGACAGAGTCTTCTCCCTGCCGTCGATCCAAGGGGGGATCTGAGCTTCGCGCCGCCACTTGGTGATCTGGTTCGATGCCCACCGGGCCGTCAAGGGCCTACCAAGCTCTGACACCAGCAACACCTCTTGGCCTACTGGCGTCTCTGCGATCAATTTCTCAAGCGCCCATGTGGCAGGGATATATGCGATCTGGCCGCGCTTACTGGTCCTGAAACGAAGGCGCTTGCCGTGCGGCGTATCTTCGAACTGGTCCATTTTGACCTGAACCAGATCGGCCGCTCGCAAGCCGGTTTCGCATCCGGCGGTCAGGATCCTCTGGACCCACTTGGGCGCATGTTTGTTGAACTGTGCGATATCGCCGCTCGTCCAGATGATTTCTGTGCGGTTCGATTGGTAGAGCTTCTTGAGCTTGTGGCAGTGATGCTCTTTCAGCTTCCCCTCTTCTACCGCCCAATTCAGAACGCGTGTCGCATGGGTGCCCGCCATATCATGCTGCTTGGGCGAATGAAGCCACTTCTTGCGCCAATTATTGACCTCACCCCTTGAAGCACGCTCTTCGAACATCACGACAGGATCTGCGCCGAACTCCTCGCGGAACAACTCCAGCCATTTGCGGATATCAGCCTTTGAACGCTCAGCCTTGGGCAAGGATGCACTGGATAGAAAATCGTCAATTAGTAGCGTCGTCAAATATTCAGAAGGGCTTACCGGTTTGCCACATTCCGTGAATGCATAGAAAAATTCCGGCTCCTTCGGGTCTGGATCGGTTCCTTCCCAAAACTTAGGGCCACCTCGCCATGCATAGAAATGATAGCGGGTACCGGCCATAACCCTGCGCCGGACACGATGAACGCCCTTGGGAAGGCTACTTCTGGGCACGGCGTGCTCTTCGCTGAGCAACAAGGCTCAGTACCGTTTTATCCTCGGATCTGGAAACATCGATCCCTTGAACTGCGTCTAATCGTGCGCGTACAAGTTTTGGATCATACCACCCCCGACGGCCTGGAACCGGCGATATACCGCTGCGGCGACAAAAATCATAAAATGAATTCGTTGGCTCACTATAGCCAAACATCAAGGCCAATTGGGGCGTCGGGATGAGCTGCAACTGATCCTGCATCACTCTTCCGCCCCGTCATGCACTGTCGCCTGTCGCGACATCGCAGCCCGCAAGCAAGACACAACTTGCGAGCCCTGAGAACGAAGGTTGCGAACCGCTTCTTCTTCGAGCCAAAGCTTAACGTCAGCTGGCAAATTCAATTTGAACTGGGTTGTTTTCATTTCAGCACCTCAAACTAGGGACATAAATTGTCCATATCATTAGGGACAAATATTGTCCATAGTGCTGTTATGAAGAATGAGAACCTGATTCAGTTTAAGCTTTTGCTCCCCGCCGCCCTAAAAAAGCGGTTAGAGACCCATGCATCCCTCAACAGGCGCAGCCTTTCGCAGGAAATTGTGGTCGTGCTTGAGGAAAAGTACCCAACTGATGCCGCCGACACGACACAAGACCCTGCGGCGCGCTTGCTGTTGTGGCTTGCAAAGAGAATTCGCCGAAGAAAACCCAAGCCAGGATCTGCACGAGACAAACAAGCCGCACTTTATGAGCGGATAGCAGGTGATATTTCTGATCGCATGAAAGATATCGGGACCGACGATCAGTAGGCGACCCACTCATACCCATGGTTGCCCTCGTGATCTTCCCACTCCACACCAACACCGCGCCGCGTGTTAGAAGATGAGCATCTGCGCGAGGGGATGACCCATGTGGGGGCTGAGGCAGGCGTTGTTCTTTGCCAGCTGAAACCGCCCTGCGTGCCGTAGGTGCCTAGATTCATGCTGTAGCGTTCTGAGCAATCATCGTCACGGCCTCGCTCTCGGTGACTGTAATGGCGCACATCCCAGACGCGGATGGAACGCACAAAATCAAATTCAAACCCGCTGATGTCGATGTCTGCGCCACCGCTCTCGGACAGCTGCGCCAAAATAATCCGCGCTGGATTTCCGCGGTCTTGCAGTGGTGTATTCACGGATACCCCCATTGGACAACGCCAAATCTGCAAAGGTGGCTCGATCGGCCAAGGCGTAATCCGCCTGATAAACACAGCCCGTGCATGAGCACATTCTGCTGAAGCTGGCCACCCACCAGCAAGGCAAAGCAGAATGGCACAATCGACCTGATAGGCTTTGGCTGGCTGCGGCGACGCAATGGAAAGGAGAGCCGCAACCGACACCCCGAGGCCACATTTCCAAACTAATCTACGCATCCAATAACCTCCGTGAGCTTACCTGAGCCGACAAATTTGGCTCGCTTTTGCCAAACACTTCTCGAGGTCGCGCACCCGATCAAGCACATTCTTCGGAGGCCATCGCTTTGTGGAATATATCCCGTAGAGACGACTGGGCTAATTGGCCGAAATCAGGTCATGATTTTCAAAGTCCGCATAGGTTTAAATATTCAAAACTTAAGGCATTCCAGAGGGGTGAGCCAAGAGCAACTAGCGTTAGCTGCTCAGATCGACCGCAGCTACATTAGTGAAATTGAACATGCAAAATCGTCTGTAACCGCCGACAAAATGGAGCAGATTGCCCGCGCCTTGGGCGTTGATCCAAACCAACTAACCCTGCCGAGACATGGTTCCGTGACGTCAATCGAGAAAAACCGCTTGAACGCCAAGCCTGTGGCAAAAATAAACTGCATTTTTACAGGTGCAGAAATTGGCTTATTGTATCAATGGGAGAACGGCGAAACGCAGTTGGCGCTGTATGAAGTATAAGCTTGAGTGAATTTACGGCGGGCAGAAGACACACTGTGATGCAAGTTGCTGAGTACTGCATCTTTATTTAGGTTTTTCAGTTGCTTCAAACTTCCAGGGATCAGTCCTCATTGCCAGAATAATATGGTTGCGGCCTGAACGATGGCTGACAGGAATACCTTGGGGCATCAGTCATAACTGGTTGCGATACGCCCTCATTCTTCAGTCCGCCAAACATGGCAGCGAAACCGTTGTGCTACTTGTTTCTACAAATGTTATTATTGATGGGCTTGCTCCACGACTATCACTCCGAGCTACAGGGCGATTTCTCCATATCTACAGGGTCCTCACGGGGGTTACTCACAAGAGCACGAGCCCAGCACAATCGCGGATCTGGCAACAAGTCATGAAGAGAGCCGTTAGGGTGCCTTACCGCGTCGGTCACGGCATACAATTTGGTGCTCCCATCGCCCTTGGCCTGTCCTATCGGCGGTAACGCCCCTTCTTTTCCAAAGACTAATCACTGCACGATGTGCCTCAAGAGATGTCGCGTCATTTGATATCGTTCTAGTATCCGGCGCTTCAACGGCGAACCCAACCCTGATCCGCACAAATACAGCCAAGCCGGTCCATCTGCTCTTCGATCAGCCAATAAAGACTGCTCATACTACGCCCCCGAAATTTGCGATTTTGAAATATGCTACCAGGATAGCATCAACAGAATTAATGGGTCTTGAGCTAACTGAACAGCGAACGTGTCAGCAGTACAGCATTCCTCGGATTTTCGCCAATACGGCGCACTGCATGCGGCCACCAATCACGACCAAATGGAACATAAAGGCGGACACGTTCTCCCTGGAGCGCTAGATTTCGTGCGATGTCTTCGCGCACCCCAAGCAACATTTCGAACTCGTACTCTCCTTTAGACCAACCATTCTTCCTAGCCACCAGGATTGCGAAGTCATGCAAATTCGTGTCGTGGGTAGCAATGATTGGATAGAAGCCCTTTGATTTCGCCGTTTTGGAAAACATTAACTCAATAAGTTGCCTGGAATTATGTTTGATTTCGTTAGTACCCTGAAACGCTAGTTTTGGTCCCGCTGCAAATGCGCCTTTGACCAGTCGGACTCGGCTACCACGCTGCACTTGCTTCTCCATGTCTTCCATTGTGCGCCGCATATAGGCTTGAAGCGTCAATGCTACCGGCAAACCTTGATCTTGGAGAGTATTGTGCAGCGCAATTGTTGGGTCATTGAGGCTTGCGTCCTCCATATCAAACATCAAGCAATGGATACCTTGGGATTCTTCTGCCAGGCGTTTTATTTCTTTTGCTAGTTTTAGAGCGTGCCCCTGTGTTTGCTGGGGTGAAATGACATATCCGATTTGTGTCGGATCGACGGAAATGTGAATGTCAAGCTGGCGCTGTGCAATGGCTTCGGCCGCATCGTGCTTTTGTTGTACCGTTTCCGCAATCAGAGCTGGATCATCGACATACTCGCCCATAAAAAACAGCGATGAGCGGATCCCGTTCTTTTCAAGTAAGGCAACCGCACGCTCGGCTCCTGCTGTGACAGTCTCCCCAGCCACATATTTATTCCGCAAGAATGATGTCGCACGACTGTTTTGCATAAAGGATTTCATGGCGCTAGATCGCGCAAGCCCGATCATGCTTGCTTGCCAAATGCGTCTCATCAATATGTGTTCCTTCGTCTTTTCCTCTATCTGGACAAGACATATGACAACACGGCGTTTCGGAGCTTGGACAAAATTGACCTTCAAGTGTGTTGAAAGACAACGCTCGGGGTTACCCCAAAGTGGCGGCGATACTGGCGGATCATATGTGCTTGATCGCAGAAGCCTGCAGCCAAGGCCGCCGAGGCAGCTGAAGTATTCTGGAGCAGTAGTTGATGTGCCTTTTCAACGCGAGCGCGCACGACCAATCCGTGAGGGGTCAATCCGGTGGCGCGACGGGTTATACGGATCAGGTAGGATTGGTTGAGTTGCGCGGTGTCGGCCAGTAGCGACAAACTGAGATCTGCACCTGATTCAACACCTGCTGCTATTTGTTCGCGCAACCTTGAAACTGCGCAGTGTTCCGCCCCTGCTGGACGCAGTTCAGTGCGGCCGTATCGGCAAAAAGATTTAGAAAGCACGTCGTGAACGGCTTCTTCAACACTGAGATGCCAATCGAGCGATCGTTCTGAAGTCAATCTGGCCGCTAATGCCGAAAGAGCTTTAGAGAGCGCAAAACCTCTGTCCTTTGGAGCGACAGTTGAAAACCCAAGTAGGCTGCGCACACCCAAAATATCGCAAACGGCAACCTCAGAAACGTAGAGCATATTATAGCGCAGCCAACGCGTATCCGCGTAGCCGGTATGTGCTTCTTCAGGATTCATCAGGGAAAGCGACCCAGCGGGAAGCACCATTCTCTCTCCGCGACAGAAGTAGCCGCCAACCCCTTCAGCAATGGCCCCAATTGCAAACCCCTCGTGGGCATGGCGCGCAAAGGTCTGCGTACTAAGTGACGCTTCAAAAAGCTCAATCCCATGCAGCCAAGAGAGATGATGATATCGGTTCGAATTCATAAGGAGATAGGGTCGGATAAAAACGTATTAATGACAACACACATTCCAAAGTAACCGTCCGGTCTGCCCGCACTGACGGTGATCGTTAGTGAGGGATAATGTCCATTAGCGAACAAATGGACATTATTGAGGTTGGGCATGGCAAAGCGGCGCAGGCGTCGGAGTTGGTCTGAAGACGAGAAGCGCATGATTTGCGCGCAGACGCGGGTGCCCGCGGCCGCCACTCCAACCTTCGGTCCCGCAGTTGCGCAAGCAACTCGTACGGGCTGTCGGTGTCGCCGACCTTGAGATTACAGACTTCTGACGCGCGAAGCCCGGTGCCATAGGAAATGCTGAGCGCTGCGCGATACTTCAGCCCCGGCCCCGGCGCGAACCTGAGGATCTCGAACACCTCTTCGGCGCTGAACACCACGGGCAGCTTGCGCGGCTCCGTGCGAAAATGTAGGCAGTCCTTCATCTCAGGGCGCTTGCACGTCGTCTCGAAAAGAACCACAGCCCGACAAATCGCGCGTTGTAGGTCGATGGGGTGACGTTCGTGTCGACCATGTGAAGCTGATAGGCGCGCAAGTCTTCTGCCGTGGCAGTGTCCGGTGATCGCCCAAGGAACTCGGCAAGGTACCTGACCGCTCTGATGTGCGCTTTTTGGGAACTCTCGCCCAGCCCCTTTATCCGCATATCTTCGATCATCCGCGCACGCAGCGGTGTGGTCTTGGTGTCCGCCATGGGACCCTCCTGTCTGTTGATTGAGAAACCCCAATCGTCAGACAGAAATGCCCATTCCCAAAATCCCGGCGCTCAGATTACAGCGCCCCCTCGCCGCAAGCGCCCCTGCCGCGGTAGCGGCTTCGTCCTTGTCCACATCTTGATGGTTCGTGGGTCATGTGGCGAACGACTGGTGTACAGATGGGGCAGGCCATATGAGAATTGTACCGTACCATTTGTATGAGACACAAAAACGCTGATTATATGTAGAGTATGCAATGCGGGCAGCAGTAACGCCGAACGATCCCCTTATGATACGAACCGACCCCTTAGCGGGGGATTTACCCATCAAGGGCATTGTGGGAGGATTGTCACGTGGTCCTAGTGCCGTCCACACGCCGCCTCTTACATTGATGAGATAGCGTGCGATCGGTACAAGCATTGCCTGGATTACAAAGACCAAAAGGGCCATCAATATCCAAAAGATCACTGTATGAGTCCCTGCTTTAGATGCGTGCTCAATTATTCACCAAGCTGCGCGCTTGCTCTAACTTGATGGACCAGTGTGGCCCAATCCATACCGAGGGCTTCGTAAACAGGGCCGGCTAACGGACTTGCGTTGTCCGCCAAAATTTCGACAATCAAACTGGCGCCATCAGCAACAACAACACCACTTTGGATAAGTCGGGCGATACCTGTTTCCCGTTTGGTTTGGTTGAATGTACCGCAGGCATCCACCGCGACAAAGGCGTTATACCCTGTGTTCTGAGCTGTCATCGCAGGGAATGCAGCACAAACTTCTAGTGATATGCCTGCAAAAATCAGGTTGCTGCATCCGGTGTCACGGATCGCATCTGCAACGCGGTCATCATCCCATGCATTCACGGTAGTGCGGTCAATAATTTCTTGCTTTGGCAGGGCCGTGGTCAGCTCTGGAAAGGCAGGCCCCCACATAGTAGCAGCTGACGTAGTTGTCGTGACAATTGGCATCCCAAGAATTTCAGCCGCTTTGGCCAACCCCACCACGTTATGCTTGAGCTCATTGGGGGAATAGTCACGAACCCCTGTCATCAACCCGACCTGATGATCAACGAGAACGAGCGCTGTGTTTTGGGCCAATAATTTTTGCGATGTGTTTGCGGTTTTGGTCATGTTGTTTCCATCTATTTGGGCTGACCTTGGCTGCCGGAGTGTGCTGACCAAGGCATCGGTGAGAAACCAACAAGTAACGGTGTCCTACGACCAAAGATAATATCAAAGCGCCACCATCACGATCGCAAATATTGATTGTGATAGATACCGGCCACACCCAAAGCTAGGCTCAGGACTCAAAACCAGAAAATGACTGTTGCGGCGAGTGCGATTGCTGACAGAAATACCTTTGGACATCGGTCATAGCGTATTGCCACCCGTCGCCAATCTTTCAGGCGACCAAACATGATCTCAATCCGATTACGTCTTTTGTAGCGACGCTTGTCGTACTTGATAGCTTTGTCGCTCGACTTTCTGCCTGGAATGCAGGGCGTTATGCCCATGTCTGCAGGGGCTTCGCGAAACTAGTCCGCATCTTAGCCGCGATCCCCGAGCAGCCAGTCCGCTGCTGGCAGGCTACCCACAAGAGCTCTCGCCCTAGTGTAGTCGCTCACTTGACCGGCGGTTATGAAGAACCGAATGGGCCGCCCAACCGTGTCAGTCACAGCGTGCAGCTTTGTGTTCATGCCACCTTTGGTTCGCCCGATTAGGCGTCCTCGCCCCCCCTTTTTGACCGACAAGCTGGACGCTGTGCGGTGGGCCTTGAGGTAAGTCGCGTCGATTGAAATCGTTTTATGGTCAGGCGCTTCAGCGGCAAGGCCCTCCATAATCCGGGCAAACACGCCAATATCGCTCCACCGCTTCCAACGATTATAAAGCGTCTTAGGTGGACCATACTTCTTTGGCGCATCGCACCAACGTAAGCCATTGAGATTGATGAAGATAATGCCACTCAATACCCGCCGGTCATCGACGCGTGGCACACCATGGCTCTTCGGAAAATAGGGCCGAAGCCGCGCCATTTGATCTTCGTTCAGTCAGAATAGATTACTCATACAACCCCCGCAGTTTGGGAGAGTGAATCACGCCGTACCGACAAACTCAATCAGATTAATAGGTCCTGAGCCTAAGAGCGGAGTTTTCACCGAGTAGGTGCTTTGGGTGTCTGATCAAAGTTTGGTAATTCGAAAACACGTGTCAAACCCTTCACTTGTTGATGGTGGCTCGAACCGCTCTGCTACTGCTACAAGCGAAGATTCGGGCACCACATGATCGGCGCGCCGGGATTTGTTTCTCTGCTTCGCCATTGAAATGGGTGTATCAATCCATACGCTGACCAACTTTTTGCAATTTCCTCTGGCCAATTGGATCAATGGCATACGGTGTTCTCGGGCGGGAAGTGCTGCATCAAAATAGATTTCATTGTCGTTGTCTGGTCGATTTTCAACCCAAGTTGTTTTTCCAGCACCTTGCATCCCACAAACGAGATAAACGGTGGCATTTCCGTTCCGTGCTGTAAGCGCCGCCTCGAATCCGGCATAGGCAGATGCCCAAGCACGCTCACTACGCTCCGCGGTCCAAAGCCTGATACCATCAACATTGAGATAATGATCTGGATTAATATGATGCATTGTATCGAGTTCACTCCAGATAGACGAGTCCGTTTTGTTCCTGAAAATTAGGCACCGATGGGTGAGTGAAGCTTCGGATATCCCAACATCAGGCTATCTGCGATCTACCTACATTCAAAAGGTTTCAAAGGGTTCCACGTTTGCAATCAATACTTGGTATACCTTTTGCAATTTCCCCCCCCTGGAAATATAATTCGGCCAGCTTGTCGTCCAGACACTTGTTAAGTGTCAATACGTCTGAATCAGGATGTTCGCCAATGAATTTGACTAAATTTACTTCAGGTAATTTTGGCAATATCACTGATGTGTCTAGGGTCAGGATTCATAACCAGTAGATCACGGCAGCAGCGAGCGCGATGGCTGAGAGGAAGACCTTGGGACAGCGGTCATAGCGTGTTGCCACGCGTCTCCAATCCTTGAGCCTGCCAAACATTATTTCGATCCGGTTGCGCCGTTTGTATCGGCGCTTGTCGTATTTGACCGTCGTCTTGCGCTGGTTTCGACCGGGGATACAGGCGTGTATCCCTTTGTCTTTCAACGCTTCTCGGAACCAGTCAGCGTCATGGCCACGATCTCCGAGCAGCCATTTGACGTTTGTCAGGCCGCTAAGCAGTGCCCGTGCGCCGATATAATCGCTGACCTGTCCGGCGGTGACGAACAGATCGATTGGTCTTCCCTAGCTGTCACAGATTGCGTGCAGCTTGGTGTTGATGCCGCCCTTGGTGCGACCGATCAGGCGACCACACCCCCCTTTTTAGCGGCCATGCTGGTCGCTGTGCGATGTGCCTTGAGGTATGTCGCGTCGATCATCACAGTCTTCTGTTCGCCGTGCGCCGCAGCGAGCCCGGTCATCATCCGCGCGAAGATGCCTTTCTCGCTCCAACGCTTCCAGCGGCTGTAGAGTGTCTTGTGTGGACCATAGGCGGCAGGAGCGTCGCGCCAACGCAAGCCATTGCGATTGATGAAGATAATCCCGCTCAACACACGCCGATCATCGACGCGAGGCTTGCCGTGCGACTTCGGGAAAAAAGGGGAAAGCTTGGCCATCTGCTCGTCGGTCAGCCAGTAAAGGTCGCTCATGTCACCGCTCCGTTTTCCGAGCCGTGAATCACGCAGCGCTGCGAAAATCAATGCATCCTGATCCTAACCAGATCGGCATAGGTGCGGATCACCTCTTTGCTCTCTGGCGCAAAAAGCGGGATCGGCGGCAATCAGCTTTTGTGCCAATCCCATTTGTCCGGCGCAAATTGAACTCGCCGCGATCATTGCCCCTTTCTTGATCGTCGCTCCAACTGCCTTGGTTTGTGGATTATATTCCGATAAATGTCTATTAAGGCATTCATAGCGCATCAAGTCACAACCAATCTATTGAATGCGATATTATAGCAATGCAAGGGTTTGGCAGTCCATGAGGGACTACCGGGCTCTGCACCATGTCGCGAGGCTCGGATCTCTTGAACTTAATGCAAGATGCCCCGAATGTTGTTAGTGAAGACGGGCTGCGTGTGCTGCTCGCTGAGGGTCATTCAGCGGATGTCGTATGCCGCTCCACGCCTAATAGAACCTCTGCTCAATGGTCCGGTGTCTGGACCGTGCACTGCATTTCGCCGGATGGTGAGACGCGGCGTTTGCTTGTCACTGCGCGCAATAATATGGCGGCGCGGGAATTTAAAACCATCAACGGGTTGGTCAGTTTCTTGGTGGGTCTCGATCTCAATACGGCATCTATCCCGATGGTCGAAGGCAAAGTCACCTCGCACAAGCTGGGCAACGCAGGTTAAATCACTCGCGCTGATCACCACTGCTTTGGCGAACACGGCCTCGGCCGAAGGCTTTGTCCTTGCGATGCAAACAGACGGCCGCCTCAGCTCAGGTACGCCACAATACAGTTTTGTACGAACCTATGGGGGCGGCCTTGACGTGGCGGGCTCTGCGCCGGTCGTGTATTCTCAACCCGTCGAGCCTGAAACACCTCGCCCCGTACCCGCCCGCGCAGTTCCTCGCCCCGAGATCCTCGCCGTCCTTGAAAGCACTGCGCAACGTTACGGCGGGCACCCAGCTCTGCGCCGTGCTGGCCTTTCGGTGACGGAATGGCAGACACTATTTCAAGCCAATATCGAGATCGAAAGCGCCTATCGCCCGAATGCGCGCAGTTCTGCAGGCGCGATTGGCCTCGGGCAGCTGATGCCCGCGACGGCCGCGCAGCTCGACGTAGATCCGCATGACTGGCAGGCCAACCTCGACGGCTCTGCTCGCTACCTTCTGATGATGCTGGCGCAGTTCGGCACGGCCGAACTCGCGCTCGCTGCCTACAACGCAGGGCCTGACGCGGTCGCGCGCTATGGCGGCATCCCTCCCTACCAAGAAACCCAAAATCACGTGCGCCGCGTCATGGCGGTGCGTGACCGACTGACTGGAGCCTCCTGATGCACATTCATTTCCGCACGATCCTGTCGCTGGCTCTGGCCAGCTTGATGATTGCCAACCCCGCCTTTGCGCAGAGCATTGACCTTTCGCCGGTGCAGAACCTGTTGCAAGGTATCGTCGACACGATCACCGGCCCCTTGGGTATTGTCATCGGCACCTTGGCCCTGATCGGTGTGTTCCTCTCTTGGCTCTTCGGCATTCTGGATTTCCGCCAAGCCCTTTGGGTGCTTGTTGCGATTGCAGGCATCGCAGCTGCACCGACCATCGTGACTGCAATCTGGGGCGCGTAAATTCGGCATGGCAACGCAAACCCGCCTCTTCCTGGGCCTGATCCGGCCACCAAAGCTAATCGGCTTGCCCATCATGTATGCCATGGTCTGGCTCTTCGGGTTTGTGTTGCTGTTTCTCTGGGTTCAGAGCTGGCCGGTGATCGTCATCGCCGCTCTGGCCTATCCTGCACTTTGGAAAGCGGCGGATTGGGACCCTGCCTTTCTTGAGGTGATGGTCACTACGCTGCAGGAAACGCCCCCGACGCCAAACCGTAAGATCCATTCGGGGGATAGCTATGCTCCGTGATCCGTCGGATGATCTTGCAACGCTGCCGGACTGGGCGCGCAAAGAGCGCCCAATGGCCAGCATGCTGCCCTATGTCAGCCTCGTGAATGACGTGACGGTCCGCACGCGCGGCAATGCGCTCTTCCAATGCATCCGTCTCGATGGCGTCAACAGCATGACCAGCGATGACGCGCACCTAGAGAAAATCCGAGCACTCTTCGCTGCCATCATCGCGCAGATCGGGCCGGAATATAGTTTCTATTTGCACAAAGTTTCAAAGGCGATCGAGACCACGCTGCCACCAGTGCCCGACGGGGGATTTGCGCAAGCACTCGATACCCGGTGGCAAGCGGCCATGGCGCAAGCGGGCCTGCGCGACAAGACCCTCACACTAACAGTTCTGAAGCGTCCGCCCCTAGGCGCGCGGCTGCGCCTGAAACGCTCAGACTCGATCTCCCAGCTCAAAGACCAGACCGCCAAGCAATTGCGCAAGCTCAGCGAGGTCGTTGGATTCCTACTGTCTTCCTTTTCAGAGATGAACCCGCGTCTGCTCGGAGCCGAAAGCGGCGAGCTACTCGGGTTCCTCGGGGCACTCAATATCGGACAGGAGCGACCGCTCTTCGCAAAATCCCGCTTTGGCGTCATTGCCGAGGATGTGGCAAACACCCGCGTCACGTTTCAGGGGCGCGGCTTTTCGCTCGACGACGGGACGGCGGGCAAGCGGTTTGGTACGAGCTTTGCGATAAAGACTTATCCGGCCAAAACCAACTGCACCATGTTTGATGAGCTGAACCTGCCCGTCGATATGGTCGCCACGCATTCCTTCACGCCAATAAACAGCAACATCATGGCCAGCCGGATCAAGCGCCAACAGCGCCTGATGAAGGCCAGCGATGACGGCGCGATTTCTCTCGCCGAAGAACTGGTCGACGCTCTGGACGATCTGGAGTCCAAACGGTTGAGCTTTGGCGATCATCACATGACGGTGACGGTTTTTGCAGAGACCGAAGAAAAGCTGGAAACCATCGCCGCCGAGGTGCGCAACATCGCTGCCAGTGAAGGTGTTAATCTGGTGAATGAGAGCTTTGCGGCTCGGACCCATTATTTCGCGCAGCATCCGGGCAATGGACAGATGCGCAGCCGCAAGGCCGCCATCACCAACACAAACTTTGCCGATCTCGCGGCGCTCCATCGCGGTCAACTGGGAAAACCCGGGCACAAAGTGCCTTGGGGCAAACCAATCTCCCTGTTCCCGACGCCTGAACGCTCGGGCTTCCTGTTCAACTACCACGAGGCGGGTCAGCCGGACAAAGAGCCGACAGGCGGGCACACCTTGATCCTCGGCCGTCCTGGCTCAGGCAAGTCAGTGCTGTCGGCTTTCCTGATGACCCAAGCCCGTCGCTGCGACGCGCGCGTGTTCGTGTTCGACTATCGCGCGGGTATGGAAATGGCCGTGCGGGCCAATGGCGGGCGCTACAGCGCCATCAAAGCGGGTGAAGCAACCGGTCTCAACCCGCTGCGCACCGAAATCGATGGGCGCGGGCAAGCCTGGCTTTCTGATTGGTTGGCCACCCTTTTGCATCGCTCCGACAAGCCTCTGAGCCCGGTCCAGATCAACCGAATTCAAGAGGTGGTGCGCCAGAACGCCGGAGCGAGCGATGCCGCCCTGCGCAACTGGCAGGATCTGGCCTCGCTGTTTGTGGCGGGGGCAGATGAAGGGGACCTGTTTGAGCGGATACAGGAATGGACCGCAGACGGTCGATATGGCTGGATCTTCGGGCAAAGTGCTGAGGATACCTTCTCGCTCGATGGTGATGTCGTGGGCTTCGACCTTACCGGCATTCTCGAGAGCGAAAGCGAAAAGGAACGCATGGCTGTCCTGTCCTACCTGTTTCGGCGGGTGGAACGCGTCATCGAGGACCGCAAGCCGACATTGATCATCATCGATGAGGCCTGGAAAGCGCTCGACAACCCGTATTTCGCAGATCGGCTCAGCAACTGGCTGGTCACGGCGCGCAAACAAAACGCGGTTGTCGTGATGATGACCCAATACGCAAGCCAGCTTGAGAAAACCCGCACTGGCAAAACGATCGTCGAGGCTGTGCCGACGCAGCTTCTGCTACCCAACATCCGCGCCTCGGCCAGCGATTACACCATGCTGGGCCTTTCTGAGAAAGAGCTCAGCGTTTTGCTCGGCACCGGCAGCAACTCCCGTCTGGCGTTGGTGCGCGAAGATCAAGGTTCGGTGGTGATCGACGCTGATCTCAGCGCCCTTGGCCCCTACCTCACGATCCTTGGCGGCATGGAAAAAGGCGAAGCGCTGGTTAGCGCGGATTATCGTCAAAACCCCGATTTTTGGAGACAAATTGATGCTTAGACTTTGCGTACTGACCCTCACCCTTTTGACCCTGACAGCCTGCGCGGAATACCGGCCATCAGAAGCGGAATGCTTCAACTCCTTTGCCGAGGTCAGCCGCAGCAACTGCAATTTCGAGCTGCTCGGGCCGATTGGTGGTCTCGGTGAGTAAGCACCGCCTGCATATCTTTGCGGGCTTAGTCTGTTTCGCCGCGTCAATGGCCTTTGCCCAAGGCGTGCCCACATTCGATGCGGGCATGTTCTTGCAGCGCGAGCGCGTGTTGCAGCAGGGCGAACAAGATCTGGCGCTGCAGCGGGATCGTTTGACCAAAGAGGAAAAGCTCGAAGCGCTCGAGCAGGAACAACTCCAGGCGCTGGAAAGCATCCTCGATGCCTCGACCCTTGCCAGCGGAAATTCAGGTGCGCTGGTCGCGAGCTTAGAAGCTGGTTCATCACCTGAAAGCGCTGCTGGCACGCTTTACAGCCCGGTCGATCTAAACCCCGGCGCTGCTCAAATGTTCGGCGACGCCTCCGGCTCGATCGAAGAGCTGATCATTCGCGCGGCTCAGGAAACGCACCATATGTCCGGCGTGCGCGCAGCGGGCCTGTCGCCCAAGCAATGGCGCTGCCTGTTGCAGGCGCTGATCTGGCAAGAAAGCCGCTTCACCATCGGAGCGCGCTCCCCAGTCGGTGCATTTGGCCTGACCCAGATAATGCCCGGCACCGCACAGGATCTCGGGATCTACCCCGCCTACGATAAAAACCCCTACATCCAGGTCACCGGCGGCGCGCGCTATCTGGCGCAGATGCTGGCGATGTTTGACGGCAACATCATTCACGGGCTCGCGGCCTATAATGCCGGTCCCGGCAATGTGCAGCGCTACGGCGGCGTACCCCCTTTTGCCGAGACCCAGCACTACGTTCAGGTGATCCCCAAGCGCTACAATCTCTACCTTGCCAGCGTCGGCGGCGTGGACGCGCTTGGCACCATCGATCCGGTCTTGCTCGCAAACTCGACCATGAGCCTCACCTCGTTCGGCGCAGGGGTCTATGGCGATTATTCCATGGTCTCGGTGCAAGCGGCCGCGCAGCGCGTTCAGGACATCATCAGACGCATTGGCGAAACTGACGACATTTATGCGGCCATGTCGCTCAACACCTATGCGCGCGCCGAACTCGCCCGACTGATCGCGATCCGCACGCGCCTTAAGGCGGCCCATACCCGCCCGCTTAGTGCGGCAGAGCTGGCCATGGCGGCCGCGCAGGCACGCGAACAAGACTTCATGCAATTCGATCTGGAGGCCCTCCGATGATCCGCTTTCTTTCTGCCGTAGCGACCTACGCATTGTTGGTTGCGTCTCCTGCAACTGCTCAAGGCGTGCCGACGGTCGACACGCGCAACATCGCGCAAGAAATTCGCCAGCTGCAGCAAATGCTGGAGGATTTCGGGATCCAGACCGACCAGCTCGACACGCTTCTCGAGCAGCTCGATCTGGTGCAGCAGCAACTCGACACGCTCAACGAGACCTACGCCGCCCTGACCGGCGCATCGGATATCATCGAGATGGCCATGGGTGGTGATCTCGACGGGCTTCTCGATCAGGAATTCGGAAATCTCCTCGGCACCATCCGGCAAATCCAAAGCGGCGATTTCAGCGGTCTGATCGGCAATGCGGCCCCACAGATGGAAGGCCGCATGACGCAAGCCTTGGAGGACGCAGGATTTGACCAAGAAAGCCTGTCCGACATGGCCAGCAGCGGCAATCCGGGCGCGGAACGCATTGCCAGCCAAGCGGGCACCGGGGCGGTGATGTCAGCGGCGGCCGAAAATAGCTATGACGAGGCCGCGCAATCCCTCGAGCGGGTCGAACAGCTGGTCTCGCTGATCCCCAACATGGAAACGCTCAAAGAAGCCGTGGATCACAACACCCGCGTCACGGCCGAGCTGGCCATCGCCATGACACGCATGTGGGAGCTCGAAGCTATTCAGACCGTCGGTGCGGGCCAGTCCGGCGTGGTCGATGCCGCGACGCTGGCCGAAGAACGCCGCTACATGGACTTCACCCTGCCAGACTTGCGTACGGACTGACCCCATGATCAGCGAGGCAGAGATCATCGAAGAAGAGCTCGTCTACGGCGCACGACGACGCGAGCTCATGTGGCAGAAACTGGGGCTGACAGGCATGGCCTTTGGCATGACAGGCTGCCTCGCCGCAGCACTTGTGGCCCTGTTCGACGTGGACCCGCCGCCCATGATCGTGCCCTTTGATAGCGAAACCGGCATGGCCCTCCCCAATGCCGTGGTTGAAGCGGTCTCACTCACGGAACGCCCCGCTATCATCGAGGCACAGGTCTACCGCTATGTCATAGATCGAGAGACGTACAACCAGCTCGACAATGATGTGCGGGTGCGGCGGGTCCTGGACCAGTCGGACGGCGCGGCCGCCGCAGGGCTGCGCGCGCTTTGGACCAGCGGCCATGAGGCCTATCCGCCGGACAGCTACGGCACAGATGCCCGGCTTGAAGTCGAGGTTTTGTCGATCACGCACATCAGCGCCAACCGTGCCCAAGTGCGCCTGCGCAAGCGGCTCAACTCACGGCGCGGCGCGCAAAATGGGCTCTTCACTGTAACGCTGATGTTTGAATTTCGGCCGGAGAATAGCCGGTCGATCGACGATGTCTGGCAGAACCCCTTTGGCTTCACCGTCACCGAATACGCGATCCGCTCGGATCGTTTGGAGTAACCCATGCGCCGCCTGTTCCTGATCCTCGCCTTCCTAATTCCGCTTGCTGGCACCGCCTATGCAGAAACCCAGCCGCGCCAAGGCCCCTATGATGCCCGCGTCCGGCTGGCCACCTATCAGGATGGGCAGGTCTACCGTATCCGCACTAGCCTAACCCATGTAACCAGCATTGAGTTTGGCCAAGGCGAGACCATCCGCTCAATCATTGCAGGCGACACCGAAGGGTTTCTCCTGGACGGCGTGCCCGGTGGCCAGGCTTTTGCGATCAAGCCCGTCTCGCGCGGCGCGCATACCAACATCACCGTCTATACCAACCGGCGCAGCTATTATTTCAACGTGACCGAGGCGAGTTCGCCGACTTTCTATGTCATCCGCTTCACCTATCCGGAGTCCGCTCCCCAGCAATCGCGTGTGGCGGCAAGCCAACCTGCCAACCACGCCTATGGCGTCAGCGCGCGATCCGAGATCACCCCGCGTGAAATCTGGGACGACGGCACCTTCACCTACTTCCGCTTTGCCGCAAACGCACCGCTGCCTGCGATCTTTCGTTGGTCCGGCGGCAATGAGCGCAGCGTGAATGCGCTCGCGCGACCGGATGGAGTGATCCGCCTGTCAGGTGTAAGCGATCGATGGGTTCTCAGGCTCGGCGAGGACGAGATTTGCATCCAAGAGATGAGCGAGGCAAATCCCGATGAGTGAAACAGCTGAGCTTAAGAAGCGCCTCGAAGCGCTTGAAGGAAAACCACAAAACCGAAAATCGCGGCCGTCTGCTGGCACGATTGCCCTAGGCATTGCGGCAATCGCCGCACTTGGCGGCCTCTTGCTGTTGTTCTCTGGCGGCTCTGACCCCGATAGCCTGGAAACCGCGTCCCCAGATGAATTCCAAGCGGCAGGTCCGGGGTTTGGAGACCTTGAGCCAACCCCTGCACCGATAGACACATCACCACCGCCGGAGCCGGAACCAGACAGCGAAACAGAAGAGCTGCGCGCGCAAATGGACGCCATGCGGTCCGAGCTGGAAGCTCTGCGTAATGCACCTGCACCTGAAGCCCCAACCGTCGACCTTGAGGCATTGGATACCTTGGGCGCAGAGATCGATGCGTTGCGAAGCGAGGCAGCAGCAACGCAAGCCGCCTTGCGCGAAGAGTTGGAAGAACGTGCGCGGCAAATCCAGCGCCTGCAGAACGATCTTGAGCTTGCAAGCCTGGAAGCCCCGCGCTCGCCTGCACCAACCGGCCCGACGGCCGAGGAACTGCGCCTTCAGGAGCTGGAACGGCGGCGGCAAGCCGAACTTGAAGAGCTGCAAGCCCGTATCGCCAGCCCAATCATTGCTTTCGGCGGCTCGGGCAGCGGCAACAATGAAACCGCCACGCAGCAACGGCGGCTTGATGGCGACACAGACTTTGTCCGCAATGGTGCTGAACCTGCCGAGGTGACACAGGCCCAGTTGATCGTGAACCCGGCAAACACAGTCGTTCAGGGCACGATGATCCAGGCCGTGCTGGAGACAGCAATCGACAGCTCGCTCGCCGGTCAGGTCCGCGCGATGGTATCGGAAGATGTCCACGCCTATGACGGCTCGCGGATCCTGATCCCGCGCGGCGCGCGTCTGATAGGACGGTATCAATCTGGCCTCGACATCGCGCAGCAACGCGTGACGATCGCCTGGGACCGGATCATTCTTCCGAGCAACCAAACCGTTGAAATCAGCGCTTTTGGTGGAGATGAGCTGGGGCGCTCTGGCACGACCGGTTTCGTCGATAGCCGTTTTGGCACGCGGTTCGGGTCCGCCGCCCTAATATCGCTGATCGGAGCCTTGCCTGCCGTCGCCGCGCAGAACACCGAAGGTGAGATTGCCTCGGATGTCCTCGAGGGCATTGGCGAAGACCTGCAAGACAGCGCACAAAGCGTGATTGGCGAGTATCTCTCCGTCTCGCCCGTCATCTATGTCGATCAAGGTGCCCGCGTCACCGTAATGGTCGACCGCGATCTGGAGATTTTCTGATCATGGCGGCCAGCTATCTGCAAACTTCGATGGACAAGATCAACGAGGCGCGTGATCCGAAGCTGATCGAACTTTGTATCAATCCTGACGGCGCGCTGTGGGCCGAGTTCCAAGGAGATCACTTTATGAGGCCCGTCAATCGACGGCTCTCGCAGAATGATATCAAAGACTTGGGCAATCAGATTGCTTTCGCCGCGAACACCACGCTCAGCCGGGCCAAGCCCATCGTGTCGGTCAGCATCGCCTACCGTGACCGCCCAATCCGAGCGCAGGTCATCCAGCCCCCCGCCGTTGATGGTGGCTATGCGATTTCCCTGCGATTCTTTGCGGACCTGCCATTGGACCAGATCAAGCTTTCTTACTTGTTCGGAAAAGAGCGCAGCAACGAGGGCGCACGACGCAAGCGCAATGCTGAGCTGCGCGATGTCGTGGCCACCGGCGATATCGACGCCGCGATCAAGTTCTGCGTCACCCACAAGCTCAACATGATCGTGTCCGGCGGGACCTCGACCGGCAAGACCGTCGCGGCGCGCAAGATCCTCTCCTTCGTTCCCGCTGACGAGCGCATCATCACCATCGAAGAAGCCGCCGAGTTGCGTCCGACGCAGCCCAATGTCGTGACGCTGATGTCTGATCGCGATGAAGCCACGCGCCGCGCTGATGTCCTGCTGACCTCCACCCTGCGCATGCGGCCGGACCGCATCGTCTTGGGCGAAGTGCGCGGCAAAGAGGCCATGACCTTTCTCGAGGCGATCAACACCGGCCATGGTGGCTCTCTCACCACGCTGCACGCTGAAACACCGCAACTGGCGGTTCAACGCCTTGCCATCGCCGCCCTGAAAACCGATGCGCCCATGACATACCAGGACATGAACGATTACATCACTCGCTCGATCGATGTGATTATCCAGGCCGGTCGCTATGAAGGCGCGCGCGGCATCACTGAATTCTACTTGCCGAACGACCCGGCCCATTCAAAGGAAACAGCCCATGTTTGAATACAAGATTGAACAGATCAACACCGCCAAGACAAAGCCGCCAAAGATCGAAGCACAGCTGACAGCTCTTGGCCAAGACGGCTGGGAACTGGCCTCGGTTGTGCCGGATTTCAACGGTGAGCACATCCTGAAGGCCTTCCTGAAACGTCGCACTGGTGACAACGCCTAAAACAAAGCGAGGAAGATCCGATGGGCGTTGTCACCTGGATGGTTGAGACAACCGACAACTTTCTGGGCGACGCGGCCCAAACCACTTTTGGTAACGTCGCCGGTCAGCTTGGCGGCGTCATCGCCGTGGCTTCGACGCTCGCCGTGATCGGCATCTTCCTCAACATGGTGCTTCAGTACAAATCCATGGATGGGCGGACCGCGTTCTGGTTCGCCCTCAAGCTCATGCTGATCTCCCTCTTTGCGTTGAATTGGGTCCAATTCAACGCGATGGCCAGCGCCCTCATCAACGGGCTCGACCAGCTCGCAGGCGGCATGGTGGCAGGACTTGGCGGCGGCGGTGCAGGTGCGTCCTACTTTGCCGAGGCCTTCGACGATCTCATCGAAGAGTTCGGCGACTACCTGAACGCGGCCGGTGACAACATGCATTGGATGGCCGGAGCCCTGATCGGCGCGATCGGCGCTTTCCTCCTTGGTGTGATCGGCGCGCTCTGCGGGCTTGTCCTGATCTTCGCAAAGATCATGCTGGCCTTCATGATCGGTATCGCCCCAATCATGATCGCACTTTCGCTGTTCGATGTCAGCAAGGACTATTTCCATCGCTGGCTGTCCAGCACGGTATCCTATGCGCTCTACCCACTCGTGATTGCGGGGGTGTTTTCCACCGTAGTCGGAATGTCGCGCTCACTCATGACCGAACTCGGAGACCCCTCCGGCGCAAGCAACATCGGCGCGCTGGTCCCCTTCTTCATGATGATGTTTCTCGCAGGCGGCATGATCATCGCCACCCCGCTAATCGTCCGCTCAATCTCTGGCAATTTCATGATGGCCGGACCGCCAAGCATTCCGGGGCCCGGCGGCTTCGCCAAGGGATTGGTCGGCACCAAGGGGTCCCGGGCGCGAGCACGTTTTGGGACAAGGTCGAATGCTGAGATCGCTGGGGCTGGAATACGTCAGGCAGGTGGCGCGACCGTTTCGATGGTTCAGAGAGTTGCTGAACGGGCGAAGCGGTTGGAATAATGGTCATGGGGCAAGTTGGTCTTAGAACGCTACAGCCAGATTCCAGGATTTTGCGCGGCAGTCTCGTCATTGTTGCAGACTAAAGCTCTTTCAGTCGGGCATGTTTACGATCGCCACCCCATCGATACTGTCTCGCGCCAGTTCGACTAGATGTGCGTGGTGGGTGAAGAGGATTGCTTGTCCGTTCGCGCCGATCTCGGCACAGAGTTGCAAGGCCGCTCGTGCCCGCACATCGTCAAATGTCTCCATGATATCGTCCAGGACCATCGGCAGTGGGCCAGGGTCACGCGCAAAGCTGCGATATCCAGCAAGACGCAACGCAAAGTACAGCTGACCCATTGTGCCCGTCGACATCTGCTCCACAGGAACCGTGTTTCCATCTGGCTGAATACCGACGAGCTTTTCGCCTTCGGACTGTGTCCAGACATCAACACCGGTCCAGGCCGGGGAGGTCATGGTGACGAAAGCCTCTTCGACGTCGCGCAGCATGCTGCCGCGCCGCTCTGCCGCAAGGCGACGCAGCGCCCCTCGTGCCGCCAGCACTCCGAGTCTAGCCACAGCCGCCTGACGCGCGCCGCTCCGTAGCTCTTCCAGCAGTGTCGCTTGTTCGGTCGCGAGGTCGCTGCGGTCAGCGGCTTGAAAAGCTTCGCGATATAACCGGTCAGCTTCTCGCTGAGCGTCGCGGGCGGCGTCCCGGGTGAGCTGTGCGTCTTGCTGCGCCTGTTCCAGCTCTGTCGAGCGCGTTGCGTCAGGCATCCGATCTAGTTCCTCGGCGAAAAGAACGGCATCGACTCCTTCACGGGCTTTTTGGCGATCACGTGCCGCAGTTGCCTTTTCCGCTCGCAGACGATCACGTTCAACCAACTTTGCAACACGATCGCGAGGTATCAAGTCCTGACCACCTTGCCCTTCGAAACAAGATTCTAGGTGGGCGTTCGCATTCTGGAGCTCCGTCTCTGCGCGACGTTTGAAACGGTCAAGTTCATCCCGTCGCAGAACCGCCTCTTCCCGTTTTTCGTCTGCCCGCACGGCCAAAGCTTGACGCGAGCGAGCGCGGTCGATGATCTGGACAGGATCTGCATCGTTTTCAGGATCCCCCAAAATTCGGATCAAGCGCTCTGCGCTATCTGCCAGCGCAGCGATCGCTTGCTCCAAGGCCCCAATCCGCATTGAGAGCTTTCTATGCTCTCCATAAAGCTGCTGCAGGCTTCGAAGGTGCGGCAAAGCGGCTCGAATACCATCAAGCGAACAATCCGGCAACGGTAACGCAGAGGTTAATTGTTCAAGCTTTTTCAAAGCGAAGTCGAGATCGTCGCGCGCTTGCTCAGCCTTTTTTTCCAACTCAGCAATGGTCTTCTCACCATCCTGCCATTTGGCCCAAGCCTCGCGATCGCTTTTTTCCAACGTAAGCGCTCTCTGAATTTGAGTGGGCAGATCACCTTGCGCGGGATCATACCCAAGGGGACGCGCCGCTCCAGTCAACGCATCGCAAGCCTCAGCTTGTTGCACAAGACGGTCTTTCAACGCTCTTTCAGCATTGGAAACATCGGCCGCGGCTTCGGCAGCCGTCGTCAGAGCTTGTTGGCGAGCGTTGAAGGCCGAAACGGGCGTGCCTGCTTCAAACCCCAGTGCCAGCGCCAATCTTGAACAGCTTTCTGACAAGCGGTCATGTCTCACTTTCAAGTCGTCGTGACGGATCTTTGCAGTTTCATGCCGGGCTTCAGCGCTCCGCACCTGTCCCTGTGCGGCCAGCAGCCGCTGCCGAGCCTCAGCACCCGTAAGGTAATGAGCTCGGGCGCTGTCATCAGCGTACATCGCCTCCTCGAACTGGTCAGCCGTCTCACTTGTCAGATCGCCCCGATGCCGCTGCCATTCGAAATCACGCCGACGCCGCGTCTCTTCGGTCTTAATAATGTCAACGGCGTCAGGTGCGGCCTCGTGAGTAGTTAGATCCGCCCGCGCCTCCACCAACTCGGCTACACGGGCCTCGAGGTTTTTCCGGGCCGACGCAATATCGGCAGTTAGGGTTGCCCAATCCTGACTGACTTCGTCGAGCGTTTCTCGCGCAGGTAGGCCTGCTGCAACAAGGTCCATCCAAGACTGCGGCAGACCAACTGCGACTTTGGTCAGGCGCGCCAAGGCTTGGCCATGGGCAACTTCGAAAGCGGACATATCCGCCACGGCTTTCCATTTTTCGAAGGCGTGTTTCAGAGTCGTCAAATCTTGCGGCTCACAGGGCGCTTTGGCATGTTGTGCGAGAGCGACTTCAGTGGCCTCCTTTGCAGCACCGGCTGAAAGATTGGCCGTCAAGCACTCCTGGACTACGGTGGCGAGGTCCTCCAAATCATTTGCCTCTAAGGCGATTGTGGATGGCGGCGTATCCGGCACCTCGAGGAGAACCAAAACTTTGTCTATTTGCTGTCCGAGGTTATTCAAGTCTACGCGGCGACGGTCGAGGTCTGCCCGCGCGGTGCTCGCGCGCCCCAAAAGCGATGCACCATCAAAAGTTAGTTGATCAAGCCGTTCCAACTCTGCCGTCAAAGGCTGGGTCAAGTTGTCGATTGGGTGGTCTTCGATGATCTGATCTAGTTTGACGATTTCTTCTTCCGATTCAGCGACTCGGATCGACTGAGCCGCGATTTTCTCGACCAAGCCAGCGACACGCTCTGCCGCATCGGGAACAAGGTCGGGACCGCCGGGAAAATCGGCCAAGGCTTCGGTCAGTTGCCGCATCTTCTCAGTCTGATCATACCATAACTCCGCAGCCTTAGACGCTGCTTGTCGTTGATAAACTTGTCGAAGCTCAGCATCTGCAGTTTCGAAATCGGCTACTGTCCGGTCACGATCTTCGCGAAGTTTGCGCTCTCGCTCAGTCGTCAAGTGATCAGCACGCAAGTCGCGACCAATTTCTTTGAGGCGATCACTGCCGGTCTTCAATACCGTACCCCGACCGCGTTTCTTGTAAAATTTGTCTGCTCGCTCGGCCAAGGAATCCAGCGTTTGAGCCATCCCTGTCAGACCGGAGAGACCTGCATGCAGCAGTTGGCCAAGGTCACCCTGCGCTCCGGCTATCCGCTCGCCGCCTTCTCGCAGACCTTTCTCATTGAGTGAAAACCGTTCCTCATAGCTGTCTCGAGTAAGGCCGTGCAGAGCACCAGTCAAAATCGCCTCGTTGATTGGGCGTTCGTTCGAGTCCAGCAGTGATTGGGTTCTCTTACTGTTGCGACGCAATACTGTGGTTCCACGTTCAGGCAGATCAAGCTCTGCACCCACTACAAGATCACTTCGATCGAACCGGAAAGCGTAGGGATGTGCCCCGCCTTTGAAACCGAAAAGCAATTCCAGAAAACCATTGAAAGCGGTAGACTTGCCTGCCTCGTTCTGTCCGAAAACCACCGTTACATCAGGCTTCCCATCGGCCGATTTTGGAAAACAAATATCGGCATCTTTAAAGCGCCCATAACGGATAAGATCCAACCGGTTCAATCTCATTGGGAGGTACCCGCATGCAGAGTTAGAGAGACTTCTGCAATCGCTTCTTCGAGAAGCGCATCCAATCTCTCCTCAGCAACCTCGTCTGTGATTTCTGACGGCATAGCTAGACGCAGTTCTTCGAGCTGTTGGAGAGCGGCCTGTCGAAAACCATCTTCGGAGAATTCCACCTGCATCAAGCGAACCAAATCGTCAGTCTCGGCACTGGCTTGGCTGAGCAGAGGTGCCGATTTAACCTTGTCGAGGAATACACCATCAATACTGTCCAGGACTTCTGACGCCAGTTCTGCAACAAGCTCCGTGCCATATCGATCCGAGGTAGTGCTAAGGCGCATCGCCACATCGCGCCCAGGCACTTGCGCAGTCATCAATCCGTCACGCAATTTTCTAAGTACCTCTTGTTGGTCAGAACAGGCACTTAGGTCAAGAGAGCATTCGGAAAAGCCAAGTCGCCCAACCGCTCGGCGTTCAAATTCCGGGACCCCATCCCCCATCGAAACCAAGGTCACAGTTCCCCCGTGACGCTCGCCAAAATGACGCGGTTGCGGGATACCTGGCATAACCACCAGAACCGATCCATCCAATCGCTCAAACGGCGCGTGAATGTGCCCCAGACACCAAAGATCGAAACCGTGCCCCATCAGATCCTGTTCAGCGCAAGGCGCATAGGGATCATGACCTGGGGCACCATCTAGCGAGGTGTGCATAAGCCCAATATTTCGTTTTCCCGGAACTGGAACCGGATAGTCAGGTAGGAAGCTCTTCGACACATGCGCCTTATCGAAGGACAAACCATGGAACGCAGCATCACCGATTTCCACCGTGGGCGCGCCTTTGTGCAAAAGGTGGATGTTCGGTCCCAAGCCTCCATGTGCATTGTGATCCAAAAGCGCGTCGTGGTTGCCCCTGATCAGCACCGTGGCGACACCGGCTTCTGCGGCACGCGATAGTTGAGTAATCAAGAAGGCGCGGGACTTAAGATCCGGGTAGCCATTGTCAAAAACATCACCCGCCAGCACAAACGCATCGACCTGTTCCGATATCGCGAGGTCAACGATCTCGACAAAGGTATCACGGCTGACCTGCTTCAAGCGATCTCCCAGGTCTGGATTGCGTAGTGCTATAGATCTTATGGGGGATCCGAGGTGAGTGTCAGCTGAAACTAGTAGGCGCATAATTGTTCCGTCCGTATTCCGCGAATGGTGCGGCTCTTACCCCGATCCAACAGTTTCGCTGTTGGCCTGAAATCGTAGTGCCTCCCTCGCAAATAGGGGTAAGACCATCCAACTGTTCGAGATCGATCCCAATCAGCTTTCCGCACCAGTAAGAGCCTTGTAGTGCACTGGTGCAACGGTTTGGATCATCTCTAAGAGGTGCTTAATATTTGTCTGAGTTTCTCCAACCAATGCTGGGTCAAGGCCCGACATAGTCGGATGCGATAAGTCATTGGTATACTTATACAAAGATGACTTGACCTGCTCATCATAGTCAAGGTTCTCCAGCTTCTTGAAAAAAGACTTCCCGGTAGAATGCTGGTCTAGAAAGGTCTCTAGCACTTTTCTTGCTATGTTTGGGATTGGATATGACTGAGCAATCGTTCCATCTGAAACAAATTCCGCAAGAGTTCCAAACAGATATATATATTCGTTTCGGTTTTCTATGAGAACTTTATCCAACGGCTTAAGGTCAGTCTCTCTGGCACCAGGGCTGGTATTGGTGCAGTGCAGCATCCAATACGACTTATCTTTCTGATTTCCATAGGTAAACCATCCTAGAAGAAGCTTTAGGAACTCAAAATTGTGTGTCAAAAGAAAGACTTGCCGCGCATCTTTCACTGCACTCTTCAAATAGGAAAAGGCCTGATAAACTGAACTGGAGTCCAAACTGGAGATCGGATCGTCGATCACAACAATCCCATCTTCAAGGTCAAAATCTTGGTCATTCAAACCGACAACGAAATACAGGAAGGTGATGGCTGTTTTCTCGCCTTCACTTAGCCTCTTTGCCGCACGGCCAAAACGCATTACTCGATAACCCTCTCCTTCAGGTTCAAACCTTAGATCATCACGGCCCAAAAAAGAGGCCAATTTTTGAGATAAGTCAGCGGCCGCTTGATGGGAGTTTGATATTCTAGCTCGGTTGTCTTTGATGCGTGTCTCTAGATCCTTAGTACCCAGAGTGCTGTTCTTCGCATCACCGTCAGTGCACGCCTTAATCTCGCCATCCAAGACACTGATTTCATCTGAAACATCTTGAACATCTTGTTGGATCGCCGACAAGAAATGTGTTTCGATCTTCGAAAAATTGCTGTCGAGACGCTTCTGGTAATCATCAGTTTCTGCATTGTGGCGTCTGATAAGTGAGTTGAGTGCTTCTACTGCCGCATCCCAGGTTGAACTGCTGAGTGCGGGAATCGTCACCTCATAGCTCTCTGTACGCCTAGTGAGCTTGTCTTTAAGCGCTTCATCCATTTCTTTCAGGTTTGACAGTACCTGGGCTTGTTCTTCGGAAAGGACCTTTGAATTCTTTGAGAATTCTTCCTGAAGTTCAGGGTAAAGATTTTTTTCACTCAAGCCTTTAATACGTTCAATTTCGTCTCTGGCTGCACGAACTGAGGAAATCGCACTCTCGATCTCTAACTTTAGTTTACTATCAGATTCGTTGAAGTGTGCAGCTAATTCCGCTTCACGGTCCTCGGGGATTTTTTGCAGGCAGTACTCGCAAATCTGGTCATCTTTCCTATCGTGAAGATCTCTCCCACGTTCGACCCAATCCGCCAATTCTGGATTGGTTTTTATGCGCTCTATTGCAGCAGATGTTGCACTTTTTCGCCCGAGGTTTAGGATAACGTCTCTCAGCAGTTTTAGCGTTTCAAAGAGAGTTTGCTCACCTTTATGAGTTTCCATTTTAACAGCTGGAAACTCATGCAAACGGTCTAGAGCAGTCTGTTTCATTTCCGCAGACGTGACGGCCAACTCATCGATGGAAAGCTGCTTGGCACTGGACAATTCACCATAGGCTTTTTCTGCGTTCCGTTTGTTATAAGTCCTAGTGACGGCCCCTTTGGAGGCTTCGGTAATTTTGGGGGCCACATCGGTGAAGACCTTCCCCTTCTTTTTTACCAACTTATCTCTTTCAGACGACTTTTCCTCAAGCTGCTGTTTCAACAAGGCAAGCTGATCTTCGTCCGACTTCACAGTCTCAGCAAGTGCCTTATTTTCTTCACCTATGACATATATTGGATTGAGCGTGCCTTCGAGTTTGCCAATGTTGGCATCCACATACTCCGCATTGAATACTCTTATCTTGCGCGAGTAGGGGGCTCCCTGTTGAAAATCTCCGTCTTCGGTCTTGATCTTGTACTTGAGGTTGGGGAAACCTTCCGCTTGTCCCGTATTCAAGTCTGCAAAAAAACGGGACAGTGTCGTCTTTCCCGAGCCGTTGAGCCCGTAGATCAAGTTAAATCGCTTAAAGGGTTCCATCCCCACAGGCTTTTTGTAGTTTGAAAAAACGCCAAGATTTTCAATTTTCAAGAAGTGTTGGATCATCTAAATATTCCAAATACTCAAATTCTACGATGAAGTTCATTGTCACCTCTCACTATGTGTCAGCGGCCAGTGAACTGGCAACCGAAAACTCGCGCCAAAATTGTACCCCTGTTCATCAGCAGCAACCCCGAGAAAGTGTCTTCGATGACTTAAGACGCCATAGCTCACCAAACTGACTGTACATCGGGCCTGAGAGCTTCTGTGCAAAAAAGCCTCCCAGTCAAACTACCGGAACGCATCTTCAAAAAAACGATCCAACCTTTCTGTTCCAGACCGATAATCATCCAGACTAGCTTCATCACTGGACTGCGCGCCCCGCCCGTGAGACGCCAGTTCTTCGATCTCTTCGCGCCGTTCCCCACCAACTTTTGATCCCTCAGCAGCAACCACCTTAGGCACCTCAAGCGCACCAATCTTCACCTCCAGCGCCTTGATCTGCCCTTGCAGCCCGCGCATCTGGTCACCAGCTGACGGATATGGCAGATCGCCGGTTTGCTTGTCGAAGATCTGTTTAAAGAACCGATCCTCATAGTACTTGATCCGCTTAGCGCGGACAGGCATTTGCGCGTCGACGACCAACACGATGTCATCCAGATCCATGCGTCGAGCCTCATCCTCGGGTAGGAGCGCGGTTTCTTCAGTCCGTTCAGACATGCTGCGCCCCGCGAAAGGGTTTCGGCCGACGGAACGCGAGCGGGTCACAACGCGCTTGGTTGTTTTACCGACGGCTTTGCTAAGCTCTTCGATGGTCTTTTCATCTGAGGGGGTCAGATAGAGCTTAATGCCTGCGTTGCCCTGCAAAGCGCGGCGGGCATTTTCGCCGTAGATTTCATCTAGCGCCGGGATCGTCTGTGTGACAATCGCGAGGTTTGCCCGATATGATCGCAGGGTTTCGATGCTGTCTAGCACGATCGGCATTTTGCCCAAGCGATTGAACTCATCGAGCATGATCATCACCGGCCAGGGCTCATCCTTACCAGGTTCATGGTCCTGCAACGATGCCAGCAAGTCCGAGAAGAACAAGCGGATCAGTGGCGCAAGGGGTTTCACCATCAGCGGCTCGACCACGAGATAGACAGAAAACGGGGTTTTGCGGATGTCTCGGAAGTCAAAGTCTGAGGTTGCGGTTGCGCGGTCGATTGCAGGGTTCGACCATTGCTTGAGGCCCGAGGTCATCAGCAGCGACAGGTAGGACGTCAACGTATCGTTGTTGGTCGAGGACATGCGCATGAAGATCAGTTTGGCGGCTGGGTTGACCACCTCGTCGGCGCGGCGGCGATATTCCTTCTGCTTGTCGCCACCTGATGCGGTGATGCGGTAAATCTCACCGAGGGTCGGTCGCTTGCGCTCGAAAGCTAAAAGCCCTGCCGCCACGAATAGATCAATCCCGCCATCGAGGAGCCCTTGGACGCGATCGTTATCTGCTTGCAGGAACAACGAAGCCAAGAGTTGCAGCTCCATCTGCTGGCGGTCGACGTTTTCCAGCGCCGATATTCGCAGCAAGGGATTGTAGCGGTGCGAGCGGCCGTCCTTCCAATCAGTGGGCGCGAACCGAAAAACCTTGTCGCCCTGCAATGCTCTGTGACGCGCCGTCGCCTCGAAGTTTTCGCCCTTCACGTCGAGAACCACAGCACTGCCCTTATAGGTCAGTAGGTTCGGGATGACAAAACCCGTGGTCTTGCCGCGCCCGGTCGGAGCCACAATCAGGGCGTGGGGAAGGACTTTAGACATGACAAAGGGTCTGCGGCTCCGCGGCTTGCCCATTTTGCCGAGGACAAACCCGTGGCCAGGCTTGCCGAAAAAGCCGTTCCTCTTCATCTCGGACGTGTGTTGCCAATGGGTTTCCCCGAATTTGGTCAGCGCATCGTTCATCAAAACTGCGCTAAGCAAAACACCTCCCCCGGTGCAGATCCCGACAAGCAAGTGAACGATCTGCATATCGACCGGATGGGTCGTTCGGAGAACCCCATAGCTGCGTGCCAACATCAGAAAATCGATATCCGCCCCAACCCCGAACCAGCGGAACGTCAGAAAGGCCGACGCCAGAATATACCCCAGCACCGCGCCGAGAAGAGCAAAGCTCATGACGCCGAGTGCGATCCGTGCCTTACCCATGCGTCACGCCCTTTTCGCCATCGGCATCGACGTGCCGCTCACGTTGCAGGTCAATTTCTTCATTGGCGATCTCGTCGAGGACATGCTCCATCGCCACACTGTTTGCCAGCGCAACATCGCTCTGCAGATAGGCCTTGGCCGCATACAGCCGGTCAAGGCGATCGCTCATATGTTCCTCAAGCGTGGTCTCATCGCCGATCGCCAAGTCCGGGGTGCTTTCTTCACCGACCAGTTCCTCCAGCTCGGCACGCAAGGCCCCGCGTTCCAGATCACTGTGGAAAGGATCTGCGGTTGGGTCGTCCTTCATACGGCTCAGGATATCAACGGTGGTCGGCGGCAACCTGTCGGCTATGGCTTCCTGCCGGTCGGTTTCCACCGCCCCACTGTCTTTGAGAACCTCAGCATCTGCTAACAAACGGCCTAGATCACTGTGCACCTGGTCGAGGCGGTCAATCGCCTTCTCCAGCTCTTCGGCGCGTGACAGGTCAAAGCCCTCTTTGTCGGCAATCACTTTCAAATCCTGTCCGAGCCATTGCCGCTCCAGCGCGGCATTGCCCGCACCGATTTCGACGCGACGCGTCACATCCTGCGCATCAATGCCGGTGCCTTTCAAAGCCTGCTCAAGACGTTCGGCAAGCGCTGGATCCTGTAAGGCACCTTGGGCCTCGGCCTGAATGTTCGCGACCGAATAAATCCCGCTTTTGGACGCATCCTCAAGCAAGGTATGGGACTGGACTCCCATTGGGCTAAGATGTGACAAAGAGCGATAGATGTCGTTCAACTCGTGCTCGAGCGCCGCGCGCCGATCGACCGGCGCCTCAGAGACAATGCGCTCGGCTTGGTTGATCTTGTCGTGAAAGGCATCCACGACCTCATCAAACGAATGTTGTTCTTCGGCCATGCCATATACCTTTCCATCTGCTTCAATCGGTTTGCCTTGCGCCAAAAGCGTCGCGGCCTTGTCCAAGGCTGCTGCAATGTCATGCTGATTTTCGCGCGAGGCTTCGGCCGCCAATCCGCGATAGAGCCGCGCGTTCTGCGCCACTTCAGCCAACGCGCGGTCCAACTCTGGCCCCATGCGCTCGCGCTCAGTCAGCCTCTGGTCCGAGGCTTCCGCGCGACGCTGGTCTACATCGCTTGGCCTCTTCGTCGTGACCCCACGCTCAAGCTTTCGGGTCGCCTCGAGCCGCAGCCCATACCGGTCCGACACCTCGACCATCGCCTCGCGGAAACTGTCGTAGTTGAAGTGGTGCCCTTCTTTCAGGAAGAAGAACTCGCCGTCCTTGCTGCGCCGGTTCAGAACGATATGCGCGTGCGGGTGGTCCCGGTCCTCATGCACGGCCGCGACATAGTCAAAGTGGCTGCCTTCACCCAGAAAGAACCGCTCGCAAATCTCGCGCGTGATCTCGGCGACCTCCTCGCCACGTGTGCCAATCGGGAAAGCCATCAGGAGATGAGAAGTGTGCCCCAGCTTGGGATGAAACCCCTCATTCCATTGGGCTGAAAACCGGCGCGTGACCTGCTCGATCTCTTTGGCCGACAGGACGCTTTGGCCGTCGTATGTGCCACGGCTGTCGATGATAAAGCTCGACTTGGTGGCCAGGTATTCCAGCTGGTTGCGCAGCTGCGTTTTGTTGTGTGTGCCGCCATCGCGAATGGCTTTGAAGATCGCGGGTGAATGCCCCATGGCAGCGCGCGCCATTTGCTTGGCACGGGTACGCGGCACGCTTCCACGAATGCGGCTCCAGTCGCGATCAAAGAAGGCCTCCTGCGCGTCAGCAACTGCGCTATTGCGGGCCATCGGCAAAGCCTCCCAGAACGCGGGCAACCTCGCCAGACAACGCGCTTCGACGACGCTGCGCCATGTCCTGAACCTGGTCCGCGATGTCGAAGATCAGCCCGGCCAAAGCACGAACCTGGCCATGGGCAGAGTTGCCATAGGGCGGCGTTTTTTCCTGGCGTTTTGCCTCGTTCAGGCGCTGTGCAATCTGGTTGATGTTGTTGCCTGTGCGATTGAGCGAGGCCGACAGCCCCTGCATCTGGTTCGCCAGTTCATCGTCGGGAACAAACAGATCGTTCGACGCATAGATCAGCCGCCGCAACCCCTCCGCCCTGCTGGCGATATCATACCGCGTCAGCACGGAATCAAAGCTTGCCAGCTCCTTAGGCGACAGCCGGACATTCACCAGCTCGGAGCGCACGCGCGCATCTAGCTTGCGGCTTTGATCGGTCTTCAAGGTGTAGAAGATACTGCGGGTCGTGACGCCGAATTCGCGCGCCAGATCCTTGATCGGCACCCCCTCGGCACGCTTGCGCACGATGGCAAAACGCTGGTTCTGCGTCAGTCGCTTGTGCCGTGGTGCGCGCGCTCGGCCCATGTGAAGTAATCACCCCTATTTCTTGCCAGCATCATACAGGCAGCCCTGTTATGGCATTTCGCCATAATTGATTCAATATTATAATATTGTGTCAGCTGCCTGTATCCCGTTTGGAGCAGCCATAGGCTGCGACCGCCGGGCAAAGCCCGGCCGTACTTTGCCCAAGCTGAAAAATGATGTGCTGCTCAATGGGGCGGCTTCTTGTGCCAAAAGCAAATCGACGCGATAGTGACGCAACAATTCTTAGAAGAAATTCAGCTCGGCAATAAGACTGGCAAAGGCCAGATTCGGTGGATCAATGAACGACGAACTCCCCTCATTTTCAGAGCGGCATGGCTATGAGCCGGATGCAGCAGAAATCACCATCAGAGAGGATGCACCCGAAGCCTTGCGCGTCGGCTTGATCTCCTTGGCCCTCCGTTCGGGACTATCATCAGACACGATCCGAGAAGTCGTGTGCCAGGTGCTGCTGAAAAGGCCGGATCCCAACAACTGGTCAAAGTCGAATGTCGATTTTGAAATCGCCAACCTCATCGACGACGCTAGCTGGTACAGAGTGTACGATGTTGCGGAACAGCTGCATCGCAAGTTGGGACCAAACCAATTCGCGGGGTATGAAAGTCCTGAAGCCCAAAGATTTGAGCAAGGGTTCAACCAGCTTTGTCGAGAACATGGTATCGGTTGGAAGATGGAAAACGGCGGCATCTTTGCCAGAGGTGGCGAAGGTTTCGAGCTAGCGGTCCAGCAAGCTAAGCAAACAATGAAGGACCACGGCAACAACACAGCCCGCGAAGAATTGCACGAGGCACTACAAGACATTTCTCGAAGACCCAAAGCCGACGTAACTGGGGCGATACAACATGCCATGGCGGCACTCGAATGTGTTGCACGCGATGTGGGTCAAACAAAAGAGACACTTGGCAGAGCAGTAAAATCACTACATCTACCAAGCCCTCTAGACGCCACTGTTGGGCAGTTGTGGGGGTTTTCGTCAAATCAGGGACGTCACCTTCTAGAAGGAAACGAACCTGATTTTGATGAAGCCGAACTGGTAGTCGGGCTCGCCGCCTCGCTAAGCGTCTACATTCTACGCAAAGGCAAAGGACCTAATAGCTAAACCTCTGCGCAACGTCATCGCAGCGCCTCCTCAAGGATTGCGAGAGCGCCAAGACAATCGTCGATATAGGGCTGCTCCTCACCCTCCATATCGTTCAGTTCCAGCCGGTGCAACACCGCGTAAAGCGTGGCGCGCGCCTCACGGGCGGCGCTTCGCAAGCTCACCGTGTCTTCCAGACGTGCGGTCGCAAAGTCATCGCTGTGATAATCAGGGGTCATGCTGCCACCTCCTTGCTCTGACTTGCTGCTTGCAAAACAAAATCGGCTGCCTTCTGCGCCTCAGACGCCGCGCGAAAAATCGCCCGTTTGTCCTCTTTGAGCGCTTTCAACCAGCCTTCAACATAGGCGGCGCTTTGGTCGAATTCCGGCGCAACGCCAATCTGAGCACCAAGGAAACAAGCGCCAATTTCTGCGACCAGCTCTTCAAAGGCATAGGCCTCGCGGTTCGCAAATTTCTTGATCCGCTCCAGCCGCCTTTCGCTGCCGGTCCAATGGATTTTATGCCGATGTCGG
>NZ_JBOEGM010000038.1:0-20866 GCF_050633425.1 Pelagimonas sp. | reverse complement strand
CGTACCTCGATTTGAAGGCCGAGCTGTTAAACCGGCTTTAAAGGGGTGTTCAATGGATGGGGGCAGGGCGGTTGTTTAAACGGTTTTGCCCCGATCCCACCAGATCGCCCAGATCATCCCATCTGAACCCAAAACTGTTTTGCTGTAAAAACAAGTGTAATTTACTGTAAAACCTGATGTCACGCTACAGTAAAACCTGATGTCACGCTACACACACGCTACACTGACGTCACGCTACACCGGCATATGGGAAACCATGGGCCGCTTCATGGGAAGTCATGGGCGTCTTGGCCGGAAGCGGGATGTCGGAGAGCAATCTCGGCCGAAACGAATCAATTTTGACGCTCTTGGGGTGATTCTCGGTGTGTAATCCCCTATATTGATCCCAGCGTCGGCGAGAATTTATCAGAAATTTTCAGCTGCGCGAAGATTTTTGGGAAACCATGGGATCAGTTTGAGCACACCGCAATGTTACTATATGTCGTGTAATCTTGCGTGAGTGGCACCATTTGTACGTGTTTGATGGGCATTTTGAAGCAAATTGCACGCTATGGTAGATACGGCTCGTCGATGCGCTTCGCCAAAATCCCATAAATAACTGTTGCTTCCCATGAAATCCCATGGCAAACATTATCTACACGATGAGAGACGGACAACGGGGCAACAACGATCCCCACACCGACTTCAAAAACAAAAATAAGAGCAGGTTCATACAGGCGTTCGCTCTCATCGTAACAAAGGATCCGGCGCGCGGGCGAGCAGACATCCCCCCAGGTGGCGCGCGCAGTCGGAGATACCCGCTTAGCGGGTCAGCGGTGGGTTGATCAGTGGCAGCAGATCAACCCGCCGTTTTTCGTTTCAAGACTTGGGGCAACAAGGGCAGAGGTCAGGACAGTGGGCCGTAGGCTGAGGTTCAGAGGTGAAAGTCGACATAAGGTCGATACGAAGGGGCGGGTATCCATTCCGGCCTCCTTTCGCCGTGTGCTTCAGGCGGGTGATCCCGATTGGGCCGAAGGTCTGAACCCGAACTTTGTCATCGTCTATGGCGACAGTCGCCGTAAATATCTTGAATGTTATACCATCCAGGAAATGGAAGAGGTCGAAGACCGCATTTCCGGGATGAAACGCGGCAGCCAAAAACGCCGTATTCTAGAACGCCTTTTCCTGAGCCAATCCACTACCACATCCGTTGATGAAACCGGGCGCATCGTGCTTCCGGCGAAACTGCGTGAAAAGATCGGGTTGAGCAAAGAGGCCCAATTTGCCGGTGCCGCTGACACCTTCCAGATTTGGGAACCAAGCACCTACGAAGATGAAATGGCTGCCACCGAAGAATTCCTTGATGAGCAGGATGAGGGGTTCGATCCGCTTATGCTGTTGGATGAAGACGACGAAGACGAGGGCCTATAAGGCATGCCTGACAGCGCGCCACATATTCCGGTTTTGTTGCGCCCGTTGATCGAGGCGGTTTCGCCCGTTTCTGGCATTTGGATTGATGGCACGTTTGGTGCGGGTGGCTATTCGCGCGCCTTGGTCGACGCAGGAGCGACCCGCGTCATTGGCATCGACCGTGATCCGCTGGCGCATGAAATGGCCCTGAACTGGATCGGTGAATACGCAGGTCGGCTTGATCTGGTCGAAGGCAATTTTGCAAATTTGGACCAAGTTGTAGAGGCGGCTGACGGGGTTGTTCTTGATCTTGGCGTGTCGTCCATGCAGCTCGATCAAGCCGAGCGCGGGTTTAGCTTTATGCGCGATGGGCCGCTGGATATGCGTATGGCGCAATCTGGTCAAAGCGCTGCTGGTTTGGTCAATACGGCCAGCGAAGAAACGCTGGCAGACATCCTCTATATATATGGTGAAGAACGCCAATCGCGCCGGATTGCGCGTGCCATTGTGCAAGACCGTGACGAACAGCCATTCGAAACCACACTACAATTGGCGGGCCTGATTGAACGCGTTATCGGCCGCACCAAACCCGGTCAAGCCCACGCGGCCACCCGCAGTTTTCAGGCGCTGCGCATCGCGGTGAACGATGAATATGGTGCGCTGTGGCAGGGGCTTATGGCGGCGGAACGGGTGCTGAAACCCGGTGGGTTGCTTGCGATTGTGACCTTTCATTCCATCGAAGACCGTATGGTCAAACGCTTTTTCCAAGAACACGGCGAAAAGAAAGTCAAAGTGAACCGCTATGCCGCTGAGGCCCCGGTCATGACACAGCCGTTTGAAATTCTGACCCGCAAGGCCATTGGCCCGGATGCGCAGGAGCTGGTGGAAAATCCGCGGGCGCGATCGTCCAAATTGCGGGTTGCGCGCCGCACCTCGATTGAGGCACGCGAAATCGACTCTGGTGAAATCGCCATGCCCCTGGTTGCGGGGCCCAGCAAGTATAGGAAATCCTGAGATGCGTAGTTTGCTTTTTCTTCTCAGCGCTTTGGCCGTGATCGGCACCGGCTATTGGGCCTACCATGAAAATTATCGCACCCAAGATGAACTGGACAGGGTGGATGCCCTGCGTCGCGACATCGGCGAAGCGCGTGAGCGGCTGGCGATCCTAAAAGCAGAATGGGCGTATCTCAATCGCCCTGATCGGTTGCGCGATCTTGCGGATATGAACTTTGGTCGGCTTGGGTTGATGCCCTTGCGCCCAGATCAATTCGGCGTTGTGCGTGACGTGATCTTTCCAATCCCAGAGACTGATCTGGTGGTGACAGAGCCGATTGACGTCACCAGCGCCGGGGCGCAACAGCCATGATGCGCACACCGCTCCGCCCGTTGGCCCGAATCCTGGACGCTCGCCAAAAAGGCGAAAACCCGGATGCGATTGAAAAAGAAAACCGCCGGCTCCGCCACGAGCAGATGCGCGACAAAACCCGCCTGCAATCCGAAGGGCGGCTTTTGGTTTTGGGGGTGATGTTCTTTTGCGCCTTTGCGGTGATTGGGGCCCGCATGGGCACCATTGCCGCGACCGAAGCCGCAGAACCGCGCGCGACCCAAACCGGCGCGTCGATTGTCGCAAGCCGCGCCGATATTGTTGATCGCCATGGGCGTGTTTTGGCAACGAATATGGACACCCACAGTCTCTATGCGCATCCGCAACAAATGATCGAACCCGAGCGAGCCGCGCAAGAGCTTGGCAAGATTTTTGCGGATATGGATGTCGAGGCCATGACGCGGCGGTTCAACGATCCCAAAAAGAAATTTATGTGGGTCCGCAAGAAGTTGTCGCCTGAACAGATGCAGGCCGTTCATGATATCGGAGAGCCGGGCTTGTTGTTTGGTCCGCGTGAAATGCGGCTTTATCCCAATGGGGCCATCGCCTCTCATGTTTTGGGCGGTGCCGGTTTTGGTCGTGAAGGTGTGCATTCGGCCGAAGTAATTGGCACGGCTGGCATCGAAAAATTCTACAATGATGAGTTGCGTGATCCAGCCCGCGAAGGCGCTCCTCTGGAGCTTGCCATTGATCTGACGGTCCAAGCCGCAGCCGAAGAGGTGCTTCATGCGGGTATGAAAATTCTGAACGCCAAAGGCGCGGCGTCAGTGTTGATGGATGTCCAAACCGGCGAGGTGATCTCGATCGTCTCATTGCCCGATTTTGACCCAAATGATCGCCCCAATCCGCTCACTGAAGGCAATGCTTCGGACAGCCCGCTGTTCAACCGTGCCGTGCAGGGTGTGTACGAACTTGGCTCGACCTTCAAGATTTTCGCAGCCGCCCAAGCGATGGAATTGGGCTTGGTTAATCCGCACACGGTGATTGACACGGACGCCAAGCTTAAGGTCGGCGGCCATACGATTGGTGAGTTTGAAAATCACCATTATGGTAATATCAGCGTTGAAAAAATCATCGTCAAAAGCTCAAACCGCGGCACGGGTCGGATGGCGCTGGCCATTGGCCCCAAACGTCAGCAGGAGTTTCTGGCCAAGCTGGGCATGTTCGAGCCAACCCCGGCGGAAATTGTCGAAGCCAGCGGTGGCAAGCCGTTGCTTCCAAAACGTTGGACCGATCTGAGCGCGGTGACCATTTCTTATGGCCACGGTATTTCGACCACACCGCTGCACTTGGCGGCGGGCTATGCGGCGATTGCCAATGGCGGTATCGCAGTCAAACCCACCTTGTTGAAGCAAAATGGCCCTCAGGACGGTGATCGCGTGATGTCCGAAGCCGTTGCGGCGGCGTCGCGCACGATGTTGCGCAAGGTGGTCACCGAAGGCACCGCGAGCTTTGGAGAAGTGCCGGGCTATCATGTTGGCGGCAAAACCGGCACGGCAGACAAACCCAAGGAACGGGGCGGTGGCTATTACAAAGACAAAGTGATCGCCACCTTTGCATCGATGTTCCCGGCGCATGATCCGAAATATGTGTTGGTGGTCACGTTGGACGAGCCGGTTGAAACCAGCGGCAAGAAACCGCGCCGCACAGCCGGTTGGACGGCGGTTCCGGTCGCGGCCGAAATGATTGGCCGAATTGCGCCGCTTCTGGGCTTGCGTCCAGAGTTCAATACAGGGCAATTGGAAGGCGTCGTGCGGATTTCCCAATAACCGCGCGACCGAGTGAGAATAAACAGAAGGCTGGGGGGCGTTCATGAGTATGACCAGCGGGCAAACAAAAAGCCTGACAGAGCTGGGCCTGACCGCGCGTGCAGGGCGCGAAGCACAGGTGACTGGCATGGCGGTGGACAGCCGCGAAGTCAAAGACGGATACCTCTTTGCTGCGCTGCCCGGTACGCGTGTCCATGGTGGCGAATTCATTCAATATGCGTTGCGTATGGGGGCCGGGGCGATCCTGACGGATGCCAAAGGTGCAGAGATAGCGCGCCAAGAGCTCGCCGCGTCCGACGCGGCCCTGATCATCGCCGAAGATCCACGCCAGACGCTGGCCTATACGGCCGCGCTTTGGTTTGGGGCCCAGCCCGACTGTGTGATTGCCGTGACGGGAACAAATGGCAAAACCAGTGTCGCGACCTTTGCACGTCAGATATGGCAGGCATTGGGCTTGCGGGCTGTCAACCTTGGCACCACCGGCGTTGAGGGCGATTGGACCGCTCCTCTGAGCCATACAACCCCCGAACCGATCACTTTGCATGGCATGTTGTCGGGCGCGGCGCGGGATGACATTACGCATGCCGCAATGGAAGCCTCCAGCCATGGGTTGGCGCAGCGTCGGCTTGACGGTGTTCAACTGACCGCCGCGGGCTTTACCAACTTCACCCAAGACCATCTCGATTATCACGAGAGCTTTGAAGACTACTTTGCCGCCAAAGCCGGGCTCTTTGCCCGTGTTTTGCCCGAAGACGGGACGGCGGTGATTAACATCGACGATCCACGCGGTGTTGACATGCTGGCCATCGCCAAAGCGCGCGGCCAAGAGGTGATCACAGTTGGACGCCATGCCGCCGACCTGTGCCTTGAGGGGCAGCGGTTTGACGCGACGGGCCAAGAAATCCGGCTGAGTTGGCGCGGCGCAACCTATCAGGCACGGCTCGGACTTATTGGTGGTTTTCAGGCCGAAAACATATTGCTGGCGGCGGGATTGGCGATTGCCTGCGGGGCCGAAGCGGGCCGGGTGTTTGATGTTCTGCCACTGTTGGGCACAGTGCGCGGACGTATGGAATTGGCGGCGACGCGCGATAATGGCGCGGCGGTTTTTGTCGACTACGCCCACACGCCAGATGCGGTTTCAACCGCGATCAAGGCGTTGCGGCCTCATGTGATGGGCCGGTTGGTCGCGATTGTCGGTGCAGGCGGGGACCGCGATCCGAGCAAACGCGTTTTGATGGGGCAGGCTGCGGCGGACAATGCCGATGTGGTGATTGTGACCGATGATAATCCTCGCTCCGAAGACCCGGCAACCATCCGTGCTGCAGTGACAGCCGGTGCGCCTGAGGCCATTGAAGTCGGTGATCGCGCCGAAGCGATATTGCGTGGTGTTGATGCGCTTGGGGCGGGTGATGCGCTGATCATTTGCGGCAAAGGACATGAAAGCGGCCAGACCGTGGGCGACACGGTCTATCCGTTTGATGATGTTGAACAAGCCAGCGTTGCCGTGGCGGCGCTCGACGGAAAGGGCATGTGATGCTTTGGACCGCGAAAGATGCCGCCGAGGCAACCGGTGGACGTGCGATTGGCGATTGGTCGGTTGATGGTGTGTCGATCGACACCCGGACAATAGAGGCCGGTGATCTGTTTGTCGCTCTCAAGGCGGCGCGCGATGGGCATGACTTTGTCGCCCAAGCGTTGGAGGCCGGGGCCGGGGCGGCTTTGGTCAGCCGCGTGCCTGATGGGGTTTCCAAGGACGCGCCTTTGTTGGTGGTTGACGATGTCTTGAACGGCCTTGAGGCGCTTGGCCGCGCGGCGCGGGCCCGGACCAAGGCCAAAGTGGTGGCGGTCACCGGGTCGGTTGGCAAAACCTCAACCAAGGAAATGTTGCGCACCGTTTTGGGCGCGCAGGGCAAGGTTCACGCGGCCGAGAAAAGCTATAACAATCACTGGGGCGTGCCTCTGACATTGGCGCGGATGCCTGCGGATGCGGATTTTGCCGTGATCGAAATTGGCATGAACCACCCCGGCGAAATTTCACCTCTGGCACAAATGGCGCGGCCTGATGTGGCGATGATCACCATTGTGGCCCCGGCGCATTTGGCAGCCTTTGACGGGCTAGACGGTATCGCCCGCGAAAAGGCCGCGATTTTTGACGGGCTGGAACCCGGCGGTGTCGCGGTGATCAATGGCGATCTGGATGTGTCGCCCATTCTTGACGCCGCCGCCACGACAAATGCGGGGCGGGTGATCCGTTTTGGGGCACAAGACATCAACGATCATCGCCTGACCACGGTGTCGATCAGGGATACCTGCACCATTGCTCAGGGCGTTGCCGGTGAAGAGCCTGTTTTGTTCAAAGTTATGGCTCCGGGGCGTCACTTTGCCACCAATGCCATGGGGGCCCTGGGGGTTGTCACGGCGCTGGAACTGGATTTGGCAATGGGCATAACGGCGCTTGGTCAATGGTCAGCTGGGGCAGGGCGCGGCGCGCGTGAGATCATTGCGCTGGATGCTGTTGATCCCAAATTGTCCGTCGAATTGATTGATGACGCTTACAATTCCAATCCGACATCTTTGGCGGCCTCGCTCGAAGTCTTGGCCGCTGCCGAGCCGAAAAAGGCTGGACGCCGGGTGGCATACTTGGGCGACATGGCTGAATTGGGTGACACCGAAATCGCCCTGCATGTCCAGCTTGCCGGTTTGCCTGGGATGGACGCCATCGATCAGGTGCATTGTGTCGGGCCGCTGATGCGCGCGCTTTGGCAGGTTTTGCCGGCCGATAAACAGGGGCGTTGGTGCGAAACCAGCGCTGAGATTGCCGCAACTGTGGCACAAGATATGGGGGCCGCAGATGTGGTCTTGGTCAAGGGATCGCTATCTATGCAGATGGCCCGCGTGGTTGACGCGATCCGAAAAATGGGCCAATCCCCCGCAGAACTGGACGGGTAAAGGGGTAGAGCATGCTGTATTGGCTGACGGAACTGAGCGACGGCGGGGATGTGTTTAACCTGTTTCGCTACATCACGTTCCGTGCGGGTGGCGCATTTATGACGGCGTTGATTTTTGGCTTCCTGTTTGGACGCCCGTTGATCAATGTGCTGCGCAAACGTCAAGGCAAGGGCCAACCGATCCGTGATGATGGCCCCGAAGGGCATTTCGTCAAGGCAGGCACACCGACCATGGGCGGCCTGTTGATCATCGGGGCCTTGGTGACCTCGACCTTGCTTTGGGCACGGCTCGACAATCCATTTGTCTGGATGGTTTTGTTTGTGACCATATCCTATGCGGCGATTGGCTTTGCCGATGATTATGCCAAGGTTTCCAAGCAAAACACCGATGGTGTTTCTGGTAAAATTCGACTGTTATTGGGGTTCTTGATCGCCGGTATTGCCGCCTATTGGGCCGCGCAATACCACCCAGAAGACCTTGCTAATCAACTGGCCCTGCCAATCTTCAAAGATACGCTGATCAACCTTGGCTATCTGTTTGTGCCGTTTTCGATCATTGTTATCGTCGGTGCCGCCAATGCGGTTAACCTGACCGATGGTCTGGATGGTTTGGCGATCATGCCGGTTATGATCGCGACCTCAACCCTTGGTATCATCGCCTACGCCGTTGGCCGGGTCGATTTTACCGAATACCTCGATGTGCATTACGTCCCCGGGACAGGTGAAATCCTGGTCTTTGCGGCGGGGGTTGTTGGTGGTGGCTTGGGCTTCCTTTGGTACAACGCCCCACCGGCGGCCGTGTTTATGGGTGACACTGGTTCCTTGGCGCTTGGCGGCGCTTTGGGTGCCATCGCGGTGGCCACAAAGCACGAGCTGGTTTTGGCGATTGTTGGTGGTCTGTTTGTGGTCGAAGCACTGAGCGTGATCATTCAGGTGCTCTATTTCAAACGCACCGGCAAGCGCGTGTTTCTTATGGCTCCGATCCATCACCACTATGAGAAAAAAGGCTGGGCCGAGCCGACCATTGTGATCCGGTTCTGGATCATCTCGTTGATTCTGGCGATTATCGGTCTGGCGACACTTAAGGTGCGCTAAGGCGGTGGAACAGAGGCCGGTTGCGGTGCCTGTTTCATCGTTCACAGGCGACACCCGATTGACAAGACCCCAAACCCCGGTTCCCTTGGCTCCGGGGTTTGCTGTGAGAAAGAGGGCAGTGCATGATACCTGTTGAGGGATTTCAGGGGGCCAAGATTGGCGTGTTGGGGTTGGGCCGCTCTGGCCTTTCGGCGGCGCGTGCGTTGCGGGATGGCGGCGCAATACCGGTTGTCTGGGATGACAATTCCAGCGCCCGAGACAGGGCCGAGGCCGAAGGGTTTGAGGCCCGCGATCTGCGCCGCGCCATGGACGAGCTGTCTTGCCTTGTTGTCTCACCCGGCATCCCACATCTGTACCCGACACCAAATCCGGTGATTGAGGCCGCGCTGAAGGCGGGTGTGCCGGTGGACAACGATATCGGCTTGTTCTTTCAGTCGCTTGGGCGGGGTTGGGAGATGTTTGATACCGCTCCAAAGGTGATCGCGGTCACCGGTTCAAACGGCAAGTCTACGACATCGGCCCTGATCCACCACCTGCTTGAGCATGTGGGGCGGGACAGCCAATTGGCGGGCAATATTGGCCGCGGAGTGCTCGATATTGATCCGCTTGGCGATGGCAGCGTTGTGGTCTTGGAACTGTCGAGCTACCAGACCGATCTCGCCCGTAGCCTGACGCCGGATGTGGCGGTCTTCACCAACCTGTCGCCTGATCATCTGGACCGGCACGCCGGGCATGGGGGCTATTTTGCCGCCAAACGCCGGCTCTTTGCCGAAGGCGGCCCTGATCGGGCGGTCATTGGCGTGGATGAATCTGAGGGAATGTTTCTGGCCAATCAGCTGGGCCAAGGTCCGGCCGATGATCGGGTGATCCGTGTGTCGTCGGGCACCAAACTGACCGGTCCGGGCTGGCAGGTGTTTGCGCGCAAAGGGTTCTTGTCCGAATATCGCAAAGGGCGTCAAATCGCGTCGATTGATTTGCGCAATGTGGCCGGTTTACCGGGCGCGCATAACCATCAAAATGCCTGCGCCGCCTATGCCGCCTGTCGCGCGATTGGCCTTGCGCCGCGCGTGATTGAGGCGGGGTTGCACACATTTGCCGGACTTCCGCATCGCAGCCAAATCGTTGGTGAAAAGGATGGTGTGCGGTTTGTAAACGACTCCAAGGCGACCAATGTCGATGCGGCGCTAAAAGCGTTGCAAGCCTTTGGGCGTATTCGCTGGGTCTGCGGAGGATTGATGAAAGAAGGCGGGCTAGAGGCGCTTGAGCCGGGGTTGAAAAACGTTGCCAAGGCCTATGTCATTGGCCGCGAGGCCGAAGCCTTTGCCCTGCAACTCCCGGACACTGACACCGAGATATGCACCTCGATGGCAACCGCCGTGGCCCGCGCGGCTCAAGACGCCGAACCGGGGGATGTTGTGCTTTTGGCTCCCGCCGCCGCAAGCTTTGATCAGTATGACAATTTTGAAAAGCGCGGCGAAGACTTCACCGATCATGTGCGCAAGGTCCTGGGCTAAGCGACCCTGAGACCCTAGCCTTGTGGCAATCGGCGCAGCTTATCGAGATGGCCGTTTTCGACGGCCTTCAAATGGATCACGCCAAGCTGCGCGGGGACAACAGACAACTCCAGCGCCTTGGCAATCGCCAGTCGGTGATTGCCATTGCCCGCCAACATCGGCTGACCATTGCGGTCGATATGGACATAAATACCGTCATATTCGCGGCGGAAAAACTCGGGTCGCTCTTGAACGGATTGCAGCTGTCCTGTGGATCTGACCGCCTCATACAACTTGTCCATCCGGTCGTATCTTTCATAGACGTCCTGGCGCGTGCGGCATCCGTCGAAAACGCCTTGCTCCTTGATTGAGCGCATCATGGAATCGATGATCCCAGTATCTTCCCAGCTGACGCCATTGCGAAAATGGTCCCAAACCGCGCGAAACTTGCGCGCCGTTTCCAAAGGGTTGGTCGACAAATCCCAGTCGCTGTCAAGGACAAGCCCGCTGTGGCGGCGGCGAAGTTGGTTTCCTTTGAAACGCTTGAATTGATGGGTCACTTGCCGAGGATCAATAAAGATGCGTTCGTCGCTTTGCGGCGCATCAAGCCCAAATCGCAATTTGTTAATCAGATCGCGCACAGCCTTTTGCGGCACTTGCATTTCGATTGTGCGCGGCAAATTACGGATTTGAAAAGGCGGATACGTTGACATGCCTCGTACATAGTCAACGCTGGCATTGTTTAAAGTATTTGTAGCAAAACCGCGACAATTTTGTAAATTTAAAACGATTATCCGCCGATGTCAGCCTGACCTGCGGCCTGCCCACAAGCGACCCCAGACGACCAGGCCCATTGGAAATTAAAGCCGCCGAGCCATCCGGTGACATCCACTGCTTCGCCAATGAAATAGAGGCCGGGCACAGTTTTGGACATCATGGATTTGGAATTGAGGCCATCGGTATCAATACCGCCCAATGTGACTTCAGCGGTGCGATAGCCTTCTGTGCCGGTCGGTTTGAGCTGCCAATCCCCAAGCGCACGCACCAGATCGGCAATGCGTTGGTCTGAGAGATCGCCAAGGTTGCCTTTGACATCAATCAGGGCGGCCAGATGGTCTATCAGGCGGCTGGGCAGGTGGTGTGATAGTTCGGTGGTCAGCGCTTTTCGCCCGGCGCTGCGACGTTTCTCTTTTAGAATGGATTCCAGCGGTGTCGTTGGCAAAAGATTGACCGAAATCGTATCGCCGTCGCGCCAATAGCTCGAGATTTGTAAAACCGCCGGACCGGACAGGCCGCGATGGGTAAAGAGCAGAGCCTCGTCAAAACCTGTCCCATTGCACATTAGCCGCACCGGGGTTGAGACCCCCGAAATCTCGGCAAACCGACCTTTGTCAAACGTAAAGGGCACAAGGGCAGGGCGGGTCTCGGTGACCGCATGGCCAAATTGGCGCGCAATATCATAAGCGAGCCCGGTCGCCCCCATTTTGGGGATCGACTTGCCGCCTGTGGCAACGATCAGATTGGCACAGGTGACGGTGATGTCCTTGCCATCGCGCTCTAACCTTGCCTCAAAGGCGCTGCCAGTGTGACGAATGTCTTTGACGCGGGTCTTTAACCACATCCGCGCGCCTGCCGCCTCAAGCTCGGCCACCAACATGGCGACAATCTGGGTGGCTTTGTCATCGCAAAACAATTGCCCAAGCGTCTTTTCATGCCAAGCGATGCCATGTTTGGACACCAGTTCGATAAAATCCCATTGGGTATAGCGCGTCAGGGCGGATTTGTGGAAATGCGGGTTGGCACCAAGGTAGTTGTCAAAATCGCACTGCATATTGGTGAAGTTGCAACGCCCTCCGCCAGAAATGCGGATTTTTTCACCCGGCGCTTTGGCGTGATCAATCACAAGCGTGTCGGGCCCAGCATGGGCCGCGGCCATCAGACCGGCCGCACCAGCCCCAAGTATAAGCGTTTTGACTTTCATAATGTGGCCGTGCCCAAGATTGCCTCAAAGCGCAAGGGGTCAGCGTGGAAATTCCATCGCCAAAAAGACGGTCGCTTGGTCGGTGAGCGCTTGATAGATATGGGCGACATCGCCGGGAAATCGGAAATAGTCGCCGGGCCCAAGCTCTTCTGGCGCATCCACGGGGCCGATCCGCACCCGTCCGGTTGAGACGATGACATGTTCTACGGTGCCTTGCGGATGGGCAGCCGCATCGCGCGACTCGCCTGCAACGAGGTCAAAACGATACAGGTCTCGGCGGCTACCCGGAGGGCCGTTGGATAGCAAAAAGGCCTGCAAATCCGTGCCTTCGGAATTGATCGGAGTGCCCTCGCCAGCCCGCACCAAGGTCATTTCCGGCGGTGCCGTATCGAACAAAAACCCAAATGGCACGTCCAGCGCATTGGCAATCGCCCACAGGGTCTCGATGCTCGGATTGCCTTGGCCCGCCTCAAGCTGAGAGAGCGTCGATTTGGCAAGCCCTGCCTGGTCCGCCAGAGCAGATAAGCTTAGGCCAGCTTTGGTGCGTTCACGTTTGAGGGCGCGGGCAATGAGGGTGATCGGGGTCATGGTCTCTCCGACGGTTTCGTTCGGTATACTGATCAACGTTCGCCTTGACAAACGAAACCCGAGGGTTCATCAAAATGGACGTTGTTCGATTTGAGGCCCAAATGACCGATATAGACGCCCCTTCCAGCGTGATGCGCGACGATATTCGCGCCGGATTGCGTGACGTAATGCCGGTGCTGGGGGCAGTGTTGCCTTTTGCGGCCGTCTTTGGGACCGTTGCCGTCGACAGCGGCCTGAGCCCAAGCGAAGTTATGTTCGCGTCAGCGAGTATTTATGCAGCGGCGTCGCAATATGTGATGATTGATCTGATGGGGCAGGCGGTGCCGATCTGGTCTATCGTACTGGCGGTCTTTGCCTTGAACTTTCGCCATGTGCTCTATTCTGCATCTCTTGGTCGCCACATGGGGGCCTTTTCCTTTTGGCAAAAAGCGCTGGCCTTTGCGCTTTTGGTTGATCCGCAATTTGCCGCGTCAGAAGCACGGGCAGGCAGGCGTGGATTGCGGCCAGCCTATTATTTCGCCTATGCATCGGCGATCTATTCGGTTTGGATCCTGTCCAACCTTGTCGGAGTTTTGTTTGGATCCTTGCTCGAAAATCCGGCGGCCCTTGGGCTCGATTTCCTGTTGCCTTTATATTTCCTCGGGCTTGTGATGAGCTTTCACGCCCGGAGCCATTTTCTGATCATCCTGACGGTTAGCGCCGCGGCGTCTATCCTTGTTCATCAAACACTTGGCAGCCCGTGGCACATCACTTTGGGCGGCGGGGTCGGCATGATCGTCGCTGCGGTGCTCAGCAAACCCAAAGAGGACCACAGCGATGCATGACACCATTTTGATCATCATCCTATGTGCATCGGCCACCTATGCGACCCGGTTCGGCGGGCATCTGATCATGCTGCGCTTTGGTCAGGTCAACCACCGGGTCGAGGCGGCTTTGGGCGCTGTGCCGATTGCCATTCTGACAGCGCTTGTCGCCCCGTCGTTGCTCACCGGTGGGATTCCTGGGGTTGTGGCGCTCGTTGCGACCGGACTGGCGGCATGGCGCATGTCATTGGTGACCTCGGTGGCGTTGGGATTGGCGGTTTTACTGATTTTGCGCGCCGCAGGGCTTTGACCGAGTGTTAACGTTAAAATTCTAGCCAAAAGACTTGTTCTTCGCTAATCTGTGCCAAAGCGACCCCGAAAAATCGGGGCGATGAGGCAGTAGAGCGGTGATCTCATGACAGAGATGGTGTATGGCACGGTTCCCGTGCGGGATGTTGAACCTGTGTTGCCCAAATGGTGGCGCACAGTTGATAAATGGACGCTAAGCTGCATCCTGATGCTGTTTGGCATGGGAATTTTGCTGGGTCTTGCGGCCTCTCCCCCGTTGGCGGAGCGCAACGGGCTGACCCCGTTTCACTATGTGCAACGACAGGCGTTTTTCGGCGGTCTCGCCATGATCGTGATGTTCCTGACCTCGATGATGAGCCCGGTTTTGGTGCGCCGTCTTGCGGTTTTGGGGTTCATCGCGGCCTTTGTTGCGCTGGCGCTTCTGCCTTTCCTGGGCACTGATTTTGGCAAAGGCGCGGTGCGTTGGTATTCGCTTGGTTTTGCGTCGATCCAGCCCTCAGAGTTTCTCAAGCCGACTTTTGTGATCATGGCTGCCTGGCTGATGGCTGCGGGGCTTGAACTCGGAGGGCCTCCGGGCCGGACCTATAGCTTTATTCTCGTGGTGACGATTGTGTTGATGCTGGCGATGCAGCCGGACTTTGGTCAAGCGTCATTGGTTCTGTTTGGCTGGGGCGTGATGTGGTTCGTTGGCGGTGCGCCGATGATCCTACTGATCGGGCTGGCTGGGCTTGTGGTGCTTGGCGGCATGTTTGCCTATGGCGCGTCCGAGCACTTTGCCCGCCGTATTGACGGGTTTTTGAACCCCGAAGTCGATCCAACAACCCAGATGGGCTATGCAACCAATGCAATCCGTGAAGGTGGTTTCTTTGGTGTTGGCGTTGGTGAAGGCACGGTGAAATGGTCGCTGCCAGATGCGCATACAGACTTTATTATTGCCGTTGCCGCCGAAGAATACGGGTTGGTGATGGTGCTGGCGATTATCGCGCTTTACACCACCATCGTCGTGCGTAGCTTGGTTCGGCTGATGAAAGAACGTGATCCCTTCATTCGCTTTGCCGGCACCGGTCTGGCGGCGATGTTTGGCGTTCAGGCTATGATCAATATGGGCGTTGCCGTGCGTCTGCTTCCGGCCAAAGGCATGACCTTGCCCTTTGTAAGCTATGGCGGTTCGTCCCTGATTGCGGGCGGCATTGCGGTGGGCATGTTGTTGGCCTTTACCCGGACGCGGCCTCAGGGGGAAATCGGTGATATGTTACGCTCTCGCGGGCGATAGACTGTCCTGCTTGGGCAGGGATCGGCGCAGCATGTAGCGTCATGATTGCTCTGGCGGCGCCTATAAGGTATCTGACGCCGAAACGGTGCCCAAAATGGTGGTGGAGTATTTGAAATGGCAGAGCGCAAGCCTTTGTTGGTGATGGCAGCAGGCGGAACAGGCGGGCATATGTTCCCGGCCCAAGCGCTGGCCGAACTGATGTTGCGCCGCGGCTGGCGTGTGAAACTGTCAACTGACGCGCGCGGGGCGCGTTATACTGGCGGCTTCCCTCACACCGTTGAAATCGAAGAGGTTTCCAGCGCCACCTTTGCCCGTGGCGGCCTTGTGGGCAAAGCAATGGCACCGTTCAAAATCTTGGGCGGTGTTGTCGCGACCCTGTTCAAGTTTCGCAAAGACCGCCCGGATGTTGTGGTTGGCTTTGGCGGCTACCCTTCAATCCCGGCGCTTGGGGCGGCGTGGCTGTTGAAATTGCCGCGCATGATTCACGAACAAAACGGCGTCTTGGGCAAGGTCAATGAAGTCTTTGCCAAAAAGGTCGATGTGGTGGCTTGCGGCACATGGCCAACGGCTTTGCCAGAGGGCGCACAAGGCGTGCATGTGGGCAACCCGGTGCGCGGCGCAGTGATGGAGCGGGCCGGGGCGGGCTACATTGCGCCGGGGCCTTACCCGATGTCGATGCTGGTGATCGGCGGCAGTCAGGGGGCACGGATCTTGTCCGACATGGTGCCACCGGCCATTGCGGCCTTGCCGTTGGATGTTCTGGGCAACCTGCGGGTCAGCCATCAAGCGCGCGATGAAGATGGCGACCGGGTGACAAAATACTACGCTGAAAACGGGGTCGACGCCGATGTGCAACCGTTTTTCCACGATGTGCCCAGCCGGATGAGCGAAGCGCAATTGGTGATTTCGCGCGCAGGCGCGTCGAGCGTTGCCGATATCAGTGTGATCGGGCGGCCTTCGATCCTGATCCCCTACAAATTTGCAACGGGCGACCATCAGACCGCCAATGCCCAAGGGTTGGTGGATGTCGGAGGCGCGATCCGTCTGCCGGAAAGCAAGCTGACAATTGAAAGCCTGAGCGAACAGATTTTGTCGATCCTGACCAATGAACAGGGCGCGATCGCCATGGCCAATGCCGCGCTACGCGCTGGCAAACCCGAAGCGGCCGAAGAACTGGCCGCGCTGGTCGAACAGCTGGCCGGGATGGGCGTACAAGAGAATAACGAGACCGATGAATAACGATAAAACAGGCGGGGCAGCACATGAAAGATCTGGATTTTGAACGGAGCGCAGCGATGACAGGGGCAACCAAACTTCCCGGCGACGTTGGGCCAATTCATTTTGTCGGCATTGGCGGCATTGGCATGTCGGGCATTGCCGAAGTGTTGCTCAATCATGGTTATGTGGTTCAGGGCTCTGACCTCAAGGAAACCAAGATCACCAACCGTCTGGCCGAACTCGGGGCGCATGTATTTGTCGGTCAAAAAGCGGAAAACCTTGAGGCGGCTGAGGTTGTGGTGATCTCATCGGCGATCAAACCAGGCAATCCAGAATTAGACGAAGCCCGCCGTCGGGGCCTTCCGGTGGTGCGCCGGGCCGAAATGCTGGCCGAACTGATGCGCCTCAAATCCAATATTGCGGTGGCCGGCACCCACGGCAAAACCACGACCACAACCATGGTAGCAACGCTGCTGGATGCAGGGGATTTTGATCCGACGGTTGTGAATGGTGGCATCATCCATGCCTATGGCTCGAACGCCCGGATGGGCGAGGGTGAATGGATGGTGGTCGAAGCGGATGAAAGTGACGGCACCTTTAACCGTCTGCCCGCGACTGTGGCCATTGTCACCAACATCGACCCCGAACATATGGAACATTGGGGCAGCATCGAAAACCTGCGTGATGGATTTTACCAATTCGTATCCAACATTCCGTTTTACGGTCTGGCAGTCTGCTGCATCGACCACCCGGAAGTGCAAGCCCTGGTGGGCCGGGTGTCGGACCGTCGTGTTGTGACCTATGGTTTCAACGCTCAGGCCGATGTGCGCGCTGTGAACCTGACTTACAAAAAAGGCGTGGCGCATTTCGATGTGGCGTTTCAATCCGAAGATTTGGTGATCGAAGGCTGTACCTTGCCGATGCCGGGGGACCACAATGTGTCCAACGCTTTGTCGGCGGTAGCAGTGGCGCGGCATCTGGGCATGACGGGGGATGAAATCCGTGAGGCATTGGCGAACTTTGGCGGCGTGAACCGCCGCTTTACCAAGGTTGGCGAAGTCAATGGCGTGACCGTGATCGACGATTACGGCCACCACCCGGTTGAGATCGCCGCCGTGCTCAAAGCCGCGCGCCAAGCCAGCGAAGGCCGGGTGATTGCGGTGCATCAACCGCATCGCTATTCGCGCCTGAGCCACCATTTCGAAGAGTTCTGCTCGTGCTTTAACGATGCAGATGTGGTTGCAATTGCCGAAGTATTTGCGGCTGGCGAAGCACCGATTGAAGGCGCAAGCCGAGATGATCTGGTTGCTGGTCTGGTTCGGCATGGGCATCGTCATGCGCGGGCGCTTCATAGCGAAGATGATCTGGAACGGCTGGTGCGTGAACAGGCCCAGCCGGGCGATATGGTCGTTTGTCTTGGGGCCGGTACGATTTCGGCTTGGGCGAATGCTTTGCCAGCGCGCCTAGAGCGCTAAACACTGAGCGCTCAACGCTATTTCGTGTGTATGTGCCCCTGCAGGATTGCGTATCTTGCAGGGGTCATTTTTTCTGGCCTTGAGGATACCCCGCGAAAAAACACCAGTCCTTTGCGCTCGGTAATCGCTGCCCTCAGAGGCCTCCCGCCCACCCAACCCCCGGCCCCTTCGGGCAGCGATGTGGGTGACGTGACGTTTCGATCACCAAGTTTGTGATGTGTCAAAGTCTTGTGAGCGCGCAGGGGGTAAGTAACCTCATGACGTGATGGGGATTGCAATGTCGGAACATCTCAAACGGCGCATCGGATTACCCTTGCTGGTGGCCTATGGCGTGGGTGTCATGGTCGGCGCAGGGATTTATGTTTTGGTCGGGGCCGTCGCCGGTGTCTCTGGGCAATGGGCACCGTTTGCTTTTCTGCTTGCCGGCTTGGTTGCGGCCCCAACGGCCCTGTCTTATGCCGAATTCAGCACACGCATCCCGGAAGCCGCAGGCGAAGCCGCCTATATTGGCAAGGGGTTTGGCTCGGACCTTCTCGCTGTCTTGGTCGGTTTGGCGATTGTTGCCGCGGGAACGATCTCTGCCGCTGCGGTCTTGCGCGGTGGGGCAGGTTATTTGCTTGGACTGGCGGATATCCCCGTGATTTGGGCAGTGGTTGTGATGGGCCTTGTTCTGACCCTGGTGGCTGTTATCGGTGTCATGGAAAGCATGAGCCTTGTGGCGCTGTTCACCGCCATTGAGATCATCGGCCTTGTCCTCGTCGTTTGGGCAGGCGCAACCAGCGGACCTGTGGCGGAGCTGTCAGGCCCGGTGCCATGGGGCGGCATTGGGGCGGGGGCCATGTTGGCTTTCTTTGCCTTTATCGGTTTCGAAGACATCGTGAATATGGCCGAAGAAGTGCGCGAACCCACCCGCACAATGCCACGCGCAATCCTTTTGTCATTGCTCATTACATCAGGCCTATATGCCTTGGTGGTCTGGGCCGCATTGCGCGCGGTTCCCGCCGATCAATTGGCCGGATCAGAGCAACCGCTTGCCTTGGTATGGGCCGCATCCACCGGTGGCACCGGGCGGTTTTTGTCGGCCATCGCGGTGTTTGCGGCGCTAAACGGGGTCTTGGCGCAAATCGTCATGGCCAGCCGGGTGCTGTTTGGGCTTGGCAAACGCAATCCGGTTTTGGGTCTTTTCCATCACGCGCATCCGCGTTTTGGCACCCCGGCGCTGGCCTCAGTTATCGTTGGTACAGGTGTCATAATCGGCGCTGTTCTCTTGCCCGTCGCGGTCTTGGCCGAGACCACATCTGCTGTGCTGCTGGCTGTTTTCGTGCTGGTCAATGCGGCGCTGATCGCCGTCAAACGCAGAGGCGAGCCAGGCCCTTTTGAAGTCCCGATGTTTGTTCCAATTCTGGGACTTGTCCTGTCGGCCGTGGCACTTGCAGCATCGCTGTAACACCGATACCGCGTCGCAGCTGGCGCTTAGCGCGCTTTGACTGTTCGATATAAATTCATCGAAGGAGACCCGAATGACATCCATGATTGCGATATCAGCCGTTTCAGGCTTTGTCTTGACCTTGCTCTGCGCGCGCCTCTTTGGCGCTTGGCTCGCGGTTGCGCTGATGATAGCGGCCATTGCCACCATCGCCCTGAGTGGCGGCGTGTTTGGCGGTACGAATTGGCACCATCTGGCTCGGATCGGGTCGGCGATTGCCTTTGGTCTGGCCGGTATCCTTGGTCTCATGTTTGGCAAAACTTGGCGCGATCGCAGCGACTAATCCTTGCGCTTTGATTTGCTTTGCGTCATGTTCAAAGCGCCTTGGGGGGCAGCGGAGTAGCAAATGTCACTTTCTTTGATCCTCGCCTTCCTTTGGCTTATCGCCGCCAATGTGCTTGGCATGATCCCATCCAAAGACAACATGTGGTCGCGTGCCTATGGGCTTATCGCGGTTGGAATCCCGTTGCTGGGGTACGTGACATATCAAAATGGACCATGGATTGGGTTGGTTTTTCTGGCGGCGGGGATGAGCGTTTTGCGGTGGCCGGTGCGGTATTTGTTTGCTTGGATCAAGCGGCGGTTTGGTCGGCCTGATCCGAACTGATTGTGGGCTTGCAAGCTTTGGGTCACACCTCAAGCCACCCCCCCAAATGGGCCTCAGGCCGCGCCTTTGTGCGGGCCTGACACCCTGCATCCCTGCACAGATGCTCTGCAGCAAAGTGGGGAATTCCCCACTGGTTTTCCCCCACCACACACACCATCTTGATTGGGTAATCGGGGGATTATCCATGCTTATGATGATACCATTTATTGCTTTTTTCACTGGCCTATTAATAGGTTACGCACCGGTGCGCGCCTGCCGGTCGGATGTCACGTGGGGCTTTGCCGGGCTCTTGACCGCGCTTGGTGGCTGGATCTTGTTCAAGGAAATCACCGTGCCGGGATTGGACGGGGTGATCTATACGCTGGTGGGGTTGTTCGTCATTGCCCCTAGCCTGATCGCAACGGGGATCGGGGCAGGGGTGGCCAATTTACGACCCAGAGAAATGTGCTGAGACAGGCCCGAGTCTGGCCTCGAGTCTGGCCCTGGGCGAAATTGGTTAAGCCGCAGTAACCTGCCAATCTGTACAAAACACCCCGAGTTTGGGGGAGATTGGGTGCGCGTGGCGGCATGGGCCAAACGGCCAGCCCGTGCGTTTCAAATGACCCAAATTTGACGCGATGCCGCGTCATCCCATCTTGCACCGCCCCCCATATCCAGCCATCCTATCCGCGATGGTTGAGATAAAAGATATTAATGATCCCGAGAGCCTCGAGGCTTGGTTAAACGCCCTTCCGCAGGAGACTGAGGAAGAACAGGCCCGCGCCCGGCGCATTGCAGTGACACTGGCGTTTCGTACGACAGCACGGGTTATGCCGATTTGGTGGAATTGGACGCTGACATCCGATCGGGCACGCAAAGGTGATTTGACAGCCCTTCCGATTCTACGCAGTCTTTTGATATCTTCGGTTGCCGCTCTTGTGCCAACCGAAGATATCACCACCGCCGCCGCCGCCGCCAGAGCCACCGCCGCCACCGCCGCCGCCTACGCCGCCGCCGCCGCCACCGCCGCCGCCAGAACCGCCAGAGCCGTCAGAGCCACCGACGCCAC
>NZ_JBOEGM010000037.1:0-32543 GCF_050633425.1 Pelagimonas sp. | reverse complement strand
CAGTGCCGATGATGGTGGATAGGTCTTGGACATGGGAACTCCTCCTGAAATTTAGGCGCAGGGAAACGAGAAAGGCCCCGGAATGCAAGCCCACTTTGGTCTTGCATAGCCGGGACCCCTTAATTGTTTATTAGATCGCCAAGTATTCGGCGCGCAGCTGTTCGTTCTCAAGAACTTCGGCAGCAGAACCGTCAAACACAATAGACCCCGTGTCGAGGATCACCGCGCGGTCGGCCAATTGCAGGGCGCGCACGGCGTTTTGTTCCACGATGATGGTGGTCATGCCTTGCTCTTTGATCAACCGCAGGGTCTTTTCGATCTCATCGACGATCACCGGGGCCAGACCTTCGTAAGGTTCGTCCAGCAACAGCACTTTGATATCACGGGCTAAGGCGCGTGCGATCGACAACATCTGTTGCTCACCGCCCGACAGGGTCACGCCCTCTTGGTTGCGACGTTCGCGCAGGCGCGGGAATAGGTCGTACAAGCGATCCAATGACCAGCCGATGGGTGGGGCGATCTGGGCCAGCTTCAGGTTTTCTTCAACCGTCAGACCGGGGATGATGCAGCGATCTTCGGGGACAAGGCCAAGGCCATTTGTCGCCGCTTCATGCGATTTCATCAGGTGCAACGGCTTGTGATCCAGCCAAATCTCACCGTGGTTGACCTGCGGGTCGTCCATGCGTGCGATTGAGCGCAGCGTGGTGGTTTTACCGGCACCGTTACGGCCCAAAAGCGCAAGAATCTCGCCTTCGTGGACGTTAAAGTTGATGCCTTGGACGATGTAGCTCTCACCATAGTAAGAGTGCATATCCCAAACAGAAAGGAACGCTGGGGCCGTTTCGGCTTGGTTGGCGTTCTTGGAAAAATCCGGACGTACGTTCATGTCTTATCCTCTTTTGAGAAAGGGGGGCGGGGTCACCGCCCGCCCGATCAGACCTGTTGGGTCTCGCCCAGATAGGCTTCTTGTACTTTTGGATGGCCCTTAATGTTTTCGGGCGTATCCTCGACCAGCGGGGTGCCTTGGGCCAACACGGTGATGCGATCCGCCAAGGAGAACACAACATGCATGTCGTGTTCGATAATCGCGATAGTGATATCGCGCTTTTCCTTGATCTCTTTGAGAAGATCGATCGTGTTGTTGGTATCGGCCCGCGCCATACCCGCCGTTGGTTCGTCCAAAAGCAAGAGCTTTGGATCCTGAACCAGACACATGGCCATTTCCAAACGCCGCTTGTCACCGCGTGACATCGAGGCCGAGTGCATCTCGCGCTTGTCGAGCATGTTGACCTCGGCAAGCATCTCTTCAGCTTGCTGGATCAGGCCTTTCTCGGCCTGAACACTTTCGATGGCGTGCAAGCGATAGGCCCCGTCACGTTTGGCAAATAGGGGGATCATCATGTTTTCCATTACCGTGAGATCACCAAAGATCTCAGGGGTTTGGAAGACGCGGGAAATACCCATCTGGTTGATTTCATGCGGGCTACGCCCCAGCACCGAATTGCCGTCAAACATGACAGACCCGGTATCGGGGATCAGTTTCCCAACAAGGCAGTTGAGCAAGGTCGATTTGCCCGCGCCGTTGGGGCCGATGATGGCGTGGCAGGTGTTTTCCTGCACGCTGAGATTGACATCCCCCAGCGCTTGGAGGCCACCAAACCGTTTGCCTACGTCTTTGACTTCAAGAATTCCCATCCGTCTCTCTCCTTATTCCGCAGGCTCGGTTGAGGGTGATTTGCCATCGTCGTCTTTGTTTTTCCTGCGCAAAGCCTTGGCGATACGCTGACCACCTTCGACGAGGCCGCCGGGCAAGAAGGTTACAACAAGCATAAAGATCAGACCCAGTGTCAGGTGCCAGCCTTTGCCCACAAACGGGTGGATGACCGCAACCATGAAGTTTTCGATCCCATCAGGCAGGAAGCTGAACCAAGTATGCAACACGCCGTCGTTGATCTTGGAGAAGATGTTTTCGAAGTACTTGATCATACCCGCGCCCAAGATTGGGCCGATCAAGGTGCCGACGCCACCGAGGATGGTCATCAGAACAACTTCGCCCGATGCGGTCCACTGCATGCGCTCAGCGCCGGCAAGCGGGTCCATCGAGGCCATCAAACCACCGGCCAAACCGGCATACATGCCCGAGATCACAAAGGCCGCCAGAGTGTAGGGCTTTGGGTTCAGGCCGGTATAATTCATCCGGGTCTGGTTGGATTTAATCGCCCGCAGCATCATGCCAAATGGCGAACGGAAGATGCGGATCGACAGGTAGAAGGCCGCAATCAGCGCGATGGCGCAGACATAGTAGCCAGCCGAGAAGGTGAAGGTCCAAGGGCCAACCGCCATATCATAGGCCGAGCGCATTTCCAGGCCAAACAGGTTGGTCACCGGGATCGAGCCATCGGCGGTTGCCGATACGCCAAGGATGCGTGGATCATCGAGCGTCACCTGCAGACCGGTTTCACCATTGGTCAGCGGGGTCAGAACCGAATAGGCCAGAGCGAAGGACATCTGGGCAAAGGCCAGTGTCAGGATCGAGAAGTAAATCCCAGTTCGGCGTAGCGAGACCCAGCCAATCAGCAGCGAGAACAGGCCCGCAATGATCACCGATAGGATAATCGCCGGAAGGATGTTCATGCTCAGCAGTTTGAACATCCAAACGGCCGAGTAAGAGCCCACACCCAGAAATGCGGCATGACCAAAGGACAGGTAGCCGGTCAGGCCGAAGAGGATGTTAAAGCCGATTGCAAAGATCCCAAAGATAACAAAGCGTTGCATCAAGTCCGGGTAACCGGCGTTGAATTGTGCCATGCCGCTATCAGACGGGAACGGGTTGAGGATGAATGGTGCCAGCATCGTCAGAGCGACGACCACCAACAACAAGGATGTGTCTTTTTTTCCAAGTCCAAGCATGGTCGTTTACTCCATCACGCCTTTGCGACCCATCAGACCGCGTGGGCGGACCAGAAGGATGATAATGGCGACAAGGTAGATGATGATTTGGTTGATGCCGGGGATGATTTCAGTCACCACAGTCATCGAGGCAAAGCTTTCCAGAATTCCGAGCAAGAAGCCCGCGGCCACAGCGCCGGGCAGGGAGCCCATGCCGCCGACAACCACCACAACAAAACTCAGGACCAAGAAGTCCATGCCCATATGATAGTTGGGCGCGTTGATCGGTCCGTACATCACACCGGCAAGACCAGCCACCGCAGCAGCAAGACCAAACATCAGTGTAAAGCGTTTGTCGATGTCGATCCCCAATAGGCCAACGGTTTCGCGATCCGCCATACCCGCGCGTACAACCATCCCAAAGGTGGTGAACTGCAAGAAGGCAAAGACAGCGCCGATGACAACAACAGAGAAGAAGAAGTAAACGATCCGCCAGACCGGATAAACGATGCCTTCGGCCAGAACAGCAACGCCGCTGAGTGAGTCAGGGGCGGGTGTCTGGATTGGGTTGGCACCGTAGATGGCTTTGATCACCTCTTGGAGAACAATGGCCAAACCAAAGGTCACAAGAATCTGGTCCGCGTGTTCACGTTTGTAGAAATGCTTGATCAGCCCGCGTTCCATGATGAAGCCGATAGCGATCATCACCGGGATGGCAAACAGAACGGCCAATGGCACTGACCAATCGATGATGGCCGCCCCCATTTCAGGCCCAAACCAACTTTCGACATAGGGGGTTTTGATCACCGCCGGGTTGCCAAGAAAGTCTGTTTTGGTTGGGTCAACTGTCTCAAAGGACAGGTTCAACAGACGTTGTAGGAAAACGGAACAAAAAGCGCCGATCATAAACAATGCCCCGTGGGCAAAGTTGACCACGCCAAGCGTGCCGAAGATAAGTGTTAGCCCGAGCGCGATCAGCGCGTAAGCTGAGCCCTTATCGAGCCCATTCAGGATTTGCGTAAGGAATACGTCCATGACCCCACCATTGGGTTAAAGGTGCCAAAAGCCCTTCGATGAAAATCGAAGAGATCCAGAGAGTGCGAAGGTTTCGAGAAACAGAAAATAGGTGGCCCGGCCCCGCTTTGGGGGACCGGGCCGAACTGTTTAGCCCGCGTTACAGGAACCGAGCTGGCCGCCTGCAAACATTGGGTGCTCGGGATCATAAGTCACCTGAGCAGCCGGGGTTACTTCGACAACTTCAAGAAGGTCGAACTCGGATGTTGGGTTCTCTTTACCCTTCACAACCAGCACGTCTTTGAAGCACTGGTGATCTTCGGCGCGGTACAGTGTTTTACCGTTGCCCAGACCGTCGAACTCAAAGCCTTCCAGAGCTTCTGCAACACCACATGGGTTGAAGGTGCCGGCACGCTGACAGGCGTCTGCGTACAGCAGGGTCTGACAGTAAGTTGTGTGCGCAGCCTGGCTTGGCGGGAAGCCGTATTTGGTGCCGAAGGATTTAACGAAGGCTTTGGAACCTTCATCCTGCAGCGACCAGTGCCAGTTTGTCGAACCAAGGATGCCCTTGATGTTCTCACCCGCACCACGTGCCATCAGGCGCGAGAAGAGCGGCACAACGATTTCGAAGTTTTTGCCGTTGGCTTGTGCTTCACGCAGGCCGAACTGAACAGCGTTGGTCAGCGAGTTGACCATGTTGCCGCCGTAGTGGTTCAGAACCAGAACGTCCGCACCCGAGTTCAGAACCGGAGCGATGTAGGACGAGAAGTCCGTCGATGCCAGCGGTGTCAGAACGTTGTTGACGGTTTCCCAACCCAGAGCTTCGGTCGCGGCTGCGATCGATTCCTGCTGTGTCCAACCCCAGGTGTAGTCAGCAGTCAGGTGATAGGCTTTACGGTCGTCGCCATAGAGGCCCTTAAGAACAGGGGCCAGTGCCGCGCCGGACATGTAACCGTTAAAGAAGTGACGGAAGCCGTTGGCTTTCTTGTCTTTACCGGTTGTGTCGTTCGAGTGTGTCAGGCCAGCCATAAAGATGACGCCAGCTTCTTGGCACAGACCCTGAACAGCAATCGCAACACCCGAAGAAGAGCCGCCAGTGATCATCACTGCGCCGTCTTTTTCGATCATCGACTTGGCCGATGCGCGGGCTGCGTCTGATTTGGTCTGCGTGTCGCCTGTGACGAACTCGACCTTTTTGCCGAGGATGCCGTCGCCCTTAAGCTCTTTGGAGCTAAAGGTGTTCAGCATGCCGCCGTCGCCGCCACCGTTCAGGTGCTCGACCGCCAGCTCATAGGCGCGGAGTTCGTCTGCACCCTCGTCAGCATAGGGGCCGGTTTGTGGAACGTTGAAGCCCAGAGTTACCGACGCGCCTGTGGGCTCGTTGGTGTAGGCAGCCGCCGAAGAAGCGGTGAAAATCGTTGGCAAAGCAACGCCGGCACCAGCAACGGCGCCCGACTTGAGCACGCCACGACGTGTCAGGTTGGTCTTGGACATGAAAATCCTCCCATTTCGTAAAAATGCAAACCCGGGCTCCTCATCCCGAACATGCGCGCACGTTTGTGCAAATCCAGTATGGTCCCGTAAAAGAAAATTGCGCAACAAGCGGTTTTGTCGCAACGGTTTTTTTGTCAATTGATGAAAAGTAGACTAAGGTATTCTGTAAAGATTTTTATATTGCGGCGCAGAAAGGCGCTGAAAAGACTAGGGAAACGCAGGGGAAAGCCGTTGCCAAGGGACACGTTAACCGGAAGCCGTATTCGCGAAAGGCGAGTCGCGCAGGGCATCAAGCAAGCTGAACTGGCCCGACAGGCCGGAATTTCGGCCTCGTACCTAAACTTGATTGAACACAATCGGCGCAGAATCGGTGGCAAGCTTTTGCTCGACATTGCGAATGTTCTGAGCGTCGAACCAGCTCTTTTGACCGAAGGTGCGGGTGCCGCGCTTATCGCTACCCTGCGCGAAGCGGCCTCGGACTTGCCGCAGGCCGGTGCAGAACTTGACAGGGTTGATGAATTTGCAGGGCGTTTTCCGGGCTGGGCGGAACTGTTATCGGCGAACCGCCAACGGATTGCTGCGCTTGAGCGCAATGTCGAAACCCTAACCGACCGGATGACTCACGACCCGCATCTGGCGGCATCTTTGCACGAGATGTTGTCGACGGTCACAGCGATCCGCTCTGCAGCCTCGATCCTGGCCGAACCGGGTGAGATTGACCCAGATTGGCAAGCCAGGTTTCATCGTAACATATATGAAGACAGCGCGCGTTTGGCAGAAACGTCTCGCGGGTTGGTGACCTATCTCGAGGCGGATGATGAAACCGCCACCGAAACCGGAGCGCCGCAAGAAGAGCTGGACGCGGTTCTTGAAGCCGCAGGACATCACATCCCAGAGCTTGAACGCGGCGAACCCGAAAGCGTCGCTCTAGATCGGTTGGGGCAGGGGATATCAGCGCCGGCTCGCGAATTGTTGCAAATCTGGATCAATCGATACTCGCGCGATGCTTTGGCGCTGCCGATGGATGCGCTTGCTCCGCTGATTGCGCGACACGGTCCCGATCCTGCTGTTTTGGTGCGGGCGACTGGTGCGGATCCGGCTCAGGTCATGCGTCGCTTGGCGGCGATGCCTGCCGATGTCCTGCCTGACCCTGTCGGATTGGCAATTTGTGACGCCTCTGGGGTTCTGAGCTATCGCAAGCCATTGTCGGATTTTCCGATGCCGCGATTTGGGGCGGCCTGTCCCTTATGGCCGCTGTATCGGGCTTTGAACCGACCAATGGTGATCTTGTCTTTGCCGCTTGTTCAACAAGGACGTGCCGGGGCGGGGGTCTGGGTTGATGCCTTGGCGCTGCCAGTTGGCGGGATTGCCGTTAACAGCGATCCGATTTTTGAAGCGCATATGTTGGTGCGGCCGGTCCCGCGCGAGGTGGAAGGCGCAGTTCAGGCCGAAGAGGTCGGTGTGAGCTGCCGTGTCTGCGCCAAGCCCAACTGCGCCGGCCGCCGCGAACCGTCTATTTTGGCATCTACAAACTGATTTGACCGCCACAGCAGAAGCCGAAGGGGGAAATTCTCTGGCAAAAAGGGCGAAAGCAACCAATTGGTCACACCTTATTATATGACAGGCTTTTGACAGCGCGGATTTAATAGGCATAGTGTGGAGACAACCTGCGCCCCTATAACAGAAAATGGGCCGCAGAAGGGCTAATGGGGGGGATACATGGCCGGGCAGGTGCTTGTAATCGAGGACGAGCCAAATATCATTGAAGCGATTAGTTTCATCCTATCCCGTGAGGGGTGGAATGTTGCGACGCATTCAAACGGGGATGATGCCGCCGAAGTGGTGCGCGCAAAATCTCCTGATGTGTTGATTTTGGATGTGATGTTACCTGGACGCTCTGGTTACGATATTTTGCGTGAATTGCGTGCGGATGCGCAAACTGCTTCACTTCCAGTGCTCATGTTAACCGCTCGTGGCCAAAGCAAAGACCGCGAAATGGCCGAACGTGCTGGGGCCAGTCGCTTTATGACCAAGCCGTTCTCGAATGCAGAAGTGCTCGAAGCAGTGCGAGCGCTAGCGCCAGTTTGAGTGACTTGGCATGACAGGAAAAACCACCAGCAACACCAACGACAGTTTACCTTCCCAAGAGAGCAGGTCGGATAAGATTCCGCTGTTTGTCGAACGTCAGACCTATAGACGACGCCGTCTTGTTGATGCGGCGCGCGCGCTGCCGGTTTTGGGGATCGTGCTTTGGCTGCTGCCATTGCTTTGGGCGATCCCCGACCAATCCACCAGCGCCTCGTCGGGGTTGGTTTATGTCTTTTCGATATGGATTGGCATGCCAATCTTGGCAGGGGTTCTCATCCACGCCATGAACCGGCGGGCAGCCCCTCCAATCGGTGAGGACGAGGCGTGACCAATCTCAACGCCTTGGCCGGAATCTCTATCCTCTATGTTCTATTCCTGTTCGGGGTTGCTTTCTTTGCCGAGCGCGCCTCTCGTCGTGGGCGCGCGACTTGGCTGCGCGCGCCTATCGTCTACACCTTGTCGCTTTCAATCTATTGCACCGCTTGGACATTTTATGGCGCAGTTGGTTCTGCGGCCCGGAACGGGTTTGAATATCTGACCATTTACCTCGGGCCGTCTTTGGTTCTGGTCGGCTGGTGGTGGGTGCTCCGCAAGTTGGTTCGCATAGGCCGGGTACAGCGCATCACCTCAATCGCGGATTTGATTTCGTCGCGTTATGGCAAATCCAACTTGCTGGGCGTCGGTGTGACGCTACTGGCGGTGATCGGCACGACGCCGTATATTGCTTTGCAGTTACAATCGGTTACCCTGTCTGTTGAAGTCTTCCACCAAGCGGGTGCAGGCGCAGTAGAAGAGCAGAGTACCGCCTTTTGGGTTGCTGTTGGCCTTGCGGTTTTCACCGTTATCTTTGGCACCCGCAACCTTGATGCCAACGAACGCCACCATGGTGTTGTGATGGCCATCGCGGTTGAGGCAATCGTCAAACTGGCGGCTCTGATGGCGGTTGGAATTTTTGTGGTGTGGGGCATTTCTGGCGGTGTTTCCCAAACTTTGGCACGCATCGACGCATCAGAGCTTGGTCAATGGGATGTTCAAGGCGGACGCTGGGCGGGCCTTATGTTCCTATCTGCTGCGGCTTTCCTATGTTTGCCGCGCATGTTTCAGGTGATGGTTGTTGAAAACGACAACGACCCGCAATTGCGCATGGCCGCCTGGGCCTTCCCTCTTTATCTCATGTTGATGAGCCTTTTCATCGTTCCCATCGCGGTGGTCGGCCTTGATGTGTTGCCAGCTGGGTCAAACCCAGATCTGTTCGTGTTGACCGTTCCATTGGAATACGGCCAGAACGCCTTGGCTTTGCTCAGCTTTTTGGGTGGGTTTAGTTCTGCCACCTCCATGGTGATCGTCGCTGCAATTGCGCTGTCGACAATGGTGTCCAACCACATTGTGATGCCGATATGGCTCAGGATGAATGAAAACATGGTCAGCGTCTCGGGCGACGTGCGCAACGTGGTTTTGCTGTCACGCCGCCTGTCAATTGCTGGGGTTTTGGCGCTTGGCTACCTTTATTACGCGCAATCAGGTGGTGGTGCGGCGCTGTCGGTCATCGGTTTGGTGGCCTTTACCGGCGTTGCTCAGGTCTTGCCGGCCATGCTGGGTGGGATTTTTTGGCGTGGGGCAACGCGCATTGGCGCATTGGCAGGGCTCACCATTGGTTTTGTTGTTTGGCTGTATACCTTATATCTGCCCAGCTTTGGACCGGGCGTGATTATCCCGCAAAGCTTCTTTGTCTCAGGCCCGTTTGGCGTGACGTGGCTCCATCCCGAAGCGCTCTTTGGTATAACTGGGCTGGACCCGTTGCTCCATGCCGTTATCTGGAGCATGTCTCTCAATACCATTGGTTTTTTTGTGGCCTCGCTTGCAAGTTTTCCGTCGCCTCTGGAACGTTTGCAGGGCGCGCAATTTGTCAACATTCAGCAAGGGGCCGGCGGGACGCGAAGCTGGTCGCAAGGGGTGGCCGAAGCGGAAGACCTGATGGTGATGGCACAACGTATTCTGGGAGCCGCCGATGCCCAGGCGCTGTTCCTTCGCGAAGCCCGGCGTCAGGGGTCTGAAACCCATTTGCCAGCCCCAACACCTGAGTTTTTGCAAATACTCGAGCGCGAATTGGCGGGGTCGGTCGGTGCGGCAACAGCGCATGCGATGGTGGGGCAGATCGTTGGCGGCATGAGCGTGTCGGTCGAAGATCTCATGGCCGTGGCGGATGAGACTGCGCAGATGATGGAATATTCCGCGACGCTCGAAGCACAGTCGCAGGAATTGTCACGCACGGCGGCGCAGCTGCGAGCTGCGAATGATAAACTCACGAGGCTATCTGTACAAAAGGACGCCTTTTTGAGTCAGATTAGTCACGAATTGCGCACTCCGATGACGTCGATCCGAGCCTTTTCCGAGATTTTGCGCGACGGAGACGGGATCACACCCGAAGAACAAAGCAAATATGCCTCTATTATTCATGACGAAGCGATCCGGTTGACCCGCCTGCTGGATGATCTGCTTGATCTTTCGGTGCTTGAAAATGGTCAGGTCAGTCTCAATTTAGGCGACGGGCTTCTATGTGACGTGCTGGACCGGGCGCAGGCCGCCGCTCTAGCCCATGACGACAAGCGCGGGCTGGAGATCATCCGCAAGAGCGAAAGCGAACAGGTTTGGTTGAATACCGATACTGAGCGGCTTAGTCAGGTTTTCATCAACTTGATTTCAAACGCCCGCAAATACTGCGACGCACCGCAGCGTGTTTTGGAAATCCGAGTGAGCCAGAACGATGCGCTAGTTGTTGATTTTATTGACAATGGCTCGGGTGTTGCGCCCGAAGCGCAGGACGTGATCTTTGAGAAATTCGCGCGTGTTAGTGATCAAAAAGCTGGCGGCGCGGGTCTTGGCCTTGCGATTTCAAGGCAAATCGTCACCCGGCTTGGCGGCGAAATTTCCTACCTCCCAGGAGAGACGGGCGGGGCGTTTCGGGTTGTATTGCCGTTAAAGCGTGCATTGGCTGCGCAATAATTCCTAACATTTTGTCGGTGCGGTAAAGTGGTTGGTAACCAAATCCGTTCATAACCGAATGAGAAACGGATTACGACGGGTGCATTCTCACGATGGCAGATGGGGCACGACAGGACGTTCTGGGCCAGAAGGCACAAGCGGCGCAACGTGCGTTTGAGGCACGGGGGATGTCCCCGTCCAAAGCGCTGCGCCGGGCCTTGTCCCGGACAGCAGATGTATTGTGGGACCTTGCGTTGGTGACGCAAGGGGTCTCTGTTGAGATGCATGATCAAGACGGGGTCATTGATGGTCTCGGGCAGCAAGATCTGTTGATTTTACTAGATGGGCCTGATGGGGCATTGGGCATTGCGTCGATCGAACGTGAGGTGATGACCGCCATCATCGAAGTGCAAACCATCATGCAGGTAACGCAAATGCCTGTTGAAGAAGACCGGATATTGACCCCAACGGACGCGGCTATGATGGCGCCTTTGTTGGACGGAACCTTGGAGCGGTTGGTTGAAAACCTGGACCATCATCCGCTGAGCCCCCAAATTGAAGGCTTCCGATTTGGGGCAATGATCGAAGATTCCCGTGCCGCCGGGTTGTTGTTGGATGCTTCTAGTTACCGAACTTTCCGGGCTGATGTTGATTTGGCGCTGGGGCGTCGCAAAGGTTCTTTGTCGATCATTTTGCCGGAACGCACCAGCGCGCAATTGGAAACCGCTGATGGCAGTGACAAAGATGCCCCCGGCCCTCATGAGGATCAATTGGGAAACATCCCGTCAAAGCTCGAAGCAGTTTTGACGCGCATTACCTTGACACTGAGTGAAGCCGAAAACCTCAAGGCGGGCGATTTATTGCAGTTACAGCCCGATGTTTTGGATGGGGTGGAATTGGTTGCGGGGCGTAACCAGGTGGTTGCCAAAGGCCGTCTTGGCCAAATGCATAACCAGCGCGCGGTGCGGTTGACTTGGCCAGAAGCTCCCGTTCCCGCAATGTCTCAACCAAGCGACGGCATGGTGGCTGACGAAATGGCTGGCGATGTCATGGATGGTTTTGCCTCTGAGGCCGAGCCGGAACTCGCGGCCTTGCCTGATATCGGAATGGGCGGAGACTTGCCCGACTTGGGAGGCGGAGGAGACTTTGGCGGGGAGCTTCCTGATATTGGTATGGGAGACGCTGGTGCCGACTTTGGCGGCGAGATGAGCACAGAAGACCAAATGTCGGATTTACCTGACTTGGACTTTGGGGCAGACGCAGCAGCCTTTGATATGGACCTTGCCGCCGAAGGGTCCGAAGGTGATGCGGCTATGGCCGATCTTGGGGACTTTGATTTTGGCTCCGAACCCTTTGAGATCGAAGAAAGCTAAGCCCGCGGGGGCTTAGCCTATTCGTTATTGTTGAGCCATCGCTTCTAGCGTTGGTCGCATTCCAGCCAGATCATACCCAGCTTGGGCAGCTGTGTCCAAAATATCGTCGACTGGCAGCTTACCGGCTTGCGCTAACGCCCAGATCACCGTGCATCTGGTCCCTGAGGCGCAATAGGCCAAAACAGGGCCATCAGCCTGCGCCAGTTTTGTTTGCAGTTCAGAATTCTCAGAGGTCATCGTCTGATGGGTCAAAGGGAGAATCTCAAACTCCAAACCGGCGGCACGCAGGGCTTCTCCTATGGCGTTGGCCTGCAACTCCGGAGGATTTTCGGCATCGGGGCGGTTACAAATGACGCGGACAAAGCCCGCATCCTTTATGGCTTGCGCGTCCTCGGGCGAAATCTGCGGGGACACGAAATAGGTCGGGGTAATCTGGCGCATATCCATAGTCATGACCTACTCTGCTGGAAGCGCTCTGTCTAGGCGTGTGCGCAACTGTGGGGCCACGAGCATGCCAACCAACATCGCGACAACAAAGACAATTAAACCGGGGCCACCATAGCTCAGCGACGCAATGGCCGGACCGGGGCAAAGACCGGCAAGCCCCCATCCCATACCAAACATAACAGAGCCGGTGATCAATCGCGGATCAATTTTGGTGGATGGCGCAGGTGGGAGCGGTGTACCAACCAAAGACGTTGTGCGTCGCTGACGGACCAGCCATGCCAGCGCCATGGGGATCATTGCCCCGCCCATGACAAAGGCCAGAGTCGGATCCCAATGGCCAAAAACATCCAGCCAGCCTTGAACTTTTGCGGTATCGGTCATGCCCGAAATGAACAAACCAGCGCCGAACAAACCACCGGAAACAAATGCGAATACAAGGTACATCAGATCACTCCCAGTAGGTGGCGGAAGATCACGACGCCGACGCCACCCGCCAGGATATAGCAACATGTGGCCACAAATCCGCGAAGGGAAAGGCGTGACATCCCGCAGACACCGTGCCCCGATGTACAGCCATTTGCCAGACGGGTGCCGACCCCGACCAATAGGCCCGCAGCCGTCAAAATCCACATGTTATCAGTTATATGCGTGTCCACGCTGCCATAGTATGGCATCAAGAGGATCGGTAAAATAATGACGCCTGCCAAAAAGGTAAGCCGCTCCCATTTTGTGTCCAGGCCCGACCGGTCGACCAAACCGCCTATGATGCCCGAGGCACCCATAATGCGGCCGTTTCCCAGCAGATAAACAGCCCCTCCGGTGCCGATCAGCAAGCCGCCAATCAGCCCCCAAATCCAATCACTGTACATTTTCGCGTTTCCTTCATCGTCCATTAGGTCGCGGTTCGCATCGGACCTGTCTTGATGTGGGGCAAGCGCCCCTAGATTGAGAAGACTTAAAGCTTGTTGACGGGAACTTTGAGAAAGACGTCACCTTCTTCGTCGGCTTCTGGCATCTGACCTGCACGCATGTTCACTTGCAGCGATGGGATGATCAGTTTGGGCATCGCCAGTGAGGCATCCCGCGTGTCCCGCATCTCAACGAACTCGCCCTTTGATTTGCCAGCGCCCACATGCACATTGGCGGCTTTTTGCTCCCCCACAGTGCTTTCCCAGGCGAAATGATCGCGCCCGGGGGCCTTGTAATCATGACCGACGAAAATGCGTGTTGCATCCGGCAGTGCCAAGATTTTCTGTACAGATTCAAAAAGTGTTTCGGAGGAACCCCCAGGGAAATCACAACGGGCGGTTCCGAAATCAGGCATAAACAACGTGTCGCCAACAAAGGCGGCGTCGCCGATCACGTAGGTCAAACAGGCGGGCGTATGGCCCGGTGTGTGCAACACATCCGCCCGCATCTGGCCAATCATGAGGCTGTCACCTTCTTGAAACAGCTGGTCAAATTGCGACCCGTCTCTTTGGAACTCGGTGCCTTCGTTAAAGACCTTGCCAAAGGTATCTTGGACAACGGTAATCCGATCGCCGATGCCAATCTGGCCGCCCAATTGTTCTTGAATGTAGGGCGCGGCGCTCAGATGGTCGGCGTGAACATGGCTTTCAAGCAGCCAGACAACATCATATCCCTTTTCTTTTACAAAAGCGATAACCTCATCTGCGGAACGCGTATCGGTGCGCCCAGACGAGTAGTCAAAATCAAGCACGCTGTCGATAACGGCGCAGGCGGTCCCATTGGGATCACGTACGACATATGAAATCGTGTTGGTGGCATCGTCAAAAAATCCGGTGACTTCAGGGGTCATGATCAGCCTTCCTATTGTTGGCCGTTTGCTGGGGCCTCTAATCTTGCAAAAACATATAAGCAAAATAGAATGTATTGCAAGTGTGTGTGCTAGATTGACCTGAATCAAGGTCCATATCGGCCCTTTCTGTCATGTTATAACCCGCACTGCGAAAGGATCAACTCCATGTCACATCATAAGAATAAATTGTCCCTTTTAAACCGGTTGCGTGAACTCGGGGTGCGTCTGGATGGAATAGAAGATGCATTGGAAGCGCCCCATTCAAAGGACTGGGAAGAAGCCGCCGTGGAACGCGAGGACGAGGAAGTGCTTGAGCGACTCGGTCAAACTGGGCAAGCTGAAATTGCACGGATTAAAAACGCACTCGCCAGAATGGCGAGTGGAGAATACGGCTATTGTGCGAAATGCGGAGACGAGATTTCGGAGCAAAGGCTGGAGGTCTTACCGGATACACCAAACTGTGTGAAATGCGCAGCGGGTTGACCTGACACCCTGTTTCCATTGGTACCCAGAGGAGGGGACTACCATGATTGACGATCTGAAGACACGACTTAAAGAATTGAAAAAAGAGCTGAAATTAGCCGACGATCAGCAGCGTGAAGAGTTGCTGGATCATTTGGAGGAGGCCGTTCTGGGGTTGGAAAGCCACGGCGTTGAGGTCCCGAGATGGGCCAAAGACATGATGGCCTCTCGGGTCGACGAGGCAGTCGAGGACATGTTTGATAACATGCCGGTGTAAGCGCGGTCCGGCCTGCCGCGGTTTGTTGTGGCTTTGGATCAGGGGCGGTTTCTGTCCCTGATCTGTGCAAAACTTGCAAAAAATCGTTGTTTCGCGTCTAATTCCCTAAAAAGCAGCGTAAAAAACGCGCTTGGCTCGCCGCATCCACAATCGGGTGCGGCAGAGTGGGACATTGGCGGAAAGAGCAGGCGAATGGCAGTTTATATCGGCTATGAAGTCGTTGAGGGTGTCGCATTCTTAACTGTGGCAAACCCACCTTTGAATGCCCTGTCAAAACCTGTGCGCGTCGGTCTTATGCGGGGTTTGACCCGCGCCGCCAGTGATGATGGTGTTCAGGAAATCGTAATCTTGGGGGCCGGAACAACCTTCCCGGCAGGCGCAGAACTTGCTGAGTTCGACACGTCTGAGGTGCCATCATCACCGCATTTGCGGGACCTAGGCACCCATATCGAAGCCTTGTCAAAACCAGTTGTTGCCGTTCTGCATGGGACCGTGTTTGGCGGTGGCTGTGAGCTGGCGCTGTCGGCCCATTACCGTTTGGCGCTGCGCGGCACTCGCATCAGCCTGCCTGAGTTGAAACTTGGATTGGTGCCGGGCGCAGGGGCGACACAGCGGTTGCCACGTTTGATAGGTGCCAAAGCCGCCCTTGATATGTTGCTTGGTTGCCAAGTGCTTAGCGTTGATACTTTGCCCGGACAGGGCCTTGTTCATGGCACGTGCGAGGGGGATATGAAGCAGGCGGCTTTACAGTTTTGCCAGAAGCTTCGGTCTGGAACTGCTCCGCCCATGCCTGTGTCTGAAAGGCGGGACGGGTTCCAAGACATGGCGGCCTATTCAGCGGCCATCAAGACGCGTCGCAATGCATTGAAACCCGAAGATGGCGCAGCTGCCCGGATTATCGATTTGGTTGAAGCTGCTCCAATGGTGCCATTTGAAATCGGTTTGGTCATGGAGGAAGACGCCCATAACGAAAGTTTGGCTTCGGATGCGGCGCAAGCGTTGCGTCATAGCTTTCTTGCAGAGTATCGAGCGCGCCAAAACGAGCGGCAAATGCCCCTGCAGCTGACGATGGAAACCGTCGCAATTCTTGGTTCCGGTCCTTTGGCAATGCAAATCGCGGTTTCGGCTCTTAATGCGGGCATGGCGGTGCATTGGGGCGCACGGGATGCGCGCAGTCTTGTGGAGGGCAGGGCGCAAATCGAAGCGGTCTTTCAAAAGGGTGTCGAAAGCGGCGGACTGTCAGGGGAGGCCTCGGCTCTCCGGCTCGGCCGACTCAAAACTGGCGAAAATGCTGCCATGCGGATCGGGTCGGATTTGATCTTGCATGCTGCGCCTCGGCAAGGGGATGCAATGTCAGCTGAGGGGATCGTGCAAGCCGTCGCATTTCCTGCTCCTGTTGAGGAGTTGGGTCTGCGTTTTGCTCCGCCGGTGTTTGCCTCCAAGCTGGTCGAGATCGTTTGCGGGGCAAATTGTCAGGACCACCAAATCGCCACTGCACAGGCCTTGGCCAAACGGCTGGGGAAAGTGGGTATTGTTGTGCGTTCTTCAGGGGATAGCATCGCTGGAAAGATGCTGGCGGCGCTTCATCGGGCCGCGGATGGGGTGGTTGATTTGGGGGCAAGTCCCTATGCGATCGACGCTGCTTTGGTTGAATGGGGGTGGAACAAGCCACCCTTTCAGAGCCGCGATACGCTTGGTCTTGACGTTTTTGAGAATGCGCCAAGAGGCAAAGGGGCGTTGAACTGGTCAGCGCATTTGGCCGAAGTGGGCCGGGCGGGGCGTGCTTGTGGTGCGGGGTTCTACGATTGGACGCAGGATGGTCCTAGGCCGAGTGAAGCCGTTCCACGGCTGATAAACGGATCGCGCCCGCCCAAAGAGCTTTCGGCAGAGCTTATTTGCAGCCTAATTATCGGAGCCTTGGCCAATGAAGGCCTGCGTCTGTTGCACTCTGACATGGCTCAACGCGCGGCGGATATTGATCTTGTGACGGTCCATTCCTTGGACTTTCCCAAAGGAAATGGCGGCATTATGAACGCGGTCAAACAGACGGGGATGTTAAGGATTTTCAATGCCTTGGACAGGTTTTCCCACCCAGATAGCGGGTTCTGGCAGCCATTGCAGATGTGGCATGAGCTGATCAAAAACGGCAAGACGTTTGACGAAAGATAGCGGGCAGATTTTGTAAGGCCGCCTGTGTAAATTTGCCTGCTAGCCGAGGAAAATGCCCATAATGACAGCCATCAAACCCATCACAGACAGCAGCAAAGCCCCCATATTCAGAGGAACCATTTTGCGCACCACGTCGCGCAGCTCTTCGTCGGACAAGTTCTGACCACGGGCGCGCCAGACCTTGGCAATGCACCAAACCAAACCAAAGAGCCCGATGAAGGACACCAATGCGCCACCCCAGATCAGCCAGTCCATTTTCCTACTCCTTGCGCGGAAATCCGTTCAGGCAGGCGGTAAAGGAGCCTTTGCCATGGCGCAACCCCTTGATGATGGCCGCGCGCACGAGTAGCTAAGGGCAGACCGGCGGGTTTGTGGCACCGGTTCTGCGGTGCCGGCCGTAGCGAAACGGAAAATCGGGCCATTTGGCAGGAGAGCAAAATGCAGGATTCAGGATCTGATAGTTATGGTGTAGCCGCTGGTGAACTCAAACAGTTCATCGAGCGTATAGAGCGCCTTGAAGAAGAGAAAAAAGAAGTTGCCGAGCAGATCAAAGAGGTGATGGCCGAAGCCAAAGGGCGCGGTTACGACACCAAAGTCATCCGCAAGGTTGTCGCGCTGCGCAAGCGGGACGCGGACGACATCGCCGAAGAAGAAGCGGTTTTGGAGATGTACAAGTCAGCCCTAGGGATGGCGTAACGCGCCCTAGGTCTTTCAGAGCTCGAATAAACGCGGGATAGCCATAGGGTTACCCGCGTTTTCTGTATGTGGTGGCAGGCTATGGCGCAATTATCGTCACGCCGGGAATAGCGCTCAGGGTGTGGAGATCGTCTTCGTAAAGCTCGGTCAACATATCCACATATGCCGCATCCCAGCCCGGCAAATCCAACTCTTCCTCGATTTCGTCATCCAAGGCGTATTTGTCCAGAAACGCGGACATGATCCGGCGCTTTTGCTGTTCGTTGACATTTGGGTTCTGGGCAAGAAATTCGCGGAACCGTTTCATGCCCTCGGGGCTGATGATTTGATTAAAAACGTCAAATGCGCCGGTAATTTTGCGGTTGATTTCGATCCCGGCCAATTGACGAATGACTTGCCCCCAAATCAACGGTGTATCTTCGTTGCACCAGAGGGTGATTGGCATGTTCGGAACCTGATCACGCAATCGGCGGATCAAATCCGACCACCGAAGCTGCATCGGATCAATGCCGTGCATAAAATCCTGAAAGTTGGTGTGAGGGGTGGCAGCAAAGGCCGCAGGTAAAAAGGTGGCTGGGTCACGCAGACCCAAGAATAACTCAACCTGATCTTCGGCGAAAACGCTTTGCAACGTTTGCAAGCGACCCTCGGCCTTGCGATAGGCCCGCCCGCCTTCAAACATCAGTTTGGGCACCGAAAAGAAGCTGTGATGGCTCAACAACAAGCGGTTAACTTGGGCGTGATCCTCTTCTAGAATCGCATCAAGGACAATTTCACGGGTGTCTTCTTCAATGCCATTCCGTCCCAAGCTGTTTATCGCTTCGAGCAGGAATTTGCGGTATCTTGACGGGCCCGGAATCGCGACTGCTTCGTGGCGCCACCCATCAGCATTTCGCAATAAGCATTTGAGGATACGATCGTCGTCCGTACAATGGACGCCTGCGTGTAAAATGACCTGCATGTGACTTGTGTCTTGGCTCTGTTATTGCGCGTTGTGCTCGGCTGATGTGCAACGGGGCTTTTGGTTGGCCCGCGTCTGCATTATAAGCTGGTTCGCCCGGAGGTTAATAGCCCCTCAAGAAAGGTGCGGTTTATGACTGTGACACAAACAGCCCCGATGCGCGCCAGACTGCGTTTGCCAAGCAAATGGTCGGTTGGGGCAGTGGTTATTGCGGTGATCGTGGTTGCGCCGATTTTGGCTGTTTTGGGCTTGGCCATGTTTCCGAAGGAAAACATCTGGCCGCATCTGATGTCGACCACTTTGCCGCGCTACTTGCGCAATACCGCCATCTTAATGGTCGGGGTAGGAGCCTTGGCGGCGATGGTCGGAACGGGGGCCGCTTGGTTGATTTCGCGCTATGAATTTCCTGGGCGGCGCTGGATGGAATGGCTTTTGTTGTTGCCTTTGGCGATCCCGGCTTACGTCGGGGCCTATGCTCTTGTTGATTTTCTGGAATATGCCGGGCCAGTGCAAACCGCCTTGCGCGACGTTTTTGGTTGGCAAACATCCCGCGATTACTGGTTCCCAGAGATTCGCAGCATGGGGGCGGCGATACTGGTTTTGGCGGCGGCCATGTACCCCTATGTGTACCTTTTGGCGCGGGCGGCATTTCGGGAACAGAGTTCAGCATCGGAAGAAGTCGCACAATCGCTCGGGGCAGGGGCTTGGGGGCGGTTTTGGCGGGTTGGCTTACCTTTAGCACGCCCGGCGATTGCCGCTGGCGTGGCCATTGTAATGATGGAAAGCGTCAATGATTTCGGGACCGTAGACTATTTTGCAGTTCAAACGCTGACCACCGGAATTTTCACGGTTTGGTTAGAGGCGAACAACGCAGGTGGCGCGGCCCAAATTGCAAGTGTGGTGTTGATTTTGGTCATTATGCTTGTGGCGTTTGAGAAGATTTCGCGCCGTAAGATGCGGTATTTCAACTTGTCGACACGCCATCGTCCTGTGGCCCGCAAAGCATTGGGGCGATGGATCGGCTGGATGGTGCTGTTCGTGTGTTTCGTGCCTTTCTTTATGGGTTTTTTGTTGCCGGCCGGGGTCATACTCAGCCACGCCTTGGATAATGCCGAAAATTGGCGCGATCCTGCGCTCTGGGAGGCAGGCCTAAATACGTTGACGGTTGGCGGGATAGCAGCGGTTGTGACAGTCGCCGCTGGCGTTTTCTTGGTCTATGGCGTGCGCTTGACCGGGCGAAAACTTCCAAGGCTGCTTTTGCCCGTAACGACAATTGGCTACGCGGCACCAGGAGCGGTACTTGGCGTTGGGATTTTGATTCCCTTGGCGTTGGTCGACAACGCGCTCGCTGATGCGATTTTGGGTGTGACAGGCGTGGACATCGGTTTGGTTATGACCGGTTCTGCTTTTGCACTTATTCTCTCTTATTGCGTGCGATTCTTTGCCATCGCCCAAGGTGCCGCTGATGCCGCGATGGGGCGGGTGTCGCCAAATTTGGCCTTAGCGGCGCGATCTTTGGGGCGCAATCAGGGGCAAGTTCTGGGCGCTGTGTACTATCCGCTCATGCGGGCGTCTGTAGCGTCGGCTTTGCTGCTTGTTTTTGTCGATTGTGTCAAAGAGCTACCCGCGACCCTGCTTTTACGTCCTTTCAACTACGACACCCTGGCGACACGTGTCCATGAACAAGCCTCACTAGAGGCTTTGGGAGACGCTGCACCGGCCGCAATCTTGGTGATTTTGACCGGTCTTGCGGCGGTCGGACTATTAGCTCGTGCAAACCGATAATTTGTGCTTGCAAACCCCGCAGAGTTTTTCTATTCCACCCAAACAGTGCCCCTATAGCTCAGCTGGTAGAGCAACTGATTTGTAATCAGTAGGTCCGCGGTTCGAGTCCGTGTGGGGGCACCACTTAAACTCTTGAAATTGAACGAAGATCATGCGTTTTGGCGCTCGCATCACGGTAGTGGTTTGCTCGTTTTGCAATTATTTTTGCAATTGGATCGTAGGCGCGATTTGAAGCTGCCCGACTCGTTCTGTTTCTACGGTTCATTCGCCAAGCGCGCAGCTTTTGTGGCATCGCGATACTTGGCTTCGCAGTTCACGCATAAATCGTCACCGGATTGCCGCAGTGTGCCGGAGCAGCGCCGACACGGCCTGTCAGGTGCCGCATAGCTATGATCGCCTTTTGCCCAAGCCTCTGCTCTAGCAGGGTTGGGGGATGGAACGCCAAGGTCGCCACGATTGTAGGCATGCCAAACGGCAATATTTGAAAGACCTAGAAAATCAGCAATCTCACGACATTCACGTGTTTGGCGTAGATGACCGCCGTTATTCCGATACAACGATCTTGCCAGATCAAGCGCAGCCGGAAACTCCCGCAGATCAACCATGGATTTCCGTCGCTTATCGCCCATTCTCAGCTTGCCTCATGACTATCTAGCAACGCGCCGACTTTCACGTCCAAGGCTATAGCCAATTTGTCTACGACAGTAATTGTGGGGTTTCGTGCGCCTCGCTCCAAATCGCTAACATAGGTTCGGTGCAGGCCAGCTTCATGCGCAAATTCCTCTTGCGACCAGCCTTTCGACTGGCGCAATCGGCGCATGTTTAAACTTAGACGAGCACGAATTTCCATGCCGCCAATGGGCAAATTTGTCGCCAATCAGTCTACAGACGATCAGTGACATTATTCTTGACTGATTGGGTGCTGGGTGCCTTTCTGATGTCACTCATTGTCTTCATTTTGCGAGATAGAAATTGACCAGCGTGCCGCCAGTTGCGAGATTGGCTGACTACATAGAGCAAACGGAGTTAAACGTTCCCAAGCTGGCGGATGAATACCGCTATGCGTCGCTACCATTGTGCGTTGTCGATGCGGTTTTTTCGATTGGGGTCCGATACACAAGCACGCAGAAAGTCGTTTCCAACTTGTGTGAGTTTGCTGGATGGACGCGCTTTGCTACATCGCGGGAAGCCCGTGAGGCTGGTGAGTACGGGATAGGCGACCTGACCTCAATGTTTGATGAGTTTGGCGTTGAAGGGATGGTCGAAAGAGCTTTCCAGAATAGACAGCGCACTTCCTCTCGATCTGGCATCCTCAAGGCCGAGGCCGTCCTGTTATATTGCCGCGCATTGATCGAAGCGGGTATCAACGATTTTCCGGATTTGGATGTCGAGCGGCGGGAATACGCAGAAGCGATCATTTTGGGTCTGCCCGGCCAGTCAAGTGGCATCGCGTTCGACTATTTCATGATGCTGGCAGGTGATGACAATCTTATTAAGCCCGACCGAATGGTGCAGCGTTATGTTGGCCATGCGCTGGACTTGGACAGCGTGCCTCAACCCCGCCAAGTGGTAATTCTTGTAAGGCTTGCAGCCAAAGAGCTTCGCAACAGGGGGCAGCTATGGACACCCCTGAGTCTAGACCATGCGATCTGGAAGCATCAATCTCGGCACGAAGATTAGGCTGTTCTAATCGTGGGTCAATATTGGAGACATTTTCGTGGCCAAAAAGTTGGTGGATGAGCCTCGTTCACGTCTAAAGCATGAAGCTGGGGGCTAGTACGCCTCTGGCAATGAACCAGACTTGTTGCTTGCAATTCTCAGAGCTCAAGTAAGCGGCGCAAGCCTTGCCACAATAGGGCGATCTCTATATATAGAAGTGCAACACAAGAATGGCACTATTTGTTGAGGCGTTCATGCAAACAAAGTTACATATTAATCTTTCGCAAGGCGTCTTGGACGTCGAGGGCGACCCTGAATTGGTTCGTGAAGTTTATACTGATTTCAAAGAAAAACTATTGACTGGTTTTGGTGGCTCAACTCCAAGTCAGCCTACAGAACAGACGGCCGCAGAAAGCACCGTTCAGCAGGCCGTTCCGAAGAAACCTAAGCGACGTCCGGCTGCAAAGAGACCGGCAAGCGCCGAAGTCGCTGGAAGTGGCATTATCGCCAACTCACCCAAAATGGACAAGAATCTCGACACCGCCAATTTGGCCGTTTTCTTCGACCAGTTCGAAGTGTCAAATAATCCAGAAAGGATTCTGGTGTTCCTCAAGTTTCTTATCGATGAATTGAATATTGAAAACCCAAACACCGACCAAGTTTATACGTGTTTCGAGGCAACCAATCAGCGTGTGCCTAAGGTTTTTGCCCAAGCGTTTATCGATACCAGTGGACGCAAATATGGATATATTGACTACAAATCGGCAACCGACATTGAGATAACAACTATCGGAAGCAACCATTTCAAATTTGATCTGAAAAGAAAGGCCCCTGAGTGACCGATTCCGTTAATCGTTTTTACAACTCTATTGAAAATGCGGCTAACGAAAGTCAAGCAAACCTAGTTGGCCTGTTTCTTTACTTTCTCACTGTTGAAGCCGGTCAAGAAACAGCGACGCCAAAACAGATAAGTGATTGTTTTGTGGCTTGCGATCTTGCCGCGCCTGCGGGTGTTGCGGCACGTCTTTCCGAAGGACTTAAAACAAAACCGAAAAAATATCTTAAGAATGCCGGAGGCTATAAGCTCGAACGGCATACGCGAGAGGCTCTCTCTCGGAAGTTGGGAGCAGAACAGATTACTGTTCAAACGAGCGCCACGCTGCGTGGACTTGAACTTAAGCTTCCTGACGGACCGTCAAAAGGCTTTCTAAAGGAAACGATTGATTGCTTCGAAGCGGGCGCCACTAGAGCAACTGTCACGATGGCTTGGATTTTAGCCGTTGACCATTTGTTTGCTCATATTTCCAAACACAAGATTGTCGAGTTCAACACGGCTCTTGCAGCAGACAAAGGTGTGAAGCTCAATGCGATCACACAAAGGGACGATTTCACCGAAATAAAGGAAGGAAAATTCATCGAACTTTGTCGGGCAGCAAAGATCATTTCCAACGACGTGCGAAAGATATTGGATGCGAGTCTTGGAGCTCGAAATTCTTGTGCGCATCCATCCGGAATTTCAGTGAGCAACACAAAAGTGATCTCCATTGTTGAGGATCTAGTTGAAAATGTCGTTCTCAAATACCCGGCTTAGTCACCTCAAAAACGAGCACCTTTGCCGACCTTTAATACATCCCAACCAGCTTACTCATCTGAATCCCTTGCGGCACAAGATACTGCGACGCGAAGGCCGCAACGATTAGCCCGATACCAAGATCGCCGTGGCCCGACGCGTTGCGTGCCTGAGTGATGATCTGGTTGCCTGCTGTCGTGGTTTGAGTGGTGAACGTCGCCAAGTCTTCTTCAATTTCTGAGCGAAGCGGCAGGTCATGGGCGAATTTCAATTCATCGGCAGCAAACAACACCGCGAGGTTTTCGATCATCAGTGTTTTGGACGCGTTCACATACCGGCCTTTACGCGTCCAGTCCGCCCCGCCAGTCATCTGCACTGCCGAATGTGGGATCGACTGATCCCAGAGCATATCAGACACGACGCGCCCCAAGCTTGTACCGTCAATGATTAACTCCGACTTCCCGCCGAACGGGGCAGCGTTGCGCAGGCGTATCAAGTAGTCGACCACATCGACGTAGGACGCGCCCTTGAACTTATCTGCGAAAACGACTGTGCGCTCGCGCGGCCCAAGGACGACACGACTGCCATTTGCAATGGGAAGCTGCTGGTCCTTGATCACGACCGCCGATGAAAAATCTGCGGCTTGGCCCAAATCAGCGCCGACGAAGTATCTGACAAACCCGGTCACTCTCTCTATGGCTGGGTCCATGTTTGTTTCGTTGATCACGCGCCCATCAGGCATGTGGATCAGGTTCAGAACCTCGGACATATCGCGGCCTCCTGTGATGTTGCGTTTTCAATGGTTGAAAGGTCGAAGTAGGACAGGCCATCCGATAGAAACTCGCACAACACCTCCTGACGGAAGCGCGTGGCCGACAGTTGTGACCGCAGGCGTTCGACACGGGATGCAAGGCGCGGGATTGATGTGCCGGGCACCTTGATCCGGTGAACGTTGTCTTTCGGTTCCAAGAATAGGCTGGCGAACAGGTTCGATTTTCCTGCGGGCGTGCTGGCATAGAAGGTCTGCCCGTTGTCCTTGAGCATTGGCAGCAGCGCGACAACCACGTCTTCGCCGCCGTTTGCGCCGGGGAGATAAGCCATCTCATCAACGAGCAGCAGGTCAGCGGTATATCCCCTGATCGTAGCACCGGACGCTGGCACAGCGACGAAGCGGCCCCCGTTTGAGCATTCAATCTCGGTCTGAGTTGCGCGTTCCACGACGAGATCGGTAGCACGCAGATAGTGTTGCACTTTGCGGGTGATCTCGCGCGTTTGCCGTTCGGCAGGAGCCAGACAGATCGTCGTGCCACCGCATTTCAATTCTCGCACTCCACGCGTTGCAAGAACGCAGGATTTGCCGGCTTGGCGGCACACCAGCAGCGCAACCGTCGGCGCGTCAGACGTGATTGCCTCGATTTGCCACGGATCAACGGCGTTTGCCGTGGGCACTTCTTGGCGTAAGAAATGCAGCATTTCGGCCGCTGGGTCGAGGTCACGTTCCAGCCCTACACACCAGTCATGAAAGGCATCAAACGGCATTGCGGCGCTCCGTCAGGCGCATCAGGTGACATTGGGTGCAATCGCCGTGTTCATTGCGTGGCGAGATATGGCCGCGCTTGCAGGGTTCGCCTGTGAAGTAAAGTTTGCCGCCCTCGGTCTGCATCACGCGTTTGGAATGCGGCAGGCGCGCCCAGCCGGGATTGTCGCCAGCGGCCTTGAGGCGACGGGCATAGGACGTGAAGCCTTCGAACTCGCGGTGGGTCATAGCACGTCCTCTTCTTTGGTGACGGACAAGACGTGGTGGCGCATACGTCGGAGCAGCGGTTCACGCGCGGCGGGAACCTCGTCGCAAACCTCCTGCAAAATCGTGCGCAGTGTTACCCATTCCTTGGATTCCGCGAGTGTGACGTTGACGGTCAGATTTTGCGCCAGCTTGCCCTGCATGGAGGCGATGTCGCGCAGCACTTTGCGCAACCCGTCCATCGCAGCCAGGGCGAATCCATCGTCCTCGTTTTCCTCTGCTTTGGTGATCAGCTTTTCAACTCGCCGCGCCAAACTCTCATACGTCATGGCGACGTCCATCCGGTCTTGATTGATGATCTCTGTGTCGGTTTCGACCCCCTGAATACGGGTTTCAGCCATAATCTCGCGGCGCATTTCCTCGGTGATCTTATCGTCCCTATACCGCTGGACGGTCGAATAATCGACACCGATACGACGGGCGATTTCGGCCATAGAACGACGGTTCAGCACAATGTCTTTGATGATCTCCTGCTTGTCTGGGCGCATGTCGATCACCGCCCGACGCCCGGAGTTTTTGTTGCCGCCTTGAGCCATATCAGGAACCTCCCGATGCTTTGGTTGTGGCGAGGATCGGTGCGCCGTTATCGTCGCCATACCAACGGGCGCGTTCGCGCAACCGCCCCCATTCTTCAACGGAGACATCAACCAAATGATCATGAACGCGATTTGCGAACTCTTCCCCGACGCCCGACCGGATCAGGTCATTGCGCAACTTGGCAAAGCTGGTGCCGCCAAGATGCAGTTTCATCATCTGGGCAAGCGTGGCGATTGACGCGTCGGTTGTGTTGGCGTTTGGGGTGATCTTGAACAGATGGTCCCAGACAATCGCGCCATCACGGCGGACATAAATCTCGATCTCGGGGTCGATGCCGTAGACAACACGGCAGGCCCATTCAAGGCAGGCGCGGTTATCAGCTTGCATTGGCCGCGTTCTCCATCATGCGCAACTTAGTCTGCATGTGATCCGGCAAATCCCCCGGCTTCGACCATGAGACAGGGATAAATCCGTCCTTGCGCAGTAGTTTGTATTGCTGCCGAAAATCCGATGATCCAAGCACGTCCTGGCGGACATAGGCGCGGCGTTCCGCATCGTCTTTGACAACGGTTGTTTTGGTTGCTGCCACTTGTGCTCGTCCCGACCGAGTTGGATCGCCTTTGCCTTCGTCGATCACGGATAGAGTTTCACCAGCGGCTTCCGCCGCTGCTTTGGCCTCGCGATACTTGACCGGATCGCGGGCATCAGTGCGGCTGATCGAGTATTTCGGACGATGCCCCTTGAGATGCCAATTGCCATTGGCGTCTTTTTCAAGATTGGCCGAACGCATTTTGCGCTCATATTCTTCGTCCTCCACAATATCGACGATGGATTTCTTGGGTGGCTGCGCCTCAAGCTGGCGCTGCATGTCTTTCTTTTCATCCAAGATGCGGGCGTTGAACGAATGCAGATCATCAAGGCGTTTGGCCTGATCTGTCATGGTCTCGGTCAGCTTTGAGACCTGCTGCATAAGGGCTTGCAAAGCGGCTGTAGTTTCGTCGGGCATAGGGTGCTCCTGATTGATCCAAAAACGAACGCGGCGTCTTGGGTGACGCCGCGCTCATCTGGATTGGATCAGAAAGGAGCGACGCACCCATGCGCTCACGCACACAATCGGTCCCGCTGCCGGGGTTGCTCAACCAAAGAAGAAGGTCTTGGAGGTGGCGAATTTAGGTGATGCCAACGTGCACGAATGCGCTCGACTGCATGGCGGTGTCGAGCAAGAATGCCGAGGGTGGGATTAGACGTGGGCGGGGGAAAATCCGCGCCATCCATCATCGCCCGAATGCGCTCTGCAAGGACATCTCCATCCCAACCGATCAACGAGCAGAGCGCATTGCGGTTTCGAGCAAGTGACCCGGTACTATCGGTCAGAAAGGAGATTGCCTGATCCTGCTCGGCCTGAGTTGTGAACGTAGACGAACCATCCGTTTTGGTCGCGATGAATAGATCACGATAAGCCTGCATCAGAATGGCCGTCACAAGGGCAGATTCAGGCGTCTGTGGGCCGTCTTGGGGCAGCATGACCGATGCCCCGGATCAACCGCGCAGACCGTTCACAACGGGCAAGATGTGCCGCCATGGCAGAGCGAACCTGCCTTGATTTGTCTCAACGCTGACTCCCGTGTCTGACGGCACGACGCGATAGTGACGGTCGATGGCGTCCGCCTCTGGATTGGACAGGATGGCTTCAAGGTCACCTGCCAGATGGCTGGCGTCATTGACGGTGAAATCCGCACGGCTGGAATTGGTGATAAGTTGAAGGGTGGCGTTGCCATCCTTGAGTGTCGCGGTGATCTGCATTGTCGCGCCTTTCGATGAAAAGCGCGCCTGAGGTCAAAGGATACGCCGAACCTCCCTCAGACGCGCAGGTTCATCACACGGGTTCGACTGATGATGCGTATCACCTTGAAACGGGGCGGATGCGGACAGAATGAGGTGGAACCCACGCATTTTGAGGTGCCATCCTACTGGCACATCTTCAACCTAAACGGTAGAGTTACGCCAAGCCAAATTTGAGTGGGAGTATTCGTTTTGACTGCTATTAAAGTTTTCATTTCTTACAGTTGGACAAGCCCGGACCATGAGGATTGGGTTCTGCGCCTTGCGACAGACCTGAGAGAATCCGGCGTAGATGCCATTTTGGACAAATGGGACTTAAAAGAAGGGCACGAAGCCAATGCTTTCATGGAAAAGATGGTTTCGGACCCCGACATATCTAAGGTCGTGATCGTTTCAGATCGCGTGTACTCCGAAAAATCCAATAAACGTACTGGTGGCGCAGGAACAGAGGCACAGATTATCTCCTCTGAAATCTTCTCGAAAGAAGATCAAAACAAGTTTGTGGTGGCCGTTACAGAGTTAGACGACGAGGGCAAAGCCTACGTTCCGAAATATTACACTTCACGAATATTTATTGACTTCACTGATGAAAGTAAGTTTGCGGGGAGTTTTGAACAACTTTTGCGCTGGATAGCAGACAAGCCAATCCATAAGAAACCAGAGCTTGGGAGCCTTCCAAAATACATTTCGGAACCCGAAGAGGCGGTCGTCTTGGCTACCAGTGCAGCCAAACGCAGAGCGATGGATGGCCTGACCAACTCAAAGGCTTTCGCTTACCCCGCCACCAAGGAATATCTGGAACTTCTTAGCCGAGAATTAGAGAAATTTCGATTGCCGTCGGATGTTACGCCTGAAAGCGATGAGTTCATTGAGAATTTTCAATCTTTTGCACCATATCGGGATGAATGTATAGAGATCGTGCGCGCGGTTTCTGATTACACCAGTGACGAGAAATACATCGAACTCATCCACGCATTCTTCGAACGATTTCAAGGCTATTTTCATCCGCCAAAGAATGTAAATAGTTACCACGACACGGATTTTGACAACTTCAAGTTCTTTGCACATGAGTTGTTTTTGCACGTTGGTGCGACGTTGATTTCATCCGGTAGATATGAAGCGTTCAATCAGCTTGTGGCCACGCCGTACTATTTAGCCAATCGAGCGGATCGTGGCCAAGAACCAATGGGGAATTTCACTGAGTTCCGGCACTATTTGAAGTCTTTGGAAATCCGAAAGCAGAATCTCAAACTGAACAGATTGTCGTTGGCTGCGGATTTCCTTCACGACCGGGCTGGTGCGTCAGGCATTGATTTTTCAAAAATCATGGAAGTTGATTTTCTGCTGTTCTTACGCGCCGAACTGGCAGACTTAGATTACTATGACCGCTGGTACCCGGATTCATTAGTATATTTGGGTTACGGCCATCGTGCATTTGAAATTTTTGAAAGATCTCGTTCCAAGCGATACTTTGAACGGATTAGGCCGGTACTCGGGAATGCAACCAAGGAGGACCTCGACAAACTGGTCGAAGGCTATCGGGCCGACCCGCAAACTCTTCCAAGGTGGGAAGGCTCGCGGATCAGTCCAGTAAGCCTGATGGGGATTCAAAATCTGTGTTCGGTACCTTAGATTGAACTTGGTAAAATGCTTGGGCGAGATATTAGGCCGAATGCCTGTCTTCAGCAGTGTTGTCGATCCAATATCTAACTTTTTCTCTGACCCACCAACTAATTCCCAATCAGTTGGTTTCGCTTGGAAACGTTGAAAAAATCCATGGTTTGCAATTCAGGCTTTGCAATTTTCGGCCAAATTTGCCCGGCCATGATGCAGTTAGGCGGAGAATTCTGAGGAAGGTCAGTTGCCTACGGATCGTGTTCCCATGGAGGCTACCACATTGCCCACGAAAGCATTGGCAGTGTGGCTATGCCAACGCTTTGGTACGAAACGCAAATCCATGCTTACCACGCTACACACACTAAAAATCAAAAAAGTCATATGTAAACTTAGCCTGCAAAATCGAGCCTTGAAAGCGTCACCGCTGACATCTGTCTCGGAATTCACAAAAGCAGCGTCTCTTGCATGGGAACATGCGCTTAACAACATGGTTGGCAAACAAAAATATCCCCACGCAAGACCAGCCAGCGTGGGGAATTGTCAGCCTATTGGATCGCCACCATGGGATCAGAAGGGTATGTCTTCCTTCACAATGGCGCCGTTATCTTTCACGTACTGCAAAACTCCATCAACATCGCCGCCGTTAGGGTCAATGTCGTTGACTGTCTCGGGGTCGGCAATGCGATGCTCCACCCAATCGCCATCATCGGAGTATGTTTCACCCGTGACTTTGGACACAATGCGCCGAAACTCCGACAAAGCCGGAAGCTGGACGCCAGCGCGATCTGTGCGCTTGATAACGTAAGGCGTCAGGATGCCATCTGGGGTCTGGCGATATTCAACCTTTTCAATGTTGATGCAGTTTGCCGCTGTCACTCCACCAAACTTGTCGCGCAGTTGGTTGGAAAAGCGCCGTGGGTTGTCATAGCGAGATGCACCCCGCGCCCAAGCTTCACGCGCCAGCGTAGCCGTTGAGATGCGCCCATCGCCGCGCAGATCGTCAGGGCATGAGCCAGTGCGAGCAATATCATCCATCAGTGCAACGACAGGATCAGAGGCAATCTTGTCGGATGCTTTGGCTGCTGTCACCCATGGCGACGCGATCAAATCTTGATCGACTTCATATTCCAGCAAATATCGCAACACAGCGCCCGGATCGTCGCGCAGCAGGGCATAATACGGATCCCACCATTTGCGGCCTTCTAAGCGATTGGTGTCGTCAAACATGGTTGGCACTTCAATCACGGTCCAGCGGCGATCATCAAAATCGACGTGAACAGCCTGGTCTTCATTGGTTGTGGCGATCACACGGTGGACGTTCTTGGCCGAAAATGATGCAAGGTATTTTTGCTCGTAGGTCCATTCATCCGACTCCACCAACACCTTGGCCGCTGCTGCCACTTTGCGCGAACCAGCGAAAAAGGATTCTTCCGCCAGCACGAATGTTGCGCCAAACATTGAACGGTTGAATTGTCCAAGCAAGCGATCTGACTGGGCAAATTCAGCGATGTGAGCTTTCGGAAGGATCGCACGCATAGCTTTGCCAAGGAATGACTTCCCGCCGCCTTGACCGCCGCGCAGCGCGATTGCTGTGCCGGGGTGCTTTGACCATGGGCGCTGCACAGCGTCGGCTAGGAACGACATTACCCAATGCGCAAGATCAGCATCGCCAGAGCAAAGGATGTCTTTGACATACGTCTCCCACAGCGTGGCATCGCCGTTTGTGGTTCAACTTTCCAGCCTTGAAAGATGTTGTAGCCTTCACCATCGTAGTCCGGCGCTTCGATCACGTAGCCATCATATTCACGCCGATCTGGATCATCGAGCCAATATGCCGTGACTTCTCGGCCACGCAGTTTGTATGGACGCAGTTTGAGTTGAAATGCCGCCATTGAATAAGGCTTGTCAGTTCTGGTGTTCAACACTTCGAACGACCCATCGACGAACATCAAAGCCCATTCAGCATTCATCCGTTCAACAACATCGTAGGCAAGATCAGCAACTTCGCCTTGCGGCAGTTTTAGCACCTGTTCAATCACCGTGGACAGTCGTTTGCTGTCAGTGATTGGGCCTTTGGAGCCAAATTCGCTGTCTGGGTTGTTGAACTCGTCATTGATGCCATGAATGATTTCGCTGATCTCATCGTCATCCGCTCCGCGCGCCCGTGCAGACGCGCCGCAATGAAAGAGAAAGCTGTTACGCCCCTCCATCGCTTTGCCGGATGTAGGGCGTTTGAAACCACCAGCATATTTCTTTTTCTCTCGCGCTTTTGACGAGCGTTTCGGAGCTTTTGTCAGCGCAGAAATGATCACAGAAGCCATGTGAGATTCAGGCACATAACACTGCTCTGCGATTTCCGCCCAATCTGCTTCGATCACGTTGCCATATTTGGTTCGCCCGCAGTATTGGATCGTCGAGCCAGCTTTCCAAGCCAGCACTGGGCGATCTGAACCACATTGTGGCAAGTTCATCTGTGATCCGTTGCCAGCTTTCTGTTTTGGGAAAATTTCGTCGGCATGGGCTAGGATTTTAGATTCTAGAACGGCATCGCGCTTCGCCGCCAGGTATTTGCGCATAACATCGGCATCCACCCAATCACGGGTAAATGCGATGATATGAATGCCACCTGATTTGGAACGTGAAACAAGGCATGGATCCGCCCACTTCCTCATGAACGCTTCCAGTTCGTCATCGGTTTCAAGGAATGGGTAGACGTCAACATCGACCGCACCCCACTTGACCTTGCCATCGCGCAACGGCGACAAGCCTAGTGAAATTTCACCATTCAGATGTTGGGTCCAGACTTTCTCTGACACCTCGCGCTTAATGGTTTTGTAGTCGGGCACCAACTTGCCGTCTTCATCCCTAGCGTTGAGCGATGACGGGTTGAAAGCTAAGTAGCGTTCTTGATTGCCAGCGAACAATTTTTCGTAAGCCATAATGATCTCTCTTTCTCAAGAGAGCGCGGGTCCATCACCTCATTCCATGGTTTTGGCGGAGCATGAAAACTGCTATAAGGCAGTTATTCCAAATACTTCGTGCAACGCCTAACTCGGAGCGG
>NZ_JBOEGM010000036.1:0-13777 GCF_050633425.1 Pelagimonas sp. | reverse complement strand
ATTATACGCCAACGGGTTAGCGGCGGCGCTCTGTTATGATGCGGCTTCTGTCAACTGCCGCGATCATCGCGATCGGGCTTACACCGCTTGCTGCCAAACCTGCCGCAGCACAAGGCTACCAGATCGATTGTGCGATCCTCCTGTGCCTCGCAGGCGGTTGGCCTGCGTCGGTTCCCTGCGCCCGTGCTCGCGCGGAGTTTATCCGTCGGATCACGCCTTGGCCCATCGAACCGCCACTGCAAATCTGGCGCTGCCCCATGCGCGCAGCGATGAATACTGCGCCAGGGGCAACACCAGGCGAACGTCTGTACAATTACGCTTTTGCACAGGCGCCGCTACAATCCACATCCGACGCACCCTTTACCCTCGCGGCTGTGACTGAAACCAGCGACAGAGCCATTTTTCAGCCAAGGTTTGCAGCCGGTGAAATCGCCCCAACGATCCAAGAGGTCGCCGGTGAGATTTCTGACGAAAACGGCGTCTCGGACATCGATATTTCAGAACCTGCCTTCGATTTTGTCCGGAGCATAAAGGTCTGGAACGTGATGTATTACAGTCATCGAGAGCGTGGACGCGACGATGATTGCCGGGAAAGCTACAATATCACCTTGGGGACCTACGGGACGCAGGGCGACTTCCGTTGGGACCGGTCCCATCCTTCTGCCGTTCCGTCCTGGGTTATCCCTTCACGACAGTGCAATGCCTCGAGTTGGGTTCGCGCTGTCGGCGTGGAATGGCGCGATTACGAGGGCAACCATGGGTTTGAAGTCGTGCGCTATTGATCCGCTACACTGCGATCACCCGCTGGGCTTCACAGATCGATCGCCAAAATCAATCCATCAACAGAGAGCGACACGCCGAACCTAGAAAAGCAAACCCCCCGCGAGGCGGCAACCAAGCGAGGGGGAATACTAAAGTCCGAGGATAGGTGATCCACAGGACAGATCGTGACAGATCGCGTTTAGCATTCTCCCAACATGCCAATCAAGCAATAAACGCATCTGTGCGAACGATGAATTTTTGCCTGTTGCCGACCTCGCCCAACCGACGAGGACAGACTCATGCAAGCATTACAACGACACCCCTTCCCCGCTCTTCCCAGAGGGTTCCAGCGCGGCCACGTTCAGGAATTGATCGTGGAAATCGCACCCTACATCGGCATGAGCGCCAATCTCGCCATGACGCTGGTGTGCATTATCACCCATACAAGACCTCGGGACTGGACAGAGGGGGAAGTCGAGCCGATCTGCTACGCCAAACAGACGACCCTCGCAGCAAAGCTCGGCCGGACACCCCGGGCTGTACGAGCTGCAGAAGCAAAACTCGCAAAAGTGTTTCGCTTCATCGACAAACGCGTGGCCGCCAATGGCGGACGCAGCCGTGCAGGTGGGGCCGGGCTGACGTTATCGCGCCTGATCGAAGTCTTCCCGGCTCTGCTGACATTGCGGGATCAAATGCGTGCCGAAAGAGACCGCATTGAACATCTGGCGCGCCGTCGCAGCGTCCTTTACCGCCATGCCAAGGAAAGCCTTATCGAGCTGACAAGCAGACACGGTACGGTCCCGGCCCTGCAGAGCCTCTGTACATCCTTTCTCGAATGGCCTGCCAGCCGTGATCTGCGCAGCCTCGGGCTCGACGAGTTGGAAGCCCATCTCATCGCCGCCAAAGCGCTATGTTCAAGCCTCGATGCCTATCAAAATCATGGTATTTCTTCCGCTCAAGCGGACGACAACTTCCCCCCTCATATACAAGACTCAAAACAAGATTATCTTGTAGATGAGGGCACGTGCGACGAACCAAAGCCCTTGGACGAACCTCAGGCCGAAGAGGTGCTGGATGCTGCGCCTGACGGCGCCGCAACTTGCAGAGAAAAGCAGCGTGAAGGGGCCGGCCGATTACGCAACCCCCAAAGTTTCGCATGGTTGACACCCCAACAGCTCTACAGGCTTTGCTCACCTGACATGCAGTTTTACCTTGATGCCGAGCAGCAAAGGCATGAACCTTTGAGCGAGCTGCATTTCAAACTGGCCGCGCGGCGCAGGCTCCCTGAGTTGGGCATCAATGACAGGATCTGGCACGACGCGATCGAAAGCGTTGGAGAGTTTGCCGCAACGCTGTTCCTGATCGTCACCGACGCCAACCGCTTCCATCCGAAAACGCCTGTTGCGAATCCAAGCGGATATCTCCGCGCCATGCTCCAACGTCACCGCATCGGGACGTTGAACCTGGCTGGCAGCTTTATCGGGCTGTCGGAAAGGATGCGTCGTGCTTGAACTGGAAGGGCTGACTGGTCAGGGCCAAGAGATTGCGGCAGTGTGACTTCAGCAATCCTGTTGTCTGTGAAATGTTCAACGCGCGCAAACTTGCCGCAGACGGGGCGGGAAACAGCAGTCCGCTGTAGATACGACGTTTTAGGGTTCGCTCGGCGATAGCCGACGTTCGAGCGTGGACACTTCAGCTATTAGTTGTGCGACTGGTTCGCCAAGTGCATTCTAATCCAGAAGTTGTTTGGAGAGAGCGGTATCATCATGTCATCGAGGATTCTCAAGCTGACGATAAGAAACTTCCGAGGGATTCATGATCTTGAGTGGCATCCCGCCGCTGGCATGAATTTCGTCCTAGGGGGCGGCGACACGGGAAAGACAACGGTGCTAGAGGCCGTAGACCTTCTTTTTTCGCCATCAACTTCATTCAACGCTTCCGAAACAGATTATTGGATGAGGGACACTGCGACCAGTTTATTTATCGAGGCTGTAGTTCGCCTGGGCAATGAGATCGATATCAACACCCAGCCGAACATGGCCTACCCTTGGCATTGGGATGGAAAGGAAGCCGTTGTTCCGGACAATAACGAAGAGAACGGCGAAAACTACGAGGTCTACAGAGTCCGGTTCACAGCAAACAATCAGCAAGAAACCTTGTGGGAGATCGTTCAACCAGACGGAAGCACGATCCGGTTTTCTGTTGGGCTCCGAAGACAGATCGGATTGGTTTCGCTCCCAAGTGATGAGCGGAACGACAAAGACCTCAGATTGGTCTACGGGTCTGCTCTGGATCGACATATTGGCGATCCGTCCTTGCGCTCCCGCATAGGAAAGCAGGTTGCTGGTATCAATCTTCAGGACGAACTGTCGGATGAGGCAAAGGAAGCGCTCGTGGCCCTCGATACCAAGTTTGGCGAAAAAGCCCTTCCTGGCGGTGTGTCGATCGGATTGACGAGTTCCAAGGGCATCTCGATCGGTGCACTTGTCGGATTGTTGGCTAAAAAGAGTGCGGACACACAACTTCCGCTATCCAGCTGGGGAGCCGGAACCAGGCGCCTGGCCAGCCTTGAAATCGGCGCTGCTAATAGCAACGCACCCTCTTTCATCACCGTAGATGAAATCGAACGCGGGCTTGAGCCATATCGGCTAAGACAGTTTCTCGCCGATCTTTCCGGGCAAGACGGCCAGAAATTTGTCACGACGCACAGCCCAATTGCGATTGCTTCAGCGCCAGAAGCGCACCTGTGGTACATGGACAGCTCCGGCCGCTTGGGCACACTGCCTTCCGAGCTAGTTGGCAAGCAGCAAAAAAACGATCCCGAAACGTTTCTGTCACGCGTCGCAGTTATCGCAGAGGGTGTCACGGAGGTGGGTTTTCTCAACTACCTTCTGGAATTGGCACTGGGGTGTGCCCCCCTCGATCACGGAATTCGTGTCTGCAACGGCCAAGGCAACGACCACACAAGAAAGCTGCTTAAAGCTCTTGTAGAGGCTAGACTCAAATTTGCGGGTCTGGCCGACAATGAAGGTGTAAAAACCGATAGTTGGGCAGAATTGAAAGAAAAGATGGGCGATTTGCTGCTCCAATGGGAGGAAGGTTGTACTGAAGAAGCGGTCATTTCTGCCATTCCTGAAGATCAAATCCCAGCGTTGATCGGCGCTGTAGGGGAAGATCAGACAGGCACCCGCCTACAACACCTGAAGGTTCGCTGCGGAGCCGAAGAAAGGACGCTGGACAGCATTAGTGCTGCTCTAGGCGGCACCAACAAATCCTTGAAGCAGCTTGTTATTGAGGCGGCAAGCGGGCGTTCGGACGACGCACCCGAAGGGGAGAAAAAAGCCTGGAAGAGCCATTCGTCTAGCTGGTTCAAGTCTGAAGCTGGCGGTGCTGAACTTGCCCAAAAGGCGATAGCGCTTGGTGGATGGAACGGCCTTTCGGAGCGCCTGCTTCCCTTGCTTGCGGCCATATTGGCGTCCGTCGGGCTCACCGTTGCCGAAAACCTTGCGAATGCCTGATCAGTCCGTATTCGATTTGCTGCGGAGCGATGAGTCACTGGTCGTGATTGAGGCACCTGCGGGTTGCGGCAAGACCTTTCAGGGCGCAGAATATGCCCATGACATCGCGCCAACACTCGGCAACGGCCGAATGCTCATCCTCACGCATACCAATGCGGCCTGCGACGTTTTTGGGGATCGAACGAGGTTCATCTCTGGCAACGCGGTCGAGATCAGGACCATCGATGCGCTGATCTGCCAGATCGCCGGCGCATACCACAAGGTGCTCGACCTTCCGCCAGACCCGACGGTTTGGGCATATACTCACAACGGGTTCTCAGAGATTGCGGCTCGGGTTGCGGCATTCCTTCAGAAAAACCCAGTTGTGCCAGAAGCTCTGGCGCGCCGTTACCCGATCATTGTTTGTGACGAGCACCAAGACGCCTCGCCGGATCATCACCAGATCGTCATGGCCATACATGGGCAAGGCGCGAAACTGCGCATCTTCGGTGATCGAATGCAGAGCATTTACGAGAGCAACGCCAAGGCGGCCGAACGGCACCGAGCACGTTGGGAGGCACTGGTCGCTAGCGCGGCTCATGATGAGCTGGATCAACCGCATCGCTGGACCAAGGACGCGAAAGGATGTTCGGATCTGGGCAATTGGGTTCTGAGTGCACGCCAAGCCCTTTTGGCAAACGAGCCGCTCGATTTGACCTCGGGGCTTCCCGCTTCCATCAAAGTCATTGCTGCAGAGAACATTTCACCGAATTATGGCGGTTACCGTGTCGGGTGGCCGGAACGAAAACCCCTGGATGACCACCTGAATGGTCACGAAGAGCTTTTTGTTCTTGCCAGTGGTAATGAGCTGGTGCGCAGTTTGCGATCATTCTGGAACCGGAAGGTTCCGATTTGGGAAGGCCATACGCGCGACGCACTGTCTATCTTGCTAACAGACATCCAGTCCGTCGATGGCAACGCAGTCAGGGCTGCGGAAGCACTTACGAGGTTCATGTCATCTACTGCAAAAGGCTTCACCGCTTCAACGCACGGCAACATTTTGAAAGCTGAAATCGAATGCAATTGCGGTAAAACCCGAAAAGGTAAACCCGGAAACATACAAGGTCTAGCTAGGATGCTGCTGGCCGAGCCCAACCACTTAGGCATTTCGAAAGCGATCGCAGAGATTGATCAATTCATCAAAAGCTCTGCCGCAGGTTTTTCTGACGTAAAGGTCGATCTCATGCGCGAGTTCTGGGAAGCGCAAAGGCTCGCACAGTATGAAGACGCCTCCAAAGGCTACGCCGAAATTACGATGCGCCGCAGTGTAATTCGACCCAAACCACTACCGAAGACGCTTTCCACCGTTCACAAAGCCAAGGGCCTCGAGTGCAGCAACACAATGATCATGCATTGTGACCGTGCCAGCTTTGGCAACACGATTTACGGAAGATGCAAGCTTTACGTGGCCTTAAGCCGCGCAAAGTCGTCTTTGGTAATTGTCCTTCCAGAAACGAACCCCAGTCTTCTTTTCAAGCTTCCTTAGGTGCTAAACATCGGCGGGCTGCGGGGCGATGTCCGCAATGACGGGCCGCAACGCAGCATCCCAGACCAAGGTTGGAGGTCGGCTCCGGGCCGGACACGTCGGCTGGCGGACTTGCAGGCAGGGCGGGGAGCGTGAGTTTGCTGCACCTGCAAGGGCGTCCTGTCAAAGACACAAATGCGGCTATTGGGGACTCAGGCTCAACGCCCTTCCATGCTGCACCAAGCATCAAGGCAAGCAATGCGCAGGAAGCGTGCTTTGCGCATTCAGCGGGCGAATACGTCTAGGTCACAGAGCGCGGGGCCGTAGTTCATGCCGACCGCCAGCCGCGCGCGGCTTTCCGCGAAATGCGCGCGCGGCTAGACATCGAAGGCGAGCGCGCACAGGAGGTCGAGAAGGATCGTGACATCGGCTGGTGACCAGGTCACAGCCTTTGGCTGTTGATTAGCCTGTGCAAAGTCGTTTCGCCTTCTTTGAGCGGGATGTTTGCGTTAGCGAACCCAATGCCAATCAGGAAGGAAATCACGCCTGTCGCTGTCTTGAACTCTCGCACCTTGATCGCATTCTGCGTCAGGCGCGTTCTTGCAGTCACAAGGAGCTTTTCGTTGTCGTCAGCCCCTACAGTCCGCATAATCCAGAGGCCATACCAGCTGGGCCCTTTGCGTTCTGGGTCGGTCAGGCACAACACTTCGACTCCATGCCCCTGCTCCGTAAGCTCACGCAGGCCCTGTTCGGTGATCACGTTTGGTTCAAGGTCAGTTGTTGTGGTCATCGGATGATCTTCACGAAACAGGACTCGCACTTTTATGCTAAAATGTATCCCAATCATCAATAGTATATATTTGATTTGATCTCGCCAGTAGTATCCTCGGGAGAGTGCTCGCAGGTCGGGTGGCGGACATCTCCTCTGTTCAACGAGATTTTGCGGTCGATCTAACGGCAGGAACGAGCCATACTGGCGGATGCTGCACGATGCACAAATGGCTGGTCTGGTAAAACTGCGCTGCGGCATCAAGCAGTGGCTTATGGCGGCTCCAGGCCGGACACGTCGATGGTCGAGCATAAAGTTGGTGGCGCTCAGATGAAGTTTCACACTTCGTCGGCACCAGTCACGCATACACTCGCCACATCCGATACCGCCCCTGCCCGGTCAGCTCGCGAACCAGACCATGCGCTTCCATCCATGCTAGGTTGCGCTGGACGGCTGTCGCGTTGCCCTTAAATCGGTTCTGCCTCAATCTGTGTGGCGCAGTGGCAGCATTCGGGCTCTGAGGAGTTCTGGTCCGGCGCGACCGTACATGGCGCGCTTGAGGGTCTTCAGGCGATTGACTTGGCCCTCAGCCTGACCGTTGCTCCACGGAAGTTCGATGGCATTGCGCACGGCCTCGATGTCGCGGTGCAGCGTGCGGGCAAAGCGCATGATTGGTGGGATGCCAGTCTCAATGGCCAGGTCGATCCATGCGTCCAGCGGGGCGGACTGGTCGCCGCGCAAAATGCCCTGAAACCGCATGGCAAGGCTCCGCATCGTGGCAAAGCTTGGCGATCCGGCCTTCAATGCATCTACCTTTTGGGCCTGGTCTGCGGTCAATTTGCGTCGCGGCTTGATACAGAGCGCCGCTGCGACAACCGGCGAAATGGCGTGACCGGTTTGCGGGTCCCGCACAGGCGCCAGGGGCAGCGGCGTGTCGGTCGGGCCTGCTAGAACGGTTTGTTCATCCCTTCGCCATCCGGCCAGCAGACGTTGCAAATGAGACAAGCTGCCCTCATAGCCATGGCGTTGAATTTCGACCAATAATTCCTGGCCGGACCGGATACCCTGTTTCCAGAGATCGGCCAGTATGCTCTCAAAATACCACGGCGACGTGGGCTTCAATGCAGCTCGGCGGCGGTCTGGTGGCGAGTCGGAGCTCAACCACTTCGCCACACTACGACGCGGGAAGCCGGTCCGACGTCCAATTTCGCTACAAGACAGCCCTTGATCACGAAGCGCATGGATGTTTCGGAAAATTTCCTCACGTGATTTCCGATGAGCAAGACGCGATCGCAGTAGATGATTGGCCGTGCTGATGTTTTCGGCATCTGACAATAGCGCCCGCCCGGTGGCGCGGCCATGCATATTCATCTGCTCTTCAATGGCCTGGCGCAGGTTCTGGACGAGATGGAAACGGTCTGCGACCTGCAGGGCTTGCGGTGCACCCTGACGTGCGGCCTTCGCATATCCGCCACAACGATCCCGACTGATGACTTCAATCTCAGGGTGCTGCCGCAGCCAGCTCGCACAGCTTTCAACGCTCCGATCCGGAAGAATATCAATTACGGTCTGCCGCTCGAGATCGACGATGATGGTTCCGTAAGTCTGCGACTTGCGCCAGCTCCAATCGTCGATGCCAATGACCGTTGGCGGCGGGGCGACGCTTTCCGCACACTTCTTGAGGTGTCGCAGCACCGTGTCATTGCTGACACCGACGCCTAAACGGCGCAAGAGCCGCTCGGCAGGCCGTCCACCCGTGGCGTGCCCCAGATGAACTACAATGTCATCAGCACGCGAAGTTCGACGTGCAAATGGACGCGCAATTGACGAGGTGTAGTCCGAAAAAGTCCGCCGCGGGCACGTGGAAGCGCGACATCGCCACCTGCAGACCCAGAGTGCGATTGTTACCTTGTCGCCAAGTGCAGGTAAATCCTGTAGCCGCCTTTGCCGCCACCCGTGACGACGCCGAGAATGCAAACCACAATCTGGGCAGATGCCTCTCGGTGCCAAAACACCGGATACAAGCCACCCGCCGGAATCACGTCGCTTAACGCCTTGAACCGAAACGTCGCTCCCGGGCGACCAGTGCTTTTTTGAAATCACGACTATCCCTCCCGAATGTTCCAAGCTCAGGATAGTTGCGCCACACAAATTGAGGCAGAACCCAATTAAGGGCTACGCGACAGCAGGCTCTCGATATCTGCGGCAACCCGCAGCAGCTTGGTCAGTTCTTCCTCCGCCGGGCGCACACGTTCGCCCGTCATCGCGTCCATCATGTCCGAAAGCTCGTCATCGAGGTCACTCAGCGGTTTGCCCAACCGGCGCGCACGCCCCAGCCCCAGCATCGACATCGCCTTGTAGGTCTCGATCTCGGTCAGCCGCTGCAGCACGCGCCCCACCCGGTGCGCGCCCACTCCCGGCTTCACGAAGCAGGCAAAGCGCACATGGCCCGCCGGATCGATGCGGAAGTCAGTGCTCACGATCACGTCGCCGTCCACCACTTCCGCGACCGCCACGCTCTCCGGCACCATCCAGCCGTCGATCTTCTGGGAGACCGCCTCGGGCGTCTCGGGCATCGCTTCCACCCGCAATAGCGCCGATGTGACCCGGACGCCGGGAGCCTTTGCCAGCCAGTCTTCGGGAAACATCCGGAAGGTCTCGCCGTCAAAGGGTCGATCGGCCACGCCGAAGCCGAAGATCGTGTAGGTCACGAACTCGGTATGGCTCTCCCACTTGATCTGATGGCGCCCGAGCTGGCCGGAATAATGCGTTGCGTCCGGCTGCGGATGCGGCGCGCCGTGCCGGTCCAGCAGGTCGATCAAGTGCGCCCGCTCCGCCTCCCGGTCGCGCCCGGCGGCGCCCTCGGTCGGTTTCAGTGCGAAATAGGCTGCGCGGCAAGGCACATCCAGCGCCGGAAAAGGCCGGGCATGCAATTCGTTCGCCAGCTGGTAGCGCAACGGGTGGTCTTCGATCTCGGCCATTGTCGTCCCTCGTTTGCTCCCTGCTAGGCGTTGCCCGGCGCCCTGTAAAGAAAAAGAGCATCGCGATTTCAGAAGCTTATCGGCATACCGCGGTGCACCACGCCCCCGTTTCCTCCGCACCAGCCTACCAGCCGGGCCCCGGCCTGAGAACGGCCCCTGAAACGGAAACCGCCCGGCCTTGCGACCGGGCGGCACCAATGGCGGCCATCAGAACGCTTTCATCGCGCGCCGCGTCCACTTGGGAACGACGCGCCATCCTCCCAGATGCCGGGAAACGCGAGGCCTGCCGAAACAACGGCTGCGGATCAGATCACCACAACATCCAGCGGCGGGAAGCCGTTGAAACCGACCGAAGAGTAAGACGAGGTGTAGGCGCCGCAGCTGCGGATCACCACCTTGTCGCCCGCCTTCAGGCTCATCGGCAGCGGCATCGGGCGCTTCTCGTAGAGCACGTCGGCGCTGTCGCAGCTCGGGCCTGCCAGAATGCAGGGGCCGGTGGCCTCGCCATCATGCGGGGTCGCGATCTGGTAGCGGATCGCCTCGCCCTCGGTCTCGGCCAGGCCGGAGAACCGGCCAATGTCGAGGTAGACCCAACGATGCAGGTCGTTTTCTGACTTGCGCGAGACCAGCAACACCTCGGCGGCAATTGCACCGGCCTCGGCCACCATGCCACGGCCCGGTTCGGCCATGATGCGGGCGCCGGGGAAGCGGGCCTCGACCATGCGGCGCACGCTATCTGCATAGGCCGTGGGGGCGTCGACTTCTTCGCCGTAGAAGGCCGGGAAGCCGCCACCGATGTTGATAAGCTCCAGCGCATGGCCAGCGGCACGGGCATCGGCCCAGACACCGCCCACATGGTCGAGCACGCCCTGCCACATGGTGGCCCGCTTGGTCTGCGAGCCCACGTGGAAGGAGAAGCCCACAGGCTTGAGCCCCAGCGCCACTGCATGGCCCAGCAGCGCCAGCGCCGTCTCGCGCGAGCAGCCGAACTTGCGGCTGAGCGGCCAGTCAGCCTCGGGGTTGTCGACCAGCAGGCGGATATACACCTGCGCGCCCGGGGCGTGCTCGGCGATCTTCTCCAGCTCCTCCTCGCTGTCGGCAGCAAAGAGGGTGAGGCCCGCGGCATGGGCAAACGCAATGTCGGAAGCGCGCTTGATGGTGTTGCCGAAGCTGATCTGCTCGGGCCGCGCACCCAGCGACAGGCACAGCTCGATCTCGCCGCGCGAGGCCGCATCGAAGTTGGAGCCCTCGGCCAGCAGCCGCTCCAGCACTTCGCGGGCCGGGTTGGCCTTCACCGCGTAATGAATGGCCGCGCCGCCAAGGCCGGCCTTCAGCGCGTGAAACTGCCGGGCCACCGCGTCGGTGTCGATCACCAGCGTTGGCTTGTCGAACGTGTTGGCGAGGATGAAGGCCTCCACACGGGAGGGCACGGATACGGGAGCAGACGCCAGGGCGCCATCAAACATCATCGTCATGGTCATCTCCAATAGACCCGGCCATACATGACCGCTCACTTCCAAGGGAGACGTTACCGTCGCTACGTAAACACAGGCGATGATGTGCCGGCCAGAGGCGCGTGCGTTGGCGTCTTGAGCGCGCATGTGAGGCTTTTCCGGATTCGGATCAAGAGAAATTTCCGCCCCGTTCCAAGATTTTTCGCAGCGGGCAAAACGGCATCAACCGCCCTGCCCGTCCTTTGGTGTTACTTCTTGTTTTTCTTGCCTGATTTGGAAGATTTCGAAGCGGCCTTCTTGCTGGCCTTCTTCTTCGCTGCCGTGTCGGCTTTCGCCTTCTCGGCCTTCTTCTTGGCTTTCTTTTCCGCAGCCTTCTTTGCCTCGGCCTTCTTCCTGGCCTTGCGCTCAGCCTTCTTGGCAGCCGCCTTCTTCTTGGCTGCGGCGTCCTTGGCTGTCTTTGCCGGCTTCGGATCGGCCTCCGCGAGCTCTTCCTTCTTTTCGGCCAATGCCTCGGCCTGGGCGACCGTTCCGGCGGATGCCGTCTGCTCTACCGGCACGGCCTTGGCCGCAGGCGCTGCAACCGCGCGGCGCGGCGCCGGTGCCTTGGCAGCACGCTTGACCGGCGACGTCGGCGCGGCGGGATCGGCAGCCGCCGTCTTCCACGCGCGCGCCCGCTCAGGCGAGATTCCCGGAATGGCCGTCAGCGTTGGAACCGGGGCCGCTGCCAAAGCGGCAGGGTCGGCAATGCCCGCCCCCGCCAGTTTTGCCGCCATGGCCGGGCCAATGCCCGCAATATCGGTCAGGCGTGCCATCAGGCGGCCTTCTTCAGCGCCTTCTTGGCGACTTTCAGCTTCTTCTCCTGCTTGGCGATCTTCGCCTTGCGGGATTTCACTTCTTTTTTCAGCTCTTTGATCTTGGCTTTCTTGGCCATTGCTCGGTCCTTTCAGTCAGTTGTGTCAGAGCCGTTTTCCTTCACGAACCCACGGATGAACCGGCGGATCTCGCGTGCGGCGCTTGTGTCGAGCTCGTCGCAAAGGTCCACAAAGGCGTCGCGCTCATCCTTCTTGATCCGAATGATAAGCTGGCTGTCCTTGCGGTCCTTCTTGGGCTTGCTGCTCTTGGCCACGCGGGTTGGCTTCCTCTCTTGAGTGCGCTCTTGTTACGACAATGTATCGCGATTGTATATACATTTTTTTGGTCTGCCCCGCGAGGAACCGCGCTCCCCCTCCAAATGTTGACCTGCAAAGGAGGCTTTCATGACCCACCACCAGAACGACCGTGACACCGAATCCCTGCGCACCGCACTCTTCGATGCCCTTGAAGACGAGCGCACCGGGATGCTCGCCATCAGCGATCGCAACTCGCACGCACAGCCGATGACCCACTATTTCGACAAGGACGCGCGCATGCTCCGGTTCATCACCGCCAGCGACACTGGCCTGGCCCGCGATGTCGGCACGGGTGCACAGGCCCATTTCACCCTCACTACCAGCGACCGCGAGGTCTATGCCTGCATGTCCGGCCCGATCACGGCCTCGGATGATCGCAACAAGCTGGAAGATCTCTGGTCGCCCGCCGCAGCCATGTGGTTCGAAGGCGGCATCGACGACCCGAAGGTGCTGCTGCTGGAAATGCCGCTGCACGAGGCCGCCGTCTGGACGGTGGATGCCAACGCCCTCCAATTCGGCATGGAGATGCTGCGCGCCAACCTCGGCGAGCACACGCCCGATCTGGGCGACCACGCGGTCATCTCGCTGGCCGCCTGAACAATATATGGCGCGGCCCTGCCCCGGGCCGCGCCACCGTTCGCGTTACTGGCTTGCCGCCATCGGCACTTCGCCGCGCGGCAGGACCGTGTGCGAGAAAACATAGCCCAGCGCCTCGGGCAGCGTGTCGATCCAGACCTGCCACTCGTGATCGCCGTCGATCACCCGGTATTCCACATCGTTCGGCTGATGCTCCCGCAGCTTCTGGTAGAGCACCGCACCGTGGTAGGCGATGTCTAAAAAGTCATGGTCGCCCGAGTTGATATACATCGGCACCACCACATCCCCCGCAAGGTAATCGTCGAGATAGGCCGTGTAGTTCAGCTCGGTCCACTTTTCCGGGTCATAGTTGCCATCGGCGTCCAGATAGGCCGCATGGCGGTTGGCCGAAGAGCTAGCGGGCGGTTGCGGCACATAGGCGGCGGGTGACATGGCGGCCCCGGCAGCGAACATCTCGGGGTGCTCAAGCACGAAGTTCACCGTGCCGTAGCCCCCGGCAGAGAGCCCACCAACAACCCGACCTTCGCGCTCGGGGATCACCCGCCACGTGGCCTCGATGTGCGGGATGAGATCATCAAAAAATGCCGTCTCGGCAGGCTCGTTATATCCGTCGACCCACCAGCTCAGGCTGCCCGGCATGATCACCACGGCGGGTGGCATGGTGCCATCGGCAATCGCCTCGTCGAGGATCTGCTTGGCCTTGCCATCCACCACCCAGCTCGTCTCATTCCCGCCCGACCCGTGAAGCAGATACATGTGCGGATAGGTCAGCCCGCTGTCGTCGTACCCATCAGGCAAATAGACCGTGTAGGCATAGTCCCGCCCCAGCGTCTCGGACGCAAAGCTGTAGGTGGCAATTTCACCGGCAAAACTCGGAAATGCACAAGCGGCCGCAGCGGCGGCGTAAACGAATGTTCTCATAAAAACCTCCCATGCGGGCAAACCAGAGTGGCTGCCCTCGGGGGAAGCTTGCACGGGGGAAATTGCATGTCAAGTGCACATGTCGTAGTACCCTAATAAAAG
>NZ_JBOEGM010000035.1:0-109198 GCF_050633425.1 Pelagimonas sp. | reverse complement strand
TTACCGTCATCAACGGTATAGGGGATGGTATCATCGCCGGTGAAGTCATCCGCAGGCGTATAGGTCACGGTGCCATCTGGGTTCAGCGTCGCGGTGCCGTTGGTTGGATCACCAACCGAGGTCACGGTCAGAGGATCGCCATCTGGGTCCGTGTCATTCGCGGCTGGATCGTCGATAACAACCGGCGTGCCCTCAGGTGTGGTCGCGGTATCGTCAACGGCCGCAGGTGGTGTGTTGCCATCATCATCTGGTGTAACGGTCACAGTGACAGTCGCCGTAGAAGTCGCACCACTTGGGTCCGAAACCGTGTATTCAAAGGTTTCTTCACCGGAAGTCCCGGGATCAGGTGTGTAGACAATGGTGTTATCGGACGGATCAATGACCGCTGTGCCGTTAACCGGATCCGTCACCGACGTCAGTGTCAAAGGATCCATGTCAGGGTCAGAGTCATTGCCCAGAACGTAGATACGTACGCCAGTGCCTTCATCGGTGGTTGCTGTATCGTCTTCAGCAACAGGTGGGCGGTTGCCGCCTGCATCCTCAACAGTCACAGTCACGGTGGCTGTATCAGTGCCGCCATTGCCATCCGAAATCGTATAGTCAAAGGTGTCTGTTCCGGTGAAGTCAGCATCGGGCGTATAGTCAACCGTGCCGTCGCCGTTCACAGTAACACTGCCATTGGCCGGATCAGTCGCACTCGCTACCGACAATGTATCCAATTCTGGGTCAGTGTCGTTTGACAAAACGGCGATTGTAACCGGTGAATTGACACCAGTGGTTTCGCTATCATCAACCGCATCAGGGTCGGTGTTGCCGCCGCCACCTTCAGTCACTTCAACAGTCACGGTTGCGGTATCGCTGCCGCCATTGCCGTCTTCGATCACATAGGTGAACGTATCTGTTCCAAGGAAACCCGAGGCCGGCGTATAAGTCATGGTCCCGTCGCCATTGTCGGTGACGTTGCCATTTGCAGGCGGTGTGAATGATACGACGCTCAACGGGTCGCTATCTGGGTCGGTATCGTTGCTCAGAACATCAATGGTAACAGCGGTATCAAGCAAAGTGCTGTCGCTGTCATCAACCGCATCTGGGTCCGAGTTCTCGTCATCCACATCAACGGTTGAGAATTCCACGTCAGAGATCAAAACACCCTGCTCGCTCTCGCCGCCATTTTCATAAGTGATCTCAATGCGCGACACGGGGCCTGGGATCTCAACCAACACGGAGCCGGTCGCGTCTTCGAAACCAGATTCAGTATTCCCATCGACCGTGCTTCCAGAAACTGACGCGCTTCCGGCAGGTGTCATGGTCACCGGAACCGCGTTGCCTTCGGCGTCATAGGCCATGATCGTCGCAACATCTTCGAAACCGGTCCCTGGCGCGTCCAAGTCACCGCCAAAACCGGCATCAACGTCGTTCAGACGGAAGCTCACGTTTTGAACGTTGTCCGTATAAGCAGCTGTATCCAGCGCGCGGAAATCCATAACGGTTGTGGATGTCGCAGATGGATCAACACCGCCGTCGCCACCTTCGCCAAACAGTTTCAAATGCGATGTTGGGTTAAACGTTTCGTCTGCGCCAAAATAGCCGTTACCGTTGAAAGTGAATGCCTGTGACCCAGCATCCTGACCGTCAAAGGTAATATCGACAGCAACGCCACCTGTATCGACCGTGGCAGTTACATCACCAGGTGCCGTATCAGCCAAAGCTGTACCGTATGCACCCAGGGCACCCCAATCTAAAAATAAATCAGCCATAGTAAGACCCTCTCATACTCCAGACGGGGCATGCCCCTACCGCTATTGCGGAAGACAATGCCCGTGCACTGCCCGTTTCAATTACGCTCGTCACGCCTGTATGTATGCGAAGTGTTTTCCGCGCTGCCTCTGCCCACGTCTTACGTGGACGAAGAACGCCAAATTGCGGCTCGGGCGGACTCCGCCCATCGCTTCACTTCGCACCTATAAAGATGCGCAACAGTTCAGCGGCCGCCCCCGTGGCCTATGTCTTCACCCCCCAGTTGGGCTTGCAGTAGTGATACTTCGAACAACGCTTTGTCGGAAGGAAAAAATGGCACAACGGCGGCAAAGCGGCATTTCCGATTGCCAAAACCAGCCTGAAAACGTTCAACTTTTCCTTAGGTTGATCGCAAATTGTTTCCACAGGTCACGCAAAGGTCGCATTAAAACCGTCTATTTCAGCCAATTTTAGACTATTTCAACGACAATCCTTGGATATTGACATGGAACCGTCGCATGATTGGCAACAATCATTCAGCCGGATGCGAAACAACGTTGGCCAAAAACCGCCTAGAAAATAATGTTTGGCTTTGTATCTAATCTGGAACCAATTCTACCTGTGGCGCAAAATTGGCCATAAGTGCCACATTCAAAGCTACGCCGAATACGAATCATTCTATGCAAAACTAAGGCGAATTGCCCGATGATTCGACCGTGCGCCACCGCATTTGGTGTTTGGAAAGACAGCTGATCTACCTATTGGTTGCGCTGTTTCCACAGTCTACTGCCCCTATAGGTTCCGTGTTCCTCGACACGCTAGGAGGCCCGGCCCGGCAATTGCCATTGCTCCACCCCATCCATGTGTCCGGAGATCAGCGTCAAAGAATGAGTTCTAACGTCTCTGTCGATGTCGCCTTTGGAGCGCACCTATGAAGTGACCCTTTGATCGCAACGGCGTGCGTGCCAGAAAGTTTCCCACGTCCATACGCCCCTGCCCTTTCATGTTCTTTCGTCTCTCACCGGATATTCGGAGATCTGTGGATCAAATCTCAAACCATCATGCCTTGGCCACGCCGTGAAACGCAGAGACACAACGTTTGTACAGATCATTGGTGTATTTTTCGTCCCGTAGTCGCCACAACCAGACAGTTGCCGACTGCCAAGGCTCCGCGTTCTTGCACCCCGAATGGACAACCGCGCGGTCTGAACAAGGACAAATACCAATCTGGCGTTCTCGGGCTTCGAGCGTTCAGGGCCAAACAAATGGGTTCACCGCATTCGCAGAGCCAAGCACGATTACAGATGTTCTTATGTAAGACGCTGATCGGCAAATAGCCGATCTGAAACAAACGCCTCAATCTCTGGGACAAAAGCCCAGGTCATTCTTGCCCTGCGCAACAGCTCCGACAAGCCCGGTACTGGCAACAACCAGACCAGCAAGTGGCGCGCGCGCGCTGTTCGTTCCGGTGCTCTTCCTAATGGCGGGTATTCGCCATCCGGCCTGTCCGCTGATCGTAGGCAAGGGCAATTCCCCCAAATAACAGCACCAAAATTGAAGCAAAAAACCGCCCTCTTGCCTGCATTTTCCAACGTGGCCCGAATGCCCGTTTTTAAGGGAAAAAACACCTCAAACATCCCTTGCACAGCGTGACTTTCTGCCTTTAAGACGGACGGGAAAATCCTGCGCAGCAGGCGCTAACATATCGCGCAATATTGCGTCCAAATCCGAAAAGTTACGATGACTCAACTTCGCCTCTTTCCAGCCCGCGATTGGCTGCGCAGGACAACCCCTGTTTCCCTGAAAGCCGATTGTCTTGCAGGTCTGACAAATGCAGCCATTGTCCTGCCGCAAGGGGTGGCCTTTGCAACCATCGCCGGTCTGCCACCGGAATATGGACTGTATACCGCGATGATCACCGCCATTGTGGCCGCGTTGTTTGGATCGTCGATGGTCATGGTCTCGGGCCCAACCACCGCGATTTCTGCGCTGCTCTTCGCCACCCTCGAGGGCATGGCCGTGCCGGGCAGTGCGCGTTACATTGAATTGGCACTGCTTTTGACATTGCTGGTCGGGCTGTTTCAAATCATCGCCGGATTGGCCCGATTGGGCGGCTTGGTGTCCTTTGTTTCGCATTCGGTGATCGTGGCCTTTACGGCGGCGGCGGCCTTGTTGATCGGAGTAAGCCAACTGGCCGGAGCCTTTGGTGTCAAAATTGAAGGCGGCGGCAATGTGGTCGAGCGGTTGATCCGCGTGGCCGAAGCCGCGCCTGAGGTTAATGCCCTCGCCGTTCTGATCGCTGCCGTCACCTTTGTCACGGTCGCCTCGATCCAGAGTTTTGCGCCTCGGTTGCCGGGGTTTCTCATTGCTTTGGTTGCGGGTGCCGCCACCGCTGCCGTGACAGGTGCGGCCGACAAAGGTGTCGAAATGCTCGGCGCGATCCCGGCCGCGCTGCCCAGCTTTCACACTCCTCAAATTGACCTGTCAGACGTCGCCCTGCTCGCCTCGGGTGCTGCGGCGGTGGCGCTTGTTGGGTTGCTCGAAGCGATTTCGATCGGGCGGACATTTGCCCTGCGCCGACATGAACCTTTTGCTCCAAACCAAGAAATCGTGGCACAGGGACTGTCCAACAGCATCGGCAGTTTCTTTCAGTGCTACGCGGGTTCTGGCTCATTCACCCGATCCGGGGTCAATGCCGAGGCCGGGGCTCAAACCCCGATGTCCGCTATCTCAGCAAGCCTGTTTCTTGCGGCAATCTTGCTGCTATTTGGCAATTACATCACCGCAATCCCAAAACCCGCCATGGCCGGGCTGATCCTCTTTGTGGCGTGGCGTCTCATCGACCGCAAAGAGATCAAGCACATCATCAAGACGTCGCGCCCCGAAACCTTGATCCTCCTTCTGACTCTGGCCGCTGGCCTGTTGCTTGAGTTGGATTTCGCGATCTATATCGGCGTCATCTCCTCGTTCTCGGTTTTTATCTACGACAGTGCGCACCCCTCTTTGCGGGTCAGTGCCCCGGTTGAGGCCGCCAGCGGGCGCCGAAAATTTCGCAATGCGGCCTTGCATGGCCTGCCCGAATGTCCGCAATTGATGGTCGTGCGGCTTGACGGCCCGCTCTATTTCGGCTCGGTCGAACATGTCGAAGAGGAATGGACAGCGCTGCGCACCAAGCGCAAAGGCCAAAAGCATGTGATCTTTTACCTCAAAGGCGTCGGCAAGATTGATCTTTCGGGGGCTGACTTTTTGATTCATGCGGCCCGTGAAATCCGCGCAGAGGGTGGAAGTTTCCACATCGTCGCGCTCTTTCCGCCCCTGTTGGAATGTCTGCGGCGCTTTCAGGTGCTCGAAGAGATCGGCGAGGACCACCTGCATATTTCCAAAGGGGATGCCTTGGCGGCGGCGATTGCCAACATGGATCTGTCAATCTGCGCAACCTGCAGCAAACGGGTCTTTACCGAATGCTCTGCCCTGCCCGGCCATGAACAATCCGCGCCCGAAGACCACCCCAAAAGCTAACAGCGCCGCTGGCTCCTTGGCCTGAAACCTGGCTGAGAATTCGGCACACATCTGGGTTGCGCTCTACCGGGTGCATTGCGAAACGCTAAACGCCGACCCGGTGCTTTTGCCCAATCGCTGCCTGCAAAGCCAACGGCCTGCTCAGTCTCACGCGCCGCTTCGAAACACCAAATCTGCCCAAGGATAGGCTCCGGTTGAGGGGAAACTCAGATCGGTCAGGCGAGCCTACGTCAGGGCCAATTACAATCGTTCCGCGTGCAAAAAAGACCGGGCGGGAATGAATCCCGCCCGGCCTCGATCAGCTCAGATAATGGCCAATACCCTTTGCTCAGAACTTCTGAACAAGTGCGATTTCAAAGGCGCTGTCGCGCCCGGCAGCAAAGACCGGAGCGGGGAAGGTAGCGTCATCAAATCCGTTCCCGGGACCACCGTCATTTTCAAAGCCACTGTCCCAGCCAACCAACAAGGATGTGTTGTCAGAGAAAGAATAGGACCCTTCCAAAGCGTAATCGCCATCTGTGTCCCCAGCGAACTTCATCTCCCAATTGTCCTGACCAAATGTCAGACCCAAGGTCGAACGAGAGGCGCTATCATTGAAGGCATGGGCCAGAAAGGCCCCTTTGAACAGGCTATCGCCTTTATGACGATAGATCGCCGCCAAGTTGCCACGGTATTGATCAAAGTTGCCTTCGTTGATCGAATAGCGGCCGATCAACGTCAAGCCGATCTTGCGAATGGGATAGACGACTTGCATCTCGGCGTCGCCGATGTCGTTCACCTTGAGGCTATAGATGCCATAACCTTTGGTCGGTAGAGTGAACTTAGCCTCAGCCAAAGCGAAATTATCGCCGTTGTCGGCCATTTCGGAACGCGTGTAGCCATCCCAAGTGCCCAGAACGTTTGCAGTAAATTCGAACCCGACCCGACCAAAGTCATTGGAGTAGGTCAAAAGAAGATCAGGATCGACTTTTTTGCCAAATGGGCCACCCGCAGTGAACTGGCTGTCTCTGACACCATCATAGCGCTTTTGGATAACCGGGAAAACACCGACAGAGCCGCGGTTGAAGAGATCACCATCTGCCCAAGGTTTTTGGTCATAGGTTTCTATGAAAGTGGTAAAGCCAAGTTTGCCGCCGCCTCCGAAATCGAATTCGATCGCGCCATCTATGTTGTTGTTTTCAACGTCACCGATTTCATCCTGATCGGTGCGCGCACGAACCCGGACGTCCCACGACAGTTTCACCGCGCCCAGATCATGTTTGTTGCCCATGTTGAAATCAAGGATGCCGTAGCCTTGGCCATCACCGTCAACCTCACCATAGCCAAGCACCAGTTGAGCACCTGTCGTGAATTCAGCTGCCGCGACGCCTGGCAATGCTAGAACCCCGCAAAAAATCGTGCTGCAAAGAGATTTCATTGCAGTTCTCCTCCCTAGTTAGATCGTTTCGATATGGGATAACCCATTGGAAAATGTAAAATTAAACCTATTAATGCCTGACATTTCCGAGACCAATGCTCGGTCTCTGCCGTCCAGCCTCCATCCCCCCGTCCGATGTACGAACAGGATTTGACCGCACATGTGCGCACGCCAATCAGGACGATAAATTTAGGTGTTAGGCACAACTTTCTGGTCAATCACGCCGAACAAGGGTGTGCCGTCACGCAGGCAACATTGCATCCGAACGCCATCGCCAAATTTCATGTAGTCGGTTTTTGGTGCCCCCGTGTCGAGCAGTTCGATCCCGCGCCGCTCTGCAATGCAGGATGATCCGATCTCGCGGAAATTCTCGTTCGACACGGTGCCCGACCCAAGTATCGTTCCCGCAACCAAAGACCGCGATTGCGCCGCGTGGGCCAGAAGCTCGTCGAACCCAAAGGACATATGATAGCCCTCGGCAGCACCAAACCGCGTGCCGTTGAAATCCACCACCAGAGGCAGGTCAACCCGCCCATCCCGCCAAGCGCTGCCCAGCTCATCCGGGGTTACGGCGACTGGCGCCACGGAACAGGCGGGTTTGGCCTGAATCCAGCCAAAGCCGGTCTTCATCTCGATCGGTGCCAATCTGCGCAATGACCAATCATTGATCTGCACCAGAAGACGGACATGACCAAGCGCTGTGGCTGCATCGGCCCCCATGGGAACTTCGTCGCAGATCACTCCAAATTCGCCTTCGAAATCAATTCCGTCCTGCTCGGACGGCAGCGGAACATCGGCGGTTGCAGGCAAAAACTGGTGCGACATGCCCTGATACATGAGCGGGCGACCCTTGGGGTTTGGCTCTAGTTTGAACACGGTTTGCATCAGGTCGCCGTGACTGTCATAGGCCGATCCGTCCAGCCATTGCCAGGCGCGTGGCAACGGCGCCAACGCCTCGGCGGGGACAAAAGCGGTGCCGCCACCCGCGTTCAGCGTCTCATATTGTGCGGCCAACGCCGGGGCGAGCGCCTCCCAATCTTCGATCAAAGCCTGCATCGTTGTGACGCCTTCGGCGGGGGTGCAACGGGTCAGATCGCGACTGACCACATGCAAACGCCCATCGGGTGTCTGGTTTGGTAGGGTTGCAAGCTTCATATCGTCTCTCCGTTATATAGGGCGGCGCAGATCAGCGCAGCGAGATCGGCGTCAGGCGTGAACCCGGCGGCACGTGCCAAGGTGAAATCAAGAGGTTGCGCTTGCCCAAACAGTCGCATGGTCTCGGCCTCTGGCACAAAGGTGACTGTGGATCGGCTGCTCGGGAAACGCGCCTTTAGCGCCTCAACCAGTGCCTTGAACTGGCATTTTTGCATGGGCAACGTCAGGCTGCGCGCCGGGCCGAGGCTGGCGGCAAGCGCCGCTTGCGAAAATTGCGCCGCCACGTTGTGCACCGAACTCAACCAAGTCTGAGCCTCTTGTGATACGGGCAACTCATAGTCGACGCCCTCAGCCACGGCCCAGAACACTTGGGACAAGAAGGCCGATTTCAGCCCTGTGTTCTGATCCCGGCGTGCCACAATGCCGCCCGGACGCAGCGAAATCCCGTCGATCTCGCCCCGCCGCGTTGCGGTTTCGATGGCAACTTCCACCATCGCCTTATGGGCACCATAAACCATTGTCGGTGCCCTATCGGCGGATGTTTCGCCAAGGACTGCAATAGAGGAGGCAAACACAAAACGCGCACCCCTTTGGCAGGCCTCAATCAACCCAAAGGTCGCATCAAGATTGACCTGCCGAGCGGCGCTTGGGTCAGCCTCTGCAGCGCCACCCAAAATTGCAGCGAGATGAAGGACCACGTCAGCGCGCGCCACCTCGGCCAACAGGGCCGGATCCGTTAAACGACCGGGCAAATCCGTCAAAGCCGGGTGCGACATGCCGCAGGGGGTCAGATCGCTCGCGGTCACATGTGACACCCTGGGATCGGCCAGCATGAGCCGAACAACCGCTTGCCCCAAAAAGCCCGCAGCCCCGGTGATGACAACACGGGCGCTCACTTTCCGGCCTTGACCCGCGCGTCCTGCGCCTGATGACCAGCTGCCAGTTCGGGATCAAAGCGGGCATCGGTCAGAACAAAAAGCATCCGGCACGGCGCATCCGAACGGTTCGCCCATGCGTGGATTGTTCCCCGCTGGATGACCACATCGCCCGGCTGCAGGGTGACCTCATCATCGTCCAACATCAAGACGATCTCGCCTGCAACCACAACGCCATAGTCGACACTTTCGGTGCGGTGCATCAGCGGGTGACGGCCGCGAAGTGTGTGTTCGGCGTTTTCACCCAACCCAACAGCGTCAAAGAGCTCCTTGGCCTGATCCCGGTCAAAATCGGGGCCTTCGCGGCCTTCGGGGGGGATATCCACAAAACGGATGATAGTGCCGTTTTCCGGCGGGGCCGTAGCACGGTGACGGTCGGTCGGTTCCGCCTCGCGGGCCGTTAGAACCGCTGGCATGTGGCCCGTGTTCCAAATTTCGTGAAACGCCGAGCCCGGCTGGGTCAGTGGGCGTGTCACATGCGGCAAAGGCCCGTCCTGTAAAACGATGGCCTTTCCGGTTTCGTCATGCCCGGTCACAACGCGTCGAATGTCTGAAAAGGCCATCATACGTCCGTTATGCCTTCTTGGGCACGAGGCCGTCGGCCTCAAGCCGCTCCTGCAGCGCGGCATCTTTGGCAAGGGCACGTTGCACCGCAGGGCGTGCCTGCATGGCTTCGGCGTGGGCGGCCCAGGCTGGGCAGTCCTCGACCGGGAAACCGCAGCCGGAGATGCGAAACCAAATCCAATAGATATAGGCGTCCAGGATCGACCAGGTCTCGCCGTACCACCATGGGCCATTGGCCAGACGGTCGTTCACCACCTTTGCCAGGGGCTGCATCGCCTCCATGGCCTTGGCCTTGACCGAGGCCTGCGCCTCGGGGCCCTCAACCATAAACATCGGCATGCGCATCCGCGTTACAATCGGGTGCAGCGTATCGGCGCAAAAGGCCAGATCGGCGGTGATCTTTTCCGCCTCATAGGCTCCGTTGGCCTGCGGCAGAAGCTTGGGAAAGACCTGCCCCAGATAGCGCGCGATGGCGACATTCTGGGTCAGAGGCCCCTCTGGAGTGACCAACAACGGCACCTTTCCCGCTGGATGCATCGCCAGATAGTCAGGGCGTTTGTGTTCGCCCTTCATGAAGCGGATCAGTTCCAGATCATAGTCTGCCCCCGCCTCTTCCAGCGACATCAGCGGAACGCGGGAACAGGCTCCAGGCGCGGCGTATAGCGTAAATTGCGCCATGATCAGGACAGGCGCCCGCCGAGCGTTTCCGCAAACCAGTCAGCGATATAGCCACGGCCAAAGCTCATGTTATCTGCGCCGACGTGCTCAACACCACCTTCGCGCGGGGTAAAGACTTTCAGCTCGCGGCGCGGCGAGTTGACCAGTTGGTCATAGCTTTGGTGCGCATAGTCCAAGCTGATCTGGCGGTCGAATTCACCATGGGTCACCAGGAAGGGCACCTTGATCTTTTCCATCTGGCCATTGAGGTGCATGTCCTTGGACTTGGCATGGAAGTCCTCCATATCCTTGGCACCAAAGACCCAATGCACGTGCTGCCAATAATGCGGCACCGGGTTTTCGCCTTCGCGCTTGAGCCGCTTTTGCTGCACCTCGGCCCAGTTGTGATTGGCGCCCCAAACGGCCCCTGAGGCAAAGCGCGGCTCATTGGCGCAAACGCGCGGCGCATAATACCCGCCCAGCGAAATGCCCGTGATACCGATGCGGTCTGCGTCCACGTCGTCGCGCGCGGCGAGCCATTCATACACCGGCGTACCCCAGTCCTCAGACGTGGGAATGGCGGGCATGCCTTGCAGGCGCAGGCTTTCACCGGTGCCGGGCTGATCTACGCAGAGGCTTGCAATCCCGCGTTTGGCCAGCTCTTGCGGCAGGCGCGACCAGTAGAGAAGCTCTTTGTTGCTATCCAGCCCATTGAGATAGACCACAGCCGGTGCGGGCCCCTCAACGCCGATGGCGGGGGTGTAGAGCACCGGAATAACCTTGTCGCCGTAAGGAATCTCCATCCGGGTGACAGTCTCGCCTGAGAATTGCGTCCCCTTGAGGAAATTGCTCAGACCCTTTTTAAAGGTTTCGATCCGGTTTTCGCTGCCATGGGCCTGCATTCGCTCTGCGGTCAAATAATACAAAGCGGCACGCTGAAGCTTTGGCCCAGCGGACAAGAGCCGGCCCTTGGCTTCGTCTTCGGCGGCAAGTTCCACCAGTTTGTCAGCGACCTTCATCCATTCACGCATGAACTCGGCCGTGCCAGCGTCCTCGCCCGCCTCTGCCTTGGCCAGCAGAGGCTGACACATGTCCATGATTTCCCCCAGCTCTGCGCCACTGGCCATTGCGATGGAAACGGACAGATTCCAGACGTAGTTGGGGAAATAGTCAAACATGGCCATAAGCGACGTTCCTTTTGAGAGAGTTAGATCAGGATCAGATAGGCTGGCACATCATGCCGATGGTCTGGCCAGTAAGCTCGCCCACATCGAACGGCTGGATCTTGCCCATCTGCATATCGCCAATGCGAATAGAGTTTTTGGCAACATGCGCGACGCGTGGCATGCGGCGCGCTTGATAGGCGGCAAATGCCTCTTCTGGGGTCTCAGCTTTGGCGAGCTCGTCCGCCAGCACAAGGCCATCTTCGATGGCCATGCCTGCGCCCTGTGCCAGATGTGGGGTCGAGGCATGCACCGCATCACCAATCAGCGCGACGCGCCCCTTGTGCCAATCACCCTCGAGGAAAATGGTTTCCAAGGGGCGCGCAACAACACCGGCATCTTCGGTGATGTTATCGAGCATCGCTGCGAACTGCGGCGGTGGCATTTTGGCGCGCGACCGCATGGCGGCGGCGGCCCCTTCCACCGGGATCGGCTTGGTGTTGGGCTCGGTGCTGAGCAAGAAGACATACATCAGTTCTGGTGTAATCGGAACAAATCCGCCGTTGAGCGGGCCAGCAAAGATGTGAATACCATCAAGATCCGCTGGGCGCGGCATATTATAGCGCCAGACCCACTGGCCAGTATAATTTGGCTTTGGGGCATCAGGTATCAGCATCTGCCGGGTGCTAGAGAACACGCCATCAGCACCGATCACAATGTCATACCGCCCGCTTGTGCCGTCGGAAAAGCCCACATCGACGCCCGCACCATCATCGGTCATATTGGCCACGGTCAGCCCAAGGCGAATTTTCGCCCCGGCGGCCTTGGCACCTTCAGCAAGAACCTTTTGCAGGTCGGTACGGCGGATGCCAGCGTTCGACGGATAATCCGGCCCGGCCAGCTTGGGCGTGTCGAACTTGGCCTCCTGGTGACCGCCAGGGCCGACAAACAGGGTCGTGCTGTCAAAACCCGACGCGCGTGAGAGGTATTGATCAAGAACGTCCAGCTCTTTCATGGCCCGGATCACGTTCATTTGCTGGATGATGCCAACACCGTAAACTGTCCAGTCGGGATCGCGCTCGATGATCTCGACCTCGATCCCTTTTTTACGCAGAGCGATGCCAGCCGTCAGCCCGCCAATACCGCCGCCAACGATCAATGCCGAAGTCACACTCATATCCAGATTCCTCCCGTTTGAGGGGAGATTAAGGCCTGAGAAAGCATTTTCAAAATTGAAAGACGCAATCCCGGATATTAGTTACGTCAATACATCAGGCAGAGAGGCAGCCGCTTGCGATACCACGTCACGCAACCAGGCAATCCCGGGATCCGTTTCGCGATATGCGTGCCATTGCTGCATCTGGCGCAGCGGCGGCAGCGCGACCGGAACCGGGTAGCAAACCAGTTCGGCCCGATCCTTCATCAAGTGGGCTAGGCGCGCATGAACCGTCGCGATACGGTTCGTTCCAGTGATCAAATGGGTCAAAGTCGAGAAAGAGAAGCTTTCCACATCAATCCGCCGCTTCACCCCCGACTGGGCCAGAAAGGATGTCTCGACAGCCTTTGCGGCATTGGGCGGAACCATGACAACATGCGAAGCGCTTTCATAAGCTTCACGATCCATCGTGACATCGCCGAACTTTCCGCCGCGCCAAGCAACCACAACGTAATGATCCTCATAGACAAGCGTAGAGGGATGATCGCCCGAGATCAGAGGCTCAGGCGTGATCAGCAGATCAATTTCGCCGCGCTCTAGCAGCAAATGCGGCATTTCAGTTTGTGGCCGAAGGTTCAGCCGCACGGTGGCGTCTTGTTCATCCAGCAACCGCAGGACCGTGGGCATCAACACCCGTAGAGAATAATCTGACAGCAAGATGGTGAATTCACGCGTGGATTCTGCGGGGCGGAATTCGGGATGGGAATCGATGGTTGCCTCGATCCGCACCAGAATATCGCGGATCGCCGGACGCATGGCCTCGGCCCGCGGAGTGACCTCCATCCTGCGTCCAACCTGAACCAAAAGCGGATCATCAAAGTAGTCGCGCAGACGCGTCAGTGCGTTGGACATAGCCGATTGACTCATGAACATCTTTTCAGCCGCCGCAGAAACAGACCGCAATTCTATCATGTGATCCAATGCAACCAAAAGGTTAAGATCAAGCTTTTTAAACCGCACAAGCCCCTCCCCGGTTCCAGCGACAGGGCCCACCTTAATGCGATTCGGAAGCATTTCAATAATCAATGCATCGCATTCAATCTTACAATTTTCTGGATGCACGGATATCAATTAAACTCAATCGGGGTAAAAGGAGGATCTTCACAATGCGTATCATTGGGCCAGATGAACTGGTATTTGGGGTCGATAATATTGAGGCCTGCCAGACATTCCTGACGGATTACGGCCTGACCGACGCCGGCGATGGCCGGTTCGAGGCGCTGGACAAAACTGCTTTGACAGTGCGCAGCGTAGACGACCCTGAGTTGCCCGCGCCATTGAAGACCGGCAGCCTGTTGCGGCTGACGATCTGGGGGGTTGAGGATCAAGCCACTCTTGATGCAATCGAGGCCGAGCTGTCTAAGGACCGCGACGTGGTCAAGCAAGACGATGGCACCCTGCGCAGCAAAGACGACGCAGGCTTCGAAATCGCGTTTCGGATTACCCGCCGGATCAAGCTTGACCTGCCAGCTGAGCTGGTCAATTCACCCGGTGCCGAGCCTGGGCGCGGCATGAACGTTGTCGCCTCAAACCAAGACGCCGAGGCCAAGCCGCGCACGCTGAGCCACATCGTCTATTTTGTGCCCGACATGGAAATGACCGCCAAATTCTACATTGAGCGTCTCGGCTTTGTGGTTACAGATAAATTCACGAACACCGGTCCTTTCCTGCGTCCGCAGGCCAACAACGACCACCACGTTTTGTTCATGATCCAAACCCCCGCCTATATGCAAGGCATCGAGCATCTGGCATTCCACATGCAGGGCCCGACCGAGTTGATGCTCGCGGGATCGCGCATGGTGCAAAAGGGCTATGAAAGCTTTTGGGGGCCTGGTCGTCACAAGTTCGGCTCAAACTGGTTCTGGTACTTCAACTCTCCGCTCGGCACGCATATCGAATATGATGCCGACATGGATTTGCACGACGGCGAATGGGTCGAACGTGAAGTTCCGATGGACAAAGAGGCCGCGCAGCTGTTCCTCTTTGAGAACGTCGAAAAATGGTCTCCGGGCGGCGGACCGCCTCCCGGCAAAGGGTGACGCGGGCCTTGAGCGGAACACCAACGCAACAGATTCTCTGTGCGCTTACCGATATTCCTGATGGCGGCTCAAAGGGCGTTCTTCCCAATGCCCGTGGCCGCGATCAGGGCTTCTTGGTGCGTAAGGGGGATGAGGTCTATGGCTACGTAAACAACTGTCCCCATTACGACCGCGCCCCGCTTGGCTGGAAGAAAGACGAATTCCTGAACGGTGCAAAAGATCGCATCATGTGTTCGGCGCATGGGGCCTTGTTTCGGATCGAGGATGGAGCCTGCACGATTGGCCCCTGCCTCGGACAAGCGCTGCAGCCGATCCCGGTCACTGTCAAAGACGGGATGGTTCTGGGCGCGGTGCCCGCAACACCCAAAGCGCAAGCCTGACAGACCACAAATTTCATTCTTTCGCGAGGAGAGAAGAGCATGGCCAGAAAGATCATTGACCTTGCCGTCAGCCTGACGGATCAGGTTGCTTCAGACCCACCGGGCCTTGGTCCCGAAATCACTTATGTCGATCACAAAGAGGGCGCTGCCGACTTCAGCGGCATGTTCGGCTTGCCCGACGGTGCCCTGCGTGATGGTGCCGGGGCCGCAGTCGAACGTTGCGTTCTGACCACGCATAATGGCACCCATATGGACGCACCATGGCACTATCACCCGACAATGAACGGCGGTGAACGTGCGATCACTATCGACGAAGTGCCGCTTGAATGGTGCTTTGGCCCGGGCGTAAAGCTCGATTTTCGTGACCGGCCCAACGGCCATACAATCACCGCCGAAGAAGTTGCTGCGGAATTGGCGCGGATTGATCATGAGCTAAAGGACGGTGACATTGTTCTGGTCAACACCGCCGCTGGCGCGCGTTATGGCCAGCCCGATTATGTCGGCACAGGATGCGGAATGGGCCGCGAGGCGACGCTCTATCTGACGGAACGCGGCGTCAAAGTCTGTGGCACAGATGCCTGGAGCTGGGATCCGCCACTGATGATGCAGGCAGCACGGGCGCGCGAAACCGGCGACTGGTCGATCTTTTGGGAGGGGCACAAGGCCGGGGCCGACACGGTCTATTGCCATATGGAAAAGCTGGCCAATCTTGACCAATTGCCTGCCACCGGATTTGAGGTCATCGCCTTGCCGGTCAAGGTAGCAAAAGGCTCCGCCGGATGGTGCAGGCCAGTAGCGATTTTAGACACCTGACGACAGATCAGGTTTGGGGGGATACAAAAATGGATAAGACACGCAAAGCTCAGGACCCTCGGTTTCCTTGGGTTAAAAAGATCGCTGGGGTGATTTCGGTCACCTCAATTACTGCCGCGCTTCTGGGCGCCATGACAATCGTGTTCGATGTTTTGGGGCGCTGGCTCTTTGGAACCTCTGTCTTTGCGCTGAACGAGATCATGTCCGCGATTTTCGCGGTGGCGATTGCGCTGACCCTGCCCGCTGGGGCGGCCAACCGTGTGAACCTCAAGATTGACTTGCTGGCCCATCTCACCGGTCCGCGCCTGACTGCATGGCTACGTGTCGTGGGTGGTGTCATGCTCTTGGTCTTCTTTTCCATCCTGTGCTGGCGGCTTTGGGGGCTGGCTTTGCGCTATGACTCCCAAGGTCGTGCCTCAGCCTTGCTGCAACTGCCGCTGGCACCGACCTATTTCGCGGTGTCGCTGGCCATGGGCCTGTCTGCGATCGTCCAGCTATTTAACCTCACCGAAGATTTTGCCCTTGCGCGGGCCGAGACCGGCACCCAACGATCGCACCCTGCAGTTTTGGTCGTAATTGGCACGCTTGGCGTGCTGGTTCTTGGCATCGCTGGTTGGGTCTTATTTGGCTTTGACAGCTTTTCCAACACGGCCATGATGTATCCCGGCACAGCCGCAATCATCGGCTTTTTGATCCTTTGGCTGGCGGTTCTGGCGCAATTGCCGCTGGCCACCGTCACCGGGATGATTGGTGTGATTGGCTCGATGGCCTTTATCGGCGGCAGCGCATCCATGAACACCTTTGCTGGCGACGCGGCGGATTTCCTGCGCAACGAACAAGTAGCGACATTGCCGATGTTCCTGATCATGGGTGCCTTTTCTGTCGCCGCAGGGGTTTCGGACGATCTGTTCAGACTGGGAAATGCCATTCTCGGCCGGTTCCGGGGCGGTCTTGCCTATGCAACCATCGCGGGCTGCGCGGGCTTTGGCGCGGTCTCGGGGAACTCGATCGCCACTTCGGCCACCTTTGGACGCATGGCACTTCCTGCGATGAAAAAGGCCGGATACGCGCCGACGCTGTCCACCGCGAGTGTCGCCGCTGGCGGCACGCTTGGGGCGCTGGTCCCTCCGTCGGGGGTGATCATTCTCTTTGCCCTTCTGACCGAAGAATCCATCGGCGCGCTCTTTGTGGCGGCAATGATCCCTGCAGTTGTCGCGATTTTGCTCTACTTTGGCGCGGTCTTTGCCGTGGTGCGTTTGAACCCCGATGCCGCCCCTGACGTCGACAGCGACAGCACCGCTGACCTGCTGCCCGCGCTCAAGGGCTCTTTCCCCGTGATCGCCATGTTCGCCATCGTTATCGGCGGCCTTTACGGCGGCGTCTTTACCGCCACCGAGAGCGCAGCGGTGGGGGCTGTCAGTGCCTTTTTGCTGGCGCTCATGCGTGGACGACTGACCAAATTCACCATCCTTGCGGTTTTCTCCGAGACAACAACCACGACAGCAATGATCTATGCGCTGATCTTTGGCGGGCTGATGTTCGCCTTTTTCATCAACCTCGGGGGCGCGCCGGAGATGGTCAGCGCCTGGATCGCCAGCATTGATGCGCGGCCGATCCTTATCCTGACGTTATTGATCGTGATATACCTGCTCTTGGGGTCGATCATGGACAGCTTTGGCGTGATGATCATCACCCTGCCTGTGGTCACGCCGATCATTCTGGATCTTGGCTATGACATGCTGTTCTGGGGGGTTCTGATGCTGGTTGTGGTCGAGATTGGCATGATCACACCGCCCTTTGGGATGAACCTGTTCATCATCAAGAGCATTGACCCGGATGTGCGTCTTGGCACTGTGATGCGCGGTGTGGTGCCCTTTATCCTTGCCGACTTCGTTAAGATCATCTTGATCGTGGCCTTTCCGGTGCTGTCGCTCTGGCTTCCATCTACGATGTAGCCGGATCCGATATCGGCAGGTGGTACTGCATCTGTCTTGCCCGGCCCGGGTCTCCTATCGGAGGCTCGGGCCTTTTTTCATCCGCCCTTTCGGGATGCCCCAAAGCAGGTAACGGCATGAGGCGGCGGGCGATGCCAACCTGCTGCTCACACCTGAGATGAAACCGGGCCCTAAGTGCCCTGCCCTTCCCTGACCTAGCCTGACGTGGCCGCAGGATAAAAGCCGCCCAAAGACGTCAGCCCGAAAAGCCAACACGAAAAAGCCAACACGAAAAAGGTCGGCCAGAATAACTGGCCGACCTCAAATTGGGATATGTTTTGATCAGGGTCCGGCGATCCGGGCTTATTCGATCTCGCCGATTTCGCGGCGCGCGTCTTCTATCGCAGTGCGCCACTGATCCAGCAGCTCTGCACCGCCGGGAACGCGTTCGCCAAAGCCTGCAAAAACCTTGGGACCCAGTTCGCCGCGCATGGCGTCGACCTCTGCAGGATCCAGTACATTGATTGTTTGCCCTTCTTGCGCGCCGACATAGGCCTTGGACTCGGCTTCCCATGTGTCGATGGTGGCCCCAACTTCACGGGTCAGATCACAGCCCGAATGGGCATCCAACGCCGCGCGGGTGTCTTCTGGCAAGGCCTCGTAGCGGGCGCGATCCATAAAGACCATGCCCATGGCACCACCCAGCGGCAGCTGCAGGTGATCTGATGTCACCTCGTCCAAGCGGAAGGCCGGGAATGCGGTAAAGGTCATGAAGTTGCCATCCGCCGTGCCGCGCTGAAGCGACTGATATTGATCCGGCAGGGTGATCGACAGCGGCGTGCCGCCATAGGCCGACACGATCAGCGACTGGATCGGGCTGCCAACCATGATCTTTTTGCCCTCAAGATCGTTCATGGAGGTTAGCTCGGCCCCCTTCAAATGCGCCGACGATTGCGGGAAAGGTACAAAGAACAGTGGCTTAAAGGCACCCATTTCCTCATCAAAGGCACCCGCTTCGTACATCTTGCAATAGGCCAAGGCCGAGGCCTCGCCCGATCCTTCGACGAAGGGCACTGTTGTCACCAACGACCGAGGGAAGCGACCGGGGTTAAAGACCAGCATGCCAAAGGCGATCTGAACCACATCATCAGAAATCCGGTCAACGTAGTTGTTGGAGTTCACCAACATCTGACCATGCCGCACCTTGATGTTAACCGCGCCGTCGGACTCGGCGTTCACACGTTCGGCCCAAGGAGTCATGATGCGTTTGTTGATCGGATGTATCACGACGTTGCCTGTCCCAAAGGTCAGGGTTTCAGCTGTTGTCGCAATCGGCGTTAGGGCTGTTGCCCCTATCAGGAACAGGGCCGTTAGGGTCTTGCGCATGGTTTCCTCCCAGAAATGACAAATCGGCCAAAGATGGCCATCCCGTACATCTTAACCAGATTGCACCCGTTTCGGTATTTGTTTGATTGAATGCGATGGATTGATCTCATGAATAAATGAAGAGCGCCGTTCCGCAGCGCTCTGCCCCTGCCCATGAAGTCCCTGCATTGATAGTTTCAATAAGGTGTATCAGACAATTCCGTTTTTGAAATGGTCTTGCTCTACCTAATATCGCCTTGAATTTGGGAGGGGAGGTCAGTGCCACGCTACGTGTCACGTATCAGGTCAGCCCCGAATTTATGGAGGAACACCCAATGAAGACAGCAACGATGGCACTTGCCATGGCAATGCTCGGCGCAGTGCCAGCAATGGCTCAGGACTACCACATCCGCGTCACCAACATGATGCCCGAGGGCCAAACGATCGCCCCGTTGATCGTTCTGGATGCCACGCTGGCCGAACCTTTCCTATACACCGATGGCAAAATGTCCGAAGACTTTGTCACCACCGTCCTCGAAGGCGACCCACGCCCGATGAACGGTAAGATCGGCGCAGGCGTTGCGGGCCCTGTTCTGGGTAAATCGGGCCCTCCCGGAGTTATGATCGCGGGCGGCGAAGTGGCCGAAACCGATCTTTACATCCAGTCCAACACCCTGCGCTTTTATGCCAAAGGCAGCTACGGCCCCGGCGAAGACAAGGTTATCAGCGGCGTGCATGACATCTCGATGGGTGGCGGCACTTTCTACCTTCACCGCTATGACATCGGTCATTCCGAAGGCACCAACGAGATCACTTTGGTCGACGAAAACGTGGTCAAGGTCGAGATCACCCGGAACTGACTCCGTTCCCTTTGAGAATAGAAATACCCGCCATCTCTGGCGGGTATTTTTTTGTCCGATGGTTTTTCCAGTGGCCGGGTGAAAGCGGCGTGACAGGCGGCACAGGGCCGCCTTGGCCCGAGGTCAGTACTCGGCCAGATCCTGCCCAATCGTAAACTTACCGGAATAGACCGCGTTGACCCGATCAATGTAGCCCTGCGCCGAGTCGGGCGTCGCAATGCCGGGGGGGAAGTGAACCGCCACCACCTCTTTTGCGCCCGCCACCTTGGCCAAATGCGCCAAGTCCTCTGCGTTAATGTGATGCTGCGAAAGGTGCCCCTTGATCATCTCAAGCTTTTCTTCGGGCATCTGAGGGTTCATCGCGCGAACCCGGCCCATGGTGATATCGAGATCCATCATTTCGCCAACAATCAGATCAACACCCTGCGCCAGTGTTTCCAACGCTTTGCACGGCCCGGTATCCCCCGTAAAGACCACCGATCGGTCTGGCAGATCAAAACGCAGCGACAGGGACAGATACCCCTCTTGGCCGAATTGGTCCTCGTTGCGGTAATGGGTATTTTCGCAGCAGGTCACAGTCAGATCGTCCAAGGTGATCGTGTCGCCCGGATTGATTTCCGTGACCGTGGTGAAATCGCGAGGGTGCGGCAATTGTTGGCCAGGCATGCCAAAACCAATGGCATTGGGCACGTCACAAGCGGCGCAGAGCCCCTCGATGATCGACGCGGTTCCCGGAGGGCCGTAGATGGTCAGCGGCACCCGGCGCTGGGTCATCATGTTCAGGCCAAGGCAGGCAAAGAGGCTGCCGATATGGTCAAAATGATGATGCGTCAAAAAGATGTGGTGCACATTGCGAAATTCCAGCCCCGCGCGTTTCAGCTGGCCCATTGCGCCTTCGCCGCAATCAATCAGGATCGGCTGCTCCCCATGCATCAAGACGTGTGCTGGCTGGGCGCGTTGGGGATTTTGCATCGGCCCCCCGGCAGTGCCAAGAGTGATAACTGCAGATGGGTTCGGCATGGCGAAATCCTTTCAACGGAACGCTGGGACTGTGTCAGTGAATTTTGCGCATCTTAATTGAGCAACCGCCATCATGGAAATTGATTACGGGAATTTTTCGCATTCACGCAATCGATTCCTACCTGGGCTGCTTGCACCTTTGCCTCGCCCAAAACGTCGTGAAACTTGGCCGGAAAACTGCCTAGAGCACCAAGCTGTTTTGGGTCAGCCTCTGGTCCCGGTTTTAAAGCGCGGGCGGTCAGACGACTTTTAAGCCGCATAAGTCAAGGCCGCTGGAAGGCAAAGAAATGATCGTAAATCCAATAGGTAGCCCCCTGCCCCAGTGCCCAACAAAACCGGGTGCCCGCACACCGACATTTTCATCCGCACCTTCACAAGGGGCAGATCTTGCAAGAACGGCTGCATCAGATGTGCGTGCCGCGCTGGCATTTCCCCATGCTTGCGGACGAAATGCACATAATGCCTATGCCAGGGCGTTTCAGGCCAAAATGCGCAGTTCGAATGTAGGTTGGGAATGGTCGCGCTTGGCATGCTAAAAACGCGGATCATCTCAGCCCGATACAGTTGAAAGAGATGTCGGCAATCGAGCGCGGGCGCAGGGCGGCGCTTGGCGGATGTTTTGCGCGCAGCGCAGACTGAGCGCATCAATACGTCTAAAACTCGTGCCGCAACCGCCACTGCCCCAAACGCCAAGCGGGTCTGGCTGGCGACGCGCGAGACAGAGCTGTTGCCCGTTTGACACTTCCACCTCGTCTTCATTCTGCACAAACAGATCGCGGATAAACCGCATCAAAACAAGCGTGAGATCTGCAAACTGCTGATGCGAGCGAGTTCTGAAACGGTGATCAAGATCGACACCACCCCAAGCACCTTGGTGCCCGGGCTGGAACTAATTCGGTCCGGCAGACCTGAGGCTAAGCCACCATCCCGATGTTGACATGATCGTTCTTGGCTGGGGCTTCTCTACCGTTGGCGCAAAATGGATCGTATCCCGCACGAACGTCGTCCTATCCAAGCGCGTGCCGTCCCGGTTGTATCGTAGGTTTATTCAGGAGGGTTGGCCAAGCTGCACGAGGCGGAGAAACTGAACTTTTTGAGGGAAAATTCTTTAAGGGAAAATACGGGCCTCATTGACCAGATGACCGCCGACGCGTTCCTCAAACCCCTGTGCCAAATCGACTGGGACGTACATGCCAAAGCCCGCTTCGCAGAACCAAAGGCCGCGCTGGCATATCTGGGGCGCTATCCGATATTGGGTTTCAACGTTCGGGTTATGATCCACAGATCAGTTGAGAAACGCTCCAAAAGACCAAGCGGGCCTTGGCGAAACGCGCACTATCCTTGGCGCCCCCCCACTATAATGAAGCCCTATAGCTAATACTCTTTGTTGCTCGCCTTTACTTTTGGGCAGCCAAAACCAGCGCGTAAACGCTGGTTTCGAGCATCTCTCTTGGTGCCACTTAGACAAGGGCAAGAGGTTGAGGTTCATCGCCCAACTTAAATCTTACTTTTTTAGTCGGATTTACTTGCCTTCTCAAATTGTCGGACCTATGAGGGGCTCCGTAACTATCCAACCGGAGACCGCATATGTCGTACTCGACACGTTTCAGCGGCTTCCTTGGTGCTATTGCAGCCAGCGCAACATTTCTTGTGTCAGCAACCGATGCTCAAGCAGAAGCCTTGACCTTCACCGATATCGCAGGCCGCGAAGTGACGCTTCCTGAAATGCCTGACAAAATCATTCTTGGCGAAGGCCGGATGATGTACGGGATTTCGGCTGTCGTCGGAGACAACCCCTTTGAAAAGATTGTCGGCTGGAAAGACGATCTTGTCCAATATGACCCGGATGGGTTCCGCAAGTTTCAGACTGCGTTTCCAGAAGATACGGCCCGGATGATCAACTTTGGCAACCCCTATGCCGGTGATTTCAGCATCGAGGCCGTACTGGAGAGCGAAGCCGACTTGCTGCTTTTAGAAGCGGGCAGCCTTTTCAAGGCCGAAGAGACCGGTCTGATCGAGAAACTTGATGCCGCAGGTGTTCAGGTTGCTTTCATCGATTTCCGCCGCAATGCGACGGAAAACACCGTTCCGTCGCTCCTGCTGATTGGCCGTGTGTTTGGGGCGGAAAAAGGTGCGGCTGAGTTCATCGACTTTTACATCTCTCAGATGCGCCAAGTCACCAATATCGTTGACCAAATCCCTGCAGAAGAACGCCCATTGGTGGTTGTCGAAAACGCGGCGGGATGGCAGGCTGATTTCTGCTGTTGGTCGTTTGGGCCTTATAACTATGGCCGTTTCGTCGAACTGGCCGGGGGTACAAACTATGCCTCGACCTTGGCAAACGCCTATTCCGTGACGCTGAATCTTGAGGGTGTGATCGAAGCTGATCCTGCCCATATCGTCGCCACTGGGGCGAACTGGGCCGAAGCGCGCCCCGAAGTGACGTCGGTTCTTTTGGGCTATGAAGCAACCGAGGAGGCCAATGCCGAACGTATCAAGGCGCTGGCATCTCGTGATGGGTTTGCCGATCTAGAGGCGGTGAAAGCGGGCAACTATCACGCCATCTTCCACCAATTCTACAACTCGCCCTATCACTTCATCGCGATCCAGCAATTGGCGAAATGGTTCCACCCCGGTGATTTCGAAGATCTCGACCCATGGGCCAACTTCCAAGAGCTACACGAACGTTTCTTGCCGTTCGAAGCCGACGGAACATTCTGGATGTCTGCTCCCGCAGCTCAGTGATGTGCTCACCCGACCTGCAGGCAAACACCTGCAGGTCACATCCCTTTTTCAGGTTTCCAACATGACTGATCAAACAATAGCGCCAACGGCATCTGGTCTTGTCCAAGGCTACCGCAAGCGCAGCAGTAGACGGGTGCTTATGGTGCTCGGCGCATTCGTTGCTCTGGCCGCGCTGATGATCCTCGACATTATCACCGGACCGGCAAATTTGACCTTTGGTCGCACGCTTCAGGTTATTTTGAACCCGTCCATTGCCACGCCAAAGGAAGACGTGATCATCTGGAAATTGCGTATGCCGGTCGCCTTGATGGCCGTGTGTGTCGGCGCAATGCTTGGTGTCGCAGGGGCCGAGATGCAGACGATTCTGAACAACCCGCTTGCTGACCCGTTCACGTTGGGGTTGTCATCCGCCGCCAGTTTCGGCGCAGCGCTTGCCATCGTTCTAGGCTGGTCCATTGTCCCCGGCGTGGGCGGTTTGTTCGTGACTGTAAACGCCTTTGTGTTCGCGTTGGGCGCGTCTATGGCGCTCTATTTGTTTACCAAATTGCGAGGCGTGTCGCCCGAGGCGATGATCCTTGTCGGCATCGCGATGCTCTTCACGTTCAACGCCTTGCTGGCCTTCTTGCAATACGGTGCCTCCGAGATGCAGCTGGCGCAGCTCATTTTCTGGCAACTTGGCTCTCTGTCCCGTGCCACATGGGACAAGGTGGCGATCTGCGCTGTTGTGTTGGCGGTGCTATTGCCTTGGTTCTATAGCCGCGCTTGGGCGCTGACCGCCCTGCGTATGGGCGAAGACAAGGCCGCGGCCCTCGGCGTCAACGTCAATCTCTTGCGGGTGAGCGTCCTTGCCGGGGTGTCGGTTCTCGCAGCCGTCGCCGTCTCTTTTGTCGGGGCCATCGCCTTTGTCGGGCTTGTCGGCCCGCATATTGCCCGCATGATTGTTGGCGAAGATCAGCGCGGCTTCCTGCCGCTATCTGCTCTGTGCGGGGCTTTGATCCTGTCCGGGACGTCAATCGCGTCCAAGGCGATTACCCCCGGTATCGTCTATCCGATTGGCATGATCACCTCCCTGATTGGCATCCCGTTTTTCATCCTTTTGATCCTCGGACAACGTAAGAGGCACTGGCAATGACAGGTTTAAAAGCAGATGATCTGAGCTTTTCCTATGGCGCCCACAAAGTGCTGAACAACGTCAGTTTCGACGCTCTGCAACCTGGCAAACTGACGGCTCTCATTGGGCCGAACGCGGCCGGTAAATCCACTCTATTTCGGGTGATTGCGGGGCTTCTCAAACCCGACGCGGGCAAAGCCTATCTGGGCGGCACCGATTTGGATAGCCTAAGCAGCCGCGCGCGCCTGAAACGCATTTGTTTCATGCCACAGTTCTTTGCCGCCAACGCGGCCCTGACGGTTTTTGACGTTGTGATGATGGCCCATAAACAGCTCAAAGGCTGGCGAGTGACAGACGATGATATGACGGCTGTTGCAAGAGCGCTTGACCATGCGGGCATTGGGCATTTGTCCGAGGCCTATATCAGCGATTTGTCCGGCGGGCAGTCCCAGATGGTTTCCGCAGCCCAGGCGCTTATTCGGCGTTCCGATGTTTACCTGTTTGACGAACCGACGTCGGCCCTGGATCTGCGCCACCAGATTTCCGTGCTTGACCACATCAAAACGGCAGTTGCCGCGCGCAACGCTATTGGGATAGTGGCGCTGCATGATTTGAACCTCGCCGCTCGTTTTGCCGATCATCTTTTGCTGGTCGGACAGGGGCGCATTCTCGCACAAGGCGCGCCGAACGATGTGCTGCGTTCATCAGCGATTTCAGACACCTACGGTGTCGAGATCGAGATTTCCACCGGCCCCAGAGAGGACCTTCTTGTTCATGCTTACCCGTCGTAATTTCACCCTTTCCATGGGTGCCTTTGTGAGCGCAGGAACCGCCATCGCATGCCCCGTGCCCTCGCCAGTTGGGAACACCCACAGTGTCTTGATGCTAAACGCGGGCTGCGGTGATCCAGATACGCCCAATGTGTTTGAACCGGCCTTGTTACGCATAAACCCCGGCGACACGGTGACCTTTCTGGCCACGGATGCAGGCCACAACTCAGCCTCCAAACGGGGCATGATCCCAGAAGGGGCCGAGCCGTGGAATGGTGCTGTTGATCAAGAGCTAACTGTTGAATTTAGGGTGCCCGGAATTTACGGCCACATCTGCGTTCCGCATTACGAATGGGGCATGGTCGGCGTGATTGTCGTTGGCGATGACTTGCACAATCTGAAGGCCGCCAAGAAAGTGCGCCACCCCGGCACAGCCCGCAAAATCTTCCGCACACTTTTGAAAGAGCTCGAAGCCTGAACATTTGGTCTGATCACTGAGGTCTGGCCCTAACAAGTAGCTTTGCCATAGCGGCTTCGCTGTTGAAGCCGCTATGGCTTTGGCCTCTACAAGCCTTCTATGAACCGCTCTCCCCCCGCCGGATATGCCAGGTCGCGTCGAAGTTACAAACGTCTTTGGAAACAATACGGTTAAACACCCCATGAGGCGAAGGAGTTTCAATACCAGTTTGGACAAAATTTGTACGGGTACAGCTCCAATCTTAGTGTCTGCCATTTCTCCCCATTACTTGGCGCTATTGCACCAAGCCCTCATGTGTCCGCTTTGTTTACGGCAGAGTTCGGTAAGCCCACACTCGAACGAGTGTTTGAACTCTGCAAAGCTTCGAATCCGGTTCCCCCGCGATTGCGCTCGATCTCCAAATGATCGTCAAGCCCGAGGAGCTCACCTTAAGGCCAACCCCAGCATGAGAAGCGGTGTAACACCCCTATGAATTGCTGTTCCTCGACAGGAGGCCGCAAATGTCAGGTTTCCGCCCCCCTACAAGCTAACGAAGGGCTAACGCTGCGCTTCGCACAAATGACCTAGAAGGGCTGAGACCGGTCATCTCAGGCTGAAGCGAACGGTCCAGGGCGAACTTGGATCGTGCGTAGGTCCGCGAAGCGCAGGAAGTGAGCTTTGCAAAGTTTAGGGTCGAGTAGCCAGTGATCGGCAAGGACGACCCAAATCGGACCTTAGCCTCTTCGAACAATGCTGCGTTGTAGCATCGTTCAATCCGGAAGCACTCAATACGTTTGCAGTGGGTTTGGGTAGGCCTGCTTCCAGAAGGTGCTCCGCCAAGTTGCCAAAAATATTTAACATCATGGTATTATCTGAATTTTGTGGGAGGAGGTCGATGGCTGTTCATCGGTTTTCGCGAAAACAAGGCCATTTGGATTTTCTGTGTGGAGAATGTCGATTGTGGCCAAAGATGCCAAAGCCCACAACATCAAGCCGCTGTTCTAGTAGCGCAAAAATAGCTAGTTGTACTATGAAGGAGAGCAAGTGAAGATTGGCTCCCTCTTTGTCATGCGAGCGGAATGGTAGAATGAGTAAAACGGCCCAGACCCGCCGCTGACCAAACCACCAAACGCTGCGATGCAGCTTCCCCAGACCAGCCGTTCGAAACATGGTGCAGCATTTTTGTCGGTTAAAAGGACGGTTTGCGGGACTTTGCTGCCGTTTGTCTACCTATGGACGAACGTCTGCTTCAGAGAGACATGTCCAATTAAACCCGCCAGAAGCGTCAGCAGCACAGCTAGGGTTGTTAAAGCGGATTTAAGAATTGTGGCTGAACTAGTGGCATAAACCAGTGGAACGAAAATTTCTGGCCAGCTCCAAATTATGGCCACGATACCAAGGTTTTCGACATAATCAAACAGAGCGCTACCAACCGAAAAGGCAATGCTAAAGCGGACAAGTTTTCTGTTGGGCATGCGTTGCCCAAACCAGCAGATCGTGGCGATTAAAGTCAACGTGAGCATGAATGGGTAAAGTGTGTCCAAAGCGATCTGGTGACTGAGATAATACGCGCGCCCTTCCACTCCCAACGCTTCAAGAAGCGTCGCCGCCTCTATGGGGCCATAGCCGAAAGGACGCATGTCGAATGGGACGTGCCCTGAGACCGCTTCGATATGGGCGAGCGTAACATTGATCATCAGCAAATAGATTGATGCACCCATCAGTCCTGAGCCAACCGCAACTATTCCAATATGTTTTGACAAAATTCTGTTCCTCATTTTGTAAACTCCTTGATCTGTGCCACACATGCCCTCAGACGCGGTCACCCGCATTATCATTTGATAAGGCACGCTGAGATGGATTTACGGACGTTTCTGATGCAGTCTCCCGACCTGCCAGATAGGGCTTGCGCGGACGATTTTGCATCTGATTGGAAACGAAAGCGTTTGAACAAGGGGGCGCACCTTACCCGACAGGAACAACCCGAAACAGACGAATTCGTTCTTTTAGAGGGGTGCCTGGTGAGCAGTATTTGTGACCACGACGGCAAAGAAGTTAGCGTCGAGTTTTATCTGGGTCCCTGCGTTATCACGCCAAATATCGCTCGAACGCGCGGCGGTGTGTCGCTCGTGTCCATTGTGGCAACGACCGATGCCCTGTTTGCAAGGATCGACAGTGATCTACTTTCAAATCGGATGATTTCATCTGAGCCCATCCGAAATTGGGCCAATGGTGTTCTGCGGGACGCGCTAAGCCGGAAGGTAGATCGAGAGTGGTGCCTCGCCGCTCTTAAAGGGGCTGAGCGGCTCACTTGGTTTCGCCGAGCATTTCCCGGCTATGAAGACATCTTTCCCCATATGTTGATTGCATCCTTTTTAGGGATCTCACCTGTCACAATGAGCCGTTTACGCACCGGCGACAAACACTGACAGACAACGGCCATTGGTGCGTCTTACTGCATCGGTTAATCTGGGCTCCAAGCCGCCTTGCGGCGATGCGGCAGCACACCTGCGGCGAAATCATGTGTGATCAACGCTGCCCAGTGGCTGATTTCAGCCCAAAATGACCAATGTCGGGCGATTGCGACCGGCGTTGCTGCAGGTGCCAACTGTTTGCCTCGACGTTCCCTAGAGCGGACATTCATACTGGAAATGACCAGCTCTAGAGGTCGAGGGCAGGTCTGAGCCCATTGAGACGGATGTTGCAGCGTGCCCTAATGGCGGCTTTTCGATATTGGCAATGACTGAACTTGCGCTTAGTTGGGTAATTTGTCCTGAACAAAGACAAGAAACATGGTGCTCATGACCGAGATAACAAAGAGTGAGCCAATCATCTGACCAATGAACTGAGTGAGCTGGAAGACTGTTAGTACACCTTGTGGTGCCTCGAAAAGACTGGGGGTAATCGCGCTAAGAATGATCTGCAAAACTATTGAAAAAGTCGCTGCTAGGAGCACGATCAACAGCAAAGATGTACCTTTACTACTGGTGTAATCCCATGATCCAGACAAACCGACATGGTTTTCGACTGCAGCGCCTGGAAGAATGAGGCAAAGCCGTATGCCTAAGTAGAGTGCAGGTAAGGATGCAAGAGTAGGCCAGATAAAGAACTTAAGCGGCGGCATTTCACCCCTAGATATAGCTTCGGGGTCTAGTTCACTGATCATCATCGGACCGATGAATGCCATGACCGGAAGCATTAGCAAGGAAATTAGCATGCCCAACCCGAAAAGATTTAAAACATATCGTAACACAGGCTTAAACTTAATAGTTGGCGCAAAACCTGTTGGCTGTTCACCAAGAACCAACAGTCGGTGCCATGCTACAACAGGCCAAAAAATCAGGAAGAGGAACAATGGAAATAGTACAAATAGGAAGGGACTAGGAACCTGAACTGTTTGCCCGTCAATCTTGACCGATAGTGTCCCAAAAATCATGACACTGGCAAAAACGCCGACGATTAGTCCTAATGGGACAAGAAAAATTCTTATCGCTTGCCGCCAATTTATCAGAATAACAAACAAAGCGTCGCGTAATATCTCAATCGCATTCATTGTGCCGCCTCACTCATTACTTCCGCATTCAAAGAGTGCGCCCCTCTTCGCAAGTTAGCGTTGTAGTGTCTAGGCGTCTTCTCGGATCAAGTAACAAAATGAGCGCATCCGTTGCGCAAGCGACAAAGCAGACTTTGGCGCAGCCGCAGAGAATTAACACTTTGTCCCGCATTACAGACCTCTGGCCAACAAAAACGCTGCATGATGTGTCGAACGGCTGCTTCGGGGAAGCTGCAATGCAGCGCTTGGACCTCTGGCCAACGGCGGGTGTGGGCCGTTCGTGTCGACGCGGCATGGACAATTGAGGCGGCATCGCTGAAAGTCGAGTTTACAGCGCACCATGGCGAACAAAAACAGCAATCATGGCATCGGCGAGGAATTGGGCTAGCGCGGATTTTTGGTTCCCGAGCTTTTTAAGCACTATGACTTTAGCAAAACTTCGGTGATTAGTGGCCTGATCTGGGCTGTGTTTCACTGGCCATTGTTGGTTTTTTTGATGGGGCCGCGATTAGACGTTTCATCGTTTCCGATGTTGGCTATCGGCCTTGTCGCAGACGTAGGACTTAGCACAATTATGGCTTGGATCCGAATACGATCCAGCAGAGTGTGGACAACTGTGATTTTTCACATGGCCGTTAATTCTCATACCCAAGGTTTCTTCCAGAACGTGACCACCGAAACGTCGAGTTTCACACATTACATTTCTGGCGAGCACTGGTTGATGTTGGCGCTTGTTGGCGCAGTCATCGGCTTTTCGTTTTGGCGTAAGCGTAGTGAGCTACCTGTCAAAAATTGATTTTCGAGGAGTTTGATGCAATTTACGAGGCCTGCGCTGATATCGTCTACCAGAGATTGGTGCAGCTGCATCCCGGCGGTAGATTACCTGGCGATCGGAAGAAGCGAGCCTGTGCAATAGTGTAATGTTTCGTATAGGAATTTCGGCCATTCGCGTTTCAACCTAGATGTTACATAACGTAACGTGAATGGAGATAAAGGATTGCCTCACCTACCTTTCAAGAGCTTGATAAAAAGTGATTTTTACGCAAGGGTTTGTCTTGGAAAAGTCTCTATGCGCTGCCCTTCTCTTGGTTGTGGTAGTTCTCCTTAGACGCACCATCCCTATAGCAAAGCTTTGCACCCCGATGCCTCAGTGGAACGGATGCTCTTCCGGGTCTCAAAGCTGGGCCCCCATCATTTCCAATCTATGCCATATTCGTGGCACAATAATGGGCCACTAAATCCACGCCGTTTTAACAAGGTTGCAGTAATGTTTTCGATTATAAGAAACCTTTTGAATTCAAAAAAAAGGACACAGTCTCAGGACCTGACCAAACGGATGATCAGAGGAATGGGCGGTGATCCAAGCAGGCTGACACCTGCGGAATTGATGGAGCTGACGGAGGAAAACGAGAAATTGGCATCGCGCGACGACAATGTTTCCGACTGGTTCAAACAATTCGCCGAGCACGGTACGGCGATGGTGACCAGACAACGAGACTTGTTGAAAAAAACCGGTGCCCTTGAACACCAGCGCAACCAACAATCTGATCGGGATGCGGCGCGGCGCGCATTGTTGGCGCAAGACGTCCCTGTCCTGAACGCCAAGCAACGCTCCATTCTCACCTCACTTCCCGAAGGGAAGGTCCGGGATTTCTTTGCCTCCAGCATGCGCACGGCACTGATTTTTGACCCCGTTCTCCGCCCTGCCTCACCCGACGATCATAGCTTTTGTGGTGGTATGCCATTTGCGCCGTCGTCGATGATCTGGCCACATACAACCGGAAAAGACGGCAGAAGAACGCCGTGCCGCTTTCTTTGCCAGTTTGACTTGGCTGACCTTCCCGCCGATTTTGGTTTGCGTAAGCTATTTCCGGATGAAGGGGCGCTTTTTGTTTTTGAGCCCCCCAAAGATGCCACGACATCCGATCCGCTGGTGCAGCATCACACATTGAACGGCGCGTTTGAACACACACCACCGGCCGGGCTTGAACCCTACACCTCGCACTATCGCAATCACGCGTTGCCAGAATTGAAGACCGGCTGGTTGTACGAAAACGATGTGCCCCCATTGTCGGTGGGTCCCAAATGGCCACTTGCCCCGCGTTTAGAGACGCAAGCCCCGACCAGTTACCATTGCTATGACTATAATCTGGAAATACCCAACGCGCTTCTAGAGCCGTTTGGGGATGATCCTGGAGATTTCTTCGAGCACATGTTTGATGCTCTTAACGCGGCAGGCGGGCGTTTGAAGCCGCGCCAACTGAGAATTGACACAAGTGAGTTTGACTGTTTTCCCCATGTTTGGGGCGTTATTCAACGGTTGCTCGAACAACACATTCTTTTGGTCGACCTAACTGAAGCATTCTATCATGATCGCATCGCGGCGAATGCGGGCCAACAGCCGGAGTGCGAGGTCCCTAGCCTGTGGATCAAGGGGGCTGAAAAAGACCGAACGGCCGAAATCAATCGGACGCGAGCGGCACTCACTGATCTTGCTGAGCTTCGCTTGGAAATTCAAGCGTGGCAACAGCTTGCTAACAAACGACCACGAAACGAGGCAACCAGCGCAAAGGACCGCAAGGCGTTTATGACGTTCTGGCGCTCGCTTGATGCAGAAGGCGGCATCATGCTTGAAGATCGTTTTGGGTCGCCTGAATGGGGGGTAAACAGCCCAACGCGAATGCTCGAGTTTTACCAAAACGCGGTAGCACACGGCGTTATCGGTAGTCTTTCCACCGATCCATCCGTCTTTCCAGACGACATAGCCAATCGCCTTCGAAAGGTCGCCGCTTCTTGGCATCCGACATCGTCGATCGGACCGATTCAAATTTTGGGGCACACCGCCGGAATTCAGGGAAGCGAAGCACCGGGTGAAGATCTGCTGCTGTTGCAACTTCCTTATTCGCTGCTTTGCGATTGGTCTTTCGGCGCTGGCGGTGCGATCCAATTCTGGCTGAGCCATGCGGATTTTCAGCTTGGCAACCTTGATGCGGTTCAGATCGAAGTCGGCACTTAGAGAGCGCTGGCGGAGTTATCGGGTTATTGGAATCCGTGATGCCGTACGATTTAGGGCCATAACACACTGCGTAAAAGGTGCCGGTACTGGCTTACCGAGCGCTAGGGCTGTCCCTGCCGTTTCATTGCACAGCTAAAAAATGTCTCATACATACTGTTGATCCGATTGAAAAACAGAGCTTTGTTCCCTGCGTCCCATGACTATTGTGTTGGGGGGGGTGAGACATGACTTGAAACCCGATCATGTCTCGTGCTGTGACATCCAACCATGCTTTTGAGAAGTCCAAACCAGCACTCATTTACGCCCAATCATCACAACCGATCTCAACTGGGCAACCGGGTATTCCTTTGTCACAGCTGCCCATACTCGTTCCTAAGAAAGCACCACCGATTACGCAGCTTTGTCGGCCCCCTCCGCATCTTGCATTGGAGCGACGTCACCAGGAGAGACCTTGTTCAAAGAAAACTCCCCAACCAGTTCGGTCAAATCAAGGGCCTGCTTTCGAAGCATCTGCGCAGCCGTAGATGTTTCTTCGACCATTCCCGCATTTTGTTGTGTCACTCGATCCAAGTTTGTCACACCAATCGTGATTTCGTTCAGACCTTCAGCTTGGACCGACGCGCGCTTGGCGATGCCCCCAACCATCGTCGAGATGCCAGATACATTGTTTCGCACCTCTTCTAAGGCTGCTCCCGCACTCTGAACAAGTTGAACACCGTCTTGGACCTGATTTGTTGACCCAACAATCAAGTCCTTGATTTGCTGAGCGGCCTCGGCGCTGCGTTGCGCAAGCCCTTGGACTTCTGCCGCAACAACCGCAAATCCCTTACCCGTCTCGCCAGCCCGCGCAGCCTCAACCCCTGCGTTCAATGCCAAAAGGTTGGTTTGAAAAGCGATGTCGTCAATAACCTTGATAATGCTGCTAATCTGCTCCGAAGACTTCTCAATTTCGCTCATGGCGCTAATTGCCGAATGCATAACCTCGCCACTCTTGGTGGCAAGCTCGCTGGTGGTTTGCACCGCAGTATCCGTTTCCTCCGCAGCATTGGCGGCTTCTTTGATCTGCTCCAGCATTTGGTCCAGCGCTGCGGCTGATTGCTCCAGAGTCGCAGCTTGTGTCTCGGTCCGTCGAGACAGGTTTACCGACGCCTGAGCGATTTCATCTGCATGTCCCAGAATATTTGTGGAGTTTGTATCAACTTGAGCGATAACTGAATTCAAGCCTGTCAGAGCGCGATTGAAGTTATCTTTCAAGCTCTCATACTGCCCAGGAAAGGCTTCGTCGATCTCTTCGTGGAGCACACCATCCGCCAGCTGAATCAAACCGGCCCCAAGTCTTTCGACGACCGAAATCTGAATTTCTCTTTGGCGTTCTTTTTCGGTCTCACTGTCGCGTGCCTCGCGCAGTGTTTCCACCAAAGACGCCAAATGGCGAGCAACGGTGCCCAATTCATCCGGGCGGTTCTTCATCGCGATTTCGGTGTCGTAATCTCGGGCAGAAACCCGCGCCATTGCTTGTCCCAGTTGGTGCGTGGGTTGCCCAAGGAACCGACGCAGCAGGTAGATCGTCAAAACTGACATAAGAACAAAAATCGCGCCGCCCCAGGCTACAATCTCGATTTTCTCAGACAGAATTGCGGCTTGCGCTGCGGCCGCGCTCCATTCAAGTGAGATCGCACCAATCAGCTTTGCGTCTTTTCCAGCCGTAATAGGTTCGGCTAAAATAGACCCTGACTGGGAACTCGCCACGTCACCGTTTTCAATGGCTTGGGCCGCCGTAAGCTTTAACTGCTCAATCCGCTGTTCATCCGCTTCGGAGGCGAAGAGAACGTCGCCGTTCACTCCCAGGACGACAATCGCCAAGCCATCGTCACCAAGCAATTGAAGGGCATCCAAAACTTCCGCTTCAATCTTGTCTGCGACCTTAAATTTGACCGGGTTTGCAAGCGCCCCGGCCTTTTGCCCCAATGTGTTTTGAACCTTATGTTCAACCGATTGGAAAATAAGGTCGTCCGCCAGCTTTGCCGACAAGACCGTTAAGATCCCAGCGACAACAATGGTGGTGACAGTCATTAAGCCAGCACATTTTACAAATAATGAGCTAAAGGCCTTGTTCAAAAGGGAGTGTTTTTTTAGATTTGTCATTGATCCACCGTTGCTTAGCTGACGTTGTTTAGCTGGCTGGCAAGGTTACATCAGAGCGTCTGCGACCACCCCGATTGTCATTGCACCGATTGCATCGCCAGATGCTGGATCAACAATCGTCAAAGAAATCTGGACCTGATAGGATTGGCTCGACTCATCGAAATCTACTTCGCTAAAATGAACAGCGTCGGCGCCAATGGCATAGGTTTCGGTGAATTTTGCTTCATCTCCCTGCCAATAGTCAGAGGTGATATCCGAAGCCGCTACATTCAAACCGACGGAATCCATGATGAAAATTTCGGTAATCACGCCATCCATAAGTGCCACCTGACCGCGCAGGAATTCGGCGGCGGCGTTGGACAATACGGGTGTGATTGTCGGCGTGTCGCTTTCACCGATCTCGGACCGCCAGACGGTGTCAAGATTGATGATCTGCGCTTCGTCCAACCCAGCGGTGCGTTCGTTTTGCGCGTGAATGGCCGACACGATTTCAGGTGACGTCGCCCAAGAACGAATGTTCCCGTCCAGAAAATCCTGCATTGCAGATTCGTATTCCACCGCGAACAGAGGTGTGGCCCAGAGTGAGGCGGCGAGAGCGGCTTTGATGATCGTTTTCATGGCTTTTATCCCGAGGTTTATAATTGCTGATACGCTATGTTCAAAAGCGTTTATCATCGGATAACAGAGCTTCCGGTTGTGATTAAAAATTGCGGTAAAATGATCCGTTGGGGCGACATGCGACCATGTTTTAAAACAATAACCAAGAGTTACGAGCGATCACCAAACCAATCTGTCTAAGCATGGGCAGCCTGACGTAATCGACAAAACCGCACATTCACGCACATCGCCATGTTCGTCATTTTCGTCAGCATCCGGTTCACAATATCAGTCACCACAAAACCGAGTCCGCCAATTGCCCAGCGCTCGTGTCTTGACCCCGCTGCTGCGTTCCCCGATACCAGCGAGGCAAGGAGTTCCCATGACCGTTTCCATCACCGATAGCCATTGCCATTTGGACTTTCCCGATTTCGACCAAGAGCGCCCCGAGGTTATCGCCCGTGCGTTGGATGCTGGTGTGAAACGCATGGTCACCATCTGCACCCGCCTTCGCAATGAACCGCAGGTGCGCGCCATAGCCGAAACCCATGACCCTGTTTTTTACGCTGCGGGGACACATCCGATGAGTGCAGCCGAAGAACCACTTGCCACCGTTGATGAGCTGATCAAACTGGCACAACATCCCAAATTTGTAGGCATTGGCGAAACCGGTTTGGATTACCATTACACCGCCGACAGTGCGGATATCCAAAGGCAAAGCCTGCGGGTGCATATTGAGGCTGCGCAGGAAACCGGCTTGCCTTTGATCATCCATGCACGTGCTGCGGATGATGATATGGCCCGCATTTTGACGGAAACCTACAAAGCGCGTTCATATACATGTGTCATGCATTGCTTCTCTAGCTCGGCTGAACTGGGGCGCGCCGCGCTCGATCTTGGGTTTTATCTGTCGATGTCGGGCATTGCCGCCTTTCCCAAAAGCCAAGAGCTGCGCGATATCTTTGCCACGGCCCCGGTTGATCGCATCTTGGTCGAAACCGACAGCCCCTATTTGGCCCCGCCCCCCTATCGCGGCAAACGCAATGAACCCTCCTATGTGGTGAACACAGCCCAAAAAGGAGCAGAAGTGTTCGACATGAGTTACGCAGATTTCGCCGCACAAACCGAAGCCAATTTTGATCGCCTCTTTGCCAAGGCCGCTATCGCGCAGGCCCCCGCATGACGTCTGAGTTACGCTTTACCATATTGGGCTGTGGGAGCTCTGGCGGTGTGCCGCGCATCGGCGGGCATTGGGGCGAATGCGACCCTGACAATCCCAAAAATCGCCGTCGCCGGTGTTCGCTCTTGATTGAACGTGAAACGCCAGAGGGCACCACAACCGTTCTGATTGATACATCGCCAGATATGCGCACACAGTTGATTGATGCCGGTGTTGAAAAGGTTGACGCCGTGGCCTGGACCCATGGTCATGCGGATCATGTTCACGGTCTTGATGACTTGCGCCAGATCGTATTCAACACCCGTGAACGTCTCAATGTCTGGGCAGATGGGCCCACGCAGAACGACCTGATTTCGCGGTTTGGTTATGCTTTTGTTCAACCCCAAGGCTCGCCCTATCCGCCAATTTTGAACATGCATACGATTGATGGCCCTTTGACCATTTCAGGTGCAGGCGGCGATATCACCCTGACACCCTTTGAGGTGAACCACGGGGCCATTGACGCTTTGGGCTTTCGGATCAACGATCTGGCCTATTTGCCAGATGTTGCCGCCATTCCAGATGACGTCTGGCCACATCTTCGCGGATTGGATTGCTGGATTCTTGATGCGCTGCGCCGCACGCCACATCCGACACATGCCCATCTCGATCTGTCGCTCGAATGGATTGCGCGGGCAGGACCTCAGCGCGCCGTTTTGACCAACATGCATATCGACCTGGATTATGCCACGGTGGCAGCGGAAACCCCCGACCATATCACTCCCGCCTATGACGGCATGGTCATTCGCTATGCACTTTAGTTTCGCAGAGCGCCAACAATCACACTTTGGCTCTGCGCGGCAGCCCGTTTCAAAGAGGCCCTAACACACATGCAGGCCCTCTTAGATGTCATCCTGCCGGTTTTCCTGGTTATCGGCGCAGGCTATGGGGCGGTTTGGCGCGGTTGGTTTTCGGATCCCTCGGTCGATGGCCTCATGTCCTTTACCCAGAATTTCGCAATTCCCTGCCTGTTGTTTCGTGCCATTTGGACACTCGACGTTGGCCCCGACTTTGATCCTTTTGTCTTGCTGTCCTTTTATTCAGGCTCTGCGACCGGGTTTGCCATCGGGCTCATAGCCGCGCGATATGGCTTCAAACGCGATTGGGAAGACTCTGTCGCCATTGGCTTTTGTTGCCTCTTTGCCAATTCGGTTCTGATTGGCCTGCCAATCACCGAACGCGCTTATGGTGCCGATGCCCTCCAGGCGAACTATCTTATCGTCGCAATGCATTCCCCGTTTTGTTACGGGATCGGGATCACCGCAATGGAACTGGTGCGCGCCCGAGGAACCCCCGTGCGCCACCTGCCCGGCAAAGTTGGCCGCGCCATGTTTCGCAACGCCTTGGTGATCGGCATCACCCTTGGGGCCATTGCCAACCTCAGTGACATCCGTATCCCCGGTCCAGTCACCGACGCGCTTGATATGATGATCCGCGCCGCCCTGCCCGCCGCGTTGTTTGGTATGGGCGGAGTGCTCTTTCGCTACCGTCCCCAAGGGGATGGGCGTGTCATTGCACTCATCTGCTTTGTGTCTCTGGTGCTGCATCCAACGATCACATGGACGCTGGGAACGATAACCCAGATTTCCACAACTTCCTTCCGTTCCGCAGTTGTTACAGCCGCCATGGCTCCGGGTATCAACGCCTATGTCTTTGCCAATATGTATGGTCGTGCACGGCGCGTTGCGGCCTCGTCGGTGTTAATTGCAACCGCCATCTCCGTCATGACCGTCTGGATCTGGCTGTCTTTGCTTCCCTAACACCGCTGCCCACAACATTCGCCCCTTGCAGCCCATTACCGCCGCCCCTAGCCTGCGCGGATGACATCGTCCCACCAAGCAGACCGTCCACTTCTCGGCATCTCTCTGATGCTCGGCTTTTGCGTGCTCATTCCCTATGGGGATGCGCTGGCCAAATTGCTTGGGCCGCATTTGTCGGTGGGGCAGCTCGTGACGCTGCGCTTTGTGTTCCAAGGCCTGATCCTGATCCCGCTGGTCGTGGCAACAGGCCGCCCTTGGCGCGCCTCTGGTCACACCCTTGCGCTGATTTCAGTGCGTACTGTGTTACAGATTCTTGGCATCGGCTTGATGTTCACCTCTTTGAATTACCTCCCATTGGCCGACGCCGTAGCGATCGCCTTTGTTATGCCCTTCATCATGCTCTTGCTTGGCCATTGGTTCCTTCACGAAGAGGTCGGCATCCGCCGATTGATTGCCTGTACGGTCGGCTTTGTTGGCACTCTTATGGTCGTGCAGCCCGCCTTTAGCGATGTCGGCTGGCCCGCGCTCCTACCGCTGGGCGTTGCTGTCGTCTTTGCTCTCTTCATGCTGATTACACGCAAGATTGCCAACGAGACGGACCCAATTGGCATGCAGGCTTTATCCTCTCCCTTGGCCCTCATGCTCTTGATCCCCTTGCATGCCTTGCCTGTTGAGTGGCCGGGCCTCGCTTGGGTGATGCCCCAGCAGGACATCTGGTTCATGGTCGTGGCCATGGGGATTGTCGGGACAGTCGGTCATCTTTTGATGACGTGGTCTCTGCGCTATGCGCCCGCCTCGACCCTCGCCCCAATGCAGTATTTAGAAATTCCGGCAGCGACCTTTGTCGGTTGGATGATTTTTGGCGATCTTCCCGGCACCCTTGCCAGCCTGGGCATCGCCATCACCATGGCCGCAGGTCTCTACATTATTCTGCGCGAGCGGGCCACGTTGCGTCAGAACGCGCAAGCCCCTTCATCACCGCCGGCAAAGCCTCAGGTGGCAGAATAAGCAACATCCCCGGACCGTTCATCCTAAGAGATACGGGGCCGGACACCTCGTTCGACGTACCAATGCGGCCATCCGGCGAAAATCCGATCCCATCAATCGGCCAGCGCAGGCCCTGCGATTGCCCCATCACAGCGGCCATCGGAAACAAAGACAGCCGCATTCCGACGGGCAATTCCAAATCCAATCGGGGCGGCGCAACACACACCACATCATGCGCCCCAACCAAAACGCAACGCCGATCGGCGCGGCGCACCAAAACGGTAAACACCGCCAGCTGGTGATCCACCCGCGCGCCCAAGAACCCATGCGCCTCAATCAAAGGGGCCTCGATGTGGCGCAGGCATTTGTCAAAATCGGTGCTGTCTTGTTCGGCGATATGGTTCAGCACACCCGGTGCCAATTGCGCCTGCAGCTCAGGATCCAACGAATCCATATCGCCAATCACCGAATCGGGCATGCGACCGCGCGCCAAAACCTGTGCTGCGCCACCATCGGCGGCCACAATGGTTTGTGACCCGGCCATCACATTGGTTAACGCGCTGTCAGCACATTCGCCTCCACCCACCAATAAAACAGGGCTCTGACTGTGAACAATTTTAGTAATCATGTCCGATTAATGGCCTTTTAGGAAACAGATCACAATCATGCCACGAAATGATACGCTGAAGATCACAGATTCGATCAGCTTTCGACGCGGTCGTCATGGTAAACACACTGTTGCAGAACGAATGAAAGTGAGCAGCACATGGTGAGTTCGAGCAAGATTCTTACAGTGTCTTATGGCACCTTTTCTTGCACCGCAGAAGGATTTGAAGATCCACTTGCGGTGATGAAGGACACAACGCAATTTTTCCGCTCCGTCGTGGGCGAAGATCGCTTCTTTGGCGCAGAGCCTCCCCAGTTTGATCCCGAACTGGCGTCTGAGCTTATGCGCGAACAAATCGCTTCGCATGAAGGCGGCAAAGTCAGCCTCGATCTGGCCGGTACATCTGTTGGCACTGCCGCAGCCGCGTCTTCTGGCGCTCTGGCCGCCGCGCTGGCCGCAGGCCCTGCCCGCGTTGCCAGCCCTATTGAGGCTCAGCCCCTTCCAGATGACGACACAATCGAAGCCACGGCCTATGAGCCTGAGATCGAAAACGCCGCTGAACAGGCCATTGACCAGGACGCCGAAACAGACGCTTCTGATATGGCTGAGCTGGTAGAAGACACACTTGAAACGGACGATCTTGACCTCGACGCGCTGCTTGTTGAGGAAACAGATCAGGCGGCCGCACTGGCCGAGCCGGTTGGGAACGCGCCTGCTCCGCGTCCCACCGGTGCCGCCAGTGTCGCTGCCAAACTCGACCGCATTCGCGCTGTTGTTGCCGATACCGAAGCCAATGCCGAATTGGACACCGATGTCGACGACCTTATCGAAGAGTCGGCTCAAATCTCTGACGCTGTTTCAGAATTTGACGCCGAAGACGCCGCGGCCGACACCTTCGACGACGACAGCTTCACCGACGACACCCTAAACGCATTGTTGTCTGAACATGCATCGGATTCGATTGCCGACGCCCCGCTGGACCAGCCCCAAATTGAAGACGATAACCTCTTCGCCGATACCATCGCTGGCCTTATGCAAGCTGATACTGAAGAGAGCGCGACCCCTGAGGCCGTGTCTTCCGAACCTGAACCGGATGTTGAGCAAGTTCTCGACGCCGCCTTTGACGAAGATGAAGGTGAATTCGATCTGGTCGCCGCATTGGATCAGGTCGACAAAGCTGAGGCCGCCGAAAGTGACGGCGATCCTCTCGCCGCATGGGACGTGGATGCCGACGAAGACGCGTTTGACGAAACCAAGGATGACATTCTTGGCGGCGACATCGCGTCCGCCGTCGCAGGTTTGACAGACACAGCCTTTGACGATGAAGACGACGACAGCCTGTTTGATGACGAGCCTGTTGACGAGCTGACAGATGCCGTCAGCCAGACACCAGAAGAGGCACCTGAACCAGTTGCTGATGCCGCTGTCGACGTTGCCCCAACACCCGTGTCCGCACCCGCGCCACGTCGTGTTCGGGCCCGTGTCGTCAAGGTAAAGCGCGCCGCCTTCGATCAAGCCGTTCAATCTGGCCAACTCGAAGAAGTCAAAGACGAGGTTGCCCAAACTCCGGCCTCGTCATCCGCTCCTAAAGTCGTTGAAACACCCCCAGCCGTGCCTTTGGCATCGTCCAGCAGCCTGTCAGACGAAGAAGAAGACGAACTGGCTCGCGAATTGGCCGCCGTCAAAGCCGAACTGGCAGGATGGGATGACGAACATCAACCCGAAACACCGGTAGAGTCCGAGCCCCAAACTCCGCCCCTCGCAGACGCTTCCCAAGAGGATGACTGGGGTTGGGACGACGAAGATGGCGATGATCTCGACAACGTGGCAACAGCGACTTCAGAGCCGCTTCGCCTCGATAACCCGGTCTCAACACCGGAGCCCGAAATCGATCTGTCGGCTGCAATCGACGGGGCGCGCAAGGCTGTTAAACTCGCCAGCCCCGCCCGCGCAATGCTGACGGAACAAAGCGTAGAAGATAACGACACCTCCCGTATCCTTGATCAGACAAACACCGAGCTTGAGGAACCTGAAGGAAATCGCCGTCGCAGTGCCATTGCACATTTACGCGCCGCAGTCGCTGCGACCAAGGCTGATCGCCTGCTCGGTCGCAAACCCACCCCTGAGGAAGAGACTGAACCCTACCGCGAAGATCTTGCGAATGTGGTTCGCCCGCGCCGTCCCCAAGCCGCTGGAGCCCGCACCGAACGCCCAAGTGTTGAAGCGCAGCGCCCTGCCCCGCTTAAGCTCGTTGCAGAACAACGGATCGAAGACACCGCGCCCGAAGGCGAAACGCCTGCGCAAGTGACACCCGTTCGTCCCCGCCGCGTGAGCCGGTCCGTCCACCCAGCGGCCTCGGCCCCTCCACGGGCAGAGCGACCACAGGAAAACGCAGCACCCGCACCTCTTGAACAGCCCTCGAGCGACAGCGATTTCGCAGCCTATGCAGAGAGCGTCGGAGCGACCGACCTTCCAGAGCTTCTCGAAGCGGCAGCGGCCTACATGTCATATGTTGAAGGGTTGGATCAGTTTTCACGCCCTCAGTTGATGACAACAGTGCGTCAAGCCGAACTAACCGAGTCAAGCCGTGAAGATCGTCTGCGCAGCTTTGGCCAACTGTTACGCGATGGCAAAATTGAAAAAACATCCGGTGGACGCTTTACCGCCTCCGAACGGATCAGTTTCAAACCATCACGGGCAGCCGGATAAAACCTGCTATCGCCCAAAACAAAAGGCGGCTCAATGAGCCGCCTTTTCGCGTTTTTGGATGTTGCAGTTCTATTAGATGACAGTGGGCGGGCGGGTATTTCCGAAGGAAACAGCGCCGTCCCGACGTCACCGGGCACCAAATTCAGCCGTTGTCGTCACTCGGCTCCGCATCCGGGTCCGCCTGCCCAATTCCCAAAAAGATAGGTTTCAACGGGAAAACCCAGCCAACACCCAAGACCACATAGATCACAAACTGCACCGCCTTGGGCAGATCAGACACACCGACACGGTTCGCCAAAGACACCGCGACAACGATATAAATCGGCATGCCTATCAGCAAAATAATCAACGACCAGCGCCGGCGCGCTTTGTAACTCAACGCCACAAGATCAATCCTCGAAGGGGTCAGTGACCAAAATGGTATCATCCCGCTCTGGCGAGGTCGACACCAAGGCCGCAGGACATTCGATCAGCTCCTCAATCCGTCGCACATATTTGACCGCATTGGCCGGCAAATCGTTCCAGCTCCGCGCCCCTTCGGTGCTTTCAGACCATCCGGGCATCTCTTCGTAAACCGGTGTACACCGCGCCTGTTGATCGGCAGCTGTCGGCAAGTAATCCAACTTTTCACCGTCCAACTCGTAGCCAGTACAGATTTTCAAGGTGTCAAACCCGTCCAAAACATCGAGCTTGGTCAGACAGATGCCTTTGATACCCGACGTCGCGCAGGTTTGCCGCACCAACGCCGCATCAAACCAACCGCAACGGCGCTGACGGCCTGTGGTGGTGCCAAACTCGTGGCCGCGCTCGCCCAACCTTTGACCATCCGCATCCGGTGACCCATCCGCGTTCAAAAGCTCTGTTGGAAACGGGCCTTCGCCGACGCGGGTCGTATATGCTTTCACAATTCCAAGCACATAGTTGATCGATCCGGGGCCAATACCAACTCCGGTTGCCGCTTGCCCTGCAATCACATTGGAAGACGTCACAAACGGATAGGTGCCAAAATCAATGTCCAGCAAAGCGCCTTGCGCGCCTTCGAACAAGATACGTTTGCCTGCTTTGCGCTTTTCGTTCAGCACTTTCCAAACAGGGGCCGCATAAGGCAAAATCTCAGCAGCGATCTCTTTGAGTTGCGCAACCAAAGCATCACGGTCAACTGGTTCAATCCCCAAGCCTTTACGCAACGGATCATGGTGCTGCAGCGCACGGTCCACACGCGCTTCCAGCGTCGCGTCATCAGCCAAATCCGCAACCCGAACCGAGCGACGTCCAACCTTATCTTCATAAGCCGGGCCAATTCCGCGACCGGTGGTGCCAATCTTTGTCCCCTTGCTCGCTGCCTCTTCACGGGCGCGATCCAGCTCGCCATGAATCGGCAAAATCAGCGGGGTGTTCTCTGCAATCATCAAAGTTTCGGGCGAAATTTCGACCCCCTGATCGCGCACTGTCGCGATCTCATTAACCAGATGCCACGGGTCCAAAACCACGCCATTGCCGATCACCGACAATTTCCCGCCGCGCACAACGCCCGAAGGAAGCGCATGTAATTTATAGACTTTTCCGTCCACAACCAGCGTATGACCAGCATTGTGGCCACCTTGGAAACGCGCAATTACATCTGCACGACTCGACAGCCAGTCCACAATCTTGCCTTTGCCTTCGTCGCCCCACTGAGCGCCCACGACAACCACATTCGCCATAACACATCCTTTTCGGTGATGGTTTTCAAACCCGCGCCGGTATATCCAAGCGTGTCGCAACAGGAAACCGTTAAATGGCCGCATCTGCACAAAGCTCTGTTTCTTATCGCTGGGCCGTGCCGTCGGACTGCGATGTTTTGGGAAAGATCATGTTTGCCGCCATCCATGCTGACCCAAGTCCTTACACGCGCGCCGAGCGCCAAGCTTGGTGCCCACAGCCTCCAGGTGGTGTGGAATGGGAGGCCAAGCTGGCCAAGCAATATGTTGCCGTCGCGGTTGGCCCATACGGCGACCTGCACACGGAGCAAGAAAAAAATCCACAGCTCATGGGTATGATGACGATGACTTCTGAAGGCTATCTCGATTTGGCTTTCTTACTTCCGAACGCGCGCGGTAAGGGGCATCTGCGCCGCCTGCTCTCAATGATCCGTGCTCAGGCCTCAGAGTTGGACCTACCTGCCCTGACAACGCATGCCAGCCTCGCGGCCCAAACGCCTTTTGGCGCGCTCGGATTTGAACTGGTAAAACAGGAGGTTGTCACCCGTCATGGCCAATCCTTGCGGCGCGCTGAAATGCGATTGCCGCTCAAAACCACTGGACGCGACAGGCAATTCCGCTAGACCTAACCCCAAGACATTACGGAGACGCCCCATGAGTTTCGCCTTGCGCTGGCTGTTCGCTTTCATCCTTTTGGCCGCGACCTATAACCCTACCGACTGGAACTTTGTTCGTTGGGCCATCACCAACTGGAGCACCCAACTGCCCCTTGTGGTTCTGTTCGGTCTTATCCTAACCGTCGGATATGTCATCTATATTCGCGCTACGTTGCGTAGCATTGGCGGCTTTGGCATGATCTTGGTGTCCGCAATTGTCGGCGCAATTTTGTGGGTTCTGTGGGATTTTGGGCTGCTCGATTTCAACAACCCCAAAGTCACCACCTGGATCGGTATTCTGGCGCTGTCCATCGTTTTGGCCGTTGGGCTGAGCTGGTCGATTATTCGCCGTAAACTGTCGGGTCAGGTCGATACCGACGACGTCGAAGAATAACGCCTATGGTGCCTCACCGGCCTCAACCCGAACAGGATCGCCATGAGGTGTGACTAAATAAGCGCGCTCCCAACTGGCTTTGAGCGCGCTTAAGGCCTCGATTTCAGCCACGCCTTTGGCTGCGCATATTTTTTCCAATGCGGCAACCCAAGCCAGGAAATAGTCGTCACCGCCATCGAGCTCTTGTGCCAGCCCATGCTGAGCCAGCACTGCACCAAAGACCTGAGTCCACTCCGGCCAATTAAAAACGCCCTGCTCGTTCAAATATACAGCCAAAGCAAAGGCCTGTGCATGCCAGGGGGCCTCGAAAACCGGCTGCGGGCGATCCTGGGCTTCCCTCATTTCGCTGGCTTCTCTTGGGCTATGACCGGTTCCAAATAGCTTTCCCAGAGATCACAGGTCACCTCATCCCCAGAACATTCAGCGCGCCCCCAAAGCTCGGCGGCGTCAAACACCACAGTGTACAACGGCTCCGGCTGTTCGCCCAAACGGTGGGCCGCAGCATCAGGGAAAACATGGCAGCCATGGACCAAAACCACCTGACCTTTGGCACCGGCCGCATAGGCAGGCAAACGGGTATGCCCCCCCTCCACCATAGTATTGCGCGCCAAGCGTCGGGTTTTGACCCGGTCGCCAACGGCAAACTTGGCGGCCGCACCGACGCGATCCGCTGGGCCACCAGCGGCCAAAACAGCGGCCACGTTTTCAGCCAACAATCTACGCTGTTGCACGTTTTCGGGCGCAAGACCATCTGCGCCGCTTGTGAATTCTTCCGCCCGTACAAGGCCACTTTGAACCAGTAAATCCGCCAGCCCGGCCAGCCATTTTTCATAATAGGAGAAGCGCGCGTAATCTTTGGGTGAGAGGCATTCGCGCGCATGACGCGAGATATCAATGTTCCACTGCCCCAAAGCCCCGGCTGCCAAAGTCACGGCCAACGCGCGGGCATGCCAATTTTCGGCGAAAATTGGATCAGCGTCCGCCCCGACCGGGATCGCCCCGTCACCAAAGCGGCCGCCCATGTCATGCACGCGGCTCATGTTTGCGCCCCATCTGGCAACAATGCCAATCCGGTTCCGATCATCGAATCGCGCGTCACCAGCGCCGCCAAGGCCTCTTCACTCAGTCCATCCGTTCCTGCAGGTCGTCTTGGGATCACCAAATACCGCACCTCAGCGGTCGAATCCCAAACACGCACCTTTTGGCCTTTGGGCAATTCGACGCCAAAATCCGCCAACACCGCCCGTGGTTCGCGCACCACACGGGCGCGATAGGCGTCGGACTTGTACCAACCGGGCGGAATTCCCAACAAAGGCCACGGATAGCACGAACACAGCGTGCAAACGACGATGTTATGCAGCGCCTCAGTGTTCTCGACCGCCACCATATGTTCGCCCTGACGGCCATAAAACCCCATCTGCGAGACCGCTTCGGTCGCGTCTGACATCAACGCCTTGTGAAAATCTGCATCCACCCAAGCGCGGGCAACAACGCGCGCTCCGTTCTTGGGGCCCACCTTGTGCGCATAGGTTTCAATGATCTCATCAAGCGCTGCAGGGTCAAGCAACCCTTTGCGTTCCAGTAATGTTTCCAAGGCCTTGACCCGCAATGCAGGGTCAGGAGGCAAAAGCGAATGGGGATGACTGTCATCGTGGTGATCATGTGGCATGGCGCGATCATGGCCGCGCTATAGCCATCCGTCCAGTGCTTTCCTTTGCCTTTCCTGCGCCTTTCCGGTCATTCGGGCGCGACTACTGCTTGCACCGCACCCGCGCATCCCCTACATAGCCCGACAGAACCGAACGTATGCTGCAGGCCCCATGGAAAACGTAATCCTTATCGTCCACCTTCTTCTTGCCCTCGCCTTGATTGGCGTGGTTCTCATGCAGCGTTCCGAAGGCGGTGGCCTTGGGATGGGCGGCGGTGGCGGCGCAATGAGCCAACGCTCAGCGGCAACAGCTATGGGCAAGGTCACATGGGTTTTGGCGACGGCCTTTATAATCACCTCGATTACGCTGACGGTGATTTCGGCGAAAAACGCTTCTGGTAGCTCTATTCTTGACCGTGTCGGCGGCAGCGCCCCGGCGGTTGAGCAAACCGCCCCAGCGGTCGGTGACCTTGATACGGATGCTTTGCTTCCTCCGCCAACAGCGGGCGGCGATGCAGACGCGCCGCTGGTGCCACGCGCCGACTAAAGCCGGACACATCGGCATAACCGAAAAGGGCGGCTCAACAGCCGCCCCTTCTTTTTGGATATGTGTTTCGTTGCCCTTGGCTGTCGACTCGGAAATTTCTTAAACCTCGCCCTCTCAACCGATCTCAAAACATAGGTGTGGTCATGTTGTTCACCGTCAGCGCGCGCTGTTCAGGTCTTGATAGCGCAATGCTCTTCGCCACTTTCGATGCTTCGACGTGGTCTGCCATGGGCGTTGCAGCTGTCGCGACAAGTCCGCTGAGCATGGAAAACCCCACATGATCATGCACACCGGAAATCAGAGCCCTCAGTCCACCGGGCAAACAGCGCGCCGCACATGCGCTACAGCCGCACAAAATCGTCCAAACGCTGCGGTTAAACATTTCGGTTTGTCGCACCGGCGTTTTGGGCATCTCCACAACCGCTTGCTAGATTCGAAAATCTGGCAACATCATCTTGCGCTGACCTTGCCAACGCCTCTCGAATCCTCTATATCTCGGCTCCCGTGATATAGCTCGGCAAAATCTCAGCCAAAGCTCATAATAATACGCAAAATCACGGGGTTAGCCCAATATGGCACGCTTTATCTTTATCACCGGCGGTGTGGTCTCTTCGCTTGGCAAGGGCCTGGCTTCTGCTGCGCTGGGGGCACTTTTACAGGCGCGCGGCTATTCGGTTCGCCTGCGCAAGCTTGACCCCTATCTCAACGTTGACCCCGGAACCATGTCGCCGTTTGAACATGGCGAAGTCTTTGTGACAGACGATGGCGCCGAGACCGATCTCGATCTTGGGCATTACGAGCGCTTCACCGGTGTGCCGGCCAACCGAACCGATTCCGTCAGCTCGGGCCGCATCTACACCAATGTTTTGGAAAAAGAGCGTCGCGGCGATTACCTTGGCAAAACCATTCAGGTCATTCCGCATGTGACCAATGAAATCAAAGACTTCATCAGCATTGGCGAAGACGACGTCGATTTCATGCTCTGCGAAATTGGTGGAACAGTGGGTGATATTGAAGGCCTGCCCTTCTTCGAAGCCATCCGCCAATTCGCCAATGACAAAGCGCGCGGCCAATGCGTGTTTATGCACCTGACTTTGCTGCCGTTTATCAAGGCATCGGGTGAGCTTAAGACCAAACCCACCCAGCACTCGGTAAAGGAGCTGCGGTCCATTGGTCTCGCACCTGACATCCTCGTTTGCCGCTCAGAAGGGCCTATTCCAAAGAAAGAGCGCGAAAAACTCGCGCTTTTCTGCAACGTGCGCCCCGATAGCGTGATTGCTGCGCAGGATCTCAAATCCATCTATGAAGCCCCGCTTGCCTATCATCGCGAAGGCATGGATCAGGCGGTGTTGGATGCCTTTGGTATCGCCCCTGCCCCCAAGCCGAACCTCGCCAAATGGGATGACGTCGCCGACCGCGTGTTCAACCCCGAAGGCGAAGTAACCGTCGCGATTGTCGGCAAATATATTCAGCTCGAAGACGCCTATAAATCTATCGCCGAAGCGCTGACCCATGGCGGCATGGCCAACCGGGTCAAAGTCAATATTGAATGGGTCGACGCCGAAATCTTCGAACGCGAAGACGCCGCCCCTCATCTTGAAAAATATGACGCGATTCTGGTGCCCGGTGGCTTTGGCGAACGTGGCACCGAAGGCAAAATCAAAGCTGCCCAATTCGCGCGCGAAAACAAAGTGCCCTATCTTGGCATCTGTCTTGGTATGCAGGTCGCGGTTATCGAAGCGGCGCGCAACGTCGCCGGTGTGGCCAAGGCTGGCTCCGAAGAGTTTGACCATGAAGCCGGTGAAAAGCGTTTCGAACCCGTTGTCTATCACCTCAAGGAATGGGTGCAGGGCAATGAAAAGGTCAACCGCAAGGTCACCGACGCCAAGGGTGGCACCATGCGTCTGGGGGCCTATGACGCGGTTCTGAACGAAGGGTCATTGGTGGCCAATGTCTATGGCACGCAAACCATCGATGAACGTCATCGTCACCGCTACGAGGTCGACATCAAATACCGCGATCAGCTTGAACAAGCAGGTCTGCGTTTCTCGGGCATGTCCCCCGATGGCAAGCTGCCTGAGATCGTCGAATGGCCTGATCACCCGTGGTTTATCGGTGTTCAGTTCCACCCCGAACTGAAATCCAAACCCTTTGATCCGCACCCCTTGTTCAAGGATTTTGTGCGCGCAGCGAAAGAGGCATCACGCCTCGTCTAACCCCTTCAAAGCCCCGGAGAATTCTCTGGGGCTTTTCTTTTTTTCGGATAGTTTCATTTGTTGCGTGGCCAGTTAATCCTCACTAGTGTTCCAGCACTTAAAGTGAGGAATGGTAATGAAAAAAACTCTGTTAACGCTGACTTTGGTTCTGTCGGCAACTCTGGCACAGGCTGATACCGTCGCGACTGTCACTGCCATTTTGGACAAACCGATGGGCAATAGCAAAGTTTCGGATGCTTATATCCGCAGCAACGGCATGGTCGAAGGCAAGTTCGATGGCAAAGCCTATAAAGGCACTTGGGAATTCAAGGACGGCATGTATTGCCGCAAAATCGCGATGTTCAAATTGGATGGCTGCCAAAATGTTGTCGCCGTGCAGAACAAAGACGGCAAATTGGTAGGTGTTGAATTTCGCAACCCCGGCAAGAAAAAGGGCAATCGTTACTTTCTAAAGTAACCCCTGATCACGGGGCGGGCGGAGTACCGCCCTACCCAAACACCGACCCAATCAAACAGCCCCAACCGTTTTTGGTTCCGCACAGGGTTTCGCCAACCCGTTCGCCCATCATGTAGAGAAACCCGGCAAAGGCAAAGCCGTGGGTGAACAGCACCAGGCGCTCTTTGCCGTCATTGGCGGTGCGCAACAGCGCGGCGTTTAGGTCGGGATAGCTGCGGTTGTTGCGACGGAACTCTTTGCTCATCGTATTGGCCAGATCATAATGCGCCCGAAGCGCCGCGCCGTTGACCCAGGTAAAAGCCCCAATGGCAATAATGAACAAGAGTCCAAACGACCCGCCGATTTGGCCTTGGTAGAAATGCAAGAAACCAAACAGCGGGATGTAAGATGTGATGAACAGCCCCCAGATGAAATCGATCTTTTGCCAGAACATTACAAAGATGCGCAGATAATCAAACAGCTCCTGCTCTTTGCCGTCATGCTCCAATGGTTTGTTCATTCAGTGCGTCCTGTAAATTCGTCCAGCCAAAATAACCCGGCTAAAATATCGCGGCCGCGGCCACCTAAATGGTGCCGCCAAATCCGATGACATTTTACTGACCAAATAGTCAAGTTCAAGCACTTCGACCTAGACCTATGTGCGCTCAGGCGGCATATGACGGGGGCACGTCCAGTGGGGGGCTTATCATGCTGTCATATCAACATAGCTTTCATGCCGGGAATCTGGCCGATGTGCACAAGCATGCCATTCTCGCCTTTGTGCTTGATTACATGACACAAAAGGAAAAACCGCTCACCTATATCGAAAGCCATTCCGGGCGCGGGCTTTATGATTTGACGGATGCAGATGCGCAAAAAACCGGCGAGGCGGCCAAAGGAATCCTCCAAGTTGCAGATTGGTTTGAGGCCAACAGCCCCTATATGCGCGCCCTTGCCAAAACGAAATCGGCCCATGGTGATACGGCCTATCCCGGCTCGCCCTTGATTGCACAGGCGCTGTTGCGTGCGGATGACAGCCTGCATTTGGCCGAATTGCACCCCGGCGAAAACGCGGCCCTGCGCAAAAATGCCCGCAGCCACACCACCAAGATCTACCAACAAGATGGTCTTGAACTGGCCCAGAGCCTGTCGCCACCGACGCCGCGCCGTGGGATTTTGTTGATTGACCCTTCTTGGGAAATCAAATCCGACTACAAGACCATTCCCGCCGCCATGGCCCAGCTGCATCGCAAATGGAATGTTGGCGTGTTGATGCTTTGGTATCCGATCCTTGCCGACAAACGTCATGCCCCGATGATGCAAGCGCTCACATCGTCCTTCCCCCAAGCCTTGCGCCACGAGGTTAGCTTTCCGGCGGCGCGTAAGGGGCATGGGATGGTCGGCTCGGGCATGTTTGTGGTCAACCCGCCCTGGGGGCTCAGCGAATATGCGCAAAAACTGTCCATCCGTTTCGCCGCCTTACTGGCTAAGGGCTAAGTTCTGGGCGAACACCGCATTCGGCGATGTCCCCAATGGTCTGAACGAAACGTCAATAGTGACGCGGCTCTAAGATGTGTTAGGAGTGGTCCGCGGCGATCTTCCTGCCGCGGGGTGAATGGGAGGGATAATCCTGATGCTTGAGCAACTAACATCGTTTTTCCAACGCAAACACGTGCCCGAGGCACCGCTGCCGAAACCAGACGCCAAACTGGCGCTCGGCACATTGCTGGTCCGTGTGGCCATGGCCGACAAAGCGTATCTGTTTGAAGAGATCGAACAAATCGACCGTATTCTTGCCAAAGCCTATGATCTCAACCCGATTGAGGCCGCAAAAATGCGGGCAACCTGTGAAAAACTGGCATTTTCCATCGAAGACGACAGCGAAATGGCCCAGTTGATCCGCGACAATGTCGAATATGATCACCGGCGTGAAAAGGTCGAAGCGCTGTGGCAGGTTGTCATCGCCGACGGAATTTCCGACGAACGCGAAACCGCCCTTGTTGATTTGATCGAAAAGGTGCTGGGGGTCGACGCGCAGGATTCTGAGGCCGCGCGCCTCGCCGCGTCCATTCCCTAGGGGCCAAACCCGGCTCCGCCTGTGACCGGCCCGCGAACTACAACTCAAAATCTACGCCGGATTGAGCATCGCCCAATCCGGCCCTATATAGTCAGTTATGTTTGGATCATTTCTTACGCGCCTGACCGGAGCCACATCCGGTTCGCTTCCCGCCGAGGACTGCCGCCTTGCGCTGACTGCTTTGTTGGTTCGCGTCGCCCGGTCTGACGGTTTTTACGACGCCGACGAACAGGCGCGCATTTTGCAGGTGACACAGGCCCGCTATGAGCTGTCTGAGGCGGACGCGCTGACCCTGCGCGGGCTTGCCGAAACTCTGGAAGAAGAGGCCCCCGACACGGTCCGCTTTACCCGAGAGATCAAAGACGCGGTGCCACTGGACGACCGTATCGCAGTGATCGAAGCCCTGTGGCAAGTGGCCTTGGCCGATGGCGCACGTGATCAGCACGAAGACGCCTTGCTTCGGCTGGTCTCTTCAATGTTGGGGATCAATGATCGCGATTCCGCTTTGGCCCGCCAAAGGGTTGAACGCGCGCAATGATTGCCGCCCTCCCGATGTATGACCGCGCCGAAACCTTTGCGGCGAATGACATACTCTGGACACTGACCCGCCAAGAGCTTGGTTTTGGCCCATCCAATTTGACCCGAAACGGCGATCTTTGGGAACATTGGCTGTCACCGAACCTGGTTCTGGCCCAAACCTGTAATCTGCCTTTTCGCCTGCGTCTTCACGGCAAGGTTCAGCTGGTCGGCAGCCCGGATTATCGGCTTCCTGGGTGCCCGCCGGGATATTACAATTCGGTTATGATCGCCCGCGCCGATGATCCCCGCCCCCTGCCCGATCTTCTTCGCGCCCGGGTTCTTATCAACCAAAACCACAGCCAATCAGGTTTCGCTGCGCTTTGGTTTCAGGCCGCAGACCTCGGGATTTCGCCAAATATCACCGGTGAAACAGGCGGGCATGTCAATTCGGCACAGGCCGTAGCGCGCGGTTTGGGTGATCTTGCTGCACTGGATGCCATGTCCTGGCGTTTGATCAAACGCCATGATCCAAATGCCGCATCCCTGCGTGAAGTCGCCCGCACACACCCGACACCGGCGACGCCCTATATCACCAGCCTGCGACAAGACCCGCGGGTGATTCGGACCGCATTGCAACGTGCAATTGCCAATCTGGACCAAGATGCACGCAAAGCGATCTCGTTGCATGCACTATGTACGCTCAAAGAATCGGCATATCTCGACCTTCCGACCCCACCCTCGGTGCAATTTGCACAGGTTAACGCATCGTAAATCATCATTTGCACTATCCAAGGTCGCGTTTTGCGCATTGCATCGGGCTAAAGTTTTGCGGCACTCTCATCGCCAACACCCAGACAATGCATTAGCCCAAGGTCCCCCGTGAACGCATCCAGCCCTGTTATCGAGATCCGCAACCTCCACAAAGCCTATGGCCAGCTTGAGGTTCTCAAAGGCGTCGACATCACGGCCCATGCGGGCGATGTGGTGTCTCTCATCGGCTCTTCAGGATCGGGCAAGTCAACGCTATTGCGCTGTTGCAACCTGCTCGAAGACAGCCAGCAGGGCGATATCCTGTTCAAAGGCGAACCTGTGATCTGGAAAGGCACCGGCCTCGCGCGTCATCCCGGTGATGCCAAACAGATTTTGCGCATTCGCACCAATCTGTCGATGGTGTTCCAACAGTTCAATCTATGGGCCCATATGACGATCTTGCAAAACGTGATGGAGGCCCCGGTCACAGTTTTGGGACGAGACAAAGCCGAAACCGAAGCCTCGGCACGCAAATATCTCGACAAGGTGGGGATCGGCGACAAATGCGATGTTTATCCGGCGCAATTGTCCGGTGGTCAGCAACAGCGTGCCGCCATTGCCCGCGCTTTGTGCATGGAACCCGAGGCGTTGCTCTTTGATGAACCGACATCGGCGCTCGACCCGGAATTGGAACAAGAGGTTGTCAAAGTCATCAAAGATCTCGCCCAAGAAGGGCGCACGATGCTTATTGTGACCCATGACATGAAAATGGCCTCTGATGTGTCTGACCATGTGGTCTTTCTTCATCAGGGTCTGATCGAAGAAGAAGGCGCGCCAGATCAGTTGTTTGGCGCCCCAAAATCAGAACGGCTGCAAGGGTTTTTGCGGTCAACAACACACGCCTAACATGGCGTTCCGGTTTAACCCCGGAGTTCAACTAGGGAGCAATAAATGAAAAACCTTCTACTTGGAACCGCCGCTCTGGCGATGCTGGCAAGCGCAGCGATGGCCGCCGATACAGTGCGTTTGGGCACCGAAGGCGCTTACCCTCCATACAACTTCCTCAACGATGCGGGCGAAGTTGATGGATTTGAGCGTGAGCTGGGCGATGAGCTGTGCAAACGCGCCGAGCTGACCTGCGAATGGGTTACCAATGATTGGGACAGCATCATTCCCAATCTGGTGTCGTCCAACTATGACGCGATCATCGCCGGCATGTCGATCACGGCTGAGCGCGCCGAAGTTGTTGATTTCTCACAGAACTACACACCTCCCTCGCCCTCTGCCTACGCGGCGATATCCGATGATGCTGACCTCGAAGGCGGCGTGATTGCGGCTCAGACAGGCACCATTCAGGCCAACCACGTGGTCGACACCGGCGCGACATTGCTGGAATTCCCAACCCCTGACGAAACCATCGCAGCGGTGAAATCTGGTGAAGCGGACGCAGTTATAGCCGACAAAGACTATCTGATCCCAGAAGTCGAAGCGGCCGATGAGCTGAAATTCGTTGGCGACGACGTGCCTTTGGGCGGCGGCATCGGCATGGCCTTCCGCAAATCTGACCCCGAGCTGCGCGGCAAATTCGATGCGGCTGTGGCCTCGATGAAAGAGGACGGCACCTTGAACGAGCTGATCATCAAGTGGCTGGGCGAAGAAAGCCCCCGTTTCTAATCACAAATTTTGAGAGGGGTGCGTGCCACGCGCGCGCCCTTTTTCATGACGCGACATCAAGGCACCCCCTTGTGTCGCCAACATGACGAGGTCCGTCATTTTCGGCTATTGTTCAGATCCCGAAACGCTCGCAGGCATCAAATGGCTGTCATGCTTCCTGACCACAGGCAAGCATATGTCGTTCTACGCCTCCTTTGGCACGGTCCTTCTTTTGCTGGCGATCACAGCGCCCACGGCGCTTTTGTTTGGCTTTGGCGGCGCAACGGCGGCGCGGTCGCATTTCGCACCGCTCAGCTGGTTTGGCCGCGGCTATATTGCCATTGTGCGTGGCGTCCCCGACATCGCGTTTTTTCTGTTTTTTGTCATTGCCTTGGACCAAGGTTTTGAGTGGTTGCGCCACCAGGTGAAATGCCCCGATTGGCAGGACGCAATCCGCCAAGGCAATGATTTTGTCGTCTGCGCCGAGGCGAAATTGCCGCTCTCGACATCGGCGCAATGGGTGCATGAATCCTATGGGTTCTTCTTGGCGGTTTTGACCTTTGCCATCGTGTTTGGGGCCTTTGCCGCCAATGTCTTATATGGAGCCATGCGCGCCGTTCCCCGTACCCAGCTTGAAACCGCAGAAGCATATGGCATGAACCGCCGCCAAACTTTCTGGCGCATTATGGTGCCACAAATGTGGGTCTATGCCCTTCCCGGTCTGTCGAACCTTTGGATGGTTTTGATCAAAGCAACGCCGCTCTTGTTCCTGCTTGGCGTCGAAGACATCGTTTATTGGGCGCGCGAGCTTGGCGGCTCGAAAACGGCCCGTTTCACGGACTACCCGCATGGTGATTGGCGCATGTGGTACTTCTTTGCGCTCTTGGTGTTTTATCTCGCGTTCACAAAGGTGTCCGAGGTGGTCCTTGATCGGATCATGGCCCGGCTCACCAAAGGGCAAGCCACCGCTGGCGGTGAAGCGCAAAGGAAAGCGGCATGAGCTGTCTTCAAACAATTGCAGATTACAGTCTGCGCTCCATCGGCTATGGCGAACGTCTTTTGCCGCGTGGTGACTTCACCCTGTGCCAGCAATTCACCCTGATCGGATCAGGGATGATCTGGAACATCTATTTCGGCGTGCTTGCGCTTTTGGCCGGTTTCTTTCTGGCCACGGCTGTTGCGCTTGGAAAATCCAGCAACGTCTGGATTCTGCGCAAAGCGTCGGAATGGTTTATCTTTATCTTCCGCGGCTCCCCCCTGTTTATTCAGTTCTTCTTTGCCTATTTCTTGTTCGTCGCGCTCAAAGGGTCGGTTCCCGCCCTTGGGGCCTTTACGGCGCCTTGGCTTGGCGCATTGACTGTCTTGTTCCTCAACACCGCTGCCTATAGCGGCGAGATTTTCTACGGTGCGCTTTTATCTATTCCCAAAGGCGACACCGAAGCCGCTGATGCCTATGGGTTTTCCGGCCTAAAGAAGTTCCGCAAAATCACCTGGCCCACCATGCTTCGGCTCGCTTGGCCCGCCTATACCAACGAAGCAATCTTCTTGTTTCACGCCACAACCCTTGTCTATTTTTCGGGTTTTCCGGCGCTCAAGCAACGGGGCGACGCGCTGTATTACGCCAATTATTTCGCCGACAAGACGTTTAACCCCTTTGTCCCGTATCCCATTTTGGCCGGGTATTTCATTTTGCTGACGCTGGTTGTCATCGGCTTTTTTAGCATTGTGAACAATCGTCTGAACCGTCACTTGCCGCAAAACACCCGCCCCAAGATCAAGATCCGGCCCAAACTGATCCGCTAATGCGCAAAGTTTGATCACAGTTTCTGGTGGTACAAAAGCCTCTTGCCAGCCTTTGCGCGCGCGCATACGATGAATTTGATCAAATTATCTAACTGGACATCAGATGCCCGTTTCAGGTTCTGGCCCGACATCAGATTGGCTGCGCGATCATCCGCAGGCCCGCACCATTCGCGCTGCGGCGTGCGACTTGAACGGCGTTGCGCGCGGCAAACGCATGCCGATCCCCAGCGCCCAAAAAGTTCTGAGCGACGGCACGCGGTTTCCCATGTCGGTGTTGAATCTCGACATCTGGGGCGAGGATATCGAAGACAGCCCGCTGGTTTTTGAAACCGGCGACAAGGATGGTCAACTCTTCCCAACCGAGCGTGGCTTTGTGCCCATGCCCTGGCTTGATGCCCCAACAGCGCTGTTGCCGATCTGGATGTTCCACGAAGATGGCCGCCCCTATGAGGGCGATCCGCGCCATGCGCTTGCCCGCGTTGCCGAACGCTTCAAGGACAAAGGCCTGACGCCGGTTGTTGCGGTTGAGCTTGAGTTTTTCCTGATTGATGACAGCACTCGCAACCTGCAGGTGCCGGTCAGCCCCCGGTCTGGCAAACGGCGCAAGGCGGCAGAAATCCTGTCGATCCGGGCGCTGGATGCCTTTGATGGCTTTTTCACCGAGCTTTATGAAGCCTGCGAAGCCATGGAAATTCCCGCCGACACCGCCATATCCGAGGCCGGTCTGGGACAGTTTGAGATCAATCTGGTGCATGTCGCTGACCCGCTACGCGCCGCCGATGATGCCTGGTTGTTCAAGATGCTGGTCAAAGGCTTGGCGCGACGCCACGGTTTCGCCGCCAGTTTTATGGCCAAACCATATGACGATTATTCCGGCTCTGGTATGCACGCGCATTTCTCGGTTCTGGATGAGACTGGCACAAATATTTTTGACGATGGCGGCGAAAAAGGCACCCCTGCCCTGCACCATGCCATCGCGGGCTGCATGGACGCATTGCAAGACAGCACGCTGATCTTTGCACCACATGCCAATTCCTATGACCGTCTGGTTCCTGGAAGCCACGCCCCGACAAGTGTCTGTTGGGCCTATGAAAATCGCACGGCTGCGATCCGCGTACCCTCCGGTGCCCCGGTCGCACGCCGGATCGAACATCGTGTGGCAGGCGGGGATGTGAACCCCTATCTGGCGCTCGCCGCCATTTTGGGGGCTGCGTTGAACGGGATCGAAGATGCGGGAACACCGCCTGCCCCTATCACCGGCAACTCCTATGACCAAGAGCTGCCGCAAGTGCCCAGCGATTGGAAATCCGCGATCGAGCGCTTCGAAAACAGCCCCCATATTCCGCGCATCTTTGCGCCCGATCTGATCCGCAACTTGCTTATGACCAAAAAGCAGGAACACCGCGACATGCAAGAGCTGACCCCGGCGGAACAGGTTGAAATCTATCTCGACACTGTTTGATCAAACGCCCCGGCTTGCCCGGTGCCTCCGTGCATCCTAGGGTCGGGTGAAACACTATGGTGCCCCATGACCGACCGACTGAAAATCGGCATATTACAAACCGGCCTTGTGCCCGAAGATCTCGTAGCGGAATTTGGCGAATACCCCGAGGTGTTCATGTCTTTCCTGTCTGGTTACGGATTTGACTTTGATCGCTATTGTGTGGTGCGCGGCGAATTTCCGTCAGGCCCCGAAGCCGCAGATGGCTGGTTGATCACAGGATCACGTCACGGGGTCTACGAAGACCATGCGTGGATCCCACCGCTAGAACAACTGGTGCGCGGGGCCTTTGGCGCCGACAGGCCGGTGGTTGGCATCTGCTTTGGCCACCAAATCATCGCCCAAGCCCTTGGCGGCACAGTCGAAAAATACGCCGATGGTTGGGCGATTGGCCCGCAGAGCTATGACATCAACGGCCAAGACATCACACTGAATGCGTGGCATCAGGATCAGGTCATCACCCCGCCCAAAGGCGCGCAAACCGTTGGCGGCAATGATTTTTGCACTCACGCCGCGCTGCTCTATCCCGGTCAGGCCTATTCGGTGCAGCCCCATCCAGAATTCAGCGATGCCTATACCCAGGCGCTGATCGACACCCGCGGTCCGGGCCTTGTTCCCCAAAACATCCTAAAGGACGCCGCCGCTCAACTGGGTGTGCCACTCTCGTCCAAGGTGCTGGCTGATCAATTCGCGCGGTTTTTCCGCGAAAGGAGACTCGCATGAGCGATTTGAACACATCCCTCCCCGAAGCGGCTCAGGCCTATCTGACCGGTCAACGCCTGGATGAGGTTGAATGCATCATCTCCGATCTGCCCGGCATCGCCCGTGGCAAGGCTGTACCGGCGTCAAAATTTGCCCGCCAAGAGTATTTCCACCTGCCGGATTCGATCTTTTTCCAAACCATCACAGGTGGTTGGGGCGAAGCCGCAGGCGACGATGGGTTTATCGAAAAAGACATGACCCTGCGCCCGGATATGAGCACCGCGACGGCCGCCCCCTGGACTGGCGATTGGACATTGCAAGTCATCCATGACGCATTCGATCGCCACGGCGACCCGATCCCCTATTCGCCGCGCAACGTGCTCAAACGCGTGGTGGATCTCTTCCACAAACAAGGCTGGGAACCGATTGTCGCCCCCGAGATGGAGTTCTTCCTGATCGCCCGCAACCTTGACCCCGCCCAGGACATCAAACCGATGACCGGCCGCTCCGGTCGCCCGGCAGCGGCGCGCCAAGCCTATAGCATGACAGCGGTCGATGAATTCGGCCCGGTGATCGACGACATCTACGACTTTGCCGAAGCGCAAGGGTTTGAAATCGACGGCATTACCCAAGAAGGCGGGGCTGGCCAGCTCGAAATCAACCTACTGCATGGCGATCCGGTCAAGCTGGCAGACGAGGTGTTTTTCTTCAAACGCCTGATCCGCGAAGCCGCCCTGCGCCATGATTGTTTTGCCACCTTCATGGCCAAACCCATTGCGGATGAGCCGGGTAGCGCGATGCATATTCACCACTCGGTGCTTGATATGGAGACCGGGCAGAACATCTTTGTCGGCCCGCAAGAAGGCGAAACCGATGCGTTTTTCCACTTTATCGGAGGCTTGCAACACCACCTGCCCGAAGCCATCGCCGTGCTCGCCCCGAATGTGAATTCGTTTCGCCGTTACGTGCGCGACCACGCCGCGCCGATCAATCTGGAATGGGCACGCGATAATCGCACGACCGGGATCCGCGTCCCCTTGTCATCCCCTCAGGCGCGACGCGTTGAAAATCGTATCGCCGGAATGGATTGCAACCCATATTTGGGCATCGCGGCCTCGCTGGCCTGTGGTTATCTCGGCATGATGAACAAGCTGCGCCCCTCTGCGCAATATCGCGGCGACGCCTATCAGGGAGAAGGCGATATTCCCCGCGTTCAAGGTCAGGCTTTGGATCGCTTTGAAGGCGCAACAGCGCTGCATGAGGTTCTGGGTGCCGATTTCGCGCGGGTGTTTTCGATCGTGAAACGGGCGGAATACGATGAGTTCTTGCAAGTGATCTCACCTTGGGAGCGGGAACATTTGTTGTTGAACGTCTGACCTCCGCCCTTTGCAAGCCACTGCCTTGCATCCCCAAAAGGGTTTTGCGCCACAAGTAACCGGGAGCCGCGTCACCATGAACCTGTTGTTTTCCAACGATAAGCGCGGGGCCTATCCCCCGAGCTGGTATGCGGCAACGGCCGGCCAAGCGCCTGAGTTTGACACATTAAAAGGCGCAACACGCGCTGATGTTTGCATCATCGGCGGCGGCTATACCGGGCTGTCGACAGCGTTGCATTTGGCCCAACACGGTGTTGATGTTGTCCTCCTTGAAGCACATCGCGTTGGCTTTGGGGCCTCCGGGCGCAATGGCGGTCAGCTTGGGTCTGGGCAGCGTCAGGATCAGCTTGAATTAGAGCGCATGGTTGGCCAAGAGGTCGCCCGCCGCATGTGGGATTTGGGCGAAGACGCCAAATCCTTGGTACGCGCGCTCATTTCCGAGCATGGCATAGATTGCGCACTCAAACCCGGTGTCGCCTGGGCGGCTTCGTCGCAAAAATCCCTGCGCTGGACCCATGATTACGCCGCACATCTCTCGCAGCACTATGATTATGACGTTGATGTTTTAGACCCGGACAGCTTTGCCGACCTGTGCCCATCGCCAGACTATCACGGCGGTATCCTGGATATGGGAGCGGCGCATTTGCACCCGCTCAAACTCGCCCTCGGGCTGGCCAAAGCCGCCGCATCGGCAGGGGCGAGGATCCATGAACGCGCCCATGTTCATCATGTCAAAGCCGGTGCCAAGGTCCGTATCGCCACCGATATGGGCCATGTCGAGGCCGATCATCTGATCTTTGCCTGCAACGGCTATATGGGCGGTCTCAACCGTAAAGTCGCGGCCCGCGTCATGCCGATCAACAATTTTATCGTGGCAACCGAACCTCTTGGCTCTCGTGCTGATGAGGTTCTCACCCAAGACGTTGCCGTGGCCGATGACCGTTTTGTGGTCAATTACTTCCGCCTGTCCCAAGACAAGCGTCTGCTTTTTGGCGGCGGGGAAAGCTATGGCTACAAGTTTCCGACAGACATTCGCGCCACCGTGTCCAAGCCCATGTTGGAGGTGTTCCCACATCTCCGTGGTGTCAAACTTGACTACGCTTGGGGCGGTACGCTCGCGATCACCATGAAACGCATGCCCTATCTGGCGCGGGTTGCGCCCAACATCCTGTCCGCCTCGGGCTATTCCGGCCACGGCGTTGGAAATGCCATTCAGGCGGGGCGCTTCTTGGCCGAGGCCGTACGCGGCCAATCTCAGGGCTTTGACGCCTTTACCAAGCTGCCCACCCCCGCCTTTCCCGGCGGCGGCGGGTTTCGCACGCCGCTTTTGGCACTGGCCATGAGCTGGTACGCGATGCGGGACCGCCTGGGAATCTGATCTCTGGTCTAACGTGACGTTTTGATGAAATCCGCGCATTGAGCACGGAAATTTCTTGGCCTGCCCAACATCATATATTAAGCATATTGAAAACGGCAATTCAGGAATTTGAAATCCATGCTTCCGAACATGCACGACGCCGAACCGATCCCCGAAGCCGCCCGCGCGGAAATTGATCGGCTTTTGCAATCTGGCGATCTGTTCCGCTATCACGCGCCACAAGATGCCCCTGTGGCGCTGCTCGAACAGGAATTCGCCCAAGAGCTTGGCAGCAACTACGCATTGGCCGTATCCAGTTGTTCGGCGGCCTTGTTCTTGTCTCTCAAAGCGTTAGGCCTGCCCCGTGACGCCCGTGTGATGATCCCGGCCTTTACTTTTGCCGCTGTGCCATCGGCCGTAATCCACGCTGATTGCGTACCAGTCCTGTGCGAAGTCGCTGACAATTACCGCATTGATTTGGCCGATTTCGAAGCCAAACTGCCCGGTGTCCAAGCCGTAATCATCAGCCACATGCGCGGCCATACCTCGGACATGGACGCGATCATGGCCTTGTGCGATGCGGCGAACATTCCCGTCGTCGAAGACGCGGCCCATAGCCTCGGAACCACATGGCATGGCCGCAACATTGGCACCATCGGCAAGGTCGGTTGTTTTAGTTTTCAAAGCTACAAAATGATCAACGCCGGCGAAGGCGGGATTATGGTCACCGATGATGCCGATCTGATCGCCCGCGCAGTGATTTTGTCTGGCGCTTACGAACACAATTGGCGCAAACATATGGATCGCAACGGAAATTCCGACGCATTGGAATTGGCTTTTGCCCGCTGGCAAAACAAGCTGCCGCTCTACAATTTGCGTCTATCAAATCTCTCAGCCGCCGTAATCCGCCCGCAAATCCCGATCCTTAAAAACCGGGTCATGGCAGGGCGGCGCAACCATGACCATGTTGCAGCTTTGATCAATCAAAGCCCGTGGATTTCGGTTCCTGCCAAACTTGATCCAGAAAACCGTGCCCCGGATTCATTGCAATTCAACCTTGATGGGATGAGCGACGATGACGTGCAGTCTTTTGTCGGCGCGGCCGCCGAACTCGGGGTCAAGGTGCAGGTGTTTGGCCTGACCAGTGACAATGCGCGCGCCTTTTGGAACTGGGAGTTTTTGCCAGAACAGGTCGATCAGCCCCAGACCCGGCAGATGTTGATGCGCGCCTGCGATACCCGTTTACCGGCCCGTCTGACCGCAGAAAATTGTGATGCGGTCGCCGGTGTTTTGATGCAAGCCGCCGAGCGGGTCATGGGCCCGCTGCGCGTTTACGGCACCTGAACAGACGCAAAAAGGCGGGGTTACCCCCCGCCTTTCATCGTCACAATATCCGCAACGTTACTTGTCCAATTTGGACAATTTATCCTGCAATTCGCTTAGCTGTTTGCGAATGGCTTCCAGATCTTCGCCCTCTTCCGGTGCATCCTGGCGCGGCGCTGTTGTGCCTGCCATGCCACCGGTCATCGCTTTCATAAAGGCTTCTTGCTGGGCTTGCATGGCCTCAAATCCGGGCATTTTTGCGATTGGATTCATCTGCGCCATCGGATTAGCACCGCCGCCCATGTTCTCCATCCACTTGGATTGACTGTCTCGGAACATCTCAAAACTGGCAGCCAAAAACTGCGGAACTGAACTTCCAGCTTGGGTTGTGTAGCTCCGCACCAAGTCCGTCAAGACATTGATCGGCAACACACTTTCACCTTTGCTCTCGTGTTCGGCTACGATCTGCAGCAAGTATTGACGGGTCAAATCATCGCCAGATTTCAGATCGATAATCGACACATCGCGCCCATCACGGATGAACCCGGCAATATCCTCCAAAGTCACGTAGTCGGAGGTTTCGGTATTATACAACCGCCGGCTAGCATAGCGCTTAATTAGTAGCGGCTTATCATTATCGGCCATTCTCGCCTCCCCTGCGATGCAGCAACGCAGCAAAGCCTATGCGAGCGCAGAACAAAAAGAAAGCCTTTCAAATGGATAGCTATTGGGATGCGGCGTTAAAACAGGCTGCCTTGCTCTGGTTTGGGTTTTTTCGGGGCTTTTCTGGGGGTTGCTGTGCCACCTAGACGCATTTTCCCATCGGCAAATTCAATCTCCAGGCCCGACGCCGCTTCGGCTGCCGCCTTGCTTGTCACCACATGCCCGTCGCCATGCACCACCGCATAGCCGCGTCGCAGCGTTTCTTTGTACCCCAAAGTTTCCCGCAACCGATCAAGCGCATCCAACCGCGCCCGCGCGTCGCTCACCCGGCTGCGCTGCGTCTCATGCAATCGCCGTGACAGCTCGTTCAAGCGATCACCTTGTGCGGCAATTTCGCGCGTTATCGGTCGCGCAGATAACCGGCTGCCCCGTTGTGCCAAGGCCTCACGCCGTGTCTCAACCAATCGGCTCAATGCCGGAGCCAGCCGTGCCGCCCGATCTATCAGCCGCGATTTCTCAACTGAAATCGCCCGTGTCAAAACAACAGGCCTGAGGCTTCCAGCGCTTTCCGATAGGCGCAAGCGTTGCCGATCCACCAACTGCCGCAAGGCGCGCGGAAGTTTATCTCCTTGAATATCAAGCCGTTGCCTCGGCCCTTCCAACAAGGTCTCCGCCCGAGGCAAAGCCCGCGCCACATCGCGCAACCGCTGACCGCGCAGTTCCAGCCTTTGCTCAACGGCGCGCGTCATCCGCGCATCAAAGTCGCGCAGCCCGGCCAAAAGCTCCATTCGCACCGGCACCGCCAATTCTGCAGCAGCAGTCGGCGTCGGCGCACGCATGTCCGAAACAAAATCAATCAGCGTCGTGTCGGTTTCGTGTCCCACGGCTGAAATCAACGGAATATCCGATGCCGCCGCCGCCCGCGCGACCGCCTCTTCGTTGAACCCCCACAGATCCTCAACTGAGCCACCACCCCGCGCCACGATCAACAAATCGGGCCTCGGCATCGCCCCGCCCGGCGTCATGCGATTAAATCCTTCGATGGCGCGGACCACTTCAGGCGCACATTTCGCCCCCTGCACAGCCACCGGCCAAACCAGTACTTTGCGCGGGAACCGATCGCGCAGCCTATGCAAAATATCCCGAATCACCGCCCCAGACGGCGATGTTACAACGCCAATGATTTCCGGCAGATATGGAAGTTTCTTCTTTCGCCCAGGCTCAAACAATCCTTCGGCTTGCAACTGCGCCTTGCGCTTTTCCAGCATCGCCATCAAGGCCCCGGCCCCTGCCGGACGGATCTCTTCCAGGATGATCTGGTACTTGGACTGACCGGGAAAGGTGGTCATTTTGCCTGTGGCGATGACTTCCATGCCCTCTTCGGGTTGGGTCTGTTGACGTGAGGCCACGCCCTTCCACATGATCCCGGAAATGACCGATTTGTCGTCCTTGAGATCGAGATAAACATGCCCCGATCGCGGCCGGCTGACCCGTCCGACTTCGCCACGCACCCGAACAAAGGAAAACTCGCCCTCAATCGTGCGTTTGACCGCGCCCGACAGTTCAGAAACCGTGAATTCCGGGGCGTTATCCGTGGCCTCTTCGGGGCCGTCGTCGAAAAGATCCATGTGCGTCTCGATCGTTAAATTGTCTGCAATCTATGCTGTTCTTTCTTTGGGTTCCAGACGTCTTCGCTTTGAATACGCCACCTTACCCCCAGTTGGATCTCTTGTTGGGAATGCGCGGCGTGGCGAGCAACCGACGCGCATTCACCCCAATGATAACGACCATCGCCAGAAAGCTAACACCAAACAACCAATAGTTTTGGCTGACCACCGCGACGCACGTAAGCCCGAAACAAACACAGGCTGCCAATAAAAACGGCGGACCTCTCTCAACAAGAAACCAGATTCGATCGGGCGGATTTTGTCCAAACTCACGTTGGTACAACTCCAACGTTTTTTGATATTTCATGGACTCTGAAGTTGGATTTTCGTGGAGTGAATAATGTAATTTTTGTCCAATAGCGTCTATGCAAATCTGATTCCACTCATTGTGATCCATCAGGGAGTGCTGAAGCCAAACCTCATCCACAAAAGAAGACGGCAGGACGTCCCTAGGAGCAATCAGGTGTAGATACGCAAACCGCCGGTATTCGAAGAGCATCTGAGAGATGTCATCAGGTTCATAATCTAACACGTTGCAAAGATGGGCTTCGAAACTGTCACAGGGTCCAGCTGGCGAAAACTGATATTCAGAAATTCGCGACCATAGGTCTGGGTCACTTAGAGAACCATTCATACCTGTATCTCTTGCCGTTTTTACCTGCGCCCATTAGACCGCCCCCAACGGATACCAAGGGGACCATGCGATGAACATCCTTATTCTCGGAAGCGGCGGGCGCGAGCACGCACTGGCATGGGCAACCTTGCAAAACCCCAAATGCGACAAACTGATCGTTGCGCCCGGCAATGCCGGGATCGCTTTGATCGCGGAATGTGCCAGTTTTGATATCAATGACGGCGGAGCCGTTGCCGAATTTGTCAGCGAAAACGCCATAGACATGGTCATCATCGGCCCCGAGGCCCCGCTGGCCGCTGGTGTTGCAGACCGTCTTCGCGAAGCGGGCATCTCGGTATTTGGCCCCTCTGCCGCAGCCGCCCGGCTCGAAGCTTCCAAAAGTTTCACCAAAGAAATCTGTGACGCGGCCAACGCGCCGACCGCCGCTTATGGCCATTTCACTGATGCCGAAGCGGCCAAAGCCCATGTGCGCGAAACCGGTGCGCCCACCGTAGTCAAAGCCGATGGTCTGGCGGCAGGCAAAGGTGTGATCATCGCCGAAACCGTCGCCGAAGCCGAAGCCGCAATTGACGACATGTTTGGTGGCAGCTTTGGATCCGCTGGTGCCGAAGTGGTGATCGAAGAATTTATGACCGGCGAAGAAGCCTCCTTCTTTGTTCTGGTTGACGGCGAAACCTGCTTGCCCATCGGCACCGCCCAAGACCACAAGCGGGTCGGCGAAGGCGATACCGGCCCAAATACCGGCGGCATGGGTGCCTATTCCCCGGCCCCGATCATGGATGATGCAGTCACCCAAAAGGCGTTGGACGAGATCGTGCGCCCGACCATGGCCGAAATGGTCAAACGTGGGGCCCCTTACCAAGGCGTTTTATATGTCGGTCTGATGATCGAAAACGGTCAACCGCGTTTGGTCGAATATAACGTACGTTTTGGTGACCCTGAATGTCAGGTCTTGATGCTGCGCTTGGGCGCTCAGGCCTTTGACCTGATGCAGGCATGCGCCGAAGGCCGTTTGCAAGACGCCAAAGTAACTTGGGCCGATGATCACGCTATGACCGTGGTCATGGCCGCAGACGGATACCCTGGGTCTTATGAAAAAGGCACCGAGATCAAAGGCCTGGACGGGTTGTCGAGCGACAGTTTCAACATGATGTTTCACGCCGGAACCGCCCCTGAGGCTGGAAAAATCCTGGCCGTTGGTGGCCGCGTTCTCAATGCGACAGCGCGTGGTGCAACACTCCAAGAGGCCCGCGATCGTGCCTATGGACTTGTCGACGCCGTAGACTGGCCAAACGGTTTCGTGCGCCGTGACATTGGCTGGCGCGCCCTTGACTAAGGTCTTTTCCTTTCGCCCGGCCCCTTTGCGCGGGGTCACTGACTGGCAACTGTCCGGTCACACCCTGACGGGGCCGAATGGCGATTGTGACCTGACCACCGTCATCGCACTGCGTTGGGCAGATCGCCATTATGGCGACAGCCACTTCACCGAACTTGAGATGACCTCGGCCGACCAGACCACCCAAATCGCGCTCAATATTGGTGCCAAAGCCGATGCGAATGACCCCGACAGGACGACGCATTTGGCTTTGTGTACCAGCATTGTCCAAATCCTAGCGGCCCAAAACCCGGATATCCCAGTGCGTTTGGGCACGAGAAAGGGCGCACAATGGGCCATGTTTCTGGTCGGTTTGATCAGTATCGCCACAGCTTTCGGCCTAGTAATCGCGATGGTCGCAACCGGCGTCACGTCAGAGCGTATGACGGCCGTGGCTGTGCCGGTTCTGTTTCTGCTTGCTTTGGGTTTCTTTGTGGTTCAGGCCAATAAACCTTGGCGCAGTCTCCCATCCGTATCGGTCAAACATTTTCAAACAGTGCTGATGAAATCTGACGACAAAGCCTAAGCTCAGACCGCTACGAGATCTGGAACACCCCGTCCTGTGTGACAATCATGTCAAGCGGTTGATCCGTGGCTTCAAGCGGTAAACTTTCGGCCTCTTGAGCAGAAAATGCAAACCCGATCGCCAATGTCGGGCGCTTCCTGCGCAACCCTTCCAGCGTTCTATCATAAAAACCACCGCCATAACCCAAACGCCCCCCCGTCCGGGTAAAGGCGACCAAAGGCACAATCACGATCTCTGGCTCAAAAAAGACCAAGTCCGCCGGAATCTGAGCCCCAAACGCGCCGTCTTGCATCTCACATTCAGGCTCCCAAAGTGCAAAGGTCAACGGCTGCCCTGCCGCCGTGATCACAGGCACGCCAACCGGGCCATGCGCTGCGGCTTCGGCCATCGCAGACAGCGGGTTAATCTCGGTTCGGATCGGCATATACCCTGATAACGGCACGCCACGAAAACCCGCCAAGACGCTGCTTAGATGCCCCGCCGCACCGGGTGGCCGCGTGTCAAACGCCGCCTTTCTTAGGGCAAATGCCTCTTTTCTGGCTTCGGCTTTTCGTTCCTCTAACGTCATCCTAAGTCCTTATAATAAAACCAAAACCGCCAAACCCAAAAAGGCAAAGAACCCGACGACATCGGTCACAGTGGTCACAAATGCCCCCGACGCCAGAGCCGGATCGACCCCCGCTTTTTCAAGAACCACAGGAATGGCGATCCCGGCAAGTCCGGCAACGACCAGATTGATCACCATTGCGGCGGCGATCACCGCGCCCAACGCCGGGGATCCGAACCAGACCACCCCGACGATGCCCATAATCACCGCAAAAATCACCCCGTTGACCGCACCCACCGACACTTCACGCCGCACCACGCGCCACAGGTTCGCACCGGTTAAATCTTTGGTCGCCAAAGCGCGCACAGCGACAGTTAACGACTGGGTTCCCGCGTTGCCGCCCATAGATGCCACAATCGGCATCAACACGGCCAAAGCCACCAATTGCCCAATGGCGTCTTCAAATTGCGCAATCACCAAGGATGCCAAAACCGAAGTCACAAGGTTAACAGCCAACCACGGAAACCGCCGTTTGGTCGTGTCGATAACCCGATCCGACAGGCTGCTTTCCTCTTGAACCCCGGCCAATCGCAAAATGTCTTCTTCGTTTTCTTCGTCCAAAACCGCCATTGCGTCGTCGATTGTGATCACACCAACCAATCGTTCATTTTCATCGACAACCGGGGCCGAAATCAGGTGATACTGGTTAAACGCATAGGCCACTTCCCCTTCGTCCTGCATCACCGGAATGGTTTGAAAGGTCTCTTCGACAATCGACTTCATCAACACTTCGCGGCGCGACGACATCAACCGACCAAGCGAGATATTTCCAATCGGGCGCAGGCGCGGATCGACCAACACCACATGATAGAATTGCTCCGGCAAGTCCTCATTATTTCTTAAATAATCAATGGCTTCACCGACATTCCAATGCTCGGGGGCCATCACAACTTCGCGCTGCATCAACCGCCCGGCCGAAAAATCCGGGTAGGTCAGTGATTGTTCGACCGCGGCCCGGTCACTATCTTCCAAAGCCCCAAGGATGGTCTCGTGATGTGGCTCATCAAGATCTTCAAGAAGATCAACCACATCGTCAGATTCCAGATCACGCACCGCTTCGGCAAGCACCTGCGGGTGCAAAATCCCGATAACGTCTTCGCGGATCGCCTCGTCAAGCTCCGACAGGATTTCACCGTCGAACTCTTGATCGTAAAGGCGTACAAGCCGCATCCGATCAAACGCGTTGATTTGCTCCAAAAGGTCAGCAATATCAGCCGCATGCAAAGGTTCCATCAGCGCCAAAAGCGCCTCGCGGTCTTCGCGATCAACCGCATATAAAACCCGCGCGACATCCTTGCGATCTAACGCATATTCCCCATCGGATTCAGCCACCTGTTTTTGGATTTCAGTCGACATGGGCACCTCCGAATAGTCTTGGCCTGACTTTAGGACATGCCGCGGCGGGGGAACAGGGTGCTTGCGCTAAGGTCCTGCGGCAATTTACCTTTGTCGCTGGCGCGCATAGTCTTTGAGCGCAAACCAGGAGCGACCATGACCAATACTTGCCTGCATCTCGGCCAAACCCTTTGCTTTGACGGCGATCCCTTTGTCGATGGATTGGGCGCAGCACGCCATGAAACGCGCGGCGGTATTTTGGTCGAGAACGGCATTATTCACGCCGTCGGCCCTTCGGCAGACCTACGGGCGGCCTATCCTTGGGCGCAAACCGTTGATCATGGCGATGGCCTGATTGTCGCCGGATTTGTCGATGCCCACGCGCATTATCCGCAAACCGGGATCATTGCCAGTTGGGGCAAGCGGTTGATCGATTGGCTCAACAGCTACACGTTCCCCGAGGAAATGCGGTTCAAAGATCGCGCCTATGCCGATGAAATCGCAGGGCAATACCTGGACTTTCTGCTTGCCAATGGGACCACTACGGTTTGCTCTTTTTGCACAATCCACCCCGAATCCGTTGATGCGTTTTTTGCCGCGGCGGCCGAGCGAAACATGCGGGTGCTGGCCGGGAAAACCTGCATGGACCGCAACGCCCCCGATGGTCTTCGCGACACCGCCCAAAGCGCCTATGATGACAGCCGTCGATTGTTAACGCATTGGCATGACAAGGGCCGCGCCTCATATGTGATCACACCGCGGTTTTCCCCGACGTCAACACCCGAACAGCTTGAGGCGCTTGGGTCTTTATGGGCCGAAAATCCTGATTGCATGATGCAAACGCATCTGAGCGAACAAACCGATGAAATCGAATGGGTCCTTGGTCTTTACCCACAGGCCCGAGACTATCTAGACACCTACCAAGCCTTTGGATTACTTGGCGAAAAAGGGCTCTACGGTCATGCAATCCATTTAGAACCCCGCGAAAAGGACAAACTCGCTGACGTTGGGGCTTCTTTGGTTCACTGCCCGACGTCCAACACCTTTATCGGATCTGGTCTTTTCGACATGGCTGGTCTCAAATCCGGCGGGCACAACATAGGGTTGGCAACTGACACTGGCGGAGGCTCATCTTTTTCGATGTTGCGCAGCATGGCTGCCGCCTACGAGATCGGCCAACTGCGCGGCAATCCTTTGCATGCGGCTGAGTTGATCTGGCTGGCCACGGCGGGATCTGCCCGCGCTTTGCATCAGCAAAATCGTATCGGCAATCTCGGGGCCGGAATGGAGGCCGATTTCATCGTACTTGATCTGGCCTCGACCCCAGCAATTGCGCAACGCAGTGCGCGTGCGCGCGACATTTGGGAGGCCGTGTTCCCGACAATCATGATGGGAGATGATCGTGCGATCAACGCGACCTATGTTGCTGGAGAAAAACGAGTTTAGCCAGCGGCGAAAACATCACCCGCGGCAACCAGGCTTTCCCAAAACCATGACCCAATAGTTTCCGGGGGCCTTGACCAGCCCATATTCCGTCACCCGCTGGTTAAGCATATTTTTGCGATGGCTGGGCGACGCCGCCCAGGCACCCATGATTGCGGTCAGGCTGGGCTGACCTTTGCCAATGTTTTCAGCCACAACACAGGGTCCATAACCTGTGCGTCGGACACGCTTCATCACGTTTGACCCATCCGAGCCTTTATGAGCGAAAAACCCATTGCGCGACATATCCATCGCATGCGCCATCGCAGCCTGCTCAAGCCGAGCAGATGGTTTGACCGCCCCAAGCCCTTGCTCAGCCCGCATGCCATTGAGCATTTGCCGCGCCTGTTGCGCCGTTGCGGTTTGGCCAAGCCCGGCCACCAACATCAAAATCATGACAATGCGCAACATCGAAAATCTCCGTTCTGGTTTCGACCAAAGCTACAACTGCTCAACCAAAGCCTGTGCTAGCTGATTCTGTTTAACAATAGCCTTCTCAAGGTCAATCCCGGTGACGTGTCCATCGCGCACCACCTGCCGCCCCTCGACCAACAGATGTTTAACCTGTGTCGGCCCGGCCAACAAAAGAGCAGCAGGGTCCCAACTTCCCGCACTCTCGACCCCGGTGACATCCCAAAGCGCAATATCCGCCCTTTTGCCAACGGCGATTTGCCCACAATCAGACCGGCCCAAAACCGCCGCCCCGCCGCGCGTTGCAATGCGCAGCGCCTCGCGTGCGCTCATCGCGTCGGCCCCGCGTGACACCCTTTGCAAAAGCATGCTTTGCCGCGCTTCAAGCACCAAGTTACCCGCATCATTGCTCGCGGAACCATCAACGCCCAGGCCAACCGTCACACCCGCATCTCGCATCGCTCGGACCGGCGCGATACCGGAGCCAAGACGGCAATTTGAGCATGGACAATGCGCGACGCCCGTTCCCGTTTTGGCAAACAGATCAATCTCTTGCCCGTCAAGCTTCACACAATGGGCGTGCCAAACATCGTCACCGGTCCACCCAAGCTCTTCGGCGTATTGACCGGGCCGACAGCCAAATTGCGCCAAGCTATAAGCGATATCTTCATCATTTTCGGCCAGATGGGTGTGCATCATGACACCTTTGTCCCGTGCCAAGAGCGCAGCGTCGCGCATCAATTCCCGACTGACCGAAAACGGCGAACACGGAGCCACCCCGACCCGCACCATCGCCCCCTCGGACGGGTCATGGAACCCGTCGATCACTCGGATGCAGTCGTTCAAAATGGCCGCTTCATTTTCGACCAAACTGTCAGGGGGCAATCCACCAGCGCTTTCGCCGATACTCATCGCGCCGCGGGTTGGATGAAACCGGATTCCCAGCTCTTGCGCCGCAAAAATCGTATCCTCAAGACGTGATCCATTTGGATACAGGTAAAGATGATCCGAGCTCATGCTACAGCCAGAAAGCATCAGCTCAGCCAGCCCAATTTGCGCAGAGGTGAACATTTCTTGCGGGCCGAAGCCTTCCCAAATCGGGTAAAGCGTTTTCAACCAGCCAAACAAAAGCGCGTCCTGCCCGCCGGGCACGGCGCGGGTCAAGGTCTGATACAAATGATGGTGGGTATTGACCAAACCGGGGGTCACGACGCAGTCGGACGCATCAATGATCACGCCATCACTTTGTAAATGCCGGCCTATTTCAGCAATGACACCCCCGTTCAACCGGATGTCACACTGGGTTTCTTCGCGGCCCGAATCATCCACGGTCAGGATAGTGTGGGCGTTGCGGATGAGAGTTTCCTTCATCACGATCTCCGCCCTTTTCGGTGTGTCGAAAATCGGTGACGCCAGAAAAGGGAAGGACACGTCAACCGAAAGTGAGTTTAATCCTGCAACTGCAAAATTGCCAAGACCTTAGCGTGAATATCTTTGTTAGCGGCGGCAATCACCTGGCCACCCTCATGCGCCGCGCCGCCTTGCCAATCCGTAACAATGCCACCGGCCGCTTCTATGATGCCAATTGGCCCTTGGATATCATATGCATTAAGCCCCGCTTCGATGACCAAATCAATCTGCCCAGCCGCCAAAAGCGCATATGCATAGCAATCCATCCCGTATCGAACCAGCTTGACTTGCTTGGCCACGTTGTGAAACGCCTTGCCTTCCTCAGCGCTCCCCACTTCTGGAAAGGTCGTAAAAAGGATCGCGTCTTCAAGCACTTGCGTATCCTTGGTCATCAGCGGGCCACCACCATGTGGCCCAGTCCAATCTGCCCGACCAAACCCACCGACAAAACGTTCACCAATATAGGGCTGATCAACCACGCCAACAATGGGCCCGGTTTCATCCGAGACAGCAATCAGCACGCCCCAAGTCGGCGTGCCGGACAGAAAGCCGCGGGTGCCATCAATCGGGTCCAAAACCCAAGTCAGCCCGCTAGCGCCTTGCTGATGGCCATATTCTTCGCCTAAAATCGCATCCATCGGACGGTGTTTGGCCAAGACGTCACGCATCGCGCGCTCAGCGGCACGGTCAGCTTCGGTCACAGGGTCAAACCCGGATGAAAGCTTATTGTCTGCGTGCAATCCAGCTGACCGAAAAAACGGCAAAATAGCCAATCTCGCCGCATCGGCAAGCGCCTCTGCGGTCGAGATCAGCTCATTTCCTAGCTCAGGTGAAACCATGTCGCGCCCTCCGGTCCGGTGATACCACCGTGCCGTGCTACCGCAGGGGCACGCCTAGCTCAAGCGACGTCGGACAGAACCCGTGCCAATTCGAACAGACGGCGACGCTGGTTTTCAGGGATCGCGTAGTAAGAACGCACCAAGTCAAGCGCCTCTTTATCGCCAAGGATATCTGCCGGAACGCTGTCAGACGTTTGCGACGCCTCTGCACCCTCGGTTTCGATCCCTTCAAAGAAGAAACTGACTTTGACTTCCAGCGCATCAGCGATGTCCCAAAGGCGAGACGCGCTAACGCGGTTTGCCCCGGTTTCATATTTCTGGATTTGTTGGAACTTGATCCCAACTTTTTCTGCCAACTGTTGCTGTGTCATCCCCACCAGCCAGCGGCGGTGACGAATTCGTTTGCCAACATGTACATCTACCGGATGCGCCATTCTAAGTTTCCCGTTCTTTGTTTCGTGGGCGGGCCGAATAAGACGCGCCATGCGCCTTAGTACTACTCAACCCGAACCTGTGCGCTTCATAACATGACGTGCTACAGCAAAAATGAGGTTAAGATCAAGATGTACACAGCCTTTAAGATGGTAAAATTGCACTCAAATCAACACAAAGTTGCAAATCTCCCGTTATCGAACTCTTCACACAACCACACAGATAGCAGCCGGGCCCGTTTGACAGGCCCAACCGGAAAAGGCACTCATGCGCCCAGACATCGGAGAGACACATGCGCGCCTATCGACTCACTTCACACGAATCCCTTCCCGCAATTACCGATTGTGATACACCCGAGCCCAATCCCCAACAGTTGTGTTTGCAAATCGCCGCCTGCGGGCTGAATTTCGCCGATCTTCTCATGGTCAAAGGCACTTACCAAGAAACACCGCCCCTTCCTTTCACTTTGGGGATGGAAGTTTCGGGTGTTGTCACTGCGGTCGGCTCAGAGGTCTCAGGCTTTACGTTAGGTAACCGTGTTGCGGTTTTCGGCGGTCAGGGCGGGCTCGCGGAGTATGGATGCTTCGATGCGAATCGCGCGGTGAAACTTCCTGATTCGATGGGTTGGACCGACGCGGCGGCCCTGCAAATCGCTTATGGCACCTCACATGTCGCGCTTGATCATCGCGCCCGCCTGCAACCGGGCGAAACCCTCCTTGTTCTTGGTGCAGCCGGCGGTGTCGGGCTGACGGCCGTCGAGATTGGTAAACTTATGGGTGCACGGGTGGTCGCCTGCGCGCGCGGGGCCGACAAACTGCAAGCCGCCAAAAACGCCGGAGCCGATCACCTGATCGACGCGTCCACACAAGACATTCGCGCCGAAATGAAAGCCCTTGGTGGTGCCGATGTTGTCTATGATCCCGTCGGTGGCGATCAGTTCACCGCCGCTTTCCGCTCTTGCAACCCAGAGGCCCGCATTCTCACCATCGGATTTGCCTCCGGCGACGTGCCGCAGATCAAGGCGAACCACCTCTTGGTTAAAAACATCTCCGTGCTCGGTCTGTATTGGGGCGGCTACCTGTCTTTCCGGCCCGAAGTCCTCACCAACTCTCTGAGCCAACTCATGGCCTGGCACAGCGAGGGCAAGATCAAGCCCCATGTCAGCAACGTGCTTCCTCTCGAAGAGACGGCGACAGGGTTGGAATTGCTGCGATCACGCAAATCCACCGGCAAAGTCGTCATCCAAATCGCCGACCTCTAACCACATGGGCGCGGTCTGGAGGGGGGGCCGCTGCCGCCCAAAGGGCGCGCAGCCGGGGCGCACTTCAGCGCGCTCCGCCCTTTTCCGCAGCCCAAACCATATCAATCATCTCTTGCGTGCCCCGGCTAAACTCCAAGGGGCAGGCATACTCCGCCCCCTCCAGAACCGATGCATTAAACGCCTCAACCTGATGAACATAATGATTGTCGGCCGGATAACGCATCATTTGCACTTCAAGCCCCTCTTCTCCGACCACCTGCAGCTCAATCCGTGCTTCACCATATAAATTGGCATTAAACGGTGCCGTCAGGCGCATAACTCCGCGATCTCCGTGGAAGACCATCTCCTGCCACGGGGCCATGCGCATCGACACAATCCCAGTGTAATGAAAGGATGGGAATTGCGCTGTCATATGGCTCCACACATCCACCCCGTTTTCACGCCGGATCTCGGTGCTCAAAACGGCACTGGGCTCCTCGCCGCTCACAAACCGCGCCGCACCATATATATAGACACCAATATCGGGAATGGCCCCGCCGCCCTTACTTGGGTCATTGCGCACATTGCCGACATCCGCCGCATTGTCATAGGAAAACGCGCCATTGACCCGCATCAACTTGCCAATCGCACCGGCTTCATACAGCGCCTTGGCGCGCTGCCATTGCGGGTGATGCACAATCATATAGGCCTCTGCCGCCATCAGCCCCGTCTCATCACGCTTGGCAATAACAGCATCAAACTCCGGCGCACTCATTGCCAGTGGTTTCTCCACCAAGACATGTTTGCCCGCCTCCAACGCCTTGAGCGCCCATTCCACATGCAAATGATTGGGCAGCGGAATATAGACCGCATCAACCCCATCATCCGAGATCAACGCCTCGTAACTCTCATGCACAACGAGCCCCGGCGCGAATTCAGCAAAAGGATTGGCCTTCTCTGGCGATGACGTCGCCAAAGCCACCAATTGCCCACGCCTCGCCGCATGAATCGCAGGCCCCATATGCTCGCGCGCAAACTTTGCTGCCCCTAAAATCCCCCAGCGCACATGTGCCATCTCAAATCCCCCTCGCTTTATGTCGACTGCCGAAAATGTTAGCGCCGAAACTAAACGAGCACTCCCCAAAAACAAAGGCCCCTTTGCGCGCTTGCACAAAGAGGCCTCTGCCAGGGAGGAACTTAAAAGATCAGGCCTGCGTCAGCATCCCTTGCTCACGTGCCAGCTCGCGCATACGCTTTTGCAACTTTTCAAAAGCGCGCACTTCGATCTGGCGAATACGCTCGCGGCTCACATCATATTGCCCCGACAGCTCTTCAAGCGTCACTGCGCTCTCGGCCAAACGGCGCTGAGTCAGAATGTCTTTCTCGCGGTCGTTAAGCACATCCATCGATTCCGCCAACAATGCCCGGCGTGCATCAAGTTCATTGCGCTCAGCATAGTCACCGGCCTGATCCGCATCTTCGTCTTCGAGCCAATCCTGCCACTGCATGGTGCCTTCACCTTCGGACCCGACGGTGGCGTTCAACGACGCATCCCCGCCCGACATCCGCCGGTTCATCGACACAACCTCTTGCTCTGTCACCCCCAGATCAGTGGCGATTTTCTCCACATGTTCCGGGCGCAGATCGCCCTCTTCCAAGGCACCGATCCGGCTCTTGGCTTTGCGCAGATTAAAGAACAGCTTCTTTTGCGCAGATGTCGTGCCCATTTTCACCAAAGACCACGAACGCAGGATATACTCCTGAATGCTAGCGCGGATCCACCACATCGCATAGGTCGACAGGCGGAAGCCCTTATCGGGGTCAAAGCGTTTCACCGCTTGCATCAGACCAACATTGGCCTCCGAAATCACTTCGGCCTGCGGCAATCCGTAACCGCGATATCCCATCGCAATCTTGGCGGCCAAACGCAGATGGCTTGTCACCAACTTATGCGCGGCGCGGCTGTCTTCTTTTTCAACCCAGGCCTTGGCGGCCATGAACTCATCTTCAGGTTCCAGCAAGGGAAACTTGCGGATCTCTTGTAAATAGCGGTTCAGCCCGCCTTCAGGCGTTGGGGCTGGAAGGTTTGCGTAATTGCTCATTGTCCCTGTTCCTCCAATCAATGTTACGACTGTTAACATCCAGATAGGCAGCGCTAACATAGCTTTCAAGCCCTGCGCCTCTAAAAGATTGATACCCAGATAGATCAACTTTTGGTCGTTGTAAGGCCAAACTCTGTGCATTCACGCACAGGTGCACTCTGTTACAAGTAACTCTACAGCCCGCGGCGCTGCCCTAACAGTCAGGAATTCCGCCGTTTTTCCGCTTGCAACAAGGTCTGCTCGGCCCGATCTAGCCGGTTTAGGGCCTCAGACACGGAGGCCGATCTGCCCCAGATTTTCAAACAAGACCCTGCCGACCACGGCAGAGCCGCAGCCGTCATCCAGTGCCGAAGCTCAGGCGGCAAAGCATCAAATGCCCGCATCTTATCCCGACCTCGGCGCGATTTGCGCAAGACAGTCTGTCCCAAATTTCCTGACATGGCCGCTCCGAATAGCAATATGTTATATCATTACAGAACGGGTCGATATACAATCCGAATTCCATGTTCAAGTTGCCACTATCCAAAATGAACCGCCCCCCGCGATCCGGGGAACTGCTCTGTGCTGATTGATTTTTCGCCGAAAAATCGCCGCCCGGCCCGCGCAGCCTTTAGCGCAACAGCGCCAAAAGCTCGGCCATATCGTCGGGAATTTCCGCCTGAAACAGCAGGGCCTCGCCGCTGACAGGGTGCTCAAACCCCAATTCACGCGCATGAAGCGCCTGCCGGTCAAACGCCGACACAGCCGCCAGCGCTTCGGGGGAGATCGATTTCGCCGACACTTTGCGCCGCCCGCCATAAACCGGATCGCCTATCAAAGAATGGCCCGCATGCGTCATATGCACCCGAATTTGATGGGTCCGCCCGGTCTCTAACCGGCACTCCACCAAGGACAAAGTCTCAGGCGATCCAAACCGCTCCAGCACCCGCGCATGGGTAATCGCATGGCGCCCCTGCCCGTCGAAAAACGCCGCTTGCCTTTGTCGCTCGGTCTTGTGCCGTGCCAACCCGCTCGTGATGGTAATGTCACCGCTTCCGCCCGCAGACACGCCCTTGGTGCCGCGCAACCGCGGATCCGCGGGGTCAGGCACCCCATATACAATCGCCAAATACGCCCGCTGCGCCGTGTGTTTCTCAAACTGTTTGGCCAAGCCATGATGGGCGCGGTCTGACTTAGCAACCACCAGCAACCCGCTGGTATCCTTGTCAATTCGGTGCACGATACCAGGGCGTTTCTCACCGCCAACACCGGACAATGCGCCGCCAAAATGATGCAACAAGGCATTCACCAATGTCCCATCCGGCGTGCCCGGTGCCGGATGCACGACCATGCCCGCCGGTTTGTTGACCACGCATAGGTCTTCATCTTCCCAAACGATCTCAAGCGGAATGTCTTGTGCCACCACGTCGTAATTCACCGGCTCAGGCACAGCGATGTCAATCTCATCACCTTCTGCAACCTGCATCTTGGCATTGTCCAAGACCACACCACCGCGCGTCACAGCACCTTCTGAGATCAAACGCGCCAAGCGGGTACGCGACAGCGCGGCCTCCTCTGGCACATCGCGCGCCAAAGCTTTATCAAGACGCGACGGCGGATTGGCCGAAATGGTGATAGATAGGTTGGTCATGGACACCCCCCAAGGCGATAACACAGGCGAAAATCTGCCCGAACCACCCCAACTGCGGTTCTTGCGGCTGTTGGTGACGGTCCTGACGGGCGTTATGATTGCCGGGATCATCTCCATCCTCGGCTTGATTTGGCACCGCTATAGCAATGCCCGCGCCCCTCTGCCAGAGGTGATCACACTGCCCTCGGGTGCCCATGCCACCGCCTATACCCAAGGCGCGGATTGGTACGCGGTTGTGACCGAGGCCAATCAGATCCTGATTTTTGATCGCGCCACCGGCGATCTGCGTCAAACGTTGCAGATAGAAACCCGGCCATAACGGCCCCGCACAGCGACTAGTTGGCGGCCTGTTTCGCCAATTCTTGGAACATCTCGCCAAGCTTTGGGCGTATGTGCTCAACCAGCCGATAATTGGCTGCGTTGATCCGGTTTTGGTTGCGCATTCGGTTGCCCCATAAGTTTGTCCTCCCCCGGCCAGGACGGATGCTCTCTAGGCTCGCATAGGGGTAACCGCTTCTGACATCTAGAAAAACAGCCTCAGCGCTGTTGTGTTCGGGATCAAGCTGAACCACCAAGACAAAATCTAAATGCCGCGATGCCGCCAAAGCGCGGATGTTGTCCTGAGTTGCCCAAAACCTGCCCGTTTTAAAAAGTTGAGCCTCCAGTGGCCCAAGCGTCACCACCTCGCCCAATGCGCTCATATCCGTTCCGGCAAACAACAGCCGTTCCCGCTCTGGCATCAAGGTCATCGCGCCGTGTACCAGCCGCACAAGGCCGATCCGGGCGGGAAAATGTAACTCGGGTTCATAATTTGCGGCGGCGATGGGTGAATTCCCTGGCTGATCAGACGCCAAATAAGCCTTCCCAGAGGTGCCTTGGATATCCATCGAACAGGCCGCTAACAAAAAGCCGGAACACAGTAAAACAGATTTCATCATTGCTGCCCTCAAAAAATGTGCAATTAACACATCTCACATGCAGTCCCGCAAGTCAACAAAATGTGCAAAATACACATTACCATTCAACCCACACGCCCTCCCCTCACACCACCACTGGTCTGAACCAATCGAGACCAGCTCGCTGGCGATACCGACAGGGGCGACGCGTCGGTTTTCCTCGACGCGTCGCAGGGCGTTTCTAGTGTTTAGGGTTTCGCCCTGCCTGAACCTCGGCTTGACGCTTTGGCCAGGTCGACGCGATAAAAGCGAGGATCTGCCAAATCTCACCGTCACTGAGCGTCTCTGCAAAACCGGGCATGCCGCTGGTAAAGCCTTGCACCCCCATGCGGGTCAACGCCTCTTGACCGCCCAGCTTGGTGTAGTCGAACAGATGCTGGCTGGAATGGTGCCATGTATGGCCCGTTTCGTCATGGGGTGGCGCGGGCAGCACCCCATCAGCATCCGCAACCCGCCAATCGGGCTGCCCCTCAAGATCAACGCCATGGCAACTCGCACAGTGTTCCGCATACAGCGCAGCACCGGAAACAATGTCACGCCCGTCAAATTCGTGACTGGCATAGGACGCCGAGGCGACCATCACGAGACCGAACACATATCGCATCACATGACCTCCACCCAGGTTTTCATCCCCGATGCCTGATGCCCCAACATATGGCAATGCAACAGCCATTTGCCGGGATTATCAAACACACAGAGGATATCGCGGGTTTCGCCGCGGTTGATCAAAGTTGTATCGCGAAAGTCGCCGATCTCTCCCTCTGTTGTCACTTCGTGGAAATGGTGTCCGTGCAGATGCATTCCATGCGCAAAAGCCGTGTCATTGATCAACCGAATCCGCGCGGTCTCTCCCCTTTGGAAGCGCGCAAAGGGCGCGTCAGGCAGACCAGAATGGCCGTTCAAGGCCCAGATCCCCTCTCCGGCATGCGCGCCACCCATGGCACCGCCTTCCATGGTCAGGACCAGGTCGTGATCCAAGGCCCCCGGCGCGGTCACATTGGCCTCCGGCAAAGCGGATATCTCGCCGCCTATCGGGGCCGGGTTTTCTCCCGCGATGCCAATGCGCCCAAGCTCATAGGGCTCCTCGCGTGTTGGAAAGTCAAAGCGCAGCGTGTCAGTGACATCGACGATCAGATCCATACGCTGCGCGGGGGCAAGCACAATCTCAGTGATGTCGCGCGGGGCGGCCAGCGGCATGCCGTCCAATGCCACCACTTTGCCCTGAGCACCTGACAACGTCACAGGAAAGACCCGCGCCGTGGCCACATTGATCAACCGCAAACGAAGGCGGTCGCCCCGACGGACCACCGCAACAGATGGCATCGCCCTGGCAAAGTTACCAAGTCGCCCGGCATGGGCGAAATCATGCATATTGCCAAATCCTCCCATCAAGGTGCCGTCTTCCTCGAGCCGCCAATCGTCGATCAACACGGTCACGTCATGATCGACCTGCGGTGGGTTGGCCTCCTCAACGATCAAAGGCCCATAAAGCCCCTGCTCCACCTGCTCCCACGAGCGGCTGTGCGAATGGTACCAAAATGTGCCCGCATCAGGCGCGACAAAGGAATATTGGAACCGCCCCCCATCGGGGACCGCATCCTGCGTCATACCCGGTACGCCATCCATAGCGTTGTCGATGCGAATCCCGTGCCAGTGCAGCGCGCTGTCCGCACCGATCCGATTTTCGAAATCTAAGTCCAGTCGCGCCCCTTGATTGACACGCAATTCCGGGCCGGGCGTTGTGCCATTCAGGCCCAGCATTGCTGTTACGCCATCCCCTTCCAGCAAGATTTGCGCGCTCACAGGTTCCGCTCTGAGAACCATGGGGGCGGCAAGGGCAAAGCGAGGCAGGGCCAAGGCCGCCCCGCCACAGGTCAGCAAACGACGGCGGGTCAGAGGTGTCCCAATCATTTGCGATACACCTTGTGGCAAGCCTTGCAGGATCCGCCCAGCTGCATCAGCCCCTTGTTCAAATCCTCCGGCGTTTCCAGGGTTCTTGATAATGCCAGCGCCAGGCTTTCAGTCTGTTCCGCCTTGGCAGTGAAATCGTCAAAGCGCTCCCAAATCTCCGGCAAGGCCTCGGTCTTTGGGTCGCTTTCGGGGGCCTTAAACAGAGCGGGGGTTTGTGCGGCAAACCTTGCCACATCAGCTGCGGCAGCACGCGCCGTGGTCGCATCAAAGGCGGTCGCCCCCTTTGCCATGCCACCCATGACTTTCATGGCGTCACCGATGGATTTCATCGCCTCCATGCGGGCCATAACCGCCGCGTTCTTTACGCCGCCATGCGCCAATGCAACGGACCCGAAGCTGGCGAGCAAAACGGCCACGCAGATGTTTTTCTTGGTGAGGTTCATTGTGAGGTCTCCGTTTTAAGTGAGGCTATTGGCGTCTTGTCCGTCGCGCCCGTCGATCCGGGGCCTTCTACCGAAACTCCAGTGACGCGCCTGCCCGCAACCGCGCGTTGAATGAATTCGCCCCCATAATGCGCCGGGTCGCAAGTCTTGTGAACCAACGCGCGCGCGCCACCGTTTCGGCCCCCGCCCTGCGCCCCCTGTCCCGCAGCACGTTTTGGTTCAGGGGGTTCGGAACCCGAGGCGAATATCGCCCAAGCACCGGTGCCGGCCGCGACGCTCGCACCGGGATAAACAAAAGTTCTGGTCATATCGTTTCCTGTGGTCTGTAAAGAATGATAGCCCGCAACTGGGGCGCTCACGTTCACAAACGCGGAGGCGGCGGATCAAATCCAAGCAAGGCGTCCCTGAGCCGCACGGCCGTCCGAATAGGTACGTCAAGACATGCAAAGACCGGCTGTACGACCTCATTCAGAAACGCGTCCCGAAGCGCGAGACAGGTCACGCAAACCTCACAAGACGCCCCAGAGGCATGGTCTGATGTGTCGCTGTGATCCGAACAAGGCGGAGGACAAGGGCTTGAATGCATCGCGCCTGCCATCGGGTCGGCGGCATCCGTCAAAGCGGAGGGCATCGCCCCCACCCAGATCAGAACCGCCCCCAAGATTGCCGCAAAGCAAAATATGTTCCGAATAGCCCACATTCCCGCAGTGTGCCGACTGCAGATTGCAGACACAAGGGGGCTTCGCTGTCACACACGCTGTCACACACGCTGTCACACAGGCCTGCCCATTGGCGAGGGAACGCCCTCAGAGAGAAGGACCTCTCCCTTTCATGTCTCTGCAAACCTGCCCCCGTTCCTTGCACTGGCCGAGGCTATCGTGCACCTCCCCGAGGTTACCGAAACGCGTGTTGCATAAGGTGAGATACGGCCGTCACTGACCGCATCAGATCAACTTAGTTAAGCAATTTTCTAAATCCGAAACTCCACTACCAGCGGGCAGTGGTCCGAGGCCTTTGGTCTATCCCAACCAATGCGAGGAAAACGAGGAATATCATCCGAATTTGGGACTCGGAACGGCATCCCGGAACTTACAATTTCAGGAAGTCCTACAATCGTCTCGGCGAGAGCCGGGGAAGCAATGATGTCGTCAAGTTGTGTCTTGTGCTTCTCGCCTGCGTAGTCGTGTGTCCACCTATTCGACTCCGGCAAAAGAGTGACGAGGTTGTCGCCAAATCCATCATTTAGAAGCGGGTCGACCCCGGATTCATTCGGCCCTTCAACGTCTTCGACCTGTCTGCCCTCCTCGTCGAGACGTTTCTTGACTTTAATCACTTGCTTGTCGTCGTTCAGATCCCCAACGATACACCACAGGGCTTCGCTTGGAGCCTCAAACTTTCGATTTATGATTTCACGCACAGCGATGGCTTCCAGCTGACGCATTCCCATACTCGCATCTCTTCCGCCGCCCATAGATTTAAAGTGGCAATAAAAGACTGAGGTGCCCCTAGATTTGTAGACGCTTTGCCCCCTAATTTTGAGGCAAGGAGGCCGACACCAGACTCTGTATCGTCTAACCACGCAGGGGTCAGATCGACGTGCGATCGTGTATATATCGGCCAATCAGCGTGAGTAGCAATGGCGACGTCAATGCCTCGCATATCATTGCCTTCGTGCAAAACGGCGTGCCCATATCCCTTTTCGCCGAGCTTGGCATAGTATGCAGACAGGAACCGCTCTAACGCGCCAAAATTGTCCACGTCTTGAAACGCAACCACATCAGCGTTCAACTGCCCGAGCGCGAGTGCCGTGTGTTGGCGCTTGTCATCATCCTGTGAAATTGACGCGGTTTGGATTAGTCGTCGAAAATCCTGGAAGTCGTTAAGGTCTCCGTCTCCGTACTCAGCGAGGAACTGAGCAATTGGAGCTAAGAACCGAGCACCACGGCTATTTGGGCCTTGGAGGAACGCATTTTAATCATGTCGTGTGAAAAGGTTTTCGATGTTGAACGTCGCAAGTCGGAAATTATTAGGCATCTAACGATTTCCTCGGGAAAAAATTTGCTTAAAACTATTAATTTGAAGCGTAGCTGCCTTGTCACTCGCAAAACAGCCTTAGAGAGAAAATTCCCATTTTCATAGCTCTCCAAGGCACCAAGCTCGCTGGTGCAGTGAATGTCGGCAACGCGTGAGCGATCACAGCATGGCTAACACCCGTTGGATGTCTCCTTTGGGCTGTCTCCCGTCATCCGGTGTTGCAGTGACAGCGCATCTTGGGCGGAAACCTTGCGCTGCACCGCCGCAAGGCCGCTTGGAGCCCATCTCACTGGATGCTGCAGGTTGCGCGAACGGCGGCTTTGGCCGGAAGGGCGCTGTGCCGATTGCGTGTTCTCCGACGGGATCAGCAAAACCCGGGTAAGGTAATTCTTATTCTGCTTGAGCCGCAAGATTTGGTTGCAGTTGGCTGAATTCCGGCGAGGTGTCTTCAGACCATGGGAACCTACCGAATTTGTCCGGAAAGAAAACTTGGCACGCATTGAAGTTGTCGCCACCATAGAACCAACGGTTCCATCCCAAGTATTCCGGGAAGTGATCAGACTCGACTTCTCTAATTATCACATCATAGCCATTCAAAACTTCGGATATTGGCTCATTCGGTACGAACCTTTTTTCGGCTTCCAAATCCCTAAAAAAGTTCCAGAATATTTCGTGTGACACCTCTTTGGGCAGCGCAAAAAGTATCAATTCGGGAAAGGCGAATTTGTGCCAAAAGCCCGTTGTATATGAAAACCCCAGTCCATTAGCGTCCTCGAACACGTGTGTCCCAAACCATCCATGTGTGCGAACGTTTTCAACGAAGCTTCTTTCGTCTGCGTCCAGCAACGCATCATCTACATCAAGTGCAGTTTTCAAGTGTTCTCCAAAGCTCCCATAGGCGCTTAGCAATAGCTCTACCAGACTGGCAGAAGATATGCAGACTTGTCAATTCTTAGGACCGCTCGTTGCCGAGCTGCGTGAGCCCTCCAACCAGACCTTCAGGTACCTGACATGGAAGACCGTTTTGTCCCGCTCAGCCGTCATCCATCCCAGATTCTCGCTGCAAAGCCCACCAATGACCGGTTTCAACGCGGCGTTGCAGCGTGTCGGTGTTGGGTTGTCAGGGTGATAGCCCGGCTTTGCAAACTCCGTTATCTGCGCATGGCAGACCTTGATGCACGGCGCAGTAAGTGGGATCCGCTCCGATAGGGCTTGAATGGCCGCTTTAACCTGGGCGAAGTGCTACCTTTGCAACTGCCGCGAACTACCGCTTTCCGCCCCCCTATCCATGTTGGGGTCAATGCTGCGCTCTGTACGAACGACTTGGAAGGGCTGAGGACGGTCACTGGGTAGCGGGGTCCACATATGATTTCGCTGCCGAAGCCCTGCCGCACCGCCGGAAAGCAACTGAGAGCCCGCTTGTGTCAAATACTGCCCTGGACACCAATGTTTGCTCTTCTAACCCTTGGCAAACTCCAATCTGTTTTGCCAAGGGATGGTGGCATCGAAATGTATGAACTTTTGATCCATTTTGGCAATTTCCGAAGATGCGTTTCTGGCAGCTCCGAACTTCGATCTATCCCCCATCGTCGCAGTCAGCGAAGACTAAGTTCACCGCATGGCTTCAGCGAGCGCCTCGGTATCTTCGTAAAAGTGGTAAAGGATGAGTTTTCCATCTTTGAATCGGGTGATCAAAGCCCAGTCACTGACAAAGGGTTTGCCGGTCGCGCGCACCGAATGTTTGAGTTTGCCGTAGAGCGCTGCGTGCCTGTCGTCGCCGAAAGCGGCCGTGATTTCGAAGTCGCCAGGCTCAAGAACATCTGCGAAGCCTCCGAAGAAGGCCTGTGCGCCCTCATGACCAACGAAGGTTCCGTGCATCGGGTTGCCTGAGTTGCTATGCGGGTTTGTTGAGACGAAGACGGCCTCGGGTGACGTGAGAGCTATGGCAGCCTCCATCGCACCCGAGAAGATCGCTCCTAAGAATGATTGCGTGAGTTCTACGGCGGTTTGTGTCATGGATTTTCTTCTCCTTTGTAGCTCGGTCAAGAGTGCCAAAGGCGTTCAACGCAACGGACTGCACTTGCCGAATTTTACTTGTGTCAGGAGCTTATCCCTCCGATAATTTGCGCACGGAACTAGGTATTTTTCGACGGTATATGTGCATGAACGACCGAATTGACGGATTAGGATGGGATGACCTCCGGTATTTCCTCGCCCTTTCGCGCGCAGGTAGTCTGATGGGAGCCGCCCGCATGCTTGGTGTAGAGCACTCGACCGTATCTCGCCGCATCAGTGGCTTAGAGGACGCCTTGGGGCTTCGCTTGTTCGACCGCCTGCCTCGCGGGTGGCGGCCAACCTCCGAAGGCGAGCATCTGATCTCTCGGGTAGAGGCCGTGGAGAACGAAGTCGCCGCGCTGACCCGCGCTGCAGCGGGCGTCGACGGCCTCAGTGGGGACGTGCGGGTCTCTGCGCCGCCTCTTGTATTGTCGCATCTCGTCGCGCCTGCGCTCGCCCCCCTCGTAGCCATCCATCCAGGTATTAGGCCAATGCTCATCGGAACAACTCGGAGGAGCGACCTCGATAAGGCCGAAGCAGACATCGCGCTCCGTCTTGGCACTGTCACTGGTCCCGATCTAGTAATTCGACATGTCGCATCAGTTGATTACGGCTTCTATGGCTGTGAGGATCACATCCAGCGCCCACCGCACGACCGGGTATACCTAGGATTCGAGGATCCCGATGCCCAACGTTCGCAGGGCCAATGGCTTAGAAACAAGGTTAGTTTGGAGGGGGCGCGTATCGGGCTACTGAGCAACGATATGGTTGCCCTAATAAACGCCGCTAGCTCCGGAATGGGGATCGCAATACTACCGCGGTTTTTCGCGGCCAAGCTCCCCGAACTGATCGAGTTGTCGGACACTGCTTCGTTTCCAGCTCAGCCACTATACCTCGTCATGCATGCCGATATTCGCTTGGCACCAAGGGTCCGACTCATCGCAGACCATCTCTACGACGATGTGCGAGGAACTCTTTCGTGCTTCGCATAGGTGTTGCGCAAAAAGCGGCTGGCCCGAGCGAATCCACCGTTTTCCCTTTTAGCAAAGCACTCGTAAAATAGAGCTAGCTACTGGACCTGTCGCGGTTTGATACCGCACCTTTGATCGCATTTACTGCAACAGAGGAGACGAGCTATGGGACTGAACCGGACGGACGAATTTCGCCAAGATGCTGTGCGGATTGCGTTGACCGGTGGGCCGACACCCAGGTCGCTGACGATCTGGGTGTCGGGATGTCAGAATGTCGGCGCTGAACAAATGGATTACAGCGCATCGAGACACATATGTGCTGTCAAAAGAGGATTTAGAGCTGGCCAAGAAGGAGCCGGACATCCCCAAAAGACCACGGTGTTCTTCGCGAGCTTAAAGCTGTGATGTTCAGGTTTGTGGAGGAACACCGAAATCAGTTTCCAACGGAGCGCACGTGTCATGTTACGGAGGTTAGCGCGCGCGGATTACGGGCTTTCAGAAACCGCCCTGCCAGTTGCAGATAGCGGTCTGATATGGTCACGCTTGCACACCTCGCCGCCGCCGCTCAGCACTCGACAGGAAAAGCCCCGTCGCTTTCGCCTAAACGAGCACTTGGGACGGCACGAAAGCGCCACAGGTCCACTTTCAGCAGCGCAAGACCACGAGTTAAAACTTGAACCAGACCTTCGTCGCCGCCGCAGCATAGGTTAAAAAGGCTTTCTGCCGTCATCGGAGGCGACGCGGAATCCGGGGCAGCAACCCAGGCTCGACATTCAAGACTGCTCTGTTTTTAAGCGCCCCGACGGCAAAAGCGCTCATTTGTGTGGCAAACTCCGTTGGGTCGGTGCCATTTTGTTCAAGTCCGTTGAAATGCGCGGGCATGCGTTCTGTAGTTGAGAGGCAGGGTGCTTAGGGTTCCGCTTGATGAAAACATCAAGGACTGGTCCGAGAAGCGCCACCTAGGCGGCAAAATCCGCAAAGGCACACGGCGGGGCAAAATCCCGGGAGGTTACTGCGCAGGCTTTGTCCGCGCTCCATCTCTTGTTCCGCCAGCGTGGGAAAGCCGTGTTTAAAAACAGGCGGGACGCACAACGGGGAAAGTCATGACAGTCAAGAACATTCTATCCGCTGCGGCGCTCTCAGCCGGACTTGCATCGGCATTTGCACTGCCTGTGGCCGCCGAAGAAAAAACAGATTTCAAATTGGCGTGGTCGATCTATGTCGGCTGGATGCCATGGGGCTATTTGGAAGACAGCGGCATCATGGACAAATGGGCCGACAAATATGGCATCACGGTCGATATCGTTCAGATCAACGATTACGTCGAATCCATCAACCAATATACAGCAGGCGCTTTTGACGGGGTTTCCGCGACCAATATGGACACGCTGTCCATTCCGTCGGGCGGCGGTGTTGACACCACCGCTTTGATCATTGGTGATTATTCAAACGGCAATGATGCGGTGATCTTGAAAGGCGAAGGCGGCCTGGCCGATCTCAAAGGCAAGCCTGTGAACTTGGTGGAACTCTCTGTGTCGCATTACTTGCTGGCACGCGGGCTTGAAACCGTGGGCTTAGAAGAGGCCGATCTGGACGGTGTGATCAACACCTCAGATGCCGATATGATCGCGGCCTATGCCACAAGCGACGTCGAAGCGGTGGTGACGTGGAACCCGCTGGTGTCTGAAATCACCGGGTCAAATCCCGACGCAAACGTGCTGTTTGACAGCGCTCAAATCCCCGGCGAAATTTTGGACCTGATGGTGGTGAACACTGAAACCTTGGCGGACAACCCTGCCTTTGGCAAAGCTGTTGCTGGCGCTTGGTATGAAGTTATGACTCTTATGGCGGCAGGTGATGAAGAGGTGCTGACCGCGATGGCCGAAGCCTCTGGCACCGATCTTGCGGGCTACAAAGCGCAATTGGCGGCGACTGAAATGTTCTTTGATCCAGCCGCAGCAGTGGCCCAAGCCGCGTCGGCTGATTTGCCCACAACCATGACAAGCGTGGCTGAATTCTTGTTCGACAAGGGCATCTTGGGCGAAGGCGCGCCAAGTGCGGATTTCGTTGGCGTTGAATACCCCGGTGGCGTGACCACGGGCGACGCGGGCAACATCAAGTTCCGCTTTGATGCGACCTTTATGCAGATGGCGGCAGACGGCGCGCTGTAAGTCACACATTGGCGTGGCGTGCGGCACGGCCCGCGCGCCATTCTTCTCGCGACATCACTTCAAAAGCTCAGCCCATCGGAGGAGCCCTATGAGACTGATCAATCGAATACCCTCTCGGCCCAACGCGGTGTTTTTGGCCGCCGCCCCCTTTGTCATTGTCCTGATCGCCTATGCCATCGGCTCGGACATTCGCCTCACGGCCAACCCCCAAGACAAGCTGCTGCCTGCGCCCTCGACCATTTGGGACACTGCTGTGCGGCTGTTCACGGAACCCGACAAGCGCTCCAAAGAGATCCTGCTGTGGAAAGACACGGGTGCCTCTTTGATGCGGCTTCTCTTGGGCGTTGGGATTTCTGCGGCAATCTCGTTGGTTGTGGGCATGGCCATCGGGCTGTTCCCAATTATGCGCGCAACATTTTCGAGCTTTGTCGCGGTGCTTTCGATGGTGCCGCCGCTGGCTTTGCTGCCCATCCTGTTCATCGTCTTCGGGCTGGGCGAACTGTCCAAGGTGGTGTTGATCATCATCGGTATCACGCCCTTTATGACCCGCGACCTGTCGCAACGTGTGCTGGACATTCCAACGGAACAGCTGATCAAAGCGCAGACCATCGGAGCCTCTTCGCTTGTGATCGCTTTGCGTGTGGCCCTGCCGCAAATCCTGCCCCGCTTGATTTCCAACGTGCGTTTGTCACTTGGCTCTGCGTGGTTATTCCTGATCGCAGCCGAGGCCGTGGCGTCCAATGTCGGGCTTGGCTATCGCATCTTTTTGGTGCGCCGTTACCTCGCGATGGATGTCATTCTCACTTACGTGATCTGGATCACGCTCTTGGCTTTCCTCATAGATTGGGCGCTCAAAACCCTATCGCGCAAAGCCTTTCCATGGATGGAGGCCGGGCTATGAGTTTTGTTTCTGTGACGGATATTTGGCAAGCCTACGGGGATCGCTCGATCATTGAGCGGGTGAATGTGGACATCGATGAGGGCGAATTTATTTCCATCGTCGGGGCCTCTGGCTGTGGCAAATCCACATTCCTGCGGCTGCTTTTGGCGCAAGAACGCCCAACCCGTGGCGAAATTCGCATCGACGGAGGCGCGCCCGCGGTCGAGCCGAATTTGGAACGTGGCGTGGTGTTTCAACGCTATTCCGTGTTTCCGCATTTGACGGTGCGCGAAAACTTAATCGCTGGCACAGGGTTTCAAACGCGGTTCGGGTATCTGCGTGGTGCGGCACGGCGCAAAGCGGTGGAGGACGCCGATGAGATGCTCTTGCGCATTGGGCTCAACCACGTGGCCGATCAATACCCTGCGTCTTTGTCGGGGGGGATGCAGCAACGTCTGGCCATTGGCCAAGCCATGGCCGCCAAGCCACGTGTGCTGTTGCTGGATGAACCTTTCGGGGCTCTTGATCCGGGCACGCGTATTCAGATGCATGACTTCCTGATGGAGCTGCGCCGCGAGACCAATATGACCGTCTTTATGGTCAGTCACGATCTGGAAGAAGCCTTCAAGCTGGGCGACCGCGTGTTGGTCTTTGATAAGCCCCGTTGGGATCCCCATGACCCCGGGGCCTATGGCGCGACCGTCACCTATGATTTCGATGCCCGCGATGGCGGCATGCCTTTTCAAAGCATTCTTGAGCGCTATCCGAGTTTGGCCAGCGCTTGAGTTTTTCCGCTCTGCGCGCCGCTGGGCCCCGCGCAGGGTCGATCACCAAGGCCTAGAAGCCGCCCCATAATCGGGGCAAACGACGATTAGGAGACGGTTGTGTTTTCAGATCCAAAACGGACACGGTCCCACCACCCATCGGACCAAGCAAAAGCCCATAAGGCGCGTGAAAAACGCGCACACCACCCCGATTTGTCCAAGCTGCAGGGCTGGAAATCAATGCAGCAAGAGGCCGATATTCCCGAAGGCCGCGCCGATGAAGAACGCCGCTGGGCCTTGCGCATGGGCTTGACCGGTGCGGATGCGATTGAGGACAAATCCATCCCGACCTTTGCGCGCGGTGAACTGCCGCATTTCGCGGGCATCAACACCTTCCTCAAAGCGCCCTATGCCGAGGATGTGTTGGAGGTGGCCAATTACGACGCCACGGTGATGGGCATTCCGTTTGATGGGGGCACGACCTATCGCCCCGGCACGCGTTTTGGCCCGCAAGGCCTTCGCAAGATCTCTGCGCTCTATACGCCGTATAACTACGAATTGGGTGTCGATCTGCGCGAACAGATGACGCTCTGTGATGCGGGGGATGTGTTTACAATACCGGCCAATATCGAAAAGTCTTTCGATCAAATCAGCCGTGGTGTCAGCCATGTATTTTCCTCGGGATCGTTGCCGATCATGATCGGCGGCGACCATTCCATCGGCTTTCCGTGTGTACGCGGCATCGCCGAATGCACGTCCAAGAAAATCGGCATCGTGCATTTTGATCGCCACGCAGACATCCAAGAAAAAGACTTGGATGAGCGGATGCACACGACGCCGTGGTTCCATTCCACCAACCTGCCCAATGTGCCTGCGACCAATTTGGTTCAGATCGGTATCGGCGGCTGGCAAGTCCCGCGCGAGGCGGTCAAGGTCGCCCGCGAGCGCAACACAAATATCATCACCATGGGCGACATGGAGAAGATGGGCATCGACAAGACCATTGAAATGGCTTTGGAAATGGCGTGGAAAGACGTCGATATGGTCTATCTGTCCTTTGACATCGACAGCATCGATTGCGGTTTTGTTCCTGGCACAGGCTGGCCTGAACCCGGTGGATTTTTGCCACGTGAAGCGCTTGCTTTGGCCTCTGGCATCGCGGCCGAGGGCATCTGTGGCATGGAATTGGTTGAGGTTTCTCCGCCCTATGACACCTCTGATATCACTGCTTTGATGGGCACGCGCGTGATTGTGGATGTGTTGGGGGCTTTGGTCTCCAACAACAAACTGGGGGCGCACAAGCGTCATATCGATAAACCCGTTGCCCTGCCGCATGGCGAGTTTTCTGGCAAGCGCTGGTCCAACGCTGGCCCGCATAAGGTAGGCCCGTAATGCCGCACGACCATTCGCACCACTCTCATGATCATGACGCACATGGTCACCACCACCATCACGATCACGCCCCTCATGGGGCGGGTCACAATCATGCCCACGCGGACCACATGCATTCGCATATGCACGAACAAGATGAGGCCGCCGATCTGCAAGTTTTGGCCGTGCAATTCATTGACGGCTATCTGCAAGCCAAGGACAAAGCGAGCTATCTCAAGCTGGCAGGCGTGCCCTTTGAACGCGCCTCAAGTACGGGGCCAAAGGCGCTCAAGCTCATCGACGTGGAATTGAAAACCGAATGGCAAGTGGGCACAGCCTCGCCGTCTTTCGGATCACGCGAGTTGAGCTATCTGCCATTCCCCGGTGAAATGGTCTCAGAACGCACCAATATGTCGCTGATCTATGTCTCGATGGAAGAAAAATCAGTCTTGGATATCCGCGACTTTCTACTGACACGTAAAAAGGAAATCGAAACATGAAAACACTGACATTCACAGCAGTTTCAGCGCTCATAGCCACGCCCGCTTTGGCACACGGTGGCGCCCATCTGCACCCGCATGGGGTTGAACCCATGGTCGCCGGATTGGCGATTCTCTCGGTTGCCCTGCTCATCTTTGCATTGCGAAGATAACAAATATTGGCCGCCATGCCTTCTCATGTGGCGGCCAATCACAATAGCAATCCTTCATGTTTGGCAAAGCTAACTGCAGCTCAACCTCCCGACCAGCAGATGCTGCACAAGCAAATGCCGGGACAAGACGGGTTTGCTTTGGGCTTACACCGGTCAACACGGGCCAAAGTGAACGGACCGGGGCGACATCACGAGCCAGGCAAACTTTCAATACGCAGAAATTGTTGACGTTAGACAACGCATCCAAGATGTTCCATGACTCAGAAATGTATGAGATCAGTCAGCAACTTCTTTCTCAAAGATTACGCAATCGCGTGATTGAGCTTCTGGACTTGTATTGCTCTTTTGATGATCTTGCACGGCTTGGTGCATTTGAGGCGATTAATATGGTCGATGATTGGTTGCCCCTTGACTATGACAAAGCTCCCAACGTTTTCATTGAGAAAGAAAAGAAGGCAATCGCCGAGTTTATCCATTTCTTTGAAGAAGCCTCTAACGCTACCGACGAAGACACTTGGGATGTCAACTGGTTTAGGTCGTCAAACGAGTGGGTACGCTTGTGTGCTTTTGCAAAGAATACTCTGACCATACTGCTTGAGCGAGGGCGCTTCTCAGAGGACGTAGAAGAAATCTCATTGACCTAGCGATGCTAGCTCCGGGTTCAGATCCGACATCTGACAACATTGGTCGCTAAACACATTGAAATTCACGCGCGAAGGACAGCAGCGCGAACAAAGCGGATTTTGAGGGCACTAACTTACGTTCTGTCGGTGTCCGAAGCAGCAATCCCAAATACTTGCCTGGTACGTTTGTTGTAGACTGAAAAAACAAAAGCACCCTACCATTCAGTGACCGCCTCGAGCCATGGATCGGCAGTTAAAATTTCTTCCTATTGCCAGCTTAGAATCCGACATTGATTTTGGCCTGCCCCCCGAGCCCTTCCTTCATAGCGAGAGTCTGCGGGTCTGGTTTTCAAGTGCTCGTCGTCAGTTTGGGTAAGCGCGCCGGGCGCGGAGCCCTCAAATTGCTCAAGCGTCCGGCGCGTTTGTGTGGGCGTTTGATTTCCGAGCGATTTATGCGGTCTGACGTTGTTGTAATCGTATCGGCAAAGTGCCAGCTTTCGACGGGCGTAATCCAGGCTGTCGAACATCTCCGCGTTCAGCAGCTCGTCCCGTGTCATCGGAGGCATCAAAGAGGTGCTCCCCGGGGCCCAATTTCGATCAGCCGACAAGTTCGAAGCGGTGCTAAATCGGTCCGTCTGACATTGCAATCCCAGGCTCTTGCAAACAGCCCTAGGCAATCAGACACCAGTGCAGATCAGGCAGGGTAAGTATTAATGCAAACCAGAGTCGTCTGAGAAAAAGCCAGTCTGTTTGCAGAGGTATCACATATCATATGCCACCGTGTGAGCTGTCATTCCCCTATTGCGCTGCGACCCAACCGAGCGGCTGATTGTAAGGCTTCAAATGCGCGGTAACGCTGCGAGTGCGCCTGTTCAATGCGCCCGGTTGCAGGTGTATAAATACGCCCAAGCGACGACATTTCGGTCATGGCTGTGGCGACATCGGTCTTCACCCCTGACGCCACAGCCCCCAACATGGCAGCCCCCAATAGAACAGGCTCGGCTGCGCTGGGTTCTGCAAATGGGATACCGGCGGCATCCGCCAATAGCTGTTTGACGATCGGATGCTCGCCCGCCCCCCCGCTGATCACAACTATTTTTGGATCAACACCATTGGCCGCCTGTACCGTTAGAATTTGTCGGAGCCCGTAGCCAAGCCCCGTGATACCGGCAATGTAGAGCCCAATGAGGCTTTGCACGCTCACATCTGCATCCAACCCCGATATGACCGCCTTGGCATTTGGATCGGCGAAAGGCGCACGATTGCCCAAGAATTCAGGCACCACGATCTTATCTTTGGCCAACACCACAGCGTCGGAGGGGTGATCAACAAGATCGGCAATGTAATTGAGCAGGTATGTCAGCAAAGACTGTCCCGCGCCCTTTGCAAGTTGTGACGTCTGTGCATAGGCGGGATGGTGTTTTACCAGTTGCACGATGGCCTCTCCGGCCGCAGATTGCCCGCCCTCGCTCAGCCATAAACCCGGAACCATCGCCGAGTAATATGGCCCCCAAACTCCGGGCACAAATGCCTCGTCTTGTGACGATGACATGGTGCAGGCGGAAGTCCCGAACACATAGGCCATGCGATCTTGCGCGCCTTGCACCGTTTGTCCGCCCTGAGCGGGCCCATTGGCCCCGACGGTCGCCAAGCCACCGGCATGGGCATCAATCAAACCCGCGCCCACTGGCGTTCCGACAGTCAGGCCAAGGTCGTTTGCCGCTTGAGCCGTAAGGCCAGATCCCAACGCCGTCCCTGCATCAACGATATTTGTGCCAATCCGTGCAAAACCATCATCCGCCAGATCGCTGAGACCAATCGCATGGAAGTAACTTTCATCCCAGGACTTTTCGTGGGCCATATAAGTCCACTTGCAGGTGACAGTGCACACGGACCGCGCAAGATCATCCGTCGCGCGCCACGTCAGATAGTCGGTCAGGTCAAAAAACTGCCCTGCTGCGGTGTAACTCTCTGGCAGGTTTTCTTTTAGCCAAAGCAGTTTCGGCGTCTCCATCTCAGGGGAAATCGTGCCCCCGACATAATTCAACACCCTGTGTTTTGTCTCATTGATCCGGGTGGCTTGTGCGGTGGCGCGATGATCCATCCAGACAATCACATTCCGCGCATTGTCCCCGGACGGGCTTACCGAAATTGGCTGAAATGTCTTATCCAAGGCCACGAGTGAACAGGTCGCGTCAAACCCAATACCTTTGACAGCATCCGCCGTGACGCCACTTTCGGCCAAAGCCTCTTGGACTGCCGCGCAAATGGCACCCCATATGTTGTCACTGGATTGTTCAACGATATGGCCCGCGTCTTTGTAAATCGTGATTTCGCGCTTGGCCGTGCCCAGCATCGCGCCGGTTTCGTCAAAGAGACCGGCGCGTGCACTACCGGTGCCAACGTCGATCCCGATGAAACAAGTCGAATGGGCCATGCTACAGATCCACGCTATTGGGCAATATTACCAGATCACGGATTGTGACATTGCGGGGGCGCGTCAGCATGAAAAGCACGCAATCAGCAACCTCTTGTGGCTGCATCAAACTGCCATTTGCCAAGGCCTCGTCCATTTTCTCTTTGGGCCAGTCATCCAGCAATGCTGTGACAACCGGCCCTGGGAGAATTGCTCCGACCCGGACGCCATCAGTGGCCACTTGCCGGCGAACCGTGTGGGTAAAGGCCTGAATGGCGTGTTTCGATGCGGTGTAGATTGGCTCCCATATTACGGGAACAACGCCTGCGATCGAACTGGTCATGATGATATCACCGGATTTCTGCGCAACCATATGCGGCAACACCGCATGGACCGCCCGAAAGGTTGCGTTGATGTTGAGGTTCAACATCCGATCCCATTCATCCGGATCGCCCTCGACCAAAGCCCCCCCAACGTATCCCCCGGCATTGGCATGGAACACATCCAGCCCGCCCAATTGATCAAGGATTTTGGGGACCATTTCGGAAACGCTCGTTGGATCGAGAAGATCAGTGACAATGGCATGTGCGCCTGCGCCGAGATCATCGCAAATGCTGCGCAATTTGTCTTCGGCATGATCGACAAGGGCGACTTTCGCCCCTGCCCCGATCAGTGTTTTGGCACATTCCAGACCTATGCCAGACGCTGCACCGGTTATAACTACACATTTGTTTTGCATGGACTTGGACATGTCGTTTCCTTAGGCGCGGCCATGGCTGGCACGAGACCGGCGGGCCAAACTATCGACGATCACGGCAAGGGCAAGAACCGCACCTGTGATCATATAGCGAAGTGAAGAACTGAGGTTCAGAAGGGTCAGACCGTTGGATATGGCCATGATCACAATCACCCCCAACAGGGCGGACCACGCCGTTCCTCGGCCGCCAAACAGCGACGTGCCACCAATGACTGCCGCGGCAATCGCGTTTAGGTTTACATCACCTGTACCTGCTTGCTGACTGGCTGAGGCCAATCGTGCGGCGGCAAACACCCCGCCCAGAGCTGCGAGTGTCGAACATACCACAAAGGCAGACATTCGAATGCGGTTGACGTTGATACCGGATCGGCGCGCGGCTTCTGCATTGCCACCCACGGCAAACATGGACCGCCCCCATTTCGTCCGTGTCAGCCCATAATCCAAGACAACAACAAAAGAGACAAACACACCAAACATCCAAGGAACGCCGCGACCTTGTTCAAGATAAAATACTGCGAAGACCAGAGCCGCTGTTAGGATCACAGCCTTGGCCATTGCCGCGCTGAGACCGCTGGACGAAAGGCCCGCCTCAACGCGTTGCCCGTTGGCGCGGGCGGTCCCAAATATGATCAAGGCACCGGGAATAACGGCGACAAGGTAGGACAGCCAGGCGGGCATAATGAGAATTTGGCCAAACCGGACCAATGGTGACGAGAATGGCATATTGATCGAGCCAGTCGGCCCAAGAATATAGAGTTGAAGACCTAGCAACGCCAGAAGACCAGCAAGGGTCGCGACAAAACTCGGCATTTCAAATTGATTGCGCAGGAACCCAAAGAGAGCACCGACAAGCGCACCTGTCAAAGCAACGGCCAGGATAGTGAGCGACAAAGGCACCTCGGAATTAACCCACAAAACCCCCGTCATCGCAGATGCAAGCCCGCTCATGGAACCGATGGACAGGTCGATCTCTCCGAGGAGCAGAACACAGACGACACCGAGCGCGATAAGGCCCACTGCGGCGGCGTCAAACAGCAGGTTCACAAGGTTATTTGGGGCCAGAAACACCGGATTCAGGCTGCTGAAGACAACCGAGATGAGCAAGAGGCCGACGAAGACCGGCAACATGCCCAAATCGCCGGATCGCACCTGATCCACGAACCCACGCGCCGCCCCTATAAGGCCAGTGTCGTGCCTGACGCGGCTATCTGCCCGATCAAGCTGAGGTTTATTTGTGTCGTGTGTCATTGAGTGTCGCCCACTTTTGCGAGTTTGCGCTCCGCACGACGGGACACAGCGTTTTCGCTGGCACCGGTGATTGCTGAAACGAGGTCTTGATGTGAAGTATCGGCATCAAAGGTGCCGTTGTTTTTGCCCAATCGCAGGACAACGATACGGTCTGCCACAGCGCGCACGTCTTCCATATTGTGCGAAATCAAGATGACACCGTGGCCGCGATCCCGCACACGCTCAATAAGGTTTAAAACCTCAGCTGTTTGGGCAACGCCAAGGGCCGCTGTTGGTTCATCCAACATGATAATTTTAGGGTCGAGCAAAAGCGACCGCGCAATCGCAACGGTTTGACGCTGCCCCCCCGAAAGGGATGCGATGGGTTCGCGAACAGATGGAATTCGTGCCGCGAGCTCTTGCAACAAGGTCCAAGCGCGCACCTCCATTTGGACTTCATCCAAACGCCAAGGCGAAAGTTCGTGACCCAGAAAAAGGTTCGACACAACGTCGAGGTTCTCACATAGGGCAAGATCCTGAAACACCGTAGCAATGCCCATCTCCAAGGCTTTGCCTGGGGTGTCCAAAGTCACCTGTTCACCGAGATATTCGATGGTCCCCGATGTGGGTTGGTGCACGCCCGCAAGCACCTTGATCAAGGTCGATTTGCCCGCGCCATTGTCACCAACAAGGGCGACAACTTCGCCCGCGTGAACATCTAATGCAATATCCTCAAGAGCCGTCACAGCACCAAATTGTTTTCCGATCCCTTGCAACCGCAAGATAGGATCCCGCGCATCTCTATGCGTGTTTCCCTGTGTCATGACGTCCTCCTCTTCGCCACATTGGTGTGCGGTGCCTGCAATCAGGCACCGCACCGTGTCACTTACTTAATGCCAAGTGCGGCACAGGCGTCTGCGTATTCTGCGGTGCAGACTTTTTCAGCAGTTTGGATGCCGGCATCAAAGATCAGCTCTTTGATGTTTTCTTGGGTCACAACGGCCGGCACAAACAGCTGCGAAGGCGTGTTGTAGAGTTCGGTTGTGGCGTTGGGCGTCTCGCCTTTGAGCAACTGAACAGCAACTTCCGCAGCGGCGGCAGCGACAATCTGCGATGGCTTGGAGATTGTGTTGTACTGGTCGCCAGCAATGATCAATTGCAGTGCCGCGATGGTAGCATCGTTGCCTGTGACAGGTGGGAGCGGATCCGCGCCAGACGCTTTGAGTGCCGCAATCGCGCCACCGCCAGTGCCGTCATTGGCAGCAACGATACCCATGATGTCGCCACCAAAACGTGTGATCTGACCTGCGGCCCATTCCTGAGCCTTTGGCGGAGCCCAATCAGGTGTGTCGAACTCCGAAAGCGTCACATAGGGAGACGCGTCAAGCGCACGGTCGATACCGTCGCGGATCAAACCAGCCGCCGCATCTGTGGGAGAGCCATTGATTTGCAGAACCCCAGCGCCATCGGGAACACCTGTCGCTTGCAGATGATCGACCAAAGACTGAGCAATCGCGTACCCAATTCCTTCATTGTCAAAAGAGACATAGAAGTCAGCCACTTTGTCCGGGATTGGACGATCATATGCGATCACTTTGACGCCTTGGGAATGCGCGATTTCAACCAGACCAGCCGCCGCCGCAGAGTCGACGGGGTCAAGCACGATGACGGATGCGCCCTGTGCGATCACGGAGTTGAACTGCTGTTGTTGCAGGGCGACGTCGGCATTGCCGTTTTGATAGATCAACTCACAGTCGGAGCACAAACCCGCCATCGCGTCTTGAAAACCAGGCCAATCCGCCTCTTCATACCGTGTCGACGCTTGGTCGGGCATCAAGAATGCCACTGTGTCAGCCATCGCAGTCGATGCGCATAGTGTGGCGACAAGCGTAGACGCCGCCGCAGCTTTGAAAAAGTTAGTCATAGTTTCCTCCAAGTTTTTTTGGTTCAGTTGAACCCCTTTGATGCGGCCTTAGACACATCCCTCCCGTTCACAGACGAAGCCGTGCCGAAATTCTTAAAAATCTGGTGACGACGCCTTTCGGCGCTTAGCTGCGCAGTGCAGCCGGTTTGGTTAGTTCATCACGACATATGCTCATCGCCATTGCGGCGCTGCCCGTGCTTATGTCGTTCTGAGTTAACGCGATCATTTTGGGGGGGCGTCGGTTTGCCCGGTAATGAAGCTCTTGACGGAATCTCTGGCAACCAGCCCACATTCATGGACCCGATTGACGATGGGCGACGTGTCACCGCCAATGCGTTTCCTCAACAGCTCCCATGCGGATGTTGCGATGTCTTCGACGGGCTGCTTGATCACCGTGATGCCGGTGCGGCGTGCCTGCATCCACGCATAGTCATCAAATCCAACAACGGAAATCTTGTCGGGCAATTCGAACTTGCGATCCGCGATGCATGACAATGCCGCAAGCGTCGTCATGTCATTGGTCGCGACAATAGCAGACGGCAGCGGATGCACATCCATCCATGCGGCCAAGGTCGCTGCGCCAATTTGCGGATCGGACCCCAGTTCAAGGAAATCAACCGTACCGCCAACCCGTTGAATTTGCGCCTCAACGCCCTCTGCCCGTTCTCGGATCGGTGCAATTTCAAGATCAGACGCAGCAACAAGGACGCAGGTGTGCCCTTTGTCGGTCAGATGCTTTGCCGCGATCATACCTGCTCCGACGTTGTCGATCGTGACAGTGTCCGCGACATCAAATTCGGAAATACGATCAAGAAAGACGCAGGGCGTGTCATGTTCCGTCTTAAGGCGATCCGGCACTTTGTCTGTGCACGGAATGACAATCACCCCCGCAGGCTGCCATGCCATCAAAGCGTCAAGCCGCCCTGCCTCAGTGACAACGTTGTCATTGGAATTTCCAACAATGATCTCATACCCATCATCGGTAGCCAGATGTTCTATCTCGGTGATGATTGATGTGAAAAATGGGTCTGACAAATCGGGAACCAAAACCGAAACGACACTATTACGACCAGAGCGAAGCAAAGACGCCGCTTTGTTGACTTGATACCCAAGCCGGGCCGCGACGCTTTTCACCTTCGCGGCCAAATCGTCATTCACCGGTTTCTTGCCGCTAAAAACGTTCGAAACAGTCGCGGTTGATACGCCCGCTTCTTTCGCGACGTCCTTGATGGACACCCTATGGCTCATCGTTAGTCTCCCCCCTCAAACGCTGTTAAACGTTTTATAGTTAATCGTTTAACTTACGGTTTGAAGTTGAGTCAATAGCAATGTTGGCGAATACCTTCTGCACTATTTTCAGAGGAATGCCCCCAACCTAACGATCAAATTGCAGACGCTCCTGTTCCGCGACAAAGTGCATCGGCCACGTCAAAAGCGCGATCAGCTTGGTTCGGATCTTGTCAGAACGCGCGCCTTTTTTTGGTGGCGTTTTTTTTCCACTCTACGGCCTCACAAATGGGAACCTCTCGCACGGGCCGATCATCCTTGGCCCAAAGGATCATTCTTGGCCCAAAGAAAGACACTGTCCTTCTAACGCGCGATTTCGCCATGGTGAGTGCCCTGATGACTGAACGCTGAACGCGCCTTTATACCCGGCTGGCACGCATGAAAAAGGGCGTGGTCAGGGCCAGATCGCAAAGCGCCCGTCATAGAAAATGCATGGCTCGAAACTTTTTCTCCTTTGCCGTGAATAATCCGACGTGACCATGCGTAACCCTTGTGCAGACGGTCACGCAGCCCCGCGTTACCCCCCCGAACCCAACCCACACAGGCAAAACCTGTGTAACATATTGCAAGGAAAGGAATTTGCAAATGACGAGCCCATACAAAACAGTCGGCGACCGCGTGGCCCGCGCCACGGAACAGAACTTCCCCAGCCAAGGCAAATACGAGTGGGTGGAATCCAAATCCGACATGTATATTGAGAAGCAGGATTTGGTCTTCGGCGATGTCTTCCCCGGCGAAATCAACCCGATCACAGTGGCAAGATCGGAATTCATCAACAGCACCTCCGCCCAGCACTTTCAGGAATTCGTTGTCGAAGAAACGACAACCGAAACCTATTCCTGGAGCGTCGAAAACGCGCTGAGCGTCAACACTGAGTTCGAGGCCGACGTTCCCTTTGTCGGAGGTACCAAGACCTCCATATCGTTGAGCACCAAAAGCACCTCAACCCAGACCGAAACAGAATCCCGCAGTTGGAGCTATCAGAGCACGATCTTCGTGCCCCCCCACCGCAAAATCATCACCTCGTTTATCGTTAACGAAGCAACCTATCGCGTCCCGTTCAAAGCCATGGTGACAGTGCGCGGCAGGGTCTATGTGCGGTCCCCATCCGCCAACCGCTATGTGAATGAGCAGATCAGCGATCTGATCAACAAATTGGGTTGGCATCCCACAACCTTCGATGTGTCGACCAACGGCACGATGGACGCCGTTGTCGGGCAAAATTTCATAGTGACCGCCGATGAATATGAACTCGACGGGACGCTGGTTGCCAAAGGCCGCATTATCGCGCGCGGCTCTTGGGACGAAAACGGCTTGGTGGTCCGCGAATTCCAGACCCAGCCGGAACCTAAGCCTGAGCCCGCATAAGCGGCCTGACTGCGGGGACACCGCGCCGACGGCATCCTCGCAATGCTTTCGCCTTCCTCTTGCTGTTTGGCGTCGCGTTAACCGGAAGGAATAATCGCAAGAAATGGCTGAGTTGTTTGTTGCAGGCGGTGATTGGGCATCGAGCACGCACAGGCAACCCGTCCACAATAGCGTTGGTCGACAGGCTTTAAACCAAGCCAGACGTTGATCAAACATGCGGCCTGCTTCTGGTCTGGAGCCATTCAAACCGATGCTTTGCAACGCCCGAATGTCTGCGGTGCGTGACTGAGGGCGTATTCGTTACCAAACAGATCAACCGGGCCTGAGGTCCGTAAACTTGTCCATGGCCGCATTCGAAAATGCGACCCCGGATTGCCTGCATTCTTTGAGAGGAGCCACTGATATGAACGAGGACCGACTGAAATGAACATTCTTTTCATCATGTACGACCAACTGCGCTTTGATTACCTCAGCTGCGCAGGCCATCCCCATCTGCACACTCCGAACTTTGACAGAGTTGCCGAGATGGGCCTGCGCTTTACCAATGCCTATGTACAATCGCCCATTTGCGGATCCAGCCGCATGTCTTATTACACCGGGCGTTACCCATCCAGCCACGGGGCGCAGTGGAACAACTTTCCGCTGCGTGTGGGGGAGCTGACACTGGGTGATCACCTGCGCCGCGAAGGCATGGACTGCTGGTTGATTGGCAAAACCCATATGGAAGCCGACGTCGAAGGGATGAGCCGACTGGGCCTGGACCCCGACAGCGTGATTGGCGCACGTCAGGCTGAATGTGGATTTGACATCTACATCCGTGATGACGGTCTTTGGGCCGAAGGGATCGCGGGGCCATATGATGAAAGTCGGTCCCCCTATAACGAATACCTCAAAGAAAAGGGCTATTCGGAAAGCGACAACCCCTGGGCCGACCATGCCAATGCAGGCGTGAAAGACGGCAACCAGATCGCCTCTGGCTGGATGTATGAGAACGCCGACAGGCCAGCCCACATCCACGAAGAGGATTCCGAGACAGCATGGCTGACCAGCCGCACCATTGACTTTATGAAGCAAGCCAAAGACCCGTGGTGCGCGCATGTCAGCTATATCAAACCGCATTGGCCCTATATCGTACCGGCCCCCTATCATAATATGTTCAACGAAGAACACGTCCCCCCACCGCGCCGTCACGAGATGGAACTGGACAACACACACCCGGTCTTTAATGCCTATATGACCAACCGCGTCGGCCAGGCCTTTCAGCGCGATGAGGTCCGCCAAAAGGTGATCCCGGCCTACATGGGCCTGATCAAGCAATGCGACGACCATCTGGGGCGTATTCTGGATCATCTCGAAGAAACCGGTGAGATCAAAAACACGATGATCGTGCTCACATCTGATCACGGCGACTATCTTGGGGATCACTGGATGGGCGAGAAATCACTGTTCCATGACCAATCTGCCAAAGTGCCGATGATCATCTACGATCCGCGCCAAGACGCCGACACAACCCGAGGCCAAACCAGCGATGCCTTGGTTGAAAGTCTTGATATCGCGGCCACCTTTGTCGAGGCCGCAGGTGGCGAGGTGCCGACGCATATTCTCGAAGGTCGCTCATTGATGCCATTGCTGGCAGGTGAAAGCCCAAGCTGGCGCGAGTACCTGATCAGCGAATTTGACTATTCTGCCAGCACCGTCGGTGGCACAATGTCCGAAGCCTACGACCTAACCCCGCGCGATTGCCGCTTGTTCATGGTCTTTGATGGGCGCTTTAAGATGATGCACGCGGAAGGCGGCTTTCGGCCCATGTTGTTCGATCTCCAAAACGATCCCGATGAATATGTAGATCTGGGAAAAACAGACGACCATGCCGAAACGATTGACCGGCTCTATGGCTACCTCGCGCAATGGGGGCGGCGCATGTCGCAGCGGGTCACAAAATCTGACGAAGCGATCATCAACAAACGCGGCGCGGCCGGGCTAAAGGGGGTGTTGCCGTTCATGTACGATGGATCAGAGGTACACCCGTCTTTGATTGAGGCATATGTGGGCACCTCACCAAAGCTGCCCGACAAGTAGACGCAGAGCGATCCAATTAAAATGTAAGCGTCGCTCCAGGCTGTGAAATTCCTGGGGCGGCAGCAATTAGGGTCTGGCCCCATTCAGCCAGAGACACCAAGCACCACATTTGCGTTCGATCAAAGGGTGGCCAACCACTCCATAAGCCACTGTCAAAGTTAAGTTCATTCACTCACCCTGACACAACACATGGGCGTCAAGCCGATCTTGGCTGACAAAGTGACTTTTGTAACATCAGAATTTACGGTGCGGACGGTTTGCGCTGATGCAGCGCAACCCAGCATGACAAATACCGCGATTGTGCTGACCTATCTGCGTTTCACGGCGGTCTTCCCGGTTTTGGTTTCGGTCCATTTCCTGAGGAACATATGGGCGTTGAGTGCCGAACAAATACGCATTGGCCCTTGGGTTATTCCCGTGGGGTGCAAAAAAAATGGAATAATTTTGGTGACTGGCGCGTAAACCTTTTGAAACAGGTGAAAAGGTGCCAGCAATGAATGCGGTTGTAACGGGAGATTTGATTGACCAACGACGTTGCATCCCGGTGCATAGCGTTGCAGTAAGGACCGTGAAGTGGAGGGCGTCAGAGTTTAGCGCTCGTGATCGCGAGGGTGATGTGTCGGCTGATCTGAAAAAAGACCTGATCGTGCTTTTACCAAGGCTAAGACGGTTTGCCCGGTCCTTGACTCGTTCTGTCGTCGAGGCCGATGATCTTGTGCAAGAGGCGTGTTTGCGCGCGCTCAGTCGAGCAGATCAGTGGGACCCCTCTCAACCTTTGGACCGGTGGATGTTTCGCATTACGCGCAACCTTTGGATCAGCGAAATGCGCAAGCGTACGGTGCGTGTCGGGCAAGGGACGGTTCCTGCGGACGAAACCTCTGAGTTGTTGACTACGCAGACAGGCGAGGATTCGGTCGTGACGGCACAGTTGCAAAAGCAGATTGTATCCTTGCCTGCGGAATTATCCGCTGTGCTTCTGACCGTATCGGTCGAGGGCTATAGCTATGCAGAAGCCGCTGAGCTGTTTGATATTCCGGTGGGCACAGTGATGAGCCGGGTGCATCGGGCCCGCAAAACCTTGGCCAAAAAGATTGCAGAACCGCAAGGAGTAAGCGAATGACCCAGTACGCTGAAAAACTGAGCGCGTTCCTTGATGGCGAATTGTCAGAGGCCGAAACGCGAGAGATAGAACAGGCTCTTGAGGCCGATGTTTCACTGCAGGCAGAGCTTGAAGAGTTGATGGCGGCTGATGACGTAGCGCAGGAAGAGTTTGCGCAAGTGTTGAAGGAGCCAGTGCCATTTGAATTGGCCGCGGCCATACATAATGCGCCGACTAAGCCTGTGGCGAATGACGCAGGCATACCGTCAGCGCGTCGTTGGCTTGCAGCTGGCGCGACTGCAGTGGCGTTGCTGTTTGGTGGCGCGATCGGTTATGTTGGTGGCCTTTCCCAGAACAATCAAGTTGCGGCGGCTCCGAGTTGGTTAAAGGACATCGCAACCTATCATCGTGTGTATGCTGAGCAGGAACGCCATCTCGTTGAGGTTGGCGCAGACGAAGCCGATCATATCGAAAGCTGGCTGACAACGACGGTCGGGGCGAATGTGCGCGTGCCGGATTTGTCTACGCAAGGGCTGACCTTCCAGGGCGCGCGGCTGCTGGTTGCAGCAGGTAAACCCGTCGCACAGTTGATGTTTACGGACGCCGATGCACAGGTCGTCGCCTTGTGCTTGATGGCGACGAACACCCCGCAGCAGGGATTTGCAGAACGCGACTTTGGTGACTTTGACTTTGTGACATGGGGAGAGGGCAACGCGAATTTCGTGATCGTGGGCGATGATGGTCGCACAGATCTCCTCGAGATTGCACAGGCGGCGGCGATACAGGTCTAGACGGCTTTCCAGTAGCGATTTTGCAAGTGTAAAACGTCTACGGATTGTAAAGAGACAAAGCTGTTAGGAAACCACTCAAATACCATGGGGTATACGGTGCCCAACCGCCTGAGCTTTGTTGCATAAACCGGGATTTGAGCGAAGTCCCCTCTCACTCCGATTTGCGTAACAAAGCCGTATCACCTAGCTTAAAGGCGAGCATGAGCCGCTGATCTCACTCAAGTCCTTTGAAAAGATTTTAGCCCGCCGAGGCAGAACGGCAAAAAACCCGCTGCGCAGGAACATCGGCCAAGACTTTGTCCTGCGCGGCCTTGTTTGCTGTGATGGCTGTGGCGTGGCCATGATGTCGCCCTCATCAAAGGGGCCCTTCAAGGCACTACGACTATTTTGTTTGCCAAACAAAGACTTGCGACAGCTATGCCAAGTCCATTCCTGGCGACAAGCTCGAAAACGAAATTGGTGCCTTTGTGAAAACTTCGCAACCAAGCAAGACCCTGTTCCGTCTGGCAGCATCGACGGTGAATCACCTTGTGAACCACCATCGCCAACAAGCTGCAGATGTTTGAACTTGAAAAGCAGTTTGATCAGATTCTAGTTCGTATGTCGGACGGAAGAAACCGCAACGGGATTGCAGGTTTCGAGTCAAAAGCGCCGGATTGGAAAACGCAAAGCTATACTGGCCGAACACTCCACCAAACCGATGGCCCCTGTTCAAACGTTTGACGAAAAAAACACGCGCCGACCACCGTAAGAGACTGAAAGTAAATGAAAATGTCAAATCAAAATGCGAAGATTGACCCTGAAATGGGCCTTCGCAGACCGCATCAAGAAAAGACGAATTGAGGGACCGAGAACCCCAGAAATAGCAAACGGTTCATAGCGTTAAGGGAGTTCGAAGACCTGAAAGTCTCAAGTGGTGCACCGGAGAGGAGGAACCTAGAACCTGAGCTCGCGGAGCAGTTGCTTTCTGAGTTAGAGGATTGGGCGGAGGTTCTCAAGGGTGAGCCAGAAGTTATCCACAGGTTGGATGAGATTGCGGCTCGAGCGTGTGAGGCGGAAGAAGTCGACACTACTAATGAGCCCGCGCTCCAGATCGACTTGCCGGAGCCTGGGCTATGAGCTGGGGCGAGGCGAAGCATGCGCCTGATGTGACCGAAGGGTTTCAGGCGGCAGCACAGCACCAAAGCAAACCGTCCAAGGCGTCGCCTCGGCGGGAGATGTCGCCTTTTACGCTGCGGTTGACGCGCGAAGAGCGGGATCGGTTGGAAAAGCTGGCGGCAGGGATGACGCTCAGCGCCTATGTGCGGGCTTGTGTGTTTGCCGAAGATGCGAAGTTGCGCAAGACGCGGCCTGCGGATGCGATGGCGGATAAGAAAGCCGTGGCTGAAGTGCTGGCCTTGTTGGGGCAGTCGCGGATTGCCAGCAATCTCAATCAGCTCGCGCATCATGCCAATCTGGGCATTTTGATTGAGAGCGAGGAGACCAAGGCTCAGATTGCTGAGGCGAATGCGCATCTCTTGGCGATCCGCTCGGCTTTGATGCAGGCACTCGGAAAGCGCAGCGCGACGTGATCCTCGAAGGCAACGAGCGGGCCTTTGGGGCGGAGCTGGCGCGGCATTTGCTCAATCCGCGGGACAATGATCATGTCACCGTGCATGCGGTTGAGGGGTTTATGACACAAGACCTCGGCGAAGCATTTGCCGAGGTTGAGGCCATTGCCAGCGGAACCAAGTGCAAGAAGTATCTGTTTTCACTCTCGTTGAACCCGCCACCGCATGAGACGGTCGACGTCCCGACCTTTGAAACTGCCATCAAAGATGTCGAGGCGCGGTTAGGCCTGACAGGCCAGCCACGCGCGATTGTGTTTCATGAGAAGAACGGGCGGCGGCATGCGCATTGCGTGTGGTCCAAAATCGACGCGTCGCAAATGAAGGCAATCAACCTGTCGCATTACAAAC
>NZ_JBOEGM010000034.1:0-172189 GCF_050633425.1 Pelagimonas sp. | reverse complement strand
AGATCCTGTTCCAGCCATTCATACAGGTCGCAACATTCGTCAATGTGGGCTCACTGCCGACATCCGACAAGTTTGGTGGGTCAAATCAGTGATTTCTCGTGTCGAAGGTCGGCAACGCGGGACGAATGGTCTTGAGGAGCGTTGCGACCTCCGCGATATTCAACTCATCAAAAGTGGGATGATTTGGGTGATGAGTATTCTTAGAAAAATAAACGAACACTGGGGGTGGACCGGCTTAAAAGCTATCGAAATTTTAGGACGCAATGAGTTTGGAAATTTCCTGGTTTTGGATGAAAAGCAAAACTATTGGCGGATTTGTCCGGAAGAACTGACATGCGAAGTGGTGGCGGAGAACCGGCAAGCCTACCTCCAACGAGTTAACAGTGAAGACTTTCAGGAGGATTGGAAAATGTCCAATGTAGTTGAACTTGCTCGCAAGCATTTAGGCCGTTTGAAAGCGCACAGGGCTTACTATCTGGTTATTCCGGGTGTGCTGGGTGGCCGGTATGATACGTCCAACATACGTACCGCACCACTAGAGGAGTTGATCGGGCATTCAGGCGATCTGGCATTGGCGATCAAAGATTTGCCCGACGGAGCGCAAATTGAATTACGTGTAATTGATTGACGTCCGATGATCAGATTGGAGGCAAACCGCTCATCCGACAAGTCCAGTCGGGAAATCTATTGTCATCGGTGTCGAATCTCGGTGGTGTGGGCGTTTCCGTCTTGCGCGACACGTGGGCGAGAGATCGCATCGGGTTCGTAGCTCTTCTTAGCCGTAGACTGGGGCCAGTGAAGTTGACCTGCTCCCTGCCCTGACTTTGTCGGCAAACGTGATCGGAGTGTTGATTGCCTCGTTCCGATAAGCGGCCAACACTTTCTCAAATAGTGATCCATTTGGGGCGACAAGCGTTAACGTCCGAGTGTGTGGAACTTGGTCAAACCGAATGAGACCTATTGCACCATTTCGCGGAGCATTTCGATGAGTTTGTCGGCCTCGTCCTTTCCAATCAAAGATTGAAACTCCGCATCTTGTTCTCGCACTTCTTGTCGGATTTGCAGCATCCTTTTCTTGCCAAGAGCGGTGGGAAGAACATTGATCTGACGGTGGTCAACCTGCGCAATCTGCCGGTGAACCAAACCATCAGACACCATCCGATCAACCAGTTTGGTCAGCGTCGGAGGATTCATCAGCACGACATCGGCAAGTTGCCCCATCGTCAGCCGCTCGCCTGCCTCCAGCGTTTCAAGAATGCGCCAGGCCTCGATCTGAATGCCGTGTTGTTTCAGACGGGCGTTGAGTGATGTCGACATCTTTCGATGTGCCGCAGCAAGAGCATACGACAGATAGTTCTGGATGGGGGGGGAGCTCGTGTTCATCGGGGCACCAGTTTATGACAATCAGAATTTAATTGACTTGGAAAGTAAAATCAATTGGTATGTAGCGGTTCCCGATCCGCCTTGGAAGGGCAGAGCTACTTTGACCACGCTACCAAGTGTTCCAACAGAAATTGAGGAACTGCGCGATGATCCAGTGTTGCGCAGCAAGGGAACATATCGGATCGCCCTCCTTATTCCCTTGTGTGGTGCTGCGGGCCTCTGGGCCCCGTCCTGTATCTCAAGTGCTCAAGTCGCTGTCGAGGAGCTGAACCGGACAAACGGCATTGATGGCCGCAAAGTGCAACTCATCATGATAGACGCCGCCATGGAGGCGAGCATTTCGATTGAAGAGACTGTCAACGACCTGATCGAAACGAACTCAATTGATGCCATTGTCGGCATGCATATCAGCGCGATCCGTCAACGTCTTAGCAAGGTTGTCCGACAACGGATCCCCTACATCTATACGCCGCTCTACGAGGGGGGGGAACGAACCGACGGATTGTTTGCCATAGGTGAAACCCCACAAGAGCAACTCGGCCCGTCGATGGCGCATATTCAGAATGAATACCGGCCTCGAAGCTGGGCTCTGATTGGCAACGACTATGTGTGGCCCAGAACGTCACATGGTTATGCCAAAGCCAAACTTCAGGAAATGTCAGTTGGACTGGCATATGAAAAATACCTTCCCTTCGGCCTAAAAAGCATGAGCCGGTTTGTCGAAGAGATTGCCAAAACAAGCGCCGAGGCCGTGCTGATCTCACTGGTTGGTCAGGATGCCGTCGCCTTCAACCGGGCATTCGGCAAGGCAAAGTTGCATGACCGCATGGTGCGATTATCCTGTGCCATCGAAGAGAACGGTCTGCTTGGCTGCGGTGCGAAAAACAGCCAGCGAATGTTCGCGGCATCGTCATACTTCGGGGCCCTGCCGACGGATGCAAACGCGGCCTTCAAAGAAAAATACTACCGCGTCCATGGCGATCAGGCCCCGGCGTTAAACGCATTGGGTCAGTCAACCTATGAGGGGGTTCATTTCCTGGCCGGACTGATGCAAGGGCACGCAACAGTTTGGCGCGAGCACAGCTTTTCCGATGCTCTGCCAGTGATTCACAAAAGCGGGAGAAAACTCTCACCGTCCAACAAGAGTGAGCGGGCACCAATCTACCTAGCCCGCGCCAGCGGCCTCCAATTTGAGGTCATAAAAGAGCTGTAAAACAATAAGTTAGCCAAAAATACTTTCCCATTCAAATTATTTACTTGAATTGGAAATTAAATTCCCCCACGGTTTACCGAACGAATGGGTCGCGGACCGCACGTCCGACGATTGATCACATGGGGAGAATTGCCTTGGCTTGGGTTATCCTGCTGGTTCTGCTGGTTGTTGTCGCGCTGATCGCGATTTGGTTTCTGCAAAAATATTACGCAAAGGCGACTTTGGATACCGCGCTGGTGAGAACCGGCTTTCGGGGGCGCCGTGTTGTCACCGACGGTGGCTGCCTGTCTCTGCCCATTCTGCATCAGGTCCAGAAAGTATCCATGGGGGCGCTGACTTTCAGCATCAGCCGTGAAGGTCGCGACGCAGTTTTGACACGAGACAAGATGCGGGCCGATGTCCAGTTTGAGTTTGAACTGCGCGTAGATCCAACCGAGGACGGCATTTCGACCGCAGCGCAGGCATTGGGCCCGCGGATTGCCAGGGGCGGCGAAACGGTAAAGGACGTTTTTGCGGGGTCTCTTGTCGATGCAATTCAACGCGCGGCCGCCGCTCGGACGCTGGAAGACATCCATCTGGATCGTTCCGGTTTTTCCTCGGACGTGGCCGAGGCGATCCAAGCGCAGGCGATGAAACTGGGGTTAACCTTGGTGTCGGCTTCATTGATTGCAGTTGATCAAAGCGACCTGAGCCAGTGGAATGAAAACAACGCCTTCAACGCCCAAGGAATGCGTCAGTTGGCCGAGCTGGTTGCAGAGCAGCGCAAGGCGCGTATTCGCATCGAAACAGAGGCGGACGTCGCTGTTCGCGAATGCCACCTCACGCAACATCAACGGCAACTCGCATTGCGCCGTGAAGAACGCGAAGCGGAGATCGCGCAGCAAGAACACCTGGCCAAGCTCGAAGCGGAAGCCAAATCGCGCGAGGATAGTGTGCGCGACGCCGCCAAGCTCGCCAGTGAAACCACCCGGATCGAGAATGAAAAACGGCTAAAGGCGACGCAAGTTGAAAGCGACGAGGCGCTGCGCAAGACCGAGATGACGGCCATTCGCACCCTCGAAGAGGAAAAGATCGACAACGATATTCTGATTGCCCGGAAACGTGCAACGGAAGCCCAAGCGCGCGCGGAAGAAGAAGAGGCTCGGGCCAAGGTCATTCTGGCAGCGGAACATGTTCAGGCGCAGAAGGAGCGGGCCATCGCAGAACGCGAAGGTGAAATCGCCCACCTGAGACAGGAAAAAGAACTTGAGCTCGAAAGTGCCAAGGTCAAGAGCGATGTCGAAACACTGCTTGAGAAAGCCAAGGCAGATGCCGCTGCGAAAACCGAGGCCAGCGACGCTGAGCGCGCGCGTATGGAGGCCGAAGCCGCTGGCCGTATCGCCCTGAACAAGGCCGAAAACACGCTTGGGGATGCTGTAATCCGGATGCGTCTGGAAGAACGGAAACTCGACCGGCTGCCTGACATCATGACGCAGATGATGAAGCCGGTTGAGAAGATCGATTCCATCAGGATCAACCAAATCTCCGGTGCTGGTACTGGCGCTGGTACTGGTTCTGGCGGCACCGGTGGTCCGGGCGCAGGCGTTGATGGCGCGTTCGGGGCGGCCATGGATCAAATTCTTGGAATGGCCGTGCGCTTGCCCGCGATGAAACAGATGGGCGAAGACATCGGGCTTGATTTCGATGCCAATCTGGCGGGCCGAACTGCTGATTATGCCAACCGGATCAAAGACAAACCCAAAACCGACACGTGACGCAAACGCCGTCCCGCATCCAACACAAACGACATGAGGAAGGAAACCGATATGACACTGAACCGCCGCAACTTCCTGGCCAGCACGGCTGCTCTTGCAGGGGCCTCCGTTCTGCCCCGCGTGGCAATGGCCGCAGACACGATCAAACTGGGCTCTATCCTTGATAGCTCGGGGATATTTGATGCCTATGGTCGGCCGATGGACATGGCCATGCGCCTCGCTGTGGACGAGATCAACGCAGCCGGAGGCCTTCTTGGTAAGCAGGTCGAGGTTGTCGCATATGACACCCAATCCGACATGGCGCTTTATTCACAATACGGCCAGCAACTGACGCGTCAGGACAAAGTTGATGTGGTGCATGGTGGCATTCTGTCTGCATCGCGTGAGGCAATCCGGCAGACAATGCGCAAGACCAAGACACCGTATTTCTACAACGTGCTTTACGAAGGCGGCGTTTGTGATCGGAACATCTTTATCAACGGCGTAACACCTGCCCAGCAGGTCGAGGCGCTTGTCCCTTACGCCATGGGCAAGTCGGGAAAGAAAGTCTACATTCTCGCCGCCGATTACAACTATGGCCAAATCACCGCACGCTGGATTCAAAAATTCGTGGCCGACAACGGCGGTGAGACAGTGGGCGTCGACTTCTTCCCGCTGGATGTGAGCGACTTTGGGTCCACCATCGCGAAAATTCAATCAGTCGGCCCCGATCTGGTGATTGCACCGCTCGTCGGCGGCGCACATTTGTCGTTCTTCCGTCAATGGGCCGCCGCTGGTATGAAAGACCGTATTCCGCTGGCGTCGACCACTTTGGGTGTTGGCAACGAACACAAGGTTCTGACGCCCGAAGAAGGCAACGGGATCATGGTCGCCTACAACTACAGTCAGGAACTCGACACCCCGGCGAACAACGCGTTCAAGGAACGGTGGGCAGCCGCCTATGGTGACAGCAACCTGATCCATGAGATCGCCGTGTCGAACTATCAAGGTGTGCTGACTTGGGCCGAAGCCCTACGTCAGGCAGGCTCGATGGATCGCGATGCCTTGATTGCGGCTCTGGAAACAGGCCTGTCGATTGAAGGCCCGGCGGGCAAAGTCACGGTTGATCCCAAAACGCACCACGCGGTTTTGGATGTTCACATCATGGAAATCGAAAATCAGGGAATGAAGGTTGTCGAAACGCTGCCGCAGCGCCAGCCGATCGACACGCAGGCTGTGTGCGATCTATCTGCCAATCCGAACGACAACACACAGTACGAAATCGCCATCTGATCTCCCCCAGATTTTGGCAGGGCGGCAAACCCGCCCTGCACGCCCAGAGTTGGGCCGCCTTTCTTGCCAACGGAAACTCGCTCTCATGGACTTATCCGTCGTTATTCTTGTTGAAATGCTCTATGCGGTCGCCTCGCTGATCCTGATCAGTGCTGGGCTTGCGGTCGTGTTTGGTATGATGAAAGTGATCAACCTCGCCCATGGCGAGTTCATGATGATGGGCGGCTACGCGACCATCACCGCCGTGAACCTTGGCGTGAATATCTTTGTGGCCATGCTGGTAATTGCACCGATTGTCGTCGGCTTGATCGGGCTTGTGGTCGAACGGCTGGTCATCCGCCATCTTTACGGGCGGCTGGTTGATACCATGTTGGCCACCTGGGGGCTGAGCCTGTTCTTCATTGGTCTGGCCACCATGATCTTTGGCAATACGACGACCGGAATTTCGACTCCCATTCCCGGCTTTGCCATCGGGAATTATCAGATCAATGGGTACAACTTTTTCATCATCGTGATCGCCATCCTGCTGCTCATTGGGATACGTTTGATCCTAAAGGCCACACGCGCCGGATTGATCGCACGCGGTGCGATGCAACGCTCTGATATGGCCGCGGCGCTGGGGTACAGCCCTGATCGCATCTACATGGCGACCTTCTTTTGCGGCTCTGCCCTCTCTGGATTGGCCGGGGCTGTTCTGGCTCCATTGGTTGGCCTCGTGCCAACATCGGGTGGGGCTTACATCGCCAAGGCCTTCATCACCGTGATCGCGGGCGGGCCATCCCTGATCGCAGGCCTTTTTTCAAGTGCCGGGTTCTTTGGTATCGTCAATCAGGTTTTCACCTTCGCCGTTTCACCCGTGATCGGTGAAGTTGCGTTGCTTGTCGCCGCGGTCGTCCTCCTGCGCCTGCTGCCGCAAGGCATTACGGGCAAGTTTTTCAAGGGGAACCTGTGATGCCCGGGACCCTGACAAAAGACGCCATCACGATCATCCTCGTTTCGGCATTTCTGATCTGGGTGATGCCGCTGATGATCGGCACCTACACGCTCACCATTTTGATTGTTTACGGCATGCTTGGGCTAAGCCTTGGTCTGATCTGGGGGTTCGGCGGCATCCTCTGCTTTGGCCAAGCGGCGTTTTTCGGGCTGGGGGCCTATACCTATGCCATCGCCGCCATCAACATCGGTGAAAGCACGGTTCCGATGATCCTTGCCGTTCTGGTTCCGGCAGTCTTCGCGGCGCTTTTGGGGGCCTTGATGTTCTATGGGCGGCTCACGGACGTCTATCTTGGGGTCATCACGCTGGTCGTGACACTGATCCTGTTCAAGTTCATCAATTCCACCGCAGGGCCACAATATGTGATCGGAAACGCGCGGTTGGGCGGGTTCAACGGCATCCCCGGCTTCCAGACCTTGAACATCCCCGGTCGTCCTGACGACTACATCTGGGGTGACGCCTATTTCTATGTCTGTGCGGTCTTGCTCGGATTGGTCGTCTTCCTCGTGTCTGCCCTGCTGCGATCAAGTTTCGGTCGTATCGCCGTCGGCATTCGCGAAAATGAAACCCGCATGTCGCTGATGGGATACGATGTCCGGGCCAGAAAAACCGTTCTGTTTGCCGTCGGCGCGGCCATTGCCGGGTTGGCCGGGGCGTTGTTTGCCAACTGGGCCGAGATTGTAACGCCCAGCTTATTTTCGCTTGGCCAATCGGCCGAAATCATCATCTGGTGCATTGTTGGTGGTCTGGGAACGCGGCTGGGGCCGATCCTTGGGGCCGCCGGATTGGCCTATCTAAAGTTCCTTCTGGGCCAGCAGACTATGGTGGATAACACACTGATCACCGGCCTGATCCTTGTGCTCTTTGTCCTTTTCCTGCCCAAAGGCATCGTGCCAGCACTGGCCGGTTTGTGGACGGTGAGCTTTGGCCGCCGCCCCTTTGGGCGCATTCATCAACAACGGCGAATGAGAAACAGGGGGCGGGTCAATGGCTGAAACTGTGCTTGAAACGTATGGGCTTACCATGCGCTTTGGCGGCGTGGTCGCCTCCGACAACGTTGACTTCAAACTCCGCGCACGAGAGCTGCGCTGTCTGATTGGCCCAAACGGGGCCGGAAAATCCACGTTCTTTAAATGCGTGACAGGGCTGCAAACCCCGACCGAAGGCGAAGTGTTTATGCGCGGAGTGGAAACCACGCATTGGATGCCGCACCAGATCGCGTCGCTTGGCGTCGGGATCAAGACACAAACGCCCAACGTCATGGACAGCCTGAGCGTTTTCGAAAACATCTGGCTTGCGGCACGGCGGTTTCACGATCCCTCGACCGCCAACAGAAAGACACAGGACATCATCGAACGTCTGGCCTTGGGCGCGATTGCCCGAGACGATCTCGGGCGGCTGGCCCATGGGGAACGCCAACGCGTGGAACTTGCTCTGGTTGCTGTCGGGGACCCTTGGCTGGTGCTTTTAGACGAACCGGCAGCGGGTATGAGCGCGCAAGACGTTGAGCGGATGACCGGCACAATCCATGAGCTCAATAAAACCGCTGCGATCATCATCGTCGAGCATGACATGCAGTTCATTCGCTCAATTGCCGAGAAGGTGACGGTGTTCCATCAGGGGAAAGTATTGATGGAAGATCACGTTGATCGCGTCATGTCCGATCCTACCGTACGCAATGTCTATCTTGGAAAGAAGAGCTGAGATGAATGACGACGTGACACATGTCCTCGAAGTCAAAGGAATTTCGGGCGGGTATGGCAAAGTGCCGATCCTGCACGGGATCGAATTCGCGGTCGCCGAAAACGAAGTCGTTGGCATTCTCGGCCATAATGGCATGGGCAAGACCACCCTTCTCAAGACCCTCATGGGGTTTCTGCCTGCCGGGTCGGGAACGATCAGGTTTCATGCCACCGACATCACCGGGATGCCCCCCTTTGAGCGCGCCGGTCTGGGGCTTGGCTATGTTCCGCAAGGGCGGGGCATTTTCCCGCAATTGACGGTTCGCGACAATCTGCGGTTCGCCTGGCATGATTATGCTGGTGCATCCGAACGCGATGTCATGGACGCCGTGCTCTCGGATTTCCCACGCCTGCGGTCGTTGCTTGATCGCCAGGGTGGTGCGCTGTCCGGCGGCGAACAACAATTGCTGGCCCTTGCCCGCTGCCTTATGGGCGACCCAGATTTCCTGCTTCTTGATGAGCCGACCGAGGGTATCCAACCCTCAATCATCGAAGAAATGGGCGAAACCTTGTTGGCCCTGCGCAAGAGCCGGGGGCTTTCCATCCTTCTTGTCGAACAAAACTTCGACTTCATCTCCGATCTCTCTGACCGGGTTCTCATCCTTGAACGCGGCCGCATGACCGGCGAGCTGAGCAAAGCCGATCTGTCCGATCAGGCCAAGGTCGATCAGTTCCTCGGTTTCGGTGCGGCTCGCTCAACCCGTGGACAAGCCAGCGGGCATCCCACCGCTCAGCCTGCCACACAGACATCTCCCAAATCCCAGGCAGAACCCGCAATGAAACTGGCTGCCGCAAGCATGGTGACCAACATGACCGTTAAACGACCAACACTTTCGCAGATGCGTGACATGGCCAGCCGGTTCGGGATGAACCTGTCGGATGAGGACCTGAACGAATACCGCGAGATCATCGAACCTTATATGCAGTCCTATGACCGTTTGGATGCAATGCCGGACTACTTGCCCGAGGTGCGCTATCCGCGCAACCCCGGCCATTTCCCAAGCCAGACCGAAAACCCTTTGAACGCATGGTACGTGAAAACCGAAGTGCGCGGCGCACCGGATGGCAAATTGCGTGGCAAGCGCATCGCGCTCAAAGACACGATTTGTCTGGCTGGTGTACCGATGATGAACGGCTCGTCGATCATGGAAGGTTATACGCCCGAGATTGACGCCACCATTGTGACCCGGATGCTCGATGCGGGGGCAATTATCACCGGCAAGGCGCATTGCGAAAACTTCTGCCTTTCGGGGGGCTCGCACACCAATGCCAAGGGGCCGATCCACAATCCTTGGAAGCGCGGATACATGGCGGGCGGCTCGTCTGGTGGCTCAGCGGCGCTTGTGGCGGCGGGTGAGGTCGATATGGCCATCGCGGGCGATCAAGGTGGATCAATCCGCATTCCGGCCTCCAATTGTGGCGTATACGGGATGAAACCCACGCATGGGCTTGTGCCCTACACCGGTGCGATGCCGATCGAACAAACCATCGACCATCTTGGGCCAGTGACCAACACAGTGGCCGATAATGCCTTGCTTTTGGAGGTTTTAGCAGGCGAAGACGGCCTTGATCCGCGCCAATACAAGCCGACGGTCTACAGTTATACCGAGGCACTTGGCCGGGGGGCGCATGGGATGCGGATCGGCCTGTTGAAGGAAGGCTTCGGCCATGCAAACTCGGAAGCCGACGTGGATGGCAAGGTGATGCAAGCCGCTGATCGCTTTCGTGAACTTGGCGCCCGTGTCGAAGAAATTTCCATTCCCGAGCATTATACCGCCATGGATGCCTGGACGGCGATTACCCTGGAGGGGCTCCAGGACGGGATGATGTGGGGCAATTCGACCGGCACCAATTACCGAGGCCTTTTCCTGCCCTCGATGACCGACCATATGGCGCAATGGCAGGGCCGCGCGGATGAGCTGAGCCATTCGCTCAAGGCCTGCATGTTCGTGGGTGAGCATTTTCAGCGACAGTACCGAGGGCGGTTCTATGGCAAGGGCCAGAATATCATGCGGCTTTGCAACGAACGCTATCTTGCTGCGCTCAAACAATACGATTTGCTACTGATGCCGACGCTGCCGATCAAGCCGCAACAGCATCCACCGGCCGACTGCTCGCTTAGCCTCTATGTGCAGCGGGCCTTTGAAATGGTGCCCAACACGGCCCCCTTCAACGGTGGGTTGCCGGCGATGAGCATACCCTGCGGGCTCAGCGAAGGTCTGCCCATCGGCATGATGTTGGTCGGGCCGCACTATGGTGAGATGAAGATCTACCAAGCGGCAGATGCCTTTGAGAAATCAAGCGAATGGCGCAACATGTAAGGGAGGTTCAACATGTCAATCCTGAGCGAAAGCCTGGCGACCCGGATATCTGATTGGGGGTCCAAGACCGAAGCGGCCCCGCAAACCGTTGCTCCGCAGGGCGGCCAATCCTATGTCCGTGGACCCTCAAGCCCACCATTGGCCTATATTACCATCCCACAGCTGTTGCGTGATGCGGTGTCGAGATTTGGTCCCAGAGAGGCCGCCGTCTTCTCGGACCAAAACATTCGGATGAGCTATTACGATCTGGACCGCGCCGTCGATGAACTGGCCTCCGGGTTGCTGGCGCTCGGCTTGGAAAAGGGGGATCGGGTCGGGATCTGGTCCCCCAACCGGTTCGAATGGGTTCTGACACAATTTGCGACGGCCCGTGTCGGGCTGGTTCTTGTGAACATCAACCCAGCCTATCGTTTGGCTGAGCTGGAATACGCGTTGAACAAGGTCGGCTGCAAAGCCCTCATCGCGGCCAAATCCTTCAAGTCCTCTGATTATACTAGAATGATCCGGGACCTTGCTCCCGAGCTTGATGAGTGCGAACCGGGACGTCTGCGCGCACCAAAATTGCCGAATCTGCGCAGCGTCATTATTATGGACGACCAACCGGGTGCTGGGGCCTATTCCTTTAAAGACCTCAGGAACCTGGGCGGTCCGGCCCAGCAACTCCGCATTCCAGAGATCGACAAGACACTCACGCCGGATGACGCAATCAACATTCAGTTCACCTCGGGCACGACGGGGATGCCCAAAGGGGCCACGCTTTCGCACTACAACATCGTTAATAATGCGCGCTATGTGACGGATCGCATTTGCCTGTCCGAGACTGATCGGCTGGCAATTCCTGTGCCGCTATATCACTGCTTTGGCATGGTGATGGGGGTTCTCGGGGTGGTCAGCAAAGGCGCGACGATGGTCTTTCCCGGCGAAGGTTTTGATGCGGCCCAGACACTTGATGCGCTGGCCAGCGAGCGCTGCACGGCCCTCTACGGGGTGCCAACCATGTTCGTCGCGATGCTTGAAAGTCTCAAAGGCACCCCGCGTGACCTGTCCAACATGCGCACGGGCGTCATGGCAGGGGCCCCCTGTCCGGTCGAGGTCATGCAGCGTGTGAACTCCGAGATGAACATGAAAGACGTCACGATCTGCTACGGGATGACCGAAACCTCGCCCGTCTCCTTCCAGAGTTCAGTGGACGATCCCACCGATAAACGCTGCGAAACGGTCGGTCGGGTTCATCCCCATCTCGAGGTCAAGATTGTCGATCAGGACGGGCAAATAGTACCCGTCGGCACCCAAGGCGAACTATGCACCCGTGGCTACTCCGTCATGAAGGGCTATTGGGAGGACACAGACAAAACCACCCAGAGCATTGTGAACGGGTGGATGCATACCGGTGATCTTGCCGTGTTCGACGACGAAGGTTTCTGCTCAATTGTGGGCCGTGTGAAGGATATGATCATCCGTGGCGGGGAAAACATCTATCCACGCGAGATCGAGGAATATCTGATGCGGAATCCAAAAGTCAGCGACGTTCAAGTCTTTGGCATTCCAGATGAAAAGTTCGGCGAGGAAGTCTGTGCCTGGGCAATTGCCAAGCCCGGAATGGATCTGACCGAAGACGACCTTCGAGATGGGCTAAAGGGCCAGATCGCTCATTTCAAGATTCCACGACACATCCGGGTCGTCGACGAACTTCCCATGACAATCACAGGGAAACCACAGAAGTTCGTCATGCGTGACAAGATGATAGACATGCTTGAATAGCGGCCATTTTAGCGGCGCGCAGCCTCTGTAAAGAGAGGCCCGCGCCGCCTTGCCGTCGCCCGGCACGCGCGCCTGCCTTTCCCGATCGGCTTGTTTCAGCTACGGCTGCGCTTTACCTGCCAAGCAGCGTTCCGGCCAAAAGCTGAACAACCGTTTGCTCATCCAAGAACCCGGAAACACGCAAACTATGCGCGCGCTGATATCTGCGGATGGCGTCGCGGGTGCGTTTGTCAAACTTTCCGTCCACCGGGCCGGGGTTCATTTTCAGATTGGCCAACCGTGACTCGGCCAGTTTGCGCGCGACCGAGTTGAGCCCTAAAGATTGCTCCTCACTCAGCGCCGCTTGGCGGTCGCGTTTTCGCTTGGCCAGCACCTTAAGCTCGGCAATTCGCGCCTTGGCTTCTGACGCAAAGGCCCCACCGGGTCTTTCCTTCAAATAGGCATTCAAAGCCGCAACCGTATCGGCCTCACGCGCGGCATTCCACGCCCGTTGATCCGCCGATGCCGCCGCCCCACCGCGTTGCTTTTCAATGGCGCGCAACAGGCGACGTGCCTCAACCGCGTGCAAACCATCGGGGTATTTGGTCAGATATTGGCGGATCGACACTTCGGTCCCCTGCTCCATCACCTTGGCCCACAAAGCCCGATCCGCCCTTTCCTGAGAGGCCTGACGTTTGAGAGCTTCTTGCTCCAATTCTTCGGCACGCAGGCCCGCTGCTTCTGAGAGGCGCTCGATCTCTTGTGCGGTCAAATAGGTGCTCGGGGCATCGCCAATGGATTCCTGCCAGCGACCAATCGCCTTGCGTGATCCGGGGCCAAAAATGCCGTCGATGCCGCGCGGATTAAAGTCGAGAATGGTCAAGTCACGTTGAATTTTACGGCGGGCATCACGGGACAGGCCCAAAGCCTCTTCGGCCCTGCGTTGTTTGTAAAAAGGTTCGGTCTCAATCGCCTTGAGGCGCTGTTTGGCTGCCGAGGCAAATGCCCCTTCCGCAAAGCTATCGAGATAGGCCTGATAGCCTTTGGCATTGTCCAAACGTTGCGCAGTTTGCCACGCCTCGACATCAGCATCCGGGTCAACCTTGGGCACAACAGGCAGGGGTTGTGCGATGACAACCTCGGTATCCCGCAGCAAGACCAAATCGCGCGGCAAATATCCGGCGACCTCCAGCCCATAATCGCTGGCCGCTGACAGGATCTTGGCGTTTTGTCGTGTTAATTCCTTGGAGGCAAACCGCACCACATCCGACGCCGCCCCACGGATCGCGGTCACACCGGACGGCAGATCAAGCCGCCCTGCCCCAGGCTGTAAATAGGCCCCCAGATCAAGGTCGACGGGGGTTTCGCCCAGCACAAGAAAACCGCGCCCCGGATATTGGCCCAAAATGGTCAGTGCGGCATCAATGGGAAAAGCGCGGGTCAAAACCTGTGCCGCTTCGGCCGCGTCTCCTTCACCCACCGGAAGCAAATAAGCTCCAGAGGACCCATGGACAATTGCCCCGGCAAGCAAAATCACCACCGGGCTGTCGGTCTCTTCTAACTCTTGCAGGAAATCCGCAAAGCCGAGACGCATTTCGTCGGATGAGGCGTCTTGGAGTTCGGTAACGTCCAGACCTTTGTTGCGCAGCGCTTCGGCGGCGACATCCATTCGGTCGGCTCCAAACAGGGTCTGGATGGTGTCATACTGGCTATTGCCAATCACCAGCGCGTCGCCTGCGGCCTGTGCTGTGCCGGACACTGTGACCAAGGCTGAGACTAGGGTCGAGAGCAGGGCCGCGCTCATAGAAGTAACGGAAATACGCATACAAACAATCCTCCTGCCCCAAGCCTAACCCCCGTCAGGCATGGGGCAAGACAGAATGTTAGTCGTAGGAGCGCGCGTCCTCGATCACCAGCCCATCGCGCGGCAATCCGCCGATTTCGACCAGTTCAACCCGGCCTTTAAGCTTAAGCAGCTCGGCCACCGACTTTTCAAACACAGCCGTATCGCCACCACCGGTTTCGATTCGCACCGTCATCACATCCATTTCGCCTTCGCGCGACGCCACGACCCGCGCCCGCGCGATATCGTCATGTTTGGCGACCAATTCGGCAACCTGCTCGGGGCGGACAAACATGCCCTTGATCTTGGTCGTCTGATCCGCACGCCCCATCCAGCCTTTGATCCGCATATTGGTGCGGCCACAGGGGCTAATGCCCTCCATAACGGCGCTTAAATCACCGGTGGCAAAGCGGATCAGCGGGTAATCCGGGTTGAGCGTGGTCACAACCACTTCGCCCACTTCACCGGGGGCAACAGGGTCACCCGTGCCGGGGGTAACGATTTCGACGATGACGTTTTCATCGACGATCATCCCCTCGATCGCGTCGCTTTCATAGGCAATATTGCCGAGATCGGCGGTGGCATAACACTGCAAACAGGTGATGCCTCGATCGGCATAATACTGTCTGAGCGACGGGAAGAGAGCGCCACCGCCAACGGCTGCGCGGGTGATCTTCAGCTCAAGGCCAAGCTCATCGGCTTTCTCAAGAATAACCTTGAGATAATCCGGCGTGCCCGCATAAGCCGTCACCCCCACGTCATGGGCAGCGCGCGCCTGCAGTTCGGTTTGTCCGATACCTGCAGGCAAAACAGCGGCCCCCACCGCGCGCGCGCCGCTTTCAAAAATCATGCCAGCCGGGGTCAGGTGATAGCCAAAACAGTTTTGGACAATATCGCCGGCTTTGATCCCAACCGCGTGCAAGAACCGCCCCATACGCCACCAATCATGGCTGACCCCACCGGGTTCATAAATCGGGCCGGGGCTTTGGAAGACATGAGCTAGATTGGACACTGGCAAACCACCAAAGGGCGGCTGTTCCTTTTGACGGGCCACAAGGTCGGATTTGCGCAAAACCGGCAGCCCCGCGAGATCGGCCAAAGAGCCAACCGGATCCATGCCATTGCGTGCCAGTTGAGCATTCAGAGCGTCAAGCTGGGCAGCTTCGCGCGCGTCTTGGCTCCGGGTTTCAGAGGCGTCGAAATAGGTGCTCATGCCACCCTCCGTCTGTCACTTTGATTTACATTTGAAGTACAAGGTCTTGCTAACCTCTGTCGTCTAGAGTGCCGCAACTGCGGAACGAGAGGAGGAGAAGCATGACCGACGAGTTTGCGAACAGATTGCGGTTCCACCACGATTTGGAGACTCTGGAAGCGGATTTTTCCGACTTCCGTTTCTGTGATCAATCTGTGGTTAATCGGTTCTATGATTTTATCGAAGACAGCATTGCCCAATCGGGGCATCGTCATTGGTTTTTTCTTGTCAACCTGCACGGTCTGCAGATCGATCAAAGCGCGTGGCCTGCCTATGCGTCGCGCGCAAAGGCGCTGAATATTGCCCATAGTATGGGAACGGTGCGCTTTGATGCCTCGTTCGAAACGGCCAAACGCATCGCTGACGCGGCCAAGACTGAACACTTTGACCCCAATTTGTTGAGTGATCGGGAAGCGGCCATTGCGCGGATCACCAAGCTGCCATCCCGACGCAAAGGTCGGTCTGGCAACATGCCGAACCATACCGAAGAGGATCTTGCCCGCCGGATAAGCTTCAACACCGAAGAAGACCTGCTTGAGGCTGATTTCTCGGGCTTTACCTTGTACCATTCGCGGGACGTCAACGATCTTTATGACCATATCCACAAACGGATTGACGCCAGCGGGCGCGACACATGGTATTTTTTGATCAATTACGACGGCTGCACCATCGAACCCGGTGCCTGGGTCCAATTTGCCCATCGCGGCAAACTGTTGAACAAAGCGCATTCGCTTGGCACGATTCGCTACGCCCCAGGAAGCGAAACCAAAGCCGACATTCGGATGCGCGCCGAAAGTCAGGACGTCCGCCCCAACGTTCGCAACAGCCGAGAAGAGGCTCTTGCGCGCATAGCTGAATTGAAAGCGTCGGAACACGCTTGATCTCCCTTCGGGTTTATGGGTCAGTTGGACGTCGAAACAGCAGGCGGCGTTAAGCAAGCCACCGTTTACGGCGGCGATAAGACCGCACATCGCGAAAGCTCTTGCGCCCGTCATCGGACACGCCGAGATAGAATTCTTTAACGTCCGGGTTTTCGCGCAAATCAGCGGCCAGCCCATCCATCACCACGCGGCCATTTTCCAGAATATAACCGTAGTGGGCGTATTTCAGGGCCACATTGGTGTTCTGTTCGGCCAAGAGGAAGGACACACCTTCGTTTTCATTCACTGATTTCACGATCTCAAAAATCTGCTCAACCAATTGCGGCGCAAGCCCCATTGATGGCTCATCAAGCAAAACCGTGTCGGGCCGAGACATCAGCGCGCGACCAATGGCAACCATCTGTTGTTCGCCACCCGAAGTATAGCCAGCCTGAGAACGTCGGCGCTCCTTGAGACGTGGGAAATAGTCGTACACCATCTGCAAATCGGCGTCGATTTCACCCTTGCTGGCCTTGCGGGTATAGGCCCCGGTCAGCAGGTTTTCTTCGACGGTCAGGTGTTCAAAACAGTGACGGCCTTCCATCACCTGAATGACACCGCGTTTGACCAATTGCGCCGGGTCCAGATCCTGAACCCCTTCGCCTTTGTAGATGATCGAGCCTTTGGTGACTTCGCCACGTTCGGAATGCAGCAGGTTTGAAATCGCCTTGAGCGTCGTGGTTTTGCCGGCACCATTGCCGCCGAGCAGCGCGGTGATACCGCCCTTTTTAACGTTCAGGCTTACGCCCTTGAGAACGAGGATCACATGGTTGTAGATCACCTCGATATTATTGACCTCAAGAAGGGTCTCGTCGGTCTTTGCGGCGTCTAGCATAGCGGCATCTTCTCTTGCAAAAGTCGCGGATTCCAGCGGCGAACCATGCCGCCGCTGGAGATGAAAAGGCGGATTAGCCTTCGCACTCTTCGTTTACAGCCCAAGGCGCATTCGCTTCGGCGTATTCGGCTGCTTTCGCCTTGGCGATGTCAGCATAGGCCGCAGTGTCAGGTGCCAGGTGATCGGACACTTTGACAAACTTCGCGCCGTCCCATTCCAGCATCCAACCACCAGAGTGACCAGTGTGGTTTGCACAGGATGTCGAGAAGGCAGGAACCATGCCGGACATGCCCAGCTCGGCCAGACGCTCTTCGGTAATGTTGATGTTTTCCAGACCCCAGCGCAGCTGTTCTGCGTTGACTTCGGCAACGCCATACTTGTCCTGAGCGACCTTGATGCCTTCGGCCAAGATCATCGACATAACCAGACCACGACCATAGAAAACACCCGACATTTCTGTCTCGTTCGACTCAGACAGGCCTGCGTCTACAACGTGCTTCTTGATGTCGGCCATAACGCCGGATGCGGCATCAGGGAAGGACCAGCTGATTGATTTGTAGCCTTTGCCTTTGTCGCCAACGATTGCCAGATCGGCATCGTGACCAGACCACCAAACGCCAACCATTTTCGACATGTCGAACTTGGTTTTAACCGCTTCGGTGATGGCACCGGCGTTCATCGCCCCCCAGCCCCACATGACAACATAGTCAGGACGCTCGCGGCGGATTTGCAGCCACTGCGCCGACTGGTTTTGCATTTCTTTCAGACCAACAGGGATCGGCAGAAGCTCATAACCCATTGACTCGGCTTTGGCTTCCAGCAGCGGCAGAGGCTCTTTTCCGTAGGGGTGGTCAAGGTGCAGGAAGGCAACTTTCTTACCCTTCAGGTCGCCCTGAGACTGTAGATACTGCAGGATCATGTCCGCACCATCCCAGTAACCCGATGGCATGTTGAATGCCCACTGGAAGGTTTTGCCGTCCATCATCGGAGAAAAGCCATAGCCCGGAGCCAGGATTGGGATCATATCGACGTTGGTTTTGGGCAGAACCTGCAGGGTGATACCGGTCGACCAAGGCTGGGTCACAATTGCTTTGCCTTTGGTTTTCTCGTAGCACTCAACGCCTTTTTCGGTCGAATAGCCGGTTTCGCATTCCTCAAAGTCAATCGCAACGCCGCCAACACCGCCGTCACGGGCGTTGAGCATCGCCATATAATCTTTCTGGCCATTCATCAGCGGAATACCAGTCGCCGCAAATGGGCCGGTCCGGTAGCTGAGGTTTGGCGTATAGAGGCCCTCGGCCATCGCGGCACCGGCTACAACGGATGCCACTACGGCGGCCGCTGCCATTTTTGCAAAAGTCTTCATCTTGTCTCCTCCCATGGATTTTGATGTCGAATATTGAAACTATTCAGGTGGTTCGGGTGGTCCGCCCCGCTTAGTGCGGGAAGGGCCAGATAATGAGTTTTTCGCGGATCAGGCGCCAAAGTTGGGCCAAGCCATGTGGCTCAACGATCAAGAAGAAGATGATCAAGCTGCCGATACACATGATATTGAGGTGCTCAACCGTGGCCGAGCTAATCGGGATGCCCAAGGCGGCAGGCAGCAGGTTGAGAACAACAGGAAGGCCAACAATCAGGATCGCGCCCAAGAAGTTGCCCATAACCGAACCAAGCCCACCGATGATCGCGATGAACAACACCCGGAAGCTTAGCGGGATGTCGAACAGGTTCGGCTCAGCCGCACCGCGCCACATAAAGACGAACAGCGCACCAGCCACACCAACGATATAGGACGAGACAGCAAAGGCGGTCAGTTTTGATTTCATCAGGTTGATGCCGATCAGTTCTGCCGCGATATCCATATCGCGTGTCGCTTTCCACGTCCGGCCAAGGTTGCCACGGGTCAGGTTGATACAGACCATGGTCAGCAGACTGACAATGAACAACACCACAAAATATTGCACAACCGAGCTTGCCTGAGGACCGGCGATATACACACCGAACATTTTCAGGTTAGGCACCTGGATCGCGCCCGAGGCGTTGTAGTTATAAAGCCAAGCCCATTTTTCAAACAGCCAGACCAGAAAGAACTGGGCCGCCAAGGTGGCAATCGCGAGGTAAAACCCTTTGATCCGCAAGGATGGGATACCAAAGGCAACCCCAACCCCGGCGCTAAAGACACCCGAGAACAAGATCGCAACGATCGGGTTCATCCACGGCATCAAGGTGACCATCTTGTAGCAGGCATAGGCCCCAACGCCCATAAACGCCGCCGTTCCAAGCGATAGCTGCCCCGCGAAACCGGTCAGAATATTCAACCCAAGCGCGGCGAGCGAATAGATCAGGATCGGGATCAGGATGGTTTGAAAGGTAAATTCACTTGCCGTCAGTGGAAAGATCACCACCGCGAAGAGCAGGATAACCCCCAACAAAAAAGCGTCTTGTTTGATCGGGAACAGCGCCTGATCAGATTTGTAGCTGGTCTTGAACTGGCCAGCGGTACGGTAAAGCATCAGACCATCTCCTCATTGGTGATGCGCACGCGGTTGGCGGGTTTGGCGTATCCGATTGCCTCGGAATGACGCACCAGCCAGAACCATGCCCAAAGTCCAACCGCCGCCCCGCCTGCTGCGAGCAGGACCGCGATGGTGGTTTGGTTCGGGTTTTCGGTGCCTGCGCTCAGCGCGAGGTATCCAAAAGACCAGAAGCCGGACCATGCCACGACGTTCAGGATTGCAATCAGTTTAGCCATGTTTTTCCACGTCCAATTCTAGTATCTTGTGTCTCAGTCTTTGGGTCGGGTGGGGCGCTCCTCCACGCCCCGCCCGATTTTGGATCCTGTGCAGCGCGCCCCGCGCTGCGCTAGACCCGTTCGATAATCTTTTCACCAAAGAGACCTTGCGGGCGGAACAGCAGAACAAAGAGCGCGAGGACAAAGGCAAACCATGTTTCGGTGTTGCCGCCCAACAGCGGTTGGCCCCAATAAATCTCAAACAGCTTTTCGAGGATGCCGATCATAAGGCCACCGATGATGGCACCCGTGATCGATTCCAAACCACCCAGCATTAGAACCGGCAGGGCTTTGTAAGCGATGACCTCTAGGGCAAAGCTCACCCCGGCCCGTGCACCCCAGGCGATGCCGGTGACCAGCGCAATGATACCGGCGATGAACCAAACCAAAACCCAAACGGTTTGCAGCGAGATGCCAACCGACAGCGCGGCTTGGTGATCATCCCCCAAGGCCCGGATCGCCCGGCCCATCTGGGTGTAGTTCAAGAAAGCCAAGAGCGCCGCAACCAAGGCCGTCGCCACAACAACAACCGTGATATCAAGGTGTTGTAAGATCAACAGACCGCCCCAAGGCTCCAGAACGGTATCCCCTGTCGGAATGCCGAGTTCTTCTGAGATCATGATCTTGTTTTCGCCACCAAAAATGATCTCACCGCCGCCAATCAGGAACAGCGTGATGCCGATGGTGGCCATAAACAGGATAATGTCAGGCTGCCCGACCAAGGGCCGCAGCACGATGCGTTCAATGCTCACCGCAAGAACGAACATAACCCCCAACGTCAGAGCCACCGAAATCCAGGCCGGAATGCCCATCGCATGCAGGCCGACAAGCGTCAGGGCGGCGAACACCACCATGATGCCTTGGGCAAAGTTAAAGATCCGGCTTGAACGGAAGATCAGAACAAAGCCAAGCGCGATCAGTGCATAGAGAATGCCGGAAACCAGCCCTTCCCAAAGCACCTGAAGCAAGAAATCCGGTGCCGCAATCATGTCGGCAAACGGTGCGATAAAGATGTCGTTCAGCATTGTTTTTACTGCCCCTCGCGGCTCAAGAGCGTCTGCGTGCGTGTGTTGACTTCGGCCATAACCAGATCACCGGCCTTGTCACCGGCCTTGTCGGGGAAACGGTATGTAACACCTCGGATCAGCAGGGCATCTTTGTGTGTTTCGAACACGATATTCTCCGGCTGCGCCCCGTCATTTTCTGTCGGAACCGTTTGATAAACCTCGAAACCCGCAGCACGAAATCCGTCATTCAGCGCGTGTCGGAGCGCAGTGCCATCTTGCGACGAGACCTGCCTCCAAGTCACCGCACAACTGTCACTGACAGGCCCTCTCCGGCGCCGTCCGGTTGGCGATCCTTGCTTAATACGCTTGTGACTGACTTCAAACGAGGCCCCCTGCTCCAAGATCCGCCGCCATTCAGTGTCAGCCTCCGCCGGTTCATCGCTTTGCGGAGAGATATCCTCGCCCACGAATACTGTCCCAATATCCCGCGCAAGCAGGACCTTGACGCAGCGCTCAATGAGATCGCTGGTAATGTCGGGGGACAACTCTCCGCTCACAATTTTGTTGTTATCGACCATCAGTGCGGCACCCCCAGATAAGCGTCGATGACGTCTTGGTTGTTGCGCACCTCATCGGGTGGGCCGTCGCCGATCTTTTTGCCGTAATCCATCACAACCACGCGGTCGGATAGGTCCATGACAACGCCCATGTCGTGTTCGATCAGACAAATCGTGGTGCCAAATTCGTCATTCACATCAAGAATAAAGCGGCTCATGTCCTCTTTTTCTTCAACGTTCATGCCGGCCATCGGCTCATCCAACAAAAGGATCGACGGTTCCGCCGCCAAGGCCCGTGCCAGCTCAACCCGTTTCTTCAACCCATAGGGCAAACGGCCAACCGGCGTTTTGCGGATATTCTGGATTTCAAGGAAGTCGATAACCTTTTCAACCACTTCTCGGTTGGCAATTTCTTCGTCACGGGCCTTGCCATACCACAAAGCCTGCGCGCCAATGCCCGCCTTCATGTGCGTCAAACGACCGGTCATGACGTTATCGAGAACGGTCATCCCTTCGAACAACGCAATGTTTTGAAAGGTCCGGGCAACCCCCATTCGCGCGATTTCATACGGTTTCATCGCCGGGCGCTTTTCGCCCTTGTACCAAAGCTCACCCACCGTTGGGGTATAGAACCCGGAAATGATGTTGAGCATCGACGATTTACCAGCGCCGTTTGGCCCGATGATCGCGCGAATTTCACCTTCGTGAATGTCGAACGAAATATCGCTGATCGCGGTCACACCACCAAATTTGAGCGTGATGTTTTTCAGCTCCATTAACTGGCCACCGATCTGACGGCCATCGGCGGTGACGTATCCTTCTGTCTCTGTCATGCCTGTGTCTTCTTTCTAAAATCGCGGCGGCTGCGGGATGGTGGGCGGGGCGATGTGCATCGCACGAGCGTCGTCCTCATCACTCCGCCGCCATTTTGGCCGCAACCGGCTGCACTTTGGTATCCCGAATTTGCAATGTCGCGGTGATTTTCCCTTTGCGGCCATCCTCATAGGTGACTTCCGTTTCAGTATAAATCTCATCCGACCCATCATAGAGAGCCGTCACCAGGTCATCGAATTTTTCGCCAACAATCTTGCGGCGCACTTTGCGCGTCCTTGTCATTTCCCCGTCATCCGCATCCAGCTCTTTGTGCAAGATCAAGAAGCGATGGATCTGACATCCTGCCAACATCTCATCCTGAGCAATGGACATATTGGTCTCTTCGATATGGCTTTGGACGGTGTCCAAAACCTGCGGATGCCCAGCCAACTCCTGATACGACGCATAGGCAATGTTATTGCGCTCTGCCCAGTTCCCCACCGCTGTCAGGTCGATGTTCACAAAGGCCGTGCAACGATCACGCCCGGCGCCAAACACCACAACTTCCAAAATGTTGGGATAAAACTTCAGTTTGTTTTCAACGTATTTGGGTGCGAACATGCCACCATCAGACATTTTGCCAACGTCTTTGATCCGGTCAATAATCCGCAGATGCCCGCTCTCTTTTTCAAAGAAACCCGCATCCCCAGTTGCAACCCAACCTTCCGCGTCCTTGGTATCCGCTGTCGATTCTGGATTATTGTAATACTCAACAAAGGTCCCCGGTGAGCGATAGTAAACCTCACCACTGTCCTCGATTTTGATTTCAACACCGGGGCTTGGCACGCCAACAGTGTCTGATCGCACTTCACCATCTGGCTGTTGAGTGATGAAAACAGTGGCTTCGGTCTGACCATAAAGTTGCTTCAGGTTGATCCCCAAAGAGCGATAAAAATCAAACAATTCCGGGCCAATTGCTTCACCAGCCGTATACCCGATGCGCACATTGGAAAAGCCCAGCGCGTTTTTCAGCGGCCCATAGGTTGTGAACTCGCCCAATGCGTATTTCAGACGATCAAATAGCCCGACCGACTTGCCTTCCAACAGCTTGGGGCCAACCCGCCGCGCATGGGCCATGAAATAATGGAACATCTTCTTCTTAAAGTTGCCCGCATCTTCCATCCGGATCATGATCTGCGTCAGCTGGCCCTCAAACACCGCAGGGGGCGCAAAGTAGTAAGACGGGGCGATTTCGCGCAAATCCGTCTTCATCGTCTCGGCACTCTCAGGGCAGTTCACACAAAAGCCCGCCCAATAGGCCTGCCCCAGCGAAAAGATGAAATCGCCAACCCAGGCCATCGGCAGATAGGCCAGAATTTCTTCACCTTCCGTCAGGCTATCAAAATCGGAACTCGCCTTGGCAGTCTCAACGATATTGCGGTTCGACAGAACAACACCCTTCGGCTTGCCCGTCGTTCCCGAAGTGTACAGCATCACACATGTATCATCATAGCTGAGCCCGGTGCGGCGCGTGTTCAGTTCCTCGATGAACTCATCATAGGCGGCACGCCCCTGATTTTGAACATGACCAAACTCATGCAACCGGCGGTGGTCATATTTCCGCATGCCACGCGGATCAACATAGAGCATATGTTCGAACTGATGCAGGTGCTCTTGGATGTCGATGACCTTGTCGACTTGCTCCTGATCGGCCGCAATGACAAAGCGTGCGCCACAATGCGACAGCACATATTCCATCTCTTCTGCCACCGCATCGGCATACAAAGGCACGGGCACCGCACCAACCATTTGCGCCGCCACCATCGACCAGTACAAATAGGGACGGTTGCGGCCGATAATCGCCACATGATCCCCCTTGTTCACCCCGAGGTTCAGCAGGCCAAGCGCCAATGCCTCAATCTCATCGGATGCCTCTTTCCAGGTCCAGCTCTGCCAGATCCCGTATTCCTTCTCGCGATAAGCGGGACGGTCGCCGAAAACTTCGGCGTTGCGTTGCAATAATGCAGGTACCGAGCACAGACCATCTGCGCCCTCAGCCAACTTAGCCACGTTGTGTCCTCCCTAATGCCAGCTCCTCAACTGGCACCAATCAGCGGCCCTGAAATCAGGACCAGATCGCTTGTGCGATTCTGCCGCCTATTTGGTCAGGCTCCAATCTGTCGGTCAACTTTTTCCTGAACATTTCCTGAATCTTACGAATTGTAACAGCCCGGCTTTTGCGCTTGGCCCCACCCTTTTGGGCGCGCTACCCTAAGCTCAACATGTAATGGACACTGCTCCGTCCGATCCATCCAACAGATGTGAGATGCGCTGCGGGATGGCGGGTGGGGCGATGTCCGCAGGACAAGCGACCCGTCATTCCAATGCTCAACCAAGCACTCACCCAAGCCGGCCTAAATCTGATTCAACAGGCTCTGTCGATCTATGACAGCGACCTGCGCCTTGCGGTGTGCAACGCCCCATTTGTGGAAATGTTCGATCTCCCGGATCGACTCAAAACCCCCGGTGCCAGTTTTGAAGACACCATCCGCCACCTTGTGATGCGCGGCGAATATGGTGAAGTCGATGACCCGGACTCATTTGTCCGCGCCCGCGTCGAGACTGCCCTCGCCTTTCAATCCCATTACGTCGAACGCACCCGCGCCAATGGTCGCATCGTGAGCATCGAAGGGGCCCCGCTTCCTCAGGGCGGCTGGGTCACGGTTTACACAGACATCACCGAAACCCGCGCCCAAGAACAACTCTTACGCACCCATTCCGAACAACTCTCCGAAGAAGTCCTCAAGCGCTCCGAAGAGCTCTCCGCCACCAACCGCGCCCTCGCCGCCACCAACAAAGCCCTGATGGAAGCGCGCCGCGAATTGACGGAAATGGAAGCCCGCACCCGTCTGACCACCGAAATGATGCCCGCACATATCGCCCGGGTTGATGAAAACGGTCACTACACGTTTTCTAACAAACGCCTGCATCTGGTCATGCCCGGCCGCCCGACGCAAATTCTGGGCACCCATATCTCCGACGCTTTGGGTGATCAGGCCTACACCAAAGTTCTGCCCTTCCTTGAGGCTGCCTATGAAGGCCAGCAAAACACGTTCGAGTTTACGCACGAAGCCTCGTCTCGCCGCATTCGCGTCGTCTTCACCCCCGATCCGCTGGAACCCGGCGTTTACATCCTGTCTCAGGATGTCACCGAAGAAACCCAAACCCGCGCGGCCCTGCAACAAACCCGCCGCCGCGAAATGGCAGCCCAACTCACCAGCGGCTTAGCGCATGATTTTTCCAACTTGCTGACCATTATTTTGGGCATGCAATCCAAGCTCGACCGTATGGACGTTGGTCCCGAGGCAGAGCCGCTTATTCAAGCAACATTGCAAGCGGCTCGGCGCGGTGGCAACCTGTTGAACCGCATCGCCGACATCACCGCTCATCGCGCCTGGCAGCCCGAACCGCTTGAACTGGGGCCGTTTTTGCAAGATTTACAGACCCTTGCGACCCCATCCTTGCCAGATGACATATCGCTCCAAGTCTCGGACGAAACTCAGAGCCGCCTCATGGTGGACGCAGGGTTGCTGCAAGATGCGCTGCTCAACCTGGTCCTCAATGCCCGCGATTCCTGTGGCAAGATCGGAACCATTCGTGTGGTCGCCCAAGAGGTCCAAGACACATGGCTACAACTCAGCGTCACCGACACCGGGCCGGGCTTTTCTGAACACGCGCTTGATCACGCGCTTGATCCGTTTTTCACCACCAAGGGCGGTGAAGGCTCTGGCCTCGGCTTGGCGATGGTCTACGACATGACCAAACTCGCGGGCGGGGATTTGCGCCTCTCCAACACCGAAACCGGTGCCAAAATTCGCCTGCGTCTGCCACTGCGCCGCGCCGATGCCCTGCCTCAAACCGGGTTGGTTTTGCTGGTAGAGGATAGCCCCGATATTCGTGCCTCGGTGCGTGGCATGTTGACGGATATGGACTATGCGGTTGTCGAAGCCGCATCCGTTGCCGAAGCCCGTGCATTGGCTGACGGTCTGCCTGATATTGCTCTTGTGCTTTCGGACATATCGCTGGAAGGTGACGAACCCGGTCTCGTATTGGCCGAAGATTTGCCGAAACTCCCTTTGCGTCTGATGACGTCGCTGCCGCGCTCGCATCCTTTGCATGCCCAAGCTCTGACACGTGTGCCGGTTCTGGCCAAACCCTTTGACGCTGACGATCTGGCCCGCTTTCTCAGTCATGGAAAGGACCACACATGAGTGCCTTGGTTACCATTCTCGACGATGAACCTGCGATCCGTGACATGCTCTCCGAAGCGCTCACCGAAGCGGGGTTTCGAACCTTGACGTTTGCGCGCGCAACCGAATTCGAAGCCGCATTGCGCCGGACGACCCCGGATGTCTGCCTCGTTGATCTGGGCCTGCCTGATCGGGATGGCCTATCAGTTGTGCACCGTCTTGCCCTAGAGCAAGGTGCAACAATCATTATCATTTCGGGGCGCGCACAGGTTCAAGACAAAATCACCGGATTGGAATTGGGGGCCGATGATTACATCATCAAACCCTTCGATCCCGCCGAAGTCGTCGCCCGCATTCGCGCCCGTCTGCGCAGCCCCAAAGCCGCCGCGCCCCATGGTGACACCGCCCGGTTTAACGGGTGGACAGCTCATTTTGACCGCTATTCCCTTGAGGACAACAAAGGAGATGAAACCCCGTTTAGCCATGCCGAAGGCGAAGTGCTCCGCCTGTTTCTGGAAAGCCCCAAACGGCTGATTTCACGCGCGCATATGCAAGAATCCCTCGGCGGGGCTGCGGGTGAAAGCTTTGATCGGACCATGGATGTCCGCATCTCACGGCTGCGGACGAAACTGCGCGAAGACCCCAAGAACCCGCGTTTGATCAAGACGATTTACGGCGCGGGATATATCTTTTTGGGCGATGTGGACTGGATCTAAGGGCGAGGGTCTGGACCCATTAATTGTCCAGCCTCAGGGGCGTCGATTTTATTTCTCGCCAGGAAAATCACCGCAGGAATAGTTGTTTTTCAATATGATATGACGCAGCTAGGCCCAAACTCCACGCCATCCAAACGGTAAAAGGCACTGCACCAGCTCAGCTGCGCGCGTCCCTTATCATGACCGAAGTCGTCACTTCGGAAAGCAATCCGCTGATCCCTCACAGTTTCCTTTGCTAAGGCCCAACAATTAATGGGTCCAAAGCCTAGGGCGAAACCGCGACATAACTCTCGGCCGCCCCCAGCAAAACCTTGAGATGCGGCAGAACTGACACCGCAACAATCCCAACAGCAGCACCGACACCAAGCCGGATCGGAGCCGTCCCAAGCTTGGGCCCGGCCAACCCCAACACACCGCACACCGTCGCATAAAACCCCAATGAAATCGGATCCATTGCTATCTCCTCCGCTCACTGAAGCCAGTATAGCGCAGAAACGGCTTTTTCGAAACGATCCTAGGTCTGCTTATCCGAGGTATGCTCGTCCTAAGTATATTTGGCGGGATGGCGGGTGGGGCGACGTGCCCATGGCACGAGCGTCCCCGTCATTGTGCCGCCAATTTTGAAGCGGCCTCGACCCGAACCGCGGAAAACTTGAACTCAGGAATTTTGCCATAAGGATCGACCGCCGGGTTGGTCAACACATTGGCCGCCGCTTCCACATAGGCAAAGGGAACAAAGACCATGTCTTCGGCAATCGCCCGATCCGCCCGCGCCATGATCTCAATCGACCCACGCCGTGTCGTCAATTTGAGCATATCACCGGCCTCAACCCCCAAAGCTCTCAATGTCTTGGGATGTAATGAACAATTCGCTTCTGGCTCCACCGCATCCAAGACTTTGGACCGTCGGGTCATTGACCCGGTGTGCCAATGCTCCAACTGGCGCCCTGTGGTCATGATCATCGGGTAATCTGCATCCGGAGCCTCGTCTGGGGCAATCACCGATGCCGGCGTAAACCGCGCTCGACCTTCTGCGCGTGGGAACCCATCGCCAAACACGATCGCCTGACCTGGATCGGTCTCATGCAGTGACGGATAGGTCACCGTCTCGGTCTTCAACCGCTCCCATGTGATGTTATCGAGCGATTTCATGTTCAGCTTCATTTCATCAAACACTTGGCTGACTTCGCTATATGTCCAATCCAAGCCACAGCGTTGCGCCAACTCAACGGTGACGGCCCAATCTTCGCGGGCCTCACCGGGCGGGGGCACAGCGGGACGCACCCGTTGCACCTGACGGTTGGTGTTCGAAACCGTGCCATTTTTCTCATACAAAGCCGACGCAGGCAGGATCACATCCGCGTAATTCGCCGTTTCGGTCAGGAAAATATCCTGCACCACCATACATTCAAGCTTGGCAAAGGCGTCACGGGCATGTTCCACATCCGGGTCCGACATCGCCGGGTTTTCGCCCTGAATGTACATGCCCTTGATATTGCCCGCATATACTTCATCAACGATTTCGGTGACCGTCAGGCCCTTTTCATTGCTGAAATCATCGCTATCCCACACATCGGTAAACGCCTGACGCACGCCATCATCTGTGACCGATTGGTAATCCGGCAGGAACATCGGGATAAGCCCCGCATCCGACGCCCCCTGCACATTGTTTTGCCCACGCAGCGGATGCAGACCTGCTCCGGGTTTCCCAACATTTCCGGTCATCAGCGCCAGCGAGATAAGACAACGCGAATTATCTGTGCCATGGATGTGTTGCGATACGCCCATTCCCCAGAAAATCAGGCCGGCTTTGGCCCCCGCATAAATCCGCGCGACGCGGCGAATTTGTTCGGGCGAGATGCCACAGATCTCTGACATCGCTTCAGGGCTGAAATCGGCGAGATGGGCTTTTTCCGCCTCCCAATTCTCGGTGAATTTTTCGATATAGGCGCTGTCATACAGCTCCTCTTCGACGATCACATGCATAATTGCGTTAAGCATCGACACATCTGCGCCGGGGCGGAATTGCAGCATTTCATCGGCAAAACGCCGCATGCCCACGCCGCGCGGGTCCATCACAATCAACTTGCCGCCGCGTTTGGTGAACTGTTTGAAAAAGGTCGCTGCAACAGGGTGGTTTTCGATTGGATTGGCCCCGATGACGATCGCCACATCAGCATTTTCGATCTCATTAAATGTCGCGGTCACGGCGCCCGATCCGACATTCTCAATCAAAGCCGAAACCGAAGACGCGTGGCACAATCGCGTGCAGTGATCGACATTGTTATGTTTAAAGCCCTGACGGATGAATTTCTGGAACAGATAGGCCTCTTCGTTGGTGCATTTGGCCGACCCAAAGCCAGCCACCGACCGGCCCCCATGGTCCCTGCGCAACCCCGTCAGGCCCTTGGCCGCCACATCCAGCGCCTCGTCCCAAGTTGCTTCACGAAAATGCGTCGACAGGTTGCCCGGATCAACGTTCAATCCCTTAGCTGGTGCATCATCGCGGCGGATCAACGGTTTGGTGAGCCGGTGCGGATGGTGGATATAGTCAAAGCCAAAGCGACCTTTGACACACAACCGGCCCTCGTTTGCAGGGCCATTGATGCCTTCCACATATTTGACTTTGCCGTCTTTCACCTTGAGCGACACCTTACAGCCAACACCACAAAACGGGCACACGCTCTCAGTTGCGCTGTCAAAATCCTTGCTGTCGCCGATCTCTTGGTCATCCAACACAGTTGCAGGCATCAATGCCCCGGTTGGACAGGCCTGAACGCATTCGCCGCAGGCCACACAGGATGACGTCCCCATCGGATCGGCCATATCAAAGGTCGGATAGGCGTCATGCCCCCGCCCCGCCATCCCGATAACGTCATTCACCTGGACTTCACGACAGGCCCGCACGCACAGACCACATTGAATACAGGCATCCAGATTGACGCGCATGGCAACATGCGTGTCGTCCAAGAGCGGAATGCGCTCTGGCTCAAGTGTCGGAAAACGGCTGTCCGTCAGATCGTTTTCATCGGCCATATCCCACAAATGGCTGGATTTATCATGCGAGGAGTCACGCTCGGGCTGATCTGCCAACAGCAATTCCATCACCAGCTTGCGCGCCCCCGTCGCGCGGGCATTGTTAGTCGTCACAACCATGCCCTCACTGGGTTCGCGAATGCACGAGGCCGCCAAAGTCCGCTCGCCTTCGATCTCAACCATACAGGCACGGCAATTGCCGTCAGGGCGATAGCCCGGCGCAGGCTTGTGACACAGATACGGGATTTTTAGCCCCCGGCCATTGGCCACTTCCCAAATGGTCATCCCCTGCTCAGCCTCAACTTCGGAGCCATCAAGTGTGAAACGAATTTTATCGGACATGCGTGCTTTCCTTTGGTCTTGCCAACAGTCTAGACCATTTCGGCAGCCAAAAGGGTGAGCTATTCCCGACACCTTCGCGCGAATTTGCGCCGAAATCGTTTCCTATGCAAAACAAAGGGCGCGCATTGAGACCACATGCAGGCGCGCACCATCCCCCCCCCGACCTTCACCCATTTTCATTTGGCGCACCAAAACGATCAACAAGCCAAGGATGGGCCAACCTAAAACGCGCGCCCCAGTCGCGGATTGAGCAAGCCCCGCCCCCCCAATTTCAGACAATACCGCACCTGTTTCTGGGTTTCCTTGGGCAAGATGCGACCCGAGCCTGCCCCGCTGATTTTGTCAGCCTGTGTCTCTCCCGTTGTATCTCGGCTCATTTTTGGCTGATGCCACTCATCAAGAAAAATGATGAATTGTGGGCCTTTGGGCGGCGCACTGCCCTAGACCTCTGCGTCGCACAGGCCTAGCTTGCCCAAAAATCAGGAGAACAGAAGATGGCGATCGGTAAAAACATCCGCACCTATTTCAATGGCGCATGGCACGATGGCGATGCGATGGTGATGCGGGCGGCGGATCACGGATCGTGGCTTGGGACCACAGTTTTTGATGGCGCACGGATGGTCAATGGGCTGGTCCCCGATCTGGAACCCCACTGTGCCCGCACCAATCGCTCTGCGACCGCTTTGCTGCTCAAGCCAACGGTCTCGACGGAGGATATGGTTGAGATCGTGCGCGAAGGTCTCAAGGGGTTTGCCCCCGGTGCCGCCGTGTACATTCGGCCGATGTATTGGGGCATTCATGGCAATCCGACAGCTATTATGCCGTCTGAGGATGAGACGGGATTTGCCATCAGTCTTGAAGAAATCCCAATGGCCCCGGAAACAGCCTCAACCACCTTGGGCTATACCCGTTTTCGCCGCCCTGTGATGGAAAACGCCGTGGTGAATGCCAAGGCCGGCTGCCTTTATCCCAACAATGCCCGTATGTTGGCCGAAGTCCGCACCCGCGGATTTGGCAACGCTCTGGTTGCCGATGCCATCGGAAACGTCGCCGAGACCGCTACGGCCAACGTGTTTATGGTCAAGGATGGCGACGTTTTCACACCCGCCGCAAATGGCACTTTCCTTGCTGGCATCACCCGAGCCCGCCACATCAGCAACTTGCGCGCAGACGGGATCACAGTACATGAATCAGTGCTGAGTTTTGAGGACTTCAACGATGCCGATGAGGTGTTCTTGTCGGGCAATATGAACAAAGTCACCCCGGTGACTGGCATCGAAGACCAGAGTTACCAAGTCGGGCCGATGACACGCCGCGTGCGCGAGTTGTATTGGGATTGGGCTGCCTCGCAATAGAGGCCGCTTGCCAGTCGCAAATCGCGCAGGCATGATCGACGCGAGAGGGAGTGTACCATGCGCAAGTTTCTAGTTGTCCTGGATGACAGCCGTGAATGCCTGAATGCGATGCGTTTCGCGGCGATGCGGGCGGCCAATACCGGCGGCGGAGTGGCTATTCTTTCGGTGATTCCGCCGGATGAGTTTAACCACTGGATCGGCGTGGGCGCAGTGATGCGCGAAGAAGCGCGGGAACGTATTCACGCCCATTTTGAGGTGTTCGCCAAATGGATGCGTGACAAACAGGGTGTCGACCCGGAACTGGTGATCCGCGAAGGCGACGCCGTGCCAGAGATCATTTCTCATGTGCAATCCGATCCCGAAGTCGGGGTTTTGGTTTTGGGGGCCGCCGTCGATAAAAAGGGCCCCGGTCCGATTATCACCCAATTGATGCGCAACAGTTCCGGGCTTCCAATCCCAATCACGGTTGTCCCCGGCGACATGTCCAAAGAACGTTTGGAAGCCGTGACCTAAACCTGCCGGCAACCAAGAGGTGACGGCAGGCGCAAAGGGATGGAAACGGCCATTTTTCGCCGTGCCAGGGATTGCGCAAACACGCCTTCCACAGGGGCATCTCAATTGTCTTAAAAGGTGTTTTCCGTTTTTTTCGCAGGTGCTTAACGCCTTGGCGGGCTGTTTTACCAGGTCTAAGGCCTAGAACCACACATCGTGTGATTGGATAAACCGGGGGCCGCCCCGTTTCGCCGCCCCAAGCGATGAGCCATGTCAAAGCCTTGCAAAAACGAACCCCTTAGTCTTCGCGACAAAGGAGAGAATCTATGCCCGCAGCCGCCTGCAAAGCCGATTTGTTATCTGTCGCCGCCAAGGAATTTGCCAAACTAGAGACGCTCTTGGACAAGGTTCCCAATAACGTCCAGACCGCCCCTGATTCCGAAGCCGACAATGCGACGCTCAAAGACATCGTCGGACACCGCGCCCATTGGATCGCCTTGTTCTTGGGATGGTATCACGATGGTCAGGACGGCAAAGACGTCGCCTTTCCAGCCCCCGGTTATAAATGGAACGACTTGAAGCGCTTCAATGCTGACCTTCGGTCAGAGCAAGCCGATCTGAGCTGGGCCGACGCGCGTGAGATGCTCAGACGCAATCACGCAAAACTTGTGGAATTTGTGGAAGAGCTGTCGGAAGATGCGCTCTATGGCGGCCCCATGACGGGGGCCAACAACAAATGGACACCGGGCCGATGGGCTGAAGCTGCGGGTCCGTCGCATTATAGATCCGCTGCGAAATACATCCGGGCCCGGCTTCGGGATATGGCGCATATGCCCCCTACGGACAATTCCTTAGAATAATTCTAAACCTTGACCTTTGGCCCGCTGGTGCGCATATTCCGCATAGATCAGAAAAGGCGCGTCCAAGATGTTCATCCAGACCGAATCCACACCTAACCCCGCCACGCTCAAGTTTCTGCCCGGCCTGACTGTGCTTGACATGGGTACCGCCGATTTCCCAAGCGCGGAAGCGGCCAGCGGCTCTCCTTTGGCCCAGCGTTTGTTCGCCGTTGATGGTGTGACAGGCGTATTTTTCGGCAATGATTTTGTCACCGTGACCAAAGGTGATGATGTTGACTGGGATCACCTGAAACCGTCGATCCTTGGCGGCATCATGGAACATTTCCAAAGCGGTCAGCCGGTGATGTCGGACGGCGCTGCTCAGGCTGGCGGTCATGCCGATCATGACGGCGAAGACGGTGAAATTGTCGGTCAAATCAAAGAGCTACTGGACAGCCGCGTGCGCCCTGCTGTGGCCCAAGATGGCGGCGACATCACGTTTCACGGCTTTGATCGCGGCGTTGTTTACCTGCACATGCAGGGGGCCTGCGCGGGCTGCCCATCGTCGACATTGACGCTGAAAATGGGCATCGAAAACCTGCTGCGCCACTACATCCCCGAGGTGACAGAGGTGCGCCCTGTTGCCGTCTGACACCCTGTCAGGCCGTTGTTATTGCGGCACAACTTCGTTTCACGCCGATGGGCCACCTTTGACGGTGGCCTATTGTCATTGTGGCGACTGCCGACGTTGGTCGGGCGCTCCGGTCTCTGCCTTTGCAGCGATGTCGCCGAGCGCGGTTCACGTCACTCCCCAGATGATCTGGAAATCCAGTTTTACGGGTGTCACGCGGGCCAATTGCCCTGAGTGCGGTTCGCCCTTGGCGGCGCGTTTTGACTATCTGCCCGACCAAATCTACATCCCAGTTGGCCTGTTTGATCAGCCGGAACTCCTCCTTCCCCAACACCATTCGCATTTCGGATCGCGGCTTGATTGGTTACATCTGACCGACGATTTGCCAAAATCCGAGGCTTCGGCGCGGGGCGCGCTCTTGTCTTCTGGCCCTACTCACGGCACAGACACGCCATGACACATGCGCCTCTGATCCTCGGTTTCGATACCTCCGGCCCCTGTTGCACGGCGGCTTTGTTGCGCGGTGACATTCTTGTCGCCTCGCAAACCCAAGACATGGCCCGTGGTCAGGCCGAGCGGATCATGCCCCTGATCCAAGAGGTTCTGATCGCTGGTAATGTGGATTTTTCCAACCTGGACGCCATCGGCGTTGGCATTGGCCCCGGAAACTTCACCGGCATCCGCATTTCGGTATCGGCCGCCCGTGGTCTTGCTTTGGCGCTGGATATTCCAGCCATCGGCGTGTCACAATTCCAGGCTTTGGCGCTTGGCGTCGACGGCCCGGTTGTCTGTAGTGTCGCCGCCCCGCGCGACCGGCTTTATGTGCAAACGTTGAATGACAATAGCGCAAGCGCCGCCGCACTTTGTGATTTGGACACGCTTAGGCTACCAAACCCCAAGGCAGAAGCCGCCGCGATTGGCGTGCATGCAGATGAGATCGCCAAGCGCACTGGTGGCCGGGTTTTGACCGCCAAATATCCGCCGGCAGAAGCCATCGCACGCCAAGCCCTGTGCAACATGCACAATGCGAACCTGACACCTCCGGCCCCGCTCTATTTGCGCCCGGCCGATGCCGCCCCGTCGCGCAACGCGCCGCCCGTCATTCTGGCGGACCCGTCTGCGTGACCTCCCCGGCGATGACACCCGCAGGAATGACAGCCCTCTATGCGCGCTGCTTTCCCGATCGCCCGTGGGAACAATCGGAAATCACGGCACTGTTGAAACGGCGCGATGTCATCTCAGCCATCGCCCCCCATGGCTTTGTCATGGCCAGTTGCATCCCCCCCGAAGCCGAGATTTTAACCATCGCGGTGTCGCCCGATCACCGGCGCCAGGGCATTGCTCAGGGGCTTTTTCGGACTCTTTGGTCAAATTTTTCAACGCGCGGCATAGATACGGTTTTTCTAGAGGTCGCATCGGGCAACACCGCCGCGCTTGGCCTGTACAAAAGCTTTGACTTCCAAGAGGTTGGCCGCCGAAAGGGCTATTATTCCCGCATCAATGCCCCGGCGGAGGACGCAGTGGTTATGCGATGGGCGCTGACCTAGCGGAATTTCCCCTAAACCCCTTTGTTGCCAAGATTCCGGTTGACCGCTGCGCGTGGCTTGCGTCTTTATTGCCTATCACAAACGAAACGGCGACTCTGTCCGCCGTTCACACCTGGGAGCAACACATGACTTTCATGAAAACAATTCTCGGCACAGCCGCTGCAATGGCGCTGACTGCCGGCGCGGCTTTGGCTGATCCGGCGCTGATCTATGATCTTGGCGGCAAGTTCGACAAATCCTTTAACGAAGCAGCCTTTGGTGGCGCGGAGCGTTGGGCAAAAGAAACCGGCGGGTCGTACAAAGACATCGAAATCCAGTCCGAAGCACAGCGTGAGCAGGCCCTGCGCCGTTTCGCCGAAGCGGGCTTTAACCCTGTTGTGACCACAGGCTTTGCCATCGCCGGGTCTATCGACGCGGTTGCGGCGGACTATCCTGACACCAAATTCGTCACAATCGACGGCTGGGTTGACCCGGCCAAGCACAGCAACGTTGTGTCGATCCTCTTCTCTGAGCACGAAGGCTCTTACCTTGTTGGCATGATGGCCGGTATGGCGTCCAAGTCGAAAACCGTTGGCTTTATCGGCGGCATGGACATCCCATTGATCCGCAAATTCGCCTGTGGCTATGCCCAAGGTGTTATGGCCGCCAACCCTGACGCGACTGTTGTCTCCAACATGACCGGCACCACCCCGGCGGCTTGGAATGACCCGGTAAAAGGCTCTGAGCTGGCGCGCGCCCAGATCAGCCAAGGCGCAGACGTGATCTATGCAGCGGCAGGCGGCACCGGCATTGGTGTTCTGCAAACCGCTGCCAAGGAAAACATCCTGTCCGTCGGCGTTGACAGCAACCAAAACCACATGCACCCCGGTCAGGTTCTGACCTCCATGCTCAAGCGCGTGGACGTGGCTGTGTTCGATTCGATGACAGCGGGTGCTGATCTCGAAACCGGCACCGTCAAAGTCTTCGGTCTGGCCGAAGAAGGTGTTGGCTACGCTCTGGATGAGCACAACGCCCCCTTGGTGTCCGATGAGATGAAAGCAGCCGTTGATGCGGCCCGCGATCAGATCATCGCAGGTGAGCTCAAAGTGCACGACTATTCGTCGGATGACAGCTGCCCAGTCCTGAAATTCTAATCCAAACGGATTAGGCTTTTAACGAAGGCCGCGCCTGATTTGGCGCGGCCTTTTTGTTTCCGATCCGCGCCCTTTCGAGGCACGAATAGAACGGATTAAGATTTCGTTACGAATTCCGAGACAAACCGGGCGCTTGGCCTTGACTCGGATGCCGCAAAGCAAAACAAATATGCTTTGAGCAATAACCACGCCCCTGGCCACCGGACTGACGGGCGGCCTGACAGGCAACAACAAAGACATGCTCTCGTGGAGGACGGATGACCGAAACCGCAGCCATCGAACTCAAAGGCATTTCCAAAGCCTTTGGCCCTGTGCAGGCCAACAAAGATATCTCGATCCGGGTGATGCCGGGCACGATCCATGGGATTATCGGTGAAAACGGCGCGGGGAAATCTACCCTGATGTCGATCCTGTATGGCTTTTACAAAGCTGACAGCGGCCAGATTTTCATCAACGGCAAAGAGACCGAAATTCCTGATAGTCAGGCCGCGATTGCCGCCGGGATTGGCATGGTGTTTCAGCACTTTAAGCTGGTGCAGAATTTCAGCGTGCTGGAAAACGTCATCCTTGGGGCCGAAGATGGCCGCATGTTGCAACCCAGCCTGCGCAAAGCGCGCGGTGTGCTCAAACATCTGGCGGAAGAATACGAGCTTCAGGTTGATCCAGAAGCCTTGATCGAAGACCTCTCCGTGGGTCACCAACAACGGGTTGAAATCCTCAAAGCACTGTATCGCGAAGCCGATATTCTGATCTTGGATGAACCAACCGGCGTGTTGACCCCGGCCGAAGCCGATCACCTGTTCCGCATCCTCGAAGGCCTTCGCAAAGAAGGCAAGACGATCATCCTGATCACCCATAAACTGCGCGAAATCATGGAAATCACCGATACCGTATCGGTGATGCGGCGCGGCGAAATGACCGCGACCGTCAAGACATCCGACACAAGCCCCGAAGAGCTCGCTGAACTGATGGTGGGCCGCAAGGTCTTGCTTCGGGTCGACAAAGTCCCCGCCAAGCCGGGCAAAGCGGTGCTTGAAGTGGAGAACCTGCGCCATATTGATGAAGCTGGGGTTGAGCGCCTCAAAGGAATTTCCCTGAACGTGCGCGCCGGTGAAATTGTTGGCATTGCTGGTGTTTCGGGCAACGGACAGTCCGAACTTATGCGGGTGCTGGGCGGTTACGGCCACGCCACCGGCAACATCCGCATGAATGGCGAAGAATTGGACCTGACGGGCAAACAATCAGACGGCCAATCGCGCCGCGCCCGTGGCATCGGCCATGTCCCCGAAGATCGCCACCACGAGGGCCTGATCCTTGATTATTCAGCGTGGGAAAACACGGTGTTCGGCTATCATCGTGGCCCCGAAACCGGCAACGGATTTTTGATGGATAACAAAGCCATCAAGGCCGAGGCACAAGCCAAAATGGATCGTTTCGACGTTCGCCCGCCCCATCCCTGGCTTAATGCCAAAGACTTTTCCGGCGGCAACCAGCAGAAAATCGTTTTGGCGCGCGAGATTGAGCGTAACCCAGATCTGCTCCTGATCGGCCAACCCACGCGTGGCGTCGATATTGGGGCGATCGAATTCATTCACCAACAGATTGTACGACTGCGCGATGCGGGCAAGGCGATCTTGCTGGTCTCGGTTGAGCTTGATGAAATCATGTCATTGTCTGATCGGATTGCCGTGATGTTTGACGGGCAAATCATGGGCGAACGCCTCCCCTCAGACACCGATCAAACCGAGTTGGGCCTGTTGATGGCCGGCGTGACAAACACCAAGGAGCTGGCCAATGGATAAGATGCCCGCCTGGGCCGACGCGGTCCTTGTTCCCCTGATCTCAATCCTGCTGGCCGCAGCCATTTCGGCGTTGGTCATTCTTGCCATCGGTGAGAACCCGGTTGAGGCCTTTATGATCATGGTCAAAGAGGCGCTTAGCACCTCACGCGGGATCGGCTATACGCTCTACTACGCGACCAACTTTATCTTTACCGGGCTGGCGGTTGCCGTCGCGTTTCACGCCCGTATGTTCAACATCGGTGGCGAAGGTCAGGCGATGATGGGCGGCCTCGGCGTGGCGCTGATCTGTCTCTATGTGCCATGGCCGCATTGGACGCTGGCTTTGTTCGGCGCGGCGGCGATTTCGGCTTTGTTTGGTGCGGCTTGGGCCTATATCCCAGCCTATTTGCAAGCCAAACGCGGCAGCCATATCGTGATCACCACGATCATGTTCAACTTTATCGCCTTTTCGCTGCTGAACTACATTCTGGTAAACGTGCTACGCCCGCAGGGCTCGATGGACCCGGCAACAGCCAAGTTCCCCGAAGCAACGTTTTTGCCGACCTTCCAAAGCATGTTCTCTACCGCCGACACGGTGATGTTCCGCAACGCTCCGGCGAATGTGACCTTCTTTGTGGCTTTGGCCGCTTGTGTTGCGGTCTACGTTCTGATCTGGCGCACCCGCTTGGGGTATGAAATTCGGGCCTTTGGGCTGTCGGAAACCGGCGCGCTCTATGCTGGCATTTCCCCGGTCAAAATCACCATCGTGTCGATGCTGATCTCTGGCGGCTTGGCCGGAATGATGGCGCTGAACACCACTATGGGCGAGGCCGAGCGTCTGGTTCTAAACGCCACCGAAGGCGCAGGTTTCATCGGCATTGCCGTGGCGCTGATGGGGCGGTCGCATCCGTTTGGCATCCTGCTTGCTGCATTGCTGTTTGGGTTTATGTATCAAGGCGGCTCGGAATTGGCCTTCTGGACCAACATTCCGCAACAGCTGATCATCGTGATTCAAGCCCTTGTGATCCTGTTCACCGGAGCGCTCGACAATATGGTGCGCATGCCACTCGAAAAACTGTTCCTGAGCATCCGTAAGGGAGACGCATGATGGATATTGATACCATTGTTCAGGTCTTGGACAGCTCCATCCGCCTCTCAACCCCGTTGCTTTTGGCCTGTCTGGCCGGCCTGTTTAGCGAGCGCGCCGGGATTTTTGATATCGGACTTGAGGGCAAGATGCTGATCTCGGCCTTTTTCTCGGCGGCCATTGCCTACACCACCGGCTCTGTCTGGCTTGGTCTTTTGGCGGGCATCGCGGCGTCACTGGCGCTTTCGGCGATCCATGGCCTTGCTTCGATCACCTTTCGCGGCAATCAGCTGATTTCCGGTGTGGCTTTGAACTTTCTTGCCTCAGGCCTTACGGTTTTGATCGCACAAAGCTGGTTCAAACAAGGCGGGCGCACCCCCACGATCCCAGAAGAACAGCGCTTCCAAGAAATCACCCTGCCCTTTGCCGATGCCTTGCGTGATGTTCCTTTGCTTGGCCCAGTCTATTCGGACCTGATCTCGGGCAACTCTGCGCTGGCCTATATCGCCTTTGCCATGGTGCCGCTGACATGGTGGGTGCTGTTTCGCACCCGCTTCGGCCTGCGCCTGCGCGCGGTGGGTGAGGCCCCCGATGCGGTCGACACCGCCGGTGTTTCGGTCATCGGACTACGCTTTGCCGCCGTCGGCATTTGCGGGGTTCTATGTGGTATTGCAGGGGCTTACCTCGCGACATCGCTCCAAGCGGGTTTTGTAAAAGAAATGACCGCGGGACGCGGCTATATCGCTCTGGCGGCACTGATCTTTGCAAAATGGCGCCCGTGGTACGCGTTGATGGCCTGTTTGCTGTTTGGCTTCCTGCAAGCGGTGGCACTGCGTTTCCAGAACATTGATCTTGGCGGCGTTGTGATCCCTGTACAAATGATGGAAGCTCTGCCCTACATCCTCACTGTGGTCATCCTCGCTGGGTTTGTCGGCAAAGCCATCCCCCCCCGTGCGGGCGGCGAACCCTATGTAAAAGAGCGGTAACCACACCGCGAAACAGAAGACGGAAAGCAACAGAAGCCCCTGACGCCAGAACGCCAGTATCCGCTTTGATCTCGATGTCGGTCTCGGCGTCTGGTCAGGGCGGATGTCTGGGCGGATGTCTGGGCATCGGTCAGGGGCTGTGTCCGTGCATAAAAACCAAGCAAACCCTGTGTGGGTCTCATTCTTGGTGCCGATTGTCCTATCCAGTTGTGGCCGTTTTGTAAGTCCAACGCCAAACACGCGTCGCTGCACTTGCATAAAAGCGGCCTAAGGCGCTAGGAAAGACTATGCAGGTCTACCTTCCTATCGCCGAAGTATCGGTCAATGCGTTCCTCCTTTTGGGGTTGGGCGGGCTCGTGGGTGTACTCTCGGGCATGTTCGGCGTCGGAGGCGGGTTTTTGATGACACCGCTTTTGTTCTTTATCGGCATTCCACCCGCGGTCGCCGTTGCCACAGAAGCCAACCAAATCGTCGCCTCATCCTTCTCCGGCGTTCTGGCGCATTTCAGGCGAAAGACGGTGGACCTCCGAATGGGCACGGTGCTGCTCATTGGCGGTCTCGCCGGGGCAGCACTGGGTGTTGTGGTCTTCAACTACCTCAAAAGCGTCGGCCAGGTCGATTTGTTGGTCAAGCTTTGCTATGTGGTTTTCCTTGGCATCATCGGCGGGTTGATGTTCATCGAAAGCTTGAACGCCATTCGCAAAACCAAGGCGGGCGTGGCCCCCAAGCGCAAGAAACATAACTGGATTCATGGCCTTCCGCTCAAAATGCGGTTCCGCACTTCCGGGCTTTATATCTCCGTCATCCCGCCACTGATTGTTGGCGTCTGCGTCGGTATTCTGGCTGCGATCATGGGTGTTGGTGGCGGCTTTATCATGGTGCCTGCGATGATCTACCTGCTTGGCATGCCAACCAAAGTTGTTGTCGGCACATCGCTTTTCCAGATCATTTTCGTCACCGCCTTCACGACCCTTTTGCACGCCACCACCAACTTTACAGTCGATATCGTTTTGGCGGTTCTCTTGCTGGTCGGTGGGGTCATCGGTGCCCAATTCGGTGCTGTGATTGGTGCCAAGCTCAAGGCCGAACAGCTCCGCATCTTGCTGGCGCTGATGGTTTTGGGCGTCTGCGGCAAACTGGGGTTTGACCTGTTGGTCATGCCAACCGAGCTGTTTAGCCTTGGCGCGGCAGGGGGCCATTGATGCGCATTCTAGCTGCACTCCTCATCCTGCTCGCCAGCCCGCTATTGGCCGAAGAAGTGGTCCTTGGCCTTAGCAAAGACCAAATCGCGATTTCTGCCGATTTCAATGGCTCCGAAATCCTGATCTATGGTGCGGTCAAACGCGAAACCGAAATTCCCAAAGATCCTTTGCATGTGATCATCACCGTTGCGGGCCCCTCCCAACCTGTGACGGTCCGCAAAAAGGATCGCCGCTTTGGCATTTGGATCAATACCGAAGCCGTTGAAATCGACAGCGCGCCAAGCTTCTACGCCGTTGCCACCTCGCATGAATGGCCAACGGTTATCTCCGACACCGAAGATTTGCGCTATAAAATCTCGGTTGAACGCGCGATCCGCGCCGTCGATGTCTCGGCCCCAGATCCGCAACGCTTTACCGAAGCCTTGACGCGTATCCGTACCTCGGAGAACAAGTTCCAGCAGCGCGATTTCGAAGTAAACCTGCGCGAACAAACGCTGTTCGACACCTCAATTGCCATGCCGGCAAACCTCACCGAAGGTGCCTATAAAACCCGCGTGTTCCTGACACGCGATCGGAAAGTCATTTCAGTCTATGAAACTGAAATAGAGGTGCGCAAAGTTGGCTTGGAACGTTGGTTGTTCAGCCTGTCACGCCAACAACCACTTATCTATGGGTTGATGTCCTTGGCCATCGCCATCATCGCCGGTTGGGGCGCGTCGACCGCCTTCACAATGCTGCGCCGCGGATGAAACGCCCAGCAGCGGCGAACCGCGAATCCTTTCGCGCATTTGTATCGCTACAAACCCGCTGGGCGGATAACGACGAATACGGCCACATGAACAACGCGACCTATTTGTCGTTGTTTGATACCGCGCTTAGCCTCTGGCAGATGCAAAACGGTCTCGACATCCGTGGCCCACAGGCCTTGCGCTTTCTCGTTGTCGAATCCGGCTGCAAATACCACGCTGAAATCGGCTTTCCAGATGCATTAACCGCTGGTTTGCGCCTCGCCCATCTCGGCACAAGCTCATATCGCGTCGAAATTGGCCTGTTTCGTGGTGACAGCGCACAGGCCGCGGCCGAAGGCTTCTTTGCCCAGGTCCTCGTCGACAACAGCACGGCGTCTCCAAGGCCAATCCCTGACGCGGTCCGCAAAACGCTCTCGCAACTGCTCCCGGTGACCTAGTGCCGTCACCTTGCCCCTTGGGACGAGGACAAGGCCAAAAGGCCGCAGGACGAGACATCACGCGTGCCGCAGGCACCCCATGTACCAGCGCCTACCCCTTTTCATGGAAATAGTCGTAGATCTTTTCCGCAAGCGCTTCGCTCACCCCATCCACGGCCTTCAAATCCGCGAGATTCGCCCGCGTCACCGCCTTTGCTGATCCAAAATGCGCCAGCAACGCACGTTTGCGCGCGGCCCCTACGCCAGGCACATCATCCAACGGGTTGGCCATCTGGGATTTTGCTCGTTTCGCTCGGTGTGTCCCGATGGCAAACCGGTGAGCTTCATCACGCATCCGTTGAACGAAATATAGGATCGGGTCATTGTGGCGGAGCGCAAACGGGCGGGTGCCAACCCGGTGAAACTCCTCTTTGCCGTGATCGCGATCCACCCCCTTGGCGACCCCCACCATCGGCACATCCTCGACACTGAACGCGCGCTGAATCTCAGCCACCGCAGACACCTGTCCGGCCCCGCCATCAATCAGCAACAAATCCGGCCAAAGCCCTTTGCTGCGGTCCGGGTCTTCCTTCAAAAGCCTTGTAAATCGTCGGGTCAACACTTCTTTCATCATGCCAAAGTCATCCCCCGGCACCAGATCCTCGCCTTTGATATTAAACTTGCGGTACTGGTTTTTCATAAACCCATCGGGCCCCGCAACAATCATGCCCCCCACGGCATTGGTGCCCTGAATATGGCTGTTATCGTACACCTCGATCCGCTGTGGCGGGCCATCCAGCCCAAAGGCCTCGGCCAGGCCCCGCAACAGTTTCGCCTGCGTCGCGGTTTCCGACATTTTTCGCGCCAAGCTTTCGCGGGCATTTCGCGCCGCCCCATCGACAAGTTCGGCCTTCTCGCCGCGCATTGGCACCGCAATTTCCACTTTGCGCCCAAGCTTGTCACTCAGCGCCTGCTGCATCAGATCATCATTCTCGATGCCGTGGTTCAAAAGGATCAACCGCGCCGGTTCCTTTTGATCGTAAAACTGGCCCATAAATGCTTCGAGAACCTCCGCCGCATCGACGTCTTCGCCCACCCGTGGGTAATAATCCTTGTTGCCCCAGTTCTGATTGGCCCGGATGAAAAACACCTGCACACAGGCCTGCCCGTTCTCCAGATGCAGGGCAATCACATCGGCCTCGGGCACCGTTCGCGGATTGATCCCCTGCGCCGTTTGCACCTGTGTCAGGGCCTTGATCCGGTCACGCAATGCGGCTGCGCGTTCGAACTCCATGGCATCCGAGGCCTCTTGCATCTGCGTCGCCAGCGTTTCCTGAATCTGGGTCGACTTGCCTTGCAAAAAGCGCGCTGCGTCTTGCACATTGTCCCCATATTCCTTGGCAGAAATCTTGCCGACGCATGGCGCCGTGCAACGTTTGATCTGATATTGCAAACAGGGTCGGGTGCGTGTGGCATACATCGCATCCGTACAGTTGCGCAGCTGAAACCCGCGTTGTAACTGAGCAAGCGTCCGGTTCACCGCCCCCGCACTGGCAAACGGCCCAAAATACTGGCCGGCATCCTTTTTGGCACCGCGATGCTTTTTGATCATGGGAAACTCATGATCCGTCACGACAATATTGGGAAAGCTTTTGTCGTCACGCAGCAACACGTTATATTTTGGCTTGAGCTGCTTGATCAGGTTTTGTTCAAGCAACAGCGCTTCGGTTTCGGTCCGAGTGGTCAGGAACATCATCGATTTGGTGGCCGCGATCATGCGCTCGATGCGATGTGAATGCCCCGTTGGCCGCGCGTAGCTCGACACCCGCGCCCGCAGGTTCCGCGCCTTGCCCACATATAAAACCCGAGACTGCTCATCCAACATGCGATACACCCCAGGCGAGCTATCGAGTGTCTTTAGATAGTCATGGATAATCTCATGTCCGAGCTGCATGTTTTTCCCGTTTTTGTCCAAGGCATGGCCGTAGGTATCAAAGGTGAATGATTCCACCTATTGGCTGCAATGCAAAGCGCTTTGATTCAAGCTGTATTACATCCACCGTTTCTGTGGATAACTCTGTAGGCAAAATCTGTGTATGCGGAAATTTCCCTTGTTTTTTGGGTTATTTTAGCGTGTGCCTATTTTTTAATCACTTTGATAAGGCTTTGATAACACTTGATTAAATTCTTTACGCCCGTCAAGTCATTGACTACATTAAGAAAATTGTAACGCTTTCGTAACGCCTGTGTGACCAGTGCAAAACTTGCATTCCAGCCATGTCATTCAACACCCAAAATGTCCGGCGTCTGCCAGCCCAGATGCTGTCCGCCATCGGCGCATATCAGCTGCCCAGTTACACCGGGTGCGTCCAAGAAATAGCCCAAAGTCGCTGTGATATCAGACGGGTTAGAGCCACGGCCAAGCACCGTATTTGCCCGCTGCTGCGCGAATTGCTCGGCGTTTTGTCGTGCGCCCTGCAACGTCGGTCCCGGCCCGATTGCATTCACTCTGACACGCGGGGCTAGCGCTTGGGCCGACGTCTGAGTCAACGCCCACAGCCCCATTTTTGCAAGCGTGTAGCTCATGAATTCGGGGGTCAGTTTGCGAACCCTTTGGTCCAGCATGTTAACCACGAGCCCCTGAGCGATTGGCTCCCCCCTATCATCCAGAACCGGTTCTGGAATTTGTTGCTCAAACATTTGCGTCAATACAAACGGAGCGCGCAGATTGCTCTCCATATGCCGATCCCAACTGCTGCGATCTGCCGTGCGGATGTTGTCATACTCAAAGACCGACGCGTTGTTGATCAAAACGCTGAGTGGGCCGTCCAAGGCGGCACTGGCGCGCGTGACAAGGTCTCGCATCTGCGACTCTTGGAGCAAATCCGCCTGCAATGCCTCCGCCTTCACCCCAAGCGCGCGAATTTCTGCAACGGTGTCATGCGCCTCGGCTTTGGACCCGGCATAATGGACCACAACGCTATAGCCGCGCTGCGCCAAATACAGGGCCATGGCGCGTCCCAATCGCCGGCCCGCCCCCGTCACCAAAGCACGCATGCCTGTCTCCTCAGGTCAGTACAATCTGAATGTAGACAATGTAGCCAAGGGTCAGTGCAATCCCCCATTTGCGGCCGATGTCGTGTTTGAACACCACAAAAGGCACCAACAAAAGCGACGCAGCCAGCATGACCCACAGGTCAAATTCAACGAAATTGCGCGCAACCGGCATGGGTTCAATGATCGACGCCACACCGACAACCGCCAGAAGGTTGAACATATTCGAGCCAATGACATTGCCTATCGCCACATCAGCCTGTTTGCGAATGGCCGCCATCACAGTGGTCGCCAATTCGGGCAAAGACGTGCCCAACGCCACCAGCGTCAGACCAATCACCGTGTCAGGAACACCAAACATCTCAGCGATTTCGGTTGCGCTATCCACCAAAAGATCGGCCCCCAGCGGCAGACCAATCAGGCCCAGCGCCAAAAACAGGCAAATCTTCCACCACCGCATCTCGGGGTCGGCGCCTTCAGGCTCTTCCAGGTCCTCATCGCAGATACCATCGCGGCGATGTTTCAACGCATCGCGAATGGCATCCCCTAGGACAAGCGTCAAAACGGTCAGCAAAACCAACCCGGCGATCCAGTCAAATATCCCGCGAAACGCCAGGGCAATAAACAGAACCGTCGACGCCATCATCAAGAAAAAGCTTTTGCGCGTGTCGCATTGGCTGGTGTGCATCACCGCAAACAACGCAGGCACACCAAGGACCAGCAACACATTCGCCGTGTTGGAACCAACAACATTGCCAAGCGCAATGCCCGGCACCCCTTCGAGCGCCGCCTGGACGGAAATCAAAAGCTCAGGCGCAGAGGTGCCAAAGGCGACAATCGTCAAGCTGACGATCAGCGCCGGAATACCAATACGCAGGCTCAGGTTCACCGCACCTTTGACCAAAGCGTCGCCAGCCAACAAGAGGATCAGCAACCCCAGAACCGCAAAGACAAAGACCATCTCAGCCCTTTCCCTTGCCGCAGTCACACGGACCACGGCCAATCTTAAAGCGCCCACAGCGGGGGCATTTTGCCGACTTCAGCCGGGCTTGGCCGGGAAATCGCAGGCGACCAAACATGGCTAACACAGCGATAAACACCAAAAAGATTGAAACAATCTTGACCAGCACGTCAGAGCCCAAACCGCGCAAACAGCGCTCGTTCCTCAACCTCGGTTATCGCACCCTGCATCGCTTGGATGCCAAGACGCGGCAAGAGCGGCTTTTTCTGTTCCAACCTGCGGAACTGCACCTTATCGCCAAAGCGGTCTTTCATTGTGGGCACCAGATGTCCGACCCCATCTGCCAGACCTTCGTCCACCGCAGATTGGCCGATCCAGACCTCCCCGGTGAATAAATCAGGATTGTCGGTCAGTTTCTCACCCCGGCGATCGCGCACCTGAGCGATGAATTGCTCGTGCAACTGGCCAAGCAACCGGTTCAGACGCTCCACATCTTCTTCATTCTCAGGTTTAAACGGGTCCAGCATGCTTTTGGACTTGCCCGCCGTATGCACACGCCGCTCAATCCCTTGCCGTTGCAGGAAAACATGCGCGCCAAAGCCCGCTGAAATCACCCCGATCGAGCCTAGAATAGAACAGCTGTCCGCGATAATCTCATCGGCTGCCGAGGCAAGCCAATAGCCGCCCGACGCCGCGACGTCTTCGACAAAGGCATAAACCGGAACCTCATGTTCATCCGCCAACCGGCGAATGCGCGCCCCGATCAGCGCGCTTTGCACCGGTGAGCCACCAGGCGAATTGATCTCAAGCGCCACCGCGTCGGGTTTGCCTTTGAACGCTTTTTCCAAAAGGTTTGCCACGGAACGGTCGCTCAGGCTTCCACGGCCTGATGCGCCAATTGCCCCCTGAAGGCGCACGACTGCAACCTTCGGGTGATTTTTCAGAAATGGGATCCAACGTCTCATGCCGCTGATGTAGAGCCGCTTGATGCGACAAACAAGGCACCCTATCCATTTGTCCGCCCTTTGTGGCCTTCGCGCCCAAATAGCCCCGAGCTCTGACCGGGTTTGGGGGCTTGCCCCCAAGGCCTGCGTGGCCTGAACGCAAAATATAGGGGGCGGACCGGCCTCCGCACCTGCTGTGAAACGTTGCGTCAGAAAAAGCTTTGCGGGTCGATGTCAATCGACATGCGTAAATCACCTTTGAGCTGCACTTGCCCCGCCCATTCCGCCAAGGCGCGTTGCAGCATCACGTCTTTTGGCGCTTTGATCAACAAGCGCACGCGGTGACGGCCTCGAACCCGTGCGATTGGCGCCGGGGCCGGGCCATAAATCGTCGCCCCAACCCGTCGCAGTGGGGCATCATGACGGGCCAGATGATTGCCCAAATCAAACACCTTCGCCGCATCCTCTCCCGAAAGGATCACCCCAGCCAGCCGACCAAAGGGCGGCATTGTTGCGCTTCGGCGCTCATCCAGCTCAGCCTTCCAAAACGCTTCCTCGTCCCCGGCCAAAATCGCGCGGATCACTGGATGCTCTGGCTGAAAAGTCTGCAACAAGGCTTGTCCCGGTTTTTCAGACCGCCCAGCGCGCCCTGCAACCTGTCGCATCAATTGAAACGTCCGCTCTGCGGCACGCAAGTCTGAGCCTTGCAGGCCCAGATCGGCATCAATCACCCCGACCAAGGTCAGTAAGGGAAAATTGTGCCCCTTGGCGACCAATTGGGTGCCTATGATAATATCCGCTGCCCCTGCGGCAATCGCCTCGATCTGCCCCTTTAGCTCGCGTGCTGTGCCATATAAATCCGAGGACAAAACCGCGATACGCGCGTCGGGAAACAGCTCCTGAGCTTCCTCGGCCAACCGCTCCACACCCGGCCCCACGGGTGCCAGCCGATCTTCGGCACCGCAGGATGGGCAGGTCTCGGGCATCGGTTTGCTTTCACCACATTGATGACACACCAAACGTTTCAGAAACCGGTGTTCAACCATGCGGGCATCACAATCATCACAGCCGATCTGCTGCCCACAGGCCCGGCACAGCGTCACCGGCGCATACCCCCGCCGATTGATAAACAAAAGCGACTGCTCCTGCCGCTGCATGCGCGCGGTGACCGCATGTTTGAGACTTGGTGAAATCCAGCGGTTCGACGGCAAATCCTCGCGGCGCATGTCAATCGCGCGCATTTCAGGCAGGACAGCCGGACCATAGCGAGACGCCAATATCACCCGCTGATATTTCCCGGCTTCTGCGTTGTTCCAGCTTTCAAGCGATGGTGTCGCTGAAGCCAAAACAACCTGCGCCCCTAGAATTGACGCACGCAGCACTGCCATATCGCGGGCATTGTACAAAACCCCATCGTCTTGCTTGTAGGAGGTGTCGTGTTCCTCATCGACCACCACAAGCCCAAGCCTCTGAAACGGCAAAAATAATGCCGATCGCGCGCCCACAACCACCTGGGCCTGCCCTTGCGCAATCATCCGCCAGACCCGGCGGCGTTCGGTCATCGTCACCCCGGAGTGCCATTCCGCCGGTTTCGCCCCAAAGCGCGCTTCGATCCGGGTCAGAAACTCGGCCGTCAGGGCAATCTCGGGAAGCAAGACCAAGGCCTGCCGCCCCTGCCGCAAGGCCTCGGCCACGGCCTCAAGATACACTTCGGTTTTGCCCGACCCGGTCACCCCTTTCAGAAGCACCGTGTTATAGGCATGTGAGGCTTGCCCCTTTTGTAAAACCTGCGCTGCGGCCTGTTGATCTTCGGTCAGCGCTTTGCCGCCGTGATCCGGGTCCAGCATTGCAAAGGCCGTGTCGCGCGGGGTTTGCTCTTCGCGCACCGCTCCGCTTTTCACCAGACCTTTGACAACCGATGTTGTCACCCCCGCCGCCTCGGCCAACTCCTTGAGTGTCAGCGACAAGCCGCCCACCTCGCGGCATGTGTCCAACACCCGACGCCGCGCATCGGTCATGCGCGGAGGCTCTCCCTCGCCCAATCGGTAAATCTTTTGCATCGACGGAGGATCACCAAGGCCCGGCGCGCGGGTTGCAAGCCGCAGCATCGCGTTCATGGGGGTCAGGGTATAGGCCCCGGCCCGCTCCAAAAATGCCCGCATCTCCTCGCGCATTGGGGCGACATCCAAAACGCGTATCACCTGCCGAATCTTGGAATAGTCAAAATCACCGCGTCCGGGGCCCCAAACCACGCCAATCACCTTGCGCGGCCCTAGCGGCACTTCGACAAACGCCCCCTGATGGCAACCGCCTTCGGGCGCACGGTAGTCCAGCAACCGATCAAGCGGTTGCGTCGTTTGCACCGCCACCAGCGCGTTTTCTTCAAAGAACCCCTGCATTTCGCCCCTCAAAATGGCCCTCGGATGGTCTTTAGGCCGTTAGCGCAACCATAAACCTGACAATGAGGCTTCCTCAGTCGCGCTTCCTGAGGTAAGACACCCGCGATCAATTGCCAAGCTTCGCCTGGAGGGCCAACCGCAATGAAATTCTTTGTAGACACCGCCGAAGTCGACGCCATCGCCGAGCTGAATGCTTTGGGCATGGTGGACGGCGTCACCACCAACCCGTCGCTGATTGCCAAATCCGGCCGTGACATTCTTGAAGTGACCAAAGAGATCTGCGGCATGGTCGAAGGCCCGGTCTCTGCCGAAGTTGTTGCGCTTGACGCCGACGCCATGATCGCAGAAGGCCGCAAACTGGCCGATATCGCCGAAAACATTGCTGTCAAAGTTCCGCTGACATGGGACGGTCTAAAGGCCTGTAAAGTGCTGAGCGACGAAGGCAAAATGGTCAACGTCACGCTGTGCTTCTCGGCCAATCAGGCGCTTTTGGCGGCCAAAGCGGGCGCGACGTTCATCTCGCCTTTCATCGGTCGTTTGGATGACATCAACATCGACGGTCTGGAACTGATCGAAGACATCCGCACCATTTATGACAACTACGGTTTCGACACCCAGATCCTGGCCGCGTCGATCCGCACCGCCAACCACATGAGCGAATGCGCCAAAATCGGTGCTGATGTTGCCACAGCACCACCCGCCGTGATCAAAGCGATGGCCAACCATGTTCTGACCGACAAAGGTCTGGCGGGCTTCCTTGCCGACATCGAAAAGGCCGGCATCAAGATTGTCTAATCGCGCAAAAAGCGGGAAGAAATCCCCGCTTTATCGCAAGATTAACACCCGGACCCACGGGGTACACCATGGGTCCGGCATGCGCGCCTCTTTTGAGCGCGGCACAAAATCCGGTAGCCAAACGTCAATGCATTCAGGGCAACGTCACGGGCTAGATTATACCCCATTGTTTCGATTTCTGCTGTCTCGCGTCGGACAGGACTGGGACCCTGTCTTTTCCGAAGCGGTGTCGCGCCTTGATCGACCCGAGCCGATTTTCTGGCTCGTGGCCGAACAGGACAACGACCGACGCGATGTCGTTCGGTTAGGCGAAAGCAGCTATTACAGCGGTCTGTATGTCGATGCAGGCGGCATTCTGAACATCGTTGATCCGACGATCACTTCTGAACGCATTCAGCCCCAATGCCCCTGCTGTACCCACAGTTTTAATGGCAAGGTTGTGCCTCGGAAATTTATCGAACACGGTTTGCCATTGGTGGTTTCGCCTGCGGATAAACCGTTAGGCTAAAACGGAAAACCAAATGGCTTAGACGTTTGGCTCGCCCTGAAGCCCGAGCAATTTGCGAAAGCCGGTCCAATAACCGGGCAAACGTGGCGGTTCTTGCAGGCCCGTCATCGCCTCTTCCAGCCAAGGTTGCATCCGACGTTGCGCGAAATCGCGGCCCCATGTCAGATAGGCACCGGCATCGGCTGGGCGCAGACGACAGGCCGAGCCAACCAAACCCACCAAGGTTTCTGGCGGCGAATACCATTCATCCTGAATACCGGTGACTTTGTTTTGGAACAACGGACCAACCAGACGCATCAGCCGCTTGTCGGAAAAGGTCAAAAGCATCTTGCCCATCTCATCGCGCGAATAATGGATCAACGGCGGGAAGGTATCAAAGAACACGGCCTTTCCATCCACATAGGCAAAATTGCGGATCGAAGGGTGAAAGCCGATGCGGCTCTCGCAGGTCTGTGCCCAATGCCAAAAGGTCGAGATCACATCGCCAGCGGCTTCCATCATCTCCAAGGTTTCATCCACTGAACCAGAGATCATCAATGGGCGCATCATGCTATCAGACGGCAACGCCTGCTGGACAATCACCGGAATACGGGCGCCATCCATATCCAGCAGGTGGAAATCTGTCTCTGGCAGGCCGACACCAGAATCGTACATCGCTTGGACGTAATCGTCATGGCAGGTTTTCAAACGATCCAATTCGCCGCCATCGGACAGCCCGCGATAAACCTTGATGACCTTGTCGGAAAACGCCCCAGAGGCGGGTCGAAACGGTGCACAAAAATAGCCCAGCTTGGAAACCGGCTGGCCCCGAGTGCTGGAATCAGCGCGGATTAGCTCTGCGAGCTGGGCAAGATCGGTCATGTCGGCTCTCCTTTGAGAGACCCTTTAGCGCGTTGCCAGCAGCTGCGCCACCTCTGCCGTCAGGCTCAGCACTTCGTCGCGTGCCGGAGACTTGCCAGTCTCGGTCGCGCCAAGCCCCTGCCCCATCGTTTCCGCAAAACTGACCCGATTGGCCAGCTCGGTCTCAGCGATACGCGCCCCAAGCTCTTGCGCGGCTTTGCCCACCTCGGCCCCAAGGCGTGTGCCTGATCGCGTGCGGTTCATCACCAACAGGGTTTCGCGGTTTTCGCGATTGGCGAGGTCAAGCACCCCTTCGGTGGCCCACAGATCGACGTGACTGGCCGCCACCGGCACCACAACCAAATCCGCGACGCGCAGGGCTGGTCGCAGATCGCTGTCAGCTTTGGGCGGCGTGTCGATGATGACAATATCGTTGGCGGCCCCCAATTTGCGACATTCCAGCGAAATGCCCCAGGCTGACGAAGTGGTGAAGTCGAGATCGGAGCACAGCTCTTGGTCCCGGTCCATCCGGGTCATGTACCAACGGCCCAAACTTCCTTGCGGGTCCAAGTCCACCAAAGCGACCCGTTTGCCCTGCGCCCGAAAGCCCAATGCCAGATGCGCCGCGAGGGTGGTTTTGCCACTGCCGCCCTTTTGTTGGGCAATGGTTATGACATATCCAGGCATGAAACGGACCCCCACGGTGTTTAAAACACTTTGCACTTGCAGCATTACAAAAACCAGCCCCTTTGGCTGAGGCGTTTAATCGCGCCTTAACCATTAGGAAGGCAATAATTAACCAAAATTAGGAAAGGTTTCATGCTCCTCCGCTATTTTGCCATTGTTGCTTTTTGTATGTGCGCATCCCTTGTGCAGGCAGGCGCGTGGCCGCGTGAACAAGGCAGCGGCTTTTTCAGCATGTCCGTCCGCCTAGGCTGGCCCCAAGATCTGGAACACTGGGCGTCAACAGATCCAACTGATCAATACCGCACCGCCTACTTCGAATATGGGTTAACCGACAGAATTACCTTGGGTTTTGACATTGGCAATTCTGTCTCGGGCGCTGGCAAGGCCATCGCTTTTGTCCAATTTCCGATTAGAAACCGCGACACCGGCCCCAAGGCGTCGCTCCAGTTTGGGCTAGGTCAAATCTCAGGCGAAAAAGTCGTCAGGCCCGGTCTGTCATTGGGCTGGGGCCTGAAAAAAGGCTGGATTGGCATCGATAGCTTCATGGAAATGAGCGTTGATTCGTTAGAGGCCGATTACAAGGTCGATATCACCTGGGGGCGCAACCTTGCCAAAGACCGCAAGCTGATCTTGCAATTGCAAACCGGTGTGCAACAGGGCGATCCGGCCTTTGCCCGCATTGCCCCCTCTTTGGTTTTTCCGATCCTCAAGCGCTTTAACAAACGTGTCAAAGTGGAAACGGGGGCAACATACGGCCTGACCGGGGATACCTCGATGGGGTTAAAGCTCGGGTTTTGGACGGAATTCTGATGACGGACCTTGGCGAAGCGGAGTACTGTCAGCACCATGACAAGCCCAATTCGCCCAACCGACGACCAAGCCCGTGACCTCGCGCGCGACTTGATCAAAACTGCCCGTTTTGGGGCGCTGGCCGTTATCGGCCAAGACGGGATGCCAATGGTCACGCGCATCGCCACCGTGCCGGGTCTTGATGGCATGCCGTTGTCCTTGGTCTCAGACCTGAGCACGCACACCCAAGCCCTCAAGCACAACCCGACCTGCGCCTTGATGCTAGGCGAACCCGGAGACAAGGGTGATCCTCTGACCCACCCCCGCCTAAGCCTGCAAGGGCGAGCAGGGTTTATCAGACATGGCCAAGCCGAACACAGCGCCCTCAGCGACCACTATCTGTCGCTCTATCCAAAAGCAAAATTGTATATCGGGTTTGGCGATTTCTCGTTCCTGCGCCTGAACGTTGTGCGTGGATTTCTAAATGGCGGGTTTGGAAAAGCCTTTGAGCTGACAGCAAACGACTTGGCACCAAACGCCCCACCACGCGGCACATAACCACAAAAAGGCCGAGCCCCCGCAAGGGCCCGACCGCACCAACAAGTATGCCAGCGCTTATTTGTCCATACGGATGTTCACAGTCACATCACCCTGCATGGGTTCGGGCCAAACGACATGGATCCGATCCTTTTGACCGCCCTGTTCCACATTCGCATATGGGAAGTGGTTCCGGGTGACATTCGCCTCGTTGCGGGGGCGCGACCGGCTGACCAAGCTCTCAACTTCCTTAGCGTAGCCTTCAAACGGCAAACGATTGTCCGTTTCGATCTCCCACACGCCTTCTGCGGTGTTTTGCGAGTGTTTGATCAACAAGGGATTCGCGGCACCGGACACAATGTTGTGGTAGGTATTGCCGGTGAAATAGATCGCCTTCATGCTGCCCTTGAGAACGGCCCCTTCCGAGGTATCAATCCGCTCAGCACGGAAAATCGTGCCACCCACACAGCGGAACGTATTGCCACTAACGTTCAAGCCATTGATAATATGGCCTGTTCCGAAGGGCTTCCAGACAATCGAGCTAAACCATTGGCTGACCTCTGAACATAACATCACGTTGTTGGTGATCGACAGACCCGCAAAGCCAAACCCGCCAGTATGGTTGGGCTCTGGTTCCCGTTCATTGGTCCATTCGATAAAGCAGTTATCAATATAGTTGCCGCTGATTTGCGCATTACACGCCCGCACGGCAATGACGATCCCCGCGGTGCGCAGCGCATTGATGCCTGCCCCCCCGCCTTGGAAAAAGTGGTTGCCAGTGATGATCGTATGCGTGCCGCTGATCACCGCAAAATGACGGAACTGAGACGCCCGGCAGTTGCGAATTTTCACGTCATTGGCGTTGGCATTGATCGCTACGGTGTGACGATCCTGCGGAACTTCACCCCCTTCATAGCTGATGAACTGGCAGTGATCGATCAAGATACCCTGACAGCCATCGCCAATCGACGTGATCCCACGGTTGCCCGGACGGTTGAACACACAGTTACGAACAACGTTGACAGTGCCAAGTCGTGGCAAAATCATACCAGAGGCGGCTTCCCCACACTGGAACTCAATCCCTTCCAGTTCAAAAACATTCAGGCGGTCGAAACCGGTAAAGTCCAACATGTATTTGAAACGTGTGAAGGTGTAATTCTGCGTGCCCTCAGCGCGCGAAAGCGGCTGGGATAGCGTGATTTCCTGCGCCGCAACATTGACTTGCTTGACATAGATTTCACGACCAACACCGTCATTGGCCTCCACAAGCGATCCAACCTGAATGTTGGCAATGTTGGTGACATTGGTCAAACGCCAGGGGTTGTTGGCGGCATAACGCGCCTGACTGGTCACCACTGTTGGGTTCCAGTTTGACGAACTTTCGGCGCGCAACTGACCATTTCGGATCACCCGGCGCTGCGCATAGGTCGTGCGGTTGGGAACTGCCGCCTGCACATCAATCGGCCCATAGACCGACACCCGGCGCCCGCCCAAATCAAGGCTTTCATGATCGGCGTTGTTCAGAAGTGATTGCAGCGCCTTCTTGAACGCGGTCTCTTCATCGCCGCCAAAGGCATCAATATAGGTCGGAAGACTGAAATCCTTGGTCAATGACAGGATCGCATCATCCGGCATCGTCACCGTGCCTTCAAATTGAACGCGGTTGTCCAATGTTATCGAACTGTTCAGACGGTATGTCCCGTTTGACACCAGAATGCGACGACCATCGGCCGCATCATCAGCCGCCACAAAGGCCGCGCTGTCATTGGTAACCCCGTCGCCCACCGCGCCAAAATCTCGCACGTCGACCCAATTCATGAGATCGCGCAAGAAAAAGTTGGTGACGTCTTCGATGACAATGTCATCAACCCGAACAACACCACCATTTTGACCGGTCAAATCAATGCCAAAGTGGCCGTAAACAGCCTCCGTGCCCCAGACCATATCGACACCGCTACGCGACCCAACGCCAACAATCGCACTGATCTCAACGACATCACCATATGTCGACAAGGCAACGCTTTCGCCGAATGTTGTGATGCCCGATACGGCATTGCCGCTGGCGTTACCGGCCCAGCCGGCAATGCGAACACTTGGCAAGGAGCCCGCAATCGCTTTGACCCGTGCTGTTACACGCAAATAGCAGCCCGCCAAAATCGGTGTCTGCCCCATGTAACGCAGTTTTTGCGTGCCCGCGGTTTTCTGGATTTCGAGGCAGCCGCCAAAATCCTGATCCGCCGGAACAAAGGCCGCGGTGGCCAAGCTGGCATAGGTGTCCGATCCCGGAACCCCGTTGGCTTGAGACCATTGCCCCAGATTGCCCGCAGAAAACGCAGGTGGCATAAAGACCACGCCGTCGGTAATCGCCTTGTTCATGCTGTACCCTTTCGTCACAAGAGGCTTCTGTGCCCCGATCGAGAAAGGGAAATATCAACGGGGTCTTAACGGTCTAAAACCGGACCGAACGCTCTTACAACACCCAGCGCAACGCAGCCGTCAAACAGTCATATCCGGGATTGGGATCAATTGAACCGCCGCGATCCGCCAAGACCCATCAACCTTTATCATCTTGTAATCCAGCGAGAAAACTCGGCTTTCCTGATCCGTGACAAGCACATTTTGCCACAATGCACCGTCGATGAGACGCAATTCACCGAAGCGGAGGTCTTGCGGTTTCCAGACCATTGGATAGCCATTTCGCACCATAGCGCCAAAGTTTTCCGCGGTTCCAAACAGGGTTTGAAGAGACGGGCTGGCAAATTCAAATCCTGCAGCAAAGTCGTTATTTTGAAACGCTTCAACCTGATTTTGAATGGTCGTTTCGATGGCTCTGTTCTGCGCTTGAATGTCCTGACTGGCTGCAATCCCTGCGACCATCGAGATGACAAAAGCTATGATCCATGTCTTCACAGTCACTCTCCTCTAACCGACCTACAACCTAGGGTGTTCGCCATGAGGATCAAATTTTCGGTGGCCCAAAAGAAAAGGCGAAACCGGAATAACCCCGATTTCGCCCCTGTTTTGTACTGATTGCCTCGCTGGGTCGGCCCAATCAGCCCAAGTCGCCAGCCAAGCCTTTTTCGATCAGCTTGACCGTTTCGTCGACACCATACAGCGCGATAAAACCGCCAAATCGCGGACCCTGACTTTGCCCCAGCAGCACCTCGTAAAGCGCTTTGAACCAATTGCGCAGCGGATCAAACCCGTGGTCTTTGCCAACCGCAAAGACAATGGTCTGAAGCTCTTCGTCATTGGCCTCACCATCAAAGCTACCCAACCGAGCTGCAAGATCTTCCATGGCCTTGCGCTCTTGCTCATCGGGGGCACGGAACACTTTGGAAGGTTTGACAAAATCTTCGTAATACTTGACCGCAAAACCCGCAGCAGCATCCAAATCGGGATGCGTTTCAGGTGTCGCATCAGGCGCATAACGACGGATAAAGCCCCACATCGCGTCCTTGTCCTCTGCACCCGCGGCCGACGCCAAGTTCAACAACATTGAAAACGGCACAACCATTTTCGATTCTGGAACATCACCATTGTGAATATGCCAAACCGGGTTGTTCACCTGTGCCTTGACGTCCTGTGTCGGATACGCGCGAAGCTGCTGATGATATTCATCCATCGCCTTTGGAATAACGTCGAAATACATACGCTTAGCCGTTTTGGGCTTCTGGTACATGAAATACGACAGGCTCTCGGATGAGGCATAGCTCAGCCATTCATCAATCGAAATTCCGTTGCCGGACGACTTCGAAATCTTCTGACCTTTGTCATCCAAGAACAGCTCATAGGTGAAGTGCTCGGGAGGCCGCACGCCAAGAACCCGGCAAATCCCGTCATAGATCGGCGTGTTGGTGCTATGGTCCTTGCCATACATCTCGAAATCGACACCCAAAGCGGCCCAGCGGGCACCAAAATCTGGCTTCCACTGCAGCTTGACGTTGCCGCCGGTCACCGGAAGCGTCCATTCCTTACCGTCTTCATCGTCAAAGGTAATTTCACCCTTTTCCGCATCGACGTTCTTCATAGGCACATACAAAACCCGCCCGGTTTCCGGGTGGATCGGCAAGAAGATCGAATAGGTCGCCGCACGTTCATCGCGCAGTGACTTGAGCATGATTTTCATCACGTCATCGTATTTTTCACAAGCACGCAGCAGGATGTCGTCAAACTTGCCAGCTTTGTAAAACTCGGTCGCCGAGATGAATTCGTATTCAAACCCGAACGTATCAAGGAACCGACGCAGCATTGCGTTGTTATGATCGCCAAAACTGTCATGGGTGCCGAACGGGTCGGGCACGGTTGTCAGCGGCTTTTGCAGGTGCTCGGCCAGCATGTCTTGGTTCGGCAAATTGCTCGGCACTTTGCGCATACCGTCCATATCGTCCGAAAAACAAATCAAACGGGTCGGAATATCGCTGATCACCTCAAAGGCGCGGCGGATCATTGTTGTCCGCGCGACCTCTCCAAAGGTGCCAATATGAGGCAGGCCAGACGGGCCATAGCCGGTTTCAAAAAGAACATATCCCTTTTCAGGAGGGTTCTTTTCGTACCGTTTGAGCAGACGGCGAGCTTCGTCAAAGGGCCATGCCTTGGTGCTCATTGCCGCGTCGCGCAGATCGGACATTAGATTCTCCTGAAATAAAGGTTGCGGAGCGCTTCCTATTGCCCTGAGCGCTCTGCGTCAATAAATTGCGCTGCAACGCCGCATTTTTGAAAGGCCGGTCCCATGTCAGATACCCCTCATCCCCTTAGCCCGCAAGATTGCCTTGTTGCTGTAATGATTGCGATTTCCGCGTCGGACGAAAATGTTCGGACCGCTGAATTGGTCAAAATAGAATCGGCTGTAAATAATCTTCCGGTATTCGCCGATTACGACGCTGATCGCGTCAGAGAAATGTCGGTTTTGGTGTTTGAGCTCTTTGCCCAAGAAGACGGCCTCGATGCGCTTTTTGGATTGATTCGCAATGATTTACCCGAACGCCTGTTCGAGACAGCCTACGCTCTGGCATGTGATGTTGCGGCCGCCGATGGCACGTTGCAGGAATCGGAACTGCGACTCTTGGAAGAAATTCGTTACGAGCTCGACATTGATCGTCTGCACGCGGCTGCGATCGAACGCGGCGCGCGGGCGCGACATCTTTCGTTGTAAACCAACTTTTCTATTAAATTGGTAGAAACATCGCTCTGGGTCAGGTTTCCCTGACTGACCCAGAGTTAACTTTATCGTATAGTTCCAACAGGCATCATTGCCACGCTGCTTTGAATTCTGGAGGGACATTATGAACCGGATTTTCGCGTCTATTTTAACGCTCACTATGCTTTTTGCTCTACCCGCGACTGGTTTTGCCGCGGCTCTCGTCGCAAAAGTCGACATCTCATCTCAGACAATGACCGTGATTCATAATGGGAAGGTTGCCTATCAGTGGCCCGTCTCTACGGCTCGTAAGGGCAAATACACGCCCCGCGGTTCATGGAGCGCTAAGTGGCTCTCAAAACACCATAAATCCAGCCTCTACAACAACGCTCCCATGCCGTATTCAATCTTTTTTAGCGGCAATTACGCGATCCATGGCACAAATCAGATTAGTCGATTGGGCCGCCCTGCGTCTGCCGGATGCGTGCGGTTGCACCCAGATCATGCCGCTCGGCTTTTTGAGCTCACACGCCGTGTCGGCAAGTCAAATATGAAAGTTGTCATTCACAACTAACCCCTTTGGATCAACCGCTGTAAACGATCCCCCAACGCTCAATAAGCGCTTGTTGTAACCCTTTCGCTCGACGGTTCCATTCACGGCCGCCGGGCGGACGCTCTCTCTCAGATTTTTTGAGTGAAGCGCGCTTATCCAGATTCGCGGCAAAAATCGCAAATACCAACTCGCGCCCGTCTGGAAGGTCGACATACCCTGCCAACCCACTGACAAAATTGAGTGTTCCGGTTTTAGCATGAACCGAAAGTGGGTGATCAGCAATCACCTTTCGTTTCTTATCCAGCATTCGAAACGGCTTTAACAAAGGCTTCAGCTCGCCTGCTTCTCGCAACAAACGCAGCGCTTGCATCATGTCTCGGGCACTGATCCGACTTTTGTCACCAAGTCCCGAATGGTCAACCAACGCCATCGACTGCGTCTCGAAACTCTCCTTGGCCCACTTATTCATAAGATCAGCCGACGCCGCCAAACTTGTCATGGGGCGCCCGCTTCGCTTCTGAGATGCCGTCAATCCCACCACCTCAGCGGTCAGGTTCGTTGACCATTTCAGCATATCTTTTAGAATTTTAAGGAGAGGCGCGCTCTGAATGCTGGCAAGCTTCTGACCGTCAATGCGGGCCTCGCTGATGACCGGTGCTGTCAGTTTTATGCCCTGTGCATGTGCGAGGCTCTGAAAAACTTCACCCGCATAAATCTCAGGTTTGCGAACCGGCAGCCAGCGGGCTCCACCTTTGCCCAACGCGCCTTTTGCAACCGTCCAATTGTCGAGCCCAGCGCGATCTTCGTAGGTGTAAACCGGAATATCGCGAGCGATGACTTGCATTTTCGCCATTCTGACATTGGGTCGATGCGACTCAGTCCGCGCCTGCATGGTTACAGCATAGCTGCCGTTGGCCCGTTTCCATTCAAAATGCACCCGATTATGGTTCAAATTGAGTCCAGAAACTGCGGGATTGTAGCCGACGTGATCAGGCTGACTTTGGTCAATGTCCCGCAAGTGTGGGAGCGCCCCGCCCCACACCTTAAACACGCCTTTAACGCCCTTGACCCCTGCCTCTTTTAGCTTGGCAGCCAACTGAGAAAGACCGTCTGTGTTCAATGTGGGATCGCCACCACCGATGAGGACAAGGTCACCCTGGATCACGCCTTCAACAATCGAACCCGTCGCAACCACCTGAGTTTCAAAGCGAAAACCTGCGCCTAACACATCAAGCCCATAGGCAGCTGTCAGGGCCTTGGCGACGCTTGCCGGTGGTTGACCGATTGCAGGCTCATGCTCTTCCAACAGCTTTCCCGTTGCGACATCAGCCACAGCAAAACCGACTCGCCCGCCTAATTTGGCGGCCTCAAGCAATTCTTCCGCAGGTTTTTGAAGCTCTCGTAGGAAGCTTGCGGATCGCGCAACCGGACGAAGCGACCGTTCAGGCGCATTCGCCAAAAGCGAAGAACCAAGCCCACCGGCCACAAACCCGGCAGTACCCCCTAAAAATATACGTCTAGAAATATGTTTCGTCATATCTCGATCTAAACTTAGTAAATGTCATTGGGCAACCGGGCAATTTTCACCGCCCGGCATTCGTTGAAGCCATCAGCTTTTGTTCCAGTCAGTGGTTTTGCGAATCTGAGACGAACTCACCCCCATCATTGGCATATTCACAAAACTCCATCGCGGGGCCGGACCTTGGGCAAGCAATCGCGCTTGTTTGCCCGACAACCGGGCACCGCTGTATATTCTGGATGTCACTGACATGCGCGCAGCTATGCGCAAATTTGGTCGCGCCAAGACGCCAACCGGTACCTCATTCATAATCCCACGCCAGTTTTCCCAGCGGTGAAACTGAAACAGGTTGTCCGCCCCCATGAGCCAGACGAAAGTCACGTCCGGCCAAACGGTTTTGAGGCGATGCAGGGTTTCGTACGTGAAACGGGTTTTGTGACGCAGCTCAAAATCGCTCACTTGAATGCGCGGGTGGGAAATCAGCTTATGCGCCGCGGCAATGCGGCGTTCGACTGATGCCGGGGGCGTCGGTTTAAGCGGATTTCCAGGACTGACCAGCCACAACACGCGGTCCAGATCAAAACGCTTAAGAGCCTCTTGAGACACGTGCACATGGCCAAGGTGTGGCGGATCAAAGGATCCCCCCAACACTCCGACACGCATACCCCGTGCCAAATTCACCCCTTCGGACCACTTCGCCACGTTGTCTCCGTTCCATTCCGCATTGCTGTGTTTGGGATAGGGGCTCATGTACAGGACTGCAAGAAAACAGCTTGTTTCGTTAACCAGTTTTCAGACCAAACTGTGTTCAATCCAACGCAGCATCAAAACTCTTGCCAAGGGCGCGCGCGCCCTGCCACCCGCCTTCGCCCGCTTTCAGGGGGGGCACTTGGGGCGTCTTGGCTCCAATCATCAAACGCGAAATCAGGCTTTCTGAGGGTGTCGGGACCCGCCGAGGTTTGTTGCTGAAACTGAGTGACCAAAGCCCGAATTCCAACGGCTTTTTCACGCAACGCTCGACCAGCCGCTGCGCTTTCGCCAACCATGGCGGCATTTTGCTGGGTGACTTGATCAAGCATCGAAATGCCATTGTTGATCTCAGACAACCCAGTTGCTTGCTCTGACGCACCGCTTGCGATGCTTTGCACGCGCGAGGTGACTTCGGTTACACCCTCTAGAATTTCCTCAATTGAATGTCCCATTTCCGAAACCAAAACCACTCCGTTGCTGACATTATCGTTTGATTCTTCAATCAACTCTCTGATCTCAGACGCACTGTCGGAGGACCGTTGTGCAAGGGCGCGCACTTCTGCCGCCACCACGGCAAAACCACGCCCGACTTCTCCAGCGCGGGCTGCCTCAACCCCCGCATTCAACGACAACAGGTTGGTTTGGAACGCGATTTCTTCCATCACCTGAATGATTTGTGCGATCTGTTTTGATGATTTTTCGATGGCCCCCATGGCCTCGACCGCCCGCCCGCGCACGATTTCGCCGCTTTCCGCCTTGTCGCGGGCCTGCGAAATAGCCGACACGATCTGCTTGGCACCATCTGCGGTGGAGGTAACACTTGAGGTGATTTGCTCCATCGCGGCGGCCGTTTGCTCAAGAGTAGCGGCCTGATTTTCGGTTCGCTGAGACAAGTTATCCGCGCCCTCACTCAAAACAGCAGCGTCGCGGTCAATCGATTCCGCACTTGCTCCCATCTCTGAAATGATATTGGCCAAGGAATCTACCGTTTGATTAAAATCCGCCCTGAGGGGTTCGTAATCGGCCTGCATTGGCTTGCGAATTTGACAGCTGAGGTCACCTGCCGACAGATTGCGTAGCCCTCCTCCCAGCTGCTCCATAACAAACGCCATTTCGGTCGCCCAATTCTCGGTCTCGCTTGCGTCGTGGCGGTCAGACGTCACCTTTTCTTTTAGGGTCTTATAGACTGTTTCCAGATCCCCGGCCCCAATATCTCGGCCAATATCACGGCTGACATCACCACCGCAGGACACCAGAAAATCTGCCATATCGTGAACCAATCCAGCGACTTGCCGCGTGTTGCGTCGGGCTTCCAATATGCAGGCGACGCTCACGCACATCAGGGTCAAAACCGGCAGCCCAATCATAACCACCTTGATCCGTTCGATTGCGCCTTGCCCCAGAGGTTCACCGCCGTTGATCGACAGCAGCCAATACCCGCCCCCAGACAACAACACCGATACGGTGAATACTGGCAGCGCAACCGCAAGCAAAATCCTCCGCTGCCCTCCGAAAGGCGGCGCAGTTTTCCGGCGCTTTTCAGGTTGTGCGGCGAACATCTGGCCTCTCCATACCGTCGACAGAGCCATTTCAGACCCGATTTGCCGCCCAAAAAACCAAGGAATTGTTTAAATCAAATTAATGGTTAACGGATGCGCGCCAAACAACAGGCACAGGCCGATTGCACAGACCCGCACAAACCGCTACTTCGGCGTTCAACACAGATTTCTCAACGGAGCAATAAGCCATGGCGTCTTACCAGTATGTCTACCACATGGATGGTGTATCCAAGACCTATCCGGGCGGGAAAAAATGCTTTGAAAACATCCGGCTGAGCTTCTTGCCGGGTGTAAAAATTGGTGTCGTAGGCGTCAACGGTGCCGGTAAATCGACGCTTATGAAAATCATGGCGGGAATCGACAAGGATTTTGTCGGCGAAGCCTGGTCCGCCGAAGGGGCCAAGGTCGGTTACCTGCCGCAGGAACCGCATTTGGACGAAAGCCTGGATGTTCGCGGCAATGTGATGCTGGGCGTTAAGGCCAAAAAGGACATCCTTGATCGCTACAACGAATTGGCGATGAACTATTCGGATGAAACCGCGGACGAGATGGCCACGCTGCAAGACGAAATCGACGCCCAGAACCTTTGGGATCTCGATAGTCAGATTGACGTTGCGATGGAGGCCCTGCGCTGCCCTGCGGATGACGCGGATGTTTCGACCCTGTCGGGTGGTGAAAAGCGCCGCGTTGCATTGTGCAAATTGTTGCTCGAAGCCCCTGATATGCTTTTGCTCGACGAACCGACCAACCACTTGGACGCCGAAACAATCGCTTGGTTGCAAAACCACCTGATCGAATACAAAGGCACCATCCTGATCATCACCCATGACCGTTACTTCTTGGATGATATCACAGGCTGGATTCTGGAACTCGATCGGGGCCGTGGCATTCCGTATGAAGGCAATTATTCAGCTTGGCTCGATCAAAAGGCCAAACGCCTGTCCCAAGAGGCGCGCGAAGACAAAGCCAAGCAAAAGACGCTTGAGCGCGAATTGGAATGGATGCAACAAGGGGCCAAAGCGCGCCAGGCCAAATCCAAAGCCCGTATCGCCGCCTATGAGGAAATGGCCGGGCAGTCAGAACGTGAACGCGTTGGCCGTGCCCAAATCGTTATTCCAAATGGTCAGCGCCTTGGAGCCAAGGTGATTGAGGTCGAAAACTTGACCAAGGCCATGGGTGACAAGCTCCTTATTGAGGACCTGTCCTTTAGCCTGCCCCCTGGTGGTATTGTTGGGGTGATTGGTCCAAACGGTGCTGGTAAATCCACCCTTTTCAAGATGTTGACGGGCAATGAGCAACCTGATTCCGGCTCGATTGAGCTTGGCGACACGGTGCAGCTGTCTTATGTGGATCAATCACGCGATGATCTTGAAGATGGCGAAACTGTTTGGGAAGCGATCACCGGCGGCGCTGAGGTTATCAAACTCGGCGATGCTGAAGTGAACTCCCGCGCCTATTGTTCATCGTTCAACTTCAAAGGGGGGGATCAGCAAAAGCCGGTCAATAAGCTCTCTGGTGGTGAGCGAAATCGTGTGCACATGGCGCGCTTGCTCAAGTCCGGCGGCAATGTGCTGTTGCTCGACGAACCGACCAACGACCTTGACGTGGAAACCCTGCGTGCTCTTGAAGATGCGCTGACTGATTTCGCAGGTTGTGCGGTTGTCATTTCGCACGACCGCTTTTTCCTCGATCGGATTTGTACACATATCTTGGCCTTTGAAGGCGAAGCCCATGTGGAATGGTTCGAAGGCAACTTTGAGGACTACGAAGAAGACAAGAAGCGCCGACTGGGCGAATCTGCGCTTGAGCCGACACGGGTTAAATTCAAGAAATTCGTTCGCTAAAAATGCCTGGGTTCCGCTGTCTCTATGCGGCGGAGCCCACACCATTTCCACCAAAGATGTGAGGCCCCCGATGCCTCTAGGGTTGAGCTCTACGCGGACCGCCACGGTGATGTTGCAGCGCTTTTTGAGCCCTCGGACCAAGCCGTCGCGTTATGCGGCTCCCGCTTGAGATGTCCCAATCTCTTTACAGAATTGCGAAAATCTGCGATACGAACCGCGCTACTCTCTACCTCGACCACTGTTTCCCTACCGGCCTCAGTCTCGACGTGACGACGACGCCGAAGCTGTCGCACCAACGCGGACAGCCAAATCCAAAGGGAACAAAAATGGCAACTGGCACTGTAAAATGGTTCAACACCACCAAAGGCTATGGCTTCATCGCACCTGACGATGGCGGCAAAGATATCTTCGTACACATTTCGGCTGTCGAACGTTCTGGTCTGACTGGCCTGCAAGACAACCAAAAAGTGTCTTTTGAGCTAAGCTCTGGCCGTGATGGCCGCGAAAGCGCAACAGACATTGAACTCGCGTAAGGCACGCCTTTCAAAACCAGATTGGGCCTGAGCATTAGCTGTCGGGCCCTTTTTGTTGGTGACACGATGCATTCACGCCTGTGACAGGTAAGTGAAACATGACTGTTAACACCCACGGTTTGTCCCCATCTTAGTGCGTAGGAGGACAATCCAATGGCCCACAAACACAATCAACCGACCCAAGATGCCCCACGGCTTCCGATGCCTGGCCCACGCTCCCCACGACGCTACCGTTTTCGCGATTGGGCGGCGCTGTGATCTGGCAAAATCCCCGCCAATTTCCCTGATTATGCGCGCATTTTTCTATATTTCAGCGTCTCCGCGCCGCCGCAAAGATACCCATCGTTAAGGCATACCCCTTAGGCCTGACAAAATGAAAATGGTCGGCCTTATATGCGCAGCGTTAAGCGCAGCTTTGTTCCTGAGCACGTCTGCATTTGCGATGATCGTCGTCAGTACAGGGGTGGATGACACCGATTTGATCCTTGTTGTGTCCTACCCGTGGGGGCCGCATGCTTCTGATATTATTAGAGGTTCAGGATTGAACGAAACATACCCTGTCCGCGCTCCTTTCGGCAGTCTGACCATGATCGAAACGCCCAATGACCTGAACTCACTTCGAGCAGGCGGGGCTTGGCTGTTATTAGACGGGAAAAAGGTCGCAAACCTATGCTCACCAAGGGTTTAAAAAAGCCATCCGGCAATCAGGAATTCAAGCTTCAGCTATTGGCCAGCCTAACGATGGCCCCCGGACCTATGCTTGTTTCGCTGTTTCTCAATCCTGCCATTGCCTGGTGGATATTGGGTGCGGCCAGCTTGGCGATTTCTGCTTTGACGGTGTTGGCGCGTCGCATGCCCGGTGCGATTGCCCCCTATGTCATTGCATTTACGTTTGTGGCCCATTGCGTTGTTTTTACGATTTCATTCATTGGTCATCCTTGGCAGATCGACTCACACATGCTTTATTTCGTGGCCATTGCGGTTGCCTCGACGCTGTACAACCCCAAGGCCCTATTCTTTACGGCTGCGGTCATTGCTGTACACCACCTGTCGTTGACTGTTCTTTTGCCTGGCCTAGTTTACCCGGACGGATCACTCGCCTCAAACCTTGGTAGAACGGTCATGCATGCTGTGATTGTCGTGATGGAAACCGGCGTTTTGTTGGCGAATATTCTGAAAAAACAAAGCGCTGATGCACAAGTTGAAGCACAAAGACGAGAGGCCATCACACAGGCCGAAATTGCTCAGGATGCACAAATGCAAGCCCAAAGTAGCCAAGAGCAATCCGAGAAAATTGTCGCGATCCTGACCGCTAATCTGGCTGAACTTGCGGACGGAAACTTGACTTGTGAGATCACGGAGGAATTCCCAGCCTCCCATGCCAAATTAAAAGACGACTTCAATCAGACAATTGAAACGCTCAATTCGACGATGGAGAGGGTCGTTTTGGTTGCCGCAGGCCTCCAGCGCAGATCGACCGAGGTCGCCCGTGCCTCCGATAATCTGTCGAATCGAACCGAATCTCAGGCGGCGACGCTTGAAGAAGCGGCTGCCGCACTTGAAGAGTTGACGAATAGTGTCGGCTCGGCCGCCGCAGGAACCAAAAACGTCGAGAGCAGCATATTGCTAGCCAAAGAAGGGGCCGAAAACAGTGGGCACGTTGTTCAAAACGCTATTGAAGCGATGAATGAAATTGAAAACAGTGCCAGCCATATCAATCAAATCATTGGTGTAATCGACAATATCGCATTCCAAACCAATTTGTTGGCCCTGAATGCAGGGGTCGAAGCCGCGCGGGCCGGAGACGCAGGCAATGGATTTGCTGTGGTCGCTTCTGAAGTCCGCGCCCTCGCCCAGCAATCCGCCGAATCTGCCAAAGAAATTAAGGCTTTGATCGGAAACAGTACTGAACAAGTCGATCACGGCGTTCAACTTGTTGGAAATGCAGGAACCGCATTGAGCGAAATCGTCGATCAAATCGGAGAGGTTTCCCGCCAAATGTCGGCGATCACTGAAGGAACAATGCATCAATCGTCAAGCCTCACTGAGATCAATAGCGGCGTCACACAGCTTGATCGCGTGACGCAAGAAAACGCTGCAATGGTCCAGCAATCCAATCAATCTAGCCACATGTTGGATAAAGATGCCCGCTCATTGGCAGACTTGGTTTCGCGGTTCAAAACCCGCGAAACAGAAAGACAAACTGCGGCCTGAAGACAGGCTATCGGAGGATTGTTTCACCGAAAGAATGGACCTCTCAACCAAAGTTGGTCGGTTTGGATGAGAGGCTCGGCACAGGTGCATGGGTTGTTTGATGTCTGGGATTTCATGTCCTTGCGCCCAACAAGGCACGAAACTCTAAAACAAGGCGCGCCGCAAAAGGTTAACCCCAGCCACAAGTAAAACGATCAAAGTCGCACGGCGAAATACTGATTGGTCAATCCGATCATGCAAAACCGAACCTATTTGCATCCCTAAAACAGCGGGCACCAGCATAACTGCGGAAAACCAAACCGTTGTCGCATTCAAAATCCCCGATGCCATATGCGCGCCAGTTAGCGCCAATGCCCCCAGACCATAGATCACGCCTTGGACGCGAATTTGCTCGCTCTTCTCCGTTCCAAGCGCCGTCAAATACGCCACAGTCGGCGGCCCCCAAACCCCCGACAACCCGCCAATAAAGCCTGCAAAGGCCCCGACACTCATTTCGACTTTGGGGCTGGGTTTGAGCCTCGGTTGCCAGCCGGCCAATTGCATTGCGCTAAACACCACGATCGGCCCACCGATCACGGCGAGCATCACCTCAATAGGAAGAACACGTACCAATTGTGACGACAAAAGGATTGTCACCAAGCCGGTTGCCAGAAACAAGCGAAACCGTTTGACTGATGCCAGTGCCTCTCCCAAACCTTGTCGCGTTGCTTGCATGCCATTTGTGACCAAGGTTGGCAGTATCAGCCCCGCGAGGGCAAGTTCCGGCGCGATCACACTTCCCAGCCCTGAGACAAGAATCATCGGCATCGCAAAACCGACCATCCCTTTGACCACGCCGGCCAAAAGCCCAATTCCTAGGCACAGCGACAAAAGCATGAAATTTGAGAAAATGGCGTCCATACCAGTGATTTAACACGGCAATCTGGAAGATGCGCCAAAATTCAGCCACGCAACTTTTGAACTTCAGCACCGCAGCATTCGTATTTATGTTGCGCTGCAAGTGCGAAATAGGTAAACCCGCTGAAGAAAAGTATAAGGATGCATATCATGGCGCATGACGGACAAGACCCAAGCCTCGGCGGTGCGATCCTGCCTGATCTTCTGACACTAACCGGCGCGGCCATTGCCCCGGTAGAAGCCGTCTTTGACGCGGCAAGAAATAGCGTGCGGGACATTGTCAGCAAAGACGGACGCGTCTCTGGAGCGTTGATTGAAGCTAATCAAACGGCAGCGCATGGTCTTGCATGGCTCGCAACCTACCTTGAATGCCTGCGGCAGATGCAGGGTTGGGCCGAACGCCTGCAAGCCGACGGCACGTTTGGAGAGCTGGAACAGCTGCTGCATCAGATCGCCTTTGGGGAGTACCTCTGGCAGATTTATGGTGGCATTCAGATGAACCAAGGCGAAATGGTTCGCCTGCAAGACATGGGGCTGTCGCAAGATGACGCCCGCGTATTGATGGCCGACGCTGTCATGACGTTGACCCAAGGTGGCAATACCCAAAGTGCCCGCACTCGCTTGGTCGAGCTGATCCAGCAACGTGAGGGTGACATCACCTATGGTGAAACCGGTCTTGACGAAGAGCTGGACATGTTCCGCGAACAAATGCGTCGCTATGCCGTTGATAAAGTAGAACCATTTGCCCATGAATGGCACCTCAAAGACCAGCTGATCCCGATGGAAATCATCGACGAGCTCTCTGAAATGGGTGTGTTTGGTCTAACGATCCCCGAGGAATATGGCGGGCTTGGAATGTCCAAGGCCTCCATGTGCGTTGTTTCCGAGGAACTGTCGCGCGCCTATATTGGGGTCGGCTCACTTGGCACCCGCTCAGAAATTGCGGCGGAACTGATCATTGCCGGTGGCACCGAAGAGCAGAAACAAAAGTGGCTGCCGGCGCTGGCATCCGGTGAAAAACTGCCAACCGCGGTCTTTACGGAACCCAACACCGGCTCCGATCTCGGGTCGCTGCGGACCCGCGCCGTCAAGGATGACAATGGCGACTATAAAGTCACCGGAAACAAGACTTGGATCACCCACGCCGCGCGAACCCATGTTATGACGCTTCTGGCCCGGACCGACCCAGACACAAGCAATTACAAAGGCTTGTCGATGTTCCTGGCCGAGAAAACACCCGGCACCGATGAAGATCCGTTCCCGACCGAAGGCATGACCGGCGGGGAAATTGAAGTGCTTGGCTATCGCGGAATGAAGGAATACGAACTCGGGTTTGATAATTTCCATGTCAAAGGCGAAAACCTGTTGGGCGGCGAGACCGGCAAAGGCTTCAAGCAATTGATGGAAACCTTTGAAAGCGCCCGCATTCAAACCGCTGCTCGCGCCATTGGCGTTGCACAATCCGCAATGGATGTCGGGATGAAATACGCGCAGGACCGCAAGCAATTTGGCAAGTCACTGATCGATTTCCCACGGGTGTCGGGCAAGATTGCCATGATGGCCACAGAAATCATGGTTGCCCGCCAACTGTCCTACTTCTCGGCCCGCGAAAAGGATGAAGGGCGGCGCTGTGACCTTGAGGCTGGCATGGCCAAGCTGTTGGGGGCCCGCGTTGCTTGGGCCGCTGCGGATAACGCATTGCAAATCCACGGCGGCAACGGTTTCGCGCTGGAATACACAGTGAGCCGCATCCTCTGTGACGCCCGGATTCTCAATATCTTTGAGGGAGCCGGGGAAATTCAGGCGCAGGTCATCGCGCGCCGCCTATTGGGCTAATTGGCCCACTTTTTACTCTCCACTAGGCCCTGTGCGACGATCGCCGGGGCCTTTTCTTTTGCCAAATTCGGTCTCACCTGAGCGAACATGATCCGGATCAATGTTTGCATTCCGGTTTCATGATGTGTGTCTCCCAAATTCTATTCAAGGAGACCATCATGACCTGGACAAACAAGCTTAACGACACAAAAGCTCAGCTAAAACAACTTGGTGCAATGATCCCAGACACCGTTGCAGGTTTTGGAGCGATTGGAAAAAGCGTTAAGAAAGACGCAGCGCTGACTTTCAAGGAGAAGGAATATGTCGCGCTTGGGATTGCTGTGGCAACACGTTGCGAACCTTGCATTTTATTCCACACCGAAGCCCTTGTAAGGCTGGGTGCCACACGCGAAGAAGTGTCGGAAGTCTTGGCGACTTGTATCCAAATGGCTGGTGGCCCCGGGCTGATGTATTCCGGAAAAGCACTCGAAGTTTTTGATGAATTGAGCGCCAAATCCTAACCTGCGACATCCTGGCCCGACGGGACTGCAGTTACATTCCGTATAATGAATGTAACTGCAAATAATCTGTTAGGAGACAACACATGATCCGCACCCTATTCCCCCTGATCGTTATCGCAAGCACCGCAGTGGCCGAACAATCGCCCGGAGCACATTTCATTGAAAACTGGGATTTGGACGAAGATGGCCAAGTGACTGTGGCCGAGGCTGCCGAACGGCGTGGTGATGTTTTTACAACCTTTGACGCCAATGACGACGGTTATCTCGATGCTGAAGAGTATGTTGCCTTTGACGAGGCGCGCGAAAACGACATGCGCGAAAATGCTATGCCCGGAAATGGTACGGGGCGCGGGCAACATGCTGCCAATGGCCTGCGACGTGAAGTGAATGACGCCGATAACGATGGCACAGTCAGCCGCGAAGAGTTTGTTAGCGGAACTGAAAGCTGGATCGTCAAAATGGACACCGATGGTGACGGCGTGATCACAACCGCCGATTTTGGCAGAGGCAAAGGTGCAGGGACGGGTCAGGGCCAGGGTCTGGGCAAGGGAAAAGGCCAAGGCATGGGCCAAGGAAAAGGCTGAAACACGAAAGGCCACCCTAAACCGGGTGGCCTTTTGATGAAGTTTATGGCCTGTGTTTAGCCGCGTAATTCGCCGCCTGTGGCCTTGTTCACTTTCTGAACGATCTTTGCAGCAACGGCCTCGATATCTTTTTCTTTCAGGGTGTTATCGGTTGGTTGCAGGCGCACTGTAATGGCGAGTGACTTTTTACCCTCGCCCAGATTACCGCCGATAAACTCGTCAAACACCCGCACATCCTCGATCAAGGCTTTGTCAGCACCCGCAGCGGCGTTCACCAATGTCAGCGCCTCAACATTTGTATCGACGACAAAGGCAAAGTCGCGCTCAACCGCTTGCAAATCGTTCATGGCAAGCGCTGAACGGGTTGCGTTGGATTTACGCGGCAATGGCACGTTTTCGGGATACAAGACAAAAGCAACAGCCGGACCCTTGATACCAAGTTCGCTGAGCACTTTGGGGTGCAATTCGCCAAAGACACCCAAGACTTTCTTGGGCCCCAAGCAAATCCGACCATGACGACCCGGATGCCACCAGCCTTCGCCACCACGCAGGACCTGTACCTTGGCAGGCGCTCCGATCGCAGCCAAAGCCGCTTCCGCATCGGCTTTGACATCAAACAGGTCAACGGCGCGCATGGCACCATACACATCTTTGGGGCCAGTGCGACCAACCAACAGGCCCGCAACTTGCAAGCTTTGCTCGCCAGGTTCGCCGCCTTCAAAGGTATGACCAACCTCAAACAGTGCCAAATCTGCGTAACCGCGGGCCTGATTGCGCGCTGCGGCCTGAAGCAAACCGGGCAGCAAAGACGGGCGCATGTGGCTCATCTCGGACGAAATTGGGTTTGCCAACATCGTAGCATCATCGCCACCGCCAAACAGGGCCGCGGCTGCCTGATCGATAAATGTATAGGTCACGCACTCATTGTAACCGAGCGTCGCAATGGTGCGGCGGGCGGTACGTTCGCGTTTTTGCATCGGTGACAGAATTGGCTTGGGCACGCCGGGCTGCAGGCGCGGCAAAGGTTTGCCCACCAGTTTGGTCAAGGACGCAATACGCGCCACCTCTTCGACCAAATCGGCATCGCCTTTCACGTCTGAACGCCAGCTCGGAACATGCGCCAAATCACCTTCCATACGGAAGCCGAGCGCAGTCAGGGTCTGGCGTTGTTCAGCCTCGGGAATCTCCATCCCAACCAGAGAGATCACGCGCTTGGCGTCCAAACGATAGCTGCGCGACACATCTGGCACCTGGCCCGCAGTGACAACTTTGGAGGCCTCGCCGCCACACAGATCTAGGATCATCTGCGCAGCATCTTCCATCGCCTGCATGTTATAGGCCGGGTCAATGCCGCGTTCATTGCGATACCGCGCGTCGCTGTTGATCTTCAGCGCGCGACCAGTATGAGCGATCTGGATGTGATCCCAAACCGCAGCCTCAAGGAACACATTTGTGGTTTCTTCGGTGCATCCGGTGGACAACCCGCCCATGATACCACCGATACTTTCAATGCCGCTGTCATCGGAAATGACAACCTGACCGTCTTTGAACGCATATTCTTTTTCGTCCAGACCAACCAGAGTATCGCCAGCCTTGGCACGGTGAATACGCAGATTGCCTTGAACTTTGTCAGCATCGAACACATGCAACGGACGATTACGATCAAAAGTGAAAAAGTTGGTGATATCGACCAGCGCCGAAATCGGACGCAAACCGATCGCTTTCAAACGCTGTTGCAGCCATTCGGGCGACGGTCCGTTTTTGACCCCTTTGATCAAACGGCCTGCGAACACCTCACACCCGTTTTCGCGGGTGTCTTCGTCAATGCTCACTGTGATTGGGCTTGCGAAGGCCCCTTCAACGGCCTCAACTTTGAGAGGTTTCAACGTCCCAAGGCCGCGCGCCGCGAGATCACGGGCGATGCCATGCACACCCAAAGCGTCTTGGCGGTTCGGGGTGATGGCAATTTCGATCACTGGATCAACTTTTTCGGGGCTATTTGCAGCCAGCCAATCAACGAACTTGTCGCCAACCTCACCGTTCCGCAATTCGATGATGCCGTCATGATCATCGCCAAGCTGCAGCTCTTTCATCGAAGCCATCATGCCGTGGCTTTCGACGCCGCGAATTTTGCCAACGCTCAGTGTAATATCAAGGCCGGGCACGTAATCGCCCGGCTTGCAGAGCACCACGGTGATGCCTTCGCGCGCGTTGGGGGCACCACAAACGATCTGTTTGTCACCTTCATCGGTGGCCACGGTGCACACGCGCAGACGGTCGGCATCAGGGTGTTGCTCAGCATGCGTGACCTTGGCGATTGTGAAATTCGCCAGCGCCTCGGCAGGGTTTTCTATGCCTTCAACTTCAAGGCCAAGATCAGTCAGAGTTTCGGCGATCTCATCGACCGAGGCCGAGGTGTCGAGATGGTCTTTCAGCCAGGAAAGAGTGAATTTCATGTGCCAGCGCCTCGGGTATTGGAATGGGTGTGTCTAACGGTTGGGATGTCCTTACCGGATAGACGATTGGGTGAAAAGAGGCTGGTGCATGTAAGTCGTCGATGGCTGCCGAACTAGTTCAATTCAGCCCGCATAGATCGGCGCATCGGCCCCATGCAATCACCAATCGTTAGGGTAAAACCGGTCGGATAGGCGGGGCGGTCAAAACTCACCATGGCGCGCCCCCAATTCATGCTCGGCTGGCCATCAGGGCGCATCATCGACACCGCGCATTGATCCGGCCCCGGCGCAATCCAAAGCGCATCATGCACGCCGCGATTGTCGTAATTGCCAGCAAGGCCGGGGATCACCAATTCGGCACGCGCCCCCGTTTCGGTGATAAAGGAAAAGATCGCCGCGCCGGCTTTTTCGTCCTCATAGATGACATCACCAGTGGTCGAGGTCCAAACCTCATCCGCCGTGGCGCTGGTGGCTATGATCGATAGGGCAAGGAGTGTGCGGAACATGGCGGGCCTCTGAGGTTGGTATAGCCTCAGAGTGGCACGGGATGCGTATTCAAGCGAGGGAATTCCGACGGACTGTTAACCACAAAGGGCGGCCCCCGTCCGCGGGTGGGGGAGAAGCCCCCGCCCATGGGGGGCGGTCGGGGGCTGCCCGGCTTGAGGCCGGGCGAAAGTTGTTAAAGCTTCAATCCGGTTTTGTCTTCTAAGGTTTTCTTCGCAAACCCGATGGCCAAATTCTTCACAATCTCTAATGTAAAGCTCCCACCGGCCTCGGTAATCGTATCCTTGGTTTTTTCCCATATACCGTTTGCGCGTATGGCATCTAGGTAATCATGGCCGGCAGGAGTTAACCGGCGAATGAAGATAGTTGGCTCGCCCTCATCCCAAAGAACCAGAGTGCTTCCAGCAGACTGTACTAAGCCAGCCAGGACACATTGCTCCAAATTGTACGCAATCAGATGTTTGTCGTCACTGTCAAAGAACGTTAGTTCAGAATCATCCAGCCGCACTTCGATGAAGTTATCCGCAAGACCTTGTTTTTCTATGTAGAAAAGCCATTTTCTAAGGATCCCGAGATCCCGTTTCACTTGCTCAAACCACCATGCAGCGTCGGCACATCCAACGGGGTGAACCCATAGTGTTTTAGCCAACGCAGGTCTGAGTCAAAGAACGCCCGCAAGTCGGGGATGCCGTATTTCAGCATGGCGAGGCGGTCGATGCCGATGCCAAAGGCAAAGCCTTGGTATTCCTTAGGATCAACGCCTGCGTTTTCCAGAACCTTGGGGTGAACCATGCCAGAGCCGAGGATTTCCATCCAGTCGTCGCCTTCGCCAACCTTGAGCACGCCATTTTCCCATGAACACTGAATATCGACCTCGGCCGATGGTTCGGTGAATGGGAAATGCGAGGCGCGGAAGCGCAGTTCTACGTGATCAACCTCGAAAAACGCTTTCACAAACTCTTCGAGGCACCATTTCAGGTTGGCCATCGAGACGTCTTTGCCAATACATAGGCCCTCGACCTGATGGAACATCGGTGTGTGCGTCTGGTCGTAATCGGCGCGATAAACGCGGCCCGGCGCGATAATGCGGATTGGCGCGCCTTGCGCTTCCATCGAGCGGATTTGAACCGGCGAGGTGTGCGTGCGCAGGATATGCGGCGGACGGTCATCACCCTCGGCGCGGTTCATATAGAATGTGTCCATCTCGGCACGGGCCGGGTGGTGGCTTGGGATGTTCAACGCATCAAACACATACCAATCGGAATCAATCTGCGGCCCTTCTGCAACCGCAAAGCCCATATCGGCGAAGATCGCGCTGACTTCCTCGGTCACCTGTGAAATCGGGTGGATCGAGCCGCTGCGTTGCGGACGCGCGGGCAACGTCACGTCAAGCCATTCGGTGGCCAAACGCGCATCCAATGCGGCATCTGCAAGCGCAGCTTTCTTGGCGGCCAGCGCGGCATTGATTTCATCCTTGAGCGCATTCAACGCCGGACCGGCGACTTGGCGTTCTTCCGGCGTCATTTTACCCAAAGACCGCATTTGCAGGCTGATCTCGCCCTTTTTGCCGACGGCCTGAACACGCAGCTCTTCGAGCGCGGCCTCATCAGTGGCGGTCTTGATAAGGTCGAGATATTTGGTTCTCAGATCATCCATGTCACGGCTCCAGAATACGCCTGAGACGAGTTACAGAGACCGGCGGCAAGTGGCAAGAGCGCACTTCGTTTCTAAGCCATCTATGCCGTTAATCACGCAGTAAACCAACCGCAATATTTGCCGCCGTTGTGACCTCCCCGTGCCCGGCGCATCGGTCCCCTGCCCCAGAAACGACATGCCCCATGGAATTTGCGATGTGTCGAACAAAAGTGCGCGACCCGAGTTGCGTCAAACCTGTCCGCAGGCCCATGCAATTTACGGTGGCTTGCTCGATGAGCAAAACAAACGACGGTCGTTCACAATGATCCGCCGTTTGAAGTCTGATCCGTCTGAACGCAAGGCGATTGCCCGTCGCCAAGGCGGGAGCCCATGGCTCAAAAGTCGATACAGTCACCATCACATTCTACGACACCATGCGTGCAATCATCATTGGCACAAATGGCAATCCAGTCGTCGCATATGAATTCGACGCCGTCCAACGGATGGGATGCATCCTGAGTATCCTTGCCAGTGTTTCGACCACGTTTTGCCAAGCCCAGAGCCAAGCGTTTGGGGGTCTTGCCGGTTTTCCAGGATTGCGGGGCCTGACTTGCCAGTGAGAAGCTCATTGATGGCTTTTTCTTGCTGGGCAATTGGCAACTCACGGCAAAAGCTGGTGCTGTGAACCCAATGGATAATAAGACGGCACTCGCGGCGATTTTGGTAAAAGTCATTTTTCACCTATATATCAGTTTTTCTTTACACGTTCATTCGAATTCGGGCCCCTATTTTAGTGGCCTGATTTACGACATCTTTTTACGTCATCGCCCACGTCTTCAAGCGCGTTGGCCCCACAAGACGCAAGTACCATTGTTGTGCATTCAAAGCCTTGCGTTGAATCGCAATAGCAATACTCCGCACCGCAGGTTACAACTTTTTCGCGCCGGGTTTTGGATTTAAACGATCCGCTTTGCACCTGAACCGGCGAATCCGGTTCATTGCTCTTCAAGGTATTTTGCGCGATTGCCGGTGTGGTCAATAGCAGCGCGGCCAAAGTACAGGTGATGAGGGTTTTCATAATAATTTCCTTTTTACAAATAGTTGCGGGAGCGGTCTATTTACCCGGCCGGCACAAAATCCTTGGCCCAGCATGTCAGAACACGGTCCGTTTGCCCGGCTGGTCCGGCCTGCACTTGGGTGCCATGAAGCTCGCAAACAGAGCGATCTGGTCGCAGATTATATTCGACGCCCATACAATTTTCGTTTTGCTCACAACTTTGACGGCATTTATTCCAGCTAATGTTGCGCTTGACGGAAATGGGATTCACGTTGGTGTTTGCCAGCGTGCGGCATGCGCCCACCCCTGTGAGCGTCCATTCTGCTGCAATTGCAACTTGAGAAAAGCAAAGGGATGCCATGAGGGTTGCCGTACATAGCGTCAATTTTTTCTGTAGAGTCTTATTCTTCACAAGTCCACTCCTGCATACTAACCAAATTTCATTTCAATTAAATTCTGCACGCAATTAAAAAGAGATTGCCCACCCGCACTGAAAAATCAGTGACCACGCGCGAAACATCAATTGCGATCATAATAAAAGACTATATGCCAGCCCGGCAGCACTTACCTGAGTTGCTCTACTCATTTTTGGGCGAGCAGCTACTCAATTTTCGGGGGTATTTTGCCCTGAAACGATCCCTGGCTCATCTTGGACCAAAATCAAAACATCAACGCGTTTGCTGCAGTTCAATTTTCCCAAAATGGATGAGACATGGTTTTCTATTGTGCGCACTGAGCGGGACATCGTTTCGGCAATATCCGCATTTGACAGCCCCTGAACCAAGAGCGCCAGCACCGCTTGTTCCTTGGCGCTAAGCCCATAAGGATGTTGGCGTGCCGGTCCGTAAGGCCCTCTCGCAAGTTTTGGCAATACCCCGTGGCGCGGCCAACGATCTGAGTTCTGGCGAAGGGTTTTGCGGGCCGCAACTGAGCCAATCTGGGCCAAAATCTCGTCGCCCTGCACTTGAGCCATGGCGTCATCTGTCAACGATAAACACCACGCCGACAGGTAACGCGACTGCTCCGCCTCAAACCCTAAGGCCGCCGTATCATATTCCCGCCGCACCGCCTGCAAGAACGGGGTGGGCAAGTTGTTTGGTATGTCTTCCGGCTCCGTTTCAAAGGCAATTGCCTTCCAAAAAAGGTATTCGCCTTGTTTCCAAGGGCTGAGCAAACCAGACTCGAGGGTCTCAAACCAAGCAACAGAGGCGTGTGCCAGTGTTTGATCTGACAGCAAAACCGCCGCTTCGATCAACGCGATGTGGATTGCGCTAAGATATTGAGGTTCATTGATTTTTTGGGCTGACTCAAGCGCCTCTGTCAACATGTCCAGCGCGTTTTCCGCCCCCACCCGCAAACTTGCGCGGGCGCGGACTATCCGTGCTGGCATTTGCATCAACAGGGTTTGGTCTTCGATTTTCAAAATCTCTTCGCAAATCCGAAGCGCATCGACATACCGATCCTGCTCAAACCGCAATTGAGCCTTTCGCCCGATCAAATAATAGGTCCAAGCATCCAAATCATGCGCCTGATCAAAGGCGATGCCGTCTTCCAGCAACGGATCGACCTTATCGAAGTGGCGCAGTTCGATCAGACATTCCGACAGATTGGTATACACGCGCGCAGCCTGTTCGTGACACCTGTGCTCCAACGAAATGCGAAGGCTCTCCCGAAGCAACGGCTCCCCCTCGATATCGCCCCGAAACAATTTCGCTGTGCCGATTGTATTCAGGGCATGCGCCTGCATTTCAAAATCGTCACCTTGTGCCAACAAACCCTGCGCACGCTCCCCCCACTCAACCGCTTGCTCCATGCGGTCTTGAAGCATGCAAAACTGCGCCCGAAGAGCAAAGGCTTTGCCGCGCGCGGTGACTGCGTGTTGGGCCTGCGTTTCGAGAATGTCGATGGCCTCTTCAATATAGATCTGCGCTTGCTTTGCATTGCCGCGATACCAATGTGACCGCGACAGCCAAGCAAGGTTTTCTCCAACTTTTTCAGGCCGGTGCAAGGAACGCCAGAGTTCGATGGCTTGTTCCCGTGTCTCGATCACCGCATCGTCAATTCCCAAAGCCAACCCAGCTTCATATGAGAATTTTTCGTAAATCTCGGCGGCAACCTGCGTGTCCGCCAAGGAGACGAATTCGAGCGCTGATTTATAATGTTGCGCGGCTTCCTTATGCGCCCCCAAAGCTGCGGCCTGCTCAGCCGCACGCGGAGCATATTTTAAAGTTGTATGCCCATCTTTGGCGCAATGGGCATGATGGACCAACACATCAGCCTGTGCTACAGGCCCGTCCCGAAGTAGGACGGACACGATTTGCGCATGTTTGGCCTGTTTGCCTGTGCCGGACATGCGGTCATAGGCCACCAACCGTGCCAGCTCATGGCGAAACTTTGCATTATCGCCTGAGAGGACAATAAACCGGCGATCACAGAGCTCTTCCAAATCATTTGAGACGCTCGGCCCCGCCAAAACACGCAGGTTGTGCATGGGCGCAGTGCTCGGAAAGCAAGACACCAATTCAAGCAGCTTTCGGGCCTCCTCGGGCAAGGCGTTTATTTTGGCGTTAACGGCATCAGAGACAGAGGTCGGAACAGGCCCGCCCCCGTAATTATGGTTCAAAATCTCGTTCAGAAAGAAAGGGTTGCCCCCTGTGGCCGCCATCAACTGGCGGGTTGAGAACTGGCTGTCTAACGAGATTTTTTGGACAGCCCCCTGAGACAGAGGCGACAGCGTCACTTGTGATTTTTGCCCTGCTGGAATGGCGGCCAAAACAGTTCGCAAAGGATGCACCACGGGAATTTCATCGTCCCGATAACTTGCAATCAACAAGATTGGCAGTTGGGAGATACGTCGCCCAACATGGCTCAGCCAATCGAGACTACGCTGATCGGCCCAATGCAAATCTTCGATCACCAGCACGGCTTGGCCATGAAACCCTGCTGCCCGCGTGATAAAGCTGTCAAAAAAGTGCCATTCGTCTTGGCTTTCTGAGTGCGTTGCAAACAGCTTGTCAAAGATGTCGCGAATAGGGCCAAGAGGTCTTGGGGTATGCAGCGGATCACACAAGCCGACGGCGCGGCGGGTGTCTGTCGGCAAAGTGGTTAGAAACGCTTCGATGACAGAGGTTTTGCCGATCCCTGCCTCACCGCAAAGAAAGACAGTTTGCCCGCCGAACTCGGAAGCCTGATCCAACTTGGCGCTCAATAACGAAAGGACATGATCCCGCTCTTCCAGCATTATTGATTTTCCAACTCGTGAACGATCGCGACCCTGTTTCCAAGGCTACAATGGGCGAAGTAGCTTCTCAACATCGCAGAAGTGTCTATCGTTTGGCCGTCAACGCAACACCTGTTTCAACCCTTCCCATCTTCGCAGATCACAATTCCCAACCCCTTCTCAATGCGGGGGAATTTCGGGAGGCGTTGAAATTTTCGGCGCGTTCGCTCTGGTGGAACAAGTTTGTTCCGATGCCCCTATTCCGATGTTCAAGTGCCCGTTATTCCAAGGCCATAGGCGGAATTGAGTGGGGCACGTTGGGCGGCTTGGTCGCCCAAGGGTCCAGCCTGTTGGCACCCGCAACGGCAAGGCCCCGGATACGTATTATTGAAAACGGTGCAAAGGGTGCCTGACGTATCGCCTTGCAAAACTAGGTTGCTGATTTCCACGAACATGCCCGAACCGCCCCACACGACACCGGCGCCACAGGATTGATCACTCAATCCCGCGCCGGTGTCCAATGGGACACATCATGCGAAATCCGCCCCTATCGGCAGATCGATTCCACGGATGCTTTGACCGATGCAGGATCAAAGACCTTGTCCAGCCATCCTTCTTTGAAGATCACCGGCTCGGCCTCTTCAATTGCCAACAGGCAGCCATCCGAGAGCTTGCCGCCGGGTTGATGGCCAAAGGCAACCGCGAGCAAAATCGTCAAATGGCCAAGCATGAAATCTTCAGCCGCCTGATAAGGGATGCCCCGATCTGCAGCGGCCTGTGTCGCATCCGCGAGCGCCTTTGCGAATGTCGCTCCGACAGATTCCGACAAGGCCGGTTCGAGGATTGCCATTTGTTCAACGGTACAACGGTGGGAGCGCATGACCGGCGCATAAAAGGCACGCGCAATATCTTCGCACAACTGGTAATGCTCCTCTGGCCCTTGGGCCAGTGAGCAAATGATATGCTGCTTGGCTTTGATGCCGCCAAAGTAATCCTTCTTTGCGTCGAGATCCGTTTCATCGTTGAACAACGGCGGATGACAGGGGTGTGCGACGAAATAGGTGATGTCGTCACGCGCGGGCAGAGTTCCGGCATGGGGGGCCGCCGCATCAAGCATAATAACGGCCGTATTGGGTTTGAGATCACTGACAAACCCAGAGAGAACTTTGCCGATAAGCCGATCCGGAACAGCAAGGATCACCACATCCGCGCGGCTCAATGCCTCTTCCTGAGTGACGCATTCCAATCCGGCTTCCGCCTTGAGCCGCTCCCTGCCCTCCGGGCTCACTTCAACAAAAAGAAGGTCGTTATCCGTCTTGGTCAGGTTCGTTGCAAGACGAACCCCCATCTTGCCGCCTGCACCAAACAAAGCAATCGTTGTCATTTTTTGTCTCCTTGATCTGTCGAACCCGTATTCGCGAGATCGGTTTTTGTGATGTCTAAGTGTTCAGGCCGCATTTGGTCTGAATGAAAAATTCCGGTCGCCCGATCTGGCCACCTTTGAGAGCGACCTGAAGCCCGTCGATGACCGGGCTGGTGCTGGCATGTACTCGGCACAGCGGGCCACCCGGTGCCAATGGCGCAACGGCTGACAAAGCCTCGGCCCCAAGCGCGGTGAGGGCATGGCCAGACGTGTCGCCACCGGCAATCGCAATCCGTGGCAAACCAGTTTTGGTACGGATGTCCGAAACAAGCCGACCAAGCGCTGCCCCGAGCTGATCGTTGACAGCACCGGCCGCCTGCCCGGATGTTGTGATCGCCTCAGACATGGCCGCCACGGCGGGGTCATCCGGCCCTCGTGCGGTGGCAACCAACACATCGCGGCCTTCGGACAAAGCCGACAGGCTGGCACGGCGCACTCTGTCAAATTCAGCGTCCAACCGTCCCAGATCAACCGCAGCTGTTGCGTCGAATTGAATGAAGTGAAAACCGCTTGCAACGGCACATGCGATTTGATCGGCCGTCGTTGCAGCAACCGATGCCGAAACCGCGAAAAGCTGATCAACAGGGGCAAACGGGGCTGGCACGAGGTCATTGGGCAACATCCCCGTTTGTTGCCAATACGCGACCAGCGCATATTCGACCCCCTGTGAGCCAAGCGCGAAAACCGGGGTTTCTCCGTCCTGCCAGATCAACCGACCGGCCTCGGCCAACGTTTCCTCATCAACCGCATCTAGGGCCACAATAGAGGCTCCGTCCGCGCGGGCTTGGGTCAGCGCAGCATCGGCCTGGCCTGTCTTCATATCGGCAAGGGTCACCATACCCACAGGCAGATCGGTTTGTTTTGACAGATGCCGGCCAAGATCAGCCTCGGCCATTGGAGTAACCGGATGGCGCGCCATGACCGGGTGACGATCTAGGCGAAAGACCCCGGTTCCAGCCGCGGCAAAGAGATTTCCAAAGGCCTGAAAGCGCCCCATTGCGGGTGCGCCCACAACCAGCGGGTTCCAGTCGCTTGGGCGGATGGAGCGGCCAATTTCGGCGGCAACACCAATGGAACCGATTTCAGGCGATGAATCGAATGTCGAACAGACTTTGTAATGCAACACAGGTGCGCCAAGCTGATCCAAGGCCCGATAGACAGGCGGGAGGTTGGCGCGCATCCAGTCCGGGTTTTGGGATCGAGCAACCCCCGCGACCCCCACGGCCTGCAACCCGGGGTACTTGGCCAGGTCCGCTTTGCTGGGCGGGTTCAGGAACAACATGGTGCGCAGGCCTGCAAAGCTCAGGACCTCCATCACCGCAGAGGCGCCGGTGAAATCGTCACCGTAGAATGTCAAAAGAGGAGCCATGCCATCGCCCTCAATAAATCGTGAGCGCGGATGACAGCGCGGGGTGGTCTTTGGCATATTCCGCGAGGTCAATCCCCTGCATCGCAGCATCCCATGCATCGCACATGGCCCTGACACCAGAGGCAACCCCATCAGGATGCGCCACCACCCCACCACCGGCTGTTACGATCAAGTCAGGAGAGCCAACCGCCTTGAGGGTCCCCGCAGCTTGCCGAATGGTTTGCCCAGAGGAGAAGACCGGGACCGCCCGCATGGGCTGTTTGTCAAACAACGGCTCGGTGAGCGATCTGGCGGAGGCAATCACGCTGTCATCGGCTTCGGTGAATTTATTGTCGAGCCCGTTCACATGCATGTGGTCAGCCCCGGCAAGCCGCCATAATTTGGACCACGCTGGATAGGACCAACCCAGCATCGGGTCTCGGGTCAACGCGCCCCAACCACAACGATGGGCGTGGATCGGCAGCTCGCTATGCCGGCCAAGCGCGATCATGCCGGACATGCCAACAGCTGTCAGACTGGCCATCACGCAGGTGCCGCCCTGGGCCAAAACAAAGTCATGCCGACGACGCATCTCATCAATTTCACCGGTCAGATTAAAGGCAACCATGGCCTTCTTGCCGGTCTTGTCAGCCTGCTGGTTGACCGCGTCCATAACGGCGCGCACCCGATCCTCAAACGGGCAAGCAGGGCCATCTGCCTGCAACTCATCATCCTTGATAAAGTCGATACCCCCTGCACACAGCTCGACCGCCAGGGCACCAGTCTCTTGCGCCGAGAGACCGACGCTCGGCTTAATGATTGTCCCGATTAAGGGCCGCCCCTCAACGCCGGACAAACGCCGCGTGCCCGCTATGCCAAACTTGGGCCCCGGATAGGCATCTGCAAAGGCGTTAGGCAACCTTACGTCCACCAGTCGAAGACCCGAAAACGGCTTGAGTTCAAACAAGTTACCAGCAATCGTCGCAATCAGGTTTGGCAATGAAACACCAAGATTGTCGATCGGCCATGACAGGGTGACCCGTGCTCTGGTGCGTGTCTCGTCCCCTGTTTCTGGGAGGCCGGACCCCGGCAATGTCGGCTCCATGCCGGTTTCGAAAACCTCTAGGGCTTCAACCCGTGCGGCAGAGCGCGCCTTGAGTTCGGGGGTTTCCCCAGGAACTGCAAGGAACGTGCCAGAGGATTGCTCACCTGCCATGATCTGGGCCGCCTCCATAGGATCAAAGGCAGTTTCGATCAGATAGTCAGCCTCAATTCGTGCCGGATTGATCTTGGACGTGTTCATGTCTGGACATTCAACTTTTGATTAGTGGAGAAAGAGCGTCGTGATCTGCGGCACCAGCAAGATCAGCATCAAAACAGCGAGCTGAATGCCGATGAAGGGCAGGAAGCTTCTGAAAATGTCTGGCAGGGTGATATGCGGCGGCGCGACGGATTTGAGATAAAATGCTGCGCCACCAAACGGGGGCGACAAAAAGCTTACCTGCATGTTCACGCAGAACAAAACACCAAACCAAACCTGCACCGCCATCTGGCTATCCAACCCGCCAAACAGGCCAAGCTCGTCGCGCGGCAGTTTGAGCACGATAGGAAGGAACACGGGCATGACCAGCAACACGATGCCTGTCCAGTCCATGAATGCCCCCATGAACAGGAAAACCAGCATCATGATCAGCAAGATACCCATGGTCGGCATATCCAGCCCGACAATCATATTGGCGACATAGGTCGGCCCGCCGGCAATGGTGTAGGCCCCGGCCAGAGCGGTTGCCCCAATCGTGACCCACAGGATGGTGCCTGTGGATTTGAAGGTCCTCATTGAGGCTTCGCGCAACAGGGTCCAGGAGAATTCTCCGCGCATGATGATCAACACAAGGACCGCCACAGAGCCAATTCCGGCGGCTTCGGTGATCCCGGTAATCCCGCCGTAGATCGAGCCAAGCACCACAAAGACGATCAACAACGGGGCCACCATGCCTTTGCCATTGTTCCAAGCCGCCTTGGTCTGGTCCAAACCGATACCAAACACAAGAAACGCTCCTAGGCCAAATGCGACAATTGCGGATTTGATGATAAACCCTTGGCTGATGTTGCCTGTGTCAATCTCAGGCGTCCCAACAGTGTTGAAGTATATGGCCCGCAACAACATGATCGCCGCAGCGCCGCCTATGAGGATGGCCACAAGCGCAAGGCCATAGACTTTCTTTTGCCGCCCGGTGAGATCCGTCTCAGACGGTTCAGGCAGCGGAGCCAACTCAGGCTGAAGGTTCGTTCGGATTAGAATGTAGGCAATATAGCACCCGGCAAGGATAAAGCCGGGAACAAAGGAGGCCTGAAACATTGCGTGGATCGAGGTTTCAGTGATCAACCCGTAGAAAATCAAAACGATCGACGGCGGGATCATCGTCCCAAGGGATCCAGACGCGCAGATCGTTCCGATGGCAAGGTTCTGATCATAGCCAAGCCGCAACATCTGCGGCAGGGCAATCAACCCCAACAGGACGACTTCGCCACCAATAATACCGGACATCGCCGCCATCACGATGGCCATCATCGCTGTGACTACTGCAATCCCACCGCGCGTGCGGCTCATCCAGCTGTCAAGCGTCGTGTACATGTCTCGGGCGATGTCAGATCGCTCAAGCAGATTGGCCATAAATATAAAGAGCGGCACCGACACCAGGACGTAACTGGTTGTTATTCCATAGATACGTTTGCTGAGGATATTCAGCGGGCCAGTGCCAAAATTGCTAAACAAAAGGTCCGGGCCGAATTTCAGAACCATGACCACAACGGCCAGAAAACCGGATGCAAAGCCAAGCGGCATTCCGATGGCAAGCAACAGCAACATCCCAAGCAACAGGATGAGTGATATGGTCCCGATGTCCACAGCGGTACCCTCCCTAAAGTTTTCTTTTGGTTATTTTTGACCGTGGTCTGTGGGCTCATCCATCGGATGATCCTCAGTGGACCCGGTTGGGCGCGCGTCAATGTGATCGGCCCCAATGTCTTGCAGCAGATCACCAAGATCTTCGATATGCTGGCGTTCGCCTTGATCTGTATTCCAATCGTAAATCAGGTTCGAAACCGACTGGATCGCCAGCAAAAACATCGTGATCAGGATCAATGGATAAAGTGTCGCCGGAATCGGTGGATCGAATTTCGTTCCAAAACGCTCCCACGTCATGAACTTGCCAACAGCGTCGTCAAATGCGCCCCAGATCACCGCAAAGGCAAAGATACAGACACATATGGTTGAAATCACATCAAACACTCGCCGTAACCATCGCGGCGCAAGATCATAAAGGATGAAAATGCGGATATGGCTGCGTTGTTGCATCGAATAGAGCCCGGCGGTCAGATACACCATGCCTGCCACCCAAAGCGATGTTTCGTTCACCCAGATTGTTGGTGATTGAAACACGTATCGCAGCACAACTTCGAGAAAAATGATCGACACAATAAAAAGCGGGAGCCACATCGTTACGCGGCTAATTCCCCATGTGATTAGGTCAAGCGGTCCGGTTCTTTTATGCTCAATCATTGATGCCTCTAACGACGTCTAAGTGGATGCTGCGCCAAATAGTTTTGGTGAGATCGTCGGCATCCCATGACACCGACGACCCAACTATTGGCTGATGAAGCCGATTACTCGGCCAGACCGATCCGTTTTAGGAACGCTTCATGGCTGGAAACCATCGCGCCCGCTTCTGGCGTTTTGGCACCCCATTCCGCCCAGGCCCCCTGAGCCGCAGCGCGGAAGGCTGCCCGGTCTTCGTTTGACCAGTTATAGGTTGTCACCCCTTTGTCGCCCATCTGGGCAAGAGCTTCGCCGTTCAAGACCAAGGTCGAAATCATCACATCCATCGCGACCTGAGTGTGCGCAACCTCAATGATCCGGCGCTGCTGTTCCGAAAGCCCCTCCCACACGTCGGTCCGGCAAGCCAACTGGTCCGACGACATGGAGTGGAAACCGGGATAGGTGGTGTGCTTGGCCACGTCATAAACGCCGATGTTCAGGTTGGTTGCCAAGGTCGACGCGTCCGCCCCATCGATGATGCCTGACTCCAATGCGGTGATGACCTCGGTGAAGTCCATAACGATGGGCGATGCCCCCAGCGACGCAAAGATGTCGGATTCCATGCCCGGAGGTGACCGGAATTTGAACCCTTTGAGATCTGCAACGCTGGCGATCGGGCGGGTCGAGTTGAGCGATTCCTGACCACCGACATGCGCCCCAATAAAGGTCATGTTATGCGAGGCATAAAGCTCATTTACGGCTTCTTTACCACCACCTTGCTGCACCCAGGCTTGGTACTGGAGTGGGGTATCGTAGCCCCCCATCGTGTCGGCGACAAACTGGAACGCCGCGTTTTTACCGGTTTGATAAGACCCGTTGGTCATGTCGCAATCAAGGATACCATTCTTGGCCGCGTCAAAGGTTTCAGCCGACGGAACCACCGAAGACCCATAGAACATTTCGACCACCAGATCGCCGCCGGACATTGTGCTGACGTTGTCCACGAATTTCTGGATCGCGACGCCGTAGGGCGATGATTGCCCCGAGTGTGTCTGCATCCGCAGTGTTGTTTCGGCGCTTGCGAATCCTGCGGCAGCGACAAAAGCGGCGCTGGCAAGGATGGTTGCTGGAACTTTGTTAAACATGTGGTCCTCCCTTTTTTATTCCGTCCAAGCTTTGAGCACGAGCACATGAGGCTCAGGTGATCCGCCGTGGGATCTGCTCAAAACACGGCACTGTTATTCCTGTCGGCACCGGCACCGGGGTGCCGCATTCGCCAACTGGTATAATCAGTATATCACTACTCCAACTTGTCAAGAATTTGAATAACCCAACGGAATTTGGCCGCATCCTTGTCAGGAAACGGCCAATATTTAATATATCTCTCAGACACCTAAGGTAAAAAGGACGAACACCCACCTTGTATGCAGACAGGCGGGCATCCCGTCTCGTCACCAAGAAATTTTTCTTGGCGACACTCGAATCAAGTCAAAGTTCGATGAATTTACGAGTTGGACGAGGTGTAGAGCGGATCCGAACGATCCAAATGTTCACGCATCAAAGCCGCGGCACCATCCGCGTCGCGGGCCTCCAGATGCTGGATGAGCTTTTCATGTTCTTGAAGGGTCGTGCCTTCGCGGCCAGACCAATGCAGCAGCGGTTTGTAATACTCAAACAACCATGTGAGCATGGCCCGTGTGATCGCCTGCAACAGCGGATTGCCCGACGCATTGGCCAGCGCGGCATGAAACTCGATATCGGCCTCAATAAAGCCCTTTGTGTTCTTCAGTTGCCGCTTTTGCCTGTCCAAAAGGGCGCGCAGGCTGCGCAGATCTTCGTCGCTTCGATTGGCCGCCGCCACCCGCACGGTCCCCGCCTCAAGAATCTTCCTTATCTGCTTGAGATGATCCAGGTTCGACGGTTCCGCAGACAATAAGAGCTTTGCGATCTCATCAACCTGTTCCAGCGCAATAGTGGCCGTAAGCTCATTCACACGGCTACGTTCACCATGCGAAATCGTGATCACACCCTTGCTGGCCAGAGCTTGCAATGCCTCACGCACGGCCGGACGACCAACGGAAAACTTCTCCATGAGAACCCGCTCGGACGGGATGACGTCACCCGGCCCTAAATCGCCGGAAACGATCATCTCCCATAGGCGATCATAAACTTGGTCCGACAGCTTTTGACGCGTAATCGGTGCCACTTCGATGCTGGCTTCTTGAGGCGCACTTTTCTTCATAACGTAATCCGACACCGTGCCATGGAACAGGGTGACAGCCTACAACCTGTCAACTGGTGTGACAAGGTGACATGGGCACCCTCGCCTTTTTGACAAAGAATTTCCTCGCCCGGCGAACGAATGCCCGCCGAGAGACTTGCAGTGTGGATGCTGGTTTGGTTACGTCCAGAAACCGGTTTGGACGGTAGCGGTTCGCTGCCCTTCTGGCGTATCGGCCATCATTTCGGTCCCTGCATCCCAAGAGCCTGACTCAACCATTGCAATGGCCACGTTGGTCTGGAAATCCGGGGACCAGGCCGCCGACGTGATCTGCCCCACGGTTTGACCGCCGCGAAACAGCGGCCAGGCGGTGGTGGTGGCGCTGACAGGGGCACCACCAATTGCAACGGCCCTGATCTTGCGGCTGGGCCCGGTTTCGGCTTCAATCCTTAGGGACTCTTTGCCAATAAAATCGACGGTTTCAGGTGCGTTGCAGAACTTGTCCAACCCGCATTCAAAAGGAGTATTTTCCATGGACATGTCATTGCCATAGCTCAACAATCCACTTTCGATGCGCTCAATCAAATTGGGGCAACCCGCACGCACATGAAGATCTTGACCCGCCTCAAACAGGGCGTTCCAAAGTGGCATCGCATAGCGACGATCTTCGACATAAATCTCGAATCCGCCCTGTTTAGAATAGCCGGAGCGCGCCACAATGAACGAAGTGTCGCCAAAGCTCAGGCGTTTTTGACGGAAAAAGCGGATGTCATGGACGGTCGCGCCAAAAATACGTTCCATCAATTGCCCAGAACGAGGCCCTTGCACGGCTAGCGGCGCAACATCAGGTTCGAAGACGTCCACGTCCAAGCCCATCCCAATCGCCAACCCTTTGACCCACAAAAGCAAATCACTGTCGGCAATTGAAATCCACCAGCGTGTCTCACTGTGCTTTAGCGCGACGGGATCATTCAGCATCCGTCCCTTTTGATCAACGATCGGCACATAATAACACTGATCTTCCTGCATCTTGGTCAGATCACGTGGGGTAAGAAGCTGCATCAGCTTTGACGCATCAGGACCGATCAATTCGACTTGCCGCTCAACCGACACATCCCAAACCTGAACGTGGTTTTTCAGGTGGTGGTAGTCACGCTCAACATCGTCAAACACGGTGGGCAGCAGCATGCGGTTGTAGACCGTATAGGCTTTGACACCTGCGGCCTTCACTCCGGCCGAGAAGGGCGTCTCACGCAGGCGACGGGATGGGGAAAGGAGAGACATTCAGGACCTCGTTTCTAGCGCCATCTGGCGCAGTTGGAATTTTTGGATTTTCCCGGTGGAGGTTTTCGGCAGATCGCCAAAAACCACCGACTTTGGCGTTTTGAACCCAGCAAGCCGCGCGCGGCAAAAGCGGATGATCTCATCGGCGCTGGCCGAGGTCTCGGCCCGTAGTTCGACAAAAGCGCAGGGGACTTCGCCCCATTTCGGGTCAGGCTTGGCAATCACGGCAGCGGCCAGAACCGCCGGGTGATCATGAATCACCGCTTCAACTTCGACTGAAGAGATGTTTTCCCCGCCCGAAATGATCACATCTTTTAAGCGGTCCTTGATCTGGATGTAGCCTGCGCCGTCAACCACGGCTCCATCTCCCGACCAGAACCACCCATCGGCAAACGCCTCCGCTGTGGCGTCGGGGTCTTTGTAATACCCCTTCATAACGGTATTGCCGCGAATGGCGATCTCGCCTTGGGTTTCGCCGTTTTGCTCCACAGCGGTGCTGGTCTTTCGGTCAATTACGGCGACCTCTTGGACCATCGGAAAGGCAATCCCCTGTTGGGCCTGAAGCCGCGATTGCTCTGCCGGCTCTGCCTCCTCCCAACCGCCCTGCCACAGGCATTGGGCAATGTGACCATAGGTTTCGGTCAGCCCATAAACTTGCATGACATCAAGCCCAACCGCGCGGGATTTTTCCAAAACAGACGGGGGCGGAGGAGCACCCGCAGTTAAAACTCGCACCTTGGGGTCAAAGCGGATGTTGTCCTGATCGACCGCGTCGACCAACCTTTGCAACACAATCGGAGCCGCCCCCAAATGCGTCACGCCATGGGTGCGGATCGCATCTAAAAGCAGATCAGGGCCCGGTGTTCGCGTAAATACGGTTGTCGCGCCCAGCATGGCCATAACCCAGGGATGGCCCCAACCATTGCAGTGAAACATTGGCACAACGCTTAGGTAGACTGGGTAATGCGGAACCTGCCACGCGGCGACGGTTCCCATCGCCATCAAATAGGCCCCGCGATGATGATAAACCACACCTTTGGGGCGCCCGGATGTGCCTGAGGTATAGTTCAGCGCAATGGCGTCCCACTCATCCGCAGGAAGCCCCGAGTGCGACATCGGCGCGTCTTGCTGAACGAGGTTTTCAAAAGGTGTGCCGCCGAATTTCGCCCCTCGTGGCGCGTTGTGATCAATGATTTCGACGGTCTCGATCGTGCGTCCGAGCTTTTGAAACGCTTGCGACAGCGTGCCCGCCAACTCTGTGTCAACGATCACCAGTTTGGTGTCGGCATGATCCAGAATATAGGCAATCGTCTCCGGCTCCAGCCGGGTGTTCAGCGTGTTGATCACACCACCGGTCATGGGGACCGCAAACTGCAGTTCAAACAGTTGCGGGATGTTGGGACACAAGACCGAAACAGTATCGCCCTTGCCGATTCCGAGCGCTCTAAGCCCTTCAGCAATGCCGCGAATGCGCCGGGCTAAATCCGCCCAGCTCACCTTCATATCTCCGTACACAACTGCAGGCCGATTGCCATGCAATTTTTCGGCCCGGTGAAGGAACGAAACAGGTGACAGAGGCACAAAATTTGCGTCGGTCTTTGGCAGACCATCATAGTGAAACTGCATGGTCGCTCCTCCCAAAAAGACCACCCGAAATTCAACTGATTGCCGATTTTCAAGCCGGCGTTCATATGTTTGGAAAGCTTTGCGATGAAAACATCTGCGCGTGTCAGACTGTTTTTAATCGCTTTACTGCGCTTCTTAGCCTAGTGCTTAGAACGAAATTTTCTGCCCGAAAATATGGAAAAAAAATCGACGAGGATTGAAAAATTCAATGACCCAAGCGCTGCCTACACTCAAGGGATTGCGTGCTTTCGAAGAAGCCTACCGCCTGCGAAGCTTTACTGCGGCGGCGAAATCCCTGAATGTTCAGCAACCGGCAATTAGCTATCAGATCAAACGTTTGGAGGAAGACCTAGGGGTGGTCTTGTTCGACAAGCGACAGGGACGGCCTGTGCCAACAGGCCAGGCGCATGAGCTTTTTGACACTCTTTCGCGTGCCTTTGATGCCATTCGCCAAACGTCAAATGACCTCCGGCAATCGGCACAAATGCCCAGCTTCACAATCGCCACCTATCCCGGCATCGGCACCTATTGGCTGTCTCCACGCCTGCCGATTCTGTCCGAGGAAATGAATATCAACACCAAGTTGATCACCGTCAAAAAGGACGCCGACCTTTGGGGGGAAAACGCGGATTGCTGGATTGTTTTTGGTCGCGGAAACTGGGCGGGGTTTGATGCTGAGCTTTTGATACTCGAGGAAGTTTGTCCGGTGGCCGCGCCGGGCTTGGCCGGGCGTGTCTCATCCCAGGATCCGTTTGATTGGCCCAAAGGAGCACGGATTATCGAACAGGATGATCCTGAGAATAGGTGGTTATGTTGGAATGACTGGTGCCGCAAGCAAAGGCAAAAACAGCCACCGGCAGCCCAACGTATTTCTGTTAACGATCATGGTCTTGCGCTGCATATGGCACTGGCGGGCCAAGGGGTTGCATTGGCGTGGTTGGGCATTGTCGATGATCTGCTTGCCAGCAAAAGCCTGATCCGAATGTCACCTCATGTTTTAACGTCAGGCGCTGGCTATTGGCTCGTTGGACGTCCGGGTTTCTTTGAAACAACGCGCGGTGAACTTGTGCTGCGATACCTGAAGGGCTCCAACGAGGTCTAGCGTCCCGCGCCTTAGGTGTTTGAGTACGATATGTCGTGCCCCCGAAGTCTGGTGACAGTCTTGCGACGATCAAAACATCTCAATCTTCGGACCATGTCGTGGTCATGATCAGCCCGGCCAGCTTTTCTGCATATTCATAAAACGGGGATTTCTCGCGTAGAAAGAGATGCACCTGCCGCTGCATTGACAGATCCGAAACCTCCCGGAAAACCAAATCCGAAGGCGCAATATGCAGCACGGTTTTGGGGAGGATGGTAACCCACCTGTCAGACTTGACCATCGCAATAAGCGACAAGGTGTTGCGGACGGAAATATCTGTTTGAGACGTCAAGAATTGGAAGTCTTGAGAGTCGATCATATCGCACAGATCGTTCTTTATATAATCAGCCGCGGCAATGTCGCCCAGTTTGAGCGGGCCCGGTTGCTGCGCCAACGGATGTCGCCGCGAACAGATCAAACCAAAGCGATCCGTAAACAAGGGTGTTTTCTGGACGCCATTCAACTCATAGTTCGCCGAGGCGATCCCGATGTCAGCGGTGCCCCGGCTCAACGCGTTGATAACTTGTTGGGAATCCGCATCTCGCAACTCAATTTTGGTCCCTGGGCAGAGATCTTTGAACCGCTGAACTATGCTCGGGAAAACCAATCCCGCGACCGACGGAACCGCCGCTATTCGAACAAGGCTTTTTGGCGCGCTGGCCGCTGTCTGAATCGCTTTGACGGTGTCATCAAACTGGCGCAATTCAGTTTGTGCCAGCGCAAAAATCTGCTGGCCGATAGGTGTCAATTGGCTTTTTCGATCACTCACAAAGAGCCGTTGCCCCAACCTTTCTTCAAATTGCTTCAGGGCCATTGAAACGGCCGGTTGAGTACGCCCCAGCCGCACAGCGGCATCGGCTAAATTGCCAGCCTCGGCAACAACACTGAAACATCGCAGCATTTCGATCTTGATCGCCATGACTTCAATTTTCCTGATGTAGGCTTAATTTATTTAAATTTGACTGATGCTGCAGTGCGAGTCCATCCTTTTCTCAATCAATGCGTGGAAAAACTAATGTCTGAGACCAAACTAAATCTGATCGCTGGAAACTGGGTTGCCGGAGAAAGTGACATTGAAAATCGCAGCCCGTCTGACCAAAACGACCTGATCGGATTGTTCACCCAGGCCACCACTGCCCAGTTGAACGAGACCCTGGATCAGGCACAAGCTGCGCAGGTTTTGTGGGCCTCTTATGGCATGGAACGCAAGCAAGCGGTTTTGATGAACATCGGCAATGAGCTGATGGCCCGCGCCGAAGAACTTGGCAGGCTGCTAAGCCGCGAAGAAGGTAAACCCTTGGTCGAAGGCAAAGGCGAAGTATACCGTGCGGGTCAGTTTTTCACTTATTACGCCGCCGAATGCCTGCGCCAATTGGGAGAAAACGCCGATTCCGTCCGCCCCGGCGTCGAAGTGGACGTTCGCCGCGAGGCGGTTGGTGTCGTCGCCATCATCTCTCCTTGGAACTTTCCCACCGCGACCGCCTCTTGGAAAATCGCGCCCGCGCTGTGTTATGGCAATGCCGTGGTTTGGAAGCCCGCAAATGCAACCCCCGCATCGGCGGTGGCCTTGGCCGAGATCATTGCAAAACAAGACATTCCCGACGGGTTGTTCAGCCTTGTGATGGGGGCCGGTGGCAGCATCGGCCAGCACTTGGTCGAAAGCCCAAAGGTAAACGCCATTTCCTTTACCGGATCGGTTCCTGTGGGCAAAGGGATCGCCACAGCTGCGATCCAAAACCTGACAAAAGTGCAGATGGAAATGGGGTCAAAAAACGCGCTGGCCGTTATGGACGATGCCGACCTTGATTTGGCCGTCTCTCTGGCATTGGGCGGTGCTTTCGGCGGAACCGGTCAAAAATGCACAGCATCTTCGCGCTTGATCGTACATCACGCCATTCACGACAGCTTTGTGGAAAAACTGGTTGCCGGGACCAAGGCCATGCAAGTCGGCCATGCCTTGGATGCCAACACCCAGATTGGCCCGGTTGTCAGCCAACAACAGCTTGATGAGAACCTGGCCTATGTTGATTTGGGCCGCGCTGAGGGGGCCGAACTTGCCTGCGGCGGCACCCGTTTGGGCATGCCACATGACGGCTTCTACATGGCACCGGGTGTGTTTTTGAACACGACCAACACCATGCGGATCAACCGGGAAGAAATGTTTGCGCCCCTCACAGCGGTGATCAAGGTCGGCAGCTATGACGAAGCTCTGAGCGTGGTCAATGACACCAACTTTGGGTTGACCTCGGGCATTGTGACCCAAAACCTTGCCCGCGCCACGCATTTCCGTCGCAACGCCCGCACCGGTGTTGTGACAGTTAACCTGCCCACCGCCGGCACCGATTACCACGTTCCGTTTGGCGGGCGCGGTGACAGCTCTTATGGGCCACGCGAACAAGGGAAAGCCGCGGCCGAGTTTTATACGACGGTCAAGACGGCCTATATCAGCGCGGGGACACCGGCATAATGCGTATCGACGGTCTGCAATACGCCAATTGGTCAGAAAAAATCTTTCGGCAATTGCGCCAAGGTGGCGTGGATGCGGTACACGTCACCATTGCCTATCATGAGACGTTTCGCGAAACGGTCTTGAACTTTGAGCAATGGAACCGCTGGTTCGAGCAATATCCTGATCTGATCATGAAGGGACAATGGGCCAGCGACGTCGACAAAGCGCGCGACACTGGGCGCACCGCCATTTTCTTTGGGTTTCAAAACCCCAGCCCAATGGAAGATGACATCGGGCTGATCGAAATCCTGCACAGTTTGGGCGCGCGTTTTATGCAGCTGACGTATAACAACCAATCGCTTTTGGCGACAGGTTGCTATGAGGCCGAAGACACCGGGATCACCCGAATGGGCCGCCAGGTTATCAAAGAAATGAACCGCGTTGGTCTTGTCATCGACATGAGCCATTCAGCGGATAAATCCACTATCCAAGCCGCCGATATTTCTGAACGTCCCATTGCGATCACCCATGCCAATCCGCATGCTTGGGCCCCTGCCCTGCGCAACAAAAAGGCGGATGTCATCCGCGCTGTAACCGAAAATGGTGGGATGTTCGGGTTCTCGATCTATCCCCATCATCTCAAGGGCAAATCGCAATGCACCTTGCCAGATTTTTGTGAAATGATCGCCCGTTGCGCCGATCAATTCGGAGTCGCGCAGTTGGGCATCGGAACTGACCTGTGTCAGGACCAGCCCGACAGTGTCGTTGAGTGGATGCGCGTTGGTCGGTGGAGCAAGGACATCGATTATGGCGAAGGCTCGGCGGACAAACCCGGCTTTCCTGACATGCCAGAGTGGTTCCGCGACAACCGCGATTTTGGCAACATTGACGACGGCTTGCGCGCTGTTGGCATGACCCCCGACGAAATCGCTGGAATCCGCGGCAAAAACTGGCACCGGTTTTTCGCCACCAACTTTGTGCCTCAGGGGTAGCGCCATGACACAATCCGCGTCCCATCCCGCGTCGCTGCGCCCCGCCGATCAGGTCATGCGGCTCAAGCGATTGGGCTCTTTGCATCAATGCCGCCTCAGCTTTATGCGAATTTTGACGCGGCGCATGGCGCGGGAGGCGTGGACGTTTACCAGACCGACCTTTGACATCGCGGCAGACGGAACCGGCCATGCTGTCTATTGCGCCCATGGGCCTGATCGCACCTATTCGCTTGTGGCTTTTGCCCATGACCTGCCTGCGGAACAACGGTCTGACCGGGTCATCGCCGACGCATGGGATGCCACGTTTTCTTTGTTTGACGGCGTACCGACCGCCCAAGATATCACCCGATTGTCGCAAAACGTCCCCCTCCAAGAGGCTGGCCGGGTCAGCGAAAGTGAGCTGTCCTTATCGCGGGCAAACCGGTCAGTCCGGCTTTGGGATCATGTGGTCGGGGCCTTGGCAAGCGGCAAACAACCCGACCCGGAACAGCTTGCAAGGGTTGGGTATTTGATGCGCACCACTGCCGTCTATGGTTCGGGTAAATTTGGGGCTGCGGACCGTGACGTGATCGCAAATAGGCCGGAATTGGCCGCCCCCTTCCAAGCCGAAATGTTGTCGGTGTTTTTAACGCGCGCTTTTGTCAGAGATTTGGTTGATCACGCCGCCAAGATTAAGGGCGCTGACACTGCAATCGCCTTGGAGGACAACATTGCGCGGCAGCTGGGGATCGGAAACTCTACCGGGCTGGGCATGGCCCCTTTTATCATCAATCACCCTATGCTGTTCAACAACTGGATCTTGACGCGGGAACAGGCGATTTTGCGCATTCGCGACATCCCACAGGCCACCCCCCAAGAGATCGCGCAATTTCTCGACCTCTTTGCCCGCAGCGAACAATCGGTGGCGGCTTGGCAGTCGCAACACCCTATTCAAGTCGAAAAACTTGCGGCATTGCACGCGGATTTAGCGGCATTGCGCGGCTATCTATTTGCCCATGATCTGACGGCAGAGCGGCCTTGGGATCATTTGGTGAAGTGGTGCGAGCAAAACCTAACCGAGGAAGGACAGGAACTCATAACGTCGCTGATTATGGAACCCTACGGTGATCTTGTTGACAGCTTGGAACCGGGTCTTTCAGACAGTGATACAGGGGCCCATCAAATCGATGGCAATATGACCGTCAGCGCGCTGAGCGATCTCATCGAAACTCGGTTCGGGTGGGCCTTGGCGCTGGATTGGGCCGACCCTCAAAATCAAGCGCGGACGTGGTATGTGTCCGCCGAAAAACTCGAGCCGCGTATTGGGTCTCGTTTTGACGAACCCATTGAAGATTATGAACAACCTTTGGCTCCGGCGCGGGACGCGGCACGCGCGTATCACGACCTGCAATCCTTAGATCAAAGCGCATCTGTTGCCGAATTTCTGTTGAACCATCCCCAGCACCGCCACACGGTTCGACGGGCACAAATCAGTGCCAAAGCGCCTTATAGTGAGGTCCAGGACAACACCATTAGCGACGATATTTTGCCCATTGATATGCTGCGGGCCAAGCTGTCTTTCTTTGGGGCCACGCATTTTGATCCCCGCTCGGATCGGTGGGTTCGGATTTGCATGTTCAAGAATGCGCCCTACCCCAAAGATTTATCGACCGAAAACGCTGATTTTTGGGTTTATCCGGCTTTGGAGACCTCATCATGAGCTTTTCTCTGAACGAAATAGACGCCATGAGCAAACGCGCGGCACGCGGAGCTGGGCTTGACTGGGGATTGGCAGAAGAGGCTGCAAAAGCAACGCGTTGGCTCTGTGCTCATCAACTTGATGGCTGCCAATTATTGGCCTGTATTTTGCAGGAACATCATGACAGACCGCATCATTTAAAGGCCCCGCCTTCCTTAACCGGCGATTGGCAAGCCGAGGCGCTTTGCCCAATCTCAACCGGTGCGAGCCTATCGGATTGCGCGTCTGAGGTCGCCCGCAGCGGGCAGGTTATTTGCAATCTGCACAGCCCCTTGTTTTTGCTCCCTTTTGTTGCCGCCTCCGCAGACGCAACCGATTGCACCCTTAGTATGGTTTGGCGTGACACGCATATCGTAACCGACGGCCGTCGGCTCCAAATGCAGCTGCCAGATCCCACTCTCGGTCCCCTTGAAACGGTGGATCGCGTGGTGATCGCGCAGGGAGGGACACTGACCACACCCGTAGCGCGGATTTCGCGCGCGCTCCCCTGCCCCCAAGCTTTGGAAACCCTCACCACACTGGCCGCCCTCACCTACGCGCCTGCAACAGAAAGCTCGCGCCGCCTTGGAGCCGGTTCTGAGCAATCTGACAACGACTGATCGGAGACACCATGATTGACACCCGAACCCTGAGCCTTGCCGAGATCGAGGACCTGTCGTTTAACGCATTGGTTGCTGCGGGAACCTCTGAGGAAAATGCCCGACCTCTGGCAAGAGCCACGGCCGCAACCGAAGCGGACGGCGTTGCCAGCCACGGTTTGGCCTACATCCCGATCTATGCCGAGCATGTCCAATGCGGCAAAGTTGACGGACAGGCCGTGCCACAACTCGACATGCCACGCCCCGGTGTGATCACAGTTGATGCCGCGACGGGTTTTGCGCATTCCGCAATCGACAAAGGTTTTGAAAAGTTGATCCCCCTTGCCAAACAACAGGGGGTCGCAGCCCTGTCGATCCGAAATTCCTACAATTGCGGTGTGCTCGGCTATCATACCTACCGATTGGCCCAAGAAGGATTGCTTGGCATCGGTTTTACCAACGCCCCGGCTTCTATTGCGCCATCAGGCGGACACAAGCCGGTTGTCGGCACCAATCCCTTTTCGATTGCTGCGCCGGGGTCTGACGGACAACCGGCAATTTTGATTGACCAAAGCGCCAGCACCATTGCCAAGAGTGAGGTGATGAAACATGCGCGCGAAGGCAAACCTATTCCTGTTGGCTGGGCTTTGGACGCTGACGGCAATCCGACAACCGATCCCAATGTCGGCCTCAAAGGGTCGATGGCCCCGTCTGGAGGCTACAAAGGCGTCGGCATTGCATTGCTGGTTGAGATGATGGCCGCGGCAATGACGGGGGCCACGTTGGGTATCAATGCCTCCCCCTTTTCGGGCACCGTTGGTGGGCCGCCTAAAACCGGGCAGTTCTTTTTGGCGATTGATCCTGCTGCGACTGCGGGTGACCTGTTTGCAGATCGCATCCGCGACTTGACCGCCGCGATCCACGATCAAAACGGGGCGCATCTTCCGGGTGATGGCCGGTCTTCCAAACGCGCGATTGCACAGACGCAGGGCGTTGCTGTGAACACGGCAACTCTGACCAAAATCGAGTCGCTTCTCGATTAACGAAACACCTGTCGGGGAGGCAGGTGAGTTGGTTGGGGGCCATGTGCCCCTATCCAAATGCTCAAAAGAGCCAACAGTGGAAGGGAGAGTACCAATGACAATTAAACCTCCATTTACGGAGCTAGACATCAAGAAGGCAGAGGGGGGATTCTATGAAGGATACAGTCTGCCAATTGCCCTCATTAGTAAGATTACAATGGCTCTGCTCGTCATTTGGGCGTTGGTTTGGCCCGCAAACGCAAATAGCGCATTGGGGAGCTTAAACTGGAAAATCTTAGGGGATTTCAACGCGTTTTACATTGTCATTGTCGGCGCATTCGCGTTCTTTTTGTTTGTGGTCGCAGCCCTGCCGCAAACCGGGAAACGGGTCATGGGCCGCGAGGGCGAAGCGCCTGAGTTTTCAAACTTTTCGTGGTTCTCGATGATGTTTGGTGCCGGTTTGGGCGTTGGCTTGATGGTCTTTGCGACGGCGGAACCCATGGGCCTTTGGGGGTCGAACCCGGTTGTTGTTGCTGGCGAAGTTGCTGGAAACTCAGAAGCGGCGCTGCAATCGGGCTATCGCTACACCTTCTTGCACTATGGCATTCACGCTTGGGCCATCTACGTGGTGACAGGTCTATCGTTGGCATACTACGCCTATACGCGCGACATGCCGCTTACGATCCGATCGGCCTTAACGCCACTGTTTGGCAAATATGTAAACGGCCTGTTTGGTCATATCGTTGATGTTCTGGGCGTGGTTGCCACCATTTTGGGGGTCTCCGTCACCATCGGTTTTGGCGTCAGTCAGTTTATCGACGGGCTTTATGCGATTTCCGGAATGGAATGGATGATGGACATGACCGGTGATGCTCCGACCCCTGGCACAGTCGGTTTGATCGCGGGATTGGCGGTTATCATGACACTCTCAATCATTTCGGCGGTGTCGGGCGTTGGACGCGGGGTGAAATACCTGTCGAACCTGAACCTTGTTCTCTCGGTTATCTTGTTGCTGACCTTTGTGATTTTCGGATCATTCATGTTTGCCATGACCACCTATGCGACGGCCTTGGTCGACTATATACTGCATTTCGTTTCGCTGAGCTTTGGGCCCTATAGCCCGCAATCAGCAGACGCCTTTGCCAGCGCGTTACCAGAAGTCGCCAAGCCGCTCGCCGGAGATTTGATGGCCGGGGCAACCAATGCATGGGGTTCCTTTGATGGTTTCAAATCGGGCTTAGAAGGGGCTGCTTCAGAGTTGCCCGAGGAAACGCTCGCTGCGGTTTATGAGGCTGGCAATGCCGGGCGTCAGTTCGGTTGGCAAGCCGGTTGGACCACCTTTTATTGGGCTTGGTGGATTGCCTTCTCGCCCTTTGTTGGATTGTTCCTTGCCCGCATCTCCAAGGGCCGATCTGTACGGGAGTTTATCATTGGCTGCGTGTTTGCCCCGACCTTGGTCTGCTTTGCCTGGATGACCATTCTGGGTGGCACTGCCATTGATTTGGAACTGACAGGGGGCGCAGATGGCGCGATCATCGGAGCATCAAACACTGCTAAACTGTTTGTAACCTTGGGCGAAATGCTGTCGGGCGGGTTCTTGTCAGCCATCACCGTGATGTGTGTTGTGCTAATCCTTACCTTCTTGGTCACATCAGCGGACTCGGGCATTTTGGTGATGAACACCATCATGTCCGGCGGCGAGCAAGAGACCGGTGTCAAACATCGCATCGTTTGGGGTGTCATCTTGACCTTGGTCATCGGCACATTGCTGATTGCCGGGAAAACGAACGGTGGCTCGGACCCGATGGAAGCGCTCAAAAGTGCGATGATTATCGGTGCCTTGCCCTTCACGATGGTGATGGGGTTGATGTGTGTGTCCTTGGCCAAAGCGCTGTTTCGGGACGGGCTGCGTGACAAGCATCACGCCACTGTTTCAGCTCCGGCCGAGTGAATTGAACATGCGGGTGGGCCCCAATAGGTGGCCCGCCTGATCCCGACGATTTTGAACAGGCCATGATTTTGAACAGGCCATGACAATGGGCTAGATCCGGTTGGTTTCCCTCAAGGCGCGGTTTATCCGCCTTTTGCGTTCGAAATCGCCTTGAATGCCAGACTTAGGAACATGCCCCGTTCTTCTGGGCTTAGTCCCGGCAAGATATCCTCTTGAAGTGCTGTGACAATTGGCAGGACGTCGTCCAAAATACGTTGTCCGCTTTTGGTCAATTTTACTTCACGGGCCCTTCTGTCGCGCTTGGAAACGGTCCGCTCAACGGTGCCTTTTTGAACAAGCCGATCTATCACGCCCCCGATTGTCGCCCGGTCATAGGCGATATTGGCAGCAACGCCGGCTTGATCAATTCCAGGATTGGCTGAGATCGTATCCATCGCCGCAAATTGGACCGGCGTTATGTCAAACCCCGCTGCTTGCGTCTGCCTGGCGAACTCATGCGCTGAAATCTGGTTTAATCGCCGGATCAAATGTCCCGGCATCAATTGGGCTTTCAAACGGCTTCCTCGCTGACGTTACTGGGAATGGCACCTTCTCTGGAACATTAGATCAGAATAAATAGAATGTATACTTATTTTATTTGACAAGATAGTAAGTATGGATACTATTAAGCCCAGCGCACCCCTATTGCCCAATCACATGAGGATCTGAGATGCAGTTTTACAAAGATGGATTTCGTGGGGGAAACCCCGACATCAAGACTGCCGCGCCGAACCGGCGTGACCGGCAAGACAACGCGCCCTTACCGGAAAAAGTGGATGTTTTGATCGTTGGAACTGGGCCTGCCGGGCTTTGCCTTGCAGCACAGCTGGCGCAATTTCCCGACATCAGCACAATGATCGTCGAGGCCAGCCCGTCCAATATCGTGAAGGGCAAAGCCGATGGCCTCAATACGCGCACGATGGAAATGCTGCAGGCCTTTGGGATTGCAGACACGGTCAAACGTGAGACCTATTGGGTGAACCAAACCAGCTTTTGGATGCCGGATGCGGATCAACCGGACACCATCAAACGCATCGGGCGGGTTCAGGATGTGACCGATGACAGTTCTGAAATGCCGCATACGTTGATCAATCAAGCGCGATTGCACCAACTCTTTCTGGATGTCATGGACAACGCCCCGGCGCGTCTGGTCCCGGATTACAATCTGGCCCTGAAAGACCTCTCTATTGACACATCAACCGAGGATCACCCGGTGACCGTGACACTTGAAGACACCGGAGTGAACTGGGGGGAAACCACCACAATACGGGCCAATTACGTGGTCGGGTGCGACGGGGCACGCTCTAAAACCCGCAAAGCCATTGGTGGCAAACTCATGGGGGATGCCGCGCACCAAGCCTGGGGCGTGATGGACATTCTGGCCAATACTGACTTCCCTGACATCCGACAAAAATGTCTGATCACATCGGCCAATCATGGCAATGTGCTGATCTTGCCACGCGAAGGCGGCTACCTTTTTCGGATGTATGTTGAGCTTGATAAGCTGGGGGATGATGAACGAGTCAGTGAACGGGGCTTTTCACAGGATGACATGATCGCGACGGCAAAACGGATCATGAATCCCTATACGATCGACGTGAAAGAAGTCGTCTGGTGGTCGATCTACGAAATCGGACATCGTATGACAGACCGGTTCGACGATGTCGATAAGGGACTAGATCGCGATCCCCGTGTGTTCACCGCTGGCGACGCCTGCCACACCCACAGCCCCAAAGCCGGGCAAGGTATGAATGTATCGATGCAAGATACGTTTAACCTTGGTTGGAAACTGGCGCATGTGTTGCAGGGCCGCGCCAAAGCCAGTCTTTTGCGCAGTTATTCAGCCGAACGCTGGGCAGAAGCCAAGCGCCTTGTCGATACCGACCATGAATGGGCCCGCATTATGTCGGCCCCTCCGGGAACGTCCGATCTCGACAATGGCGATGAGCCGCGATTCATGCGGGCCTTTAAGGAAAACCTTGAATTCACTGGTGGTCTGGCGGTTCAATACGACGAAAGCGCGCTCATCGGACCACCCACACATCAAGCCCTTGCGACAGGCGAAGAAATCGGCCGCCGCTTTCATTCCGCCCCTGTTGTGCGGGCTGCGGATGCCATGCAAATGCAGTTGGGCCATGCGGCTGAAGCGGATGGACGCTGGCGGCTCTATGCCTTTGCGGGCAAAGACGACACGGCCTTGCGCAATCTGGCGAATTGGCTGGAAAAGGACCCCAATTCGCCGGTGGTCAAACACACTGGTTCAGACGAAGACATCGATGCCGTGATTGACCTGCGCGCCGTGTTCCAAAAGACATTTGATCAACTGGACTACGAAAACATGCCGCCGCTTTTGAAACCCCAAACCGGCAAGCTCGGGCTGATTGATTTCGAGAAAGTCTTCTGTCTCGATCATAAGGGGGCCGGCGATATCTATGATATGCGGGGAATAGACCGGGAAGCTGGCTGTCTGATCGTCGTGCGCCCCGACCAGTACATTGCCCATGTCCTGCCTCTGGATCACTATGATGATCTCGCGACCTTCTTTGCGGGAATTCTCTTGCCAGTATGACAAAGACACCTTGCGTCATGGGCGTCACGACACTGTCTGCGCCTGTGGCAACATCGCCAGTGCCCCACCGGAATGCCCCACCGGGACGAAGGTGGCTTATTGTTGCGCGAAAACGACCGTGCTCAAGCACCTGTGCAACTTGCGACCCCAGAGACCTCGCAGATCAGGCTGTCCGTTTCGGCGACAAAGGATCACATCACCTCTCCGGGAGGCATAGACAGGTTTGGGCGCGGTGCAAATCAGCTCGCGCTCTCCGTCTCCAATTTGGCTCGAAACGCCTCGGCAAGGTGCCCGACATGTGTTGTCAACAAATCCACCGCTCTATCGGTATTTTGTTCCTGGCAAGCCGCAAGCAGCGCCATATGTTCAGCCATTGAGCGCTCAGCACCCTCCAACATGATCGTGAAGAGATGCGTACGAAGCGCTTTCAGCGGGCCGATCGTATGCGAATAGGATCGAATAATTGAGCGATTTTCACAGGAGGCGACAATTGCTTTGTGGAACTCTTGATCACCCGCTGTATAGCCATGCGCGTCGTCCGTTTCCAAAGCCCTTTGCATTTCAGCGATGGCCCGCTCCAACGTGCTCAAAAGCACGGTGTGATTGCCAATGATGGCCTTGCGCAATGCCGCCACTTCGAGGACCGCGCGATGTTCGCACAGCTCGTCCACAACACGCAGATCCGGTGTGAACACAAAGGTTCCGCGCTTGGGCGAAACATGCACAAGCCCTTCGGATTGTAGGGCCGCCAATGCATCTCTAACCGGTGATCGGCTGACCTGCAACGAATCGGCCAATCGTTGTTCCGACAGTTTAGACCCCAGCGGCAACTCGCCTGAGACGATGGCATTTCGAATGCGTGTTGCCGTCGTTTCCATCAACGATTCCGGTGAGTTAATTGGCTGCACGGCAAAATTCCCCCTGTTCATAGCATGTTATATTCGATGCATAACGAGCCGTCAAACTACCATGTTACATGTCACTTGACAGATTAAACTGACATGTAGCATGGTAGTTTTCATTGCGATGGACCAGTGCAGATACCCACTGTGTCCTCGAAAATGGGAGGGGAAAATTTGACCGTACAGACGTCCATGGATCAGTTCACGGCGATAACAGACGCGTTGCGCGTCATCGTGGGCCCCTCTCATGTTCTTTGCGATGCTGCCGATCTCGCCAGCTACGCGACGGATTGGACCGGCCAATTTAAGAACGAGGCCGATGCCATCGCCGTTGTTCGTCCTGAAACAACCGAGCAGGTCGCCGAAATCGTGAAGCTATGTGCCGCCAACGCCATCACTGTGGTGCCCCAAGGCGGTCGCACAGGATTGTGCGGCGGTGGTGTACCGGTCGCGGGACAACCATCCCTCATTCTATCCCTGACCCGAATGAATGCAGTGCGCGCCATTGATCCCGCCGGGCGTACGGTCGTTGCCGAAGCCGGGGTTGTGCTTGAGCCCCTTCAGGAAGCAGCACTGAGCAACGGGCTGATCTTTCCGCTGATGTTTGGGGCAAAAGGCAGCTGCACAATCGGCGGCAACCTGGCCACCAACGCTGGGGGATCGAATGTCGTGCGCTATGGCAACACGCGTGAACTCTGTCTCGGAATTGAGGCGGTGATGCCCGACGGCACCGTGGTCAATGCGCTGACAGGCCTGCGCAAAGACAACACGGGCTATGACCTCAAGGATTTGCTGATTGGGGCCGAGGGCACGCTAGGGATTATCACAGCAGCCGTCTTCAAGCTCTTCCCCAAACCCACAAGTCGCGCAACGGCCTTTTTGTCCGTCGCCTCACTGGACGGTGCCATTGATGTACTCAACCGCTTACAAGATTACACCGGCAGCGCGGTCGAAGCTTTTGAATTCATGCCTCGGGCGGCAGTAGACACGATTTGCACGGCCTTCCCCGATATTCGCCGCCCACTTGAGACCCCAGCAGAGATCGGCATTCTGATGGAAGTCGCCTCGTCCCGGCCCCATGATGCCGAAGAAATGGACGACGGAAGCATCCGGCTTGAGACCCAAGTCATGGAGCTTCTGGGGGCCTTGATGGAAGACGGTTTGGTTCTGGACGCAATGATCGCTCAGTCCGAACAACAACGTGCCGATCTGTGGCGCATGCGTGAATCGACCCTTGAAGCCATCACAGAAACGGGCCCGGCATACCATCTCGATATTTCGTTACCCTTGGCCAATATCGGCCCCTTTGTTGCCGAAATGGACGCTGCAGCATTGGATGCGGGGTTTCAGCCTGTGACGGTTGGGCATCTGGGCGACGGCAATTTGCATTATGCGCTGATGGCTGGCGCGGTGCATGAGTGGGACAGCTTGCCGCTGGACGCCACCAAGAACGTCGCCTTTGCACTTCTGACCCGTCTAAACGGCTCTTTTAGTGCCGAACACGGGATCGGTCAGAGCAAACTACCGGTGATGACCCAATTGAAAGAACCCACACAAGTCGCAGTTATGCGCGCCATTAAACATGCGCTTGACCCGCAGAACATGATCAATCCTGGCAAGCTTATTCCAGAGCTCAAAAACTAGGATAATGTCCGCTCATTTCTCATCGGGCACCAAAGGGAGAACGACCATGAAGCTGATGACAATTCTGAAAGCAGGCATCGCCGCAGCCGCACTAGGCACCGCAGCGCCAGCATATGCACAAGACCTTTTTGATGGCTGCCCGTCGGGGTCGATCCTCCAACGCTTCATTGGCTTTGGCAAAACGGGCAAGATGCCGCCGGATCTCGGCAAATGGCTCAACACCCCACCTGCACAATTCATTGAGCCCTGGAGCCCCTTTGATAACGTTGATTTTGTCGGCATTTGCTGGGTGTCGTCATGGTTGGTCCATACCGATGATGGTGTCGTGCTGATCGACACGCTTTATGGCCCGTTCACCAAATCCCTGGCCGAAAACATCAAAGCCGCCGGCGTTGATTATGCCGATATCAAATATGTGCTGATGACCCATGGTCACTTTGATCATGCGGGTGGAGCCAAGGCGATGAAAGAGCTTCTGCCCAACGCCACCTTTGTAATGACCCAAACCGGTTGGGACGAAGCAACAGCCTCTGCTGCGGCCTCAAGCGGGCGTCGCGCCTGGGAGATGATCGAGCCGGAAATGGTTGTTGCTGATGGCGACAGCATTGAGATTGGTGGGAACACCTTCAAGGTTTTTGAAACACCCGGCCACACATGGGGCACGGCGTCGTATTCCTTTGACGTCAAAGATGGAAACAACACACACCGTGCGATTGTGATCGGTGGGCTGGGCCTGAATGCCATTGAAGGCCCATCACAGGTCGAGGCCTATATCAATAGCGTCGATCAGGTCCGCGCGCTGATCGAAAGCCCCGAAGAGAAACTCGAGGTCAACTTGACCACGCACGGTTTCGCTGACAACCTCGACGAAAATCGACAGCTGTTGGCACAGCGGGCCGAAGGCGAGCCCAACCTGTTCGTCAACCCAGAGGGGCTGTTGAAACAGGTCGCTCGACTCCGCGCAGGTGCGGTGTCGCGACTGGAGATCGAACAGAACAAGTAACGCAAGAATGTGCTCGTCCGGTAAGGGACACAGAGACGGTCGAGCAACTGAAATACCTAAGGGAGGACTATTCATGAAACTCAAATCCAAAATTCTATCTCTCGGCGCCGCGGCGCTCATGGCTGTTGCTGCTCCGGCAGTTGCGGAAGACTGGGCACCCGATGGCCCACTGACCATCGAAATCGGTTTTGGTGCTGGTGGCTCCACTGACACAATGGGCCGAGTGCTGGCCAGCGTCATGGAAGAGAACACCGGCTGGAACATCGTTGTCGAAAACAAGCCAGGTGGCGGTGGCGTTGCCATGTTCACCGGCTTGTCACAGCGCCCGGCAAACGGCACAACGATCGGCATGGGCGTTAGCATCCCGGTGCTTGTCCAGCTTGTTCAGCGCGGCGACAGCTTGCCCTTTGACACCGAGAGCTTCGATTACCTCGGCACCATCGCCGTGGCCGAACTTGCTCTGGTTGCAAGCAAAGATGCGCCATTCGACGATCTGGAAGGCTTGGTGGCCTATTCCAAAGAGAACTCAGGCGCGACGGTTGCGACAATGGCCCCGCCCCAAGTTCTGATGATGAAACAGGCGACTGCTGCGACCGACGCGACATTTGATCTGGTTACCGCCGACGGTGGTGCAGAGGTCATGAAACTGATCCTTGGCGGTCAGGTTCTGGCGGGCTTTGGTTCGGGCGAGCACTTCCCATACCTCGAATCCGGCGACATGAAAGTTATTGCTGGTGCCAACCAGGCGCGCCTCAGCTATGCGCCAGACGTCAAGACCTTCACCGAATCCGGTGTTGCGGCCTATGTTGATCCAGTCTTCTTCCTTGCCATGCGCAAAGGCACCGATCCGGCTGCTCTCAAAGCGATTGCCGCCGCTATGGATGAGGCCATCGGATCGCCAGAAGTTGCCGAGATTGTCGCAAACGCAGTCAAAGGCGCGCCCCACAATATGGGCCCAGAAGGCACACATCAGATGATGGTCGACGGCCTGGCCAACGCCAAGGTTCTGTTCGCCAAATAATGTCACAGCCCCTCGCGCCTCAAGGCGCGGGGGGACCATTACGCTTGGGAGGGCATTATGGGAATTTCTGCGGATCGCATTTCGGGTGCGTTCTTTTTTCTGCTCGGGTTAGCGCTCTATTTCTTTGTGATCCCGACCTATGTGGAAACGGTTGAAGGCAGCAATCTCGCGCCGAAAACAGTCCCCAACTATATCTCAATTATTATTGCCATTTGCGGCGCATTTCTGGTTCTCAAACCCACCGAGCATCAGACCCAAAGCCTCCGCGCCTTTCTGGTGACCGGGGCCTATGCCGCCATTCTCGCCATCGGAATCTTTGCGATGTCGCTCTTTGGTTTCGAATATGTCGCCCCCGTGATGGCCTTCGTAATCATGTGGATGATCGGTGAGCGTCGCCCGCTTTGGTTTGGTGCCGGCACCATCCTGATGCCGCTCATTATTTGGTTCCTCGTAACCTATCCCCTTGGCCGCGCACTCCCCTAAAGGAAAAGACAATGGTTGACCTTTCGATCATCTTGGCAGGCTTCGGCGATGCCTTTTCGCTGACAAACCTGCTTTTTGTCCTGTTTGGGGTTGTCCTTGGACAGTTTGTTGGTGCCGTGCCCGGCATCGGACCAATCATGGCCATGGCCATCGCCATCCCCTTCACTTTCGCGCTTGATCCGCTTGTCGCGATTTCCTTTCTGGTTGGGGTCAACAAAGGCGGTTTGGTTGGCGGTGCGGTTCCCGCCGTTTTGATGAACACCCCCGGCACGCCGGACGCCGCCGCGACGGCTTTGGACGGCTATCCGTTGGCCAAGCAGGGTAAGCCGCTTAAGGCGACCAAAATGGCGCTGTTCTCGTCGATCACTGGCGACACCTTCAGCGACATCGTTCTCATAACCGTATCTGCCCCGCTGGCAGTTCTTGCGCTCAAGATGGGGCCAATTGAGATTGTCGCGCTGATGATCTTTGCCTTTTCCGTTCTTGCTGGCCTGATCGGCAATTCCCTGACCAAAGGCATCATCTCTGCCGCGCTGGGATTGCTTGTCGCCTCGATCGGCAGCGACCCTGAGAATTTCACCCCACGTCTGATCTTTGGCTATTGGGAGCTCTTTGACGGTCTCCCCCTGCCCTCTGTCGCCATCGGCATGCTGGCGATTTCTGAAATCTTGCGTCGGATGGCCGAGGCCCATGGCAACGTTCAATCAGCCATCAACCTCAATATGACCGATAACCCGGACGACCGCCGTGTCAGTTGGGCCGAGTATTGGTCCTGCCGCTACACCATGCTGCGCGGGGCTTCCATCGGCACAGTTTTGGGCGCATTGCCCGGAATTGGCTCAACCGCAGCGGCCTTTATGTCTTATGCGTTCACCAAGGCCTCGTCCAAAGATCCCGAGAGCTTTGGCAAAGGTAACATCCACGGCATTGCCGCAACCGAGTCTGCAAACTCGGCGGTTGTTGGCGCGAACCTGATCCCTCTCTTGACCCTAGGCATCCCCGGATCGGTTGGCGCGGCTCTTATCATCAGTGCTTTCATGATCCACGGCATGCAGCCCGGCCCACTGCTCTTTGAAACCCAAGGGCGTCTGGTCTATGGCTTGTTCGGTGCGATGATTATGGCCAACTTCGTCAACCTTTGGGTTGGTCAAATCGGTCTGCGTTTCTGGGTGCGGGTTGTCTCTGCGCCAGAATCCATCATTTTCGCCTCTGCGTTGCTGTTGTGTTTCGTCGGCGTTGCAATGGCAACAAACGGATTGTTCGGCGTCACCCTCATGCTGATCTTCGCAGTATTGGGATATGTGATGACAAGTTTCGGGTATTCCCTGGTTATCTTCATCATTGCCTTTTTCCTCGGACCACGGTTTGAAAAATCCATTGCCCAATCCTTGGCTCTGACCAAAGGGGACTTGTTGCAAGCCTATCAAAGCCCTGTCGCACTGGCGCTGATCGTACTGTCGGTCGTCTCGTTCTTTTGGTTCCTGAAGCGTGGGAGAACCGAAGAATCATGACCAAAAGCCCGAACTTTCTGTTCATTATGACCGACCAACACAGGTCGGACTGGCTAGGGTGTACCGGCCACCCGGTGGTAAAAACTCCGAATATTGATGCCTTGGCAGCGGCGGGAACCGTCTTTGACGATTTCCACGTCGCTTCGCCAATCTGCATGCCAAATCGGGCGTCTTTTATGACCGGGCGCATGCCCTCCCTGCACGGGCTGCGCCACAACGGCTGTACGCTGCCACTTCGGGCAAACACCTTTGTCGACGTCTTGGCCACCGCAGGATACCGCACGGCGACAATTGGCAAAAGTCATCTTCAACCGTTTTTTGACGGACGTCCGCCTCGTGCTCAGGATCTGGAGAACCGGCCAATCGCCGAAGCCTGGAAGCCTGAACACGGGTCCTTCGAAGAAGAACAACCAGAGCGGTTCGCCGGCCCCGAAGACTACGATGTAAAAGTGCCGTATTATGGGTATCAACATGTTGACCTCGCGACGGGTCACGGTGACCGATGTGGCGGGCATTACCAGCAATGGTTTCGAAGAACCTGCCCCGACTGGCAAGCGATGTCAGATCCCAAAAATGAACTTGAGCACAGTTACACCTGCCCCCAAGCCTACCGAACGCCGATCCCAGAAGAACTCTACCCCACACACTGGATCGCCGATCGCGCCATCGACTACCTTCATGCGCAGGCCGATCAACCAGACCCGTTTTTCACCTTTGTCTCGTTTCCCGATCCCCATCATCCATTTAATCCCCCCGGCAAATACTGGGACATGTATTCGCCAGACGATTTTGATCCCGACTTGCCCTTTGAGGCCCATCAAAATCCTTCGCCACCGATGCAATTCATCAATGACCGGTTCGAGAAAGGACTGGGGCCGGAAATCCCGCAAAGCGCATTTCGAGCGACACGCCAACACCTCCGTGAGGCGATGGCACTGACGGCGGGGATGATCACCATGATTGATGATCAGGTCGGCCGCATCGTGGCAGCGCTCAAGGAAACGGGCCATTACGACAACACGATCATTGTCTTCAACTCAGATCATGGCGACTATCTCGGCGACTTTGACATGTTGCTCAAGGGCGCGTTGCCGCTGCGCTCGGTCACGCAGGTGCCGCTGATCTGGTCGGACCCGAGCCATGAGACGGTCGCGCGCACCGCTGCATTGGCCTCAACACTCGATCTGTCCGCCAGCATTCTCGACCGTGCAGGATTGGCCCCCTATCACGGCATTCAGGGCAAGAGCTTCCTGCCCAGCCTGACCTCTGACACGCCGCACCGCGATGACCTGTTCATGGAATACAATGATGGTGGCTCGCGTCTTGGGTTCCAACCGCCCGCCCGTGTGCGATCTCTGCGCAACAAGGATTGGCGGTTCACCACCTATCTTGGGCAGGCGTGGGGCGAACTTTATGCGTTAGCCTCGGACCCTCGCGAAACCCGAAACCTGTGGGATGATCCCGCCTATGCCAGCGTCAAGGCCGAGCTGTCCTTGCGCATGATCGACCATCTCACAGCCCAGATGGATGAAAGCCCCCGCGCGGTCCGCCGTGCATAATACGCATCTTTTGTCCCCGCATATCGATTGGAGAACACCATGTCTGTCAAAAGTATCCTGAGCGCATATAGCGGCGACGCATCCAAGGGCAGCGGCCTGAAACACGCTCTGCTCCTTGCCAAGCATCACGACGCATGGATCACGGGCGTGTTGCGCCATGGCCAAAGCAAATTGGAGCGCACCCTACGGTCACAAGTGCCAGACAGCTATCTTGACGCCTTTTTTCAGGCTGAAAAGTCTCGCTTTGAGGATGTTGCGACGCGGTTTGCGAATATCACCGCCGAAAGTGGCTGGGCAGAGCGCTCCGACTTTGTTGACCTTGATGCGGTAAGTGGCATCGCCCTTTCCGATTTCGCGCGCCCCTTTGATCTGGTGGTGACCGGCGTCCATTCGCGTAAGGAAAACGACGAACATATGTCGGCCAATCCCGACCTGATTGCCCTGCGCAGCGGGCGCCCTGTGGTTGTTGTTCCAGATGCCTACGAAGCCGACGGTTTGGCCGAGCACGCGCTGGTCGCATGGGACGGGAAACGCGCTTCAGCTCGGGCGCTTGGCGATGCCATGCCCTACCTCGAAGAAAAGGCCCAAGTGACCATTCTCACCGTCGGCTCCAAAACCGTTCCCGGCACCGATTTCGTCATCCGTAACCTCGAACGCCACGGGATCGTTGCCAAACATATGGTGCGACCGCGCCAGAGTTCGATTGCCCATACGATCCTGGCGACCGCCCAAGAGCTTGATGCCAAACTTGTGGTCATGGGCGCCTTTGAACACAGTAAATTCAGCCATGACCTTTTTGGTGGGGTGACAACTGAGGTGATTCAGGATGCAACTGTCCCTGTCTTTTTATCCCATTGATGTGGATGTGCTAACCAGAGCCCTCGCCTGTCGTGCTGTGAGCAAGGTTTCAAACCTTAAAACACTGGTCCGGCAAAGTGGTCAGAGGGTACTTGGTTGTCATGTTAATTATTTTATTGACAGGTCCACCTCGCATAGCTAGAAAACCTACATACTTAACATGATAAGGAAAATGCGATGCCGCCCGTCAGCGCCAATTATGCCAACACCCTTTGCCAGGTCGTGGACATATCGGTTCTGCGCGACGAAAGTCGCATTTTGGCCTTGAAAATCAACGCGTTGCCGCTGCGCCTATGCGCGATCATCAGCACGCTTCTTGCCCCTATCATACCCCTAAATTCGATCACGCGCCGGCTTGTGATGCGTGTCATCGCCCCCGAATCTTCGCCCAAAACGGGCAAGACCCGCGACCATCTGGAGGATCCCTCATGAGCGCCTTAGAGCAAAACATCGAGAAGCTTTCGGGCTTCCTCGCACGGTTCAAAGAAACCGGCATCCGCAATCGCATTGGCGGCGAAGACCGCGACGGAGCGGGCGGCACCTTCGAGACGATTTCACCTGTCGACAAAAGCGTGACATGTGACGTCGCACGCGGCAATGAAACCGATGTCGACGCCGCCGCCAAAGCCGCATCAGACGCCTTTCCAGCCTGGCGCGACATGCCTGCCACCGAACGCCGACGCATTTTGCTGAACGTTGCAGATGCCATCGAAGCACGCGCCGAAGAAATCGCGCTTTGCGAATGCTGGGACACCGGCCAGACACTGCGCTTTATGTCAAAAGCTGCTCTGCGTGGGGCCGAAAACTTCCGCTTCTTTGCGGATCAAGCCACCTCGGCGCGTGACGGCAAGCATTTGCCCTCCCCCACCTTGATGAACGTCTCCACGCGCAAGCCAATTGGCCCCGTTGGTGTCATCACGCCGTGGAACACGCCCTTTATGCTCTCGACTTGGAAGATCGCTCCGGCGCTCGCTGCGGGCTGCACCGTGGTGCATAAACCGGCCGAAGACAGCCCGCTCAGCGCCCGCCTTTTGGTGGAAATCGCTGAGGACGCGGGCCTGCCACCCGGTGTGCTCAACACCGTCAACGGCTATGGGCATGACGCTGGCAAGCGGCTCACCGAGCATCCGGCGATCAAGGCCATTGCCTTTGTCGGAGAAAGCCGCACCGGGTCGATCATCACCAAACAAGGCGCAGACACGCTCAAGCGTATGCACTTGGAACTTGGAGGCAAAAACCCGGTCATCGTTTTTGATGACGCCGATCTGGACCGCGCGCTCGATGCGGTGATCTTTATGATCTTCTCGATCAACGGTGAGCGTTGCACCTCTTCGTCACGCCTGCTCATTCAGGACACGATCAAAGAAGAATTCGAAGCCAAGCTGGTGGAGCGGGTCAACAACATCAAGGTTGGTCATCCCCTGGATCCGGCGACCGAAATCGGCCCGCTTGTCACGGAAGAGCACTATAACAAGGTCACCTCCTATTTCGACAAAGCAACCGAAGACGGCGCGACGATTGCAGCCGGTGGCGTGAAACTTGGAGATGAGGGCTATTTCATCCGTCCGACCGTTTTCACCAACGCCACCAATCAGATGCGCATCGCGCGCGAAGAAATCTTTGGCCCTGTGCTGACTTCAATTCCATTCTCAACCGAAGAAGAAGCCCTCGAGATTGCCAATGACACCGACTATGGCCTGACCGGTTATGTCTGGACCAACGATCTGACCCGGGCTTTGCGTGTGTCGGACAAGGTTGAGGCTGGGATGGTCTGGGTCAATAGCGAAAACGTGCGCCATCTGCCGACACCTTTTGGCGGGGTCAAGGCGAGCGGTATCGGGCGCGACGGCGGCGACTGGAGCTTTGAATTCTACATGGAGCAAAAGCACATCGGTTTTGCGACCGGCCAGCACAAAATCATGCGCCTCGGCGCGTAAGGGAGGAAAGACAATGGGTGAAATAGTACTTGCGGCCAAAATGACCCACGTGCCGACTTTGTTGATGTCTGAGCAAGAGGGACCAGTCAAAGGCAAACGTCAGCCCGCCATTGACGGGCACCGTGAAATTGCGCGCCGGGCCAAGGAGCTTGGCGTCACCACCGTGATCATCTGTGACACGCATTGGGTGATCAACGCCGGTTTCCACATCAATGCAAATGCCAAGTTTGAAGGGATGTTCACCTCGAATGAATTCCCCCAGTTCATTCAAGATCTGCCCTATTCCTATGACGGCAACCCTGAGATGGGCGACGCGATTGCCAAAATCGCAACCGAAAAAGGGGCCTATACCCTGTGCCATCATCTCGACAGTCTTGAGCTTGAGTATGGGACATTGGTTCCGATGCGCTTTATGAGCCGCGAGCATGACATGAAAGTTGTGTCGGTCGCGGCATGGGCCACCGTTCATGATCATGACGAAAGCCGCATCATCGGCGAAGCGATCCGTGAAGCCGTGGAAGCGTCGGACGAAAAAGTTTTGCTGGTCGCCTCGGGATCACTGAGCCACAAGATCTGGGCCAACAAAGACTATGCCGCCAACAACGGCACCTTCACCATTTCCTCGGAATTCAACCGTCAGATGGATTTGCATGTGCTGGAGATGTGGAAGAACGGCGATCACACCACCTTCCTGAAAATGCTGGGCGAATATGCTGAGTTTTGCTGTGGTGAGGGGTCGATGCACGACACGGCGATGCTGTATGGCGCGCTTGGCTGGGACACATATGATGCGAAATGCGAAGTTGTAACCGAGTATTTCCCGTCCTCCGGTACCGGCCAGACCAACGTCATTTTCCCGGTTTAACAACCACGTCTGCCCTGTCCAACCGAGCGTTGGACAGGGCCCAAATTTTGCAGGATTCCCATGCTGTCTTTGAATGATCAAAGCCTGTTGCGTCAGGCCGCTCTTGTTGGCACCGATTGGGTCGATGCCACGCCAGACACCGGTATCGCCGTCACCAACCCCGCGACGGGTGACCTCATCGGCTATGTTCCCAAACTGGGGGCGGATGAGACGCGCCAAGCCATTGAAACGGCCGCCACAGCGCAGAAATCATGGGCCAAACGAACCGCAAAAGAGCGCAGTCAAATCCTACGCCGCTGGTTCGAATTGATGATGGAACATCAAGATGACCTGGGCGCGATCCTAACCGCAGAACAGGGCAAACCGCTGGCCGAGGCCAAGGGCGAAATCGCCTATGGGGCCTCCTTTATCGAATGGTTCGCCGAGGAAGCGCGCCGCGCATATGGCGATGTCACGCCGGGCCACGCCCCTGACAAGCGGATTATCACTGTTAAACAACCGATTGGGGTTGTGGCGGCAATCACGCCTTGGAATTTCCCCAACGCGATGATCACTCGCAAGGCAGGCCCGGCCTTTGCCGCGGGATGCGCCGTTGTGTTAAAACCCGCCAGCCAAACCCCCTTCTCGGCCATTGCTTTGGCGGTACTGGGAGAGCGTGCTGGCCTTCCTGCCGGATTGTTTTCGGTTTTGACCGGCTCCGCCAGCGCCATAGGGGGCGAGATGACCTCGTCGCCGATCGTACAAAAACTGACTTTTACCGGCTCGACCGAGATTGGCGCAAAGCTCTATGCACAATGCGCGCCAACGATCAAAAAGCTAGGGTTGGAATTGGGCGGCAACGCCCCTTTCATCGTGTTTGACGATGCCGATCTGGATGCAGCCGTTGAGGGTGCCGTGATCGCCAAGTTTCGCAACAACGGCCAGACCTGCGTCTGCGCCAACCGGATCTATGTGCAATCAGGCATCTATGACGCCTTTGCCAAGAAACTCGCCGAAAAACTGGCGGCCCTGCCGACTGGTAATGGCGTCGACGAGGGCGTGATCTTTGGTCCGCTTATTGATGCTGCCGCTGTCGCCAAAGTCGAAGAGCATATCAGTGATGCAACGGGCAAAGGGGCTTCGGTTCTGCAGGGTGGCAAGCGCCACGCTCTCGGAGGCACGTTTTTTGAGCCAACGATCCTGACGGATGTCACAGCCCAGATGGCGGTGGCAACCGAGGAAACCTTTGGGCCGGTCGCCCCGCTGTTTCGGTTTGAAACCGAAGCCGAAGTGATCGCCGCAGCGAATGACACAGAGTTCGGCCTCGCCTCATACTTCTATTCCCGTGACATGGCGCGCAGCTGGCGCGTCGGCGAAGCGTTGGACTATGGCATGGTCGGCATCAACACCGGATTAATCTCAACCGCCGAAGCCCCTTTTGGCGGTGTCAAAATGTCAGGGCTGGGCCGCGAAGGATCGCGGCACGGGCTCGATGACTTCATGGAACTCAAATACCTGTGCATGGGCGGGATCGACGCCGCCGAGGAGGCCTAAATGACGCGTATTGCAACCTATTCCGCCGATGGAACCACATTCTACGGTGCCGTCACCGATGATGGCATGATTGCCTTGAACGATGCCTTTCCGGCATGGCCGACGCTCTATGATGCTGTCGCTGCTGGCGGTTTGCCCGAGTTGAGCGCCGCTGCCGAAGGGCAATCGGTGACCCATACCGACTTTACCTATGAGATGGTCCTGCCGAATGCGCCGCGTATCTTGTGTGTCGGTGTGAACTTCCCCGACCGCAATGCCGAATACAAAGACGGCAGCGCACAGCCCAAATACATGTCGTTGTTCCCGCGCTTTGCCAGCGGCTTCACCGGGCATGGGCAAAATCTCGTGCGGCCCCCGGAAAACCACACGCTCGACTACGAAGGCGAGGTCGCCATTGTGATCGGCAAAGGCGGGCGCCGGATTTCCCAAGAAGACGCCTACGACCATATTGCCGCGCTGACCTTGTGCAACGAAGGCACCATCCGCGACTGGGTGCGCCACGCCAAATTTAACGTGACACAAGGCAAGAACTGGGACAGCTCTGGCGCGATCGGCCCATGGCTTGTTCCATTCACCGATGCCGCCCAGTTGGACGATGCAAGGATCATCACCCGTGTGAACGGCGAAGTCCGCCAAGACGACACGCTCAACCGGATGATGTTCCCAATCCGGCGCGAGATCGAATACATCTCGACCTTCATGACGCTCAAGCCCGGCGACATTATCGTGACAGGCACGCCCACCGGTGCCGGCGCACGCTTTGATCCGCCCCGTTACCTGAAACCCGGCGACGTCGTTGAGGTTGAGGTCGAGGGTATCGGTGTTCTGAGCAACGGCGTGGAAGACGAAGCGGTATGAGCACCACAATGCGCCCCGAAGATCATGCAAAGGCGGCCGCGGATCTGATCCGCGCCGAGCAGACCGGTGAACAGATCGGCCTGCTAACCTTGCGCCACCCCGAGATGACGATGGACGATGCCTATGAGGTTCAAAACGCCATCTATAGGACCAAGCTGGCGGACGGTCGGCGTGTGATTGGGTGGAAGATCGGGCTGACCTCCAAGGCCATGCAATATGCCTTGAATATCGACATCCCCGACAGCGGTATTTTGTTTGACGACATGGCGTTTGATCATGGCGCGACTGTCCCAGCGGGCCGGTATATCCAGCCCCGGATCGAAGCCGAAATCGCCTTTGTGATGAAAGACGCGCTGGGGGGCGAGAACGTGACCCGCGACGACGTGATTGCCGCAACCGACTACGTTGCTCCGTCGATTGAAATTCTCGACACACGTATTCAGCGCAGCGACCCACAGACCGGCAAAGCGCGGACTGTGCTCGACACCATCAGCGATAACGCGGCGAATGCTGGTATTGTGATGGGCGCTGAGCGTCACGCAATAGACGCTTTCGATTTGCGTTGGGTTGGCGCGATCACGACCCGCAACGGTGAGGTTGAGGAAACCGGTCTTGGCGCCGGTGTGCTCAATGATCCGGTTGAAAGTGTGGTTTGGCTGGCACGACGCATGGCGCAGTATGGCCAGAGCATTGAAGCCGGACAGACCATCCTATCGGGAAGCTTTATTCGCCCGGTTGAATGCCCGTCAGGGACAGAAATCTACGCCGATTTTGGGCAATTTGGCTCGGTCGAAGTCAACTTCGCTTAAAGGAACACAACATGCCTGCACCCCATAACCCGTTTAAGGCCGCCCTTCGCGAAAAACGCCCCCAGATGGGCTGTTGGCTTGGTCTCGCTGATCCCTATATCTCGGAAATTGCGGCCCATGCCGGGTTTGACTGGCTGCTTATTGACGCCGAACATGCCCCCAACGATCTGCGCTCGATCATCGGGCAGCTTCAAGTCATTGCCGGATCGCCAAGCCACGCCGTCGTACGCCCGACCATTGGCGAGACCTGGATGATCAAACAGTTGCTGGATGCCGGGGCGCAGACACTTTTGGTGCCCATGGTCGAAAGCGCGGACCAAGCCCGCGAATTGGTGAAGGCGGTGACCTATCCGCCCCACGGCATTCGGGGGGTCGGATCGGCCCTCGCCCGTGCGTCAAACTTTTCTGCCATCCCCGATTACCTTCAAACGGCGCGGGAAGAAATCTGCCTGCTTGTGCAGGTCGAAAATCGCGCGGGCATGGAAGCGCTGGATGACATCCTTGAGGTTGAGGGTGTGGACGGTGTCTTCATCGGCCCATCTGATCTCGCGGCGGACATGGACCATCTCGGCAATGCCGGAGCGCCCGACGTTGAACAGGCAGTTCTGGACGGGATGCGCAAGATCGTCGCCTCAGGCAAAGCCGGTGGCATTCTCACACTGAATCCCACGATGCAAAAAGCCTGTCTCGAGATCGGGGCCAGTTTTGTTGCCACAGACATTGACGTCACTTTGCTCGCCTCAAGTTTGCGACGCAGTGCGGCGGCCGCGTTGGCACATCTGCCCGACCAAACCGCCACAGGCAACGCCAAGACAGAAGCCGCGAGCAAATACTTGCAACAGCTCTGCAAACACTGGTCGCACAAGGCCGAAACCCAATTTGACGCGGCCACCGGCCAGATCACTTTTGCAAACGGAAACCGCATTGAAATGACTGCAACGTCAGACGCGCTGAACGTTGTTGCCACGACCGGACCACGCGGCGACCTGATGCGCTGGCGGCGCGTTATTGAACAGCATTTGACCCGCTTCGCCTTCCGCGAAGACTTCGAACTGCAGTGGGACGCGTAAGGCAGCCCAAAAGACAAAACCGCAGCGCTTTTTGCATCTTCGGCCTGACACGGCAGCAAATGTCGTCGCAAAACCAAAAATACCGGGAGGAAACACATGACTTTCGCACTCACGATCAACGGCAAACCGGCTCAGACTGCAGAGACCTTTGAGGTCATCAACCCCGCCACTGGCGACAGCGCAGCCACCTGTGCGCTTGGGACGGTAAGCGACCTGGACGCGGCGGTTGCAGCGGCCCGTTCGGCCTTTCCAGGCTGGGCCGCAACCCCGGACCAGGAACGCGCCGACGCCTTGAACAAGATCGCCGATCTGATCGAGGCCAATGCCGCTGAACTCTCCACCTTGATCACCCAAGAGCAAGGCAAACCGCAAACCGGCCCCGGTGCCAATTTCGAAGTCGGCGGCGCAGTCGGCTGGACCCGCGTCACCGCCGGGCTGTCACTTGAGCCTGAAGTGCTGATTGACAACGACGAAGAGCGCGTCGAGCTTCACCGCGAGCCGGTGGGTGTGGTTGCCTCAATCACGCCATGGAACTGGCCGCTGATGATTGGCATCTGGCACATCATGCCAGCGATCCGCATTGGCTGTACCGTCGTCATCAAACCATCCCCCTACACCCCGCTGTCGACCCTGAAACTGGTTGAATTGATCAACGCAGCAGGCATCCTGCCGCCCGGTGTGTTGAATGCCGTAACTGGTGATGCCGAAGTCGGCGATCGGATTTCGTCGCACCCCGATATCGACAAGATCACCTTCACCGGGTCCATCCCGACCGGCCGCCGGATCATGGAACGCGCCGGCCCAACCCTGAAAAAACTGACGCTGGAGCTTGGCGGCAACGATGCTGGCATCATCCTGCCCGGCACCGATATATCCACCCTGATCGAGCCCCTGTTTTGGGGCACCTTCATCAACGCGGGCCAGACTTGCTCCTGCCTCAAGCGTCTTTATGTGCACGAAGATGACGTCGAAACCGTTGGCGCGGCATTGGCCGAATTCGTCTCGGCCATTCCTGTTGGGGACGGCATGCAAGAGGGCAACCTGATCGGCCCATTGTCAAATGAGATGCAGTTCAAAAAAGTGTCTGCCATGGTCGAGGACGCCAAAGCCAAAGGTGCAAAAGTGCTGGCCGGTGGCTCCGCATCTGATGGGCCCGGCTATTTCTACCCGCTCACCGTTTTGACCGGCTGTACGGCTGAGATGGACGTGGTGCGTGACGAGCAATTTGGCACCGTCGTCCCGATCATCGCCTATAAAACCATAGATGAGGCCGTGTCTGCCGCCAACAGCCTTGAGGTTGGACTTGGCGCGTCGGTCTGGGGAAACGACACCGCAGAGGCCACCGAGATCGCCAAACAGCTGCAGGCCGGTACACGATGGGTCAACCGTCACGCCGTTCTGAACCCCACCGTTCCCATGGGGGGCGTGAAACAATCAGGCATCGGTGTTGAATTTTCCGAAGAAGGTTTGCGCGAATACACCACAGTGCAAGTTCTCTCGATCGCTAAGTAAGGAACCGACATGACCAAGCTCACTACCGGCGAAGTGATCGCCAAATCTCTGACAGCCAATGGCGTCGACACCGTGTTTGGTATCCCGGGCGCGCATATGTATGACTTCAACGACGCCCTCGCGCGCGAAGACGGCATACGCTTCATCCACACCCGCCACGAACAGGGCGCGGGCTATATGGCCTATGGATATGCGCGCTCGTCTGGCAAGCCCGGAGTCTATACTGTGGTTCCCGGTCCGGGCCTTTTGAACTCGGGCGCTGCGCTCTGCACGGCCTATGGTGGGAACACGCCCGTGATGTGTGTGACCGGCAATATCATGTCGCATCTGATCGGCCAAGGACGCGGCCAGCTTCATGAGCTGCCAGATCACCTTGCCACGCTCAAAGGGTTGACCAAATGGGCCGACCGGATCGACCACCCGACCGAAGCGGGCGAGACCATGGCCGAAGCCTTTCGCCAGATGACCTCTGGACGTCAACGCCCTGTCGGCATTGAGGCCCCTTGGGACGTCTTTGGAATGGCGGCCGAGGTTCCCGAACCAACCGCAACCGCGGCGCGCCCTGCGCCTTTGCCCGATCCTGACGACATCGCTGCCGCAGCAGAGATGATTGCGGCGGCCAAGAACCCGATGATCATGGTCGGCGGCGGTGCCTGGGACGCTTCCGATGAGGTGCAGGAATTGGCACGGCTCCTGCAAGCGCCCGTAACGGCGCATCGGCAGGGCAAGGGTGTCATGCCCGAAGATGACGACCTCGCGCTTTTGCCCCCGGCAGCGTGGAAATTCTGGCCCGAATGTGACTTGTTGATCGGTATCGGCTCGCGGTTGGAATTGCAGCATTTCCGCTGGCGTTGGTTCCCTGAGGGCCTCAAGACCTTGCGGATCGACATTGATCCCACCGAGTTTGTGCGCCTCAAGCCAGAGCTCGGTTTGGTGGCAGATGCAGCCCAAGGAACCCGCGCGCTTATCGCCGCGTTGAAAGACAAAGTTGGTGATCGCCCGGACCGTTCCGAAGAATACCGCGCCTTGTCCGAGGCCGCGACAGAGGCGTTGGCTTCGGTGCAACCCCAAGAGGGTTACCTCAAAGTGATCCGCGACGTGCTGCCCCGCGACGGTTTCTTTGTCGAAGAGGTCAGTCAGGTCGGCTTTACCGCGCGCATGTGTTTCCCGGTTTACGCGCCGCGCCAATACGTCACCTGCGCCTACCAAGACAACCTCGGTTTCGGCTTCAACACAGCGCTAGGCGTCAAGGTTGCCAACCCCGACAAGGCAGTGATCTCAGTCTCGGGCGATGGCGGTTTCATGTTCGGTGTCCAGGAATTGGCCACCGCTGTGCAACATGGCATCAACGTGGTTGCCGTGGTGTTCAACAATTCCGCCTACGGAAATGTACGCCGCGACCAACAAACCACCTATGGCAACCGACTGATGGGCTCGGATCTCGAAAACCCTGATTTCGTCGCTTTGGCACAGAGCTTTGGCGTCAAAGGTGTTCTCGCCACTACCCCGAATGAGCTCAAAGCCGCGCTGGAAGACGCGCTGGATGCCAATGCCCCGGTGGTGATCGAAGTGCCGATCGAGCGCGGCGGCGACGCCTCTCCGTGGCCGTTCATCCATCCTGCCCCACCGGCGGAATGAGCGAATTGCGCAGCAAAGCCCTTCAATTGGCCCTGATCCTTGGATCGGGGCTTCTTGGTGCAATGGTGGCGCGCGCACTTGGATTGCCGATCCCGTTTTTGCTCGGCAGTTTATCGGCGTCTGCGGCGGTTTCGCTCACGCATTATGGCCGCACCGGCAAACAGCTCTGGTTTCCTCCCACCCTGCGCAAAAGCTTTATCGCGATCATTGGCGTGATGATCGGCTCAACCTTTACCGCCGAGGCGCTGGCACTCGGGCCAAGTCTTGCCGTGACCCTCTCCGCCATGGTTGTGTTCATCGCCATAGCCCAGACTGTGAACACCCTGATTTTTCAGCGGATCGGTGGCTATGATCGGATCACAGCCCTCTACGCTGCAATGCCCGGCGGTTTGATCGAAGCGGTGACCTTGGGGGAAAAAGCCGGGGGTGACGTTGAAACGCTGAGCATTCAACATTTCGTCCGTATCATTCTAGTCATCGTTACGGTGCCGGCCCTGTTTTGGCTGGCCACCGGCGTAACCGTCGGTAGCGCGGCAGGGGTGACCATCGACCGAGGCGCATCGGATTGGCACGATTGGGGGCTGATTGCGCTGCTCGTCCCGGCTGGCATGTGGCTTGGCACCGTGCTGCGCCTCCCCGCGAGCCACCTTGTCGGACCGCTCGCCTTGACCGCAGGCGTTCAGGCGACGGGGATAGCCGACCTTCACGGACCTGCAGGCCTGTTGAATCTGGCGCAACTCGTGGTTGGAGCGGGGCTTGGCACCAACTTCGCACGCTCTACACTGCGGCGCTTGTTCGCCGCTTTCAGGCTTGGGGTGCTTTCAGTCGGCGTGACCCTGGCAATTGCCTCTGGATTTGCTCTCGGACTGTCGTATCTGGTCCCGAGCACGTTCGAAGCTCTTTTGCTGAGCTTTGCCCCCGGTGGGGTCACCGAAATGAGCTTGGTCGCCCTGAGCCTGGGTTTTGCACCGATCCAAGTCACCACCCACCATCTGTTTCGCATCGTGTTCACCGTCGCCGTAGCAGGCTATCTAACGAAACGCCTGCAACCACAGCGCAGCGGCTAGCTGTGTCTCACCGACATACGGCGACAAAACGAACCGACGTATAAGGTATTCCAAACCCCACCTGCGCCACGCACGCTCAAAGTGCGGGCTGTCGGGCGTGGCAACACCAGTCAGAATTGCCTCGGCCCTCTGAGGATGACGCCTACAGCCGTTCCAGATGCCCCGTTACCAGAGCAGAACACGCTTGTCTGGTACTTTGCCCCAAAGACGCTCCCTCGTGCCATCAGGTTGCGGTCTGATGCACTGACAAATTGCCTGTGCCACCGGCCATATTCCTCGTCCCAAACACGCTCAATCTGCGCCGCCGCGTCCTGAAGCGTCGGCGCTGATGGCGAGCACTATCGTGCCCTGTCGGCAGGTGGTTTTCATCGGATGGAGGGACGACCTAGCACAGGTCGCCATATGCCAAGGACTGCTGCTTGAACTGGAAAAGCTTGGCATGACTGCGATTAAAAAGGATGCCGCAGAAGCCGGGGTTCCGGCAGTCCTGTCCTGCACTCTGGGCATTCAGCGCGGGATGAGTGTGATCCCCGAAGTTCTCGAAAACCTGCTCCAGTCGTCAGCCGTTCTCTTCGCCGCCAAAGTAATATGGGCCAAGAAAACGCCGAAGCAATTGCAAAGTTCAACGAGGCTATGTTGCGTGACTGTGAATTCGCCCCCCACACCCCGAAGACACCGGCGGCATCAACCCCGAGAACGATACAAATGCCCGCGCCCTTCATCGAAACGGGTGAATCTGCGCCCTGCGTTGGGAAATTCACCTTAACCGAAGGGGAGCGGCCCAAGACAGGCTTGGCAAATTCGGCCGCATTGAAGTCAAGAAGGGCTGGCTACGCTCGGCAAAACACTGGGTGGTGCCCCCTATCTGCTGAATAAGGTCACCATCGCCGACGCTGGGCGGTTCGATCTTTTGCACCTTAAAGAACAGCGTTTCGATCAGGACCGGCGCAATGGCATTGGCCCGACGACCGTCTGGCCCGAACTCGTTAGAAACGCTGTGCCTCATTTGCGCGAGCGCGGTTTTCGGCACAGCATCGTGCAGGACGTCGGGCATGGTATCGGGCTTGATCTTAGCGTTGCCACGCATGGCTGACAGGCGTGACGGGAGGATGATCGCCCCGCTTGCACACCCATCGCGCCTTTTCAGGCCCTCGCCCACCAAAAGACCGAGAGCAGCGTGATCTGGTACGAAGGGACATGAGCCCCTCATCCTCTGTTGAGCAGTTTCACGACGTCTACAGCAAAACAGAGCCGCAACGATCACGACAAGACCGCAGAAGGGCGGGGGCACCCCCTTTGACACAACAAAAGCGCCAGGCGCGCTCCCTTGGAGTGTGCCACTAGAAAACCAAAGTATCTTGCGGCCTGCCGCGCTGAAATTACGCGGAAATCTCGAAGCTATAAAGTCTGTAGTTTTGCAAGAACATCATTTTGCGAGAGTTGGTTATTTTGAATGTAGTATCGTCCAAGAGGGTGACCTCCAAATATCCGGCATCATTCTCTTCCACGCTCTTGACCGAGGCGAAGGCAATCCAGACAGATCTGTTGATCTGGATACCAAGACGGTGGTCCAATTGTTCGACCGTTTCTTTCAGCCTGCCGCGCAGCATCATACTCGAGTGGACTTGTTGAATTTTGAGGTAGTGGTCTTCGGACTGCAAATAGACGATGTCGCGAAGATCCAATCGTTGTCCTGAAATTGTGACGAAAAACTCGGGAATATTATTATCAATTTCCGAGCTTTGCATCTCGGTGGATGTCAGGTCTCTCTCATCTGGTGCGGGGCCGTAATCTGATGCCGTCGCCATTGATGCGAACTGAATGTCCTGTCTGTCCTCCAAAGAGGTCTTACGTCCAACCGGCGGCACAAATGTTGGATGGGTCGGCGCAACGTAACGCCCATGCAAGATGTCAAAACATACAGCTGCCAAAAGGTTCTGTGCAATCGGTGCCACATTCTCGGGAAAGGCCAACCAATACTCAGCCCCTAAAAATTCCGCAACAAAGCCTGCCGCGATGATGTTGATCGGCACCATAGGAAAGATGAGTGCGGGCGTAAAAACATGTGAAACGTATCCACGCCTCACCAAGAACAAATTCAAATTCACACTAAAAACAAGCCAGGCAGCGGTTACAATAAACAAAATTATCCACAACAACACCTGAGTGTATGTGTCCAGCTGGGAGATGTCATCACGATGCATCAAGATGCCGTAGAGCATCACACAGAGGAACAAGAATCGGATAAAGCAGGTATCGAGAAGATACTCCGAAGCCGAACGTGCAGTGGTCTCAAAGGTTCCGCCATCCGAAAATCGGACCAAAAAGTTGGAAACAGTAGGGTCTTTTTGCAAATTTATCTCCTGGACCATGACAGCTTTTATTCGTCCTAGCCAAACTGCCGGTGGTGACGCGATGCGAACAAACCTAATTAGCCGTGGATTATGAAAAAATGGTGTCTGATTAAAGCCATTGTTTCGACACTTTACGCGGCCCCCTAGGCGCAAACCTATTTTTGCGTTCAGCGCAATTGACGCCAAGTGTCGCAAACTAAATTTCACGACATCAGGAAACAGTATTCAGTTGTCGCGACGGAAATTCCCGGCAAATCAGCAACGCCAAGCGCAGTGCGCGCAACGTGAATCAAATTTACGACAAAAATACACGTTTTAAGAAAAGCTTATGACTTCCCCCCTCCCACAACTCTTTGATCCGTTTAACAAAAGATATCGCATCAGCCTTTGTGGTCGCCATACGCCTATACAAGCCTGATGGACGCTAAGCTTTGATCCCCGTCTGCTCGGGGTTTTGAAAACTGTAAGGAGAGTCTGATGCTACGACGCCATCGCTCTGTAAGACTGCCGCGCATATTGCGCAAAACCCGGTTCCGATTGCTTGACGATTGCAGGGCCAAATAACGCTCTAGCTCTGCTTTGGCGCGGCCACGCCAAGCACTCCCCTTACGCCTTTACAGGCACCCAAACCTGAATCTCGTTCTGATGCGATGGCATCCAGAGCGCCCCCGTTCATGCGACCTTTTGCAAGTGTCGCCCGCATTGCCCTCTCGAGTGGCATCAAAACAGTAGAAGAGAGATCACCTCATGCCCATCATCCCAGGAACACCCGGCAACGACACGATCACAGGTTCACTCGTTGAGGACACCATCACCGCAGGTGCGGGTGATGACCTCATTGATGGTAACGCGGGCGATGACACCATCTATGGCGATGGATCCGACAGCACATCAGGCGGTGGATCAGTTACTCTTGGCACCACGCTGGGCGATGGCCCAGGGTCAACCGGCGGCGGTTATGATCGCGTCCGCGCGGAATCCGAATTTGACACTTTTGATTTTTCCACAGACGCTTTTTACCTTGGCAATGACATCCCTCTTCTGGCGCACCCTAATTACAACGGCTCCGCTGGGGGGGGCGGTGATTTTCGCGCCCTGGATGGCGTATCCTTTTCCCAAGATGGCGCTGGCACCGATCGCACATTCGGCCTAGATGAACTATCATTGACCGGCGGAAACCAATCCTATGTTGGTATTATCGACATCGAGCGTTCGGACATTTACGGTGTGGATACCTCGGTTTCGTCGAGCCTGACAGGTCCTCAGGACCTCGTCATGGTCAACAACGCCACTGTCAACTTCACGATGAACGACGGGACAGAGTTCCCACTCGTCCAAATGAAGATGATCCGCGATGAGGATGGCAACACCTTCATGGTTCCAGGTGACGGCGCGCACCCAGACGCTTTCAACTCGTTCCGCCATCTATTGGATTCAAACGATAGCGGCATCAGAAGCTTTGAAATCAATCATGTTTCAGACGTTACAAACGGCGTCATTGTCATGGGCGGGGACTGGGCTGATGGCCAGTTTCTTGAAACAATTGATGACGGTGGCGACGACGTCGGCGATGACACCATTGATGGTAGCGAAGGTGACGACCTGATCTTTGGCGACAACGGTGTCCCTTTGACAGGCGATGCAACAACTTTGGACATCTCTGACATGTCCGGTGGTCAGCTTGCGTCCGAGGATGGAGCCGTCACAACCGATGTTTCGCTGGACGGATTCATCCGGACCACCTCAAGCACCACCTATGGCAAAGCCACACCAGACAACGTGTTCTATTCCGGCCCCGAAGTCGGCGGAGAGAGCAACACCCTCGACTTTGAATTTGACACGCCGGTCTCTGACGTCAGCTTTACCCTCTATGACGTGAACCAAGGCGCAGGCTGGGACGATCAGGTGCGCGTCGTTGCGCTTGACGCCGATGGCAACGAAGTGCCTGTCACATTCTCGGGCGGCAACGTGGACAACGGCGGTGTGGACGTGCGCGGCAATACGATTGACGGCAACGACAGCCAATCAACCTACCGTCTGGACGGCAACAATCCCGACAACGTGCAGGTCCATATCGACGGGCCGATCTCGTCTTTGCAGATCATCCATGAGCCGGGCGATGACTCGTCGACCGTGATCGGCTGGATCGGCGTCGGCGACATTGATGTAACGCCTGTTATTGATCCAGACGGCCTAACTCCCTCCTCTGAAGAGGGTGGTGAAGATGTCATCACAGGCGGCGAAGGCCAAGATACGATCTTTGGTGAAGGTGGTGATGACACCATCATCGTCGGCAGCGCCGCCGAAGGCGCAGGCGATGTGATCGACGGTGGCAATGGCCCTGATGCGACTACCGACAACGACGTGCTCGATCTACGCGGCGCGGGTGACGTGACCGTTGATGCGGTTGCTGATGAAAACGATGCAGGCGCGCAGACCGGTACAGTCACCTTTGAAGACGGCTCCACGCTCGAGTTCGAAGGCATCGAAACGATCCTGCAAGATCCCGCGGCCCCGATCCCGGACGGCACGGTTGACGGCGAAGACACCGGTGAAGACATGGGTGTTGGCTATGACGACGCCAATGATCCCACCGATGGCGGCGGCGATCTGATCACCGACGAGGCCGATGTGGTCGAAGGCAACGGCGGCGATGACACCATCGACGCAGGCGCAGGTGATGACCTTGTTGATGGCGGCGGCGACGACGACCTTCTCGATGGCGGCGCGGGCGACGACACCCTCTTGGGCGGCATCGGTACCGATACACTTGACGGCGGCGCAGGTGCAGACGAACTTGATGGTGGCGGCGATGACGATGACATCACCGTTGGCGCAGGCGACATCGCACTTGGCGGCAGCGGCGACGACGACTTCTTTGTCGATCCGAGCGAGCCCGGCACCGATGGTATCACCGTAATCGGCGGCGAGACAGGCGAAGACCTGACCGACCCGACCAATGGCGGCGATGGCGACACACTTGACCTGCGCGGCCTTGGCCATGTGGACGTGGCCTATGACGACGACGATCCAGAAGCGGGCACAGCGACCTACATCAACGACGATGGTCTGCCAGTCACAATCACCTTCTCGGAAATCGAAGAGGTTCTGACCGATCCGCAAGCGGATGATGTGGTCGACGGTCTTGATGATGGCGAGGTCATGGCCCCCGGCTATACCGACGACGAAGGTGACCAGATCGACGGCGACGATGGCATTGATGATGTGATCGAAGGCAACGGCGGCCCTGATACAATTGACGCAGGCCTTGGCGACGACTCTGTTCTTGGCGGCGAAGATGACGATGTGATTGACGGCGGTGCCGGTGATGACACGCTGCTTGGCAACGAAGGCAATGACGATCTCGACGGCGGCGACGGCGACGACACGCTCTTGGGTGGCGAAGAGGCCGACACTCTGGCCGGTGGCGAGGGCGACGACCTTCTCGAAGGTGAAGACGGCGACGACGACATCGCGGTTGGCGGTGCCGACACAGCAGAAGGTGGTCTTGGCGACGATGTCTTCACGGTTGATCCAACCGACACCACACCAGATGTTGATGTGACCATCGACGGTGGCTCGGACGGCACAACCGGTGATCCGGCTGGCCCCGAAAATGGCGACGAGGGCGACATTCTTGATCTGAGCGATCAGACCGAAGATCTGGTCGTGACCTTTGAACCTGAAGATGGCGAAGCTGGCACCGTGGACGGTCTGGACGATGACGGCACGCCTGACATCACCTTTGAGGAAATCGAACAGGTGGTCACCGGTTCTGGTGACGATGAAGTGACCGGCCCTGAAATGGCTGGCCCCTGCATCGTGTCCACCGGCGACGGCGACGACACGGTCACAGGTTCAGGTGAAGACGACACCATTGACGGTGGCGGCGACGACGACCTTCTTGATGGTGGCGACGGCGACGACGACATCATGGGCGGTGACGGCAACGACACGCTGGACGGCGGCGAGGGTGACGACACACTCGACGGCGGCGCAATGGACGACGACATCACCGTCGGCACCGGCGACACCGCCCTGGGCGGCGCAGGCGACGACGAGTTCTTTGTCGATCCAACCCAAAGCGGCACGGCACCAATCACAGTGATTGGCGGCGAAGATGACGAAGAAGCACTCATTGATCCGACCAACAACCCCGACGGACGGATTGGTGACGTTCTGGACCTGACCGGCCTTGGCCCTGTTGATGTCGTCTTTGACGAAGACGATCCAGAGGCGGGCACGGCAACCTACCTGAACGACGATGGCGAACCCGTCACGATCAACTTCTCGGAAATCGAAGAGGTTCTGGTTGATGACGTGGTTGACACCAGCCCTGTTGCCAATCCTGACACGGCGGAAGTCACCGAAGAAGGCGTTGTCGAGATTGACGTTCTGGCCAATGACACCGACCCAGACACCCCAGTGGAAGAACTCGACGTTATCGACGCCGAAGCCGAGAATGGTATCGTAGACATCAACCCTGATGGGACGCTGTCTTATGAGCCGGATGCGGGCTTTACCGGAGAGGACACGATCAACTACACGATCACTGACCCGGACGGGAACGAGGACACCTCGACTGTGACCGTGACTGTCAATCCTGACACAGGCAGCAACGAACCGGATGCGGTTGACGATGCCTTTGACTTTGACATGGACGGCTATGGCGGCGGCAATGTCCGTCTTGCCAATGGCGCTCAGGGCTTGTTGACCAATGACACCGATCCTAACGATGACGCGCTGCGTGTTGTTGAAATCGATGGGTCTTCGAACCTGAGAACCTGGGTGGATGCCGACAACGGTGGTCAGATCCGCATCGGTGCAAACGGGGCTGTGCGCTTCCGTGACGTGGACGGTGACTTTGCCGACACGCCAGATGGCGAAGTTGTCCAAACCTCAGTCAGCTACACGGTTTCCGATGGCAACGGTGGAACAGATACAGCGACAGTAACAGTCAATGTGACCGGTGCCGCCGATGTCGGCACATCGGCACCTGATGCGGTGGACGACACAGCCAGCGCAACAGCGGGTGACGTCACAGTCATCGACGTTCTGTCCAACGATACCGACCCGGACACACCGCTGGCCGATCTCGATGTGGTTGATGCCGACGCCGAGAATGGCATCGTCGATATCAACGACGATGGCACGCTGTCCTATGAGCCAGACGAGGGCTTCACCGGACCCGATACGATCACCTACACGATCACGGATCCCGAAGGGAACACCGACTCGGCAATCGTCACGGTCAGTGTTGTCGAAGGCGAAGTGACACCAATTGCCAACCCTGACACAGCGGATGTGGACGAAGACGACAGCGTCATCATCGACGTGTTGGCCAACGACACCGACCCCGACACCCCCGTGGAAGAGCTTGTGGTCACTGAGGCCACAGCACCAAACGGAGAGGTCGAGATCAACGACGATGGCACGCTGAGCTACACGCCAGACCCCGACTTCAACGGCGAAGACCAGATCACCTATACGGTCTCTGATCCCGACGGGAACACGGCAACAGGCACAGCAACGGTCGACGTCGCACCTATCAACGATGCGCCAGAGGCAGAAAACGACACAGCCGCCACCGACGAAGAGACGCCGGTGACCATCGATGTGCTGGCCAACGACAGCGATGTCGACAATACCCCCGAGGAACTTTCGGTCATTGACGCCGATGCCCCCAACGGGATTGTTGACATCAACGACGATGGCACCCTGTCTTATGAGCCGGATGCAGGCTTTACCGGAACGGACACGATCACCTACACGATCAGCGATCCCTCCGGTGCCACCTCTACGGCCACGGTCGCGGTCTCTGTCGCATCGGTTGATCAAACTCCGGTTGCCAACCCTGACACAGCGGATGTGGACGAAGACGACAGCGTCATCATCGACGTGTTGGCCAACGACACCGACCCCGACACCCCCGTGGAAGAGCTTGTGGTCACTGAGGCCACAGCACCAAACGGAGAGGTCGAGATCAACGACGATGGCACGCTGAGCTACACGCCAGACCCCGACTTCAACGGCGAAGACCAGATCACCTATACGGTCTCTGATCCCGACGGGAACACGGCAACAGGCACAGCAACGGTCGACGTCGCACCTATCAACGATGCGCCAGAGGCGGTCGATGACAGCGCGACGACAGATGAGGGCGAAACCGTCACCATCGACGTGCTGGCCAACGACAGCGATGTCGAAGACGGCAACGACCTTGATGTCATCGCAGCGTCGGCGTCAAATGGGTCCGTGACCATCAATGATGATGGCACATTGGACTACACGCCGGATGCGGACTTCACCGGAACCGACACCATCAGCTACACGGTTGAGGACTCTGACGGCGCAACAGACACCGCTTCGGTTTCTGTCGAAGTCGATGAGGTCACAGGCGGAGACGGTGTGGTTGACGGGGCCGATACAGGCGAAGCCATGGATCCGGGCTACGACGATGGCGAAGGCGACCAGGTTGACGGCACAGACGGCATTGATGACGTCATCGAAGGCAATGGTGGCAACGACACCATCAATGCTGGCCTTGGCGACGACGACATTGATGGCGGCGACGGCAACGATGTGATCCGCGGCGGCGACGGCGACGACACGATCGAAGGATCGACAGGCCTTGACGAAATCTTTGGTGGTGCCGGTGACGACACCTACCAAGGCGATGATGAAGGCCACATAGTTGTCTATGTCGACGATGACGGTAACGGCGATGTCACCAAGTATCCTTCGCTAGAAGGCGACGGGGTCAACAGCATCGAGCACTTCTCCGGTGCCGAGATTGAGGGCCAGGATGACAAGATCTCCTTCACCACTGCGGTCGGCGAAAACAGCATCGAAGAGGATATCCAAGGGCTCGACGACACTGCCACTGGCTACTTCTTCCCTGAGGATGGCAACTACATCAGCTTCGGCCCCGAGAGTGACTATATGCTCTCGGATATCTTCAGCGGCACCTCGCCAGACGGTGAATTGCCTGCGGTTGGACCCGTCGGTGAGTTCTTCGTCAACGGTGGCCCAGAAGAGGGTCAGGTCGGTGATATCAGCTTCGAGAACTTCGAGCATATCTTCTTCACAATCGAAGAAGAGCCCGATGATGCAGAGGATTTCATGTCGATGATCTCAAACAGCGACACCATGAACGACACCATGGACGAAACCATGCCGCAGGAAGACGACATCGAAAATGAACAAGACCTGATGCTGCTCTAAGCTGATCGCAACAGTCTATAACAATCCAAAAGCCGGCGTTTTTTGCGCCGGCTTTTTTGAGCAGTGGCCCTTGGTTTTAACCAGCTTACAGCCCTGTTCAGGTGGGACACAGCGTCAATTAGATGTCCGGCACATCCTAACCACGGGAGTGGAAGCCCCCCGGCAGCCGCATGAGCCGGTCGAGCCGTTCACTGACGCAGAAACCTATTCATGTCAGAGGCTTCGGCCTTTCGTATCCTCACGTTCAGCCACCTGATTACCGGCCCTGCTTATGCCGTTCGGGCAGCGACAGATGAGTTCCGGGGCAAGACCGAACGGCCAAACCAGCACCGGCAGGGTGACTTCACCGACTTGAAGACCATCGGCTGGGGCTGGCTTGGGGCTTGGATAGGAGGCATCGAGGCGAACAGGCCAGCACGGCGTGACCAATTCCACCTTTATACCGTCGCGCGCCTATTTTCACGCAAGGGCCGGGCATAGCTCGGGCATGGCCGAGCCACCCCATGAGGGCCCAACCAAAACCTTCGCGGTTCTGAATACTAGTCTGGCCTTTGGATATGCTGGTGATGATGCCGATCTGCCCGTCAATGGGTCCTGCCCCTATGAATGATCCTATGAATGCCCCTAAGAATGACCGCGCCAAAACAGGCAGAAAACCTGGCCTCGTGGGGCAGACGTCAAAACAAAAAGCCTCACGCCATTTTGTCCAGTGCGAGCAGTTCTGATAATTCACATTACGCGACGCAAACGCGACTACCTTCCCTTTAAATGCCTGTCCGTAAAACAAAAAAGGGCAGAGCGCGAAGCTCTACCCCTATTTTTGTTCGCAACACAGCCACCAAATCAGCGTTTCAGACAGTCCACGCTGCGATTATCTGAAACGGCATCCTATGCCTGACACATACACGGTATCAATTCACCCGCACTTGGAATGTCCGCAATCTGAACACGTCATACAGCCCTCGACCATGCGCATAGTGAACTGGCCGCACGATGGGCAGGCTTTGCCACGCGGGGTGGACGAGATGTTGACAACATCGGCTTGCGGGTCCGACTTTAGCCCCATGCCTTCGCCCTCCAAGAACCCGGTCGACACCATGTGCTTTTCGATCACGCCGCCGATGGCTGCCAAAATCGACGGGATATATTTGCCCTGCACCCAAGCACCGCCGCGCGGGTCAAACACCGCCTTCAGCTCTTCGACCACAAAGGACACATCGCCACCACGACGGAACACCGCCGAAATCATCCGGGTCAGCGCCACGGTCCAAGCGAAATGTTCCATGTTTTTGGAGTTGATGAACACCTCAAACGGGCGGCGATGACCGCCGACAATCACATCATTGATGGTTAGGTAAATCGCGTGCTCGCTATCGGGCCACTTCAATTTATAGGTCGCGCCTTCCAACGATTGCGGGCGATCCAGCGGCTCGGACATATAGACCACATCGGCCCCTGCCCCGGCGGCCTGTGCCATTTCCGGCGTCTCGGCGGGCGTTTTCTCTGAGCTTTCCGACACCGACAAAACCGACCCGGTTACGTCGTTGGGGCGATAGGTGGTACAGCCCTTACACCCGGTCTCAAACGCCTCCAAATACACGCTCTGAAAGTCCTCAAACGAGATGTCTTCAGGGCAGTTGATGGTCTTGGAGATCGAGCTGTCGATCCATTTCTGCGCCGCCGCTTGCATACGCACATGATCCAGCGGGGCCAATGTCTGGGCGTTGACAAAATAGTCGGGCAACTCTTTGTCGCCAAACTTTTCACGCCACATTTGCACAGCGTAATCAACGACTTCTTCTTCGGTGCGGGTGCCGTCTTTTTGCAGGACTTTACGGGTATAGCTATAGGCAAACACCGGCTCGATCCCCGAGGAGACATTCCCAGCATAGAGCGAAATCGTGCCCGTCGGTGCGATGGATGTCAGCAGCGCGTTGCGAATGCCGTGTTCGCGGATGGCATCGCGCACATCATCGTCCATGGCGCGCATGGTGCCGCTTTCCAGATAGGGCTCGGCCTCAAACAAGGGGAACGCGCCCTTTTCCTTGGCCAATTGCACCGACGCCAGATATGCGGCGCGGGCGATCCGTTTTAGCCACTCCTCGGTCTGACGCGCCGCCTCCTCCGAGCCATAGCGCTGACCAACCATCAACAAGGCGTCTGCCAACCCGGTCACACCAAGGCCTATACGGCGCTTGTTTTGTGCCTCAATGCGCTGTTCCTCCAAAGGAAAGCGCGAGGCATCAACGACGTTGTCCATCATCCGAACGGCGGTCGCGACCAGATCATCCAACAGGGTTTCGTCAAGATCAGCACCCTCTTCAAACGGGCGATCCACCAAACGGGCCATGTTGATCGAGCCAAGCAAACACGCGCCATAGGGCGGCAATGGCTGTTCGCCGCAAGGGTTTGTCGCGGCGATGGTTTCAACATAAGACAGGTTGTTGGCCTTGTTGATCCGGTCGATGAAAATCACACCCGGTTCGGCGTAATCATAGGTGGCGCGCATGATCTTGTTCCACAGATCACGGGCCTCAACCGTATGGTACACCCGGTCGCCAAATTTCAGCTCCCAGCTGCCATTCGCCTTGACCGCGTCCATAAAATCATCAGTGATCAGCACCGATAGGTTGAACATCCGCAACCGGGCGCTATCGGCCTTAGCGCGAATAAAGTCTTCGATATCAGGATGATCGCACCGCATCGTCGCCATCATCGCACCGCGACGTGATCCCGCCGACATGATCGTGCGGCACATCGCGTCCCAGACATCCATGAACGACAGTGGGCCAGAGGCATCCGCCGCCACGCCTGCCACCGGCGCGCCTTTGGGGCGAATGGTGCTGAAATCATAGCCGATGCCGCCACCCTGCTGCATGGTCAGCGCCGCTTCGCGCAGCATATCGAAAATGCCGCCCATCTGGTCGGGGATGGTGCCCATAACGAAACAATTGAACAGCGTCACGCTACGCGCGGTCCCTGCCCCGGCGGTGATCCGGCCGGCGGGAAGGAATTTGAAATCCTCCAACGCGTTGTAAAACTTGTCTTCCCACTGCTTGGGCTCGGCCTCGACCTCGGCCAAAGACCGGGCAATGCGCCGCCAGCTGTCTTCGACTGTGATATCAATGGCTGTGCCATCGGCCTCTTTGAGACGATATTTCATATCCCAAATCTGTTCAGCAATAGGGGCGGCAAATCGGGTCATGGCGGCGAATCTCTTTTTGGCAGGCGGTGGCGTGGAGCGATTTTCATAGACAAGCGGGCCGCGCGGGAAAAGACATATTTTGAACTAACCTAACGCTACAGCTTGAAGGCGCAGATGAGTGTTATACCATATACAGCGTAATCTGGGGAAGAATCTGTGGATAAGATCACACATCTGATCAAACTGAGCGTCGGCACCGAAAGCGTTGAGGGCCTTCAGGCCTGGCAAGATATGCGCCGCAAGGAGCTCCCCGAGGGCTTGCCGCGCCATGTCACCCGCATGTGGCCACGTCGTGAGTCCGAGATTCTGGCAGGCGGATCAATCTATTGGGTGATCAAAGGCGTGATCCAATGCCGCCAACGCATCCTACGACTTGACGAAGTCATTGGCGAAGATGGCATCAAACGCTGTGCCATTATCCTCGACCCTGACGTTATCCGCACCGCCAACGCGCAACGCCGCCCTTTCCAAGGCTGGCGCTATCTTTCCCCTGCCGACGCCCCGCCCGATCTGTCGGGTTCGACCAAACAAGAAGACACCCTGCCCCCAGAACTCGCCGGGGCCTTGGCCGAAATCGGTGTGATTTGATAGCAACGGGTTTCTTCCAACGCTCCTTTCATTGCTACAGCGTTGTGCATGTGCTGATCAGTTTTGTCGTGTTGGCAACGCCCAACAGTTGGGAGTATTTTCGCTTTCCGGCCTTGGTCACTTGCGTCACCGTTGGCCCAATCGCGCTGCTGTTCTGGTGCCCAAAGCTCAGGAGCCGAAACGCTTTCCAAGCAAACTAGCCCTTCGAAAAATCCTGCTATTCTCCGCTCTTTGGGCCGCACTTATTTTCCTAAAATTTGTCGGTCTCCCCCATATGCCCATAGGATTACAATCGGGGATCGCCCTCTTGATTTGTTTCCTCCCCGGAATTTCCAACATATTGATTTACAATAAATACTTCAGTTGGATCGACGATCAGACCCAATAACCGTCCTGTAACTTTTCCTCGCCTTGTTCACTGTCAAAGACGTGATCGCGGCCGCGCTCTATACTTGTGCCCAAGGAAAGGCGCACAGACATAAGGGATTGGAGACAGGGATGAAACGCTTTTTAATCGCTGCAGCACTGGCCGCGGCCACTATGATGACCGCAACCATAGCACGCGCCGATCAGATCATTGGCAGCTATGTCGCCTATATTGGGCAGGACGATCTGTATAATTCCAAAGGCGCGCGGCTAAGTGAACCTTGGCAAATCCTGCGTCAGGATCGCGCCAATTACCACCGCTTTGGCATCAGCCAGCCGGGGGATGAATGGGATCCGTTCTTTGGCAGCATGGAAAATCGCGGTATCATGGAACGGATGATCATGAATGGGTCGATCGAACCGGCGGCAGCACGCAATTTGCTGCGCGGAGGCGCGACGGTCTTCGTCCGTATCTACGGAACCGGCAATCGCGGCCACTATGTCAACGTGACGGTCACCCGCTAAAGCCAACTTAAAGCCAGTTCAAAGCCTGCGGTTCACGCGCAGCCAATACCAAACAAAGGCCGGTATCTCGCGGAGACGGGCCTTTAAAGCGCGGCGACGCGGCGCGCCCTGTATGTCGGGGCAGTCCGCCTTGGCCTCAAGCCCAAACCGCCGCGCCACCAATAAGGCGCGCGGCGCATGGTAGCCATCTGTCACAAGAACAACCGGCCCGCCGCCAATTGCACCCAGCATGTGAGAAGAAAACAGGATGTTTTCTTCGGTGCTTGTCGACATGTCTTCAAGAAACAGCACCTCCTCTGGCACCCCGTCTGCTTTGCAAACCTCAGCAATGGCCTCGGCTTCTGAGGGTGGGTGTTGACCAATCCCTCCCGATGCAATGATCGCCCGGACCTGTCCGCCTTGCCAAAGCTGTGCTGCATGGCGCGCCCGTCGCCGCAGACTTGGCGATGGTGTGCCGCCCGGCCAAACAGCCGCCCCCAAGACAACCGCCACCGGCCGCATATCAGCATCATGTCCCATCTGCGCACAAAAGCACACGACCTGTGCATTGCCCATTGCAAAAAGACGAGCTCTGGCAATCTTGCTCAGCAGCGTTACGTTAGCCTCCAAATGCAAAAGCACAAAGGACGCGCGCAATGACTGAGAACTATACCCCCCCCAAGGTCTGGACTTGGGACAAGGAAAATGGCGGCCAATGGGCGTCTTTGAACCGTCCGATTTCTGGGGCGACGTCGGAAAAGGATCTGCCAGTCGGCGAACACCCGTTGCAGCTCTATTCAATGGCCACCCCCAATGGCGTCAAAGTCACTGTGATGCTCGAAGAGCTTCTCGAAGCCGGTCACGACGCTGAGTATGACGCTTGGCCGATCAAAATTGGCGATGGTGATCAGTTTGGCTCGGGCTTTGTTGCCGCCAACCCAAACTCAAAGATCCCGGCCCTGATGGATCATTCCGGCGACACCCCCGTGCGCATTTTCGAAAGCGCCGCGATTTTGATGCATTTGGCCGAGAAGTTCGACGCCTTTCTGGGCAAAGCGGAAAATCGCGCTGAAATGCTCAGCTGGCTGTTCTGGCAAATGGGCAGCGCGCCATATTTGGGCGGTGGTTTTGGCCATTTCTATGCCTACGCCCCCTTCCCAATGGAATACCCGATTGACCGTTTCACCATGGAAGTGAAACGCCAGCTTGACGTGTTGGACAAACAGTTGGCCGAAAACACCTTTATCGCTGGCGAAGATTATACCATCGCCGACATCGCGATCTTCCCATGGTACGGCAACCTCGTGATCGGCAATCAGTATGACGCCGCAGAGTTCCTGCAAGTGCACGAATATAAAAACGTTGTGCGGTGGGCCAACGCGATTGCTGCGCGCCCGGCGGTTCAGCGCGGCCGCATGGTCAACAAGCTCTGGGGTGAGGAGCACGAGCAATTGCCAGAACGCCACTCCGCCGCAGACTTCGATGCCCTCAAAGCGAAAGCGCCTGCCGAATAACAGGCGCTCCCTACACTTTTGCAAATTCCGTTCACGGAATTTGAGTTCACACCCCTAAAAGGTCGCGCAGTGCGTCAAGCGCTGCGCGGTCTTTGCCCTCTAGTTTGGCGATCCGGCTTCGGAACAGCGTCGCTTGCGAGCGCAGGACCGGCTCTTCGTCGAGGATTTTCAGATGGTTCGCCCGTAGCGTTTCCCCGCTTGACGTAATGTCCGCAATCGCTTCGGCGGTCAGGTTTTTGACCGTGCCTTCGGTCGCACCCTGACTGTCTACCAGCTGATAATCGGCAACGCCTGCGCGGTGCAGGTAATGGCGCACCAAGCGGTGATATTTGGTGGCGATCCGCATCCGAAATCCGTGTTTTTCTCGAAAAGCCGCCGCTGCCGCATCAAGATCATCCAGCGTGTTCACATCGACCCAACAATTGGGCACTGCAATGATCAAATCGGCAAATCCAAAGCCAAGTTCCGCCAACGGCTCAACCTTTTGATCCCATTGCACCAGCTTTTCCTGCACCAGATCGGTGCCCGTCACCCCCAAATGGATGCGCCCCGCTGCCAACTCCCGCGGGATTTCGCCCGCCGACAGCAGCACCAGCTCAACACCCTCAACGCCTTCGACGGCCCCGGCATATTCCCGGTCCGACCCGGTGCGGGCAAGCCGCACATCGCGACTGCCAAACCAGTCAAAGGTCTTGTCCATAAGCCGCCCCTTAGACGGCACCCCCAGCTTGATGCTCATGACGAGGCCTCCAGATCAAACAGCAGTCCGGGGCGCACAACGCCGCCCACCGCAGGGATTTCAGAGCCGCGCCCCAATCGCCGGGTCAGCGCATCGTAACGCCCGCCCGATGCAATCGCTGGCATGCCTGCCCCGTCGGCCAAAAAGCCAAAGACAAACCCATCATAATATTCCATCGAGCCACGGCCATAGCTGGCTTCGAACTCAAGCTGATCCACATCCACGTTCCGGGTGCTAAGCGCGTCACAGCGCCGTGCAAACCGTTCGACCGCGCCAGAAATCGCAGGCAAATCAACAGCAATATCGCGCAATCTCTCAATCGCAAAAGAGCAGGTTTCCGACACTTTGAGGATGCTTTCGATCAGCTCAACCTGAGATTTTGACAGCGCCTCCTCGGCCGCATCCGCCTTCAGCGCCGCAACACGATCCGCGATTTCGCCGTAAGATCGCAGCCCATTGATCGGCCCGGCATGCGCCATCGGATCGGCATCAGCCAACAAGGCCGCGCGCGATGGCGGCACGGGTGCGCGCCCCGAAAACCGATCTAACAGCGCCCGAAACCGCCGTGGCCGCCAGATGTGGCGCAACAGTGCCGCGCGCCGACGTTCCGAGGTTTCCAACCCTGCAACCGCGGCGGTCAAAATCCCGATATCCCCGGTCACAGCCCGCAGCCCATAGGGCGCAAGCGTCTGGGAAAACAGGGCAAAAACCTCAGCATCCGCCGCCTCAGGATCGGTCCGGTCAAAGACCTCATAGCCAACCTGATGGTATTCAGCCGCACGCTCTGGGTGCTCTTCCTGACGACGAAACACCGGGCCGCTATAGGTGTAGCGCGCTGGTTCTGCCCCCTCGTCCATATGCTTTTGCACAACCGGAACCGTAAAGTCCGGGCGCAGCATCACCTCGCCATGCACCGGGTCAGACGACACATAGGCACGGGTCCGAACATCCTCGCCATATAGGTCCAGAAACGTCTCGGCAGGCAGCAATATCTCGCATTCCACCGGAGCAGCGCCAGCGGCTTCGAACGCCCCCCGAAGCTCCGCAGCTTTGGCATTAATCGCGGTTAGGCTCATGAATTCAGGTCCAAAATCTCGCGCACCTTGGCGACCAATTGGTCACGCGGCACTTCATATTGCGATGGGCGTTCTTTCCATTCCTCAAGCGTGGCATTCTCAGCAATTTTCGCGCCAAGGATCAGGTCTTTGATCTGCACCACACCGTTTTCATGCTCATCCCCGCCTTCGATCACCGCCACCGGGCTCTGACGTTTGTCGGCGTATTTCAACTGGTTGCCAAAGTTTTTGGGGTTACCCAAATACATCTCGGCGCGAATGCCGGCATTGCGCAGTTCGGCCACCATGGTTTGATAATCGGCCATGCGATCCTTATCCATCACGGTCACAACCACCGGTCCCGATGCAACAGTCCCGCCCATTCGGCCCTTTTCACGCAAGGCCGCCAAAAGGCGATCCACGCCAATCGACACGCCCGTGGCAGGCACCGCTTGGCCGGTAAACCGCTTGACCAGATCGTCATAGCGGCCCCCACCGGCAACCGACCCGAACTGACGCTTGCGACCCTTTTCGTCAAGGATTTCAAAAGTCAGCTCAGCTTCAAACACGGGCCCGGTGTAATAGCCAAGGCCACGCACGACGCTTGGATCAATCTCAATCCGATCCGCGCCATAGCCCTGTGCCGCCAAAAGATCACCGATCTTTTCAAGCTCACCCACACCTTCGGCCCCAATCGCCGATCCCCCAATCGCATCACGCAAATTGGCAAAGGTCTTGGCAACATCCGCATCCTTGGATGTCAAAAACGCCACAACCGGCTCGGCTTGATCCGCCGACAGGCCAACACCGTCGATATAGGCCCCGGACGCATCCAAACGCCCCTTGCCCAACAGCTCACGCACACCGGCTTCGCCAACTTTGTCGAACTTGTCGATGGTGCGCAGCACATCAGCGGCTTGCGCCTCATCGGTGACGCCCATCGCCTCAAGCACTCCGTTAAGAACCTTGCGGTTGTTAACGCGCACCAGATAATCGCCACGCGGAATGCCGACGCGTTCCAACGTATCAGACAGCATCGCGCAGATCTCGGCATCTGCCGCCACATTGGCCGCCCCCACCGTATCCGCATCACATTGATAAAACTGGCGATAGCGCCCCGGTCCGGGCTTTTCGTTACGCCAAACCGGCCCCATCGCATAGCGGCGATAAGGCATCGGCAGATCGTTGCGGTATTGCGCATAAACACGGGCCAGCGGCGCGGTTAGATCATAGCGAAGCGCCATCCACGCGTCGTCTTCGTCTTGCCAGGCAAACACACCTTCATTGGGGCGGTCCACATCGGGCAGGAATTTGCCCAAGGCCTCAACCGTCTCAACGGCCGAGCTTTCCAGCGCGTCAAACCCGTAGTGATGGTAGACCTCGGCAATCATTTTGAGCATGTCTGCGCGTTCGGTCACCTCAGTGCCGAAATAGTCGCGAAACCCCTTGGGCGTTTGTGCCTTGGGGCGGGGAGCTTTTTTAACTTTTGCCATGGTCTCTTCCGGGTTGAAAATCCGTCGTGCCCCCCTCTACCTGCCCCAGTCCTTTGGGGCAAGCAAACAGGGGGAAACGGCTCAATCCTTGTGGCGCAGCTTCCAGTGCTGAATCAATGCGCCAACGCAGGCAAAAATGATGCTGGCCAACACGATGTCCAGCGCCAAGGTCTGACCCGTGTTCCAGATTTGGTTTTTGGCTAGAAGGCTCAGGCAGACAAGACCTGTGGCTATCAAAAATAGTGTTTGCATTATACTCTCCTCACGCGACCATACCGAAACGGAAAATTTCCCGCTTGCGGGTTCAGGCTCTCACAGCCCACTAGTGCACGTCAAGAAAATTTTGCGCAAAAAATGTAGCCACCAAGTACTGGCAGTCACATGAGATGCGTGATGCATTTATATTAGCTTTACCCCTTTTGAGCGCTTGCCTCTTTTTTACACTGACAAGTTAACCTTATGAGGGGTACAACTTAGACGAAATACAGAGCGTTCTATAATACGCTATCTTGCACAAATTTATATCACGTAAATTCAATAGCTTAACATGCACGCATAGACGCATGATGTATAAATTTGTATAATAACATATAATAGGCTAGTAAAGCATGCACAATCCGCGACAGTTTAGATTGACCATGGCTCTAAAGAGGTACTACTACGTAAACCGCGCCACAAAAGTAAGGTGCACATTATACTAGCTTTTGCAAAGCGAGGAAGGCTGCGACTATGGCTCCCGACGGCGTAGATGCCGATCCATTGAACCAAGATGCGAAAGAGTTGGTAACCCTGCTCTATTCCTGCGTTGTGCCTCTTAGCCGCTTTGTCGACGACTATATTGACGCCGGTTGTCCTCCGGCTTTGGAACGGGACTTGAACCGCGCCGTGCAAACTATTCAAACTCTTAACGAAAAGATCGCCGAAGCCCGGCCAAATGTTGCCGAAGCGTCACAGCCAAGCCCAGACCAACACCTCAATCCCCCAGCCCAAGAAACCGACACACCACAAACTCCAGAGCCCGCCCCACAACAGACCGTCCAACTTCGCAAAAGAAACAGCAAAATGCTAAGCTTTCTCATTCTTTTCGCCGTTGCGCGGCGGCGCTCTCAGGGCCGAACAATCAGCCAAGATGCTGTTTTTGATCTCCTGTGCAAATTCGACCAAACCCAAGCCCCCAAGCGCCCCAGTTATACCGCCAAACTGGCAGGTTTTCGGAGAAACAAATTTCTCTTCTGGACGGATACCGAAGATCTCAAAATTGATGAGATCGGGCTGGCGGAGCTTGTGCGCCTATATACAATCGTCAAGGAAAAAGGCGCGGAGTTTGAAGAGCTTCGCATAATTCTTGAAGATTTTGCTGATGGAAGGCTTGAAGCCATGGAGTTTCTGGCGCCAAAGCAGGCATAGGAATCTCAAGGAAGCCCAACCATGACCGACACCACGCATCTCGAAGAACGCATCGCGCATCTGATCAAGACGGTGGATGAGCTGTCCGATACCGTTGCCCGTCAGGACAAGGAGCTCGCGACGCTCAATGATCGGGTGATGATGCTCATGACCCGTGAGGCCGATCGCGAAACCCAAGGCGGGGGGGGCGTGATCCTTGGCGACGAACGCCCGCCGCATTGGTGATCGCATCGCTCTCTTACCACATGGTCAGGAACCATTTGATCATCACCGCATTGGCGATATCCACAAAGAAGGCCGAAATCAGCGGCAGCACGATAAAGGCCAGTGGCGACGGTCCGTAACGGTTTGTCACCGCTGTCATATTCGCAATGGCCGTGGGCGTCGCACCCAAGGTGAAACCGGCGAAACCCGACGAAATCACCGCTGCAAAGTAACTCTTGCCCATGGCGCGAAACACGACCAACACGATAAACGCAGTTGCGGCAATCGCCTGCAACACCATCGTCACTGTCAACACCCCGGCGCTTGAGGCCAGCGTCCAGAGTTCCATGCTCATCAAAGACATCGACAAAAACACCGATAGGCTAAACTGTGAAATCAGGTCGGTGGCTTTGCTGCGTGCGTAGAATGTCTTTTTAGGAAACAAAGCCGGGACAACATTGGCCACCAAAATCGCGCTCATCAAACAGGGCACAAACAGCGGCAATTTAAGACCCAGCTCGATCAAGGTTTCATTGACCGTGTAGCCAATGATGATCGACAGATGGATCCACAAAATACTGCGCATAAACAGGGTTTGGGTGATCTCATAACGCTCGGGATCTTCGTCTTTGATCTCACTGACCACATCAGGCACCACATCGGGCAAACCTGTCTCGTCTTCTCCGCTACCTGTGCCCTCTGCGGATAACTTATGTCGGTCAATCAAAAACTTCGCGATTGGACCGCCCACAACGCTGGCCATGATCAATCCAATTGTCGCCGAAGCAATCCCAAGTTCTGCGGCACCGGGCACGCCATAATCCCCTTGAACCGTCGGCCCCCAGGCAATCGCGGTGCCATGCCCACCAATCAGCGAGGCTGTGCCAAGCAAGACCCCCGCCTGTGGTTCCAGCCCAAACATAACCGCCCCGGCCACGCCCACAAGGTTCTGGATCACCATATAGCCAATGGTCAAAACCAACAGAACCGCCAAAATCGGCCCGCCCCGAAGCAAATCGGACACCCGCGCATTTAACCCGATCGTTGTGAAGAAATAGACCAACAGGAAATCCCGAGCCGCCAAATCATAGGCAACCTCACGCCCGGTCACATAGACCACCATAAGCGCAACCACAGCTGCCAAGAGTCCGCCGCTCACGGGTTCAGGAATGCTATATTTGCGCAAAAACCCAAACGTATCAGTAAGTTTCGCCCCAAGGAAAAACACCATGATCCCAAGGGTTAACGCCGCAAAGGCACTTATCTCAATCGCGTCAGAACTGGGCGGCATGGGCAAGGTATCCTATTGATTGACACAGGGTTTGGGTGATCGCATCACCGCGAACCTGCGCAATCAGCACAAAACAATCAAGACATCTTTGCTACCGGCCTTAGCCAGCCGATTTCAAATCCATCGCTTCGACTTTACCGTCATGCAAAAGGAAGTTTTTCCATCTCGGATTGCCGCCAAAGCGTTCGTACACGGTCACAAATACCGTATCTCGCGCCAGCTTCTTCATCTTGTCGCCGCAAGGTTTGCCCTTGGCGACGCGACACACCCGAGACTTGACCTTTTCATAGGCGCTGTCGGTCTTGGCCACCGGAAGAGTGCTCCCCGCGGGGCCATAATGGATTGCCTCATAGCTGTCGGGGGACGCAAACAGCACCAGCGCCGCGCTGAATTTACGCGCACAGCCGTCGCCAAATCCGGTCAAGTAAAAGCTGCGCTGCGCGGTGCCGCCCGGGGCGCTATCGTATAGTGTGTACGCACTGCCACGTTCCGGCCATTGTCCGACCTTTTGGCCCATTTGGGCAGGCCGCGCGCCGCAAACACGGGCAATAGACCCATAAGGCACCGGGGTCTCTAATGACACGATCTCAAAATCTGGGTCGCCCGGTTTTGGGCCTTTGGTCTTTTTCGGTTTGCGGGATGTGGGCCTGTCCGCACCAGAGCCGCCGCCAAGACCAAACAACCGCTTTTTCTTCGGCTTAGGGGCCGCTTGCGCCGCAGGCAAGGCCGCCAAAACCACAGGCGCATCACTGTCCTGCTCGGCGCGCTCAGCTGTCGGTGCCGTCTGTGCCGCCTGCCCCTCAAGCGCTGTCGCATTTGCGGCCATGGGCTCGGGCCCAACCTGCGCAACAACCGAAACTCCGGCATCGGCCACAGGCTCTTGCCCCGTTTCTTGTAACGTCTCAGGCACAGGCTCTTGCGCCGCCGCCGTCCGCTTGGCTTCCTCGGCCTTGCGCCCCAAGAACCCCATCAATCCTTTGCGGGGTTTGTTTTGTGCAGCAACAGGCGCGGGTGTTGGCTCGATCAACGCCTCGTTCACCGCCGTATCAATCGGAGCAGCCAAGGCATCGGCCTGCCCAGCATCCGCGGCCAGCTCAACATCACTCAACTTCGGAACGCTTTTCAGCGGATCGCCACAGCCAGCCACAACAAGCGCCAACGCCAGTGAAATGATAATACGGTGCATATCGCCCCCTTTGCCCACGCGCCCTTCTAGCGCATCTCCCGCAATGGCGTCCATGATACGCCCGTATATAACGGCGAAAATCCGCAGGCAGATCACGAAATGGGCACCCCCCGCCCGACGACAGCACCTGCCAAACACCAACCGTCAACACGCTGTCAAACTCCGGTCCCCATTCTCCGGTCCCCATGCTCCGAGCCCCATGTAATGACGCAAAGCTCGGGCTGGGGGGCAAACTTCCTTCGGTGCGGCCACCAAACGTTAGCTCGCAGGAACGTCTTCACGTGGTCGCTGGGGATCAACCAACAAAAGGTACAAGACGGCTCCGCCAAAGAACGTCCCTGCAAGCCCCACTCTAAACATAGCGCTGAGCGACAGACCTTGTTGGTTCAACCAGACCATGACCAATGACCGCAGCAAAAATGAGCCATAGAGCAGCAAAGCCCCCCACGCCCGAGCCCGCCCCTTTGTGAGAACTCGAACCAAAAGGAAAGCGACTAAAAACGGCAACCATGTTTCTGCGATATGGTTCAAGTAGTGCATTTCTGGCGTGGCACCCCCCGGAAAACTCTTGCCCATAAACAGGGCGAGCGCCGGATACTTCCAAGCGAGGAAGGGGTTGATTGCTTCGAGGACTGCAAACCCCAACCAAACAAGGAAGGCGGCAATGAAAGCGGCCAAATATCGCAGCAAACGCCCCCTCATATTGGCACCCCATATTGGCACCCCCATCCGGCATATCTCAAATACTCGAAAAGCAAACATCACAGTTCACTCGTTTTCGAAACCCCAGCAGACTTTTTCGACAGACGTCCGCACACCCGACAATTCAGCTCTCTATATTTGCTGGTGCCTGGGGCACTTTCGCCGTGTCACCAACGTTTAGCGCACAACCGTTCAATGCCTACGTTGGGCTGCAAGAGTCCCACTGCTGATCAATCACACAGGACAGAGGCTCGACCAAACGCGCCCCTAAAACTCCTCAACCGCCAAAACCCCATCAAGCGACTTGACCGCCCCCTTGGTTTCGGGCGTCACCGGAAAGCCCCGCTTCAGGTTCACTTCCACTTCGCCCGGCAACCCATGATCGCTCAGACACAAATGCACCGGCCCGCGTTTGGCTTTGGGCATCTGCTCTCTTGCCCTCTCCAAAACCGATGCGATCTGCGGCAGCGCCATTGAATTTTCGACGAAAATTCGCATCCCCGCAATCGAATTGCCCGCCACAGCGTTTTCAACAGGCATGACCGAACGCCCCAAAAGCTTGAGCTGATCACTCTCCATGGTTGCCTCAACCGTGATCACAACCTTCGATCCGGTGTCCAAATATTCCCGGCATTTCTCCAACGCATCCGAAAACAGCGTGACCTCATAGGCCCCGGTCGGATCGCTGAGCTGGGCAAAGGCAAACCGATTCCCACGGGCCGATTTACGCTCTTGGCGCCCGGCCACAACCCCGGCCAGTTTCGCGACCAAAGGCGAACGTTCCGCCTTGGCCATCACCTCATCCAGCGTCAGCACATCCGATCGTTTCAGCGCCGGCATATAGTCATCCAACGGATGCCCCGACAGGTAAAACCCAATCGCCTTAAACTCTTCGGCCAACCGTTCCGCCGGCAACCAATCGGGCACCGGAGACAGGCGCGGCTCCGGCAAATCATCCCCCGCCTCGCCAAACAGAGACACCTGCGCCGAGGCCCGTTGCTCATGGATCGCCGTCGAATAGGCCACCAGCGCATCAAGGCTGTCAAACACCCGCCGCCGATTGCCGTCCAGAATGTCAAACGCCCCGGCCCGCGCCATCATCTCCATCGGTCGCTTGCCGACCTTCTTCAATTCCACCCGGCGTGCCAGATCAAACAGGCTCACAAACGGCTGGTCACCTCTGGCCTCAGACACCAGTTTCATCGCCTCAACACCAACGTTTTTCAACGCGCCCAGCGCATAGACAAGATGCCCGTCCACCACGTCAAACGTCGCCAAAGACCGGTTCACGCAGGGCGGCACATAGGGCAGTTTCAGCCCCTTGCGAACCTCTTCGAAATACACCGCCAGCTTGTCGGTCAGATGAATATCGCAGTTCATCACCCCGGCCATAAACTCCACCGGATGGTTGGCCTTGAGCCAGCCGGTTTGATAGGACACCACCGCATAGGCCGCCGCGTGGGATTTGTTGAAACCATAGTTGGCAAACTTCTCCAACAGGTCAAAAACCTCCGACGCTTTCTTGGCCGGAACGCCGTTTTCTCCAGCCCCCTTTTCAAACTTGGGCCGTTCGGCATCCATCGCTTCTTTGATCTTTTTACCCATCGCACGGCGCAGCAAATCCGCCCCGCCCAGCGTGTATTTCGCCATCACCTGGGCAATCTGCATAACCTGTTCCTGATAGACGATAATACCCTGAGTTTCCTCAAGAATATGGTCAATCAGCGGGTGTACAGATTCGATCTCCTTGAGGCCGTTTTTCACCTCACAATAGGTTGGGATATTTTCCATCGGGCCGGGGCGATACAGCGCCACAAGCGCAACAATGTCTTCGATACAGGTCGGCTTCATACGCTTCAGCGCATCCATCATCCCCGTCGATTCAACCTGAAACACCGCCACCGTTTTCGCAGCCGAATACAGCTTGTACGTCACCTCATCATCCAGCGGAATCGCGTTGATCTGGTTCGTCGCGCCCTCGGCCGGTTCGTATAGGGTCTGACCATCCGCCGACACATGCAAATCGCGCCCGGACTTAAAGATCAAATCCATTGCATTTTGAATAACGGTCAGGGTTTTCAAACCCAGGAAGTCGAACTTAACCAGACCGGCCTGTTCCACCCATTTCATATTAAACTGTGTGGCGGGCATGTCCGAGCGCGGATCGCGATAGAGCGGCACAAGCTCATCCGTCGGGCGGTCAGCAATCACAACCCCCGCCGCATGTGTCCCGGCAGATCGCAAAAGCCCCTCAACCTGCATGCCGTATTTCAGCAATCGGTCGACAACTTCTTCGTTGCGGGCTTCATCGCGCAGACGTTCTTCCTGTTGCAAAGCCTGCTCAATCGACACAGGTTTGACCCCTTCCACAGGGATCATTTTCGACAACCGGTCCACCTGCCCATAGGGCATTTGCAGAACCCGGCCCATGTCGCGCACCGCCGCCTTAGACAGCAACGCACCAAAGGTGATGATCTGCCCGACCCGGTCCGCGCCGTATTTCTCTTGCACGTATTTGATCACCTCTTCGCGGCGATCCATACAAAAGTCGATGTCAAAGTCGGGCATCGAAACCCGTTCAGGGTTCAAGAAACGCTCAAACAACAGCGAATAGCGCAGCGGGTCCAAATCGGTCACCGTCAGCGCATAGGCCACAAGCGATCCCGCCCCCGAACCTCGGCCCGGTCCCACCGGAATATCGTGATCCTTGGCCCATTGAATAAAGTCCGCAACGATCAGAAAATAGCCCGGAAACCCCATGCCTTCGATGATGCCCAGCTCAAAATCCAGCCGCTCCTGATACTTCTCAACCGTATCCGCATGCGGAATCACCGCGAGCCGCTTTTGCAGCCCTTCATTGGCGATCCGGCGCAGTTCGGCCACTTCGTCATCGGCGAATTTCGGCAAAATAGGGTCACGACGATAGGCCATAAAGGCACAGCGCTGCGCGATTTCCACCGTGTTTTCAATCGCCTCTGGCAGGTCGGCAAACAACACCGCCATTTCCTGGGGCGTCTTCATATAGTGCTGCGGTGTCAATCGGCGGCGTGGCTCGATCTGGTCAACATAGGCGCCCTCGGCGATGCAAATCATCGCGTCATGGGCCTCATACATTGCGGCCTTAGGGAAATAGACATCGTTGGTCGCCACCAAAGGCAGGTCCATCTCATAGGCCATTTCAATCAGCCCGCGCTCCGACAGACGCTCGGCCTCGGGCTTGGTGCCATCCTCTTCCGGGTGGCGCTGCAATTCCACATAGAGCCGATCGCCAAACATGGTCTTCAGCCGCGTCATCAGCGCCTCGGCCGCAGGAACATGCCCGGTTTGTAACAATTGCCCCACAGGCCCATCCGGCCCGCCCGTTAGGCAAATCACATCTTCACAATGCTGCGCCAGTTCATCCAATTCCACATAGGGAAGCTCGCTCCCCTGTCGCATATAGAGACACGAGTTGAGCTTCATCAGATGCTCATATCCGCGCTCGCTCTGTGCCAGGAGTACGAGCGGAGCCGGTGGTTTGGGGCGTTCGCCCTGCGCTGGTTCCACAAAGCGTAACGACACTTGGCAACCCATGATCGGCTGCACGCCGGCCCCTGCCGCGCCCACCGAAAATTCCAATGCTGCAAAGAGGTTATTGGTATCCGTCACCGCCACAGCGGGCATGTCCATTTCGACGCACATGCCCGGCAGTTTCTTAAGGCGAATGGCCCCTTCTAGCAGGGAATATTCGGTATGGACGCGCAGGTGGATGAATCGAGGATCTGTCATCCCGACATCCTATGTGTACCCGTCGCTGATCAAAACCCCAAAACCGGCCCGAGCTCACTCCAAGGCTCAGATCAGCTCAGATCACCGGGGCCACTCTATCGCCCAGACCAACGCCCAGATCCGCGACCTAATCCATGCCCAGATCAATACCCTCGGCCGCCCCATTGACGCCCCGAGCGACCGCCTTTTTTTTTGGCGCCCCACCCGCGCCTGCATATAAAACCCACTTTTTCCTTGCCTTTTTTACCGCCCCGCCTCTAGCCTGAACAGAACAACAGGGATCAAGCGCGTTTTCTACGCCGCATCGAGGGCGCGCACCTGAGACACCGGATCAACCGGCCTCAGGGACATAGTAACGCGGCTGGCAAAACCCATGAATATCACCTTTCTTCTCAACGGAGAGAGCGTGGAGCTGTCAGATGTCTCCCCCGATGCGACACTCCTCAACTGGCTACGCGACACCCAAAATCTCAAGGGTACCAAAGAAGGCTGCAACGAAGGCGATTGCGGGGCCTGTACGGTGATGGTCACCGACACCAATGGCAGCCGCGCGCTCAACGCCTGTATCTTGCTGCTCCCGCAATTACACGGCAAGGCCATACGCACCGTCGAAGGCCTCGCCTCAGCCGACGCCCTGCACCCGGCCCAAGAGGCGCTGATCCAGCATCACGGAAGCCAATGCGGCTTTTGCACCCCCGGAATCGCGGTTTCCATGGCGGTTGCGCATCTCAACGACAACACCAATCATGACGACGCGCTGGCGGGCAATCTTTGCCGCTGCACCGGCTATGCCCCGATCATCCGCGCCGCCGAGACACTCGCGGCTCAGCCAAAACCCGCCTTCCCCGAAACCACCCCTGGTTTCGTCTTGCCCGGCTCAAACCCCTCCTCCCCCGAAACCCTCTCGGGCGGGGGGGCAGCGCCCAACGGCACCGCGCCTCTTGACGGGCACGCAACCTCCCACGCCCCAACAACTTCAGACGATCTCGCCGAGCTTTACGCCCAGATCCCCGATGCGACCCTGATCGCCGGGGCCACCGATGTCGGGCTTTGGGTCACCAAACAGTTCCGCCCGATCTCGCCTGCGATTTTCCTCAACCGCTGCACCGATCTGCAACAGATCACCGAAACGGACAGCACATTGCGCATCGGGGCGAGCGTCACCATGGACCGGGTCCATACCCTCATGGCCGCCCATCACCCCTCCTATGCCGAGATGATCCGCCGCTATGGCTCGACCCAGGTGCGCAACGCCGCCACCATCGGCGGCAATATCGCCAACGGCTCGCCCATCGGCGACAACCCTCCAGCCCTCATCGCGCTCAACGCAACCCTGCATCTTCGGTTCCGCGACACCCGGCGCGAAATGCCTCTCGAAGATTTCTACATCGACTATGGCAAACAAGACCGCTACCCCGGCGAATTCGTCGAAGCCATCTCCTTTGCCAAACAACCCGACAACCTGCGCGTCTACAAACTCTCCAAACGGTTTGACCAAGACATCTCGGCCGTCTGTGGGGCCTTCTATCTGACCATCACCGACGGCCACATCGCCAGCGCCCGCATCGCCTTTGGCGGCATGGCCGGTACTCCCAAACGCGCCACCCATGTCGAAGAGGCGATAACCAATCACCCCTGGGACGAAAACATCATCGCCACCGCCTGGGATGCCTGGGAGCGCGATTTCGCCCCCATGACCGATATGCGCGCCGGAGCCGATTACCGCCTGTCCTCGGCGCGTAATATGCTGTCGCGCTACCTTCTGGATACCCTCGGAGCCGCCACCAATGTGCTGGAGGTGAGCCCATGAATAATGCGCCCGTGAAAAATTCAACCATGAGCATCCGCAAACCTCTGCCCCACGATTCCGCTCGCCTGCATGTCACCGGTGCAGCGCGGTATATCGACGATATTCCCACCCCGGCCTCCTGCCTGCATCTCGCTTTTGGCCTGTCGCAAATCGCCCATGGCACGATAAATTCGATCAACCTCGACGCGGTCAAAAATGCCCCCGGCGTCGTCAGCGTCTGGGAGGCCCGCGACCTGCCCTCCGATTGCGATTGCTCGCCCTCGGTGCATGACGAACCGCTTCTGGCGCGCGATAAAATCATGTATTTCGGTCAACCGGTCTTCCTTGTCGCCGCAACCTCGCATCTTGCAGCCCGCCGTGCCGCGCAACTGGCCGAGATCACCTATGCGACAGAACCGGCGCTTCTCACCATCGACGACGCCATGGCCGCGCAAAGCGAATTCGATGGCAGCCCGCGCATTTGGCAATCCGGCGACGCCGCGCAGGCGATCACCAATGCGCCGCATCAGCTTTCCGGCTCGCTTGAAATGGGCGGCCAAGAGCATTTCTATCTCGAAGGTCAAACCGCCATGGTCCTGCCGCAGGACAATGGCGATATGCTGGTCCACAGCTCGACCCAACATCCCAGCGAAATCCAGCACAAAGTCGCCCACGCGCTCGACCTGCCCATGCATGCGGTGCGGGTCGAAACCCGGCGTATGGGCGGTGGTTTTGGTGGCAAGGAAAGCCAGGGCAACGCGCTCGCCATTGCCTGCGCCGTGGTCGCCGCCGAAACCGACCGGCCCGCCAAAATGCGCTATGACCGCGACGATGATTTCACCATCACCGGCAAACGCCACGATTTCCGCATCAATTACCGGGTCGGGTATGATGCAGACGGGCGCATTGATGGCATCGAATTTGAACAACTGGCCCGGTGTGGCTGGGCCCAAGACCTGTCCTTCCCCGTGGCAGACCGTGCCATGTTGCACGCCGATAACGCCTATTTCCTTCCCAATGTGCGCATCGCAAGCCATCGCTTGCGCACCCACACTCAATCCGCCACCGCCTTTCGCGGTTTTGGCGGTCCGCAGGGCATGCTTGGGATCGAACGGGTTCTGGATCACATCGCCTTTGATCTCGGCCGCGATCCCTTAGAGGTCCGCCGCGCCAATTTCTATGACACGCCAGAGACACCAGAAACCCCCAGCGCCTCCAAGGATATTTCGGCCCCCGACGCCCCTCCCAGAACGCACACCCCCTATGGCCAAGAGGTCGAAGATTTCGTTCTGGATGAGATGGTGGCCCGCCTGGAAGCCAGCGCCGATTACCAAGCGCGTCGCGCCGCCGTCGCCGAATGGAACGCCAGCAATCCGGTGTTGAAACGCGGCATCGCGCTGACCCCGGTGAAATTTGGCATCTCCTTCACGCTGACCCACCTAAATCAGGCCGGGGCCTTGGTGCATGTCTACCAAGATGGCTCGGTCCAGATTAACCACGGTGGCACCGAGATGGGCCAAGGTCTGTTTCAAAAGGTGGCACAGGTCGCCGCGCAGGTTTTTGGCCAGCCGCTTGAGGCGATCAAAATCACCGCCACCGATACCGGCAAAGTCCCCAACACCTCGGCCACCGCCGCCTCAAGCGGTACTGATCTCAACGGGATGGCGGTCAAGTTGGCCTGCGAAACGATCCGCGCCCGGATGGAAGAACATCTAGGCACCGAAGTCGCCTTCGAAGACGGTGTCGTCTTTGTCGATGGCACCGACATCTCCTTCGCCGAAGCCGCCAAGCGCTGTTACGAAGGCCGGATTAGCCTGTCCTCCACCGGCTTTTACAAAACCCCCAAGGTTGAGTGGGATCCCATCGCCGGACAGGGCCGCCCGTTCTTTTATTTTGCCTATGGGGCCTCTTGCACCGAGGTGGTCATCGACACGTTCACCGGTGAAAACCGCATCTTGCGCACCGATATTCTGCATGACGCCGGTGCGTCCCTGAATCCGTCGCTCGACATTGGGCAGGTCGAAGGCGGCTATGTCCAAGGGGCCGGATGGCTCACCACCGAAGAGCTGATTTGGGATGATAAGGGCCGTTTGCGCACCCATGCGCCCTCGACCTACAAAATCCCCGCCTGCTCGGATCGCCCTGATATTTTTAACGTTGATCTCTGGCAAGATGACAACCGCGAAGAGACGATCTATCGCTCCAAAGCTGTCGGAGAGCCGCCGTTTATGCTCGGCATTTCGGCTTTGATGGCGCTGTCGGATGCGGTGTCGGCTTGCGGCGAAACCTATCCTGATCTACACGCCCCCGCCACGCCGGAACGGGTGCTCAAAGCGGTGCAAAAGGTGCGCGATGGGCTTTGATCTCAACGCCCTGACCCAAGCCATCCAGACCCACGGCACCGTCGCCCGTGTGGTGATTGCTGATGTCGCGGGCTCCTCCCCCCGCGAGGTTGGTGCCGCCATGCTTGTCTGGCCGGGCGGCCAATCGGGCACCATCGGTGGCGGCGCTTTGGAATACCAAGCAGCGCAAAATGCTTTCACTAACACCGGTCTGAGCCGCCACGCGCTCGGCCCCGAACTTGGCCAATGTTGCGGTGGCGCTGTGACGCTGTTGACCGAAACCTTTACCGCAGAACAACTCCCTGATCTACAGGGGAAAACCACCATCGCACGCGGACCGGGCGACACGCCGCTTGCGGTCTGCCGCCTGCTCGACAAGGCGCGGGCACGGGGTGAAAAACCGATGCCCCAGCTGCTTCAGGGCTGGATGATCGAACCGGTTCAAACCCCCACAACCGACCTGTGGATTTGGGGGGCCGGTCATGTGGGTCGCGCCTTGGTCGACACGCTCTCGGCGCTGCCCGATTTCGCCCTGACCTGGGTCGACACCGCGCCGGATCGCTTTCCAGGCAACCCGCCGCACGCGGTCACCCTTTTGCCCGCCCGCGCGCCCGAACGCCTGATGCCGCACGCGCCCACAGATGCCGCGCATCTCATCCTCACCTACAGCCATGAGCTTGATTTTCGGCTCTGTCACAGCGCCCTGCGTCACGGCTTCACGTTCGCTGGTCTGATCGGCTCTGACACCAAATGGGCGCGCTTTCGCAAACGTCTGGCCGCGCTTGGCCATACGCCCGCCCAAATAGACCGCATAACTTGCCCAATTGGTCAAAAACAGCTGGGCAAACATCCGCATGCCATTGCCATAGGCGTGGCCTCCCAGCTACTTACGCTGGACAACAGGAAAGAGAGCGCGTGGACGATATCCTCCTCAGCATCCAAGGCCTGACCAAAGCCTATCCCGGCGTGGTGGCCAATGACGACGTCTCCTTTGACATTGGCAAAGGTGAAATTCACGCGCTTTTGGGCGAAAATGGCGCGGGCAAATCCACCCTTGTCAAAATGATCTACGGTCTTGTTGGCCCCGATCGCGGTGCGATGATTTTGGACGGGGCCGCGTTTGCGCCCCCCAAACCCTCGGTCGCGCGACAGGCTGGCGTCGCCATGGTCTTCCAACATTTCTCGCTGTTTGACGCGCTAAGCGTGGCGGAAAATGTCGCGCTTGGCATGGAAAACCCACCCAAACCCCGCGATCTCGCCGCACGCATTTCCGAGGTGTCCGAACAATACGGCCTGCCCCTTGATCCGGCCCGCCAAGTCGGAAGCCTCTCGGCTGGTGAACGTCAACGCGTTGAAATCATTCGCTGCCTCTTGCAAGATCCGCGCCTTCTGATCATGGATGAACCCACATCTGTTTTGACCCCGCAAGAGGTCGACATCCTGTTTGAGACCCTGCGCAAGCTCAAATCCGAAGGCACGTCGATCCTCTATATCTCTCACAAGCTCGAAGAAATTCGCGCCCTGTGTGATCACGCCACCATCCTGCGCCACGGCAAAAACGTTGGCACCTGCACGCCGTCTCAAACCTCGGCCCGCGAGATGGCCGAGATGATGGTCGGCAGCAGTTTCGCCACCCCCAAGGCCCGCGATGTGCAACTGGGCGAGGTGGTGCTCAAGGTTCGCAACCTGACCCTCCCGGCCCAGGATGGCATCGGCACGCCCCTGCGCGACATCTCGTTTGAGCTGCGCAAAGGCGAAGTGCTTGGCCTTGGTGGTGTCGCTGGCAACGGCCAGGACGAGTTGCTGATGGCGCTCTCTGGCGAACGGCTCTCTGATCCCGGCATGGTGGAATTCCAAGGCAATGATGTCAGCCGCCATGGCCCCGGTGAGCGCCGCCTGCCCGGCCTGCTTTCCGCCCCCGAGGAACGTCTCGGCCACGCCGCCGCCCCGGATATGAGCCTGACCGAAAACGGTGTTCTCACCGCCGGAAAACGCGCCGGACTGGTCTCAAACGGCTTTATCGACTGGGGCAAATCCCGCGCCTTTGCCGAAGACGTCATCGAAAAATTCGACGTGCGCACCCCCGGCCCCAACGTCGCCGCCCGCGCGCTTTCCGGCGGCAATCTGCAAAAATATGTTGTGGGGCGCGAGATCGTGCAAACCCCCGAACTCTTGGTGATCAACCAACCGACCTGGGGCGTTGACGCCGCCGCCGCGGCTTCGATCCGTCAGGCGCTTTTAGACCTTGCCCATGGTGGCGCTGCAATCCTTGTGATCAGCCAAGACCTTGATGAGCTTATGGAAATTTCCGACCGATTTGCCGCCTTAAACGAAGGCCGCCTGTCCAATCCGCGCCCTGTACAGGGGCTGGATATGGAACAAATCGGTCTGATGATGGGCGGTGCCCACGATATGGAGACCGCCGATGCTGCGTCTTGAAAAACGCCCCCAACCATCCCGAGGCTGGACGGCCCTCTCCCCGCTTCTTGCGGTCGCGCTCACCATGTTTGTCGGCGGCATTCTCTTTGCCGCGCTTGGGGCCAACCCGTTTGAGGCGATCCGCACCATCTTCTGGGATCCGATCTTTAGCGCCCAGTTTTCCGGCTTCACCCGTCCGCAACTGCTGGTCAAGGCCGGGCCTCTGATCCTCATCGCCATTGGCCTCTCTATCGGGTTCAAGGCGGGCATCTGGAACATCGGGGCCGAAGGCCAATACATCATGGGGGCGATCTGCGGCGCTGGCGCAGGCCTCGCGCTATATCCGTCCCAAAGCGTCCTCCTCTTTCCGATGATGATCATCGCAGGTGCGCTTGGCGGCTTTGCCTGGGCGATGATCCCAGCGATCCTCAAGACCAAGCTGGGCACCAACGAAATCCTCGTCTCGCTGATGCTGGTCTATGTGGCCGAAACCATTTTGGCCTCGGTCGCCTCCGGCCTGTTGCGCAATCCCGAGGGCATGGGTTTTCCCGGCTCGCGTAATTTCAAAGAGTGGGACGCCGCCCATAATGCCGAATTGATCTCGGGCACCGGCATGCATTGGGGGGTCGTGGCCGCACTGATCGCCGTTATCGCCGCCTATGTATTGATGAGCCGCCATATCCAAGGGTTCAATATCCGCCTCACTGGCGAAGCCCCCCGCGCCGCGCGTTTTTCCGGCGTCAATCCAACCCGTATCGTCCTGTTATGCCTTGGCATATCCGGGGCTTTGGCGGGCATGGCGGGCATGTTCGAAGCCACCGGGCCCGCCGGTCAGATCAGCATTGATTTCAATGCGGGCTATGGTTTCACCGCCATCATCGTCGCCTTTCTTGGCCGCTTGAACCCCATCGGCATTCTGCTGGCAGGGCTGCTTATGGCGCTCACCTATATTGGCGGCGAACTCGCTCAGCTTATGCTCGGTCTGCCCGGCGCGGCGATCCAGCTCTTCCAAGGCATGCTGCTGTTCTTCCTGCTCGCCACCGACGTGTTCACCAACTACCGGCTCCGACTGGCCAAAAAGGAGGTGGTGTGATGACCGTCTTCGATCAATCTCCTGATGTCTTCAATGTCTCGTCCGCCCTTCATTGTTCTGGGTCTCCGCACAAGTTGAGAAGTGCGCGGCCAGCAACTCAAATTTCAGGCCGGCGGCACCACCCCGTGTGCCGGTACACCCCTCGTTTCGTTAATCAACCGTTGCAAGAGAGGACCGAATAATGGACCTGAGTTCAATCTCCCCCGTCCTCCTCGTTGCCTCGATCATGGTCTCGGCGACGCCCATCCTCCTGGCGGCGATCGGCGAACTCGTCGTTGAAAAATCCGGGGTGCTCAACCTCGGGGTCGAAGGCATGATGATCACAGGCGCCGTTGTTGGTTTTGCCGTCGCGGTCAACACCTCCAACCCGCTGGTGGGCTTTGTCGCTGCTGCCATTGCGGGCGCGGCGCTGTCCCTCGCCTTTGGCTTCCTCACCCAGCACCTGTTGTCCAACCAAGTCGCCACCGGCCTTGGCCTCACCCTTGCAGGTCTGGGCCTGTCGGCGCTGATCGGCAAACCCTATGAGGGCATCAAATCCCCCACCCTGCCGAAACTTGATCTTGGTCCGCTGTCTGACATCCCGGTCGTGGGCAAGATGCTGTTTTCCCATGATATCATGGTCTATTTCAGCATCGCTCTGGTCGCTGCGGTCTGGGCCTTCCTCAAGTTCACCCGCGGTGGGTTGATCCTGCGCGCCGTCGGCGAAAGCCATGACAGCGCCCATGCGCTTGGCTACAAAGTTGTCCGCGTCCGCATGGTTGCCATCCTCTTTGGCGGCGCTTGTGCAGGGCTTGGCGGGGCGTATCTGTCGCTCGTGCGTGTGCCGCAATGGACCGAAGGCATGACCGCAGGCGCAGGCTGGATCGCGCTGGCCATCGTGGTGTTTGCAAGCTGGCGTCCCTGGCGCATCCTGATCGGGGCCTATCTGTTTGGCGGCGTCACCGTGTTGCAACTCAACCTTCAGGCCGCCGGAGCCAACGTGCCCGTCGCCCTGCTCTCGGCCTCGCCCTATCTCATCACCATTCTGGTGCTGGTCATTATCTCGGCGCGCGGTGCCCATGGGGCCCCGGCCTCGCTCGGCCGCTCCTTCCACGCGTCCAGTTAAACGCCCGCCCCCAGCCCCGCATGACGTTAGACCACAAAACCCGCATCGCTCAGGCCCTCGAGGGCCATGATCCCCACTACGGCAAACTGCCGTTGGTGGGGCTGCATGTGGCGATTGTGCTGTCGGCCTTTACCATCACGCTCCAAAGCATGCCGGGCCAAAACACCGATACGCAACGCATCCTGACCGCTCTCGAAGCCACGCTTCTGGCGGTCTTCCTCACCGAATTCTGCCTGCGCCTCTGGAGCGCGCCAAGCCGGTGGCGCTATGTCTTTAGCTTCTGGGGCCTCATCGACATCCTGTCGATCGTCCCGGCGCTGCTCTTCCTCATTCCCGATTCCGAAGTCCTGCGCACCCTGCGCCTGATGCGCATTTTCCGCCTGCTCAAGCTCTTGCGGATGCGCCGCGCCATTTTGCGCCTCGAACATGCGATCAGCTCAAACCGCGAAGAAATGCTGCTCTTTGGTGTGCTGGCCGCCATTGTGCTCTTCCTTGCTGCTGTTGGCATCTATCACTTCGAAAAAGACGCCCAGCCCGAGATTTTCGGCTCCATCCCGCAAAGCGCGTGGTGGGCCATCGCAACACTCACAACCGTTGGTTATGGCGATGTCTATCCGGTCACCACTGGCGGTCGGGTCTTTACTGCGATAACTTTGCTTGTGGGATTGGGGATCGTGGCGATCCCCGCAGGTCTGATCACCTCGGGCCTGCTCAACGCGCCACCCGACGAGTCAGAGACAAACTTAAACAACGAAACCACCAATGGGGACTAAACTATGAACCGCAGAACACTGCTTGCCACGGTTGCCGCCGCAACCATCGCCGGAACCTCCGCCTGGGCCGATGATCCGACCACCGTCGGCTTTATCTATGTCGGCCCTGTGGGCGACGGCGGCTGGACCTACGAGCACGACAAAGGCCGTCTCGCGGTCGAAGCTGCCTATGGCGACAAAGTTAAAACCATCTTCCAAGAGAGCGTACCGGAAGGTGCCGACGCCGAACGCGCCATCACCCAGATGGCTCTCTCCGGGGCGGACATCATCTTCACCACCTCCTTTGGCTACATGGACCCAACGCTCGCCGTGGCTTCCAAGTTCCCAAACATCAAGTTTGAGCACGCCACCGGCTACAAACAATCCGACAACGTCGCCACCTATAGCGCCCGTTTCTACGAAGGCCGCGCGGTTCAGGGCCACATCGCTGGCAACATGACCAAGACCAACAAGATTGGCTATATCGCCTCCTTCCCGATCCCCGAAGTTATTCGCGGCATCAACTCGGCCTATCTCCACGCCAAAGCCGTCAACCCTGACGTCGAATTCAGCATCGTTTGGGCCTACACATGGTTCGATCCTGCCAAGGAAGCCGACGCCGCCCGCGCCTTGATCGAAAACGGCGCTGACGTGATCCTTCAGCACACCGACTCCACCGCGCCTCAGGCCGCTGCCAAAGAAGCCGGCAACGTCATCACCTTTGGCCAGGCCTCTGACATGGCCGATTATGGCCCGCTGCCACGCGTGTCTTCGATCATCGACGATTGGGGCCCCTACTACGTGAAACGCGTCGGTCAGGTCATGGATGGCACATGGACCAGCGGCAACACCTGGGATGGGATCGGCGCTGGCATGGTTGGCATCGGTGAAATCTCCGACGCCGTCCCGGCTGAGCTCAAAGCCTCCGCTCTGGCCCTCAAAGAGAGCCTCGCATCCGGCGAATACCACAGCTTCACCGGCCCAATCAAAAAGCAAGACGGCTCTGACTGGCTTGCCGAAGGCGAAACCGCCGACGATGGGACATTGGCTGGCATGAACTTCTACGTAGAAGGCATCACAGGCGACATCCCGAACTAAGCCTGTGTTCCCATAAAATCACGACAGGGCCGCCCAACCGGGTGGCCCTTTTTCTGTTAGGGCCCTGTCTTACTGTGCCTGTCTTACTGTGCCTGCCTAACTGGCCCCTTTAGAACAAACCGCATTCCCGCCCCTGCGGCGATGCACCGGTTCACCGCTCAGGCTGCCACCTCTTCAACACCTCGTCACCGGTCAGGGTTTCCACAACTCCCGCCAAAAGGGACGTTTAGGGTCCGGTTCAACTCTTGGTCCCAAAACCTTAGCGCAGCGTTGCACCATCCCCATCTCTGGCAATCTGCCATAGCGGAACCCGAAAAAATGCGCGCCCAACTGGGCCGGGAGGTCAAAGACATGGTCCACGTCACGGCCCTCAACCGGGGCAACAGACTGCGTCCTTTGCGTCTCAAGCACCTCGTCGTGCAGAGCCGAAAAGACTCTGGGCGGCTTACCAGTGATTTTCAGATGCTCCTGATCGCCGCTATCCCCATGGAGGGTCACGCGCCCTCGTTTGAAACCCGTCGTATATTGGGCAAAATGTGAGCGCGTGTTAAATTCAGCAATCGACACAGAATAACACGGCTGACCCTAGGGGCAGGCAAAGTGCGGGTTGATCCGACTAAGATGTAACCCGTCCGCCTCTTCGAGCCACCAGATCGTCAGACCTTCGCAAGTTCCGCCATCCAAGCCGCGCCGCCCCTTGGCAATTCAGGGCCAACAGCACCCAATTCAACCCTATAGCGGTCAGCAAGTTCCGCCATCGGGAACTGGCTTGCCAAATATGAAATGTTCCCATTCCCGCTGTCCATTCCTGGGGCCCGCTGTCCATTCCTGGGGCCCGCTGTCCATTCCTGAGGCCCGCTGTCATCGTGACCGACCGGCCTGATAGCAAAATACGAATTTTCCAAATACCGCTCGGTCACCACCCAAGCGCGTTTTGCCCCAGTCGTTCCAAACGGGAACCAAACGGGCATCAGGCGGGCCCACCGCATCGTGCCCGCAAGCCTTCTGTGACCTGTCTCATTGCCCCCACTAGGGTGCAGATTGCCGCGGATCAGGGCCACTTTCCGTGCAAAAAACTGCGTCAATCACGGCAATGTGATCGCCAATTTCGGGCAAATTTCGCCACCACGCCTCCTCCTTGGCCAATCTCTCCCAAACTCGGCCAGAATCCTACACATTGGCCTCAAGCCCTGCTCTCAGGGGCCGAAAAAGGCCGGGGCAATCTCCCCCAAACGCGGCCTGTTTTGCACCAATTGCCCCTTAACACGCGCTTAAACGGGGTGGTTTAACGCAGCGCACGGTCGCAAAACCCCGCTTTTGACCAAAATCTGTACCGCAGAGGCCTGCCCCCTCATCGTCGCGCTCACCAGCTTGGCGTTGCGACTGCGCCAATCCTTGCCCAACTCAGAGAGGCAATGCCCGCAGGAAACCGCGTCATCGACCAAGAGCGCGCCGCAAATCTTGCACCAAAACGGGGCCCGAAAACACCGCCAACCCTCCCGCAATCTCAGGTGAAATCACAGAAAAATTTCAAACCACTTCGCACCCGCGTCCAGCGAATTGTCCCGGCCTGCCCCATGCCATGGCGGGTCGCGCCGCCGGGAAAAATTCCACAGCTTCAACGCCGCGCCGATGCGTCTCCTGCGCCTTTGGGTGACATTGACGCCAGCCATCAACCGCCCTAGGTTCCGCCCATGTCTTGGTTCTCCTCTTTAACCGGTATCCCGTTGGAAACGTTGGACTCTGTTCGCGACACCCTTGTGGTGCAGGACGGTTTTTTGATGTCTCGGGCCAACAATCATCGCTATCGTATCGGCGATTTGACCTGCCCAAGCTTGGCCGATCTGCGTCACATTCCAATCCCGCAAAACGCCCCGACACAGGTTTCAGAAGTCATTGCGAACGTTCAGGATCTCCACCGGGTTCCCGCAAATGCCGGTGCGTTTTTTCAGGTCGCCTCTCAGTTCAACCTGCTGGAAATGATTTATCCAAGCTATTGCCCCGAAGACGGGGTAACCCTCTATCAAGACGATCTGACCCAAGGGCCAGCCTGCGCCATCGCCTGTGGTGCCGGAACGATTTTTCGCAACTACTTTGTGCCACTGGGCGACCAGATCGGACAAAGTTCACGGCATCAAATCAATTGTCTCGCCGGGCTTGCCAATGCGCTCAACAATGACCACCACCAATACTGGCAAATGCAAAACGGCTACGCCCTCCCAACCCCAGATGGGCTGTCGCGCCTGAACGCCGCGCTGTCGAAACTTACAGCGCAGGAACGCGATCTCCTCAAGGCCACGCTGCAAATTGGCATTCAACAAGACACAGAAGTCACCCTCGGACAGGCTGATCACCTGGTCACCCAAGCCTTTTGCAGCGCCCTGCCAGTCGCCTATGGCCACGACGCCCCCGACCTATGGGAGCCTCTGGCCCGGATTGTCCTTGAAGCCAGCTATGAGGCCACACTGTTGGCCGCCCTACGCAACACGGCCCGCACTGGCAATAATCGGGTCTTTTTGACGTTGATCGGCGGCGGGGCCTTTGGCAACAGGTTTGACTGGATTGAAGATGCCGTTTGCGGGGCGCTGGAAACCGTGCGAAACAGCGATCTGGATGTACAATTCGTCAGCTACGCCAGCTCAAGCCACCTCGTACAAAACATTCTAAAACGCTGGGAAACAACGTAACTTTGGGCTGAAAAACCGCGCCGGTCACATCCCAGCGGCATGTCGCCCCGATGTCACGTCGTTTAACAAGGCTGTGAGCTTGCTCGAAAAAACAGGCTCGCTGAGATGGGTTTCGTAGGTTGCGGTCGCGCCCCGCCCAAGAGCGCTTACCGTTTCACGGTCCGATGCCAGCCGCCCCAAGTGTTGCGCCACAGACGCCATATCATGCGGATCCACAACCAACCCATCCTGACCATGCGTGATGTAGCCAGCGGACCCGCATTCATTGGAGATTACCGGCACGACACCATAGGCCATGGCCTCGACCGGCGCGGTTCCAAGAGGCTCTCCAAAGCTTGGCAAAATGCACACGTCATGGCGCGCATAGACATCGGCCATCTCAAGAAACGGAACGTTGCCGACCAATGTCACCCACGGCTTTTGCCCGAGTTTGTCCAACGCAGTGCGATGAGGATGATCCTCGGACGGCATCGAACCAACCAAGGTCAGCTCGATCTGATCCGCAACGCCGCTCTGTTCCAGCGCGTCTATCAATAGATGTTGGTTCTTACGTTCGGAATTGAACTTCCCCACCAGCAAAACACGTAACTTTGGCGGGTGTTTTATCGCGCATTTTGTATGGGGCAACTGCCCCACCGGCCAGGGGAGATAACGCCCAAAACGATCGCCTGATCCGCCGTTAGGCAGCCCGGCGACCGGGGTAATCCGATGCGCCGGTAGCCCCTTATGCGCAAGCTTGAGCCGTCGCAACAATGTTGTTTGCCGATTATAGGGCAATTGGTTGTACAGCACCCGAGGTATCCCAAGCTTTTTTCCAGCTCGGGAGGCACGCCGACTGATGGCCCACGCATTGCGAATAAAGAGCACATCGGGCTCAAACTGCCGAACGGCCTTTTCAACCTCGGCGCGACTTGGGTATTTGCCCATAACCTTGGGCTTCAAGGCCGAGTGGTCCTCCGATCCGGCGGAAGAATTCACAAGCAATTCAATAGCATGCCCATCGGCGATCATTTGGCGAACAGCAAACCACATATTCGTATGAAAGCGCGGTAGAGTGAATAATAGGCGCATGTGTGTCTCCGAAGGGCTGTGCGAGTTTGCACATCGGTTCGGCGTCGTCAATCTTATGACACCCTTGTAAACAAACACAGATTTGAAATGTCACTGGCTGGTCTCACCCCTTTGGGTGGCCCGTCTGGTCCACAACGCCGCTTTGCGCCGGATTTTGGTGACGTCACTGTGCCGGCCAAACTAGACCAGCCGCCCGCATCGGATTAACAGGGACAAGAGAGCGCGCTCTCAGGACCGGCCACCGGGTCGCATTCAACAAAGGCATGTCATGGAATATTGGATTGTCGCCGGGCTCGCGACCTTTTTGATGGGCCTTTCAAAGGGCGGCGTGCCGATGATCGCGATGCTGTCTGTTCCGCTCATGTCGCTGTTTATGGATCCGGCACAAGCCGCGGGGCTATTGCTCCCGATCTACATTGTCGCGGATTTCTATGCCATCTATCTGTTTCGCAAAGCATTTTCGGTTAGAAACCTGAAAATTCTGCTACCTGCGTCCATTCTGGGGATTTTACTTGGCTTTGGCTCAGTTTCTTATGTGCCGGGCGACGTCGTCAAGCTTCTCGTTGCGCTTATAGGATTGTTTTACCTCATGAAATCGCTTTGGGGGCGGTTTTCAAAGCAGGACATTCCTGCCAAACCGGCCGATATTCCGCGCGGGCTCTTTTGGGGTACGCTCACCGGGTTGACCAGCTATATCTCCCATGCAGGTGGCCCGCCCTATCAGACCTATGTGCTGCCCCAACGCCTTGATAAAATGGTATATCTGGGCACCACAACGATACTGTTTACGGCCATCAACCTGATGAAAGTCCCGCCCTTCATACTCGCTGGGCAAATCACTTGGGACAGCGCCATTCAGGCCCTCTGGCTCGCGCCCTGCGCTCTGGCGGGGGCGGCAAGCGGGGCAACTGTCTCCCGCTTGCTCTCTGAAAAACTGTTCTTTTTGATCATTGAGATCGCCTTGGCCGTGGTCTCTCTCAAGCTGCTCTACGAAGTGTTCTTTGCCCCAAGCCTTTGACAAAAAGGCCTCCGGTTTTCACCGAAGGCCATAATTAGTTCATACCGTTATCGCGGTGAAGGCTTAGTTTTCTTCAGCTGACACAAGACCGCTGCGAAACAAGATGCCTGCCGCCACGGCCCCTGCGATGGGTGCCACGATGAACAGCCAGAGCTGCGAAATCGCGCCTGCGCCTGCAAACAAAGCCGGGCCAATGGACCGGGCCGGATTGACCGAAACACCGGTCACATTGATACCGACCAAGTGAATGGCGACCAGCGACAACCCAATGGCCAAACCGGCCAGTTGCGTCGGTGCGCCTGCCCCTGTTGACCCCAGGATGACGACCATAAACAAAAACGTTGCCACCGCTTCGAAAACGAATGCCGCGATCATGGTGTATTCACCCAGATAGCCCGGGCCCCACCCGTTTTGGCCAAGCCCATTGGCCGCAACCGTGTAGTCTGCCTTGCCGGAAGCAATCAACATCAAGACCGCGGCGCCTGCGATGGCCCCCGCGACTTGGGCGATGATGTAACCAACGGCCTCACCGACGCTCATCCGCCCCGCAGCGACCATCCCAAGCGAAACCGCCGGGTTGATATGACAGCCAGACACCGCGCCGATCCCATAAGCCATGGCAATCAAGGCCAGACCAAAGGCAAAGCTAATACCGGTCAAACCAATGTCTGCGCCCGCGATCACAGCGGCACCGCAGCCGATCAACACCAGCGTAAATGTTCCCAAAAATTCCGCGATTTGTTTGTTCATAGTTCCCTCAACACGCGACCTATTTGAGGGCACCATCGTCTTGAAACGGAAACGGCATAAGGGGAAATGCCCTGGTGTTCGCTCATCCTCTTGGGCCAAGACAAGAAAAGGCCCCCGGCTTGCACCGAGGACCCTTCAATTTCAGACCATAGCGTGAGGTCTCACCTCACTGCCACCATCACAGACCTGTGGTCACGTCGATGGTGTTACCCTCTTCAAGGGTGACATAGGCTTTCTTAACGTCTTTACGGCGACCAGTGGTGCCTTTGAAACGCTTGACCTTACCTTTGGTGATGGTGGTGTTAACCGCCTTCACCTTCACACCAAAGAGAGCTTCAACAGCTTCTTTGATCTGTGGCTTGTTGCTGTCGATGGCGACTTCGAAAACCACGGCACCATTCTCAGATGCCATTGTTGTTTTCTCGGTTACGATCGGCTTGCGAACGATGTCGTAGTGTTGTGCTTTCGCGCTCATTTCAGGCGAGCCTCCAGTGCTTCGACACCTGCTTTGGTGAGCACAAGCGTGTCACGGCGCAGGATGTCATAGACGTTGGCACCCATAGTTGGGAGAACGTCCAGACCTTCGATGTTGCGAGCTGCCTTGGCGAAACCTTCGTCAACCGAAGCTCCGTCGATGATCAGCGCGCGCTTCCAACCCAGAGCCTTGACCTGATTGGACAGGGTCTTGGTCTTGCCGTCGGTGTTGATGTCCTCGATCACAACCAGCGAACCAGTTGCGGCCTTAGCGGACAACGCCATTTTCAGGCCGAGTGCACGGACTTTCTTCTGCAGGCTGTGACCGTGCGAACGCGGTGTTGGGCCTTTGTAGATACCACCCTTGCGGAAGATCGGCGCGTTACGGGAACCGTGACGTGCGCCACCGGTGCCTTTTTGGCGATAGATCTTCTTCTTGGAGTAGCTCACTTCCGAGCGTGTCTTAACCTTGTGGGTACCGGCTTGGGCGTTGTTACGCTGCCAGCGGACCACACGGTGCAGGATGTCGGCACGAGGCTCAAGGCCAAACAGTGCTTCGTCCAGATCTACGGAACCAGCTGCGGCGCCGTCGAGTTTGATCACGTCAAGTTTCATGCGTCACCTCCTTCTGCAGGAGCTTCTGCAGGTGCTTCGGCGGGGGCTTCAGTCGCGCGAATGGCGGCCGGAGTAGGCACGTCATTTGGCAGCGGCTTTTTAACGGCATCCTTCAAGGTGACCCAGCCACCTTTGGAACCTGGCACAGCGCCTTTGATCATGATGATGCCGCGATCCGCGTCAGTCTTCACAACCTGAAGGTTCTGAGTGGTAACACGGGCAGCACCCATGTGACCGGCCATTTTCTTGCCTTTGAAAACCTTACCGGGGTTCTGACACTGACCGGTGGAACCGTGCGAACGGTGGCTGATCGAGACACCGTGTGTCGCGCGCAGACCGCCAAAGTTCCAACGCTTCATACCACCAGCAAAACCTTTACCGATCGAGATGCCCGATACGTCAACGTACTGGCCCTCGTTATAGTGTTCTGCGGTGATTTCCGCGCCCACTTCGATCAGGTTTTCAGGCGCAACGCGGAATTCCGCAACCTTGCGCTTGGGTTCAACATTCGCCTTGGCGAAGTGACCACGCATGGCTTTGGATGTGCGTTTTGCTTTGGCTGCACCGGCACCCAGCTGAACAGCTGTGTAGCCATGCTCCTCAGCGGTACGCTGAGCAACAACTTGCAGGTTTTCGAGTTGCAGAACAGTCACTGGGATTTGCTTGCCATCTTCCATGAAGACGCGAGTCATCCCGACTTTCTTTGCGATAATACCAGAGCGCATAGGACCCCCTTATACTTTGATCTCGACGTCAACGCCGGCGGCGAGGTCGAGTTTCATCAGGGCGTCAACGGTCTGAGGAGTCGGGTCGACGATGTCGAGCATACGCTTGTGCGTACGGATCTCGAACTGGTCACGCGACTTCTTGTTTACGTGGGGGCCACGCAGAACGGTGAATTTTTCGATTTTGTTGGGCAGCGGGATCGGACCGCGGACCGTGGCACCGGTACGTTTGGCGGTGTTGACGATTTCCTGTGTGGAAGCATCAAGAACGCGGTAGTCAAACGCCTTCAGCCGGATACGGATGTTCTGGTTCATTGAACAGCCTTTTATTGGCATTGGAGTTGAGAGGAGGACAAGCGACCATCGCAAACCCTCATCGAACCCAAACGGCGGGAATCACCCCGCCGCAAATATCCCGTAGGACATTGCGCGCGTATACATGTGGGATTGGTGTGTGACAAGGCTTCAAACACCTTGTATCGGCGAATTCGCCGGGATTATGAACGTTGTATGATAAAGTTTGTTGTAACGGTCATTTTTCTTGGCTTTGGCATCGTATTTGGTGCTCTCCAAACCATCGGAACCAAGTTTGAACCCATTTCCCGCTATCTTGTGGGCGCGGCTTACCTGTTACGCCCTTTATCAAGAGACGTATCAGTTACCATAGACGGCATACCTGTGCCCAATATGCGTATTTTTTTGCACGACAGTTTCCAGCTTGTTTCCCGCGTTGTGATATTCCTGCAGACAGAAACGGGTGACTACTCTCTTTTGAATGTATTTCCTTTTAACGCGCGCGTCGGGCAGTCCATAAACACACCGCAAAACGCGGTTATGGAATTGCCGGGTGGCTATTTTTTGGTCCGAGACATCGCTTGGCCAATCGCCATACTGGGGCAGCCCATGAAAAGCCCGTTCAAGCCATCCGTGATTGATGCAAAGATCGGGAAACGGATTGCATTCTCGATCGTGACGAATTGCCAGAGCGAAAACTGCCTTGTAGGCGGGCGCGCCATTCCAACCGGAGACTGGAACATCACATTCGACCGGACAACCGACCGGCGAAATTCATTCTAAGTACCAAGTTTTATGTCATAGGCTCACAAAACAGCGCACGGGCGTTCACGCAAAACGGAACGCACTGAAACA
>NZ_JBOEGM010000033.1:0-4965 GCF_050633425.1 Pelagimonas sp. | reverse complement strand
GCTTTGGCGCTTCACCGCGCCGACCCGTTCGGCGGGAACGGCTGAGGCATGCCTGATGTCATCACGGAGGACATCTTATGACCCCTCATAATAACGATCCCGGACCGCTGTGGTCTGCGGCTTTTCTGCTGGCTTTGTGCAAGGCTTTTGATGCCAAGGCATGGCCTGCTTTGTCGGCGCTGGCGCTGATCTCGGCGGTGATTTCCGCAGCAGGGCTGCTGAGCCAGTTCGCCGATCCCGATCTTTATGACTTCCTGCTGTGCGCCCTAATGGGGGCAAGTCTTTGGATGATCGCTCGGATCTTCTGGGCTGGCACATGGCAGATTCCATATATCGAAGCAAAAAATCCGCTGCTGATCTTTGCCGTTGTCGCGACGCTCGGGTTCTCCAGCTATGCGGCGGTGTCGGTCACGGCCAATCTCAGCGCAACGGCGGGTGAGGTCAGCGAGGACCTTGCACAGCAAGGGCGCATCGACCGAATGAGCAATGCCGGACAGGGCTTTGTCTCCTATGTCGGCGAACTGAATGTCATTCGCGCTGCCTTGGAGGATCGTGCGGAACAGGCGCGTAGTCTGGAAAGCGCTGAGATTGCGGGAAACGGCCCGACAGGTGAACCCGGCGTTGGCTCGGTGTCGAACTCCTATGGGGCGGCTGCGGTCAAGTATGTTCAGGCGGCTGACCTTCTTGAGGCCATGTTGAAACAGGCCAATGGGCATGTCTCGACCCTGAATGCACATATCGCAGAGTTGCGGATCGCGCAGATCGACACAAAGATGAGTGCTGCGGAAAAACGTGCGTATCTCAAGACCCTTGAGGCGCAGGCCATTGGCGAGATGCGCGCTTTGCTGTCGCTTGATCCAGCGCGGGTGATCCGTCAGGCGGCGCAGAGCATCGCCGAAGGTGTGCCCGCACGCAGCCAGGCCAAGGCGCAGTCCCGTGCGCGGATCGCTGAGATCAGCGCCGAGATGCGCCGCTATGCGGCGCAGTTGCAGGCGGAAGCAGATCGTATCGAGTCGCAGTCGCCCGACCTGCCGGAACAGGTGACGCTGAGCATGGCGGAACGGTTGTTTGCGGCGTCAACCCGCCTGCCTGCGCTGACTATGGCCGCCTTGTTGCTCGATCTCTGCGGTTGGATTGGCGTCGGATTCCGTCTGGCCTTGTATCGTTCGCTCAAACTCAAAATCCGCGAAGAGAATGATCAGCCGCTGCCGAGTTACATCACCCTGACGGATCTGTCCCGTGTCGAAGAATTTCTGCACCTGATAGCGGAATCCAAGCGCCGGATCGAGTCCGAGACCGGAGCGCCGAAACGTGGACGCCCGCGCCTGAGCAAGCCTGCCGCCAAGCTTCCCAAGCCCAAAACCACAACCCGCAAGCGCGGATCCAAAAAACCTGCTGAGGACAAATCCGATGACAAGGCTTGATACAATTCTTGGCCTCTGGCCGCTCCCCGTCGCGGCCACGCTGTGCGGCGCGATGGTCTTCACAACAGCAATGGACAAGATCGACCTGCCGGATTGGCTGCTGGATCATTTTGCTCAAGTGCCAGAAGCCCCAACCCCAGACCTGCCGGAGGAACGTCCTCCGGCACCACAGACCAGCTTCTCCGTTCCCTATGCGCCCGCTCCGGGGCGGGATGATCGCACGCCGCTGGTCTATGTCCCGCATGTCTTTGGCTTTGAAGACCGCGACTTCACGGGCCAGTTGTCCGGCACTGCTCCGGTGTTTTGGGATCATGGCGGGCAAGCCACTGGGGCGCTGATTGCGCGTGATCTGGTGCTGAGCACAGCACATGTCTTTGTCGATACGGGCAAATGGGAAGGCCCATATGGCTTGACCAGCAATCCGCCCGCGCCCTCGGATGGGCGGATTTACCTTGAGGCCTGCGGGCAGGCCTATGCGTTCAAAGCCATCCATCCCGGCAGCATGTCCCCGCGTGCGCGTCTCGGGCTGGACTATGCCATTGTTGAACTGGCGCAACCCGCCTGCGAGGCCGCCCAAATCCTGCCCGTGGCAGAAACCCCGGATGACCTGATCGAGGCACAGGATCAGATCTTGCTGAGCATCGGGGCCTATCGCTACGCGGATCTGCCAAGTTATGCGCAGCACCCGCTCTACGCCGCCCGAACCACGTCGGACAAATTTGCACGCTATGATGTGTTCGGGGTGCGCTGCGAAGCCACGGCGCGGGAAGATACCGGCGACGTGGCGGGCGACAGCACCGCCACCATCGCCGCCACGGGCTGTGATGCTGTGCCCGGCGGATCGGGCGGGCCTCTGATCGTCTCGCGTGATGGCGGGGCCAGCTTTGCCATTGTTGGCGTCACCAACAGCTACCGCAAGGGCACGGAATACAACAACTACACCCGTATCGAAGGCGCGTTTGCCAAGCATCTGAGCGCCTTTCTGCCCCTCACAAGATTGCCAGAGGCCAGCAGCGCCACGCCGATCACCCGGCCTGCGCTGCCCAAGGGCGACTGGCATCCGATCACTTTTTCAACTGACAAACTGGAGGATATGAAATGAACTGGCTTCTCGGACTGGGCGGCGGCGGGGATGGCAAGGCCAACCCGCTGATCGCCACAAGCGGGCGATGGCTCGCCACCTTCATCGCAATCTATGCGTCGATCTTCTGGACGCCGGATCTCTGGTCCTATTTTGAACAGCCGCTCCTGCGCGCCATTCACGCCCGCTATGAGGGCGCTGGGGCAGCTTTTGTCTATTGGTTGCTCAAGATTGCCGCCTATCCGCTGATGTTCTTTGGCGTGAAATTGGGCCTCGGTGTTGGCTTTGTCAGCTTCGTTATGGGGGTGATGACGCAGCTCTTTGGCGGGCGGCGCTGATGGCCTTCCCGTTCTTTCCACGCTCTGGCAGCTCTTCGAGCTCTCGGCGTGACAACGAAGCAAACCGGTTCGGATCGAGCCGGTTTGCCACCTATCAAGACCTGCACCGCGCCGAGCTTTTTGAACAACGCCCCGAATCTTTCTTTGTTGGCTATTTTGAGGGTCGCGAGGTTTGGTTCCACGGGCCAGCAGGCCAAATCATCGTCGCCGGTGCCAGGGCGGGCAAAATGCGCGATGTGATTTGCCGGAATCTACTGTCCGGCACTTGCAAGCACACACTCATGATGCTCGATCCCAAGGGCGAAGGGGCCTATCTCTCGCAAGACCAGACAGCAGACGGGAAGTTCTGCGCCTATTGGAACCCGGTGGGCCTTCATGGCCTGCCGCAGGACCGCGTGAACCCACTGGATTATATGCGCATTGATAGCCCGACACTGGTCTCGGACACCAAAGTTTTGTGGGGCGAACTCGCTCCCTCCCGCGCTGGATCGAAAGACGATTTTTACCCGCCACGATGCCGAGAATACGGCGAGGCGCTTTCGCTGGTCATCGCCGAAATCATGGAAGTGGTCACATGGCCCGCCCTCTATGATGCGGTGAATGCGCTGATTGCGGGCGGTGACGACTGGCTCGAGCTGGCCTATCAGATGTCCCAGTCCCGCTTTCCCAAAGTCCGTCAGATCGAGGCCGAAATCGCCACGGCGCGCGCGGATTCCACAGGTGGCTTTCGTGGCATCCTGGGCGAATTGTCCAAATCCGTCGCCTGTCTCTCCGATCCGGTGCTCATGGACTCAGTCTCGCCACCTTACACCATGTCCTTGGCCGATTTGGTTGATGACAATCAGGCCCGTGAAAATCAAGCATGGCAATTCTACCTCTGCCCACCCGCCGAATACCTTCAGGCCTGGAGCCCCGTTCTCAAAACTTTCTTCGTTGGGGCAACGCTTTACAAGTCGCGCGCGCCTGCCGCACGGCGTATCACGTTTATTCTCGATGAATGCGGCCAGCTCGGCGGAGACAGCGGTGGCTTTCCGCTTGTGCCACGTCTCTTCACCTATGGCGCGGGCATTGGCATCCAGCCGATTGCCGTCTTCCAGACCGAAGATCAGATGGACAATCTGGGGCTAAACGCCAAGGCGCAGATCAAGTCCAGCGCGGCGGGCAAGCTGATGTTCGCCCTGCGCGATTGGGGCAGCGCCAAGAGCTGCGCCGATATGTGTGGCTCCCAAACGCTGGTCTATGATGACCGCCTGGCACAGGAACGGGCGACCCATGCGCGCAACACGGCGCTGCATTCGGTGATCAATGGCGGTGACCCGTTGCGCGCCGCCCTGGAAATTTCCCACCAAAGCTTTGCGACTGAGCATCAGACCAAGCAGCATCGCCAGTTGCAGACGGTGGATGAGGTGATGAATGCGCCTGTCGATATGGCCTACTTCTTCCATGAAGACGTTCCGTATCCGATCCCGCTAACTCGTCGCCCCTATTGGGAGGTGCGCGGTCTGACCTACCACCCGAACCCCTACCATCCGCCTTTGGACAGCGTGCAGGTCCAGACCTTTTGGGGCAAACGCACCCGCCGCGTCATCACCGCACCCGTGCCAGAACGCTACGCGCATTATCCGCAATACAAGGGCGGTTTTTGGTCCCAAGTTGAAAGGTAGATCATGGCCAAGACCCCCATCACCTATGCCAATGCGCACCCCGATCTGCCGGGCAGTGATTTTGTCGAACGTCTGCGCCATCTGCGCCTGCAGCGGCAGTTCGCCGCCAACAGCAATGCGCGCGATGAGGCCGCAAAACCACCTCGAGAAAAAGATCCGTCTATGGTGGCGCAAAAGCAACCGCATCCGGTTCTGAAACCTTCCCCGCAATTGGCCGCCGAGGTCGACGCACGCGCCTTTAACAGGCGTTGGGAAGCAGAACATCGCCGCGCGGCAACTCTTTCCAACCCTCCCCAACCACAGAAAGGACAGACCATGTCTGACGATCACACCAACCGCCCAGCAGAAACCCTGCGCGAAGGCGCACTCAAGGCCGCCATCTGGCGCAATGAAAGCGAAACCGGAGCCTACCACACCGTCACGGTCGCGCGCACCTACAAGGACAAGGACGGCAATCT
>NZ_JBOEGM010000032.1:0-60836 GCF_050633425.1 Pelagimonas sp. | reverse complement strand
CCCCAGCCGGAACAGACCCCAAGATCAACAGTTGTGTATCCCATGACGACGTGATCAACTCCGCCATCACCGTCTGGGACAGGCTTGAATTTTGCCCCAATGACGTCCATCGCATCAGCTTCCGGGACCGCGTTGACCAAGCATTCTTTGGCGAGCAGAAGAAGACCCGCGTAGTAATTGCGCGCTGCACTCAGCATCCGGTCGTCGTCACCGGTCTGGAAGTCCTCAATACCAAGTTTGATTGAGGTGATTGCATTCTCGAATATCTCAGACATTTTCCAACCCGGTCCTCTAGCGCGGATCAAACGAAATAGACTATCGCGCGTATGCTCTGCAAGTTGAAATTATATGCCTAGTTTGCATTCAAACCGTGCGCGCAATCTACCCCGTCAATCCGCCGCTATCCAAATCTGAGCCCAAACAGGCCACCCGTTTCCTCTTCGTCTGTAAGGCGGGTCGGATTGACGTACTGGTGCACATCGAAGCCGTATTGGAACCCATCCTCGGGCAGCGCGTCAGAATTCATGGTCACGATGTATTGGAAACCGACCTTTTCCGCGTGGCTAGCCCCGAGTTGAAGGGCCTTAGCGACTTGTCTCTCATCAACACCATCGAAAAGATGACTGTCATGGATCAGGAAGCCAGGGCCAATTCCGCGCTTCGTCGTCAGTTCGGCCAACATCAGATCGAAACAGAAGATCTGCATGCTGTTGATGCCCTTGCTCCGTTGCGCGTCGATTGCAACTTCGAACGTGGGGCCATTGGGTGTCGCAGCAATTGTCAGGTGTCCGGCCTGCTCGTAGAGCGAGGTGGACAGTTCTTCGAAAATCACGATGGCATCATTCGTGATGTCATTGCGCTCATGAAGATCGGCTTGAAGCGCTTGCTGCAAACGAGCTCGTTCAATGTCGAGTTGAACTTTCGTGCTCTCGATCCGCTCGGCAATCTCCAACTGCTGACGTAAGGCCTCCACTTTTGCTTCGGTACGCCCTGCTTCTTCTTGAAGGCGTGAGTAGTGTTCCAGCGCCCCCCCTGATTGAAGAATACCCATGAGTTGGCCGCGGCGACGATCCAACTCTAGTCGCTGCGCTTCCCGTGCTGCAATCCGCACGTCGGCAGCAGTGATTTCCGCCGAAAGGTGAGCCTGCCGGTTTCGAATGATCGCCTCATGAAATTCCGACACCTCTTCGAACCTGCGCGCAACGATTTCCGGAAGGACGACGTCCGCTTCCTTATACAACTTTTCGACGTTGGTAATCGCAGGCGGTTCTTCGCTTTCCAAGGCAGTTCTTAGTTGCAGCACAAGTTCCCGATCAATCAGGTTGTCATCGTTGATGGTGGAAATTGAGCGCGTAATCTCTGAAGCTTCCTGCTCCATTGAAGCATACTCCGGAACGACGTTGAACTCAGCGAGCTGCTTTTGAAGCTGACGGGCCTTGGTTTCTGCGATCGCTAACCGCGTTCGAAAGTCGGCAGAGTTTCCGTAAAATTCACCCAGGTCGCCTTTCTTCGCCGCTTTCCGCAGTTCTGCCATTGCACTCTCTTGGGCACGCGTTTCCTGAAACTGCTGTGCAATGCTGGCATCCAGCCCCAGAAGATAAGATATAGCAACCTGCTGGTCCCAATTCTGCTGTGGTCCAGATTGCTGGGTTGGTTGAACGAACCCTCCACTGCCCTGTCGGCGTGCAAAATAGGAAAAGAGTGAACGGAATGTCGGTCCGAACCGGCTGATAGCATCCGGATCCGTCGGCAGATCGAACAGCAAAGCGCCCAGATCGGCTCGCCAGTTTGTGTTCGACAGCACGAGGTCGCCGGTCTTGCTATCCAGATCGGGTTTGATCGGCCAATGCTCCGTCTCGCCCAGAAGTTTGATGCGCGCAGGCTTCTTGCCCGACCGCGCGGCAGAGATCGTGTGCCCGCTGATATCGGTCTGCATCTCAAAGGTGTGCGATGTCAGTTCATCGGAGCGAAAGATGCTGTCAGGCTTGGCGTTGCCCCCATAGATAAAATGGACCAGTTCGACAAAGCTGGTCTTCCCTGCTCCGTTTCGCGTCTGCCGATCCGTTGATTGCGCCGTCTTCTCAGCCAAGAGAATGTTAAGACCCGGACCGAAGGTCAGGCTTTTGAAGCTCTCCAGATCACTTGTGAGGTTGTGGATCATGTCGCGCCCTTACGAAGTACGCCGTTTTCAAAGCTTATCGCATTTGTGATAAACAGCAGGTCAAGTGCGAGAATGAACCAATCGTAGTTTATGGGTGCCACCCCCACTGCTTCGCCACGTTGCCTACGCACTTCGTCCCAAACCCGCGATACCGTCATCGGTCCCTTCAGACACGCCAATATATCGGCACCCACGGTCAGGAGCGCGCGTTCGGGACGGATATGTTTGGTTGGCAGGATCATGTGTCGGCCTCCGCTTCCACATAATCCTCAAAAATGTCGCAACGCTCGAAGAAATACGACATGACGGCCAAAACAGCGGCTTGGTGCTGCGGTGTACCGCTCATTCCACCCGCGAAGTGCTGAAGCTCCATGAAAGTATGATCTGCAGAGTGGCCTTGTTGTTTCAGGTCCTGGTAGCGATCACGGAAGCCCTGAGCGATCTCCTCGCCAAAGTCCGGGTTCGGAAACTGGTTGAAAAAATCCTCTACCAAACGCTCCCTTCGGCGTCCCTGACGCAGAAGCTCTGCCGCATCGTCGGACAGATCGTTCGCTTTCAGTTTTGAAGCAGAAGGTGCCGCCAAGGACGGATTTTCATCTGGGTCAATCCGCTGTATCAGCATGACGACAGGTCGCAGTGCCTCGAAATCAAGTTGTGCAAGCGTGCGCTGCGTCGGCGCCGGGCCGAACAGATCTTCGAGTTGTGGTGCTGCCAGCGACATAGTGATGTCGAAGATCTCAGGGTAACTCATCTGGTCGAGCGAAACGCTCGGGTTGGCATTGCCAAGGTCAATTAGTTGCTGAACCGCATCGGCAGGAAGGCCATCGTCGTCGTTGTGCACGAAAGTCCAGCGCTCCATGCGCAGCCCCCAATGCGCGACCGCCCCATTGAAATCTTCATCGACTTTCGTTTGGAGCTTATCGAGCTTCGTCGTTTTTGGCGCGTAGCACTGAAACACAGTCTTGTCGCTAACCCGATAGCCGTCACACTTCAGATCACCCTTGTTTCCGTATGGCCGCACGGCCTGGAAGTCGCCCGCGAATGCATGACCCATGATCCGGGAGAACAGGTCCTCGAATGCCTGTCCCCGGCTTTCAAGGAAGGCAATGCGGAACTTGAGCTGGAAAAGATGCCTCTGAAGCTCGTCCATTACCGGGTTGCCCCGATGGCGCGCTGGATGGTGCTGCGGTTTACCCCAAGTATCTCCGCCATGCCCGAAACCGTCTCTCGCCTTGCCGCTATGGCAGCCTTCGCGTGCTGGATTTGTGCGGGTGTCAGCGCAGGAGGTCGGCCAAGCCGTTTGCCGCGTTTCCTTGCGGCGGCAAGCCCCGCCTTGGTGCGTTCCTGGATCAAGTCCCGTTCAAATTCCGCCAAGGCTCCCATAATGTGAAACACAAGTCGCCCACCTGCGGTCGTCGTGTCGATCCCGTCCGTGAGGCTGCGAAATTCTATGCCGCGATCCCCGAAGAGCTTCAAAAGGTGTATGAGATCAGCAATGGACCGCCCTACCCTGTCCAGCTTCCAGACCACAAGAAGATCACCGTCGCCTATAAGCTCCATTGCCTCTGAAAAACCTGCGCGCGTTTCAGCCGCTTTCGAGCCACTTTGCGCTTGGTCGGTGATGATCCGGTCGCACCCGGCTTCCGTCAGCGCCTCGATCTGTAAATCAAGGTTCTGTTCTTCTGTAGACACTCTTGCGTAGCCGATTTTCATAGAATCCTTTTGCACCAGGTTTTTGCGGCAGTCCAGCACAATTGGAATCAATGGCTTAGTGGCAACGCAAAAACTGCCGCAAAAACGGTCCTTTTCGCAGCAGCGCCATGGAGAGCCCCGGCCCCGTCCCAAAACCGTGTCGCTCAATGCTGAAATTGCGCTACTGATTTGTGCACCATGCTAAGCGCTTGGTATTGCTGGGACCGGAAGTGCGGTGCAGATGTCATGAATTGTGCAACGAAGCTGCCAGTGCTAAGTGCTTAGGTTGCTGGAAAAATAGTTGTCATCCAACACTGAGCATCAAATGGAAATTTGGCTTTTGTTGCTGAGCCAGTAGTGCATAAGTGTAAGTAGAAGTACGATGATCTTGATTTGAAGAGATGAATATGAGTACCGGACCTTTTGACCTCACCACCAGGGCCTTTAATGTGTTGAAGGCCGACTATGTCTCCAATCGATCAGACATTGCGGAATTGGTTGAGGATGCCGAGTTTGATGAGGTTTTCGATCCTCAAGAAATCCAACGCGCACAGCAAAGCCTATTGGCACCAAATACCCGTCTCGAACAAGAAATCTCGTGGCTACCGGAGTTAAGCCAAGCTCAAACGTCCAATGTCTTGAACCTAATCGCATCGGGTGACCTTGAGGCGCTTATTGAATCATCCAAGCATGCTCCAGAGCTGGCCAAGGCGAACATCTTGGCGCATTTTGCAGGCACAGGGAATGTCAACGACAGCTTGTTCCATGCTCTCGTGGCGGCATGGGATGAAATTGATCAAGCGACCCTTCTCAGTTTTATCAATGAAAATCGTCTTAGCGCCGGTTTTCCCCGCGTCGAAAACCGGCAAATGTACAATGCGTTGAAGGAGCTTGAAAAACTGCATGCCAGATCAGCAGCGGAAGGGATTTGGACACTAGATCGCCCTGGTGAAGCCATGGACTGGATTGTCGAAGCCGAGCTGAGAAGGCAGCCTTCGAGTTCGTTCCTAGAGCAGTTTGTTCGCAATTATGACACCCTTAGCGAACCTGACTTAGCCCGCATAAGCGATGAGATCGACAAGGTCATATCGGACGCTGAAAATACCGACGCCGATCTAGAAGCACTTGTAACACAAGCATCTGATCTTCTGGTTCGGTGGGATGACGTTAATCAACCGGTTCAGGTCTATGAACAGCATCAAGGCCATGAAGAAGGCCGATCAAAACGGATATACGAAAAACTGAGGTCACTTTGTTTGGACTTGGCAAACAACCGCAACGAATTTGCCGAAGCGCGACGGCTTTCCGAGGCGCTGTTGCGAACCTTCCCTGAGCTAGAGTCGGTTGCGGAAGTCCTCAAGGGAGATGTGGCGCAGCTCGAAACGCTAGATGAACAGCAAAAACTCCACCAGGAATACAAGGCGCTTATTGATGCGTGCGAAGCCGCAAAAACTAAGGTGCCGACACCGGTTTCTACTGTCCTGAAAATTTTCAAGGATACGGTTTCCAGAGGGGCCGATGATCCCATTGCCTTCAACATTGTGCGCGACCTTGCATTGCACATTAACAACGATTGCAACGACCCACAGACCGCTTTCAAGCTGTTAGATGGAGTCCTGACCTTTTCTGGCGCTCGACCTTCCCAAGAGCTTGGAAAAACTCTTGAAGAAGAACGAGCGGTTCTGCATCGCAATTGGAAAATGAACGAACTTGAAAAGAATTCCGGCAATTTGACAGGCATGTCGGAAACTGTGGGCGATTTGCTGAAATATGCGAGTGGATCTGAGCGCGCGGAACTTCAGCAGCTAAAGGCAAAGTTGGATCGAAAGCGATTTGGCAAGAAGTTGAAGTGGGGTATTTATGCCTCAATTGCGGCCGTCATTGGATTCTTCGTGATTGCAGATGAGATGGATAGGCCGTCTAGCCGCTCTACCTATCAGCCATCCTCCCCAAGCGTAGCGACACCAACGCCCGCGCCAAGCGCATCGGCTGAGGCTAGGCCGCCCGTAGGGCAAGGCTTGACATTCAATCGTTCGCAAATTCGTTATTGTGTTTTTCAGGGACAAAGACTTGAAACGATTAGAACGTTGACGAACACAAATTACCAGATTGATCGGTTCAATGAGCTCATCGCCGACTTCAACTCTCGATGCTCAAATTATCGATATAGAAGTGGCGCTCTAAGCTCGGTTCAGCGCGAGGCGCGTGAAAAAGCTGCTGAGCTGCGGGCAGATGCAAGGAGGATTGTTTCTTCATGGTAGGCTCAACCCCACAGACATTAAGCGCCGAAGCAGTCGCACAGCTTTGCGTCGAATTCTGGAAACTGTCCAATGCGACGAGGAAAGCCATTGATCGACTTCCAGACGGCGCAAGCCGCAGGTTGAAAAGCCAGCTGAACTTCTCAGACCGTCAATTGACGATGCTTGTTGACCAGCTCGGTTTAAAAATGATCGATTTTGAAGCCGAAGTGTTCCACGACGGATTGGCCGCGTCGGCAGACAATGCTGGAGACTATCCAGATGAAACTGATCTCGTGGTATCGAAAACGCTGGAACCAACCGTTATGGCGGATATGAAGGTTATCAGGTTAGGACGCGTCCTTGTTGAGCCGGCAAAAAGTGAAAAGGAATAAGCATTGTATCTTGGTATTGATCTCGGAACTTCGAACTCGGCAGTCGTCGGCCACATCGATGGTGCAACGCGTCTCTTCAAGACGTCGGATGGCACGGATGTGCTGCCCAGTGTGATTTATCTGGACAAGCGCGGGCACAGGTTCATCGGGAAATCAGCCTATGATCGCTTGCTTTCGGCTCCGCAGAATGTCGCTCAAGGATTCAAGCGATCGATGGGGACCAAGAATCCTATCTCCTTTGCGGGGCAAACGTGGACGCCGGTTGAGTGTAGTGCCGAAATCATCAAAGCGCTGGTAGGTCAGGCGATGACCGAGGCTGGCAATCAGGAAATTGAGGGCGTGGTCATCACAACACCCGCCGCATTCAACCAAATGCAGAGCGAAGACACCATCTCTGCCGCGCGATTGGCCGGTTTGGAAAAAGTAAGCCTGTTGCAGGAACCAGTTGCAGCTGCTTTGGCCGCAATTGCACACAGCAAACAAAATGACGGTGTTTTCTTAGTCTACGATCTCGGAGGCGGGACCTTTGACTTGGCTTTGGTCATGAGCACGGCGGGTGTCGTCAACGTGATCGCCCATGAGGGCATCAACATGCTTGGCGGTCGTGACTTTGACAGGATCATTTTCGACAGCATTGTGCGGCCCTGGCTTACGCTGACGTTCAACCTCCCAGCGGATTTTCAACGCAACGAAAAGTACAAGCATCTTTCGGACGTCTGCCGCCATGCTGCGGAAAAGGCGAAGATCCAACTTTCGGCGTCTTCGACGGCCTCCATTTTTGCGACAGAGGACGAAGTGCGTGCGTCTGATGAGGACGGTGAAGAAATCTACATCTCCATCGATTTGACGAGAGAACAGATGACCGATTTGATCAAAGATCGGATCGATGACTCGATTGCTCTTTGCCGCAAGATTATCACGGCCAACGGATACAAGAATGACGACATCTCAAAAATCGTCCCGATCGGTGGCCCTTCGAAGATGCCTATCATCCGAGACATGTTGCAGGCTGGCTTGGCAATCGAAGTGGAAAGCGGCCTTGATCCTATGACCGCCGTTGCAACGGGCGCTGCAATTTTCGCGGAGAGCCGAGAATGGGCTGGTGAAAGCTCCACGCAGAAGAGCGGGAAACAGAGAGAAGCCGTCACGGGCAGCGTCTCTTTGGCTTTAGACTTCAAGTCACGCGTTGCCAACGAAGCGACCAAGGTTCGGCTGAAACCGGCGGCAGACATGCCAACCGGGCATGAGGTGGAAATCCTTGATGAAGAAGGGTCTTCGACAGGCAGAATTCAAATTGATGGGCCACTCAGCATCAACGTAAATGTTCGAAAGAACGGCGAAAACCGTTTCAAGGTGACCGTGTTCGACCAACAGGGCAAGGCCGTCGAGGATGCGTCACGCGAAATCGTCATCACCCGAGCGGAAGCAAGTGCTGCAAGTGTCCCGATGACCTACACTCTGGCGGTCAAGATTCAGCATGGCTTTGTCGGATATGAGCGGAACAAGTTGGAGGTCCTTGTAAAGAAAGGGACGGCGTTGCCTACACAAGGTAAGCAAACCTTCCGAACTGGCAAGACACTCGTCGGGGGCGAGGATGACTTCATCGCAGTTGAATTTTATGAGATGGCAGATGACATCGACACCCCGGAACACAACCTACATATCGGTAATTTTCGCCTGAACAGTCGAGATGAATTGGAGCGCGGTGAACGGATCAATCGAGGTGACGATTTTGTCATCGATTGGAAAATGAGCGACAATGGTACGCTCAGCTTTTCGGTCGAATTGCCCTCATTGGGGCGTGTAATCGATGCGACCAACCTTTATCGATCCGAAGATGGCGGCATCAACTATGACGGCCAGCGTGGGGCAGAGGTTGCCACAACTATGCTCGCACGTGTTGAGAGCGATCTAGACGAGCTTGAAACCACGCTCGATGAAGATGCCGATCCAAGTGGCGACATTCGCAAGCGGATTGAACGTCAGCATGCGGCGCTTTCTACGTCTGTTGATGCAGACACGCATCGTTCGGTAGCCGAAGAAGCCCGCAAGCTTCGCCAGGAGGTTGCTTTGCTAAAGATGTCACCCGAGAACGAAGAACGGGTGCTGGATGACGAAGTCGCCAAAGCGGAAACATCCTTTGACGAGCTGCGAGATATTGCGCAACCAGTTGACACTGAGCGGCATGACAAGCTTTTGGTCACGACCCGCCGATCGATTCGGGAAAAGAACTATGATGCCGCACGTCGCTCACTAGATGAGATGCAAGGTATTCGCATGAAAGTCTTGGCCGAAAGCCCTGATTTCTTGATTGAAATTTTCAGACGTTTGGCAGAAGAGCATCACTTGGCGGTTGATGAAGCGCTTCATGCACAGCTGGTTGAAGCAGGTGTTGAAGCGGCAAAATCCGGTGACGTCGAAAGGCTGCGGATGATTATAGGGCAGATGTTTGGCAACCGAGTCTCGACCGGAGCTGATGCGACTGAAATTGTTGAACTGGCACACCTTTTAGGATCCTAGGACAATTGTTGCGGTTGGTGGATACCCCAGCCTATCTTCTTGCGCATATCTCACCCCTCGGATGGGCGCATATCATTCTAACCGGCGAATACAGATGGCGGAAAATTAAGACTGAAAGGTGAATATGGTGTTCTATGCCTTGCGAACTGACTTTGACTCGCCGGTAAGACGTACTCGAACAATGGTCGGGTTTTCCCCGACACGCTCGACTTCAGCGACACCAGAGGCGTCCACCAAATCAGTTAACCGCCGAAATCCGAAATTACGAGCATCGAAGTCGGAAGCTTGTTTGGCGAGGTGCGCGCCAACCCTTGCAAGATTTGCCTTCCCGTCATCTTCAGTAGTTGCATCAATAGCTTTGACAAGCATGTCGAGTGTGGCCGCATCCAGCACGACTTTCTTCTGACCAGTTTTGGTAGCAGGTTTTTTGAGCGCGGACGGACTGCCCTTGTCAAGGTTTCCGCCGTCCTCGTGTTGTTCAATTTCTGGCGTGTTCAGGATGTCGAAATAGACGAACTTGTCGCAAGCGGTGATGAATGGTCGAGGTGTTTTACGTTCGCCGAAACCGTAGACCGTTACACCCTGTTCTCGGACTCGGGCGGCCAGGCGAGCGAAGTCGCTATCGCTCGAGACAATGCAAAATCCTGAAAAACGACCAGTGTAAAGGAGGTCCATCGCATCGATGATCATAGCTCCGTCAGTCGCATTCTTGCCAGTAGTGTAGGCAAACTGCTGAACGGGCTGAATAGAGTGTTCGAGCAAACAGTCCTTCCAACCATTGAGATTCGGTTTGGTCCAATCACCATAGATGCGCTTAATACTCGCAGAGCCGTAGTTTGCTATTTCTGCTAGCAATCCCTCAACAATCTTAGGAGAAGCGTTATCACCATCAATCAATAGCGCAAGCGATTGGTTCTGTTCGTTCGTCATCGTATTCCTCAAAACCTAAAATGCCATTTGGCAGACACTTTCAAGCAATGTCTATGCCCCTCGCCTTGTTAGTTTTGCCCCTTGCGGATCATACCGGAAACCAGAGATCGTTCCGTCCTTGATCCGCTCGACCGCTTCCTTGATCACAAACAGCGGCACGAGAAACCACTCGCGAGGCACAACTGGCCGTCCAAAACGATCCATGATCTCGATCTCAAGCCGCGCGGGTTCAAAGATGCGATGGATCAGGTTTTCTAGCTTGGTCCGATTGATGTTATAGAGCTCGTATGTCGCTACGATTTCGACATTGGCCATCAAGAACGTGGGCTGAAGATGTGCCCCCGCTATGCGCTTTTCCACACTCATGTTGGTCACACCAATCTTATGCACCAACTCTCTATTTTCCGCGACGAGCGGATGATCGGCCTTGCTTCGCAGTACATAGATCGTGCCGCTCGCCTCGTCTCCGTCGATGGTTTGGTCTGAAAACAAAGGTCCGGCTGTCGGCTCGGTGATCCGCCGCCCCGCCTCGTCTTTGTTTAGGGAACGCTGAAGCGAGCGCATGAGCATCTTGCTCTCAGTGCCGTTGTCGAAAATCACGCGCAAACGGGCATCCGTGCGCCCTTGGTCGGTAATGGTCGTCTCACCCTTCTCGGCAACATAAGCTATTTGACCGCTGACAATGAAAAACCGCCCTTTCTCTATCTCAGCCTTCATCTCGAAAGGTCGCGTGTCCCGCAGTCCGCTATCCAGCTCCTTCTGCACCTGCTCAAAGAGGGGTTTAAAGGTGTCAAAGTCTTCGCATTTGTCACGGCTCGCAATATCTTCAGCAGCCTTCTTTTCAGCGGTCGATCGGACGTGCTTCAGCTCCGTGATCGGGGGGGCTTCGACCTCGATACCAAGCTCGGCCAGAAGCGCATCATCATCGAGCTCTCCCGCATCGGCTAATGGGGCTTGAGCCGCACCGGTCAAAAGCCCCTGACCATCCAAAGGCTCAACAAGCTCACGACATTCTTGCAGCTCACGGATGCGATCCAGCCGAACGGCGTAGAGGCGTTCGAAGATGTCTCGGTTTTCACCGTGCTTAGGCGCGGAACCATGTTGCCCAGTGAAGCGCTGTATCTCTTCAAAACCTGCAATGATGCGCTCTTCGCGGGGTGTCCGCGTGACGGCTTTCTTGGTCTCGACCTCGACGCCGAGCTCAGCCAGGAGCGCATCATCTTCCTGAGTGAATTCTTTAGCCATTGGCGGCCTCCTGCTTCATGCGCACGAGGTAAGCCACGCCCTCAGCCATCTTCTTTTCCCAGGCATCCGGGGAAGTGATGTCAGGCAAGCGTCCGCGCTCCTGCTTGAACTTCGCGGCGCGGCGCGCCAAGTCTCGCGCCTCTTCTGGCGAAAGCTGCACCTTCTTCGCTGAAATCACGGATGCTACCTGTTTGAGGCTTTCCTCGCTCATGGTCTTGGCCAGGATCGCATAGGCTTCGCCAAACGGATTGATCCGGTCGATCAGGTCGATGTCGAGCTCGCGCACGTCCATCGCAAATTTCCGCACCCCGTCGATCAGCGCCGTGTTGCCATTCACCTGCGCATCATCGGGGGCAGAAAGCGCGACCTCCTTGGCTTTCTGGGTCAGATTCAAGGCTGCAACGGCATGCTGGCGCACGGCCTCCTGATCCTCTGCATCAAGCTCGGGGAACTTCGCCCCGACGATCTTGCCCATGCGCACCTGTGTCAGCTCTTCAGGCACAAGCTCTTCATCGAACAGCCCGCGCTCGATCGTTGTCTTGTCCTGAACAAAGGCGGTGATCACCTCGTTCAAATCCTCTTGGCAAATGCGCTCGGCCTCTTTGCTATTCGGCTCTGCCAGCCCCTTGATCTCGATCTGAAACTGTCCGCTTTCCTCGTTGAAACCGACATTCTCCTTCGCGGGGTTATATCCACCTTCGCCATAGTCAAAGCCTTCAACCGGCCCGCTCTTGGGGCTCTTCGGTGTGAAGTTGAAACGCGGGGCAAGCACCTGCTCCATGAGCAAGCTGGCAGCGATCGCCTTCAGCGTATCGTTAACCGCCTCGGTGACGGCGGCTTCTGCTGCATCAGGCTCGGCAATCAGGTTGGTGAAACGGGCGCGGCTCTTGCCTTCGGCGTCACGGGTCGCGCGACCAATAATCTGAACGATCTCCGTTAGGCTGGCGCGATATCCGACTGTGAGCGCATGCTCGCACCAAATCCAGTCAAAGCCCTCCTTGGCCATCCCCAGAGCGATGATGATATCCACATGATCGCGGTTGTTCTTCTGGGCGGGGTCTTTCAGCGCGCTTGATACCTTGTCGCGCTTCACCGCCTCGTCGTCCACCAGATCAGCGATCTTCAGCACCCGCCCCTCAGGCGTCTTCACAAGCTGAAAGCCCGTCTTGGGGTCTGATCCTTGCCAGTCGCCCAGGGCGTCGATGATGTGCTCGACCTCCTGATGCTTGTCCTTCGTGCTTTCGCGCGAATTCACATTCGGGATGTGCAGGATCGTTTTCTCATTCGCATCGAGCACTTTCAGGATGTCGTCAGCATAAGAGCCCGAATAGAAGAAATAGCCGATATCGAGCGTTTTCAGGTATTTGTAGCCGTTCAGCTGCTCGTAGTAGGTGTAGGTGATGGTATCGAACTTGGCCTCGTTCTCAGGCACCAGGATCGGAACAGCATCCCCGCGAAAATAGCTGCCGGTCATGGCCACGACATGCACGCGGTCACGGGCGATGAATTCATTGAGCTGCGAGCCAAGGATACTGTCTTCGCTCGCCGATACATGGTGAAATTCGTCCACGGCAATCAGTCGATCGTCAAACGCCTCGATCCCAAGTTTTTCCACGGCGAAGCGGAAGGTGGCGTGGGTACAAACAAGAATTTGATCGTCGCTCTCAAGGAATGCCCCAACTGATTTAACCTTGCCGCCGTCCGTCCCTGGCGAGTTGCATAGGTTCCATTTCGGAGCGACCGTCCAATCTGCCCAGAACCCGAACTTACTCAGCGGCTCGTCGTTGAAGCTTGCCCCGATCGACTTTTCAGGCACCACCACTATCGCCTGCTTAATCCCTTGGTTTGCCAGCTTGTCGAGCGCTATGAACATCAACGCGCGGCTTTTACCCGAGGCGGGTGGCGACTTGATCAGAAGATACTGCTCGCCCCGCTTCTCATAGGCACGCTCCTGCATCGCCCGCATGCCAAGCTCGTTGGATTTGGTTGATGCGCCATTCTGGGCGTAGGTTACTGAAACTGAGGGAACGTTCGTAATTGTCATTTTTAAACCTTATAGTCATCCAAAATATCTTTTGCCCATACCGGGGGCTGGGGCCATGAGTAAGCGCCTGCTTCCAACCACGATTTGGACGACCCGATCTTGTCGAGTTTCAAAATCCGCTCCAGCATTTCATCGTGAGGGTAGACGTAGCAATCATCGCCATTGAGAAAGGCAATGTGGATGTCCTTGCCCAAGTATTTCTTGTCGATGGTCATGCGGCCCTTGAGCTGAATCTTCAGAAAAACAACGCCATCAACATGGCAGGCCAGGAAATCAGCACCTTGCCAATCATCATTCAAGCGCAAGCAATTATAGCCGTAGTCTGCAAGCTCACCTGCAACCTTATGAAAGTTGTAGTTTTCCTTTTGGCGCGAGTTCAGTTTGGAATATGGGACACGTTCAAACATGCTGCGCCGCCCCGACCTTCGTCGTCATTTTGGTGTAGAGCTCAAAAAGCTTTTCAAGCCGCTCGGTGTCGTTGCGGAAGCGGCGACCGATGTAGATGCGTTCAAGCACCTCATCGTTCCGGTCATGGGCAGCGCGCAAGTCGTCGGGCATTTTCTCTGGATCGTAGAGTTCGGCGATGGTTGCGGGGTAATGCGCCTCGCGCGCCAAAAGGATGTCTTCGGCACAGCGGGTCAGGTCTTCCTTGTTCTTCTCAGTAAGCCTAGGCATGGGAAAGGTATTCCAGCCAAGTGTGTTCGAATAGCGCAACCTAGTTTCCAACTGGCCACAAACAGTGGCAACCCAAATCAGGTGAACCCGCGAAGACAAGAGAGCTAAAGACCAAACTGGCGCATCGTACAGAGCAAATGCTAGATTGGTGACAATCGAACGTTTGTCTAGAAGCCCCGCTTGCAAATAGTGCCTACCCTCCGAGGAAACTCCAGGAAGAATGATAGTGTGACTTTCAGCAGAGTGCATTTCTCGAAATTGATGCGATCGAGCAGCCATCTTCTGAGTGCCTTTGTCTCGACTATTAGATCGCATCTTCCGTACTGCTTCGATTCGATCACGAATGGCAGGAATTGCAATCGCCGCGTCAAAATCGGCATCCTCGACCCAAACGCAATATCGCTCCTGGCCTCGTATAAACTCAGCTGATCCAAAGGCACGGCGCGTCAACTTTCGCCTCTGACCTTCAGAGAGGCCCATAGCTTCAAGCGCTTGCGGACTCACCAGAAGGTTGCCACCATCTACAGGCATATTACCAAACGCCATATCTACAAGTCCCGAGAGGTTTTTTCGTCGTCCTTCGACTACGATGTTTTCTCCAGATGTTAGGTATGGTGTTATGTTGTTGACCACACGGGAAATCGTTTCCCCGCCTTCGTCTTGATCAAATATTCGACTTGGTTTCGAAGCGTCCCTCGACAGCCCTACAATCACAACGGTGACGCCTGCATTGTGGCTGGCCAAATTCGCCCATTTGAAAGATGTGTGAGCGATATGAATTTGTGTCCCGGTCTTAAAGATTGAAGGCCACAAAGCTGGAACGCTTCGGCCCTGACAAACCGAGTTCGTACTCACAAGCGCGGATTCGGCTTCTGTATATTGCGCGTACTCGGCTGCCTTCATAAACCAACCGCCGACGTAATCAATTTGCTTCGATGAAACTCCGTGCTTGTCGAAAACTTGCGCCAAGTCTTCTTTCTGCTCTTTGTTTTGCGTTTGACTGCCTTTGTACGGAGGGTTCCCGCATATGTAGGTTTCTCCACCTTCGTTCTCAAAGTCGATCTGCGCCTGGTCGAGCGGCGACATAAACAAGTCTTCGGCATGGTGCTTCACGCCTGTGCCTGTAGGCGGGCAGATACTTAACCAATCAAGCCGCAATGCGTTACCGCAGGTGATCCAGTTCTTTGCATCAAGTGGCAGGAATTCTGCCAAGGCTTCCTTCTGCCCGCGATAGGTCACATCGCACTGATACTCGGCGATGATCAGCGCCAGACGCGCGATCTCGGCGGGGAAGTCCCGCAACTCGATGCCGCGATAGTTGGTCAGAGGTATTTCCGTGCGGCGATCGGCCTCGTCCCGCCGTTCGTTGATCTCAGCCTCTATGCTGCGCATTTCCTTGTAGGCGATGACAAGGAAGTTGCCCGACCCACAAGCCGGATCAAAAACTCTGATCTTGGCAATGCGGTTGCGCAGATTCAAAAGCTTGCGCGGGTTGCCCCCCGCCTCTTCCAGTTTCTCACGCAAATCATCTAGAAAGAGCGGATTGAGCACTTTCAGGATGTTCGGCACGGATGTGTAGTGCATGCCAAGCGCGCCGCGCTCTTCATCATCGGCGACGGCCTGGATCATCGAGCCGAAAATGTCGGGGTTGATCTTCGTCCAATCGAGGCTGCCGATATGGATCAGGTAAGAGCGCGCGATCTTGCTGAAGCTCGGCACGTCCGTTGTGCCCGAAAACAACCCGCCATTCACATAGGGAAAGGCATTCGCCCAACGGGCAACGCCCGCCGCCGTGCGATCGTTGGCCTTGGTATTCATGGCGCGGAAAAGCTCGCTGATCACCTCATGGGTGTTTGAACTGTCCTTCTCGCTCATCCGCTCGATCGTGCCGGTGAACTGATCGGGAGTGGTGAAGATGTCGGTGTCTTCGGCAAAGAAGCAGAAGATCAGCCGCGCCATGAAATGGTTCATGTCGTGACGGCGCGCTGCCGTGCCCCATTCGGGATTGTCTTTCAGCAGCTCGACATAGAGCCGGTTGAGACGGCCAGTCGCCTTGATGTCAAAGGCGCTTTCGCGGATTTGCTTGACGGTGCTGATCCCTGCCAGGGGCAGGAAGAACCCGAAGTGATCAGGAAAGTCGGTGTAGGCGCAGGCGATCGTCTCGCCCGTGGTCAGGTCTTCGGCCTCAAGATCGCGGCCATCGGTAGCCAGGACAAATTTCGCCTTGGCCTTGGTCGTGGCCCGGCTGGCCTTCAGCTCGGCAAGGGAATTTGTGACCTCGCCTTCAGCACAAACCTTTAAATGGATTTTGTTGGTTTGAAGCACGCCGCCCAGGTCGGACTTGTTTCGTGCTCCTTTGCGCAACATTTTGATGGTCGTGGCTTTGTTTCCAAATGCCAATAGAAAAGCGAACGGAAACTCATCACCATCGAAAGGCAGTTCGGCCAATGCCGATATCGCTTCCTCGATCTCAACAGCATTCATGCCTGTTTTCCCTCACTCAGACGAAAGTCTTATTTTTGAAAATAGTAACAGCAGGTTACTAGCGATGCACTCGCAAATCACGCTCGGCGCGAGCTAGGCCTCTTTTTCCTCTTTCGCTGCGCCTTGAACCAACGTCCGCTTTTCGGTTGATGGGCTTGTAATGGCAGGTTTTCCGAGTCTCAGAAACTCGAAACCCTAAGCATCTGATTTTGTTGCAACCGCAATCTCACTATTAGGGAAATCCGACAGTCCAGCAATATGTAAGGGAAACAAGGGGTTAACCTCGCATCCACCCTATCAGAGAAAGGACGTTACGTCTAGTCTAGGTGCGGCGGGCACCGACAGGCATGTTTTGTCCCCGTTATTCGTAGATGACATCGCTCTTGCGCCCGTCTTTCCACATGGGAACCTGAGCGCCAGTGTTCCATTCATAGAGCCAGCCGACGACCTCGCGCGAATGGCGGTCGAGTATGCGTTTGATGGGCGTCGCGTGAAGTCGTCTCTTGCCAGTCGGCAGGTTTTTAGCATTGGCCAAGGCGATAGCGTGAGGATCGCTCTGTGAGCGGCAGGCAGTGTCCAGCATTTGGTGTTCCCCGGATGGATTATTGAGCGGCATCGCCGCTTAAGGAAGGTTGCGGCTTGCCCAAGAAGCAAAGAGTCGCCGCCCGTCTAGGTTGAACTTCCCAAAGGGTGAAAAGCACGATATGAAACGAATGGGGGCGAAACAAAACGAATTAGAAGTTAGTAAATAGTTGATAAAGAACGGTAAATACTTTCTGCGCCCGGAGAAAAATGGTAGTGATTTCAAGGAACTCTTTAGGCACCTAGCATCGTCAGGTGCGGGACGACCGGTAGATTCAGATGGTTTTCCCGAAGGTCCGTGGACTCCAGATCTTCTCGCAGCAGCAATTACGGAGCTTGATCCCAGCGGTGCCGGGATTGAGCTGCGAACAGTCCAGCTTTGGTTTCAAGACAACGATAAGGGCATTAGCTCTGACAACATTCGATGGCTTGCGCGTATATTCGGCTGTGACGATCCAGAGGCGACAAGCGAGTGGCAAGCGGAGCTTAGTGCGGCGAGAACCAAATTTATCGCACAACGGCGAGAGAAGCGTAGTCCAAAGGATCATTCCGAGCCGGATGCGCCATTACCGCCATCTTCTCAGGTCTTAGACGCCCAAAGGATCGCTATAGCAGAACCGAACGACAGCGTTGAGACACAGCGTAATAAGCCTCGTTTCGGGCTGGCAAGAGCCTCAGAGGCAATGTTTGGTGGGTCCCCGTTGAACCTACCAGCATCGGTGTTTGCCGGTGCAGTAGCCCTTGGGTTCACATCTTACTTCCTGGGCATCCATGAAGCGACCTTTGACGCCCCAGATGGGCACATGAAACAGGTAGGATTTCTCTGGGCACCCAATTGGACATTCTTGTTCATGGCCTTCATGCCTCTGTTCTTTGCATTCGTATCTGAGCTGCTTTTCTTCTGGAAAAATGAAGGGCGCCATCGTGTCGCCGGTCATGGCGACTTGGACGACAGCGCAGATGCTTGGACGCGCAACATCGAGGCGTCAACGTATACCTTTTGGGCCGTTCTGTTGATTTGTCTGTTGTTCGCTGGTGTTTTTCAGTGGGTCGGGGTCCGACTTTTACCGTTGATGCGTGGTGGCGGTGACTATGCAACCGATTGGGGTTCCTTGGCGATTATGCGTCCTGAGGTGATTTCAGTGCCAGAAGCTATCACATTCACGGGGTTGGCTTATCTGTATATGTGCATCTGCTTCTATCTGTTTTTTGCCGCCCTGATCTTGCTCTATTCCGTGGCTCAGGACTTCGGACACGCTCAGGCAAGTTCAACGAGCCTGACGGGTGCAGAGCATCAGAATGACGTCCACCTAGTAGGCGTGAGGGTGACGCGCGGAATATTCCGGTGCACCGTTTTGGCAATCTTCGTCGCTGTGTGCATGAAACTGCAAAGTGCCTATCTCGCCTCAAGTGCAACGGACATACTACAATGGCTGTCCAGCGACATTGCGTCGATCTTCACCGCAGCGGACAAATCCGGCAGTTTAGGCGACTTCAGCGCGCCCAACCACTTCAGTAGCTTGCTGATCGTCTTGGCATCGGTATTCGTCTTTCTCTATGGTGCTTTCCGTTTAGACGTGGGAAGGCGGAACCGGATTGCCGTATGGATGATGTCAGCAACCGTAGGCTTGCTTGTTGTAGGTTACTTGATGATTGGCGCTTTCGCAGGGTTTTCCGCACTGCTCGGCATGGGGGTCATGCTGGGACTTTATGCACTAATTGTTCCGGGGTTTAGGGCGGAAAAACGGCACGAATTGAGGGACGAGCAGAGTGTATCATAGCTGGCTTGATAGGTGGGATGAACGGCGCGTACAGCGCGGCAATGAGCATAAGAAAGTCGCCAAGTTCGCCCTTGATACGGAGCTTGCATTCCCTGGGGCGAAACAAAGCGCAAGTCTCATAGACTTTTGCACTCTCGCTGATCAGGCTGTCGAAGATCCAGCCTTCTTTTGCGAAACAAACGGGTATGGCGGCGAGTACGAGCGAGGAAAAGATTGGGTCAAATTTCAATCGGACATTCAAACGGAAACGCCTGAGAATAATACCGTCTTTGCTTCGGTCACTGAAAGCGGATCAAAAGGCAAAGCTCTGGTTGTTTTTCATCATTGGAACGCCAGTAAACAGCAACGTCAGATAGCCAGCTTTTTCTCAAAGCGCGGTGTGACAGTCGTTGAGATTGCTATGCCCTATCATTTTCAACGATCACGTCCTGGCTCTGCCCATGCAGACTACATGCTTAGCTCCAACATCGGTCGAACGGTTCAGTCTGTCAGGCAGGCCGTTTTAGACGGTCGCAAGCTGATACGGTGGCTAGAGAGTGAGGGCTATGGTGACATTGCTGTTCTTGGGATGAGCCTCGGTTCTTGGGTTGCTGGCTTGGTGGCTGCTCATGACAAGACAGTCTCCAAAGCATCGTTGTTCTTAACCGCAGGAAGCCTCGCGGATATGGTTTGGACTGGTCGTGCAACACTGGCGATAAGACAAAGCCTAGAGTGCAATGTCGAACTGACCGACCTGCGCAGAGCGTGGGGACCGATCAATTTGGAAAACCACGCGGCAAAGTTGGCGCGTGCAGATCTTGATCTTCAGATGGTGTTGGGGAAACGCGACAAAGTTGTTATCCCAGACTTATCGCGGCGTTTCATAAGCAGCCTAAGAGCTGCCGGGGCCAATCCTGATGTTCTTGAGCTCAACTGCGGCCACTATTCGTTGGCACTCCCACCCCATATCCTGTTTGCTGGTCTCAGATTGAACCGGCTGCTACAACGCGGCTGACGCAGGATTAGAACTTGTAAGCAACTTTCATACCGGCAGAGATTGCATCGTTGTTGGAAAACGACGTGACCGAGGAATCAGCGTCACCAATATCAATATAACGAATACCTGTCGTCACCTTCCAATCTTCGGTTTCATAAGACACCGCTAAACCATAGCTCACATATCCGTCTGTGCCGGAAAAATTGCCCACGGTATCTCCGAGATCCTTTTCATAACCGATGGCCGCCGCACCGCTCCAATTTTCGTTGAACTTGTGTCCGATGCCCAGCTCATAGGTCCATATGTCGCTCGTGCCACTTGCAATCGGTGTGTTGACTGGTCCTACGCCTGGGACCAATGAAAAGAAGTCAGCAGGTTGTACTCTGAACTTTGACCATTCACGCCACTTTACCGATCCGAATAGAAGCGTATCGGCTGCAATTCCTGTCTGAGCGTGCAATGTGAGTGCTTGCGGAATTTCTACCTGAAACGGTGTGCCCGTATTGTCGCGAAAATCGTGGTCGGTTTTGGATTCGTAGGTGGCAGCAACGCGCAAGGCAATATCAGGAATTTCATAGGCGATCCCAGCGAGATAGCCAACTTGATAGTCCTTGCTGACGTTTAGATTGTAGGGGCTAGGAGTCGAGGCGGGTGAAACAACGGTGATCGCGCCGTCAACACCAACAAGACGCAGGCCGCCATAGACACTGAACCTATTGCCAATCTGGTACTTTGCCATGCCTGTATAAGCGATTGATGAAACCTCAGCGTTTGACCCACCAAAGAAGGCGAGCGGGCTGGAATATCCCAAAGATGCGCCTACTGGCTCGTCAATGACAAATGCCAATGTCAGACGGTCGTTCAGATCGTGTTTGTACCCGAGCGCATAGGTTTGATAGCTATCGGTGATACTGCCTGTGGGTCCGGCGGGTATGCCCGGCAACGGAACGCCTGAAACGGTCGGACTTACGGTTACAGCAGAAAATTCGAGATAGTTCTTGCCTTCTTCGAATAAGATTTGCGATGGATCACCGCGCCGTTCAATGCCGCCAGCGAAAGCCATCGACGCAGCAACCGTGAGCGCGCTGGCAGAGAGTATTATGTCTTTCATGAAACTAAATCATCTATGATTAATACCACCCGCCTCATCATCGAAAAAAGGGCTGTTTGCAAGCGATTGCAGCCGCCACAAGCAAGTTCTTGCATATGAACGGCACTTAAGGCGCGATCAACCTACGGTTATGCGGCACTTATTGGCCGACGCTTTGGATAAATCGTCCATACTCTTGGCTGACTTCCTGTGCCTCTGTAAACGCTCGACCACGTTCTACCTCCAGGCATCGGAAGTATGATTGCACATCGCTTATGTAGGTCTCGAAATCCCGCCGAATGAGGTCAGCATACTCCTTCGCTGCAATCGGATCGGAAGGCACGAACGGCCTTTCTGGGGCATAACAGGTCTCAGCGAGGGCCATTGAAGCCATAAGAACAAACAATGTTGTAAGGGCGTAGGTGCGTTTTTTTGTGAGTAGCAAGACCTGATGCCCCCCTTAGATACTGGAAAAATTCGCTGTGTAGGCTAAAAGGTGGCCTAGAAACCGCGTTTCTTCAAGTGACAATATTATAACTTGATGGACGCATTATAATAACGTAAGAACGGGGTGCCCGAGGAGGGTGCCCTGTTTGCCAACTTGAAGAGAGAGCGCAGACGTGGCGACAGACATAAACAAAGAAGCGCCGAATGTGGTTACCGAAACATTGCTCCGGTCTCTCGTTCAGAACGGATATCAAGCTGAGGTTGTATGCAGAGCCACAGCGACAAAGAAGGCCGCTGTCTGGTATGGCGTCTGGATTATCCGCGTGGTCAATAAAGATCGCACGTATGAAAAGCTGCTGGTCTCGGCAAGAAACCGAGCAACACCAGACGACGAAATTACAGCCCGAGCTTTTAAAACTGCCAACGGCCTTATCTCCTTCATGCAGGGGATGGGATTCGAACACGTTGATATCCCGCTTGTTGAAGGCGGGCGTTCAACCCACATCCTCACGGACAACGCTTTGGATACTGACAACAGCTAGCGCCACGGCGCTATCTCTTCTCAGCACCCCCGCAATCGCGCAAAGTATGGTGCTGGTTATGCAGGGCGATGGCTCTTTGGAAGCCTCGACCTCACAATCAAACTTCGCAAGAAACTACAATGATGGGGTGGGGCAAGGCTCCGCCTCGCAAGAGCTACAGCTCTTTGGTAGTGGCACTGAAGATCGAGCCACGCCAGAAGGTGAAGGCTTTCGGGTTGCTTCGGTAGCACCTCGCGCTGCCCAAGCCCGCCCCGAAGTACTTGCGGCTATTGACGAGACAGCGTTGCGCTATGCAAGCCACCCTGCCCTTAGACGGGCAGGATTGTCGGTCACCGAATGGCGTCTCCTGTTCCGTTCAAACATTGAAATTGAGAGTGCCTACAGAACCAATGCCCGCAGCCACGTCGGCGCGATTGGGCTGGGTCAGCTCATGCCAGAGACAGCGCGCGACCTTGGGGTCGATCCGCACAACTGGCGACAGAACCTCGATGGATCGGCCCGGTATCTCTTGATGATGCTGGTCCAGTTCGGGGACGCGCGACTTGCTCTGGCGGCGTACAACGCCGGACCGGATGCAGTCACGCAACACGCGGGTATTCCGCCTTATCGCGAAACCCAAAACCACGTCAGCCGCGTGCTGGCCGTGTTCAACCGGCTAGAGGGAGAAAACTCATGAAGCCTACCACTACCAATATGGTGACACTGTGCGGTGTGCTGCTGATGCTGGCGCAACCGGCCTTGGCACAGTCCATCGACTTGTCACCTGTCCAAACGCTGTTGCAAGGGATTGTTGACGCGATCACCGGCCCCCTCGGGATCGTTATCGGCACACTCGCGCTAATCGGCGTTTTCTTGTCCTGGCTCTTTGGCATCCTCGATTTTCGGCAAGCCCTTTGGGTGGTTGTCGCTATCGCAGGTATCGCTGCCGCGCCGACGATTGTTGCTGCGATCTGGACTACGTAAGGAGCCGACAAGATGGCAGAACAGTCCCGTCTCTTCCTTGGCCTTGTAAGACCTCCCAAATTGCTGGGCTTGCCCATCATGTATGCAATGGTCTGGTTGTTCGGGTCTGTTCTCGTCTTCTTGTGGGTCCAGCATTGGGGCGTCGCTATCGCGTCGGCCCTTGCCTATCCCGCCCTGTGGAAAGCCGCAGATTGGGACCCGAATTTCTTGGATGTTGTCGCAACCACGTTGCAGGAAACACCCCCGACCCCGAACAAGAAAATCCACGGAGGGGACAGTTATGCCCCGTGACGACAGCTTTGATCCGATGACACTTTTGCCAGATTGGGTAAGAAAAGAAAAAGAGCTTGCCCACATGCTCCCGTATGTGAGCCTAGTCGATGATCACACCGTCCGGACGCGCGGAAACGAGCTGTTCCAGTGTATCCGTCTTGAAGGGGTGAATAGCTACACAACCGACGACGAGCACCTTGACAAAATCCGCGCGCTTTTCGCGTCGATCATTGCTCAGATTGGCCCAGAGTTTTCATTCTATGTCCACAAAGTTTCCAAGGCAATCGACCCTGCCTTAGACCCCGTGAAAGGCGAAGATTTTGCAGCGCAAGTCGATAAGGCTTGGAACACCTTCCTGAGTGGAAGCGGTCTCCGCGACAAGACGCTGACCTTGACTGTTTTGCACCGCCCTGCCCTCACGTCCAAGCTACCATTCAGCGCGAAGAAATCAATCGCGTCGATCAAGGAACAGACAGAGAAACGAATGCGACGCATGAGCGAGGTCATTGGGTTTCTCAAGTCCACCTTCGCGGACATGGACCCCCGGCTGCTGTCAGCGTCCAAGGGTGAGTTGTTGGGCTTTTTGGGCGGGCTGAACACCGGGCAAGAACTACCACTCTATCCAGCATCAAAATACGGCTTTCTTGCGCAGGATGTTGCCAATTCTAGGATCACTTTTCGGGGCACTATTTTCGAAGTCTCCGAAGGTGCGGTTGGCTCTCGCTATGGCACAAGTTTTGCCATTAAGAACTACCCTGCGAAAACGTCCTGCACGATGTTTGATGAGTTGAACCTACCCGTCGATATGGTGGTCACACACTCGTTCACTCCTATCAATAGCAACCTAATGGCTGGCCGCATCAAGAGGCAAAAACGCCTCATGCGGGCAGCGGATGATGGGGCTATTTCTCTCGAAGCCGAGTTGGACGAAGCGCTTGATGATCTGGAATCGAAGCGTTTGAGCTTCGGGGATCACCACATGACTGTGACGGTGTACGCATCCACCTTGGAAGACCTCGACACAATTGCCGGGGAGGTCCGCAACACCGCTGCGACCGAAGGCGTCAATATGGTGAATGAAGCCTTTGCCTCTCGCACCCATTTCTTTGCACAGCACCCCGGTAACTCAGCAAAACGCAGCCGAAAGGCGGCGGTGACGAACAAGAATTTTGCAGACTTCGCAGCCTTCCATCGCACTCCGCTTGGAAAGCAAGGGCATGAAGTGCCGTGGGGAACCACCATTTCAATGTTCCCGACGCCCGAACGGTCTGCTCACTGGTTCAACTATCATGAGCAAGGATCACCGGACAAAGAGCCGACCGGAGGGCACACACTGATTCTGGGGCGACCAGGCTCCGGTAAGTCAGTCTTGTCGGCTTTTCTGATGACGCAAGCACGGCGGGCGGGCGCGCGGATTTTCGTATTCGATTATCGCCTCGGTATGGAAATGGCCGTTCGTGCGAATGGTGGCCGCTATGCAGCGATCAAAGCTGGCGAAGCAACCGGGCTGAACCCGCTGTGGACGGAGATTGACGAACGTGGACAAGCGTGGCTTGCTGATTGGCTCGCGTCGCTCATCCATCGAACAGACAAACCGCTTACTCCGTCTCAGACCAACCGTATTCAAGAGGTAGTTCGCCAGAACGCGACGGTTACGGACCCAACTCTGCGGAACTGGAAAGACTTGTCGTCGCTGTTCGTTTCGGTGGATGACAACGGCGATCTTCACGACCGTATGCAGGAATGGACAGCAGAAGGTCGTTACGGGTGGATCTTCGGCCAAAACCAAGAGGACACCTTCTCTCTCGATGGCGACGTTGTTGGTTTCGACCTAACGGGGATCTTGGACAGTGAAAGCGAAAAGGAACGCATGGCCGTTCTGTCGTACCTGTTCCGCCGCGTAGAGCGGGTGATTGAAGATCGCCAGCCCACAATCATCATCATTGATGAGGCTTGGAAGGCTCTCGACAACGGATACTTTGCTGAACGTCTTTCGAACTGGCTCGTCACTGCACGGAAGCAAAACGCCGTAGTCGTGATGATGACGCAGTATGCCAGTCAGCTCGAACAAACTCGGACAGGCAAGACAATCATTGAGGCTGTCCCGACGCAAATACTGCTCCCGAATATTCGAGCCAACGCGTCGGACTACGCCATGCTGAACCTGCACAACAAGGAACTTGATGTGTTGCTGAACACCGGCAGCAATTCGCGCCTTGGCTTGGTCAGAGACGATGAAGGGTCGGTGGTCATTAATGCCGATCTAAGCGCCCTAGGGCCGCTTCTAACCATCCTCGGCGGGATGGAAAAAGGTGAACAGTTGGTGGGTGCCGATTACCGCCAGCGACCGGATTTTTGGAGAGTAAAATGAAACGGACAACAGTTATTCTTGTAGGCGTCCTGTCTCTGAGTGCCTGCACAAACTATCAGGGACCGAAAGCGAATTGCTTTGATGATGCGCAGGTCACTCGCTCTGCCAATAACTTCATGTCAATTGCTGCAAGCGACAACGTAGTTGTCTCGACCCGCAATGCTCCCGTGAAAAACTGCTCATTCGAGACGCTTGGCGCTCCAGCGGGCACAGGGGGGCAGTAATGCGTAGAACCCTCACATATACGGCGATTGGCCTGATCTGGGCCACGTCTGCGGTCGGTCAGGGCGTGCCTACCGTGGATGGGGGTTTGGCTATCAGAAACCAAGCCGCGAACGCTCATCGCGAAGAAGACCTTGCAACGCAACGGGAACGCTTGACCACTGCCGAAGCGATAGCCGAAATCGAAGAAGAACAGCTTTCGGTTCTTCAACAGATTTTGGATGCTCAATCCAGTTTTGGAGGCCAAGGCATCCCGGCGATGGTAACTGGCCTCGAAGATGGCGAACTACCAGAACAGTCGGCGGATGCACTGTATGCGCCGGTTGATAGCAACCCTGCCGGAAACCAGATGTTCGGGGACGCAAACCTGAACATTGAACAGCTCATCATCCGCGTGGCTCAGGAAACCCACGGATTGAGTGGCGTTGGAACAGCCGGGTTGTCGGTCGTACAATGGCGTTGCCTTCTGCAAGCTTTAATCTGGCAAGAAAGTCGCTTCACCATCGGCGCACGCTCGCCAGTTGGTGCCTTCGGTCTGACGCAAATCATGCCGGGTACAGCGGGCGATCTTGGCATTTACCCAGCCTACTATGACAACCCCTATTTGCAGGTCGAAGGTGGCGCGCGGTATCTGGCGCAAATGCTTCGCATGTTTGATGGCAACATTATCCATGCACTCGCAGCTTATAACGCCGGTCCAGGCAATGTGCAGAACTATGGCGGCGTTCCTCCTTTTCAGGAAACGCAGCACTACGTTCAAGTGATCCCGCGCAAATACAACGAATACCTGGCCCGCGTGGGCGGTATCGACGCGCTTGGAACCATCGACCCTGCCCTGCTCGCCAACTCAAACCTCTCAATCTCTGGGGTTGGTGCAAGCTATTATGGCAATAGCTCGATGCAGAACGTCGAAGCTGCCGCATTGCGTGTCCAGAACATCGTTCGCCGGATCGGTCAGACGCAGGACGTTCAAGAAGCGATGGCCCTCAACTCTTATGCGCGGGCGGAACTCGTTCGTCTCGTTGCTGTTCTGACCCGCCTGAAAGCGGCACGCACTCGTCCTTTGAGTGACGCAGAACTGGCGATGGCCGCTGCTCAACTCAAGGAATCTGAATTTATGGACTTCACATTGGAGGATCTCGACTAATGGAAAAATTCGTCACAACACGGGCGTTCATGCGCTCAACCACCGCAGCAATCGTTCTTGGCGCAATCGGATTTATTGCTGCGCCCGGCCTCATCGGGGGCGGCGCAGCATATGCCCAAGGTGTCCCAACTGTGGATACCCAAAACATCGCGCAGGAGATCCAACAACTACGGCAAATGATCGAAGATGAAGTTCTTCAAAATGAACAACTTCAACAAGCTCTAGCCCAGCTCGAAACGCTGCGCGAACAGTATGCCCAACTCCAAGAGACCTATGCCGCTCTAACCGGTCTCATGGAACTGCCTGAAATCATCACGACGCAGTTTGAGGACGAACTTAACGGCATCTTGGATCAAGAGTTTGGTGACATTATCGCGACGATCGACGCGATCAAAAACGGCGATTGGTCCCAGCTTGCAGGCAATGGTGCGTCGGGCATCCAGACGCAAATGACGCGTGTTTTGGCCGACGCCGGTTTTGATGAAGATACCTTGTCGGAAATGGCGAATAGCGGTGCCGCTGGCGCAGAACGCACAGCTCAGCAGGCCACGACTGGCGCGATGATGTCTGCCGCTGCTCAGAACAGCTACGAGGAAGCCGGTCAATCGCTTGAACGAGTGGACCGCCTCGTCGGCATGATTGGCGACATGGAAGAGCTGAAGGACAGTGTTGATCTGAATACGCGGGTCACTGCCGAACTTGCAATCGCTCTTGTCGCGCAATGGCAGTTGGAAGCTGTGCAAACCGTTGGAACCGGGCAAGCCGGTGTGATCGACGCTGCGACTTTGGCCGAAGAACAACAATTCATGGACTTCACATTGCCGACCCTTTCGGCTGACTAACCAAGGAATAAAGACGTGACGAAGGAACAGGAAATCATTGAGGAAGAACTGATCTACGGCGCTCGGCGGCGTGAACAGTTTTGGCAAAAGCTGGGGCTTTCAGGATTGGCGTTTGGCGCGATAGGCTGCCTTGCGGCTGCGGCTGTGGCAATCCTCGATGTAGACCCTGAGCCGGTTGTCGTGCCTTACAACCCAGAAACAGGGATGGCGCTCCCCAACGCTTCGGTGGGCGCTGTCCGTGTAACGGAAAATCAAGCGGTGATTGAATCGGTTGTATTCCGTTATGTGACTGACAGAGAGACGTACAATCAACTCGATAATGATCTACGTGTGCGCAGTATCTTGGAACGATCAGATCGCGCTGCCGAAGCCTCGATGCGTTCTCTCTGGGATAGCGCCAATCAGAACTATCCGCCGACTGTGTACGGGCCGAATAGCCGCCTTGATGTGGAAATTCTCAGCATCAACCGGATCGGCTCCAACCGTGCCCAAGTACGAATGCGAAAGCGTCTAACCTCTCCGCAAGGGGTGCAGGCTGGACTTTTCACCGCGACCTTACTTTTCGAGTTTCGCCCGGAAGAACGTCGCTCAATTGATGATGTGTGGAGCAACCCTTTCGGCTTCACCGTCATCGAATATGCCATCCGCTCGGACAGATTGGAGAATTGATATGAAGGCATTAAAACCAACCATTCTGTCTCTGGTTCTCGCTCTTGTGGCTGAACCCGTGCTTGCAGAAGCCATTCCGCGCTCAGGAACTCATGATCGCCGTGTTCGGGTCGCCACCTATCAAGACGGTCAGGTCTACCGCCTCAGCGTGAGTTTGACCCACGTAACGACCATCGAATTTGGTCAAGGCGAAACGATCCGCTCAATTATTGCAGGTGACACAGAAGGATTTCAGCTTGACGGTGTGCCGGGTGGCCGCGCCTTTGCTGTGAAACCGAACGCACGCGGTGTTCATACAAACATTACAGTCTACACCAACCGTCGCAGCTACTACTTCAATGTCCAAGAAAACTCGTCCCCAACTTACTATGTGGTGCAGTTTCGATATCCTGAAGACAACGCCCGGGTCAGGAACGCGGTCGCGCAACAGGCCGCCAACTACAACTACGCAGTCAGCGCCCGGAAAGAGTTTACGCCAACCTCCGTTTGGGACGATGGGACGTTCACTTATTTCCGTTTCGCACGCAATGCTCCAGTTCCGGCCATCTTCCGAGCCACTGGCGGCAATGAACGCACGGTCAACAGCCAACGGGTTGAAAACGGCGTGATGCGAGTTTCGGGCGTCAGTAGGCAATGGGTACTTCGTCTCGGTGATGAAGTCGTGTGCATTCAAGCAACAGCAGGAGGGGCAGGCTCATGAGCGACACTAATGATCTTGAAAAACGTCTAGCAGCGCTGGAAGGCGGCAGCACATCCGCTCCCGCCAAGAAAAAGCCTTCCGTCGCGGTGGCTGCGGCCGGAGCGGCAGGTATTGCCCTCTTGGGCGGGTTCGCCTACCTAAGCCTCCAGGGCGACGATGAAGCTTCGTTACCCACTGCTCAGCCCGAAGAATTTCAGGCTGAAGGGCAAGGGTTTGGCGAGATTGATCCGTTCGTCCCCCCTCCCCCACCTGAACCTGAAATCCAGATTGTTGAGACGCCGGTTGAACCCAATGCAGAGTTGTTGGCGCAACTGGCCGCGCTTCAAGCTCAGATCGAGGCAATCAAGAATGCGCCTGAACCTGTCGCAGAGGATGACACGGCGGCTGCCGAAGCGATGCAAGCCTTGACTGAACAGATTGCAGCCTTGCAGGAGTCATCCGAAGCAGCACAGGAACAATTCCAAGACGCTCTAGCAGAACGCGACCGGGAACTGGAAAAACTTCGGATGGACCTTGAGCTAGCGCAATTGCAGGCCCCTGCGCCAGCTCCGGCGCCCAATGCTATTGACGACGCCGAAGCACGACGCCTTGCGGAGCTGGAACGCCGCCGCCAAGCCGAAATCGCTTTCCAACAGGCGCGCATCGAATCCCCGACCATTGCATTTGGTGGTGGCGCAGGATCGGATGGCGGGTCCGAACTGACTGAACGGACGCTTGGCCGAGTGCAAGACTTCGTGGTCAACGGCGCATTGCCTGCACCCGTCACACAGGCAGAAATCATCGCCAACCCTTCGAACACTGTTGTTCAAGGCACAATGATCCAAGCTGTAACGGAAACCGCGCTTGATAGCTCTCTGCCTGGGGCCGTGCGTGCCATCATTTCGGAAGACGTACATGCCTATGATGGTTCTCGCGTCTTGATTCCACGAGGTTCTCGACTGATTGGTAGATACCAGTCCGGGGCTGAAATCGCCCAGAAGCGTGTAACTATTGCTTGGGACCGCATCATCATGCCGGACAACCAAACCGTTGTGATCAGCGCGTTTGGCGGTGATGAACTCGGCCGGTCCGGTGCAACCGGGTTTGTAGACACTCGCTTCGGTGAACGGTTCGGGTCAGCAGCTTTGATATCGCTGATCAGCGCCTTACCCGGTGCGGCGGCTGCGCAGGTTGAAGATGAAACTTCGGCAGAAGTGCTAGAAGATGTTGGCGATGATCTGGCAGACGCAACCGATAGCGTAATTGGCGACTACCTGTCACTTGGTCCTGTGATCTATGTCGATCAGGGTTCGCGCATCACAGTTATGGTAGATCGGGATTTGGAGATTTTCTAAGTGGCATCGAACTATCTCCAACAAAGCCTGGATAAGTTGCCAGACGCCAAACGGGATGATGTAATCGAAATTTGCGTCAACCCCGACGGCTCTGTGTGGGGCGAATTTCAAGGCGACCATTTCATGCGTCGCCTTGAGACTGTTCTGACCCAGACGGAAATAAAAGACCTTTCTAATCAGATTGCATCCGCTGCCAGCACTACGATGAGCAAAGACAAACCTATTGTCTCTGTCAGCGTGACCTATCGTGGGCGGCCCATACGAGCGCAGGTTATTCAACCGCCAGCCGTGAGGGATGGATATTCCATCGCCCTACGTTTTTTTTCAACAATGTCGCTGGACGATATTGAACTCAAATTCCTCTACGGCACTGAACGCAGCCTAGAAGTGGATCGCCAAAACAGGAACCGCGAACTACGTGAGGTTGTAAAGGGCGGTGACATTTATGCTGCCATTAAATTCTGTGTGGAAAATAAGCTGAACATGATCGTATCGGGCGGTACATCCACCGGGAAAACTGTCGCCGCGCGGAAGATCCTCGCATACGTGCGGGATGATGAGCGGATCATCACGATTGAGGAAGCTGCTGAACTACTGCCATCGCAGCCCAATGCGGTTACGCTGATTTCGAACCGCGATGTGGCGGCGCAATCGGCTGATACTTTGTTGACCTCAACCCTTCGAATGCGGCCCGACCGGATCGTGTTGGGGGAGGTGCGCGGCCATGAAGCCATGACCTTCCTTGAAGCTATCAACACGGGTCACGGCGGCTCGATGACGACGCTCCATGCAGAAACACCACAATTGGCGGTTCAGCGCTTAGCAATCGCCGCTCTTAAAACTGATGTGCCAATGACTTACCGGGACATGATACAATATATAGAAAGCTCGATTGACGTGATCATTCAAGCTGGTCGCCATGAAGGTGATCGGGGGATTACGGAGTTTTATCTACCCGGAACGTCAGAGAAGGAGGCGGAAAATGAAACAGTATGAACACGAAGTTCTGATCTTCGATGTGAGCAACAACAAGGGCGTGACCAAAATGCGCGACCAACTCGCTGAGTGGGGTGCGGCAGGTTACGAGCTGGTGTCTGTCGTTTCTGGCGACATGCACTCGCGGAGCGTCACCGCATTCCTGAAACGCGAGGTTGATGGCCTTCACGTAGAGAATGGAGAAGCGGCATGATACGGGTTGCGATCACGGCCGGTATTGTTGCCGCGACATTCGCTGCTACGCCACTATCCGCCCAAGTCAAAGTTACGCTTGGAAGCGAAACGCCAAGGGCTTGTCCTGATCAGCCACCACAACCTGAGTGGGTGGATAATATCCCTTTGCGCGAGGCACATAACAAAGTGCTGATACAGCAAATGTATCGCGCTCAAAGCATGCAAGCGGTCGCGGAATCGGGTGACTGTTCCTGCGCCACCAGGTTCCCATCTTGGGAAGCGGTCGGAACTACATTCTTGGAAGCCTACGCCTCCTTGGACCGCTGGGGCGCAACTGAACGAACCGAGGAATACCGTGACCTTGCCAATGAAAATCGGAAGGTAGCAAAGCCAATTTGCGAGCAACAAGGCAACTGGTGAGGAAGAATAAATGAGTGTCGTTACATACTTTGTGGAAACAGCCGAGGGCTACTTGAACACTGCTGCGGAAACACAGTTTGGATCGGTCGCAGCTACAGTCGGCACTTTGATTAACCTCGCCTCGATCATCTTGGTGATCATGGTTTTCATTAACATGGCATATCAATATCGCTCTATGGATGGCCGAACGGCATTCTGGCTAGCGATAAAAATAACGCTTGTCGGGGTGTTCGCGCTCAACTGGACGCAATTTAACTCCTTCGCAACGGCAATTCTTAATGGGATTGATAGCATTGCTGGCGCACTCGTAGCGTCCGTTGGTGGCGGAACACCTGGCCCATCAGGCACGTTCTCCGAAGAATTTGACAGCCTCATTGCATCCCTTGGCGATTACCTCAATGCGGCTGGATCGGAGCTAAACTGGATGGCCGGGGCGATGCTCGACATTCTCGGTGTTCTCTTGCTCTCCATCCTCGGTGGCCTTGCTGCTTTCATCCTCGTCGCGTCGCGCCTGATGATCGCCCTCCTAATCGGGATGGCCCCAATCATGATCTTCCTGACGCTTTTTGAAGTTACCAAGGATTATTTCGCACGTTGGCTTTCAGCACTCATTTCGTTTGCACTGTATCCGGTCGTCGTTGCGGGCGTCTTTGCAACGATAACTGGTGTGTCCCGTGCGCTGCTGGGCGAGTTGGGTGATCCCGAAGGTGCCTCGAATATCGGCGCACTTATTCCCTTCTTCATGATGGTCCTTATGGCAAAGGGCTTCATCATCGCGACACCATTTATCGTGCGGGCTATTTCCGGCAACATCGTCATGCCTGCGCTGACTAGCGGTATGGGCGGCGCGTATGCCTTCGGACGGGCCTTGGGGGGCAGTCAGCAAGCTTACAATCGCATGGGTGTTGGCACCGCCAGCGGTGCGGAAGTGATTGCCATTCGTACACGTCAGGCGATGGGACTTGGCCGACCAAGCGAGACGATCAATCGACAGCAGCCAGCGAACAATCAACCCGCGCCGCCGCCGCAATCAACCGGTACGGGTCAGCAAATGGAGCGAATGAAAGCGCGCTCAGACCGGCTCAAAGGCAAATAGACAGTTATTGGAAAAGGTCGCGCATAGTGGCAAATTCAGTTGATAGACACGTTGGCCGCAGAATCCGAGCGCGGCGCTGGCTTCTCGGACTTACTCAAGCGGATCTTGCAGAAATTGCAGGCGTAAAGTTCCAGCAAATCCAGAAGTACGAGACAGGTAAGGACCGCGTTTCGGCGTCAAAACTGTGGTTGATTGCTGCGGGATTGGAAACCAACATCCCCTTTTTTTTCGAAGGTCTTGGAGCTGACGGTACTGTTTCTGCCCGCTCCACAGACCTGGCTAACGTGCTTCAGGACAAAGAAGCTATCGAGCTTGTGAGGGCTTACTATAACATTCCACAACATCTTCGCGAACAACTATTCAAGCTCGCGCGAACCCTCGCATCTTAATCCGTCTTTGAAGAACGTGAAAAGGCCCGCTTGATAGCGGGCCTTTTCTCTAGGCTTCAGATCCTTAAGCAATAGCGGAAACTTTCGCGCCCCCCTGCCCTTCTTTCGTGATTTCTGCTGCCAACTCGGCCAGCTCGTCCGACGCCGAGTCCAGGGCGTCTAAATCGGCGTCCGTAACGGTATCTGAGTTAGGCAAGTCGAGACGTTGCTGAACCGATAGATCGAACTCGCCCTGCCGGTCCTCAAAGTCTCGTGTAGCCTGCACAACCGCTTTTGCGCGCCGTTTACGTGAGGACGTTTTGACGGTCGCCCGATGGGGCTGGTTGCTAGCAAGGCCAACGGATGCGTCCTTATCAGCCGTGGTTCGTTCGGCCTTTTCCGCCACTTCGGCCCCTGCCCCGCCTTCGGGCATCGGGGCTGGATTGGCCGGAACCATGTCCTCACTCTCGGCTGGCTCGTTCTTAGACCCGGATGTGAGCGACGTTTCGGGGAAAGGAAGATCGCCGGTTTGCGCTTCGCTGATCGACTGGAAAAACGGGTCGTCAAAATACTTGATCCGTTTCGCGCGGATCGGCATTTGGGCATCCACAACAATAATAATATCATCGAGCGGCAACCGTCGTGCCTCGTCTTCGGGCAAAAGCGATGTTTCTTCGGTTCGCTCTGACATACTGCGGCCCTCGAATGGGTTCTTTCCGATGGCCCGGGACCGAGTAACAACCCGTTTGGTCGTCTTGCCAACCGCCTTGCTTAGTTCCTCCACAGTTTTTTCGTCCGAAGGTGTCAGGTAGAGCTTTACGCCCGCGTTCCCCTGCAGGGCGCGACGGGTGTTCTCACCGTAGATCTCATCCAGGGCCGGGATGGTCTGAGTGACGATTGCCAAATGTCCTTTGTAGGAGCGCAGCGTCTCAATACTGTCGGTGACAATTGGCATTTTCCCAAGCCGGTTGAACTCATCAAGCATAATCATGACCGGCCACGGCTCGTCCGGACCTGGTTCTTTGTCCTGCAACGATGAAATCAAATCAGAAAAGAACAGTCGGATGAGGGGCGCCAATGGCTTCACCATGTTGGGGGAAACAACAAGAAAAACGGAAAAAGGTTGCTTGCGTATGGTTCGGAAATCAAAATCTGAAACCTGCGTCGCCTTGTCGATCGCGGGGTTGCTCCACTGGTCCAGACCAGAAGTCATCAGCAACGAAACATATGAAGTCAGCGTATCGTTGTTTGTTGATGCCAGTCGCTCGAATATCAGTTTCGCCGCTCGGTTCTGAACTTCATCACGGCGCTTCATAAACTCTTTCTGTTTGTTACCACCGCTCGCGCTGATCTGGTAAATCTCGCCCAATGTTGGCCGGCCACGCTCGAACGCCAAAAGGCCGGCAGCGACAAACAGATCAATACCACCTTTCAAGAGCCCCTGAACACGGTCGCTATCTGCCTGCAAAAACAAGGAAGCAAGCAACTGTAGTTCCATCTGCTTCCGGTCTGGATCTTCCAGCTCCGCGATGCGAAGCAAGGGATTGTAACGATGGCTTCGACGGTCATGCCAGTCAGTCGGGGCAAAGCGGAAAATCTTGTCGCCTTGCGAAGCTCGATGGCGCGCGGTCGCTTCGAAGTTTTCACCCTTCACGTCAAGAACCACGGCAGATCCTTTGAAGGTCAACAGGTTCGGAATCACAAATCCGGTTGTTTTACCACGGCCTGTCGGCGCGACGATCAACGCATGTGGAAAAATCTTCGAGCTGATCAGTGTCTTTTTGCTCCTTGGCTTTCCCAACTTGCCCAGGATAAATCCGCTGCCCGGTTTACTGAAAAATCCGTTCTTCCTCATGTGTGCGGGCTTTTGCCATTGTGTCTTGCCGAATTTCGTCAGCGCGTTTCCAGACAGCACGGCGCTTAGTAGAAGGCCAGCAAGTCCGAAGCCTCCAACAATCAAGTTGACCAGGCGAACGTCCTGTGGCCGATAAGATCGCATGTCGAGGTAGTTTTGGGCCAGCCACCAAAAATCTAGCTCGGCTCGGATGCCGTAGTCTCGGAACGTCAGAAAAGCGGTCGCAACCACGTATCCGAGAACAAGCGACAGAATGGTCAGTAGGACGATACCAACGGCGATTTTTCCCTTATCCATGTGTCTGCCCTTTCTCTGTATTGGCATGGACATGCTTCAACCGCTGCGCATCGTACTCTTCCTCGGCAATCTCAGAGACAACTTCGCGAGTGGCCTCGCTATTCGCGGTTGCTTCATCGGATTGTAGGTAAGCCTTGGCGGCGTAGAGACGGTCCAGTCGATTATCAATGACTTCCGAAAGCGCTTCGCTGTCACCGTTACGCAGTTCCTCAAGGCGCTCGTCGCTCAATTCACGCTCTATTTCCCCACGGTAGATTTCTCGGCTGCGGTCGTCGGGGAACGGCGAGTTGATCTTGTCGTTGCGCTCATGCTCGATGACACGGGAAATTTCCTCGTTTTGGACGCCTGCACCGCGATAATCACGCATGGTAAGTTCAAATTCCCGAACCTCCCGGTCGCTGAAACCATCCCGGCGAAGCCCATCACGCATTGCTGTTCCGTATCTCTCGGCTGTGTCACGCAGCAATGCATCGGTACGCCGCTGATCTTCAACCGATAGCTGACCGTTGTGTCTGTCGTTAGCCAAGTCACGGAATGCAACCGCCATTGCTCCTCCATCCACCACGCGGTTGTCGCTGGCATCAATTCGGTTCCGCTCAACTACCAGCGGCTCAAAGTGAGTGTATTCATTTGCGCGGTCGTCAAACTGGTCTCGAACGCCACGCTCAATATCGGCAATCGTGTCTCGATCTTCTTTGGCAATTCCTTCACGCTCAGCCCGTTCAACACCAACCTCCGTTCTGATCCGGTCGGCAACATCTTCGCGATAGTCCGCTTCTGCTGCCGCTTCGCGCTGTGCTTCTTGGATTGCCTCTTGGTCATTGAGGCTGGTCGAAGTCGCATAGGTTTGTCCAAGACCGCGCGCCAGATGATCAGGCATGTCGGGATAGCGCTCTTTCATATCCTTCGCGACAGCCTCGGCAATGTCATCCCGCGTATCGGCCCGCTCCATAATCTGATCCACTTCGCCACTGATACGGTCGGCAAGGCTCTGATCGACGATCCGCTCTCTGTAGGGATCATCCGCATACACCATCGCCGGTGAGCCGATGATTTCCGGCCGGTCACGCAGATAGTCTTGCTGCTCTGCGGCGATCCGGTCGCGGGCAAGCACCTCAATTTCACCCCGTTCAACCATCCCCTGCACTCGGTCAAAGCGGGTGTCGAAATCCTCTGTATCCGCCCGCTCTGCCATCAGCTCGTCACGGATTCGGCTACCCATGCGGTCCACACTGGATTGGTCCATGTGTGCCGAAACCCGGTCTGCGGCCTCTATTTCCTCAATGACACCATCGTCGCGCAAAACCTCGGCGCGTTCCAATGTTTGTCCTAGCTGCACATGCACTTGATCCAACTTCGCCGCCGCCGCTTCCAAACCCTCCTTGCGTTCAAGATTGAGGCCGTCCGTCTTTGCAATCTTAGACAGATCATCGGCCATCCAGCGTTGCTCAAGCCAAGCATTGCTGGCCCCCTGCTCTACCCGGGCAATGACAGCGGACGCCGAAATACCAGTACCACGCAACGCTGTTTCGATCTGGGCGCGTGTTTCCGGCTCACGCAAAGCGGAAACGGCATCCTTGTTAATGTTCGTCTCAGAATAAACGCCTGTGTCAGAGGCAGCATCGTTCAGCGTTGCCGAACGGACCCCGACAGGCTGCATATGTGCAACATTCCGATAAATCGCGTCCAATTGCTTTTCATACTTCGCCTTCATCGCATCCGGCGCATCACGCACGAATTTTTCTACCGTTTCTGCACGCTCGGCAAAACGGCTTCTCAGTTCATCAAAGGATTCCTGCGTAGCCATGTAAACTTCTCCATTCTGTTCAAGCTGCCCGCCCTGCCCCAGCATTTCGCTGGCGAGGGCTAAGGCGTTTGCTATGTCTTCCCGGTTTTCGGCCGACGCCTCTGCGGCCAAGGAACGGTAAATTTTCGATGTGCTTGCGATTTCGGCCAATGCCCGGTCCAGGTCGCGCCCAACCCGCTCGCGGGCTACGGGTTCTCGACCTTCTGCCTTCGCGGCGTAAACCTCTTTTGTCCTGGGCGCGTAGGTCAGAACACCGCGATCAATGCGTCGTGTTGCTTCCAGCCGCACCCCAACCTTTTCGGCTTCTTCGACCATCGCGGTTCGAAAGTCGTCATAATTGAAATGATGATCCCGCCCGAGATAGAAATACTCACCTTCTTGAGAACGGCGATTAAGAACGACATGGGCATGAGGGTGTGCCCTGTCCTCATGAACCGCGATTAGGTAATCGAAATTTCTCTCTTCGTTTGCAAAGAACCGTTCCGCCACAGCGGACGCAATGTCACGCACGTCAGCGCCCCTTGTTCCGACAGGGAAAGACATAAGCATGTGGGTTGTGTGTCCCATTTTGGGACGATAACCCTCGTCCCATCGGCTCGAAAAACGATCAACAACCGATTTGATTTCATCCGCGTTCAATTGCTTCTTCCCATCGAGAACACCGCGGCTATCCACGATGAACGACGATTTCGTTGTCAGGTATTCGAGCTGGTTGGAAAGCTGGCTCTTAGTATGAGTTCCGCCGGATCGGATGGCCTTGAAAACGGCGGCTCTATGGCCTTTGGCCGCACGCGTCATCTGTTTCCGCTTTTCGCCAAGCCCTTGCGTGGACCCGCGCACACGGCTCCAGCCTTCGCGGAAAATCTCACCGGTTACGGCACTGACTGCATCACTCTTCGCCATCAACAAGCTCCCTTAATGCCTCGTTGACAGACAGTTTGATTCCGTTCGTTCGCCGTCGAACCAGTAGATCAACTTGATCTGCGAAATCCAAAACAAACCCTGCAAGGCTGCGCATCTGGGTTAAGCTCGCTCGCCCGAAGGGTGGCTTTATGCCCTTGTTGTTCGCCTCATTCATCCGCTTAGCGATCTGCGTGACGTTGTTGCCAACACGGTTTAGCGCAGCTCGAAACCCTCTCAACTCATCGGCCAGGTACTCGTCAGGTTGGAAAATCTCGTTTGCAGACTGGATCAATCGCCGCATTGCTTCCGACCGACTTGAAACACCATGACGCGATAGGACTGCTTCAAACGCCCTCAATTCCTCGGGGGTGATTGTCGTACCGATTTGGACAGTACGAATGCCGCTATCGCGTTTTCGCGTTTTTTCGCGCCGCACAGTGTATTGGATTGTCCGGGGGGTAACGCCAAAACGCTTTGCAAGCACCTGAGTAGAAACGCCTTTTTGCGTTTCTCGGACGATTTCCAATCGCTCCAAATCAGACAAGCGGTGGCGACTAGCCATTGCGAACATACACTCCCTATTTCCTGCCAACTTCATACAATCACTTAGGTTTTGACGCAATTATAAAAGTGTGGCACACATCATAATATTGTCAAAACCGTTAAGAGTGAATTGTATTCCGCTGCAAACCGAACCCTCCGGGTGAGGTTGTCGAGCCGCAGGTGAGACCGGCCCAAAACCGAAGGTGACGGCCCACTAGTCAAAATTGGCCGCTAAGCGGCCTCAACTTGCTTTCCGCCCCCTTACCCCCTCCATAGAGCGGCAATGGCGTTTCTCGCGGCTCTCCGTGGCTCACAGGCGAGTTGCGCCCCCTCCCCTGCCCCGCCACTACATCGATCCTCCGCCCGTAAGGCCATTCCGAACACCAATGACGGTAAACTTTGCCGAACAAGCAACACGGTACACGGTACACGGTACACGGTACAAAGCGCAGGCAACACGGCACAAGGAACAGGCAACACGGCACCTGCAACACGGCAATGTGAACAGTCTACACGGCACACGGCACAGGCAACAGGGCACACGGCACAGGTAACAGGGCAGAGTGAACACGGCACAGGCAACACGGCACACGGCGCAAGGAACACTTGACAGGCAACACGGCACAAGGCACAAGGCACAAGGAACAGGAAGCAGGCAACAAAGAACAAGGAACAGGCAACATGCCCAACGAAGATATGAAAGTGATTTCGGTAATGACCCGAAAAGGTGGTGCCGGAAAAACGACTTTGACGCGCGCACTCATTAGCGCCGCCATGTCACGGGGCAAACGCTGCCTTGTGTTCGATGCTGATCCGCAACAGGCCCTCGCGCGTTGGGCGACCAAACTCAAGATTGACGACCCTTTGTTCAAGATCGAGCCTTTGACCAAAGCCAGCGAGTTGGAGGAAAAGGCAGAGGAAGCCTACGAAAACGACACAGCGGACTTTGTGTTTGTTGATACCATCGGTGCAGCCGGAGCCTGGGCTGATGATCTGGCGTCGGAAAGTGACGCGATTGTTGTGCCGATGATGTTGAGTGACGATGATCTGGAAATTACAACCGATACCTTCAATTGGTATGTAGGGCTACGTGAACGGGCGGACGATCCAGAAGCCCTACCAACTTTCCACGTTCTCCTATCGAACGTGCCAGCTAAGCAAAGCAAGTCTGAGCTGCTGATCGAACAGAAAGCTCTCTCACAGTTTCCCGTCATGGACGACTATTTCGTGCACCGGATACAGCACAAAGACGCCTCGGCAGAAGGCTTCATTCACCACATTGCGGAAAACCGCCGCACCGGCCCCGGCCATCTTCGAGTTCAGGCAGCCCGCTTCAATGAAGCGCTCGAAGAAGCCTCATCCATTCTTGATGCACTAACGGGGGGTAGCTGATGGCACGGAAGAAAAAGCCAAAGATCGCTGGATCGGACCCAACCTATACGTCCGATTTTTCGGAGTTCAACAAACTGCCGACCAACAAACCCCCTGAAATTCAGGCACCCGAACCGCAGCCTGTTCAACCCCAAGAACCCAAGCCGGAAACTACCACCGTCCCACCAGCAGCTCGGACACGCAAGCCAAGGGCAAAACCAGCGACAGCACCAGTACGGAAGCAGACAGCCCCAGAACCAAAGAAGGATCTCGGATCAAAACGCGAGCTAACCTTGATCGCGGCGGTCAAAATTGACCAGCACACCAAACTTGAAGCGCTGGAAAAAAAGGGCCTACCGCAGAAAGACATAATCGCCTTGGCTGGCAGACGGGCGATTGAGCGTTTCGACCCAAAACCGGAATTTGTCGAAAAACCGGAAGCTGAGCGCAGACCGATGCGGGAAGGCTACAAGAGTACGAAGCGCGTCGATACTACGTTGCTTGAAAAACTGAGAGACAAGCACGATCCGTTGCGCGTCTCATCGGATGCCGCAATGGTGCGAGGTCAATTCGAAATTCTGTTTTGGTCCTGCCTTGATGAAGTCATCAAAGAACTGAACAGCAAGTATTCATAGAAGGCGCGGCCAGCCGCGCAGTTTATCCTTAGAAGGGGGAAGGAGTTTCGGCTTCCTTCCCCCTGAAACAAAATAGACAGGGCCGTGTCCTCGCGCTGCGCGCTGCGGGCCGCACCAACCCTGTCGATTTGGTTTCACCCCCAACCTCTCAAGCTCCGCGCATACTCAGGGATAAGCAGTCGCTTACCCTGTTCCAATTCCGAGAAACGGGCAAGGGAAGTGCTGTTCTCAGTGCAGACAGAGGAAAGATCATGGCACACAAGAAGAGGCTCCACGCAGAACCCATAAAACGGATTTTAGACAGAGAGACGCGTGAGGTGGTGGGATGGCTTTACAAATGGAATACAGGCTCATTGGTGCCGATGTGGAAGGACGGGCGCAAGACGGATGTGATCTATGTGGAAGCGACCGGATAGAAGCCGCCGAAACATAAGCAAGACCTTGGATTTACGGGCCGAAAATGCTAGGCTGTCTCCAAAAAGGAGGCAGCCTATGCTTTTTAACAAACCACTGATTTTGGGTATTATTGTTGGCAGTCTGCCGGTCACTGCGCAAGCATGGGAACATAGTATGGAACGTGGCGTTGACCTTTATCAGACGCTTGACGGCGCTGTCTCGGTGTCGATGGTCTGCGACCCAAATACCGTCTATGGAACAACTGTTAGTGCCGTTATGGTCGGCGTTGGTCCTGAACTGGATATGAGTGTTCCTGTGACATTCCGTTTTCCCGACTTAATCTCTATTCAAGCCACGTTGGACCATGGCCGAATTTCGAAAGCTGATAACGCTGGCGGAGCATGGGAACCGCTGCTCACTGGCTTTCGCACGCACAGCGCGGTGGCCGTCTCTGTTGGCGATGAATCCTATGACGTTAAGCTGGGCGACCCGATGCCGTTTAGTTGCCTTTGACCAGGCCCGAAGGGCCTCCGCGTGAAGCGCAAGGGCGGGGCAGGGGACGGGCGTAGCCCGTTCCAAGCCGCGTCACAATCACCACAATAGAAAAAGCCCCCGCCATTTCAGGCAGGGGCCGCATGGGCCAGATAAACCAACAGGGAGTGGGGTTAGCTTATCACCAGTTGACCGACATTCAATTTTCAAAGCTCAACGCCTAGCTCCTTTAGGGCCAACCGAGCCGAATAACGGGCGTTTCCGGTGAGTTGCCGTTGCCACGCTCCTTGTGACGGTGCCCAGCGAAAGCCATGCGATTTCATAATGCGGCGCACCTCCGCGCTTGGCTTGGCATCGAAGATAAATTGAACGCGGTTCTCTTCGACATTCTCAACCACATTACAAACACCCTGAAACTCGTGACGTTTTGTTGTGGCCGCGCTGGCTTTTTCGAGTTGTTCAATGCGTTTTTTGGTGGCTTTGATCTTCGCGTTAAGGTTCGTCAACTGGTAGGGCGCAAAACCGATAGGTCCTGCATGACCCCATTGCGGTTTGAGCAATTCGCGGGCCATTGCCGGAGTGTAAAAATCCGCCACACCCGCCAATTCTGCCGCGTAGCTGTCAAAGGTCTCGCCCTCTGTCTCTGGTGTCACGCCCTTCTTGTTCCACTTGCGCACAACACGGTTTACCGCCTTCATGTTGGTTTGCTGGGATTGCAAATTGGTCAATTTTTCAGTCAGTTTCGGGATAGCGTCGGGGTCGTCGCTGCTGATCCCGCCAGTGCCAACACTCGCCGCCTTTGCGCGCAACTCCTTGGCTCGTTTGTCTTCCTCAACGCTTTTGCGCATGGCATTGTCTGCCCGTTTGATAGCGGCGCGGTGGCGACCTTCTGAATGGTGGCCGCGTAGGATCGGCTGACCAAAAGGAATGCCTGTCGCGTCTTCGCTCATGTCAGCACGTTTATATGCAGCGTTTGAACGTTCGTCGGCCCGATCTGCTGCGGCTTCCAGACGGGCGCGGCGGTCTTCTTGTTTTTGCTCGTAGCTGTTCATGTCGTTTGATCCTTCGTGGTGTGGGCGGGGTCTTTGCCCCTTTGGAATGGTTTTTTGGACAACCGCTGAAAGCGGCTGATCCTGAAAACCTGACCCGCTGGCGAAGCGTGGGGGTTAGCAACTGCAAGGCAGGATCGACGGGGGTGGTGCGGCCCGCAGCGCGCAGCGCGAGGACACGGCCCCGTCTATCCGAACTTGCGGGCGCGAGGGGGCGAAGTCCCCTTAGCGACGTGACGCAGTGGCGTTCGGCTTGTCCGAACCCCAAGTCACAAAGGAAAAATCAGGATCGCCCGAGATCCGCCGCCCCATGCGACCGTCACCCGAATGGGCAGATCGGCGCGGCCCAGGGCAGGGCATGAGACAAAGGACAGGGCGCGGCTCGGAGAGACGTGACCAGGACTATTGGATCAGCTCGCACGGGGGCGTGACGTTCTGGGCGTAAGCCGGTCTGCCGGCTGAAGCCTAGGGCGCGGTGACACGGCCATAAGGCCGGGGCAGGGGCCAAACTGAAAGCGCTATTCTAAGTACCCGATACGCTCCAAGAGCGCCTTCTTGGTCCCGAAAACATCACGCAAAACCTGAACGAGATTTTCATTGGTAGCCGTCAGATCGGCATCAGATTCACTCTCAAACGCTTCCATCATCGGACGGATTTCGTCATCTTCAACAAAGTGCAGCGCGTTCCCCTGCCACTCGATAATATCGGAAAAATCATTCGAACCTTCTCCGTAAGAAGGACTGACCGAAAGGCGAACGGTTGTATTGACTAGCGCCAACTGCTCATCGGTCAAATCATGAGCTTCAGCATACCAATCTGGGACATAAGGACACTCAATACCGACGGTATCGAGCCGCCAGCCGAAGTCATCCATGGACGACGGTTTTGGTAAATTAACCTGCACGTTTTCAAGTGTTCCAAGCTCTTTGCGCAGATGATCGTAAAGCGACACGTCAAAACGCACGATTTCGTCCTCCCGCTCAAGGCAAACATCCATGACCATGCCGCGTTCAATCCAAGGGACCAGCCAAAAGTTTGTTTCGCAAAACTCCTCTTCGGGTTCGCAGGGTGTCAGGTAGCAAAATTTCTCTGCGCCAGCCGCGTAGCATCTGGCGGCAATATCCGCGAAAAACGCGTCAAAAAAGCCCTTCGAAAATGGAAAAGAGCCGCGAACCAACTGCGTAGGGGTGGGCAAGCTGATGTACTGAGACGACATATGTTCGCCCGTCTCGTTGTCCAGAGCCTGTTCGCAGTAACGGCTGGCGATAAAAGCGGCCAGCGAAGACAACTTGTCGAGCTTGACCAGGCTAGCTAAATACAGGTCGTCTGGCATTTCCATCCTGCCGCTCATCCATTTTTTGATGGTGTCCAACCGAACACCATAGAACGCCGCCGCTTCCTTCTGGGAGAAGCCGAACCGAGCAATTACGGACGAAGCCGGAGTAGGCAATTTGAATGGATAGTCGTCTGGCATGGGAATATTCATATATAAACCTCAATTTGAGCTGTGCTGTGGATTTGAAACCAGAAACGGTGGTTAAGACCTCCGACGGTGCAGCAAGAGTAGGTCATCCCGACACTTTGTTCAATAGAACAGAAAGGCAGAAGCCCCGTTCGAGGCTTTGCCGTGCAGCCGCTATTTTTCACGGCGCTTTATCGTGAACTTGATCTTGATGATGAGCAAATTCAGCTCGACGCTTAGGCTCAAGTCGATTTTACGTAGCTGCTTTCTGAGTGTTCTTAACCGCCGCGCAGCAATGCGACGTAACCGATTAGATTTTTTGCGAAGGTATTTCATAATTGTCTCCTTAGTGAATAAACAGGGCCTTGAAACACGGCGGTCATAGGGGAGCCTGTCAACACGCGCGTAGCGCCCCGAAGGGCTTGGCGTTGACAGGTTCCCGCGCCGTGTATCTTGCCCGACCGTTTTTCACGGAGACGGTTATGCTATTCGGAAACTCAGGTTTCTTTTGTCGCTGCGGGAAAGATAACAACACGTCGGAAAAGCCGTGCCAGTACCAGCTTGCGCCAATAACCAGGGCAAGCCACAATCAAGCCATTGCGCGGCTACATTGAACGAGCCATGGGGGCGTCTGCCCCCGCGCCTACGGCGCTCCCCCGAGGATATTTTTAGGAAGATGAAAGCGGAAAATATGAGCAAGACAGGAAAGTGCGGTCACTGTGGATTTGAGCCTGTCGCGGTTCGAGCCAAGACCTGCCCGAAATGTAACGGTGAAGATCCAGTGCTAGCCGGTGCAACCTTGGGCGATTGGGGGAAGGGCCTTGGCTTCGCCGCATTGGCGTTAGCGGCGATGGTCGGTTTACTCGTGATATTCGGCTTTCCCAACTAGATGCTGAACAATCTTGCTGAAACGAGTCTCCCGAAGTCGCCGCGATTAGCGGCTTCCGCGCGAATAGCGCACGTCCTTGTCACGGACGGCCGCAAGGTCGTCTGGGGCAGGGACTACCAAGGCAGATAGCCACCCTCAAAAGAGGGTGAGCTGATCGCCTGCAATGGCTGGGCCTGTTTCAAGACTTTCAAGACGTTCTGCGCGCTCGGTCTCGATGCGCTGCACCCGCTCTTTGTCAGCCGCTTCCCATTGTGCGGCCCGCTCTTTCTGCTTAGCAAAGGGGTCGCCGTTGGCATTGAGAAAGACCGGCGCGGCGGCGGTATAAGCGCCAGTGAACACCTCAAGGGAAATGCTGTTGCCGCAAACGATCTTGCCAGCAAGGCCACGGGCGGCGCATTGCAGATAGCACATATGGTAAGTCGATCGCGAAAGCTCTACCGCCTCGATCCAGACACTCGTTTCCAGATTGTGGCCTTTACCCTCGATCACATCAGCCACCGCCATGAGCATACCGCCTGCGCCTGCGGCTGGTTCTTGCAAGGTGACGAACCCTTGTTCATCAATCATCTGGTCAACGTCAGTCAGGTTAATTTCAGCCATGAGGCGCGACACCTCATAAGGCGTGAAAAACTGCCCAAGGCGGCTTTCCAGAGCGCCGATTTCACCCGCAACCATGCCCAGAAAATCACACCCGCCACCACTGATTTCTCCAAGGGCAAGGCCCATAAGTTCGGGCATTTTGCGCACATCGTCTTTGTCGCGGTAACGCCCAACCACTTCCATATATTGGGCTTCAAGGGCGTCCTGCTGCTCGGTGAACGGGCTGGCCTTCTTTGCCAGTGCGCAATAGCCCATTTCGCAGAAGTCAGAAAAAACCTCTGTGCGGTGTTTCGAGCGGTCAATATCATTCATCAACCGCACAAATTCTTTCGCTGCTGGTGTCATGCCGCCACCTCAGCAATGTAAAAGTCTTCGGGCTGGCCGTTCAGCTTGTCGCCTGCGCGGTTGGTTAGGCCGATGGTGTTCTGATTGGGTTGAAACGTGATCAGATATTGCCCGTGACAGTCCTTTGTTACGTGGTATCCATCATTGGCCCAGCGAACGGGTTTTCCTGCATCAACGGCGGCTTGGATTTCTTCGATGGTCATGATTCAATCACCTTTTCGATGGCTGAATTTTCGCTGCCGCAATCGTCGCAAACGGTATGGTCAAAGATTGCGCTAAGCTCCCATTGCTGAAGCTCTGCGTTCCATTCGGCGTAGGCGTCCTTTCGGATGTTCTCGCCGCCACAAGCGCCGCAATGGATTATCACGTCAGGATCGGGGTGGGGGGTGCTGGCTGTCTGGTTCATTGCCCCAATGCCTCCGGCTCGGCCTGCCGTTCCTCGCGGTAATACTGGTGCGCGTCCTTGTCGTGCCGCCCGAAGGCAAGCCCGTGCTGATCGGCAAAATGGCGCAGATCGCAAAGCGCATAGGTCAAAAGCTCCCGCGCTTCTTCGGTGTCGATATAGAGGTCCTGCAACGCGGCCTTGATCCGGTCGCTTTGGCGGATCGCCCCTTGCCGCGCCTCGGCGTTGCCATAGGTCAGGGCTTCGGGGGAAAGGTGCTGAATGGTGACGCCACAACAGGCAACGCCTGTGGTGCTGTCGGCATCCAGAAGCCGCACTAGATCGTCGTGAATGCTCTGCCCCTGCGCGGTCAGGCTGTCGTTTGCTGAACAGGAATAGACAAGCTGGGCGGTGACGGTGATTTCTTCTTGCATTGGGGTAGTCCTTGAAAAACGGGGGAATGGCCCCCCTGTAACGGGGGGCGCTGGCGCTAGTATTCGCTGCGCAACATGATCGTGAGCGCGCGCCGCGTGGCCGTGGGGTTCGCCGGGTCTTCGCTGCCGTAGTGGTAGGCTGTGTCGTAAAGGTCGATTTTCCAGAACAGCTTTTCGCCTGCGACCTCAAACGCCCCGAACGTGTGATCCCCGTAAGGGTCATTGTCTTCGGTAAAGGTGTCGAACTGCGCCACTGCTGCCAGAACGGCTTGACGAAAACCCTCCGCTTCTTCGGCAACACCCGGCGTCAGGACGATTTGACCGATAATTCCCTGCCGTGCGACTTGAATAGCGGCCTCTGGGTCCAGAATGGCTTGGCGGAAAATATCGTTCTGCTTCGCAACCTCGGAAACGACTGAGCAATATTCTACGGTCATTGGCCTGCCTCCGCCCAATCAATCGCCCATGCGTCCATTGTTGCCAGCGCTTTGCCGTATGGATCGGCAAGCGAAAGGTCGGGTTTTGTGGCGGCCGCGCGGTGATGATCGCGGCCCAAAACCCGCAATGTGACTTCGCAGTTTGATAAGACGGTTTCCGTTCCTGTCCGGTCGGGGTGGTCAATCGTCAGCTTAAACATGAGCTTCATCCTCCACCGAAAAAACAACGGTTTCGCCTTCGACGGTGTAGGCAACTTCCTTGGAAAGAAGTTGACGCGCTGCATAAGCGGGAAGGGTTGGGAAGGTATCGCAAACCACTTTCACCATCTGCGCCTGATCTTCTTCGAACGCATAACCATTGATCGCCCAAGCAATGATGCCCGGCGTGTGAACGGCTGGGGATGATCCCAATCGAAATGTTTTCATGTCGTTTGATCCTTCGTGGTGTGGGCGGGGTCTTTGCCCCTTTGGAATGGTTTTTTGGACAACCGCTGAAAGCGGCTGATCCTGAAAACCTGACCCGCTGGCGAAGCGTGGGGGTTAGCAACTGCAAGGCAGGATCGACGGGGGTGGTGCGGCCCGCAGCGCGCAGCGCGAGGACACGGCCCTGTCTATCCGAACTTGCGGGCGCGAGGGGGCGAAGTCCCCTTAGCGACGTGACGCAGTGGCGTTCGGCTTGTCCGAACCCCAAGTCACAAAGGAAAAATCAGGATCGCCCGAGATCCGTCGCCCCATGCGACCGTCATCCGAATGGGCAAATCGGCGCGGCCCAGGGCAGGGCATGAGACAAAGGACAGGGCGCGGCTCGGAGAGACGTGACCAGGACTATTGGATCAGCTCGCACGGGGGTTCTGGGCGTAAGCCGGTCTGCCGGCTGAAGCCTAGGGCGCGGTGACACGGCCATAAGGCCGGGGCAGGGGCCAAATACCGAAAACCGAACCTTTGACGCCAACATCTAATGGTGTCTAAATCTTCAAAATCGGCGGGACAATGAAGACGAGCTATACTGGGTCTTTGGCGACTAGCTCTGCTGCGATCAAGCCGACGATACTGGCGTAAGCCATCGACCCATCGGGTTGCTCGACGCGAGAAAGCGACTTCGCAACATCTACGGGGAGAAGCCCATGTTGCAGCAACAGCGAAAACATCACGCAAGCGTCTTGGATCTGAAATTCGAGCTGTGAGCCTGATTTGAAGCCCGCAGAATAGAAAACTTCACGCGGCCTGTCTGGTTCGTCGGGATCGTAGCCGATAGACAGATGGACGGTGTGTCCTTCGGGCGTCGTGACTTTCCGATTTTCTGCCAAGCGCCGTGTCGGCAGAACGTGACGAGGATCGGGGGTCGCTTTGTATTTCGGCATTGGTGCGTCCTCTGGCTCTGTCTGGTCTCGGCCGACATTCAAGACGGGGTGAAAGGCGGGCCGTGGGGCCCGCCTTCAGGGCGTTTAGTCCTGGTTACGCTCCATCGAGCGTTTCACCGCCTGGGTGATGTTGTCGAAGTCTTCCGCCGCCATCGTGATCCCGTATTCGGTGCCGCCATCGGATTTTTCCCATTGGGTCTGGCGGATGGTCCCGCGCGCGTGAACGATGTCACCGGGTTGGACGTTTTCTTTCGCCCACTTGATGACGTTCTCGTTGAAGATCGTCACTTCGTTCCAGAAGGGATTGGACTGGAACTCGCCTTGGTTGTCCTTGCGGCCATACTCAGCGGCGATGCTGACCCGAAGGGTGCTGCCGACTTCTTTGGTTTTGCCAACGCGGCCCATGATCTGAAATTCTGCAAAGGTTCTCATTGTGGTGTCTCCTTGGTGAGAGTGTTTCGATAAAAACGGTCATGCCAGTGTTCGATGCGATCAAACCAAAAAACGGAGGGTCCGAACGATATTATAATATTGTTTAGCAATATTTCATATCGGGTGGAAGCCGTTTTTTTGTTTGAAGGGGAGGGCGCTAGCCCGCGCCGGTCGCTAAGAGAAGACTGAGCAATGTTCCGTTTGAGAAACACGTCCAAGGGGACACTTAAGAACCTGCCCGCTCAGTTTTTTGAGGGCCGGATAAAACCAAAGTTGTTGGCAGCGGGCGCAACACATCGTGACGAAAATGATCATCACTAGGACAACCAATGCGATGACGAAACCTAGAAGGGACAGAGGATCTTCTGTAGAACGGAAAAGGGCGAAAGGTCCGGCGCAGACAGCCCATGCTTGTGGGCAACGGTCCAATAGGAAAAGCGGCGGGACCGAATACGGGATTACGAGCGAGGAATGACAGGCATACTCGGCATGAAGCGGCGCAAGCAACCCAGATACCGCCAAGCGGTTCTTTGGCTCGTTTTGACCGCGGCGGTGTTGGTCGGGATCTCGATGTTTTCGACGGGCGAAACCAAACGCCTGCAACCCGCCTCGATCTATGTTGTAGACGGCGACACTATCGACGTTGCGGGAAAACGGTTCAGGTTGGTGGATTTCGACACACCGGAAACCTATGAGCCTCAATGCGATAACGAGCTGGCCCTTGGAAACGCTGCAACAAAGAGGTTGCGCGACCTGGTTGAATCAGGGCAACCGCTCGATCTGGTTATCTTGCCCGGGCTGGATGACTATGATCGCAATTTGGCGCGTTTCTATGTGGGCGGAAAAAATCTCGCTGATATTTTGACCGCCGAAGGTCTGGCCCGAGCTTACCAGGGCGGGCGGCGTCAAAGCTGGTGCTGATCCCGCGATAGCGGTTCTGCGCGAACAGCGCAGGCCCGTGGCGGCAGGGCGGTGCCCTGGCGCCACGGGCAATCATTCAGAGGCGGTGGATTTTCCAAAAGCATTCAATAGGCCAAGAGCGATAGCAACGAGCGCCACATAGAGCGTAAAGAACAGCCAGATACCGGCAAAAGCCAAGCCGATGTAGGTGAGGGTTGTGGGCTGGGTATCCAGTCTGAATGGATCGCCACTCAACCCTTTGCCAAGCCAAAGCCCAAAACCCAGAGTCGGCAGAAAAACGGCCCACGCGGCTAAAGTGTATTTTGCAGACACAGCGCGTCCGCCTTTCCACGACAAAGACAAGACCCTGAATGGTCTGAAAACGACCTCGGCCATCCTGTATTGAAGACGTTCAAGCATTTCTCACCCCGGAGGCAACCCATAGCGCACAAGCTGTTCCGACCACTCTGCCTTGTTGTCCTCTTCCTGCGCAACAGCAGGGTATGGATTGGCCGGACCGTACATCACGCCATCTTCTTCAAAGCGGCCATGAAAGCCGGAAAGCCAAGCCTTGTGAAATTCGGTCCGAGCCAGCATAAGGCGCATCCAGCGGGGTGCTGCCCACCCTGAATAACCGGCAAGATAAATGCGATGGTAAAGAACACCGAACATCGGTCAGCACCTTTCTTAATCTCCGTAGGGGTCGCGTAGACTAACGAGACCACCATGTTTGTTTGGGGCCTCAGTTTCGACCTACACCCTTAGCTTTGCGAGCTTTGATGGCCTCGATCATCTTTCCCTGCACGAGTTTGATGAACATCGAGGTAAACTCGCCTTTCAGTGCGCGTGGCTCAAGGTAATAGGTCCGCTTGTAGGCTTCGAAATTGTACTCGTTGGCTATGACCCAAGCCTGAACAGATGTGTCCAGACCTGCGCGGCGCAGCTCGATTTCTGGAACCTCAACTGCGTAAGGGTTGTTGTCTGGTTCCAACGTCGTCAAGGGCACCAGCATCACAACAGCCTCACCGTCTTTGTTGGTGGTCAACAGCGAAACGGTTGTTGGCCTTTGCTTCTTGCTCTCGACGCGACCCGCCTCTGCCTCATGCGACCAAAGGTAAGGATAGCGCCAAACTTGGCCGATTTTTGGATCGTTGCTATCAGTCATTGTCGATGCTGTTCTGTAGTTCGGTCATAAGGCGAGCGGCTTCGGCATCGTCCAGATCGTCCACATGGTACGCGGTGCGGCTGTCTTTGCCTTGCCGCAGGGCTTCAAATTCCTCGGTGGATAGAACCACAAAACGTCGCTTGCCGTGGCGGGCGATAGCGACCGGCTGCTGTGCAGCAAGGGCCAGAACATCGCCAGTCCTGTTGGCTAGGTCTGTTGCGGAAAACTGTCGCATTGTGCCTCCTTTCGTGAAACAGCTAATTTAGCTAATATATATAAAACATGATGAGGCATTGCAATACCCAATTTAGCTAAATTCCAGAAAAAGAAGCCCCGCCGAAGCGGGGCCAGGTACATCCTCACCACAAGGAAACTGGTCAACCACTCCAACGCCGCCCTGCTGGGCCAACGTCGATGTGGGTAAAATTCGTGTAGCGGCCTAAGCCATGAACTCCGTAGGCTTCAGCATAGCCGACGACAAGAGCAGGGCTGACGCCTACCATATTGAAATCACATGCCCGACCTCGGACATGCTGTGAATCTCGGGCTGCACCTTCGATGGTCGCGTTTCGACCAGCGGTACGATAACCCGAGTTAATCAAGATCAGTTTTGGTGAGCCAAAATCCAGCGACATGCGCGTCTGGATCAACGCTAGGTCGCTGAACAATAGCGGGTCGATCGTTCGTTGCGCACCACCGTCGCGCCAATCGCGCCATAACCAATTCAACCTTCTCAGATTGCTGGCGTCGTATTGCTGACCAATCCGAAATCGCAGCGCGAGCCGGTCGCCGTTTGTATTCGCAACCATGATACGATCATAACCAACATCGGACCAAGGCGTGTCTTGCGCGAGGCAAACAGCCGGAGCGGCGAGCAACATCGTCGCCATGCTCACGGTCTTCAGAAATTGCCTCTTCGTTTGCATCGTCATATCCTTATGCAGAAAGTCGCGGTTTAACTGCGCAGCGACCCCAAAAACAATATTACAATATTGTCACAGCGTCACCAAGTCGTTTCAATCAAAAGCGCCGCACAATAGAGAAAATCTTTGGCACTCAATGAATGGGGCAGGGCGCTTGTGCGCCCCGCCCAGCCCGTTAGACCATACCTTCGGGCAACCATGCTGCGATCCGCGCTTCTTGCGTCTCTGTGACGCCAAGCGCCTTGCGTGTGGATTCGTCGCCAAACAGCTTTTCCAGCTTCGCGGCCTTCTCGCCTTTTTTCAGTGCCGCGAAGGTCTTAGACGCATCATGGCTGTCGGACAGGTCCAACAATTCGTTCCACAATTCGATCATGTAAGGGCCACCAACGCGGCTGAAAAAGTTCTCCGCTGTCGGCGTGAAGTAAGTCCGCGTGTCCTTCTTCGTCTTCTCGTCAATCAACTCGCCAAGGTCGGCGTGTGAGATTGAAAGCTGGCCGATAAGGGTCCGCACAAGCATATCCATGCACTTCTTATGGCCGCGCTTGCGAAACGCGATGAAGTCCTCGGCCTTGCTGCCTTTGCTCTCCACCGGATCGGGCAACGTCAAACGCTTATCTTGCGTGTAACCCGTCTCACACTCTGGCACATTCGCCAGATAGGGCAGGGACACATCATAAGCATGGATGCGCTGCCAACCCTTCGATTGCGTCAACTGGAACGCCAGAAGATCAAGAGCAAGCGTAGGATCGTCCAGTAGGGCGTTCTGACGTGTGCCGATGACAATGCGGTCAAGGTCTTCCTGCAACTTGGCTGAAATAGGTGATTTCTTCGGCGTCTCCTTGTGGGCAGACTTCTTTAGTACACCTGCTGCAATGGCCGCTTGCTGGTCTTCCTGCCGCACAAGCCCTTCGATCACCTTAAGTTCGCCGCTATGGTCAACATAGATCACAATGCCAGCATGTGCTTGCTGCTCGTCGGTGAATGCACCGTCAACCTTCGCTTGCAACGCCAGAAATTCAGCCGTGCCAGCTTCATCGCAGGCGTCGGCATTCACCAACTCCCCCAACTCGTCGTAGCGGTCGCTTTCTTCCTCGGTCAACACGCCTTCGATTTTGTAGACCCGCGCCATCTTCATGCGCTGGATCGTATCGCCGTAGACATAATCATCGGTGATGCCTTCGCCCCATGTCCAACCGTTATCCTTTGCGATCTTCGCGGCGGTGCCGGCAAGTTTGGCCTCAAAGCACTCTTGCAGAATGGTCGGATCATCGAAGATCGTCTCGTCTTCAAAAAGATCACCACCAACACGGCCTCCTGCCGCTTTGTAGTCTTCTACACCAACAAACACGGCGCGGCGGTCTGTGCCTTTGACGTGATCGGGTTTCAAACCTTCCTTGATCTGATAGTCGGTCATTGCGCCCCATCCCTTCGTGCCGTTCGCCTTCACGCGCTCCAACACTTCAAGGGTCAGCTTCTCGTCGTTGCTGATCGTAAACGCCTTGGCTTGGGACAGGCTGATTTCGCTCGCCTTCAAAGCGTCCAATACAGCCGTATGAAGGCCGGCCAAGGCCAAACGGCGGTAAACCTTCTTCTCAGTCACACCATAAGCCACGGCGATCTGTCCAGCGGACAAACCTGTCTTTTCCAACGCGCCATAGTCGCGGATTTCATCGGCAGGGTGCAGGTCTTGGCGTTGCGCGTTCTCGCTCGTCGCCCATAGTTTCGCGGTGTCTTCATCTGCCGCAATCTGAACCTGAACGGTTTGAAAACGCGGATCATCCTGCAACAACGCAAGGGCGCGGTATCGACGCCCACCAGCTACCACGCCCACACCCTCGGTCCCGTCATGGCGGAAACCTGCAAGATTGTGGATCAAGCCAGCGATTTTGATATTCTCGGCCAGCGATGTGATTTCATCTTCGGAAACCACGGTGCGCGGGTTCAAAGGCGAAACGTAAAGATCGGAAAACGCTACGGTTTCGGTGATCTGCGGAATGTTCGTTTGTTCAGTCATGGTATTGGTCCTTCTGGTGGTGAGTTTAGTTAAGGGTGCCGCACCCTTTGCGGATGCGGCTTTCGGCCTATGCGGCCAACTGCTCGGAAACGTGATTTGTGAAAGCCTGAACGGTCTCGCCAAACACCTGCTGGCCCGTGTTCTGTACGGCCAAACAAAAGGCGCGATCACCGATCTTGATCCATGCGTCAGACAGAAATTCGGTTGCTGCCTCGGACATAACGAACGCTCCGCCCAACCAATGCTTAGGCGGCAATACGTTCAGAAAATGATCCCACGTTTCCGGCTCTACCTCGAACCATTGACCCGCTTTGCGCACGTCTGGCCCATAGCCACGGTTCAACAGCTTGAACGTCTCAGACTCGTTAGAAACGCCTTCGCTGATCTTCTCAAAATTTTCCATATTCGGTTCCTTTGTGGTGTGACCTTGAGGCTTTGCGCCCCTTAATTGGCCTGATTGGCAGGTCAGACGCCGAAGGCGCCTGTTCCTGCTGATCTGCCACGTGGCGAACGCGGAGGGGGGCGAGAACAGATGGAAAATGGGGAGGGGGATCACCCGGCAACGCAGCCCGAAGGGACCGTTGTTGGGGACACCCCATTTTCTGTCTGTTCCGAGGGGGGAGGCCGCGCCTTCCCCCTGGCGCAGCGCTGCGGCGTTCGGCTTGCCCGAACCCCAAGCTGCCAACAAGAAACCGGATCGAGCGAGATCCGATGCCGAAGGCATGGGACCGTGTGATTGTCCAGTCTTGTGCAGCTTCGACCCTGGGAGAACGCGCATGACCGAAGCAGGTCAGAAACGGAGACACAAATATCGGAGTGCTGATCCTGTGGGCAATCTCACGGTCTAGCAGGGCAGGGGCGTCTGCCCCCGCGCCTACGGCGCTCCCCCGAGGATATTTTTAGGAAGATGAAAGCTGAAAAAGGGGCCGTTGCCCCGAGTTTTCGCGTCTTGGCCTTACTGATGACACACTGAACGATATTATTGTATCATGGACGATGTTAGTATATTGTAGTGATGCGAAACAGGCAGGGATGCCGATGATCGTGGAAGGTGAAAAGTGAATGCTTTTCGTCCAAGGGGGCCGGAGCCGATGGGTTTCGGTCCCCGGCTTATAAAGAGGGTAGCCATGAAAATCATTCTGATTCTGGTTCTGTTCAATCTGCAATCCGGCTCCGAAGTCATTACGGCCGAGTTTGATGACATTGAAGCATGTGCAAATGCCGCTGTCCGCACGTTCCAGGGCGTCGATAGCGAAGTGGAAACAAAGGCATTAGTGCCCTTGGAGGGAACAACTATCATTGACGGAACAATGATTGCTTACGGAGCAGACGGGAACCCTGTTGGGATGTATAGCTGTAGCCCATCGAAGACAGGTAGACCAAATGAGTTCAATCCCTATTGATGCAACTGCGCATGATCGCAAAGAACTGGACAAGGCGCTCTCCCTGCTTGGTTCGCAAGGTTATTTTTCAGAGTACGAGGTTTGGCTTGGAATATCCAATGCCGGACGATCCTCTGCGGTAATTGAGTGGATGCAAGACTATTGGGACGGAAAACTATTGTGCATCGCAACAGAGTGCGGTGATGAAGGCTGGATTTATTCCTGTTTTGATCCCGCAGAGCTTCGGATCGCGACAGTTCACGAGCTGGTGCGCGACGAAGCTGAGTTGCAGAGCAAATTGCAGATTTAAGGCTGCAAGGGCGAAGATCGTCACCCGAATGGGCAGATCGGCGCGACCCTGGGCGAGCATGAACCAAAGGATAGGGCTCGGCTCTGAAAGAGACACGGCCTGACTATTGGATCAGCACGCAGCGGGTAGCGATGTTCTGGGCGGAAGCCGGTCTGCCGGCTAGAGCCTAGAGCTGTTCCGGCGCTTGCGTCGGACGCCTCCAAATACCAATATTGCTTCAAAACCAACGGAATTTCGCTCTACGCGCCGGAAAAACTATGTGTCCACTGTACTCAAACACGCTGCCGCCTGAGCTAATGCGGCAACTTTTTCAGATTGACCCAAGCCGCGATCATCTTGGCAACGCTCAATCTTTGCCGTCAATCTTCCCGAAAACCATGTCGCCAATGGTGACGATCGACCCGACCGGCCACCGGCAACTAGAAAACGCTCACTGGGGTTTTGTGTTGCCTCAGAAATCGACCCGAACGGGACTTCCAATCCAGCCGAAGGCAGTGAACAACGCCCGAGATGACAAACTGAGAGTATCCCGGTTTTGGAAGTCTAGCTTTGAAAAAAGGCGTTGCCTGGTCCCGGCCACCAGTTTTTGCGAGCCGAAAGGAAAGAGACCAGCCACCTATTTTTGGTTTGGTTTGAAAGGCGAAGATCCGCGACCACCTTTTGCGTTCGCCGGAATTTGGACCCTTTTTGATGGAATCTACGGGCAAGATCCTCGGAAAACTCTGACGTCCACGATCATCACCACGAAACCAAATGAGCTGGTAGCCGAAGTGCATCCAGACAGAATGCCAGTCATTTTGGAGCCACACAATTACCAGACCTGGCTTACCGGTTCCGCGACTGAAGCCTTCGATCTGATCGAGCCACTTCAAGCGGAAAAAATGACCATTCATCAATCGGGCGCACAAATGAAATCCGATCATGGGGCGACCCCATGAGGGCGTGGGATTATCCCTGCGAAACCGTCGTTATCCGCTGCGATCGGTGCAAGCGCGAGGGCCGATACTCGAAAACTCGGTTTATCGAGCTGGTCGGTGGCAACACGCATTTGCCTTCGGCGCTTGGCATCATCGCGAAGGATTGCCCGCGGGCGAACAAACCGAGCGGCATTCTGAACAACCGATGCAAGGCGCACTATCCTGAGCTGGCGCAGATCCATAAACGGCGCGGAACTCATTGACCGCGCCGCCGCGCGAGACCGATGAGGCTTCCGACCAGGTTCAACGACCCAGATTGGTGACGGGCGGTCATGGCGCGTAGCGCCCCGCCCGGATTGCGGATCGGGGTGGTGGGATGGTTCCTGTTGGCGTCGATCAACAAGACACACAGGGAAGCGCCAACATCGCCCATGAGACTTACCGCCTTGATCCAAGCGTCATGGTTGATGCCTAGTGGATGAATGATTTGCGTGGCCGCGTCGATGATGTGAATCTCGCGAAGGGTAGGGGTATCGCCCTGACATGCGAGGATGTAAGACTGCATATCGTCACTGGCGAGCTTGAAAATGCGCTCCGGTGTCAGATGATTGATGAATTGGGTGTTGCGCGCTGCCCTCTCCGCTCCATGCTTATTTTCTAAGCAAATTTCGGAGCCGTCAGGCGACGAACAACTAAATTCAGAGTGCGCGGGCTTGCCCGCGCCCCGTTCATCTACGCTGGCGTTACAGATTACAGATGAACTATCTTGGTTGTTCTCTTGTATAAAGCACGGGAAGTTTTCTGCCGCTTTGGCGGTAGAATCTGGACGTGTTTCAAGGAAATCATCCAAGGTTGTGCACAGGGCTTGTGCCTCTGAAACGTGCCGCTCAAGCGCCTCGATCGGCATGTTGGCGAGACGCGCGGCCAAAGGCCAAGCGTCAAACGCCTCGATGATGCTCAGAAGGCGTGGATGGGCCAGCGTATCGGGTGTCATATCCCTCAGATGGCGCTTGATGTGGCGGACGTAGGTGCTGCGGCGGTTGCGCAGAACCTTACGGTGGGACCGCTCGGCCGTCAGCTGCTCCTTGAGGTTCAACAGATCGGGGACCAGGGCAATCAGTCTGGAAAACACGATGCCACAGCCACCGAAGGGCGAGCGAGATCCGTTGCCTTTCACACGTTTCTCTATAAGACCGGCGGCCTCAAGGGCAGCTTCATCGTCATAAAGCGCACGACGGGTTTTGCTCAACGCCTCGGCGGTTTGATCCTGGGGCGCGAAAAAGACCGGCTCGCGGTCTGGGGCCGTCCAGTCGCCGGGGGCGGTTTGCTTCATCATGTAGAGAAGTGCGTGAAGGCGGCTGCTGCGCAGTCCGAGGGCGGGGGCCAGCTCGATAAGAAGCTGCTCAACGGAAAACCGCTGATGCCCTTGTGGTAGGGATGGGAATGTCCTGTCAGTCATGGTTCTGTCCTTGCTCGTTGGTGAAACAAGGCGGTGGCGGGCAAATCTTCTTCGTTCGCACAAATGCGTTTTTTGTTGCCAGCTCGAAGAGGGGGTGGTAAAACCGAGGTCGAGAGAATTGGACCTACTGAAGAATTGGCGTTCTTTGGTTTCTGAACCCCCCCGTTAGGTTTCCGCCTTGCGGGGGTTTCTACTTTCTGGGGCTATTTTCCTCCTTCCGATTCTGTTCCTCTAACCAGACGTTAACACACAAGACCTTGCCTGTCGGCGCGCTGATCCTGCTGATTGTTGTGTCTGAGGCTAAACCTTGTGGTTTTCCGAGGCTCAGGCTGAGACACATCTTCCTCGTTCGCAAAAACTGCGTTTTTTGCTTGCTTGCGACGATGTTGTGATGATAAAACCGGAGCTAACTTCTAGAGCTACTTCGGGATTGCCGTCCCTTGGCTTTATCAAAAACCCCCCGTTAGGTTGACGCCTTGCGGGGGTTTGTTTTTGGGGTGTGCTGCTCCTTTGCCTGATTGCCTCAATGATTCTTATCTTTAGCAACAGGCATACAATCTTTAGATGCCTGTCGCAATTATAGTATTGTCGCGTTTCGGCGGCACTAGGCTTAGTAGTTGACCTGCTCAAAGCCATAATTACCTTCATAGTCGCGCCAGTCGATGAACACAGATCGGTGCCAAATGCTCGGGCAGTTCGATCCATATCCCTCCATGCCCGTGTGGGCGTCGGGCAGATCGCCAGCCGACGCCCTGCGCCATCCGAAACTGCCTTGCCTGCCGTATGTCCCAAGTTCTACGACCGACCATCGGTCACATCCGCGCTCGTCACCGTCACTTTGTCGCGCCCAACGAACGTGGAAAACACGGATCGACCGCACGAAGTCAAACTCTCGGCCACCAATATCTATATCGGCAGTACCGTTCTCGGTGCTAAGACCGTTGATGAGCTGAAGCATGGTTTCTTCGGGAAGGCGTTGTGCAGACCCGCCGCTTCGGCGGAAAACGGCGGGCTGCGGTTCCAACTGAAAGTCCGTGAGTGGTTGCGTTGGAACTGATTGTTGCGGTGTGCTGTCGTCCATCAGGATTTCATAAATGCGGTTTGCATCGAGTGTCGAAGGATCAACCTCAAAGGAAGCGCCCATCGGACAGCGCCAAATTTGGAGTGGGGGTTCAATGGGCCAAGGGGTGATGCGTCGGATAAACTCGGCGCGGGCCCGGGCGCACGGAACCGAAGCAGGCCAGCCGCCAGATAGACAAAGTAGGATAGCGCAATCAATTTGATAGGACTGCGCCTGGGCGCGCTCAGGGGCCGCAACGAAACTGACGGAGGCGGCAGCCAATGCCAGTGCGCTTGTGCGGAGAAATTTCAGCATGGGTGTCTCCTTCGCAAGAATGAGTGGTTATAAGCCGTCCACGACTTTATAATATTGTTTAATGCCTCAAAGATTACCTATTTTCAATCCCTTTGTGGTTGATCAACGACGTGTCCGTTTCTGGCAGTAAGATGAGCTGTTGGGCCGGTCTCAATGTTAATACAATTAACATAATAAACCTTATACGCCGTGACAGGTGTAGCCGGGCACATTCTAAACTGGGTTGCGACGAATCCCCTATCTTGCTGGAAAGCAAGGAGAATGGAAGATGGCCCACACAGAGCTGGATTTGCGTGAACGACGCGCAATCGAGGATATGTTGAATGCAAAGATGCCGGTCGGCAAGATCGCAGCGGAGATCGGCAGACATCGCTCGACAATCTATCGCGAGATCAAGCGCAATTATTTTACCGATGATGAGCTGCCGTACCTGACAGGATACTACGGTATGAATGCGCAGCGTTTGGCGTCCGCCAGACGTGCCAGGCGACGCAAGCTGGTGCGATTGGAAGATCTGCGCAAAGCGGTGATTGCCGGGTTGAAGGAAGGCTGGTCTCCGGAACAGATCGCCGGTCGGCTTGGTTTCGATGGCCACCCAGTTCGCGTCAGCCACGAGACGATCTATGAGTATGTCTATGGCCCGGATGGCCAATCCGAAGAACCGGCGCGCTATCTGCCCAGCCGTCGGAAGAAACGGCGCCCACGCTATGCACGACGGCCCAGAGGTCAGGTTTTCCCACCCCATCGGTCCATTCACGAGCGCCCTGAACATGTGAAGACACGCGAGGCGTTCGGTGACTGGGAAGGCGATCTGATGATCTTTGAACGTGCCAATGGCAAGATGAACGTCGCTTCACTCGTCGAACGCAAGACCCGTTTCGCTGTCCTGTTCCGCAACAACGACCGCAGTTCGACCCACTTCATGAACAAGCTGATGAACGTGATGGAACCCCTGCCCCAACCGGCACGGCGCTCCATCACCTTTGATCGTGGCTTCGAGTTCCGCGCATGGCGCAAACTCAAAACCGGTATCGGCACGGAAAGTTGGTTCTGTGACCCGCAAGCGCCCTGGCAGAAAGGATCGGTCGAAAATCTGAACAAACGTGCCCGACGATATCTGCCGCGTGACACCCAGCTCGCGGCGCTCTCAAATCGCAATATGAAGGCGATTTGCGACCGCCTCAACGGCACCCCCAGAAAGTGCCTGGGATGGCAAACACCCACCGAAGCGTTCAGAGAAGAAATGATGAAACTGAGATAGCGGAAAACGTCGCAACGACCCTTGAGCCTTCAAGCGCGCCCACAATGGGGTCTGCTCCGGCTG
>NZ_JBOEGM010000031.1:0-24958 GCF_050633425.1 Pelagimonas sp. | reverse complement strand
ATAATAAGACTTATGTTAATTACGTCATGATTACTGACGTATTTAGCGCGTCGTTTCATCGGAAAATCTCCTGGTAAGCGTCAAGCACAAGACGGACTTCGGCCTGCGCGGAAGCTGATGCTGCGGCGAGGCAATTCAGATAGGTTTGTGCCTCATCGAAGTAGGTGTTGAACTCGGCTCTGATGTCGTCGCCGTACTCGTTCAGGAGCGCAGGCGAGGCCGCCAGCTCCGGCCGCAACGGCAACACGCAGTCCATCGCCAGCGTCTCGGCATTTGCTGGGATCGCTAGGGCGATGAATGCGCTACATGCCAGCAACCGCGACATCTGGTGGTCTCCCGACAATCTGGGGGCGAATCGTGTGCCGGACCTATCACCGAAAAAATATCTTAATCAATCAAAAGATATCTATTGACCTCTTAAAGTGTTTTCCGCTACGTCGCCGCATATCTTGTGACATGCACTGTTTGAAGCGGTGCAAAAGCAGGTTACTTCCGTAGGAACTTCTTTCCTTCGGAGGCAAAATGGCAGGAACAAAATACCCCGTGATCCTAACATCGCACATGGAAGAGGCGATCGAGGGTGGGGCATGGATCGAGGTGGAATGCGTTGAGGCCCCGGAAAAGGGCGGCAATACGCATAGGGGTGGCTGGACGGTTTTTGTCTGCTCCAATGACGGTCAAGGCGGTGTGCACCGGTCGGTCTATGTGACCAACCGGGATCTGAAACCACGCGTCTTCAAAACCGCAGCAGGGCTCATGAGCTTCTGCCTGGAGCTCGACGCAAAGGTATTCAGCTGCCCTCTCCGGGAAGGTGAGAGAGGCACGTGGGAGTTTGAGACGACAAGGTATCCTACCGGCGGCTAGCCTCGTTCTCTGGGGGCTTTCAGGCCCTTCCACTCATGCACAATCCGTTATCGATCTCGATGCTCCAGACCGTGTTGGTCGACTGACCAGTAGCGTTCTCGACTTTGCAAGACCCCAACCCGAGCAAAGCGACGTTGTCGCACGCTCTGAGATCGTCCCTCTTGAATCACCACGCCTTTCTTCGCCGCGGGTCCCATTGGGCCGCCCTGCTATCGAGGCTATGATCCTTGATGTGGGGTCGGTCTACGTGGACCACCCGGCCCTGCGGAGGGCAGGGATGTCCTCTCGCGACTGGCTCGCATTCTTTCGCGCCAACATCGCTATTGAAAGCGCATTTGATCCAGGCGCGCGGTCGCATGTCGGCGCAATCGGGCTTGGGCAGTTGATGCCAGACACTGCGCGCGTGCTTGGCGTCGATCCGCATGATCCTGAGCAAAACCTGCATGGATCCGCCCGCTATTTGCTGACACAGCTTGATCGTTTCGGCACGCCGCAGCTTGCGCTTGCGGCCTATAATGCCGGCCCCGAAGCCGTGGCGCGCCATGGCGGGATTCCCCCCTACCGCGAAACACAAGGCCATGTCCGCAAGGTCATGGCCGTCTATGCCCAATCCATCGGAGACCAGATATGAAACGCATCGACTATACCCGGGCGGCATTGGCCGCGTTGCTGATAGTGGCCGCAGCCCCGGCGCTCGCACAGGACCTTAGCCCGGTCTCTGACATGATCGACAACATCATCGACGCGGTAACGGGTCCGATCGGTCGTGGCCTCGGTGTGCTCGCTCTCGTGGGATCCGGTGTCATGATGTTTTTCGGGCGCCTCAACTGGCCGATTTTCGTCGCCGTGTTTGTCGGCGTGGTGCTGATCTTTTCGGCCGAGACCATCATCGACGGCTTTGCGGCTCCTTGATCTGACCGGCCGCAGAGACCTCCATGCGCGACACACCACTCTTTCTGGGGCTGACCAAGCCGCCACGGATATTCGGTCTCCCGATCGGATATTTCGTGGCGCTGGTCTTCGCATCCGTGATCCCTTTCATTCTGGTTGACGACATGCGGTTCCTGCTGGTGTTCCTTGTGGGCTACCCACCGCTTTGGCTGGTCGCAGACCGCAATCCACATCTGTTCCAGATTTTGAACGTGGTGATGTCGCGCACACCGCGAACGAGTGTGCGATCCGGTGATGGGGGCGATCTCTATGTCGCGTGAGTTTCGGGGGTTTCGTGCTACCAGTGCCGTTCGGGATGCACTTGGGGACAAGGTTTTGAAAGCCGAGCGTCTTGGACGGCATCTACCCTACATCGCTGCGGTGCGAGACAATGTCATCCTGACGCGGCAGGGTGATCTGATGGCGTCGGTCACGCTCGGCGGGATCGACAGCTTCACCAGCGATGACGCCCGGATCGATGAGATCAGTGAAGGCTTTGCCCGGATCGTCAGTCAGTTGGGCGAGCGTTTCGGTTTCCACATCAACAAGGTATCACGCCCGGACGTCGCGGACCTTGCTGCGCCTGACGGTATGCCTTTTGCAAATGCGGTAGACGCGGCGTGGCAGAGAAGCCTGCGCGCACGTGACCTGAAAGCCCGCACATTGATGCTGACAGTGTTGATGCGTCCGTCGATACCGCAGGCATTCTCGAAGGTTCTGGGCGCCCTTGGCGGCGGCCGCGATTTCCAGAAAGACATCGATACGCGAATTGTTGCCCTGGAAGAGGCCATGACGCTGCTCATGGCAATGTATTCCGACGCAGGTGCAGCGCGCCTGACAGTCTCGAGCGGGGACTGGCTTGCAGTGTTGGCCGCGGTTCACGGACAGAGCTACGGCAAGATCATCGCGGCCCCCGGGCAATTGTTGGCTGACACGATGAGCAATTTCGACGTCAGCTTTCAAGGCAGAACCATGCGGCTGGAAAGCGGCGACAGCGCACGATACGGCGCGATTTTCGGGATGAAATCCTATCCCAGTCGCACCTGGCCAACCATGCTTGATGCGTTGGAACTGCCCTATGACATCACGATCACCAACTCTTTCACGCCGCGGCGCGCCAATGAGATGGTTGAGCGCATTCAACGCACCTTTCGCCAGCGGGGTGCTTCTGAGGATGCTGGTGTCAGCCTGACAGAGCAATTGATCGAAGCCGCCGACGCCGTGGCATCCGGCCGGTCGACCTTTGGGACACACCATGCATCCGTGCAGGTCTTCTGTGACAGCGCCGCGGAACTGGAACAGGCAGCTTCCGAGATCTGGCGGGCAGGGCAAGAGACCGGTGCCGTTCTGGTAAGGGAATCCTGGGCTGCAAAGGCGCTCTATTTCGCGCAAGCGCCGGGAAACTGGGCCTACCGGATCCGTGACGGGATCGTTTCGTCGCACAATTTCGCGGAACTGGCGGCGTTTCACAAGACAAGGCCGGGACGCGGACCCGAGGCCAGCCCATGGGGCAAGACGATCACGGCCTTCCCGACCGTGACCTCCAGCCTCTACCGGTTCAACTTTCACGAAGCGGGGCGCCGGACCGATGAGCCAAGCGTCGGGCACACACTTGTTCTGGGCCGCACCGGGTCCGGCAAGACACTCGGCACGGCTTTTCTCATGGCGCAGGCCCGTAGAGTGGGTGCGCGGGTTATCGTTTTCGACAAGGACCAGGGGTTGGAGATGGCGATCCGCGCTTTGGGTGGCAGCTATAGTGAAATCAAGGTGGGCCAGCCCACCGGCTTTAATCCGATGACCACGGAGACCGATGCGCGGGGGGCCGCCTGGCTGACAGATTGGCTCGGCGACATTCTGGCCCGTCACCGTCCATTTGAGACGGTCCAGACCGCAGCACTGAACGAGGCGGTTCGTCAGATCGCCGCGGCGGAGCCGGGCCTCAGAACCTTTGACGGTTTGGCAAGCCTCGTGGCTTCTACCGATGATGATGGCGACCTGGTGTCCCGCGTGCGGGAATGGACAGAAGTCGGCCGATACGGTTGGCTTTTCTCAAGGCCCAGTGCCCAGTCGATTGCCATTGGCGAGGATGTCCTTGGTCTCGACATGACCGAACTTCTGGACCAGGACGCAGAACGCTCCGCCCTGCTCGCCTATCTCTTCCGCCGTATCGAGCGCGTGATCGAGGATCGCAGACCAACGATCATTGTGATCGACGAAGCCTGGAAGATGTTGGCTGACGATATCTTCGTCAAGCGCCTCCATGACTGGCTGGTTACCATGCGCAAGCGCAACTGCGTGGTGATGATGTTGACCCAGACACCGGGCCATCTGGACCAAAGTTCGGTCGGCCAGATCATCGCGGAAAGTGTGGCAACCCAGATCCTGTTTCCGAATCCACGGGCAAATCCAGAGGATTACAGCATCCTGCGCCTGAACGCGCGCGAGGCGGATTTTCTTTCCAGCCCGACAGCCGGGTTGCGATTGGCATTGATCCGTTCCGGGGCCGACAGCGTGTTCGTCAATACCGATCTCGCAGGCTTGGGCGGTCTGGTCACTGTTCTTGGTGGCGGCAAGACCGGTGAGGAAAAGGCGCCTGCCGATTGGCGCAAGAAAGAAGAATTCTGGAAGGACATGATGTGAAAGCACGATTTTTTCTGTTGGTCGCCATGACGGCCCTGAGCGCTTGCGAAGGCGTATCAACAGGCGTGCGATCGCCTTGTTTTGAGCGGCCCGCGATGGCGTTCTCGGCCCCTGCTCCCGACCTTGTTTCACGGAATGCGCATTGTGATTTCCAGAGCTTCTAGAATGGCGATTCCGTTGGCCTTGGGTCTTGGCTCGCTCGCCTCCGCGCAGGGCGTGCCAGTGATCGATGGCTCCAACCTTGCCCGCGCTGTGTCTCGCGTCGAAGAGCTCGCACGCGACGCCTTGCGGCAGGGCCAGAAGCGCGACGCCCGCGAGGAACAAGCGGATATCTATCAAGAGCAGCTTGAAGCCTACGCGCGTTTCCTTGAGGAGACCACCGGTGTCACCGACCTGAGTGGGTTCGAAGCTGGTGGGCCCGGCTGGGCGAGCGCTGCAGAGACTTACCCAGCCCAGGAAGATCATCCTGATGCAGATCGCCTCTTCGGTGAGCCAAGTGACGTGGAACGCATGATCATCACGGTGGCGCGGCGCTATGAGGGTCATCCCGGTGTTGCGGCTGCCGGTCTGACGCCACTGACGTGGCGTATCCTGTTCCAGTCACTGATCAAGCAGGAAAGTCGTTTCAACAATGCAGCCGTCTCCCACGTGGGTGCGCGCGGTTTTTGCCAGCTGATGCCGGGCACAGCATCGGATCTCGGTGTGAACCCATATGATCCTTGGGAAAACCTGGACGGTGGCGCACGCTACATTCTTACGCAACTGAACCGCTTCGGTCGGATCGATCACGCTCTGGCAGCCTATAATGCAGGCCCCGGCCGTGTTCTCGAGTATGGTGGCGTGCCTCCGTTCGAGGAAACCCAGACCTACGTCCGGCGCATCAACGGGTATTACAACGACTATCTTGGCACCATCACCGGCGTCGACATGACGGGGTCACTGGCGGGCTTCGATGGCGCCTCGGCCGCCTGGGGCAACTGGGCGGATGCCTCGGTAGGCTATGGCGCCTACATGGGCACCCAGATCGATCAGGCCATGACTCGGATTGCGGCGCTGTTGCGTGAAGATCCGCCCGATAATGCAAAAGAGGCGCTGGACCGCTCCACCTATATGCTTGCTGAACGGGCGCGGCTCATGGCGCTGACGCTGCGTCTGCGCGCGGCCCACGTGAAAGTCGAAGCGGCACAAGGTTTGACCGAGGCCGCCGATCACCTGGAGCAATCCACTTTCTGGAGGTATTCCGATGAAGGCTAAGACCCGCCTTGCCGCTATCCTTGTCGCGGGCACGCTCATGGCGGCCCCCCTGCCCCCTGCCTTCGCTCAGGGTGTGCCAGTGATCGATGGATCGAACCTCGCGCAGAATATCGAGCAGCTGCAGGCCGCGCTGCGCGATGCGGAAAATCAGCTCCAGCAAATCGAGGAATTGCGCACCCAGATCGAGCGCCTCACTGATATTCAGGGCCTTCTTGATGACGTCCTGGGTTCAATTACCGGCCTGAATGAAATCGCAGCCCTCTACAACGACGTGGAGGACCTGCGTGCCCGCGCCCAGAAGATCACCGATCTATCGGGTTTCATGGACAACCTGTCGCTCGGGGATTTTGACAGCCTGCTGGATGATCTGCTCGATGGCGACGTCACCATGGGAGAGCGCCGCGCCGCGGATGCCATGCGCGAGACGATGGCCAGTGCGGGGTTCACCTCGGAAAAACTCACCGAGCTGAACGACGCCGGGAACCCGCAAGGCGCTGCTATAGCCGATCTGGCGGCTGCCAATGCCATGGTTATCGGGCAAGCCCAGATTTCCTACGAGGAAGCCGCCCAGAGCATCGAGCGTATCGATGGGCTGGTGGAAGCGATTGGCGATCAGGAAACTCTCAAGGAATCGATCGATCTCAACACACGTATGGCCGCGGAGACGAATTACATGCTGGGCCAGATGTGGCGCCTGAATGCCGCCCAAGGCTTGGCGCAAGGTCAAAATGGCATCGATTTCGCGGCCGAGCAGGCCCGCACACGCTCCTTCTTTGATTTTTCCGGCGCCGAGGACTGACCCTTGAATACATCACTCAAAGCACTTGCAGTTTTCATCACCCTGGCAGGCAGTGCCTGGGCGGAAGACTTGCAAGACCTGCCCGACGATACGTTGCTCGGGGAGGTCGTCACTGCCACCGAAAACGGGGAGGAAGAACGCCTCCTCGACCTGATGCGCGAGGTACAGGCAAGGGGGCTTTTGATGTTCCCGAAGCCGCAAACCTGCACCTTCAGCTATCCGGACACCGAGTTTTTCCGAAACGAGATTTTCCGTGGAGCGGTTCGATGGGGCTTCGGCACCGACCTGAGAGAGCTTGCAATGTCTCAGGGCTTCTGCGGCTGCATCTATGAGCTTGGATCGCTCGATGCGTTTACGCAGGAACGGATTGGCAAACCGGCGCAGGATGCAATTACCAGCGATTTCAGCGTCTTTCGCAAATACCGTCGTAGCGATTGGTCAGATGTAAACGAGCGCTATCAGATCTTTCAATTGGAGCGGTGTGGTAGTTAAGGATGGCCATAATCGCTGAGGTTCTGGCATTGGTAGATGCAACTGTCGCGGGCGTAGCAGCCGACACATATGCTGATACGGTTGACGCAGTACGCCCGGTTGTACAGACCGCATCTGTTTTGGTGGTCGTTCTTGTAGGCGCAAATGTTGGTCTGCAAGCCGTGCCGCTCTCGGTATCCACAATCGTGTCGGTGGGGCTGCGCATTGTGCTGGTCAATGTGTTTTTGATCTACGCAAACCTCTCTGTTCCGTACGAAGCGCTGACAAATGCTCCTGCTGAACTTGGTGCAGGTATTCTCAACTCCCTCTCAGGTGGTGATGTCACAAACCTTTATGACGGCATAGACGATCTCTACTCCCAAGCCCTGAATGTCGGACAGGCGATCAGCCAGAATGGCGGCTGGCTGGCCGGTGCCATGACCAGCGTGGTCATGTTTCTTGTGGCCGCCGCCATGGCGACGATCACCATCATCGTTCTGTCGGCTGCCAAGATCATGTTGGCGGTATTGATCGCCATTGCACCAGTGGCCGTGGCCTGCACATTGTTCAAACAATCAGCGCCGCTGTTCGAGGCTTGGGTCAAACTCGCCATCGGTTTTTCCTTTGTGCCGCTTTTCGTGGCTGCCATGGCTGGCTTCACCATAGCGACGGGTCAAGCCATCGCACCTGATAGCCTGGACAGCGTCGAAACACTCGGGGACGCGATCTCGTTCGTCGTGGTGATGATGATCGGCGCCGGCCTGATGTTGCTCGTGCCAACTTTCGCGCAAGGGCTCGCCGCCACGAACATCGGCCTCGCCTCGATCGGTGCAAATGCCGCGCGGATGCCCGGGAACGCGTGGCGCAATACCGGTGCCGCGATCCGGGGTGGCGATGACATGCGACGGGGCTTCAACGCAGGACTTCAGGGACAAGGCGTCTCCGACCGATCGTCCAGCGCGGCCCGTGCCGGGAGCTATGCGGGCGGTGCAGTCAAGCTGGCCGGAAAGATGAAGAAGGGATAGTCATGAGTGATTTCGATATCGATTTGGTGATGGGTCCGCGCCGGGCAGCGCGCGCCGCATGGATCGTTGCGGGCTGTTCCTGCGCCGTATCCGTGCTGTTGGCCTTGACCATTACGGTTATGTTGCCCCTGCGCGAAACCGAAGTGTTTACGGTCCTCGTCGATAGCACGTCAGGTGCAGCAGAGCGCATCTACCAGGTTCAGCCGACCGGTATCACCGATGAGGAAGCGATCAAGGAATCCCTGCTTGTCAGCTATATCAGCGACCGCGAAAGCTATTTCAGGAATGGTATTCAAGAACGGCTCGAAAGTGTCCAGCGGCGCTCCAGTGGACCAGCTCGGGCCTCGCTGATAGAACTCTGGACCACGGGGTCCGAGAATTATCCACCGCGCAGCTATGGCGCGAATGCGCAGGTCGATGTCCGCGTGCGGGCGATCACCTTCCTGCAGGAAGAAGTGGCCCAGATCCGGTTCGACAAACGCCTCACCCGACCCAACCAGGCACCGGTCACGCAAACATTCATCGCCACCGTAGGGTTTGAATTTGCCCCCCGCCGCGAACGCTCCCTGACACGCGTTTGGGAAAATCCCCTTGGCTTCTCGGTGACCGCTTACCGGGTCGATGCCGAAACACTGACACGAGAGTAATTCATGAAAACTTTTCTGATTGCCATCGCAACGGTCGGCGGGTTGCTCGGAATGCCCGCCTTGGCCGAGCGCGCACCGGTCACCATGGGACAGGACGCCCGCGTTCGCCACGTGACCTTCAACCCCACGGATGTGATCCGGATCGACACCCACCTTCGGGTAAACACGTCAATCGAACTCGGTCCTGGCGAACGGATCAATCAAGTCCTGATCGGTGACTCCGCGTCCTATGAAGTGGAGGTTCTGTCAAACCGCAATACGATCTCGATCAAGCCTGTCGAGGCACGGGCCGCGACAAACCTGACGATCTTTACCAACCGCCGCGCTGTCGCCTTCTATCTGACAGAGGGACGCTCGCGGACACAGTCTTTCCGGGTCGTCGTAAACTTTCCCGACGAGCGACCCGCCGGGCGCCAGCTTGCGGCTGGAGGCAGAGATACCGGCTATCAGTTCGCGGGCAGCGGTGCGATGCGCCCGGTGCGGGTCTGGAATGATGGGCGCTCGACCTTCTTTGAATTCCGGCCCGGCGTGCGGCCCTCGATCTTCGGCTTGAACGCCCAAGGCTACGAGATCACCCAGAACAGCCAGACGCAAGGTGCGGTCGTGCGGGTCACCGGCGTGCGGGACGCCTACACGATCCGCATGGGCGACGATCATATCTGCATTACCCGTGAAACTGGTGGGTTCACGACCGAGGCTGCTGCCGTGGCCGCCCTGCGTGGACGGGAGTTCTGATCATGAGCGACGAGAAAACCGGGGAAAAGGAATACAGCTTCGCGCCCAAGCGGCGCGCACCTCTCGGGCTCAGGCTTGGTCTGGGTGCATTGCTTCTGGCAGGGACCGCCATCATTGCCTACCCGCTTGTGCAAGGCAGCGGCATCACTTCCGCCGTTGAAACATCGAAAGCCGACGACTTTCAGGATCAGGTCGACGGTGACGGGTTCGGCCGCATGATAGCCGACGCTGAACCGGCCGAACAACGATCGGAGCCGAGGTTCGATCCCGGACCAATCGAGGATGAACTCGCGGCGCAGCGCTTGGCACTCGAGGAACAGAACGCCAAGCTTGCGAGCGACGTGGTCACCCTACAAGCCCAGTTGGCAAGACTGGCCGAGGCCCCTGCCCCCGACAATTCCGCCGAGCTGGCCGAAGCGCTGCGCTCGGTCCAGGAACAAAACACGGCGCTCATCGCCCAGATGCAAAGCGAGATGGACACCCGATTGGCAGAAGCCGATCTTGAAGCGCAAAAGCGTATCGCCGATGAGGTTGCCGCACGCGCACGTGTTGCCGATGGCAGGATGGAGCAGTTGATGGAGCAAATGCTCGGACTGCAGCGCCAGAACGACGCCCTGCAACAGCAGATCGATGACGGTATGAATGATGCTCTACGCGCGCAAACCGAGCGGGATCAACTCGCCGCCGAGGAAGCAGCGCGACGGGCTGAACTGGACCGTCGGCGTGCCGAGGCGGCGGCGCTGCGCGACACACAAATCCGGTCCGAAGGGGTGATCTTTGATGCGGGCGGCCAGACGGGCAGTCCGGCATCCAACCCCGAGAGGGGGCCCGCGGTCGGAGATGCAGCGGCGCGCGCCTTCGTGTTGGACGGTGCCCAGCCCGTTCAAGTCGCGACAGCGGAGGTTATCGCCAATCCTTCCAATACGGTGCTGCAGGGCACGCTCATTCAAGCGTCACTGGAAACCGCCATCGAATCCACATTGCCCGGACAGATTACCGCCATCGTGAACTACCCGGTCTGGAGTTTCGATCAGTCCCGCGTTCTCATTCCCGAAGGCTCCCGCCTCTTCGGGACGTACAATTCGAATGTCTCTTTGGGCCAGGCCCGCATTCTGGTTGGCTGGTCACGCATCGTCACACCCGAGGGGCAATCGGTGCAGCTCGCCGCATTTGGCGCAGACGATCAAGGCCGCTCGGGCGTGACGGGCTCCGTGAACTCCCGCTTTGGGCTGCGCTTTGGCACAGCCGCATTGCTCTCGATCATCGGCGCAGGACCGGCAATCGCCGCATCCGAGGCCAGCTCCGAGACCGGATCAGAAATTGCCGAAGATGTTGCGGGCAGTTTTTCGCAGGCCACCGATACGGTGATCGGCGAATATGCCACCCTGCCTCCGGTTATCTCGGTCCAGCCAGGTGCTGCGATCAGTGTGATCGTCGACCGTGATCTTGAGTTCTATTAAGTGCGTTTCGGGTTCGACAAAATAATCACGTGTCGAAACACGCGTTCGACCGAAGGGAGAGGCAGCGTGTTTCGACGCAACACAAACCTGAAACGCACAGGCGGCCAGCCATGAACCCGGCGGCAGAAAAAGCCAGTTTTCTTTCGACCTATCTAAAACCTCTGGCTGCACCACTCGCCGATCCCTGCGTGGTCGAAATAGCGGTCAATCCCGATGGAAAGGTCTGGGTAGAAACCCGGGGGGCTGAGCATATGGTCGGCCTCGAAGGTGTGTTTTTCTCCCCTTCCCAAGCTCGGGACCTTGCAACATCCATTGCCAGCGCCACCCACGGACAGATCAGCGAGAAAAAGCCGCTCGTCTCCGGCAAGATCGAGATGAACGGCAAGCCGATCCGGGCACAGGTCGTCTATCCACCGGTAGTGGATGGCGGGCCGTCGATCACCTTGCGCCGCTACAGTGAAGACCAACTCACCTTGGGCGACATCGGTCTGTTGCACGGTGCACTGGTGGACCTGGACGCCGAACGACAGGAAAAAGCCGAACGGGTGATCGCGCTGACCCAAGCGGGGGATATTCGAGCCGCCATGAAACTCTGCATCGACGAGCGGTTGAACATCATGATCAGCGGCGGGACGTCCACGGGCAAAACGACTTTTGCCCGGGCGCTTCTCGCGCTGGTGACCAAGACGGAGCGTATCGTGACCATCGAGGACGCATTCGAGCTCTTTCCTCCGCAGCCCAATCGCGCGATGCTCAAGGCGGACCGTATTCCCTCAAGCGAACGCACAGCGGCCAAATTGCTGGAGACCTCTTTGCGCATGCGTCCTGACCGGATCATTCTTGGCGAATTGCGCGGCGATGAGTGCAAGACCTTCCTCGACGCGATCAACACCGGCCATTCAGGCTCTTTCACAACAATTCACGCCGATACCGCGCAGAAGGCGCTCGACCGCCTTGCCCTAATGGTCATGTCGGTGGGCATCAATATGAGTTTTGAGGAGGTAAGGCGCTATGCCGCCTCCAGCATCGATGTCGTGGTGCAGCTTGGGCGCAAGGACGGACGGCGCGGGGTCGAACAGGTGTGGGTGCCGGGCAGATGATTGTCGCTGAGCAAAGAATGCTACAGCCAACTGAACCACACGCATGAGGGTCAGGGATTCCAAATGTTCTGATCGGACCACCCCAAAACAAATCCTGCTGTCTCGAGCCCAATCTCATTTGGCAACTTTGACTTAAGGATGTGTTCTTTTAGCCTGAAATTCCATCGCGAATTAGGATAATAGCTCTTGAGTAGAAAAACCATGACGACTATCGCGCTATATATTCGTTTCGTCGGAGCATCATCTCCTTCACGGTTCTGTCGCAGGTGGTCCAGTTCGGGTATCGTGCCTCTGGGTGGAACGCCCGGACTGTTTACCAGCGGCTTGTTCCATATCCGAGAGTGATGAGCACAGCCGTTCCTCACCTCGTTGAGTGCTGTCACCCAAGATGCAAAGGTCTTTCGTTTGAGGTCAGGATGTATCCGTGACGCTATGGCGTCCTTGTGCTTGTCATCGAGGTTGGCAACGATATGAGCCAGATTTCCCCAATCCCAAGTTCCAGCCTCGACCCAAATTGGCGGCCGCCCAGGATATCTCGATCGGAAGTGCTTAGCGAATTCTTCTTTTGAACGGTCAAAGTGACGATCAAGACCTTCTATGAACTGTTTCAGCGGAACCTCACCGTTTTCGTCGGGTTGACTGAAACGGCTTTTGTACGTTCGGGCATCCCGATGAGCATACGGGCTCTGCTGTCCAAGTACCTCGATCAAAGTGGTGCGAAGCGCGACCTCGATCCTTTCAATCGCATCGAGCAGAAGGATACGCAGGCTCTTGTCGAAAAGGTAGAAGTCGATCACCTGATCGAAATGGGTTCCAGTGCGGAATTTGTCACATCGAACAACCTCATCCTCACCGCCGTGAACGGGGCAGAAATCCCGGAACGGATAACTGAAGGCGCTCAGGCGATAGTAGCCGATGCGCCGCAACGAACGCAGGGCGTGTTGGCGATCAGGGACCACGAGCCCCCGAAGAAGCATTATATCGAGGCACTCCTCGGTAGACCGGAAGGGCTTGAGATAAATCAGCATTTTGAGGACGGGGTCTTAAACGAAGAAGACCGGGCCGTAGCAGGGCGACGAGGCCAAGCCAGAGGGCACCGGTCATAAGACACGCTGTGATTACCGCAACATGCCGACCCTGTCAACCAAAATGGTATAACCTCGCAGCCGACGGTATGGTAAGAAAACCTTAACATTTCACGGGCCTGCCTTTTTCAGAAGCCATGCGGCCAAGATTAGGCCGTTCGATGCCACAAGGCTCGCATCCTCCGCCGAGAGCTCCTCCTCCGTCCCCACAACATGACCGTGGCCAGTCCCGGTAAGGTTCCGAAGCTCATTCGCGCTCTCGATCATTTTCTTCGCGTTGCTAGAGATTTTCCGGATATGTCCCTCTCCCTTTGTCGCGGGCGGGGTCTGCGGGCTCAGCCCCAGTTCGTTGAAGCAGGTCGAGGTAAGTTCCGGAAAATGAAGCTTCTGAATATCAACATGGCCCCTTTTCGTCAGGATTGTTCGCATGGCCGCCTCGAGGAGATCTTTAGTCGCCCCGACCGCAAGGTATGGGTCGCCGGGAAGGGCCTTCTCGATCCGTTCGATATGTGTCTTGAGGTCGATAACGGAGCTGACCGCCGCGACCTCCCCCAAACTATGCGAAAGGGCGGTAACGACTGGGTCGGCCTCATTTTCCCAGATATCGAGGATCTCCGGATCCCTCTTCTTGAGAGCACGTTTCACAATGGGCCGTTCAAATAGATCAAGGAGGGCGGGAACATTCGAATATGACAGCAGCTCGACCAGATCGAGGATGTGACCTTCATGATCCGGATCGCTCCACTGCAGGCTCCGGAGGAACCTGTCATGCCCCAGAATCCTATCTTGAAGCCCATAACGAACCGCAAACTTCTTCCATTCACTTTCATCCATGCTGACAGCGAGTGCCTCTGAGAGGGTAATTTTGAAACGCCCAAGGAGATCGTCGTCATCTGCGATGCGGTCGGGGATTCCTGCCTTTTTCAATCGTCACTCCTTCTTGAACGGCAAACCGGTGGCCGAATTTTCTTACGGGGTATACGGGATCTTCACTTTTAGGGCCTCGCAATGAACGAGCAGGTGATTATCCGAAGCCGACAAGATGACCATCGGGTTTTCCTTGATGTATTTCGCAAGGCCCCTCTGAAGGTTGTCTAGCGCCGAAACGGTAATTGAAACCTCTCGCTCAAAATGGCCCCCTTCGACCGGGATGATCGTTCCTCCCCCCGGAAGGTCAACCTCTAGGCCTCGGCTCGAGGGCCTTAGTATTGCCCGATCCGAGGCCCTGGCCCTGCCACTGGGGCCGCGTTTCATTTTGGATAAGTGCTGGAAAGACTCGATTATGTCCGAAAGGCGCACCACAAGCATGAATGAAAATCCCCTCAAAATATGGTCATCTACAATACCCCGCCCGACGGATCCGAGATCGGGCCGCCGGGGTCTCAAGATCCCGATAGCGCCCCCTCGAATAGCGTTGGCAGTCGAGTGCGTGTCCGTTCGCAATGGCGATTGCCCCTATATCCTGGTCCGCGAGAAAACAGACACCAACCCATCGATCATGGGTTCTGTCACCGTTCAGCTCACAGGTTACCGTCTCACCCCGGACAAGCCTGTTCATGAAGGCTCTGGCCTCTCTCCCTATCCTGCTGGATGTCTCCGGGCCGTCGACCCCGTTCAGGCGGATCGGGATGCCGTCAACGACGATGGTATCGACATCGCGGACAACCGTCACACGGCCCTCGATGACCCTGTCTGCCAAAGCCGGGCTCGAAAGGAGCATGGCGAACAAAGCCAACCTCAAGATCATCCGGCGTGACCTCCACGACCGTTCCACGGTCGCATCAGGCGCTGTTCGATGTCGCGGCGGGCAACAACCTTTGTCCAGACCTCCCAGCCCCGATCATCCCCGTCAACGCTGAGGAAATCCCCATATCGCAGGCTGAACACGTCCGCCGGGCTTTCGGGTTTGGTGAAGTTCTTCAACTCCTCCTCGATCTTTTCAATGTCTTCGATCCAGTCATCTTCGATCGTGTCCGGAAGGGACCCGAGGATGTCATATCGATCCTGCATCCGTTCCGAGAGCCTCTGATAAACCCGCTCATCGATCGTCCCCGCATAAACGAGATTGGCCATATCGACCTCGCTACGCTGTTGACCGTACCGTTTGATGCGGCCGATCCGCTGCTCCAGACGGGAGGGGTTCCAGGGGAGGTCCACGTTGATAAGGGTTCCAAGCGTCTGCAGGTTCAGGCCCTCACAAGCCGCGTCAGTTGCGCAGACCACGCGGAGCTTTCGCTCTTTGACCCCCTTCTTGATGTCCTCACGGTCAATGGACCGCCACTCACCCCCGAGAATGACCCCTGACTTCCCAACCCCCGCATAGACCGCCACCGGCTCTTCAGGGAAATGGCCGCTGATCAGCTCCCCCACCCAGCGGGCGGTGTCGTAATATTGCGAGAAGATGATGCAACCCAAGGCGAGCCATCCCTCCCGATCAAGGTAGTGCAGGACGGCGCGACCCTTCGGGTCATCCTGCCTTGCGGCCCGGAGGATTGCGATCACCCTCTCGAGATGCTGCGATTCCTGATCAACCGCTGAGGCGTAATCCTCAACCCCCATGTCCTCAATGGCCTCCAGAAGATCCTGATCCTCAGTCTCCTCCTCCAGAAAACCCTCTCGGCGCCGGGCGAGCATCTTTTCTGCCGTGGCCATCCCGGACGCGATCGAAGAGCAAATGCGTTGCATCATGAGATTGCCCAGAAAACCAGTCCCCTTCTGACGGGTTTTCATGGCCCTCGTGAAGAGGCGGACCTGATCATAGGCCTGATCATAGAAGTTCGGGGTTCGGACAGCGTTCCCTTCGAAAACCCCGGGCGCCGCACCAGGGCGTGGATGGATATTGACTGCGATCCTGTCCATGAGCTTCGCGTCCTCCAGCGTCTTGCGACGGCGAAGAACCACGTGGCGGCCAAGTGGGTTGTGATACCGCATGAAGGGCAAGTTCTGTGCGACCTCGCCTAGCTCGAGGACGTCCGCAAGATCATCCCGGGCGAAATCATCAATGTCATGAATACCACGATCCGTGAAGAACTCGTCCTCAGGCAACTTCAGGTCCTGCCGGATATACCGGAAAACTTTGGCTTCCCGGCCGTGTGGCAGGGGCGACCTCAGCCAGGGCCAAGCGGTCTCAGGGTCCGGAAGCATTGTCTTTCCGGAAATCAGGTCGAGCGCCTCCTGCGCCTGCCACCAGCGGGAGGCGCTCGGGCGACCCAGTACATGATCCCTGCCGTGGGCGAGGAGTTTAATCAGATCCCAGATCTCTTCCCTGTTCGTCTGGATCGGGGTCGCGGTACCAATCACAAAATGCCGGGTGCGCAGGGATAACCGCTCCATGGCCTTGTAGAGCTTTCCGGGCTCCGGCTCATCCATGCCGATCCCCCGTTTCACCCGGGCCTTGTGCCCCTCGTCCAGTGCGATCATCCCAAAGGTTCCACGCATGAGAGCCTGAGCCTCCGGGCCGCCGCGAACAAGAAGGCCGGTCGACACGATACCGATCTGCCCCGGGCAGCGCAGGATATCCTCCGGATCCCGTGCGACGACGGTATGGCCTCGATGATCAAGCCAGCCCTTCTTGGGGACCCGAGACCATACACAGGAGGGCAGGCCCAACTTGTCCCAGAGCTCCGTCTGCCATTGCAACGTCAGGGTAGCCGGGCAAAGGATCAGGAAGGGCCCCTGATCCATCAGGACCGTGAGGGCGCCGGTAGCGGCCATGGAAAGCGTCTTACCCACCCCGACCTCATCCGCCAGAAGAAGGCGGGCAGACCCGTATTTCTGGTCATGCTCGGCGAAGATGTTCACGAAGGCCTTTTGCCAGGGGGCGAGACCCTCACCCCGGCGGGCAAGCGGTGATTCAACCGTGACGGACTTTGCAAGCCCGACCGGATCATCCTGCATATCCTGGATCTGGACCTCGACCTTCTCGGCCGTCCGCCCGATCTCGTCAATCACGGCTTGGGAAAGAGGCACCCCCTTCTTCCAGAGCCACTCAAACTCGGACCGGACCCATTCGGCGGCTTCCGCGGACGGGTCCTCCCAGATCATCTCGTAGGACTGGGCCCATCCATTTGCCGTCTCATTGATCGATCCGATGAAGCTGGAGGTGGAGCCATCAGGACGGGTTATCACCCCGGCCTTTCCGTGTAGAAACGGAGCGTTGTCCCGGGACACGACCCTGATCTCCACGTTCCCGGCGGTCAGGATCTCATGCAGACGGCGCCAGCGGGGCCTCTCGAGGAGGGCGTCGATCTCATTCCCCTGCTCATGCCACCGCTCCACCTGCGCCTGATCCCTGGCTTTCGGGCTAGCCGCGATCAAGTCCCTCGGGTCGAGATCGGCGTTGCAGACGATCCGGACCCGGTCGATCGTACTGATCTCCTCGTGGATCAGGTCAAAGACCGAGGATCTGAAATACCCCGCGATCCGATCATAGGTCGTGGCGCCCGTGAGCCTGTCTTTCAGGAAGACATGGGACAGTCTTTGATTTCGAGAGGAGAACCGGGCGATTGGGTCTGCCATGGATCACAGCCGTTCCGAACGGATCGCCATCTCGAGGATCCTGGCCGCTTTGGCCTCCTCCGGATCCGTACGTTCCCTCTTGGTCGCGAGGTAAGTCACAATCTGAATCAGGGTCTCCCGACGACGGCCGTATTCCGGCAGCATGTCCCGAAGCTCCTCGATGACATCCTCGGCCTCATCCTCCTTGCCGATCCGCCAGATTGCCCGCAGGGCGAGGCGCACGATGCTTTCACGGCCAAAGGGAACCCCCTCCGCCATCGAGGTTTTCCCGAGCTGAGCTGCAGATTTCAGCTTCGCATTGTTCGGGGATTTTGAAGCCATCATGTCATCGTAATCCGTGACCCGGAACGCCTTCGAAAAGTTCTGGAATTGGTCCAGCTTTGCCTGACCCGCCTCCTCGATATCGGCCATTTTCAGATAGAACCTTTCCCATCCGTTCAGGTCGAGCCAGATGTCCCGGCTGATCCCTTCGGGGACGAGGAATTCGTTTGCGGTCTGGACGGCGAACTCGGTCAGATCGTCAACGATGGTCGTTTCGCCCTTCTTGCGAGGCCGAAGGGCTTCTCGGGTCATGTCGACACCGTCGATCCGGGTGTAGGCGGTCAGGACCCGGAGGGCGGCCGCGTAGCCGGCCATCTGGAGATCCGCATCGTTGAAGATGTTCTCGCCCCGGGAGGCGTCCATCCGATCATTCAGGCCGATCATTTCCTTGATCTGACGTTCCACCTCATCCCGGATTTCATGGACGATCTCGTCCTGATACCCGGACCGCTCGCCCTTGCGTTTGCGCAGGACGATCATATGGGTGCCCTGGACGTAACCGCCCTTTTTCAGCTCGGTCATCGTCTCGGTGGAAACGTACCAGTCCTGGACCACCTGGAGGCCCGCGCCCCAGAAAATCTGGGCCATGTCGGACCAGGTCTTTGCGTCCTGGTGGGTGAACTGGACGATCTGGAGCCCGTTATCCGACATGTGCTCGGTCATGGCGCCGTAGGCGTCGATCATAGCCGCCTTGAAGGATTGACCCTCGCCCTTGATGGCAATGTTCCGGCGAGAGTCCCAGATCCACTCGTTGAAGGGGGCGGGTGGGTTCGCCCGGAGCCAGGCGATGAAGAATTCCGTTATTTCATCGTATTGAACGGCGTCAGCATAAGGAGGGTCAGTGATATAGATATCTGCATTATCAGATACGCCAGATGCGGTGTTATTCTTGATTTGCGTTTTTCCGCCGACTGGCGCATTTGCAGGAACGCCATCAAGAAAAGACCGCGCGAATCCATATGACCTAACCCCGTAATTCGGAAAGGTGTTCAGGGCTTGGTTGTAAAAAGTTTGCGCGGTCGACTCACGCGCAGCACCAGTACCGTAGTGACAAAGTTTTGAGTTCCAATTCACGTAACGAGCCAAAAGAGCCCGGTTTTCGGGCGATGTTGGACCAGCCTGCAAGACAAGCGAGCCTGCCAAAATTTGGCGCGGGCAGAAAAGCTGCTGCCAATAGGTCCAACCTCGCTCTCGAAGAATTCTCGCTGTTTCCTGTCCTGTTTCGACTTCCATATCTGGAACGAACCCGTCCCGCTGCCACTCGGCCAAGTGCCGCTCGACATACTCGGCAACCTCATCTTCCCGGGCAAGGTCGTCTGGCGTGACAGAAGCGAACCAGGTCCGAGGATTTCCCTTACCCTTCTTGATGTCTTTCCCATCCATCCACTGGATCGCATAAAGACGCTCTTGGAAGATATCGTCCGGACGGGGCCGGACATCATCGATCTCCCACGGGCGAAGCCGGTTACCGTTCGAACCATCATCGGCCCGGAAATCCCCTCGGATCTCCTTCATGGATGTACCCAGGTCATCTTTGAGCATCGGATGAAACAGTCGTCCGCTTCGCAGCGTACCAACCTCCGCAGCTTCAACTTCAGCATCGGTGACCCCGTTCAGGATCTCAATATCATAACGTTTGCTTGCGTGGTCAGGGATGAGGCGGGCGATGGTATTCCGCTTCTTCGAGATCATCCAAGTGGGAGAAACCGGCACCATCCATCCGGTCCGAGGGCATCTGACCTCGACACAGTAAAGGTAAAGCTTCGCCCGGTTACCCTCAGCGTCATGCTCGATCCCCATGTCTGTGATCGCCTTGTCCACGCGGTTCGCGATCTGTCGCATCTCGCGCACGATCTCCGCATGCCGATCAGGGCTGGCGCCCACGATGTTGAAGCTGGCCCAGCTCAACATGCAGGCGATCGGATTGAGGTCTGACGCGATGACGTCGCAGCCGACCCGGGCGGCCTCGAAAGGAATCGATCCGGATCCCGAGAAGGTGTCCGCCAATAAAGGCCTCCTACCGAACCGCATGATCCCAAGTTGCTCGACAAGCTCAGACAGGCTTCGGGCATTGGTTTTCAGGTGGGCGTTCACCTCATCCCAGATTCCATTTAACAGTTCCCGCTCCGCCAGCTCCTCGGGCCGTTTCACCTTTTCGAGACGCTGGCCGTAAGGCAGCTCGCCAAAGGCTCTCGCTATCCGCCTTTGGCGCTCACGAGCATCAAGATCGTCTCGCCAGACCCAGGATCGACCCGTATCGTCGGCAACCTCGAGTGCGTGATCAGGGAAGAGCTTCACAAACGCGGTCGGCCCACCTTCGTAACGACGCCCGAAGGTCTCGTCCGACATCCCCATAAGCTTTTCGAATATCTCAACATCCCGCTCGAGATCGTTTGTCGCTGGCATCAGAGCGGCAAGTACGCAGGCCCGTGTCAGGATCAGGGGTTTGCGCCCTTTCCAGTAGGACCCGAGCCCCGTCAATGTCTGGCCTTGAACCGCCTTCCGCTCCTTTTGAGTCTCCGCCGATATCTTTGCCGTCGGCCAGGCCTTCTCGATCAGCGCCGGCGCATCCTTTAGGCTGAACGGGGCGACCTTGCTCTTATCGGCGACAACTTGCGTCATTCGAGGCATTCCTTGAAATGTCAGAGATTGTTGAAAAGGTCCGGGGTTTTCGGATCCGTCACGGGCCGGGGCCGCTTGGGTTTCTTCTCGCCCCCGTCCCCCTCCCGGATCAGGGCATGCCGGATCGCCAGACGCCACCCGTCCTTGCTGTCATCCCATTCCCCACCGTCCCGGTCGATCTGCTGGAAAAGCCACCAGAGCTCTTCTGGCCGGTAGGAGGACCAGCGGGTGAAAGCGATCGCCGCCTCATCCGGGGTCGCATCCTCGATCGCCCAGGCCAGAACAGTGATCTCACGACCAAGGATCCGCTCCACCCGATTGTCACCTGTTGCAAATCTGGAGCCCTTGATCCCCTTCTCCTTAAGCCGTCGATTGAGATGGACCTTCAGGCCTTCTGCAACCTGGCGCCAGGTCTCTCGCGGGACGGATACCCGGCACAGGGTCTGGGCGCTTGTCGCAGCTGCGGCCGCACCAAAATCCTCCCAAACCTCAATAGGATCGGCCCGACCCTGAGGGATCCTGACCAAAAACTGATGGGGCATGGCGGAATTCGGGACCCCAAACCCGTGGGTGATATCCGTTTGTGTGCTCACTCCGCCTGCTCCACATCCTCGGCCGGAATATCGATGCCCAGCTGGGTGGCGAAATCCTTCAGGCTATACCCGTCCGGGAAATCCGCCTTGAGGCAGCGGAGCTGAACCTCCGCATCCGGCTCGCCAAGGGCCCCACGAAGGCCTTCGATCATCGTGTCGATTTCCTGACCGGACAGGGCCACATCTGCACCACTGCGGACCCTTAGATTGTTTTCCCCAGATCCAACGGTGAGGTTCACCCCCTGGAAGGTGATTTCCGGGTTGGGCTTGGTGGCCCGGATCATCCGGATGACCTCCCCCTTGGTCGGAAACTGGAAGTCCCGTTCCACCCGTGCCGGCAGATCATCCTTGATCTCCCGCTTCGCCCCGATCGCATCGAGGGTGAAACGCTTGTCAGTCGAGACCCCGCCCTTTGACGCATGGACGTAAAGTGTCGTCTTTGATCGGCCATCAATCTCGATCTGGCCGCCATCGTAGATCGTCCCCTCCTTGGGGTTGATCCCGGTGATGTTCCAGCGGATCTCCGCCTCTGGTCGAGCCGTCAGAGAGACACGCCATACCCCGGCCACCTCTTGACGATCATAGGTGATATCGATGCTTCCTGACCAACGGACGGGTTCAGAGACCTCAGCGGTCTCAGAGTTTCTGGCCTGAAACCACAACTCCACCTCGCGGGTCCGATATGTCCTGTCCGTCACGACTTCACCCGATGACAGTTCGGACTGCGAGGTCGCAACCAGAACCTCAGGAGATCGCCCCGCGTTCGAGACGATGAGCTCAAGCTCACTTTCCCCGGCAGCCGTGTCCCCGCCGATCTTTGTCACACGCAGGATCGGCATGGGCGGGGGCGGATTCTTGTCCACATACCCGTTCTCTTCAACCCAGCGGCTTTCGGAGAGGGCTATTGCCTTGATTTCGTCCATCCCCTTCGGCGGGAGCCAGATCCAGCGTGGATTGGAAGCGGCCCGTTCAAGTACGTCCGACCATCTGGTGCGGGACTGTCCCTCCGGGAACAGGGTCTCCTCGCACCGATGAATTAGACCCTCCATCCGATCCGTATCAACCTCGACAAGTTTTCGGGCCCCACCGCCCGACAAGGCGGCCTCCACCGCCCGCTCACCCAGGATCAGCCCACGTTCCTGGTGTTGGCCCAGATCGATGCGGACATCCTTCAAGCCATCTTTCTGGGGATACCAGACGGTATTAAAAAGGCTCTTGATAGTGGAGGTGAACCCCATCTCCGCGGAATCCTCCTCAGACTCCAGTTCTCGTTGGTGACGTGGGGTGTCATTCAGGACTGCACGAACCGCCGCAATCGCGAGGAGGCGCCGAACGCTGTCCTCCGCACTCGCCATTTTCGTTCCGTCACCGGCAACGACACAGAATGCATTCTTGTAGATGACATCACGAAACAGGCGCTCTGCTGCAGCGGGGGGCGATTTTGCATCCGGTGAGAGCACAAGGCAGCTGCGGCGAGAAGCCGTCAGGTTCACATCATCAACCCTCGGAAGGACAACCAGATCAGAATAAGCGGTCTTCGTTACGGGGCGGAAAATATCCGCCAGACGCCGACGCATCTCCTCATCAACCCTGTCCTGGGGGATCTTCGTGATCTTGTCCTCGATCTGCTTGCGAACATTCGCGACGTCCGAGAAATACCACCGATCCCCGTCCCGTTTGTGAAGATACCAGCAGCGTTTCCGAAGCTCATCAAAGGCCTCCGTGAACCGGGTCGGGGGCTTCCCGGGGGCGACAAGGTACTCGACCAACGTATCCGCCGGGAGGCCCCGGATGCCGTCCGTGTTATCCGACAAGGAAGATACAAAGAGTAGCGCCGCCACCTGAGCGGCGGACCGGTCGCCGCGATCCGCATCGATCGCCTGGGCATGCGAGGAGCCGTCCGTGTCGAACACGTCATTGGCCAAGGCAGACTCGAGGGTGCGTTCGATCTCCTTGACCTGATCACGGGTCTCCTGATCCGAAAAGTCCAGATACTGCACCCCGATCAAGAAAATCTCTTCGGATGGGTGAGACCAGACCCCGCGAAGCAGATTTGCCGTGAACTGGATCAGGCCACGGGTCTGGCGGAACTTCTCGTTCTCCTTAAAGAGGGCAAGAATATCCTTGTAACCGGGATGGAACGGGTAAGACCCGGCGATCTCATCCGCTAGCTGCTCAACGGATTGCGCCAGGGCACGCCCGCGGATGCCCTCTTTGTAAGCATCGGTGTAGGCAGTGATGACGCGACCGACCTCCTCGCCGGAGGGATCGGGAAGTTTTGTGAAGAGCCGTTTCCGAAGGATGTCATAGATCTCGCCGGTATTCAGATCGACCGGCGTGATGGATTTGGCACCCCGGGCGGTCTCCTTCTTGAGATCGGCCAGTTGTGCCCCGAGGTCTCGACGGGCCTGATCGTAAGCCGCATCAAGGGAGGCCACCACGACGACACAGCGTTTCAGCTTCATCGCTGCTGAAAAAAGATTGGCAAGGGAGTATTTCAGAAGATCTAGAAGCGTTCCCTGACCGACAGGCTTGGTCATCGCCATTGCGAGGTAAGGAGGAAGCTCGTCCAGCATAATCAGGGTGGGTTTGTCCCCGATCAGGCGCATCCAGTCTCCCTCGGACATCTCCTTGGGGCCGTTGACCCAGTGATCCCGGAATGCCTCGGCTTCCCCGAGTTGTTCGGCGATGTCACCCCAGACGTATTTCTGGACATCGCGACCGTTCACGGTAGCAATTCTGGCCGGTTCGTCACTCATGCCGACAGTGATTTCCTGAGGAATAAGGTCACGAAGCTCAGGAAAGCGGGACAGAAGACCGAGGGCGATCATGTTGTGGGTCTTACCCCCACCCATTGCCTGCCTGAGTTCGAAAACCGCTTGCTGGCTATTGCCGGCCAGGCGTTTCACCGCCCCTCGGAGAAACTCCGACATACCCTTGGTCACATGGTTCCGGGCATAAAAGGCCCGCGCCGTGTCCAAATCCGCCTCAAGAATGGAGGAAAGATGCTCGACCTGTTCCGACCGGCTCATCTTGTATACATCTGGGCTGATGTCGCAGACCTGCGTGACTAGCGGTATATTGTAAGAGTTCATCGTTCCCCCGTAATTCAATCCTTTTTGCGATCTGTCTCGAGGGACGTCGCAGAAATCACGTCAAAGCCTTTAGCCATCGGCCCTAACCCTTCAAGTCGCCTTCGGAAGTTCTTAGGAGTTCAAAACCCCTGCGAAATGCTTCGACTTGACTCACGCCCCTTTCAGCGCACCAGACCTTGAAGGCCCGTCGTTCCCATTCCGGAATCTTGAAATTGACGCTAGAAAGTGCGCTCAGATCATCGTGACCCCGATCGTTCTGAGACTCAGCCATTCAAAGCCCTCCCCTCCGCGATAAAATAAAGAATGGCAGATTTCTTGCAAAAGGTCTAGGCGTTCGTCATCCTGACCGTGTCTTCCGTGCCTTTGCAGTTTCTGCGTATGCCCGCAACATTCCAGTATAAGCTTGCACCGCAGTCTCGAATTCCTTGTCGCCCATGGAGATCGCCGCGGGTGCTGCGGGTTCTGGTTGCTCGAGGGTAATTTTTTTCGGCCTGTTCGAGACTGGCGCTGCAGCAGGAGGATAGGGCAAGGCATGCCCCTGCCGTGCTTTATCGATCTCCTCAAAATGCCGGTCCGCATAGTAGCGGATGTGATCCGCCTTGATGGGATATTGCCCCTCGGGCAGGACAAGGACCTTGTCGAGCGGGAAACGCAATAATTCAGCGGGCGATACCAACGCCCGTTCTTCCGAGCGACGGCTGATATTTGCGCTCTCCGAGAGCTTGCGCACGGTTGCCTGTGATCTGGTCTTGCCCACGATCGTGCGCTTGCCGAGGGCTGCGGACAGCACGTCTGCGGT
>NZ_JBOEGM010000030.1:0-41411 GCF_050633425.1 Pelagimonas sp. | reverse complement strand
CCAATATGGCGAGGGGGTTTCAGACGGTCACAGCATTTGGCGTTTTAGCCCGCGTAGACAATGGCTATCCTGTGCTTCTGTCAGAAATGACAATCCTGACAGCGTTGCGGACGGCGGCGACATCTTCACTGGTTGCGAAATATCTTGCGCCCGAGGGCTCAAAAATCATGGCAATGATCGGGAATGGCGCGCAATGCGAGTTCCAGGCGCTCGCGTTTCAAGAAGTTGTCGGGATCGATACGGTCCGACTGTATGATGTGGATCCTGAAGCAACCGTCAAAGCAGCCGCAAATCTTGCCAACAGCGGCCTGAAAGTGATTGCGTGCAAATCCTCGCAAGAGGCCGTCAGCGGAGCAGACATTATCACAACCTGCACCGCCGACAAATTGTGTGCCACGATCCTGACCGACAATATGGTTGGATCCGGGGTCCATATCAATGCGATTGGCGGCGATTGCCCAGGCAAGACCGAACTTCACAAGGACATCCTTCTGCGCTCCGATATCTTTGTCGAGTATCCGCCGCAAACGCGGATCGAAGGCGAAATCCAACAGTTGGGCGATGACCACGCTGTAACTGAAATTTGGGAAGTGATGTCAGGCAAGGCGAAAGGCCGCACGTCTCCCGAACAGATCACGCTCTTCGACAGTGTGGGCTTCGCGACCGAGGACTTTTCAGCACTTCGCTATGTCCGCGATCAGCTCGAGCGAACAGGCCATTTTGTGGAACTGGATATGCTGGCCGATCCTGACGATCCTCGCGATCTTTTCGGAATGGTGCGTCGTGCCGATACTGCTGCGGACTGAACGATGCAAAACAACTTAGATGAAGAGCGGAGCGCGATCCGCCATGCCTTACATGCTTCAGATGCGGAAGCTCTCACTCAACTGACAAATACATGCAGTCTCTCAGGGTTTACGCGAAGAGCTGTTACAGCCCGCGCGGTCGAACTAGTCAAACACATTCGCTCTGAAAGCCGTCCTGGCATGATGGAGCTGTTTTTGGCGGAATACGGTCTCTCGACAGAGGAAGGCGTCGCGCTGATGTGCCTCGCGGAGGCATTGTTGCGCGTACCCGATAGCGGCACGATAGATGCGCTGATCGAAGACAAAATCGCGCCGAGTGATTGGGGCGAGCATCTCGGCAAGTCATCGTCGTCCTTGGTCAATGCGTCCACTTGGGCTTTGTTTGTGACCGGGAAAGTCTTGAATGAGACAGCTTCACGGCCAGTTGCTCAAACTTTGCATGGAGTAGTGAAGCGGCTGGGCGAACCCGTCATCCGTCAAGCTGTTTTGCGTGTCATGAAGGAATTGGGCGGTCAGTTCGTTTTAGGCGAGACAATTCAATCTGCCATGAAACGTGCGGCCAAGAAGGAAAACGACGGCTTCACCTATTCATATGACATGCTTGGCGAAGCCGCACGCACGGCCGCCGACGCTCAGCGATATTACGATTCATACGCAGACGCGATCCGGGAACTAGAGCAAGCAAGTCACTCACACGATATCCGCGCGAACCCTGGGATTTCGATCAAGCTCTCAGCCCTTCATCCGCGATATGAACTACTGAAACATGCTCGTGTGATTGACGAGCTTGTTCCGCGTGCCCGTGATCTTGCCGCCCTGGCGAAAACGGCCGGCATCGGTCTGAACATTGATGCCGAAGAAGCCGGTCGCCTTGATTTGTCTTTGGATGTCATCGAGCGGGTTCTTTCAGATCCTCAACTCGAAGATTGGGACGGGTTTGGCGTTGTCGTGCAAGCCTACTCAAAGCGCGCACCATTCGTTCTAAATTGGCTTTACGGGCTGGCAAAGCGACTGGACCGAAAGATCATGGTGCGTTTGGTCAAGGGTGCCTATTGGGACACAGAGATTAAGCACGCTCAGGTGGAGGGGCTGCCAGACTATCCCGTGTTTCAGAGCAAGCCGGCCACCGATATCAGCTACATTTGCTGTGCCAAAATGCTCTTGGGTATGACCGATCGCATCTATCCTCAGTTCGCTACACACAATGCGCATACCGTAGCTGCAATCCTGGAGTTGGCGGACGACCCTAACGCCTACGAGTTCCAGAGATTGCACGGTATGGGCGAGGCCTTGCATGATGCAGTGCATAGTCAAGAAAAGACGCGCTGCCGAATTTACGCACCGGTCGGTGCACACCGCGATCTACTTGCGTACTTGGTGAGACGACTGCTGGAGAATGGTGCCAACAGCTCCTTCGTCAATCAAATTGTCGACGAGAGCGTGCCGGTAGCGCGAGTGGCGGCAGATCCTTTCGAGCAACTGGAAAGCATCACGGCGCATTCAGGATCAAATGTTATTGCGTTACCTGAAGCGCTTTTTGCGCCGTCTCGACGTAATTCAAAAGGCTATGATCTTGAGGACCCGTTTGTGATTGAAACGCTTCGAACGGAACTCGATGAGCTTTCAGCGAAGGATTGGAACCTTGGGTCAGGAACAGGAAGTGTCGTTCCCGTGATCTCTCCCCAAGATGGAAAAGTAATCGGTAGCATTGGGTTTCTAACGAGCAAAGAAACAACGGCAGCTATCGATCAGACGAAAGCCTGGGCAGAGGTCGACGCTAAGAAACGTGCGGATATCTTGAACAAGGCAGCCGATCTTTACGAGGAAAACGCGTTTTCCCTATTTTCTTTGCTGATCCGTGAAGCCGGAAAAACGATCAATGACTGCGTTGGTGAGCTTCGTGAAGCTGTTGATTTTCTGCGGTACTATGCGTCCGAAGCGAAGAAAATCGATGGTCAGCCTGCTGGCATTTTTGCCTGTATCTCACCGTGGAACTTTCCCCTCGCGATCTTCACCGGACAGATATCAGCGGCCCTTGCCGTCGGAAACGGTGTGGTCGCCAAGCCAGCTGAAAGCACGTCGCTCATCGCCGAATTCGCGGTCGGATTACTCAAGGAGGCAGGCGTCCCAGACAACGTCCTGACCTTGGTGCCTGGAACTGGTGAGGTGGTGGGAAGCACCATCACGTCTCACGCCAAGATCGACGGAATTTGTTTCACCGGTTCCACGGCGACCGCGAAACGCATTGATCAATCTATGGCCCAGCACTTGAGTCCTTCAGCTGCTCTGATCGCGGAGACTGGCGGCCTCAATGCCATGGTCGTTGATAGTACCGCACTGCCGGAACAAGCTGTTGGGGACATTATCGCATCCGCTTTTCAGTCAGCAGGGCAACGCTGCTCAGCACTAAGAGTGCTCTACCTACAGGAAGACATCGCAGAAAACTTTAAGACTATGCTGTTTGGCGCGATGGACGAACTCGAGGTCGGAGATCCAAATGGTTTTTCGACTGATGTCGGACCGGTCATTGATGAAACAGCAAAGATGCGCATCATGGCCCATGTCCAAAAGGCTGAGACAGAAGGCAGGTTGCTTAAGCAAATCCAAACACCCGACCAAGGAACGTTTATTGGTCCAACCGCGATAGCCGTGTCTGGCATCGATCATCTGAAAGAGGAAATCTTTGGTCCTGTCCTTCATATCGCAACGTTCAAAGCGGAAAAACTGGACTCGGTTGTCGACGCTGTCAATGCGACAGGCTATGGCCTGACCTTTGGCATCCATAGCCGGATCGATGATCGGGTTCAGCATATCGTCAGCCGTGTCAAAGCGGGCAACATCTATGTCAATCGTAACCAGATCGGGGCAGTCGTAGGCTCACAGCCGTTTGGTGGTGAAGGATTGAGTGGGACTGGGCCGAAAGCAGGCGGGCCACATTATCTTTATCGCTTTTTCAAACCGGAAAACGTTTGTTACCAGGCCGACCAGGGTTCGAAGTCGCTTTCCACAACCGATATTGAGCGCGCATTTGATCGGCTCGAGCAACAGACGTCTACATCGCCTTTGACTCAATCTAGCTTACCTGGTCCGACAGGTGAGTCTAATCGTCTCAATACCTATGCCCGAGGCCGCGTTTTGTGCCTGGGACCGACAAAAGAACAGGCTGAAAAGCAATCTGCAATCGCGAAGAAACTAGGCTGTAAAGCTCTCGCGGTTGCAACCGGCGTTGAGGACGGGCTTGACGGGACAATTGATCCGGACACGCTGCGCAAAGTGTCCAATCTTGCTGCTGTGGTCGACTGGTCCGGTGACGCCCAAGCAGTACGTCAGGCGCTCGCAGAGCGACCAGGTCCTATCGTCCCCCTGCTCACAATGAAGCAGTTTGAGCGTTGGCTTATCCTCGAAAGACAAATTTGCGTGGACACAACCGCCGCTGGCGGCAATACGGAGTTGATGGCATGACACAACCGGTGGACCAAGCGGCTGAAGCCTCGCACACAACCGGTGTCGCCTTTGTTGTAGCTGCAGCCTTGTCTGCTGCAGTCATGGTCGCAATGGCTAAGGAGTTGGTTGATGGCTTGCCGGCAGGCATTGTCACCTTTGCTCGGTTTTTTGTGCAGGCTGTCCTGCTTTCACTATTGTTTGTCGTCTGGCGTCCAAAGGGAGACATAAGGCCTCGTTTGTCCTACTTTATTCGAGGGGCACTCTTAGGCGTGTCAGCTTTAGCCCTCTTCAGCTCATTGCTGTTCATGCCGCTTGTGGACGCCATTGCAATCTCTTTTGCAGAGCCCCTCATTCTCACAATTCTTGGTGCTGCCTTCTTGAAAGAGAGCATTAGTCTACGCCGTTCGGTTGCACTCATCATTGGGTTCATCGGCGCGCTGATCGTGATCAGGCCCAGTTTTGTTACAGTCGGCGCACCAGCTCTGTTGCCGCTTGCAGCGGCTGTTTGCACAGCAATTTGTGTCGTGATCACGCGCGCTCAAAATGGGAAAGAGGAGCCTCGCCCGATGCAGTTTTGGATCTGTATCGCAGGTGCCGTTGTGATTGGGTGCGGCTTACTACTCGGGAGTTCGGGGCCAATCGAAGCGCTTCAGTTCGTCATGCCATCCTCCAATCAGGCGCTTGGGCTGCTGGCGATTGGCGCACTCGCGACAGGTGTCCAGATGCTCACGATCGCAGCGATACAACGCGCGCCGGTAGGGATTTTGGCGCCCTTCTGGTATTTCGAGATCATTGGCGTGACGCTCATTGGTATCGGCTACTTCTCTGAATGGCCGGACACACAAACTGTGTTTGGAATTTGTACCATCGTGAGTGCGGGGCTTTATGTCTGGTTCAGAGAGTACCGACTGAGAAACCAAAAACAGAATTGATTACAACCCGTCACCAACACTGCGAATGGGCGGTCTATTCGTATTAGCATGCCCTTACTCTGCAGTAAGTTGAACACGATTGGGATGGTTCAGGGACGCCAGAAACTCGATAGGTTTTCCGTCGGTATCCTTGATCACCGAATGTATGATCAGTGCAAATTCACCGCCATACAGTCCCAAGAGTTCGGAATCCTTTTTCGAGATATTGGCGGCGCTTACGGTTGCCGTGCCGGTGCCGGTCTTGATCCCATAGCGACTGTTGAGAATGCTGTAGAGGGACTCGTCGCCCAACAAGTCACCCGCCGCCAACCCCGGCACGCGCTCGCCGGGTAACCAGGTGGTCTCGATGCAAAAGGTAAGCCCGTTCACGCTGCGAACCCGTTTGATCATGATCACGGGGTCACCGCTTTTGATCATCAGTTTCTCGGCCAGTCGAGCGCTTGCCTCTGCCTCTTCAAAGAACAAAAGCTTGTTGCCTGGCTGTCCACCGCAATCACGGACAATCTGCGAAATTGAATGGGTGCTTGAATGTGCAGATATCGGTCTGAGGACTGTTGGGGCCGGAACGTAGGTTCCACTGGTGCCTCTTTTTTCCAACCGGCCTTCTTTGACCAGATTAGCTATCGCCTTGCGCAAAGTCAGACGATTGATCTCAAAACGCTCAGACAGATCTCTTTCTGACGGGATCTTGTCCCCTGCGTTGTAACTGCGGTCCTCTATCATCTTGAGGATTGCGCTCTGTGCCTGTTCGTAGACCAGAGACCCGTCTGCTTCACGTGCCAGTTTCGTCAATTCGTCCCCTCCAAAACAGATGCGCTCATTGGTCTATCCCTAATCACTTGTCGGGACTACGATTATCTTCACCTTTTGCCCTCCCAGATACATTCCATTTTCATAGACCAATGGTCAATGCCCGTAAAAATTCTGTCGCGAAGTCCCTGTAATTCCGGCACTCCCAACTTTTTCACGCCGAATTCTGCGCAGCCGGTTGACTCCCGCAACGCTCCGGGACTATTGTCTGGTATACTATACCAGTTTATGAAGGATGTCATGGCAGTAGATGTTAACGCAGGTCAAATCGCCTCTTATTTGCGGCACTCAGCTGACCAGGTCGATCAAGTCGCGGAGTTTGGAAAGTCACTCGCTGACAAGGTAGATCGCATCTACTTCATTGGCTGCGGCGCTCCTAACAGGACAATGCTGACGCTTGAGTACTGGCTCAAGCACGAAAGCAAATCTCTAGAAGTCGACCGGTTCTTCCCGGCCGAATTTATGACGCAAGTTCCTGCGCGTCTCGACGACCGAACACTTATCATTTTGGGATCAAAATCCGGCACCACAGCCGAGACCGTTGCGGCTGCGGAGTTCTTGAAAGATAAGCCAGGCATCACCGTTGGCTTCACACAGGACGAAACCAAGCCATTGGCCAAAGCGGTCAAACACCCGTTCTTTACCGGCGAGACGCCGCAGGCGCATATCAGCATGTATATCCTGATGCAGGCATTTGTGAGCGGCCTTGTGACAGAAAAAGACAATTGGCCGTTGCTTGACAAGATGCTGACGTCGCTCAAGGCAATGCCCGAAGCCTGTGGCCAAGCACAGGTCGATGTCGATCCGCGTGCCAAGGAAGAGGCTCGGCTCTACAAAGATGACCGTGTCCTTTATCATGTCGGTTCCGGCCCGGTGTTTAACACGGCTTATGTTTTCGGCGTTTGCATGCTTCAGGAAATGCAATGGATGCACTCCAATGCCATCGAAGCCGCCGAATTCTTCCATGGTCCATTCGAAGTTGTCGATGAGAACCTTCCCTTGATGCTTTATCTTGGTGAGGATCCAAGCCGACCGCTCATGGAGCGCGTCGTTCGCTTCTGCAACAAGTATACTGAGCGTGTGATGGTTTACGACTCGAAGGATTTCGAGATGAAAGGCATTGATCCGGATATACGGAAATATGTTGCCCCGTTTGTGATGCAGTGTGGATTGGATCGCCTCGCAGAACGACTGGCAGTATGGCACAATCAGCCACTGACCACACGCCGCTACATGTGGAAGACGGAATACTGAGTGATGGCGCGCATTTTAGGCATTGGTGACAATACGATCGATATGTATGTCGATCACGGCGTCCAGTATCCCGGCGGGAACGGGATCAACGTTGCGGTGATGAGCAGACGATTAGGCGCACAAGCATCTTACCTGGGCTGCATTGGAAACGACGATCTCGGCGACATCATCCGTGACATGTTGAAGTCCGAAAAGATTGATACTTCGCAAATGCGGCGGATCGACTATCCAAATGCGTGGACGCGTATCAAACACAACGGTAACGATCGCATGTTTGATGGCAGCAATCCGACGATGGAAGGGATGTATAATCTTACGGCGCGCGATTTTGATTATATCGCAGCCCACGATCTGACGCATGGTTGCCTCTATGGCAAGCTGGACAATGATCTCGCTGACATCTCACGTGCCGCGCCAATTCTGTCGTTCGACTATGCAGATGAGTTCAGTTCGGATTATCTCGATAAAACCGCCCAACATGTCGACATCGCATTTCTATCTAACCCCGGCGCGAGCGAAGAGGCCTGTGAGCAGCTTTGCCGTGAAGTCGCAACCCGCGGACCAAGCACTGTGGTGGTTACCCGTGGTGATCAGGGGTCTATGGCTTACGACCGAAACAAATTCTACAAACAGGGCATCGTTTCTGGGCACATCGTCGATACGCTCGGTGCAGGAGATGGCCTCATTGCGGGATTTCTGGTCGCCCACTTGAATGGTGCAACCCTGTCTGAAGCGCTTCAGAAGGGTGCTGAGAATGCGACTTTCGTTTGCGGTTATCGCGGTGGTTTAGGGTACGAATCTAAAATCAAGCCGGACCAAGCAGGGCTTTCCAAAAATTAGGAATTACGCGTGATTTCTTCAACCAATCTCCCTGAACCTGGCCATCAGTCGAGCAATCGTCTGGTGGCCTTTTTTGTTCAGACACTGGGGTTGATGCTCGCGTTTCGATCACAAGCGTCACAGCCTACCTCCCAAGGCTGAAAGGGCCCGGCGTGGGCGCAGTGCTGCGAACCGCCGGGCTACCAGATAGAAGAATGACAAGCTGAACAGGTGCCCCCATGTCCAAGACACGCCGACAGATCGCCGAACGCGTTTCCATCGAGTGTTCAATCGACATGCGGGACTCCAAAGAGATATTGGATGCGATACTGCAGCAGATGTCAGACGCTTTAGCGCGCGGTGAAGACGTCAAACTCTCGGGCTTTGGCAGCTTTCGAACCCATGTGTCGCCTGAGCGTATGGGCCGAAACCCCAGAACGGGTGAGCCAGCACTGATCTGCGAGTGTCAGCGGATCACCTTCAAACCCTCTTCAGCACTGCTGGATCGTATGGCGCAGGGGGACAAGTGATATGTGCTTTGAACAACAGCCGATCACCTTTCAAGCCCTCGCTGGCGGGATCATTGCATCCACGCTGACACCCTTTGATGAGCAGGATCGTGTTCTGTGCCGCGCCATCACCGACCAGGCCAGCAGGTTAACGCGTATCGATGGCGTCATCGGCATTGCCGTCAACACGACCGTGCGGGAGCGCCTGTCATTGACGCCCGAAGAGAGGCTCGACGTCATCCGCTGCACCCGTGCCGGTTTGGAGAACGGTCAGATCCTCGTCTCCTGTGTTGGGGAGCTATCTGAGGCCGTGTTTGATGATGTGATCGCCTGCAAGGCGGCTGGCGCTAATGCCATCATTACGTTCCCATCCAGATGGACGACTGGGTTCGACGGAAAGACAATCGGTGAGCGAATCACGCACCTTGCGGCCCTGACCGACCGCCTTGCCCTGCCCGTTATCTTGGCCCTCGGTAACGGGGAGAACAGATGGGCCGAAGCACCCGAAGACCTCGCCCTCTTGGCCACCGCAGGTCGTCAGATCCTCGGCTTCGACATGGGCCATGACGACAATGTGCTGCGCTACGATCAGGATTACTACACGCTCAAAGCAACCGACAAGCCAATGGCCTTGCTGCCGTCCTCGGAAGGTGCCCTCTTCCACAATCTCAATACCGGTGGTGATGGTGTCTTGTCATTACTGGCCTACATCGCACCGCATGAAGTCGCAGCGCTCTACATTGCCTCCCGCGATGGTCGCTTCCATGAGGCCCAAGCCATCCACAATCAGCTCTCACCCTTGATCGCAATCATGAATGGTCATGACATCAACACCCGCGAGATGCTCTGCCGACAGGCGGCCCATCTGCGTGGTCTGCTCGCCTCTCCAGATGCACGCGGACTGGACACACCGCTCTGCCCGCATCTCACCGCCAGACTTCAGAGCACACTCGATGACATCGCTCTCAAGCCGATCAGCTGGGTTTGAGGGAAGTCTAGTTTGAACACATGCTCACCTGTTGGCGAACGACGGGTTCGAGTGGACCAAACAGTGATTGTCAAAGACTTGTTCGGGCCCATTTCGCGCAGCTTGAAAGCCCCCCAACAGTATGGGTGCAACCCGCCAGGTTTGGTTCAATATTCTAACAGTGAAAGCACAGATAAACCTCAGCCCGATGTCACGTGATGATGTCTGATTGTCCCATTGCGACAAGATTGTGTCGATCGCTATTGATTAATACAAACGATTTGCGTAAATAGAAGTGCAGCGGCAGATTTCTGCTGGTCTCCCATGCCGGATGACGCCGTGAAATGAAGGCCGTTGGCGAGGGAGGACCGTCGCATGCGGCGATATTGCGCACAGACGCAGCAACATAACACGGAGGAAGACCGATGGGTCTCAAGACAACCACACTTTGCGTATCAGCCGCTATGCTGATGACTGCGGCGTCGAGCGTATCCGCGCAAGACGTAGAACTCGACTACTGGGTGTATGCCGACTTCGCGACCGGAGCCGCAGGCGACTTACAAGAAACGTTCATCAAAGAGTTTCAGGACGCCAACCCTGGCGTGACGATCAATATGACCGGACGTGGCGGCGGTGATCTGACCGCAGGAACCATTGCAGGTGCGGCCAGCGGTGACATCCCAGACATCTTCATGAATACAACTGCCGTCGGCGCTCAATTGGATCAAGCCGGTGCTTTGGCGAACATCTATCCTTATTGGAAAGCTTTACCTGAAGATGTGAAAGCGCAGTTCAACAAAGATCTGATCGACCTTTGCACTCCGGCACCAGAAAAAATGTTGTGCATTCCATACACCGGCTATGGGTCATTCATGTACCGCAATCTTGGTGTGCTGGAAGCCGCTGGCATAGATCCAAATGCTCCGATTGAAACCTGGGACCAATGGCTGGCTCAGATGGAGAAAATCAAAGGTGCTGGGAAAACCGCCGTACCGGACATGTCTCTTATCTGGTTTTCGATTCTCGACATTTATGCCGGCCTAGTCGATGAGAGCAAATGGGGAATCGATTGGGATGCGAAGAAGACGTTAATCGACCCTGTCCCTTATGCAAAAGCTCTCGAAGTGATCGCTAAGATGGAACCGTATTCGAGCGGAACGTCGCTTTGGGATCAGGCGACAAATGACCTCTTTACCAGCGGTGAACTAGCGTTCTCACTGAACGGTCCATGGGCTGCTCCAGGTTATGCGAAAGCTGCCGAAGCCAACGCAGACTTCAAGTACGACTATGTCCTCGTTCCAGGCCCCGTGGCCGGATCACCGGGCGGTGTTCAAGGTTATGAGATGATTGGAATCGCACCAAACGACAATGCGGAGACTGCGTTCAAGTTCGCCATGCACGTGGTGGAGAAGAAGCAAATGGTCCGTTGGGCACGTGAGCTTGGCCGCTACAACTCCAACGAAGCGGCTTTGAATGATCCGTCCGTGGCTGATGATCCATTGATCAAGATCACAGGTGAAGCGATCCCTGGGTCCCTCTACAACCGTCCGCCATTCTTCTCAGGTATCTATCCGGCTGACTACTATCAAACGATGGTCGATTTTGCCCAAGAGGTCGTTGAAGGTGATATGACACCTGAAGAGGCCGCGAAGGCGACTGTCGAAGCCCTCAACAAGCTTCTCGCAGACAGCTAGAATAGACTCCTCCCAGAAGGTGGCGGCCACCGGTCGCCACCTTTCTTTTCTCTAGGGAATTATGATGAACCGCTCCGCCCGTACAATCGCACCGCATTACGTGATGCTCATGCCCTTCTTCGCGATTTTCGTGGTATTCTTTCTCTACCCAATCGCAAGTGGCTTTTACTACAGCTTTTTCGAATGGAACGCGATCAACACACCGACCTATGTCGGCGTTGAAAACTACAGCGATATTATCGGGTCGCGTAAGTTTGAAAAAGGCATCACAAACATTCTGACCTACGTGGCGATTACAGTGCCGCTCGGGATCACTGTGGCATTCTTGTTGGCGGTGTTGGTCGACAGTTTCGATGGAATCTGGGCCAAAATTTTCCGCTCTGCTTATTTCGTCCCTGTCATGATGCCGCTTTTCCTAGCCGCCACACTATGGCGTTGGATCTATGCGCCCAACTTTGGAATCTTGAACACGATCCTGGGCTGGTTCGGCATTGGTTCTGTCAATTTCCTCAATGATACCGGCACAATGCTCTACGCCATGATTGCAGTCGACGTTTGGGTGTCGGCCGGTTTCAACATGGTCATCATTCTCGCGGGGCTGAAAAACGTGCCTCAGCATCTCTATGAGGCTGCACGTCTTGATGGAGCAAACAAGTTTCAGGAAATCCGCTACGTGACGATCCCGATGATCGCACCGGTCCTGTTCTTCGTCATCACCTACGGCTTCATCTCTGCTCTGCAAGTATTTGACGTCCCGTGGCTCCTGACAACATCAGCCTTCGACAGCTACGGCGGTCGTCGCCAAGCCCTTCTCTTCCCGGTCATGGACATGATTGGACGTGGTTTTGGCGCACTCAAATTCGGTGAAGCTGCAGCCTATGGCTTCATTCTGACGGTGATCATTATGTCGGTGACTGCCGCACTCTTCTTCATCCGTGGGAGGCTCAAATGACGGACACTACCGCAAGCCAAATTTTCGTTGGTTCTACCGCAAGTCGGATAAAGGCACCGTCTCTTTGGACTGTTCTGAAATGGATTGCAGCCCTTTGCGTTGCCGTCGTTGCGCTCTTTCCTTTGTGGTGGATGTTCAGTGTCGTCTTTGCGGAAGCGGGCGTTCCCGTCGCGGTGAACCCACGCCTTTATCCAACATCCTTTGCTGATGGATTTACCAAGATCTGGGAAGTCTTTGAAGAGACCGGCTATCTACAGGCCTATTATGTCTCGATCATGTATACGATCCTGACGATCGTAGGCGTCCTGCTGATCAGCTCTATGGCCGCTTTTGAGTTCGCCCTCTTTGAATTTCCCGGCAAGAAGATTCTGTTTAGCATTGTCATGCTGTCCTTGATGGTGCCCCTCGCCGTGACACTGATCCCCACCTACTTGCTCGTTGCGCAATTGGGCTGGCTTAACACCATGCAGGGTCTTGTGGTGCCCGGTCTGGCCTCTGCCTTTGGTCTCTTTATGCTCACTCAGTTTATGCAGAGTATTCCCAAAGAAACGCTCGAAGCGGGGCGTCTGGAAGGGGCAAACCACTACCAGCTCTATTGGTACATCGCGCTGCCACTTTCCAAGAACGCGATGATAACCCTCGCAATCCTGACCTTCATGAAAACCTGGGGCAACTTCATCTGGCCATTGGTCGTGTCCAGCAAGCAGAATGTTTACACCGTCAGTCAGGTCATCAATCAATTCAACTCGCCGTTCTCACACACAACGGTCGATGTCGTCATGACGGCCAACTTTCTGGCTGCAATCCCACCAATCATATTCTTCATCATCTTCCAGCGCAAAATCATTGAAGGTGTTCAGATGTCCGGCTCCAAAGGCTGACCTGAGGAGAAGACCTGCATGAAATACTAAGAAAGCTAACCAATGTCTGACCTTCAAATCAACGATGCCTTCAAGAGCTACGGAAATGTCGATGTTCTGCGTAACATCAATCTCGACATTGAGTCGGGTGAGTTCGTCGTGCTTGTCGGACCATCCGGCTGCGGAAAATCGACCTTACTGCGTATGATCTCAGGTCTAGAGAGCATTACGGGTGGGGAGATGATTATCGATGGCCAAGTCGTCAACGACATCGACGCCGCCAAGCGCGGTATTGCAATGGTGTTTCAGTCTTACGCGTTGTTCCCACATATGACGGTCGCGGAGAACATGGGCTTCAGTTTGAAACTTGCAAAGGCACCAAAGACGGAAATCAAAGAAAAGGTTCAACGCGCTGCCGCAATCCTGCAGCTTGAGAAATTACTGGATCGCAAACCCAGCCAATTGTCCGGCGGCCAAAAACAGCGCGTTGCAATTGGACGTGCCATCGTACGCAATCCGAAAGTATTCCTTTTTGATGAGCCGCTGTCGAATCTCGATGCCGAGCTACGAATTGAAATGAGGGCAGAATTGATTCAACTCCACAAGAAGCTAGGCACAACGATGATTTATGTGACGCACGATCAAGTCGAAGCCATGACGCTGGCCGACAAGATGGTGGTCCTCGAAGGCGGCAACATCCAGCAAGTTGGCAAACCGCTCGAACTCTATGATGATCCGTCCAACATGTTTGTGGCAGGTTTTGTCGGCACTCCTCGCATGAACTTCCTGCCCGCTGAAGTGATTGACGTTTCCAACAAAACGACGACCCTGCGGTTTCACAACGAGAAAAATGCTCCTGAAATTGTGTTGCCTCTCAGTGCAGGAACACTGGCGGTAGGTGCTAAGGTAAGCATCGGTATTCGCCCCGATCACCTCCATTTCAGCGCGGAGCGGACGGGCGATCTGGCTGTTCCCGTGACTGTGGCTTTTGTCGAGGAACTTGGCGATCTCACCTATGTATATGTTGATACCGATACGGGTACCCGCCTTTCGCTGCAGAAAAAGGACGGACGGCACGGCGACGGACTGACAGGGTTTGCTGTGGCGGATACAACTTCAATGTTTGTCTTCGACGCAGATGGACTAAGGGTTCGAGCCTGAATGAAGCTCTGACGTTTATGCTCCCGTCAGGAGATTGTAGAGACTGTTCTCTTCCTTTGGCCGAACATAGCCAATCCCGGTGTGTTGATGGTTCTGTGGTGGATTGATCAAGACGGACAGCGGTAACGCGGCAGCCCCGCGTGCGACATCTCCCGAAGCCATCTGTAAATCCGGCATTGGAATGTGGCCGCGTGTCGGCTTTACGCGGTCCAATTCCGCTTCAGTTTTTACGACCACTTCAGCTAGAAGGTCATGAGGAAGTTGGCCCCCAAAGAATACCTTCTGCGGATCCATTGTATGAGTCACGCTCCTCACTGCTGTCGCGAGATAGGTCGCTGCAGTTTCGAGCCAATCACGGATCAGCGGATCTTTTCTCTCATAAGCAGCTGCTAGTTCGCCCATGGGGACAGAGGTAAATTCTTCGCTCGATCCTGTGATCGCCTGAAAGGCTGCGAGACGTGAGACATAACGCTCGAGACATCCAGCCGCGCCGCATGGACAACTCCGTCCACCTGGCTCAACAAGTATATGTCCGAATTCTCCGGTTCGGCTGTTAGCGCCGCTGACCGGTTTTCCCTCTACAAAGACGCAGCCGCCAAGACCGAGACCAAAGTAAAAATACAGGAACGATGATAGGTTACGGGCGTCTCCGAAAAGGTTCTCGCCTATTGCTGCGGCCGTGCCGTCGTTTTCGACAAAGACAGGCAAGCCGAAAGCAGCAGAAAAGTCGTCTGCAACCGGGTAATCATCCCATTCTTGCATTGTGAGTGCGGACCCCGAAAAGAACCTCTTTTCTCGGAACAAACCCGGCATTGCCACGCCGACTCCAATTAACTTCTGGCGGATCGAAGACTGGTCCGCGCACAGCTGCGATATCAGCGTATTTGCGAGGTCTTTGACATCATCGGGGCGTTGTTCAGACAGCTCGTGGCGAACCTCCGCCAGTACATCGCCTTTCCCGTTGGCAAGGGAGCCGATAATTCGATGCTGATCGATGTGGAGGCCGATGGAAGCAAAGCCATCATAGTCCACTAGAAACTCGCGAGCTGGCTTACCCTTTTTACCGGTGTGTATGTTCCGTTCGATAATGATCCCGAAGGGCATCAGCTCAGCGACAATGTTGGAGACAGTTTGCGGCGTCAGTCTTGTTTGTTCAGCGATGTCAGTTCTGGAGATAGGCCCGTTTCGGAGGATTGATTCCAACGCTACCCGTCGATTCAGGCTTTTGGCGAAATCCGAATTAGCCCCCGTTAGCATTTTGGTTCTTCCTCCCATTACAAGCGATTACGGTTACGACCGTACCGCGCGCCCTACAAGATATAGCCTGCAAATGCACTCTTAGACATCCCCAAGTCTACAATGATGCCTTGAATAATGCTAACGATTTGTGTTATTCGCCAAGACACATATTTTCAATATCACAGGCAGGACCAATATGCTCGTAAAAGACTACATCCAGGAGCAGCCAAAATTGGCCGGCCGCATGATTGACGAGCTGCCTGCCGCCTATGCGGGACTTCTACCAGCCTCTCCCCCTGAAGCGGTTCTTCTGGTCGGCACTGGCAGCTCAATGAACGCCTTGATGACGGCACTTCCTCTATTTCGGAAAACCGGCGTACCTGTGGTGCTCGTCAGCCCTCAAGAATGCCTCGAAAGCCTCGATACCATGCCATCTGGAAAGGTGCTCTCAATCGTTGTGTCGCAGTCAGGCGAAAGCATTGACACGCTTCATACGACTGAAGCACTTCTACGCAGGGAAGGCTCGGTTATCGTCCTAACTGGGAATCCCGATAGTCCACTTGCACAAACAGGGGCAGCCGTGGCCGCCATGCCGGTCGCAGATGAACAGATTGGTCCCAAGACAAAGGGTTACTCGGCAACAGCTCTCGCCCTTCAAATTTTCGGACATGCGTTGACACGCCAAGATATACCTGCGGACACTAAGAATGCACTCTCCGATATGGAAACCTTCGCCCTTCAATCGGAGCGGTGGGCGGTCGACTTTGCGCAACGTGCAGCTGAAAGCGATGTGCTCGTGGTTCTTGGCCAAAAGGAACATGTTGGGACGGCAAGCGAAGGATCACTTAAGATCGCTGAGATGAGTGGTTTGCCCAGCTTCGGGCTGGAAACCGAAGAAATGTCTCATGGGCGCTTTCACGGCCTCACAGAAAAATCTCTCGTCTGCTTCATCACAGCAACCGATGCGGAATACGACTTTGCCTGCCGCATGAAGGCCGCCATCAAATACTTTTCAATTGGGTCAGAAATCCTTGATTTTCGTGCATCAGGTAAGCCAGCAGAAGTGGCGGGTTTGAGGTGGACATCACGGGACACCAACCCACTTCTTGCTCCGATCATTGCTGCTCTTCCGTTTCAGTTCCTTGCGATGCACACAGCCCTTGTGAAGGGTATCGATCCAGAGAAAATGCGATATCCGACCATGGGTAAATTCTTGAAAATCAAGGTTGGGACAGCGGCCTAATGGAAAATCTTGCATTCGCCGTTGATATCGGTGGCACTTCAATAAAGCTCGGCATCGTCTCCAATACTGGCTCAATCCTAGCACGATCATCTCTGAAGACCGCAAAGGACATGCCGCTTCCAACACTTGCCAAAAATATTGGCCTACATCTTCGCGAGATCGCAGACACAGCAGATGTAAAACCCCAAAGCGTTGGAATCTGCGCTCCGGGATATCCAGACCCGAAGACAGGCGTCCTCGTAGATGGGTCCGGCGCGGTTCCCAGCCTTAAAACAGGATCGATATCCAGGGCGCTATCCGCCGTCCTTGGCGTACCTGCTGGTATTGGAAATGATGGAACCTGTGCCGCACAAGGCGAGCTTCAGTTTGGAGTAGGCCGTACAAAGCCTTCCTTTATCTACATGTGTATCGGAACAGGTATTGGCGGCGCAATTGTGCACGAGCGCCGGGTGTTGGAGGGCCCAAACGGTGAACCACCAGAGTTCGGTGCTATTTGCGTGCGGCCGGGACAAGGCCATTCCAGCCGTGGTTTGAGAGGATCAATCGAAGATCTCGCCGGGGGTCGTGCTCTGGTCGAAACATATAAGCGCAAGGCCGGTTGGGATGATGATCCCCTTGATGTGAACACTCTCCGAGAGATGGCACTCCGTGACGACAAGATTGCCATCGAAATTTTTGAAGATGCTACGGATCAGTTGGCGCAGACCATTGGTGGGCTCATTAACGCAAGCTGTGTGACCGAGTGCATAATCGGCGGCGGTCTTTCAAAGGCAGGCGCTTTCTTGATCGATCCAATTCAAAAAAAAGTCAGTCGGTATGCGTGGAAAATGTTCGCCGACCAAGCAAACATTCGTGCGAGCGAGTTAGGCAACGATGCTGGACTTCTTGGAACATATTCTATCCCCAGACATGGCATTGAAGCCGCGGCGTAGCCGTAAGTGAACAACGCGTTAAGCAACCGCGACATTGTAACCGCCTGTTACTGACAATCGCAGCACTTATTAGTCCCTGCCGCAGTCCTCTTCTCGAAGGAGCAAACGTATTGTCTAAGCTAAATACTGATCCTCGGGCCATCGCGTTCGATTTTGGAAACGTACTCGTTCATTGGGAACCATTCCTTGCGTTACAGGCCCACTTCGCTGACCACGATGAGATGGAAACCTGCTTAGCTCAGATCGGTTTCTACGATTGGAATCTGGAGCAAGACCGAGGACGCTCATGGCAGGAAGGATTAATCATCGCTACCAATGAACATCCTAACCACCGGCATATCTTCGAGGCCTATCATCAGAACCTTCACAGGACGGTCAGTCGAGCGATACCTGGCATGCGGGAACTCGTTCGCAGTCTTCATGGGCAAGGGTTTGCGCTCTTTGGCTTGACCAATGCGCCGTTTGGCGCCGTCGATCACATTAGACAAACTGTTCCAGAACTAGATCTCATGCGGGATATCATTGTTTCCGCTGATGAAGGTATCGTGAAGCCTAATCCAGAAATTTATCAGGTGCTTCTGCATCGCTCTGGTCTCGAGGCTTCAGACGTATTATTTATCGATGACAACGAGGAAAATTGCGCCGCTGCGCAGAGATTGGGCATGTCGGCAGTTCAATTTAAAGGTCCGGGGAAACTTAGGCTGAATTCACAGATCAAAAGTCTTTTATGGAATTGATATCAGAGGACAAGTGACATGTGCTTTGCAAAACAAGGTATAACGTTCGAAGCCCTTGCCGGCGGGATCATTGCGTCCACATTGACACCCTTCGATGATGCAGGCGATGTCCTGTGCCTTGCCATCACCGACCAGGCCCGCAGGCTGACACGTATCGATGGCGTCATCGGGATTGCCGTCAATACAACGGTGCGGGAACGGCTGACACTAACTCCAGAAGAGCGCCTTGAGGTCATCCGCTGTACCCGTGCCGGTCTCAAGGACGGTCAGATCCTGGTCTCCTGTGTGGGAGAACTGTCCGAAGCCGTGTTTGACAATGTGATCGCCTGCAAGGCGGCAGGGGCTGATGCGATCATCACCTTCCCGGTCAAATGGAAGACAGGGTTTGAGGGTCAGACGCTCGGCGAACGGATCACGCATCTGGCGGCATTGACCGACCGCCTTGCCCTGCCCGTTATCCTCGCCTTGGGCAACGGTGAGAACCGATGGGCCGAAGCGCCCGAAGACCTTGCCCTGATAGCCACCACCGGTCGTCAGATCCTCGGCTTCGACATGGGCCATGATGATAATGTCCTGCGCTACGACCAAGATTACTACACGCTCAAAGGGACCGACAGGCCAATGGCCTTGCTGCCGTCCTCGGAAGGTGCCCTCTTCCACAATCTCAACACCGGTGGCGACGGCGTCTTGTCATCGCTGGCCTATATAGCCCCGCATGAAGTGGCAGCGCTTTACAGTGCCTCCCGCGATGGTCGCTTCCATGAGGCCCAGGCCATCCACAATCAGCTCGCACCCTTGATCGCAATCATGAACGGGCATGACATCGACACCCGCGAGATGCTCTGCCGAAAGGCGGCTCATACACGTGGTCTGCTCGCCTCGCCCGTTGCGCGCGGCTTGCACACGCCGCTCTGTCCGCATCTTGCAACCCGCCTTCAAAACACGCTCGATGACATCATCCTCAAGCCAATCAGCTGGGTTTAACGGACGAACGTGCAATCCGCAGCAGGCTCCGTCCTATCGCTCAATTCCGCGATACTGATCCTTGCCGCGATCCGGTGTGCGATCCAGCCTTTGGATCTGCTCACGCATCTGACTCATAACCGGTATTGCGTGGGCGACCCCGTCGGCGCGCTCCTGAATTGACTTGCGCGCCAACGCTGATCGCGACGCCAAAGCCGGGTCCTGCTCGATCCCTTTCCGGATGGCTTCGTCCCCCTTGCCGTAGCGCGCGGCCAGACCCTGACGGAACCGCACGACTTCCTGCGCCGATGCTTTATCCGTCATCAGGAGCCGCGTCTGATCGTCCTTCTCCTGTCCGGACGGCATCTGGTGCACCTGCGCCATCCGCGCCATGTAAGCGTGCGCTTCAGGAGACAAATCAGGGATCGGTTTACGCATCGCAGCGCGTCTTGCCTCATGCCGGTCGACGATGTTCAGTTTGATCCTGTCGAGCTCAGTCAAATGCTCCTCTACCTTACGGGCCATCGTGGGCGTCAATTCCAGCGCCGTGCGGCGATCTCCATTGGCGATCCCAAGCCGTGTCTTGCCCTGCATCTCGCCAAAGCTTTCCGGGGACCGTTCGATCTCGGAGACCAAGGCTTTGCGGTCTCCCTGCGCGGTGTAGTGCGCAACCATCCGGTCCACTGCCTGGTCCGGTTCAACGTAAATCCGGTAGGCCGCATCCTGCGCCAGGGCGAGGCTCGGCCGGGCGGCGATGTCCGCGGCAGCGCGCGTGCGGATGTCTCTATCTTCCAAAGGCGGTAGATCGGGCACAGCATCGATCAGTGGTTTTTCTGGCGGCATGTTGGACCTCACTTTAGCTGGTGTTTGGTCGGTGGAACGGTCAGGAGTTTGGGTCGGCGCGCGATCCGGTCCTTCCGTGAAGGCCGTTGCCCGCGCGAGATCCCAAGGCCGCACCCGTTCGGTCAGTGGCTGCAGGGTGGCCTGCGTTTCGGCCCATTGGGCGGCAAAGACTTGCTCCCAGCTTTCACGGGCGAAGGACTTCCAGCCGTTGGGCAACCCATCCAGCACCGGCGCATCCTCATTCGGTTGATGGGATCCATGGGTCAGGATGGCGTCTTTCGGAAAGACCGATCTGAGATCGGCGTTGAACGATCGCAGTTCGCCCGCAGACAGCGCAAGGTTGAGTTCGTAATGCGCGGAGCGTTCAAACCCGCGCGCCTTTCGACCGCGAATGGTTTCCGATGCGAGGTTGTGCGACAGGCGGTTGACGGCGTGCTGCAAGTGGACGGACATTTCAGGCGGCCGCGGTGCCGGCGGCACGCGCCGCGCAGGCTCCTTGCCCCCATCCCTTTCCGGCACCAGGATCGGTTCACGGTCCGGCGCGGGATGGCGCAACCGGCCGAAGCGTTCCGCCAATCTGTCGAACCGCTCGCGCAGATATTGCACATTGGCTTTGACAAAGTCGGTGATGACGCGCGTCGTTGAGAAGCCGCGCCGTTCGGCAAAACCGCGCACGATGTCCTTGTAGTCGACCCGGTCGCGATAGAGCGCGGTGGAGTCCTGCAGCCGGTCGCGGCACATCAGTTCGACCAGCTCGCCCTTGCTGCGATAATCCTCGCGGGACGCGTAGAGGGAGACATCATCGCGGTGCCGGGTCAGCGCCACATAGGAGAGCTGCGCATCCATCGTTGGCGACAGATAGACGAAGGCGCGGTCGACCGTGTTGCCCTGCTCCTTATGGATCGTGCGCGCATAGCCATAGTCAATGTGGTTGTATTCGTTGGCGCGCAGAGTGATCGGATCGACATGGCCCTCCACCAGCACTTTGAGCCGGTTCCGTTCGGCTTCAACCACCTGCCCCGTCGATCCATTAAACACCCCGAGACTGCGTTCGTTCTTCAGGAACAGGATTTGATCGCCCGCTGCGAAGGGTTTCTCGCCACGCTCTGAGGCAAACGTCGCTTCCTCGTCGAGCGTATCCTTTGACTTCAGCATCTCCCGCGCCTCGACGTTCAATGCGATCACATCCTCGTTGCGATGTGCCATGATCGTGATGTCCGCTGACGCCTGATGGTAGGGCATCCAATCCGCAATTAGAGCAGTCCTGGCATCCTCATTGCTTTCTAACCAACCGAGCTTGTCGTGCTCCAGATAGGCGGCAACCCCCTCGCCCGCCCTGCCCGATCCGAACGCGATCGCAGCCTTGCGCATCCACGGCGCGTGCTGGCGGACGACAGAGTCGAGTTCGGAATATCCCGTCACATCAACAAAAGCACGGAAGGCGGCACCGGCCTGAATGGGCTGCAACTGGCGCGCATCGCCGAGCACGATCATCCGTGCACCGGCCTCGTTCAGGGTGCGTGTGATGCTCTCCATCTGGCGCGAAGAGACCATGCCGGCCTCATCCATGACAAAGACGGTTTTAGCGTTTGGGAGCATGTCCCCTTTGGCCCATTGATACTCCCAGGAGGCCAATGTGCGGCTTTCAATGCCCGCCTCCGAGCGCAGATTGTCGGCGGCAATTCCTGCCAAAGCGCCACCCACAACCGTATAGCCCTGAGCTTCAAACGCGATCCGCGTGGCCTCGGTTGCGGTCGACTTGCCTGCCCCCGCATAGCCCACGAGTGCTGCCGCACCCGTCTCACGGGTGAGGTGCCGGACAACCATTTTCTGCTGATCGGTAAGATCAAACCCGCGCTTTGCCTCAAACACCGCATAGGCCTTCTCAAGGTCCTTATCTGCGATCGGGGCTGACTGCCGGCGGGCCAAACCATCGATATTCTGCAGCATTTGATGCTCCAATTCGACCATGGTCCGGGTCGAGAACATCGCCTCGCTTGTCGCATCGCCCGTAAATGGATCGAAGGCAGGTGCGGCCACAGGCACCAACTCTTCATGCGCCCCCACATGGTAGAAAAGCGCCTGGAACTCTGCGGGTGTACACTCGGTCCGGTGGATCTCCCGCGCGATGTCATGACGGGTAAACACCGCCTTTTGTGTCGTGATCTTGTTCAGGATGAGTGCCGGATCATCCGCATAGCGCAGATAGTTTTCCCGTGCCGCAAGCTTGGCCTTCTCGGCGAGCTCTGACACCTCGCCCCGCGCATCCATATTGTCGGACGCAGGACCCCGATGCTTACTTGGCACCGCATCGATCCCGAGCTCTTCGAACGAGCGATGATCGACCCGAATGTCATGGCCATGTTTTGCCAGATGATGGTTCTGCGTCTCGGCCCAGGCCGCTCGCATCTCGCGCAACCGCTCCTGACTGCCCGAGAATTGCTCATAGCGGATTTTGCCGTCTGACCCGCGCAACACTTTGCCATCATCCCCCAGGACTGGCACACGCTTGGCCCCAAAACCTTCATCCGTGAGCGGCCTGAGCGACGTCATCAGATGCACATGCGGGTTGTCTGCCATGTCGTGATAAGCCCAGTCCGCGACGATGCCATGCGCCGAAAGCTCTCGTGAGACAAAGTCTCGCACCAACTCAATGTTCTGCTCTGTGGTCAAATCAACGGGTAGCGCCAGGACGATCTCGCGCATCAGCTGCGCGTCTTTACGCCCCTCATTGGCTTCCACGGCATTCCAGAAAAACGCACTTGCCTCCGGCGCCGCATGTTCCTCGGCAAATGCTGCAATCCACTCCGGCGCATCCTTCGGCAGCGCGAATTCCGAATGCGCATTGCCGCCTTTGCGGGAATAATCGATTTCTTCGGCGGTCTCTTCGCGCTCCATCTTGGCGCAATGCCGATAGGCAGCAGCGGCAACGGCGGACCGTCCGCCCCCCTTGCCGATGATCTGCGCCGAAAGATGGTAGATCGCCAAACCCCGTCTCCTTTCCGGCCCGCCTGCGTTCGCTAGTGTCCAACTTCGGCCGACCAAGACTGTCTCAGTCGCTCAAGTACCGCTTCACCCGCATCTTCATGCGGCCATCCCAGGCCGCACCTGTCGCTTGCGACGTATAAGTGCGCCGTTGTCCTCAATTTTCTATCGCATATTTACCGTTATGTCTATCGTTATATATAGCGATGAAGTTTGAATTGATGTATCGTCTGCTCCAACACCCTCAATGTCCAGGGACAGGAGACATAACCCATGGCCAGAAAACCCAAATCCGTTGTCGACATCGACAAAGAGATCGAAGCCCTCAAGGCTCAGCGCGCTGCCGCTCTTGAGGCCCGTGCGGACCAGATCGGTAAGATCGCGGCCAAGGCCGATCTGACGAACTTGGACATTAGTGATGCGGAACTGCTGAAGGAGTTTCAGGCGATTGCGGAGCGATTTCGCCGCAAGGCCTCTGCATCTAATCCTGCAAGTGTTTGATGCCAAAATCGCCAAGGGAGACCAACGGATGCAACGCGCCAAACACGCAGACCGAAAGCAAGGGACGCGCAGAAAAGTCCTGATTGGTGAGGCTGCCATGCGCGCAGGCGCATCCGCAATGCCGCTCGACGAGATCGAAGCGGTTCTCGCCCACTATGTCAACACAGGTGGCAGCAAAGAGCTCCAGTCTTTTGTCGCTGCTCATAGCAGCTTAGCCAAAGGCGGAAGCGAAGCGACCGGCCGAGGCGATGTCGAGATAGAGCCGATGGTGCGTTCCGAAAGCGTGTTGCAATGATCTATAAGCCGGAGGTTGCGCCTTATCGCTGGCTCATAATCGGCATTCTCATCTGCGCTCTGTGTGCGGGATTGGTGTATTGGTATTTCTTTCAATACACCGCCTATCGCACAGCGGACGGTGCATCGATCCCCATCAAGTGGGACTATGTGAAAGCCTGCCTACACCCATTCGACCAAGCCTATTGCGGACAGATCAAAGCGGCGATGTCCCTAAACTCGGAACAACAATTCTATCTCGGCACAACCACGTTTGCCGCATTTGTCGTGATGGCGTTGGGCTGTTTTGGCTATCTCGTTTGGGAATGGGGATTACGGGTCAAACTTCTAATTATCAAAGCCGGACTGACCATCGCCGGTCCAAGAGAGCTTGTTGCTGCGTCCAACAAGGAGATCAAACGCGACGCGAAGGGCCTGCACTGGTTTGGCGATTTCTTTGTCAGTCGGCTGCGCGAAGTGAACCACTTTCTGGTCTTTGGGGCGATTGGCGGCGGGAAGACACAGACCATCCTGCCATTGCTCAGATCGGTCATGGAACGCGGCGACAAGGCCGTCGTGTTCGACTTCAAAGGCGATTACACCCGCATGGCTTTCTCAAAGCCCACGGGCGCGAAAGAGCCGCAAGCACCACTGTTACTCGCCCCCCATGATGACCGCTCGGTGATCTGGGACATCGCCAACGACCTCATCGTCGAAGAGGATGCAATCGAAGTGGCGAACCGGATCATCCCGGAAACCAAGGATCGGTTTTTTTCGGACTCATCTCGGACCGTTCTGGCTCTCTGCATCATCACACTGATGAAGACCAAGCCGCAAAAGTGGACGTGGTGGGAGCTGATGGAAACTACGCAGCTGCCGCTTGAGCAATTGCAGACCTTCGCCAAGAAATATCACCGTGACGCGATGATCTATCTCAATGCGGACTACCGTCAGGTGTCCGCGACCATCTCAACAATGGCCGCAGGCCTGGGTGCGGTCCGCATGCTTGCCTATGGATGGCGGTCGAGCGAAGGCAAGCGCAAGACGTTCTCCCTGCGCAAGTGGTTGCTCGATGAAGAGACGAAGGATCGCACGCTTGTGCTGCAACGCTCGGGGCGGTTTCAGGATCAGTCCGAAGGCTGGATATCTGCCTTCCTGACGGTGATGTCCTCCAATGTGTCCGATGTTTCCTTCGGCGACAGCACAGACCGCAGGGTCTGGCTGTTCGTCGATGAGTTCGCACAACTGCCCAAAGTCCATCGGTTTGAGGCCATGCTGGAAACCGGACGCTCCAAGGGTCTTGCTGTCGTTTTGGGGATACAAGGTGTGGAACAGCTGGTCGCCAAATACTCGCAACAGGTTGCAGACCAGATCGAGTCTTTGATCGGCACCAAGGTGATCGCCAAGATCAATGTCGGCCAGACGGCTCGGCGGCTCGAAGAGCAGTTCGGCAACACGATCATGATCACCCATCGGCGGGACACTGATGGCGGCGGACGGCTCAAATGGATGCGTGAGGAGAAGCGCGAACCTGTCGTGCATCGTACCGACTTCCAGACCGAGCTTGGACCACTTTTGCACAAGAAGGGTGTCTATGTGCTGGTCAGCGGGATCGGCAAACACATCTATCGCGTGCTGGTGCCCTACTCGAAATCCGTCGACATGCGCGCGGCTGAAAAGCCCGCGTCATGGACGATGAGGCTGCGGGAAATTTTCGATGATGAGGCGGAAGTCGCCAAACAGGATGATATCACCGCACAAGAAGAGATGCGGTTTGGTGAAAGAGATCGCGACGATCCAGGCTATGATTTGTCACGGGAGTAGCAATGGGACGGCGGACTAGGAACATAGAAATCCTTTGCAAACATAAAGACCGTGTCGCAAAGATCTGCGATGACACTAGACCTTTTTACACCGACTGTCGCGCAGTCCTCCCTGCATCCCAATTTTGTTTGGCTCATCGAAGAAGAAGACGATGCCCTGCGAAACGTACTCAATGATTGGGCGGCTGGATTCATTGACCGCGACGGAAAGTTTGTTGCTGAGTTCCAGAGGACGTTCAACTCGAGCTGGTGGGAACTCTATCTGTTTGCTGTATTGAAGAGCCTCAATCATGCAGTCGACTTTTCTCATCATGCGCCCGATTTCGTGATACCCGATTCCGGGTTTGCGGTCGAAGCGACAATCTCTGCCCATGCACAAGATGCAACCCCTGAGTGGATGAAGATGATGGCGGATATCACGAACCATGATGATATCGAAGGTCGCTACATTGAAACGATGGTCAGGCTATCGAACTCAATTAGCGCGAAGTTTAGAAAGTACCAGAAGAGCTATTCCAACCTGCCGCATATGGCAGATCAAAGCTATGTGATTGCGATTCAGAACTTTGGGACGCCCGATGCCCATCAGTTGGGTGATGTGGCGATGCAGCGGCTTCTCTATGACGTCAGACATGAGAAGGCGTTCATGAAGGACGGCAAGGTGTCTTTACCAACGGGTCTGTTTGCCAATGAAGAGATGTCAGATGTGAGCGCGATTATCTACAGCACTGTCGCAACATTCGGGAAAGCTCGGGCGTTGAGTGAGAGCAAAGGTGACTTCGTGTTTCAAGCTGTCCGGATCAGGAACAATCACGAGTTGATCCAAGTTGGCGGTACGATTGACACATACAAAGAGAGCCTAAGGGATGGCATGCGGGTGTTTCATAATCCATTTGCGAGACGACCATTGTCGTTTGACCACCTAGGTGCAGAGGATGTCCGGCAGTTTCGCGTCAGAAACGGGGAACTGGAAACAACCTGCCATCCAGAGGGAGATTTGTGTATGCGGCAGGTCATTCATCAGGTGACCATGTCAGACTGATGAGTGCTATTGGGACCAATGTCGGGATGGCTTGGCAGCGCCTAAAACTTGAACACGGCCTTTCGCTCATTGGCCGGTTTGATGATGTCACCCTTTGCGTCCAACCGGATCGCAACTTTCGGATCGACTGAGTAAAGCCCGTTTCGGTTCTGTCTTTTGAGCAATCCGGCGTCCGCAAAGCGGGAGCGCCAGCGTTGGATGGTCACCGTTGTGGTTGAAAGGCGCTCCGCACTGTCATCCATGCGTCCGATAAAACCGGTGTCCTGAATGTCCTGACAGATGTCCGCAAGTACCCTGCAAGCAATGTTTTCTTTGGCCTTGTTGTAGTGCTCTTTGACCTGTCGGAAGAGGTCGATATTCACGCCTAAATGATCCGGAATCAGGTCTTTGCTTTGTGGTGGTCCTTCGAAGAACTTCACATTTTTGGTTTCAAATAATGTCTCTTCGTCACTCACAGTACACCCGTGCATCTGACATGTCCCAACCCCTGTTTCCCCTGTGTGTCTCCCTTTTTGCCCATCAAGCCTGGTGACATCGGTGGAATCATTAACGGAATTGAATGTTTTTGTCATCTCCAAGTGCCTGAACCTTTTGTGTGACGTGAGGATCGTCAATCGGCCCCGATGGTGGGAGGTCCACCGGGGCCGATCCTCTCAGGTTAGGCTGCCTGCTGGTTGCTGGCGGCCTGGGGTTCGCGTGCGGACCAGAGCATCAGGTGGGTGACATTGTCATCACCGATCTCGTCGAGCGCGATGACGTTGGCGTAGATCGCCATGGCGCCGAGCTCGGGGGCGGCCATTTTCACCGACAGGTAGTCGTTGCCGGTGGTCTCGGAGGTCTTCTTCCAGGCGGCACCGATTTCGTAGGTGCCATTGGCGAAGACGCGGTAGTCGGGCTGATCGCTGTGGGCCTTTGCGTTGGGGACGATCGTGATCTTGGAGCGAACGGCCATTGTGGCGAGTGTGCCGGTGAAGATGTCTTTTTCGTTCTTGGTGAGAGATGCGAGTTTGTTGCTCATGGTATTTTCCTCTTAAGTTGTCAGGAACCATTTCCTGATGACACTGGACAAGCATGGGTGAAGCCGAGAAAACGCACCGAGAAAAACCGAGTGGTGCGGCTCGCAGCCGGGCAAGCGCAGCGCAGACCGGCGAGAACTCGGTCGGGCTTTTCGACATTGCGTTTTGGAGCGCCCATGCCCAGTGGCGGTCAATCAGGAACTGGTCCCTGACGGCCGATTTGAGTGAGGAAATCTTTTGAGCAATTTGCACCTCCACCCAAAACAGAACGAAAACGTCAGGCACCCCCCTCGCCCCTATGGCCAGCCTGCACAACATCCCGGCCCCTGACAAAGGCCCATAGTGAACAGACCTGCATCACATGCGCCCTATGGTATCCAATCGCATTGCCGCCGGAGACATCCGCTTCACCGGTTCTGACTGATCTTGCGAAAATGGCATCCCCAAGCTGGCATCGGTCATCAACTCAAGTGATTGCGCGTCGCCGTCGGTGACATGTTTTTGCCCACCGCTCTGGCCTGCCCCGAAGTCTGGCTGCGACCGGATGGCTCTCATGCCGGGAACTGCTCCGGATTTCCCCGCCGGCGGGGTCGCTTGATGACCCGCTCAATGGTCGGTTGGGCCGTCGATATGTTTATGCAAAAGATCGAACCGTGTGATGACGAGATCCACCGCGCGCCGTTTGGCATCGGCATCATCGGTGAACGTGGTGGTGCGCACATAGCCTTCAAAATGGACCAGGTCGCCCGGTGCAAGCTGATCTGAAAGCTCAGCCCGCAAGCGGTCCTTGAAACAGATGATGGTGTTCCAGACGGGCCGCGCCGGGGATCTGGCGTCAGTCCCGTAGCCATCGAGTTCATGATAGACCGTGAGAACGAGTGCTTTGTCATAGGGCTTGATGGTACCGATGCGCACGATGGCATCCCATGTGAAAGAACCGCTCAAGCGTCCTGCTCCGGGAAATGCGTTTCAGAACACTCAGTCATCATCCGCACCATGGTGGCGGTTCGCGCCGCGGAAAAGGTTCTGCCAGACCGGCGGCCAGCATGGCAGGGCCGACCTCGCCTTCTGTCACCCAGAGCCGCGCGAGAGCGCGACCGTATCGGTCTTCACCGTCGAATGCGATTTTGCGCAGTCCGGTATTGAGCAAATTCGTAAGGTATCGGGTGGCTTGGGCCGCAATCTGTCGCTCAGCAGCGCAGCGTCCTTCGATCTCGGGCGTATCGATCCCGATGAGACGTATCTTGGTGCCGTGATACCAGAGTGTGTCGCCATCAACGACGCATGTGACGCGGCGCTCATCCGGCAGGCAGACACGCCATATCACGTCTTGGGCCAAGCCTTGATTTGGAAAGACAGCGCCAAGAATAAGTGCAGCGGCGAGCGCCGTATGCTTCAGGCGTCCCCGCGACATTCTGGGCGAAACTCGTGCAGGTGCTGGAAATCGAGAAACATACCATTCAGATGGTAGGCTCCAAACATGTCAGAAGTGTCGCCGTAATAGCTACTGAGTGAGACGACATATTCCTCAATGCGTGCGCGGTAGTCCGAATCTTTGACGGTGTAGGGAAACAGTTCTGCCCCCGCGATCTGGCAGTTCTGGACAGCGATGATGTGCCAGCCATTGTCGCGGATGTCGAAATTGTCGATCTCCGTCTGGGTCAGTCTGTTGGTGCAAAGGGGTTGGCAAAGATCTTTGTTGATGGGCAATGCGGCACGGGCGTGTTTACTGACCACGAGTTGCCGACTGCGCAGGCGGTTGGCGATCATCAGGACAAGGTCGTCATGGCGATCCTCATCCAGTGCCAGCATCAAGCTTTCCCTGAATGTGTCGTCGAGCTGTTTCAAATCACTGCTCCTCATACAAAAACCGTCTATATCGTAATATATAACGATAACTATCTATACTATATATTACGCGATTTGGAAGCCGCCTGTTCCATCACAACGTGTATATCTCCGTTACAAACAAGCAAACTTAAGTGACGACGACTTGGTGTAAAGGTCACAGGTTTGCTGCAGCGCGGCAGAAAAGAAACAGGTTTTTGTCTTCACGTGCGAATTGAGCAAATTCGTGCCGAATGCAATCAAAAGCAGATCACGCACTTAAATGGTGTCAAAGATATGACCCCTGCCCTTCAGGCAGGCAAAGAGCTCACGCTCGAGGTAGAGGCGGAACAGCTCATCAGATAGGGCGATCTTGTTACGGGTCAGATAGTCGGCCAGCAGAGTGAACGCCCGTTGGGCATCGCCGCGTTCCAGAGCGCGCACGATCGCATCGCGTTCGTCGGGATTTGTGAATGTCGATTGCGTCAATAGTTCGCCTCCTCAGTTCGAGGCCACGACCCAAAGCCGGGTGTTAGAAACCTTCTGTAACAAAGGCGCGCCGCTTTTGGGCGCGAGCGCCTTGGACATGGCAGCGCCACCCGGCCCGTAAGCCGTTTGGGGCTGTTACAGAGAGGTTTCTAAGCCTCACCCTCCGTGTGCGGAGCGCGCCTGTGTTATGCTGCGTTCGCGCAATATTTGCAATGAAAACAATAGAAGATGGTGCGTTTGATGATCCGCACATGCGCATCTTCGGTCACAATCATATCGTTATATATATCGGTGTCGACTTCGACATTTAGCGATTTTGAGTTAGGATCATGTGATGCGCGAGCGATCGTCACCGGATGGCGAAGACCGCAAAGCGGGCTTCGGGAGCGTGAGCTCCTAGAGCGCGGCCGGCACGGCGCGCCCAGATGAACGGCAAACTGCAAGGACTTCGACGTGGTGGAGGACCCCAGAACCATATCAATCAACTCCGACGATCTCGTCGCTCGATTGCGGGAGGTGGAGAGTTCTGCTCAAGGCGATATTGCTCGTGTGATCGAACTACTTCTTGTTGAGAACCACGTTTTGACACGCCAGCAATCCGTGGGGATATCGCGTGGTGTCGGAGTGCGTTTTGAGACTTATCCTCGGTTTTTGAAATTTGAAGACAATGTCGAAGGGCAGGCTGCTGCTGAAGCCGATCAGAGCTGAGGTTAAAGTTAGTTTACACCGACAGAGCATAAACTACTTACAAGTGCTTGATTGCTGAACCTAGTCGTAACTTCCGCTCAACGAACAATCTCAAATGGAGTACGCTATGCGAAGGATGAAAAGTCCGCCGAACCGCTGTTGCATGATTGTGTATTAAGCTAGAGAAGATTTTTACAATGCAAAGAATTTCCAGATTAAGTGGGATTGCGATCGAGAATGAGTTTCCTTTACTTCGCATATGGATCGAACATGTTGAGCAGCAGGCTGATTGCACGCTGTCCTAGTGCCAAAGCCATTGATCATGGAGTCGCCCAAGGCTGGGACTTAGAGTTTTCCAAGAAGAGTATCGATGGCTCCGGAAAGGCGACTTTGATAACTAACGCGGAAGCCATCCACACACCAGGTGTGCTGTTCGAGGTTAATGTTCGGGAACTGAACGACCTCGACCGGTTCGAGGGTGCAGGCAAAGGCTATGACCGCCTAGATGACTTTGAGATTGAGACCTCCAAAGGTTCCGTAAAGGCTGTGACTTACTTGGCCTCAGAAAGACATAGCAACATGATACCTTTTGACTGGTATCTTGCACTCATCGTCGCTGGGGTACTCGAACACAAACTTGCAGATGGTCATGCAGATAATCTTCGGAAAACGACACGAAAACCAGACCTGAAGCTTACCAGGAAATCTCGGATTGCGGCGCTCGAAGCCTTGTCCCGACACGATCATGTTGACTACCTAGCGTTGCTAGAAAGCTGAATTGATGCCTTGGTCTGTGGTTGTAAGATCCGCTATAAGATTTCATTCAGGTGACTAGATGAGAGACTAACGCTACTGATGTCTGCCTAACCTGTCGCCTCACCAACTTAGGATCTTTGCGAAGTGCTTCAGCAATCAGTTTGATGGCGCCTGCGACGTCGCCCGGTGCCTTTTGGGTAGCTGTTGGCGAGGATTGGAAGGGGGCATCCGTCTCGGTCAGCAGACGTTCAAGCGGAACGATTCCCAGAAGGGCTTTTCCCCTTGGCGATAATAACATCTGTTCATTTACCGAAAATAGGCATTCAAGGTCGATCGCGCGGCGTATCTCGCTGTCAGAGGCGCTGAACCAATGAAGAACTGGCCGACAATTTAAGTGAACTCCAGTACGTTCGATCGCATCCAAGACGTGCTTACCCGCCCGGACGCTATGCAAACTAATGACTTTGTCACCAAGTTTGGCACATACATTCAGGGCCCGCTCGAGCACGTGCTTTTGACGGTCAAAGGATGGATAGAAACGACGTCCAGCATCGAGACCTATCTCGCCGATAAATCGACTGCTAGCCGCCAACTCTTCGAACAGTGTAATTTCGGAGGCTCGTTGAGCAACGAGTTGTGGATGCAGCCCCAACGCCGCATGAACATGTTTCGTGCGCTCGGCCATGACCTTGTTACGTTCAAAAGCTTTCGGGGTAGTTGTGACAGCCAGAGTGATGCAAGACATCTGATCGCAGTCAGCGTATGCTTTCTCCATCTCTTTACACAGATCCAGATGACAATGAAAGTCGACCGGGCCCAAGCCATCATCAGCCACCATGTGTCGCACTCACGCCCTTTAGAAGATCTGATACTTCGTCCATGCCGCGGCGGTATACGTCGATATAGCGATCCAACTCGCTGCGATCGAGCGGTCCGGGCTTCAGTACAAGATATCTAGCCCTTTCCGGGTTACGTCTCAAATTATCGGCGGCGAACAGAAAAGAGCGGATGTTTTTGCCGTCTGCGGATTTCGAATCCAACGTATTCGAATGGAGATCGTCCAAAAAATATTCGGTTGTGTCGGGGATCTTCAAGCCGGAATTAAGTGACGCTCTCCTGATTAGGCAAGGAACGCAACGTCCGCAATGCTGTGGGGCGGCGCTCTCGAACCGGACCTGTGCCGGGTGTGAGCAGGACATGGACATCAGAGAGAGTTCGGCAAGAAGATTCGGATCAAGACATCCAGCAACCATCTCGCCCTTGGTCTTGAAGCGATATGGATTTTCGAGGGTCGCACCGATGCCAAGGTCGCCAATGAGGTCCGACATGGAGTTGATGAAATGTGGGTGCGCGGTGCGTGTGCTCAGTGACCCTAGCCTGAGAGATTCCATAGGCACATTCAATGCGATCAAACCGTTTTCCGGTATGAGAACTTTTTCGGTCGAGCCTACAGCGTCGGCCGCGAGGATTGCGAGACTATAAAAAAGGAATGAACGAGCTCTCTGATTATTATCGCTCCCAGCCTCAGCAAAATCTGTCTTGCGGAATCCGATGTAAGCGCGGATGGATTCGAACGCGTTACCGTGTCGGGCTTCCAATACATCAAGGAGCTTCCTTTGTGCGCTCGATGCCTCGCCGTCCCAGTAATGGCTGATCAGGAGCGGTCGCTCCCCAGCTGCGAGTAGATCGATCGTTCCGATGAGGCTATCGAGCCCGCCAGAGAAAAGGCTTACGTGTGTGAAATCGGTAAGGTCCAGCTTTTCTGGGAGTCGCGCGATCTCTTCAAACCCTTTAGGTCTGGGCCGGAAAGTGAATGTCCAATGGTCTCCGGTCAGGAAACGCAGCATTGCCGACAGTTTCGACTTCACCCCGTCCCAAATCTCAGGATCGCTGACCGGGATACTGAGATTGATCATGCGCGTCCATTTGTCATCGGCGTAGCGTTCGCGTGACACGCCGGTGTCGGCGGCATAGACGGACGTGGCCACGATCATGAGGTCGATTGCGCATTCGCTGGGCCGCACATTGAGCTTGAACAGCCTTTCCAAGAGCTGGTTCATCCCCCTGTCGAGCGTGTTGAAATTATCGATCATATCGATAGTGATGTCCGCGCCGCCGGTTACCGGCGAAACGTCTGTTTTTCCCATCCGGACAAAGATGTTTCTTCTCATTGCATGCTCTCCAACACGGCACCCAGCATCTCGAACGAGTCAGCAAAGACATTGGAAATGCTGCGGTCGATCTCCGCTTGAGTTGGTTGCGATCCCGGATCGAACCGGCTGCCTAAGGCGTCTCGTACCCTGCCGTGTGTGTAGTCTCGGGTGATTTGCTCAGCTTCGCGGAAGTCGGCATCGGTTGCCGAGCCGTGTAGCGCATTGGTGCCTATCTCGTTCAACACCTTTGTCACGATACTGCGCTCGATGACATCACAGAGGAAATCATTGAGTTGATCGGATGATAATTCGTCAAAGGCACCAGGATCCTCGGCGGCGAGGTCCCCGATCGCTTCTAGCATAGCATCCCGTGCGATCGCCTCGTCGATAGTACCACCGTCCGGACAAATTATCTCCGCGACAGATTCCAAAACCTCCGTGGCGGGTCGTCCCGCAAGGTCTTGCAGATTGAAGCGTGCGAGCGCCGCGGCCGGACCCTCGTTTGCGAAGGTACTCGCCAAACCGGCGACGCCGGAGGCGACACGTGTCGAACTAGGCATCCGCCTGGCCGCCCCGGCTCCTCCCCCGGCGCTACTAACGTAACCCTTTAGCGCTCGACCGAGCGCTTTTCGTCCACCACCGTTGGTGAACCGAGTGAATTGCCCGCGCGGATATTGAAAGTCGCCTGCGGCTGCTGCCGCCGGAGCCGTCTGAGGGGTCGCATCCAGGTCCGAAGTCTGCCCCGCATCTTGACCTTGATCCGCTTCACCGGTGCCTTCAGAGTCGTCTTGCGTCGGCCCGTCATCGTCACCGCCGCCATCCATACCTGAATCGACCCCGTCAACCCAATCGGGCACGAGTCCGGAAGAAGGACCCGAGTAGGAACTGGACGTACCCATCAACCGGCCCCCTTAGACTTTGATCGTCGAGTCCCGCCCGCCGCAAGTTGCAGTGGCGCGTTACTATCCAGTTTGGCCCATTCCTGTTTGAGCTTTTTGAACTCTGTCTTTGCGTTTTGATCGGTCAACATGGCTTCCCAGCCCGTGGCCGCCCAGGGTCCAAGACTACCGGTTGGCAACTCTGCGAGCAGACGCACAGTCGGTGTTTGCAGCGGTGCTGATATCTTACAGAGCTCGACAAGTCCGTCGACACCCGCCGGCTTCTTCTTCATGTCGGTTGCGGTCCTGACACGTGCCGCTACTACATCAAAAATCTGCTCGATCTCACCGGGTGTGAGCTTCGCCACTTCAACGGCGGCGGCGCGCGCACCGAGCGTGCTGCCGCAAAGCTTTTCGATCCAATCCTCTTTCAGCGCCAAGGCGGAACCGCTGGTGAAGAGGGCTTTCCGATCACGAGAGACGAACAAGTACGGTCTGAGATCTTGACCTGTCAGCGCGGGGGAAACCGCCGCCCAGCGTCTGACCCAATCACTTGAGAGCGGGTCGTTCTCCGACGGCGTATCTATCGAAACCGGTTTTTTAGTTGCAGTCTTCGGCTTAATCGAGTCCCGCTCGTCATTCTCCTTTTTCATCGCGGCTTCTATCCGCTCGACGATCTTCGATGAACCGCTTACGGCCGCCTCCGCTTCTATGCGCTCGAAGAATTCGGTCTGGAACCGTTCCGCGAGCATGAGTTTTGCCAGAGCAGCCGGGTTTATGTCGTCGATGATTTTTCGTTCTTCCGCGATAGCCAGACGTAGATTAAGCGTGTTCAGGAACCGCTTGATTTGACGTGGGTTGCCCTGGGCACCCTCCGCCAACGGATACGCGAGCTGGTCTGCGAGCTGGAGCGCGTTCTCCAATTCGGCTGAAACGCTGCCAAGTTTCTCTTCGATCTGGCTACGATTTAGTCCAGCACCGTCCCAAGGCCGTCGGAGAGACTCGCGCCCGAGTTCGAGCAGTGCGCCAAACTCTTTTGAGTTTGCGGCAAACGATCGGCCCGCGATCAACAGGCTCAAATATGTTTTAGTTTCGACGTAGCCGAGCGGCGGTAACCGGAACGGCACCTGGATCAGTTTTTCAAGATAATTGCGGGCATATGTAGATGGGCCGGAAGACAGCGGAAGATCTGGAAAATGGGAGCGGACGGCATACTCGATCATGCCCTCATCGGCCGCGATCACGAATGCCGCCCCGGGTACGAAAAGGAACAGACGTATTGCTTCGAGGGTCTCGATGGCGGTCTCGGGCAAACACCTGTCCAGATCGTCCACTACCACGACCAGTCTATCAATATCGGCCGCCCGCAGAAGCTCTAAGAACTCGTCTCGGAACGCATGGATGTGGGTCGGCAAAGTTTCAGCCTCTGCTTCGCCGAGGCAGCCGGTCACACTATTTACAAATCCGGTGACGTCTGAGACGTCAATATCCTTTCCAGCAGCAAGCAGCCCCTTGCCCATATCCATAAGGCTAGAAACCATATCAGGGGACGGGATGCCCGTCAGACCGGTAAGAGCGAGCCCGCCAGCTTTTGACGCGACCTTCATGAGATCCACGCGCTTCAAGAGTTTCAGCGAGGCGTCTTTCAGCTTTGTGCTGGTCGCGCGATCACGCAAGAGCTGATCGATTATCGTTTCGATAACGACGGTTTTGGCATCCTCGAGCCCCTGAAACAGCCAGCCGTTAAAACGGACGACGGACGTTCGATCATCGTCGGCGAACTCGTTTTCGAGCATCAAGAGTACGCTCGACTTGCCCGCGCCCCAATCGCCGTGAACGCCGACGGTCAAGGGGGCATCACCCGCATCACGGATCACCCTGGCGACCGAAGCCGAGATGGCCTCGAAATAGATCATGTCGGTCGCAGTTTCGTTGTCGGGAATGATCATTGTCGGAATGTCTCTATCTGTTCTTCAAATTTTTCGCTTGAAATGCATGTGTTTCAAATAATTACACAATAACTAAGCGATGAGGAAGTCATACCAGCATCCGGGGGAACAACGCCTCAGTATTGTACGAGATGATGCCACACATCAAATTTGCTTTGTTAAATCATACCAAGCTCTCGAACTGGGACGAAAGCCCGGTTGGTTTCGGCGGCGCGTCGGAGTTTCTCTTCGACAACCTCGATCAACGACAATCTGTTGTGGACGATTTCATGTAAGTCGAGACCATCAATACATATGATATTGGTTCGACGTCCCGTGCCGAACGCCGCCAATCCGTCTTGAGAAAACCCCGAATTACTAATAAATACACCGCGCGACCAAGTCGCTTTGCCTGATACTTTCCCCGAGAAGGCAAGGAGGTCGGACTGGCCGGTCAAACCCGCCTGCCATTTGGCCTCCACAAGATAAGTCTCTCCGTGAAGCTTGAAGCTGCCATCGACCTGTTCGCCCTTCAGCTTGAAGGGCGTCCGGGGCGTCAGCTGATAGGCGGCGAACAGCTCTGTAAGGAAGCGCTCATACTCATAGCCTCGACGCTGCGGCTGCTGCTCGAAAAGACCTAACAGACGTTGCGAGAGAGAAGTCGCTGTATCATCCGATAGGGTGATTCCCGAGGGCTTAGGCTGCTCTTGAGGCTTCGGTTCCTCTGCATGTAGTGAGTCAAGGAACGCCGCCTCACACAACTCAGGAATCTTTAGAGAGAGGCGCGGCAGCAATTGGTTCAGCCGTTCGATCTCGTCGCGTGTCAGCGGCTCGCCTCTGCCCCGACGCCATGTCATTGACTGGCGTACGATAGCCATCATAAGTGGCGCGAATTTGTGGCGGCGATGGCTGAGGGTCGAGGACAGGAGATGGACGATTGCAGGGCGCTTACTGCCTCTTATCCAGAAGTCTTCGGTCTGGACCTTGGCCGCCGCAAGCGGAAATGCCGTTCGGGAGTTTCCGCTTCCCGGCAAGAAGTTGTAGAGCAGATCCGCTAGATCTTCGACGCATTGTTCCTCCACCAAGCTCATGGCGCACCCCACAGGCAAGAGAGTGGAGCGGCGAACATGTTGTCCGCGAACGGAACGACCTGATCATGGTCGTAAAGCACCAAACCTTGAACAAACTTTTTCCCGCATGCCTCTGCCAGTTTGCGCATGCCAGAGAAGTCATCACCGGAAACGGTGGCTGACGATTTCACCTCAATACCCACGATCTCCCCGCGGCGGTTCTCCAACACGATGTCGACCTCGTTCTTGTCCTTGTCTCGGTAATGCGAGAACGAACAACTCTGCTCGCTCCAGGACGCGATCTTACGGAGTTCACTGAACACAAAAGTTTCGAGGATTGGACCAAACGGCGTTTTGTCTTTCTGTACGGTTTCCGGTGAGACATCGCGCATCGCCGCGAGGAGCCCCGCATCGAGGAAGTGAAGCTTTGGCGACTTGGTCAATCGCTTCAGCCGATTGGTGAACCATGGTTGGAGGGTATGCACCAGAAAGATGTTTTCAAAGATCCGCACATATTTTTGTGTGGTTACATGGTTTAGATCAACGGCGGCGCCGATGCCCGTGTAATTGGTCAACTGACCGGAATGCTCGGCAAGGACGGAGAGTAGTTTTGGCATGATGGCGAGTTGGTCTATTTGGGCTACGTCTCGGACATCGCGCTGAACGAGCGCTTCGAGATAGCCATGATACCAATCCTGCTTTCGCGCCCACCTCTTTCTGCCAAGAGCCTCCGGATACCCGCCCGAAAGGACTATCTCAACCAGGTCGCCCCCTAAGACTATATGGTCAGATTTGGGCTTTTGCGCCGCGAATGCTCTATCAATGAAGTCGGACTTCTTGCCGAAAATTTCTGCTTGAGAGAGTGGAAGTAGTCGGATGACCTCCATCCGGCCCGCAAGCGAGTCCGCCACCTTCGGGATGGTCATAAGATTAGCGGAACCGGTTAGCAGGAATCTCCCAGGGGTTTTATCCTCATCGACCGCGCTCTTGATTGACAGTAGCAGGTCTGGTGCGCGTTGGATTTCGTCGATCACGGCACGATCCAATCCTCGGACGAAGCCGACCGGATCTTCGAGTGCTGATCGAAGAACGGTCGCGTCATCCAACGTGAGATAGGGAGTTTTGTCAGAGGCGATGTCGGTCGCGAGCGTCGTCTTCCCGGATTGGCGAGGGCCCGAGATGAGCACCACGCGGGTGTCTGACAGGGCGTCCTCTACTCTGGACTTAGCGAATCTGGGGTACATTTTAAGGGTGTCCTTTCTCGACCGATTGAAAGTACACCTCCGACCGATTGAAAGTCAACGACCGACCGATTGAAAGTGAAAAGGCGTCTGATTGAAAGTTCAAGGACGTTTAGGAGCTGACAACAGAACAACTCACGTGGCGGGAAGTCGGAACTCCAAACCGAGAATGGCTAAAATGCGAGCAGCGAGAGCTTCGGTTGCTTCCCATCCGGGAGTGAACGAATCTGGCGTAAGGCAGAGCGTCACAGCCCCGACAACGCCTCGGTCCATAGCATCTTTCAATCCGCTGAAAGTTGTTTCCACATACTCGTCGGATATCATCCGGACTGAACCGTCGTCAGCATCACAGAAAAAGTAATCCAGATCGACGTTTACGATCCAAGGGGCTTCGTTTCCGCCGAGCCAGTACGATATGTTTTCGGGCAAATCCCAGATCGGGCTAAACATCGTACCTTCGTAATTGGGTGGATCGCCATCGTTGTGCGTAAGAAATCTCAGCGTGGTCAGATTTGAACCAAATTCGTGCAAGTAGATCGAAAGGTAATTGTCCCACCGGATGACCGGGCACGTGAAGCCGCCACAATCGTAATTCTTGCCAAGATGTTCGTCGATCCCGGCGGTCCAGTCGGGGAGATTATCGAGCCATTCGTCCATCTGGCTCTGAAGGGTGTCTGTATGTCGATCTATATGTAAGAGCGAATGCGGCTTGCTCAAATCAAGCTCTTGGAGCCAGCACCACAGCGCGGCTCGATGATTATCCATCACATAAATGTTGCCAGAACGGCAAAGAAAGTTTTGCTCGATGGCTCCCGAGTGATTCCGCCCCTTGAAAGGTACGATCCATTCCCACTGCGTCATCGCCGTTGCCCGATCATCATGAGTTCTAGGTAGTTTATGCGGGGAACCGATAAGCTCGCTATAAGTCTAGTCATCCGCCAGTTCCAACTCCGGCAGATCTCTCAGCGTCTGTAGATCAAACGTCGCAAGAAACTCTGCTGTTGTTACAAAGGTATGTGGCGCACCGGGACGCGGTGACCTTGGGCCCGACGCAATGAGATTCTTAAACCGCAACCGTGCAAGCAAATCGCGATTAACCTCCTTGCCAAAGATGTCGGCCAGCCCTGCCCGGTCGATCGGTTGGTGGTACGCGACGGCGCATAGCACAGCCATTTCGATCTCGGTGAAATCAAGCGAACGGTCGCCGAGATCGGCCGCGGCTTTGATCGCATCGGCAAACCGTGTGCGAGTCCGGAACATCCAGGCGTCAGAGACGCGAGCGATTTCATAAGGACGTCCCGAGAGCTCGGCCTGGATGTCATCAATCAGCGAATCGATTGAAGCGCCCTGCCCCACAACACGTGCCAGATCCTCACGACCAACCGGCGAGCCGCTGGCAAACAGCACCGCCTCGATCCGCCCCATCCATTCCCGCCACCGAAGGTCTTCGGGCAAGTCGTCAAGCTCACGGTCGAATACTGTGTCGCCTTCACCGGCAGGTTTTCGTTTGGCAGCCACGCTCATAGGGGCACCCCATAAAGCCGGAATGTCGAGCGGCCGGTCAACTCTTTGATGACACCCAATTCAACGAGGCGATCGCAGAGCCGTCGCGCGGCGCGACCTGTCATTGGCGTCGTCGTGCCCCGGATTATCGGCGATAGCATGCCGGAGGGCGCGATCGCATCCTCGGACAGGAACAGGTTGATGGCCGCGTCCGATCCTTTGGAACGTAGCTTCGGGGCGACTGCATGCACGGCGGTAGCGCGTTCGGCAAGAGTCATTGCAAGCCGATATGTGGTCTGAGTGCTTTTTGAAATTGCATCATGGATCGCGAACTCCCCGACCCTATCTTCAAGGTCACGCAAATTTCCCTTGGTCACCTGAAGGGCGGTGAGTGGAAGTAAACGCTCCCACCCGAAAAACTTCGCAAGCACCATATCGGCGAGCAGGCAACCGATCCGCTCCGCGCGATCATCGGACTCAAGCACGGCCCGCAGGATGTTTGTGGCGGCCATCAACGGCCCCTGCGACTTGGTTTGCTCCATTGCATCGCTCAGCCAGCCCTCAACCGAATCCGCAAAACCGGCGTCGATATGATCCGCGACATTTCGCATCCAGTCCGAGCCACCAAGCCGGAGACGCACAGCACCCCGCCAGAAGTCCAGCACATCGCCGTCCGGCCCCCAATGGCGTATCCCATCGGTATCGGGTGGCGTCAGATGATAGGCGTCCCTGATGTCAGCTTCTCGTGCCAACCGTCCTTCCAGTTTGGAGGTCGCAACGGCGGCCCTGAGCGCAAGGGTGTTGACCAACAGGGTCTTAGGAACCAATTCACTGGATTGCCTTAGAACCATATCCAGCATTGCAAAACCCGCGCCTGACAAAAAGGCAACGTTATGAGGTGTTTCGCCTGCACGGGAGGTGACCCAGCCGGGCGGTTTCGGTAGGGTACTCGAGTTGTCCGAAGTCGTGGGACGCTGGTAGGTCATGCCACAACACTATCTCGCTACGGCGCTTTCGTCCACCGTATGAAGCAGTAACCGCCCCGCCTTAAACATCTTTTCTATGTCCAATAAG
>NZ_JBOEGM010000029.1:0-44111 GCF_050633425.1 Pelagimonas sp. | reverse complement strand
AGATTTGGACGGTGAAAAAGTGTCTGTCCTTGATTTTGTCAGGCTAGCGGCATGGCATCCTTGGGAAGAGGGGATATGTATCCAACCGAACCCACGTAGCGCGCCAGATCCTCTTGGGCGCGGGCGAGCACGTCTGGCTGCATCAGGGCATCCGCCGCCGTTGCAGCCATAACGGTTGCGGCATGGACCATGCCCTTGAGCGCGGGGCGGCCTTTGCCCTGCGCCACCGCCTGCCAAGAGTGCAGTTGCGTGCCAATTGCGTGGGTCGCGCCCCACATCTGAACCGTAGGAACAACCCAGCTGACATCTGCCACATCTGTCGAGCCGCCAAAGGGCATGGCCGGTGTGCTTGCCGGCACATTGAAGTCGGCCAGCGCCTTGCGTTCTTTCTCGACGATCCCCTTTGCCGCATAGGACTGCCGGATGTCGTCTTCGCTGAGGGTCGCCTGAAAGCGCGCCGCGTAGGCGGTGTCCTTGCTCGTGAAAGGCGGCGGTCCGAGCCGGTCAAGATTGCGCTGCATCAGATCGCCCAGTGTCGGGTTGTAAACAAGGTTCGATGACCCGCTGTTTACATCGACCGTCACTTGGGTTTCGGTCATCAACGCGGCGCCTTCGGCCACTTTTTCAACGCGGCGCAGCAGTGTGAGCATGTCTGCAGTCGTGTCCGCGCGCACCATATAGGATACTTTCGCGTAGGCGTGCACCACATTCGGTGACAGCCCACCGCTGTCGAGGATCGCGGAGTGGATGCGCGCCGTATCGGGAATATGTTCGCGCATATAGTTGACGCCGACGCTCATCAATTCAACCGCATCCAGCGCAGAGCGCCCCAGATGCGGGGCATCGGCTGCATGGGCGGCGCGGCCCTCAAAGGTAAAATCGACACGCGCAATGGCCAGAGAACTGCCCTTTACAAAGCCCGCGACATCGCCCGGATGCCATGTGATAGCGATGTCGACATCGTCAAATGCCCCGGCGCGCACCATAAAAGCCTTGCCTGCGCCCCCCTCCTCAGCAGGGCAGCCGTAGTAGCGTACACGCCCCGGTGTTCCGGTCTGGGCAAGCCAGCGTTTCAGAGCCGTCGCCGCCAGCATCGATGCAGATCCGAGTAGATTGTGCCCGCACCCATGCCCGTTCGCGCCAGATTCTAGGGGGTCTTTCTGGGCAATATCTGCCTTTTGACTAAGACCGGCCAGCGCATCATATTCGCCGAGGAAAGCAATAACCGGTCCTTCTCTGCCGTATTTGCCCATCACCGCGGTTGGTATTCCAGCAAGGGCCTCATGCAGCTCAAAGCCCTGAAACCGAAGCTCTTCAATATGCGCCGCAACCGAGGCATGTTCCGAATAGCAGGTCTCTGGCGACCCCCAGACCCGATCGCTCAGGTCTTCGAACCTGTCCTTTGCTTCCCGAACATAAAGCCACAATGGGTGTTCATTCACGACTTCGGCTCCGGCGCTACGACGTTTCAACTATTACCGACATTGGCCGCATCGCAGAAAATCTGCAAGAGGGGCTCAGAACTGACTTTGGCTTCTGAAACCGACCTTATCCAGAATGAAGGTTGGCTCTCGAGAAGTCGAAGCAATTATTTTGCACCTGCCGCATTTGCGAATGTGCTTGTCTGACATTGGTCACTTTGGGCTGTTAGCGCATTTTGAAACATTTTTGGGCGTTTAGCCCAAGCCGCGGAATGCCGTGAAGGACGTGACAAAAAGGGCGATGATGGCACCTTTCCCAAGGAACCAGAACGCCGTCCTAATGTAGGGAACGTTGGCGAGGTAAACCACAACAAAGCTGAGCCGAGCAATAATGTAAACAAGGGCGGCGGTGTCGTTAATTGGACCGTCTGCATTCAGATAAAAAGCAGCCGCGCATACAGGGAAAAATGCCGCCAGGCTTTCGATAATGTTTGCGATGGATCTTTCAATGCGTCGATCAAAATCGTATTTCCTGATCGACTTTGATCTGCGGCGTAAGCCCCAACGCAGGCGCTGCGCAGGCCGTGCGCAACAGCAATAAACGACCCGTGAAAAAAACAACAAAATCGCTTGAATGCCGCCATAACCAGTAGAGTCATTGATAAGTTCAAGCAGCGTCCCTTTCTCTTGGCCCTCGCTCAAACTTAAGCGGAGTGCATATAGGATAAATGGACATCTAAGGGCCCAATATGGACAAGCAGATCAGCTGGAATGACTTGAAATTTCTTGTTGAGCTCGACACGTTCGGTGGTCTTAAAAGGGCTGCGGATCAACTCGGATATAGCCATCAGACGGTCGCCAGATGGATGAAATCCCTCGAGAAGGAACTTGGAGTTCGAATGACGGACACATCAGGTCAAAGATGGACCCTTACCCAAAAAGGAAAGGATGTTCTGGTTGTCGTTCAGCAAATGGAGCAAAGGGCCAATAAAGTCCTTCGGGTGTCAAACAACGAAACAGAAGCGTATTCTTGCAGAGTTGGAATCTCGTCTGTAAGTTGGGGGTTGGATTTGATCGTTCTCCCCGCATTGAAGGAAATTCAGTCCAAGTATCCAGATCTCTCATTCGATCTGATCACTCAAGACGAAGTGTGTAGCATTGAGGCCGGAGATGTCGATCTAGCCTTGAGGTTTACCCAGGCTTCTCCTCAAGATCTTATAGGCAACAAAATCGGTCCGGTGCCATTGGGGCTGTACGGTACAGCGGCCAAGGCTGAGTTATTCAAGAAAACGCGCTATGCCGATGTGACCTTCATTCAAATGTTGCCCCCTGGGTTCAACATGATCGATGGGCCACTCTGGAAGATGCCCCTAAGCGCATTATGTTCGTAAATGATCTTCAAGCCATGTTGTTGGCTGTTCAGCATGGTCTTGGGGTGGCGCTATTGCCAACTGCTGTCGCAAAAAACCAAGAAGTGTTAGTTGGCATCCCCACTGAGCCAATCTTCACGCAGAACTCTGCGTGGATTTTGCGGCATCAAGACAACCGCACATCAAACAAAGTACGCGCCGTTGCGGCAGAAGTTGGCAAAATTGGCAAAAGAATTCTCGCTGCGTCTTAAATCCTATTCCAGCCATTCATACACCCCGCTGCATCAGTCAATGTGGGCTCCAAGCAGCCTTGCGGCGGTGCGGTAGCGCGTCTGCGGCGAAATCACGTGTGATCAACTCTGCCCAATGACTGCTGTCAGCCCAAAGCAGACTGACCACTTTATGTGCGACGCTCTGACAGCAGACGTTCAACTTAGGCAAGTGTCCTCGAGGTCATATCCACAAATGAAATGCGTGAAGTCCGTTTTCATGGATTCAAAAACGGTTCAAAACTCGATGGATTTTGGATCGGGTTTTTGAGCGTCAAAATCGCTATTAATAGTGAGGGGAATGGGTAAGTGTTCAAAAGTGACCGATATTGGTGACAAACTCGACCTAGGAGATGTCGCGTTTAGCGATGAAGAACATTTCCAACCCGCTGTAATCGCAGGTGAGGGCGCTGTCTTTGGTATGCGGTATTAGGGACCATTTGGACGCTTGACAACTTAAGCCTGCGGTGCCTTTAATTGAACTGCAATAAGTGTATTTACCAGGCGCTGAATGGCGAGGTCCATTGATTTATGAAAGTTGCAGCTTTTATTTTTTTTCTATTTTTTGGAGGCATCCTATTTATGTCATTCTCGTTGAGAATGGCTGCTCCGGATTTCAACACTAAGTTGTACTTGGAATCAAATGAAAAAGTGAGACCCATTCATGAAACAAACTCAGAGCTTGAGGCCAAAGGTTATAAGATTTCTCAACTAGTGGACGGAAGATGGGAAAGTGGCGGAAAAATTTCGATCACGCCGCTGTATTCAAATGACGAATACCACAGAATACTTGATTTGTGTGTTGAGAATGGTGGAAACCTTTGGTTTGCAACGAGTACTGAAAGACCTTTTTTCTGGTCCTTTTTATTTGTTCACTTTCACAATTACTTCCTGTGCGCAAGAGGCGGAGTGTTGCTGTGGAGTGAAGATTCAAGTTCTTTATGGCACGGGAGTGTATTGTAAATGTCAGTGAATGGTTGGTCAATTGCGATTGGCGAGGATGAGGTTATCGGAATTTCGGGTTATTCGCACACAAGTGGTCTTCTCATCGATCCAGAAGGCAACGTGGTTGCATCTGTAGACGTCCAACCGGTTGGACCTGCGGGAATTGGAGTTGTAAACATTGGCCCTCGCGATGTTGATCCGACAAATATTCATATCGTCGTCTCTGGGCTTTCAGCAAGTGAAGCTGCGGAAATGTATGATTCTGCCGCGGAAGTTGCGGGTGGTAGAATGTAAGGAACAAACTACGAATTGCCAGCTAGTATTTCTAGTATTCCGACGGGGATTGCATTGGGATCAGGAGCGACTTTCCCCGTAGGGGCCGTGACGGAATTCGTAGACGACGCAAGTGGTGTAAATGATCCCTTTACGAATAATAGTAACGCATTTGGCCGCCACTTTCACGATGTATCGCTTACACTTGGCGATAGTTTGGGTGCGGAAACAACGGTTATCACCGAAGATTTTTTTGAGAATCCTGCCCCGGGGTGGGGTGTAAATGGTAACCAACCTCTGTCGTTCCCGGAGACCTCACCCCAAAGCGACGTTTATTCCGCGCAAAGAGGTTGGTCCGGCAACGTTCCAGGAGGTTGGCAAGAAGACAGGGGACCTTGGGTAGAACCGCCGTGGTTGGCCGATAATCCCGATTATGTTTCACCATTAAAAATGGCGGCCTAAATTTGTATTCAATTGAATAGCGCAATTCAATTTTCAAATTGGGAACCAATGTCAGCTTTTCGGATACCTTCCAAGCTTTGCAAAGTCTGCTTACTGCGCTTCGCGGACATCGATGTGCAGCGTAGCTGCGCTCCAATCTGTCTGAAGGTCTGAGGGATTGAAAGTCCGCTCTCGGGAAACTGCTCGATTGCCTTCGCACCTGCAGCAGTGGGGTTGATCTGCCTCGCGTGGATGTCTTGAAAGGGCTGAAAGCAGCCATCTTGGGCCGAAGGTAACGGCCCGGATTGGACTTTGTGCCCAAGTTCCTGATGCTGTAGTGCGGGCCGATGAAGCGGGCATTCATCATCAAAAAGCAATCGTTGCTGGCCAACGTTAGAACTTCGCATCTAAGACATCGGAATGATGGTCAAAAAGAGCTGAGCCTGAAGAAAAATTGAATCAAGTCCTTGCGAATACATGCTCTAGGTCACTTTCGTTGTCGGCCCACTGTTCTCAATAACCTTGAACCGGTAGATGCTTTGTTTCAGCCGACAACAACCCAGCCTCAGTATAAAAATTCTTTGCGCATTGTACCCGATGCAGGCGTGGACTGGGATGCAAGGACAGGTGACCGGCTCGTTCGACCCCAAATTGGCCCATACCCATGTGGTCGCGTTGCCGGAATTCCAACCCGTCTCAAGTATGGTGAAAGATTTTATGGCATCCTGCGGGTGACCGCTGCGCCTGTGGGCACAGCTGTGATCTACAGAAATTAGATACCGCGCGGCTAAACGAGTTGCCCTTAAAACTGTGCGAGGGTGACACCGCTATCGTGCAAGGCGCGGCGCACTTCGGTTGCGATGCGGACTGCTGTGGGCGTGTCACCGTGAAGACAAATCGTATCAATGCGCGTTGCGATGCGTTTACCGCTTTCGGTGATGATTGCGCCTTCGCGGACCATGTCCGCCATGCGGCGGCCTGCTACGTCCGGGTCATGGACCACGGCACCGGGCAAAGCGCGATCGACCAAAGTCGCGTCATCATTATAGGCCCGATCCGCAAAAATTTCGCAGGCAATTTTGCAGCCTAGCACAGATGCGGCGCGTTGTTGGGCTGTGCCAGCCAAAACCATAATGACAATATCCGGTGCGATATCGAGTGCGGCTTCATAACAGGCTTTGGCCATCTCCTCATTCTCGGATGTCATATTGGCCAGTGCGCCATGGAGTTTAAGATGGTGCACCGAGCTGCCAGCGGCCTTCGCCATCGCCTGCGCAGCCCCCAATTGATACCGCACAATATTTCGAAGCGATTCAGTGGAAAAGGTCATCCGCTGACGACCGAAGCCATGCAGATCTGGAAAGCCCGGATGCGCGCCGATTCCAACGCCCTTTTGCGCCGCCGCCTTCATTGTTGCTGCCATCACGTCCCAGTCGCCCGCATGGAACCCGCAGGCGACATTGGCGGAGGTCACGATATCCAGCAAGGCCGCGTCATCGCCCATTTTCCAAGCACCAAAACTTTCGCCCATGTCGGCGTTCAGATCGACTGTTTTTGTCATTCTATAGTCCTTCAAAGTCTTCGTTGCCGGCGATCATTCCGCCGATCAGATTGTATGACAGCAGATCGCGCATTTGGTGCGGGTCGCGGATCAATGGGCGACAGTGTTTGCGCAGCTCAGTAAGCCGTTTGGTTTCTGTGCGCTCCAACGCCACGGCCTCTTCAAGATCGACAAAGCGAAACCGAAGCTCGGCCCCTGCAGGCGCCTGTGCCACGCGTGGCAGGTCGCAGGGCAGAACAGTTCCGATCCTAGGGTAGCCGCCGGTGGTTTGGCATTCGACCATCAACACAAAGGGCACGCCATCGCCGGTGATTTGGATGTCGCCGGGCATGACGATTTCAGACACCACGTTGCGCCCGCCCTCGACGTGATATCCCCCGCCTTGAGGGGTCAAGGCGACTCCCATGCGGTTTGCCCGCGCGGCACGGCGCAGCGGTTCGGCTTGGAGACGGTCTATCTCGGCCTTTCCAAATAGATCGGTTTGAAAACTGGGGGTGAGGCGAACCGCTCCGCCGTGAAAGCGATCTTCGGGTTCAATCATCAAGTTTGTTTCACGCCGCTTGTCAGAGCCAATGTTTAGCGTTTCGCCATCCTGTAACAATGCGCCGATGCCGACGGCAAGGTGTGTGGACGCGGCCCCCAAAAAAGGGTCTGCACAAAATCCACCCCCCACATGCAGATAGCCATAGCAGCCCGCTGTGGCGGCACCGATGGACAAGTGTGCACCAGCAGATAGCTTGTGCGACGCGTTCCAGACCACTGTCTCGCCGTCGATTGTAGCCCGCATAGGCGCGCCCGTCAGTGCGATACGAACGTCCTCGCTGGCCTGAAATTCCCCACCCAACGCTGCCATTTCCAACGCGAGAGTATTGGCTGGCTGACCCAGCAACGCTGCGCCTTCGGCCAGCGCCAGCCTATCTGCTGCCCCGCCACGCGACAGGCCAAGCGCCAGATGGCCGGGGCGCCCCATATCCTGCAATGTCATGCTGGGACCGGCGCGCAATATCGTCAGTTGGGCGTTCATTTGATTGTCTCGAAGGTTGCGCCGCCGTTGGGATCGCTGCGCATGTTGTTCAATGATGCGGCATCCGTAGCAACGAATTGCACCTCGTCACCGGGCCGTAAAAGGATTGGTTCGTCTGCCTTGGGTTGGAACAGGTTGATTGCCGTTTGTCCGACGTGCTGCCAGCCGGTTGGCGCAGAAACGCCAAACAGCACGAGTTGTCGGATCGCTACGACCAGCGCACCTTGCGGGACACGGTCCGTCAATTGGCTTTGGCGGGGAATATCCCACGCTTGCGGCAATTCACCGAGATAGGGTTGACCGGGCGCGAAACCGAGCGCCTGCACACGCACGCGCGCGTCCGATAAAGATGTGGCTGCTTCGGCCTCGCTCATCCCCGCAGCGGCTGCGGCCTGCGCAAGTTGCGGGGCCATTTCTGTGCCATAAACCGTTGGAATGCGCCAGAACCGCCGCCCTGTGGGCAAGGCCACGTCGAACCAGTTGCGTCCCTTGGCCAAGGTTTCAACCTTCGCCTTCAAAACATCATGGGTCAGGCGCAAGGGATCAAAGCGGATAAAGCAGGACACAAGCGTCGATGATGTTTCTTCAATCGCGTCCCAGCCTTCGGCCTCAACAGCGACACGAAAAGCAAGCGCGGCACGGTTGGCAGGTTCGCTTAATCTGTCGCCAAAGCTGACAAGAAGACCGTCCACACCTCCGGTGCGGATCATGGGGAATTCAGGGGAGGGGTGGGTCACATCTGCTCCGGCAGGTAGGTCACGATTGATGGGAAGATCACGATAAGAACCAACGCGACGATCATCAAAAAGAAGAACGGAAGCGCGGCATGGGCAACTGTCAGAATATCGCGCCCCGTCAGGGATTGTAGCACGAAGAGGTTGAAACCGACCGGCGGGGTGATCTGGCTCATCTCAACAACGATCACCAGAAAGATGCCAAACCACAGCGGATCAATTCCGGCCTGCTGCACCATCGGCATGATGACCGAGGCGGTTAGTACCACGACCGAAATCCCGTCAAGGAAACAGCCAAGGATCACGAAGAACAAAGTCAGCGCAGCCAATAGGGTAAAGGTCGACAGACCAAGCCCGCCGATCCATTCGGCAAGGATACGGGGGATGCCGGTAAAGCCCATCGCCACGGTCAGGAAAGACGCGCCCGCAAGGATGAAACCGATCATGCAGGACGTTACAGTTGCGCCCATCAAGCCGTCAACAAAGCTTGCGCGGGTCAGCGTGCCGGAACTCCATGACAGGATCAGCGCCAGCACAACCCCGACGGCGGCGGCATCCGTGGGCGAGGCGATGCCAGCATAGATCGAGCCGATCACCCCGCCGATCAACAATATTACCGGAAGCAAACGACGGGAACGACGTAGTTTCTCACGGAAGGTGACTGAGATATCTTCCATAGGGAGACTGTCGCGGTTCATCATCGCCCAGATGGCGACATATCCGACGAATAGGGTCACGAGCAGCAAGCCGGGCAAGACGCCCGCAATAAACAACCGCGCGATGGATTGCTCTGTCGCCACGCCGTAAACGATCAGGATGATCGATGGCGGGATCAGCAGGCCGAGCGTCGCCGATCCGGCCAGCGTCCCGATGACCAATTTTTCAGGATAACCGCGTTGCGAAAGTTCGGGGATCGAAAGTTTGCCGATCGTAGCGGCCGTTGCCGCCGACGATCCTGACACAGCAGCGAAGATCCCGCAGGCGAAAACGTTAACATGTAACAGCTGGCCTGGCAGGCGGTTCATCCATGGCGAAAGGCCGGTGAACATGTCATCGCTGAGGCGCGACCGGAACAGGATTTCACCCATCCAGATGAACAGCGGCAGCGCGGCCAAAGCCCAAGAATTTGAATGACCCCACATGGTCGTGGCCATGACAAGGCCCAAGGGCGCATTGCTGAACAGCACCATCGCGGCAATGCCCACCCCCAGCAGTGAAAAGGCAACCCAAAGCCCCGCACCGAGGAAGGCAAAAAGCAGGACTATTAGAATAATCGAAAGGACGGCAACAGACATGGCTTAGGCTCCTATTCGCTCAGCAAGTTTTCGCCCTTGCCGTCCCAAGACGCAGGAAGACCGCGCAAAAGGCCGACCAGTTCGTCGAGCAAGGCAATGGTGAGAATGATTAGGCCAAACGCGACAGGCAGTTGCGGCAACCAAAGCGGAACAGAGACCATGCCAGACGACCGGTCACCGTACTCAAAAGATTCATGGACAAGCAGGATGATATACCAACTTGCAAAGGCGCTCATCGCCAAGGCAATAGCGACGACGATAATTTCAACGCGGCGCTGCACAGGCGTGGGCAGGCGGCCGAGCAAGAGCGTTACGCGGATATGCCCGCCTTCCCGTAGCGCATAGGCCAGCGCAAGAAAGGTAGAAGCAGCCAGAAAAAAGCCGGTGAAATCCGCATAAGACGGGATCGTCAGCCCAAGGCCGGTTCCGGTGATGGCTGCGGCGACCTTGTCCGCCAGGTTAAAGCAAACCTGTACGAAGACTATGGCCACGATGGCGACAATGAAAGACGCGGCGAGTCCGCCGGCCAATCGGTAGAGAGTGTTCAAGGCTTGCCGCATGACTGCCTCCTTACAGGTCAAGTGTGAGTTAGGTCGGGCGCGGTGGTGCGCCCAACCTAGCGGGGTTACTGCTCGTAGGCGCTCAGAAGTGCGGCACCGGCGTCACCTGCTTTGGCGGTCCAGTTTTCCAGCATTTGCGCACCAATCTCGCGCAGCCCTGTCATCAGTTCCTCTGACGGCTCTACGACGATGATGCCGTTTTCAGCCAGAACCGCTGTTTGTGCCTCGGTTTCGGCACGGCTCATTTCCCAGCCGCGGGCTTCTGCGGCGGCGGCGGCTTCAAGAACGGCTGTCTGTGTGGTGTCGTCCAGTCGGCGGAAAGAACGAGTGTTTACCACCACGACGTTTTTGGGGATCCAAGCCTGAATGTCGGTGTAATGGGTCAGGAAGTCCCAAGCCTTAGAGTTCACACCAGTCGAGGAGGAGGTGATCATTGCCTCAACACGTCCGGTGCTGAAGGCCTGCGGAATATCCGGATTTTCAACTTGCGTCGGCGCGGCACCAGCAAGGTTTGCGAATTCTTCGAGGGTCGCATTATAGGTGCGGAACTTCAGCCCTGCGAGGTCTTCGACCGAATTGATTTCACCAGTGGTATAAAGCCCCTGTGGCGGCCATGGCACCGAATAAAGCACCATCATGCCCTGCTCGTCCAGAAGCTCAGAAATAGCATCTTTCTGCGCTGCCCAAAGCCGTTCTGCATCTTCGTAGTTTGTCGCGAGGAACGGCAGCGAATCGGCACCGAAAGCCGGGTCTTCATTGGCCAGAAGCGACAGGAAAAATTCTCCAATGGGCACCTGACCGCTACGCACAGCCCTGCTGATTTCGGGGTGTTTAAAGAGCGATGCCGCCGAATGAACTTTGATTTCGAGCGCGCCATCTGTGGCAGCGGCTACATCAGCGGCAAATTCGGTGATGTTGGCCGTGTGGAAGGTCGCGTCTGGGTAAGGTGTTGGCATGTCCCAGGTTTCAGCCTGTGCTCCGATGGTCAGACCTGCAAGAGCGGCGGTTGCTCCGCCAATAATTCGTGAAATGAGCATTGTGCTCTCCCTGCTTTGTTGGATGACGTTAGGCTTGCATTACGTTTACATTTCGTCAACGTTTTATAATTGTGGGATGTCGAAATCGGTGGTGACTATTGAAATGTCGGGAAAATATTGACATCATAAGCGGAAAATATCAGCGAATTGCGCAAGAAGAGAGCTAAAAATGACTGACAAGCCCCCCGCTGATCGTCGAATCGTCTCCTCCCGCCATCTGGCGGAAGGCGGCGGCTGGGAGCTATCAGAGCTCGAGTTCGGCTTGATCGTTGGGTTCAACGCCTTTTCGCGATGGGTTACGCGCTGCATGGCCGCAGCGGGCCACCCCGACCTCAGCCCCCTCGAAATTCTGATCCTGCATAACGTCAACCATCGGGACAGGGACAAACGGCTCTCTGACATCAGTTTCCTGCTGAATATCGAAGACAGCCATACGGTGAACTATGCCCTGCGCAAATTGCTCAAGGCTGGATTGCTGGTTTCGGAAAAGAGAGGCAAGGAAGTGTTTTATCGCACGTCGGAGGATGGGGTCGCGCTGTGCGAAGCCTACCGCGATGTGCGGCGGCAGTGTCTATTGAACGGTCTATCGCCTGCGGAAATGAGCGGCGCAGAACTGCGCGAACTGGCTCGCATGCTACGTGCATTGTCCGGCCACTACGACCAAGCCAGCCGCGCCGCTGCGACACTTTGAAATCGCAGTTCGCTCTGGCATCGAGACCAGTCAGGCCGGTAACTTCGACGGGCACTCATCCCGTATTTCGCCGGTTCGTTAATTTCTTGCGCCCCAAACTGCAGCCATTTCGGAATGTTTCGTTACGGTGGTGTACTGACCGGTTCCGCCCTATCCTCAAGTCCAACGATAGCACTCGCTAGACTTTTTTAACCGTTCCTCTGGCGTCTTCGGGTATTTTTCGTTGTACCATTGCAAAGCGCCTATATGATTTTCGATAACGATGGCAAAGGCTTCTGCCAAAATATCCGAAATCGCAATTCGGCTGACAAACAGGCTCAAAATATGCCGATCCAGCTCGCGCATCTTGGCTGTCTTGTCGGCGTAGATCGCTTCGTTAGGTCGGAGGACGCTGGAGTTGGCGGCAAGGTCATTCCCAACGACGTCTGAAAACAGCTGCCAATGCTCATAGGATGGCCGACGTGCGCGATTGCTGTCACTGGTCGGGACACGGTAGCGAAGCTGTTCCGAGCCATCCCAAGGCGTCGCTTGAAGCGTCCCCAAGCGTATCGTGCCAACTGTGCGTCTCAAACCTGTCGCGCAGCTACTTTTGGCCCAAGCGCAACTCGAGACGCCAAATTTGGCTGTGATCCCGGTCGGTCTGGTCTAACGGTTTTTGTCCGCAGGCTTTGGGTTTAGCGTTCCAGATCTCCAACCATCCATTTTTGGTTTTTGGCATGACCTTCATGCGCTTGTCATCGATTGCAATCTAACGGTTTTTGACAGCCCCAGCCCCTAGGCCGGTAATGCGCCCGCCTTTTGCCTGTGTCGTGGTTTCAAAAATCCGTTAACTTCGTGCTGGGCAGGGTGATTAGGGCGTGTCTACCCGGCTCAAATTTGGGCGCTGGTATACACGTGAGCCTCCGTTGCCAACTGGGTCAGACGTCCTGAAAGGTTCCGAGGTTGCTTCGTCTTTCCCGGTGTCTTTCCCGGTCGGTTCCATGACTGTCCCACTTTTCGACAGGCCAATATGGTTGAATCGGCGCAATTGGTTTAGAACCAAGTGGCTACTGCACGTCGTCAATTCGCAAGACAAATGCGGCTGGGATTTATCTGAAAACCGGGAATTTGCGGGCTGTACAACTGCGTATTGGCCATAAAATATCAGTGCCCAGTTTTCGGAGCCCAGGCATCGCTGAGAGGATCGACATCTAGTTGACTGGCGAAGGGCACTCGCTGTTCGCCTTCCATAAGTTGCCAAGTATCAATTGGCCTCTGATGACCGCAAGCTGCCCATTCGACCAATTTTTGGTACCGAAGCTAAGGGCCGCTTTGTGAAATGGGGGTCGGAGACCGGTCATCAGGGGCTGTCAGTTTTGCGCGTCACGGCGAATACCCATGAGAAATGCCTGGTCAATATGGGCGGGCTATCCGAATTTGCTGCGCAGTTGGGGAATAGATCGTATCCTTGTTTCTAGGCAATAATTGTCAACGCCAAGAGATCGCGACCACTCTAAGGCCGCCCGACAGGTTTTAGGTCGTCAAACGCGATACCAGTGGTGTCTTCGTATTCCTGCTCATCCCAGAAACCGATCAAAATACCCCCTTCGGCTGCTTTTTTCTGTCGTGCCAAGACAGCAGGTGTTGCTGTGATCCGCGTGTGATGACGCGTGGCCCAATCAAGCAGAGCCGCTTCCATACGGGTGCAGACAGCAGTGTGCTCTGCCTCTTGTGATGCTCCTAAATCGGTCAGTTCGTGGGGATCGGACTGAAGGTCAAACAAAACTGGCCGGAAGCCTTCACAGCGGATGTATTTCCAGCGCCCATCAAAGATCATCGTTGTGTGGGCATGTTCTTGCGGTTGGTCCAGCAGGCGGGCCATATCAGACCAATGATAGTCATGCTGACTGATGGCATAGCTGCGTGAAAACCCCTCTGTCTCATGTAAGATCGGCGTCAGGTCGCGCCCTTCGATCACATGGGGTTTGGATGGGCAGCCAAGCGCGTTCATAAAAGTCGGAGCCAAGTCGATCATTTCGACAAGCGCATCGGACACAAGCCCACGTGTCGTCTCAGCGTCCAGGCGTGGATCGGCGATGATCAGCGGTACTTTTACAGCCATCTCGTGATAGAAATCCTTATCCCCCATCCAATGGTCGCCCATGTAGTCGCCGTGGTCCGAGGTAACGGCGATGATCGTATTGTCACTGAGGCCCGCTTCATCCATCCACGCAAACAGGCGCCCCAGATTGTCGTCGAGCTGTTTGATGAGCCCCATATAAGCAGGGACCACATGTTCGCGGACGTCGTCACGCGCGAAGCTTTGGCAAACCCGCGCCCTAAGGTAGGCCTGCATCAAGGGATGGTCGGTGTCATGCTCTGCCAAAGACCGGATCGGCGGCACGATATGACTTTCGTCATACATATCATGATAGGGTGCGGGCACGATGTAGGGCCAATGTGGCTTGATATAGGAAAGATGACACATCCACGGCCGCCCGTCCGCCTTGGCTTCTTGCATGAAGGCGATGGCGCGATCGGTCATGTAGGCGGTTTCCGAATGCTCTTCGGGGACATTCGCCGCCAAGCGGGAGTTCTTCAAAAGCCACGCTGACAGCAAATCGCCGTCTTCTCCGACGCCCGAGTTAGCAAAATCTTCCCAAGGGTTGTCAGATTTATAGCCTTGCGACACCAGATAATCGTCGTAGGCGGACCAGCTTTGCCGCGCGCTGTCGGGGTGAAGGCCGTCGTCACGCTCGAAAGGCTCGAAACCACATTCAGACACACGCACACCGATCTCACTGGCGGGATCAATGCCAAGCCACGCCATGCCTTCTGCGTCAGCCGTCATGTGGGTTTTGCCCACGAGCACGGCGCGCGCGCCAACTTCGCGCAAATGGTCGCCTAACGTCGGCTCTCCGACACGCAAAGGCATGCCGTTCCATGTCGATCCGTGGCTGCGAACATAGCGCCCCGTATAAGCCGACATCCGCGACGGGCCGCAGACGGGTGATTGTACATAGGCATTGGTAAAGCGCACGCCACGGGCGGCCAATGCATCTATGTGGGGGGTCTGCAAATGCGGATGCCCATAGCAGCTTAGGTAATCGAACCGGAGCTGGTCTGCCATGATCCACAAAACGTTGGGCCGATCAGTCATTGCGTGTCCTCGTCTGCTTTTCGTCTCGCCAGAAGTTCGGTTGTCGGGATTCGCAAAAAATCTTCCAGCCGGTCAAGAAGCCCAGCAAAGGCATGAATTTCATCTTGGGAGAAAAACTCTCTCAGCGCCGCGCGACGTTGGGCCATGACAGGGGCGGCACGGTCATAGGCCGCGCGGCCGGATTCGGTCAGGGCGACAACGGTTTGGCGGCCATCTCGTGCGTCTTTGTGCATCGTAACATAGCCTTTTTTGCGCATATCGGGCAGGGCACGGCTGATCAGGGAATGATCGGCGCGCTGGATCGCAGCAAGGTCGCGTATTGTCAGAGGTCCGGCCTCTGCCAAATCCCAAAGCGTTCGCCATTCCACAACTGACAAACCACCGGCGATTTCAAGGAAGTTACGGCTTTGGGTGCGGGACGCGGCGTAGACGGCTGGCAGTCGCCCAAAAATGTTGAAACCTTCCCGCTCCATGCGGGCCCGTATTTGCTCGGCGTCCACTTTTGGATGTTCCGTCATTGGCTGTCCTCCCTCCGGTCCCATAATGGGCAAAATAATTTACGTGACAAGTCATATAATTTCTGCAAGCCTAAGCGTGGGCCAGCTTGTCTTGGCCTGCGCGTCTTTGGAGGAAGGTGCGGGATCAAGGGAGGATATCATGATCAAAACTGTAATTTTTGGTGTGGCTGTTGCGCTTGCTCCACTGGCGGCATCTGCTCAGGCGACCCTGACCGCAGAAACCACCACACCAGGGTCAACGCCCCATTACATCGACACGACATTGGCAGCGATCCTTGATAGCGCGGGGGTTGCCACGGTGCAGATCACCGAAGGCGCGACACTGACCAATTCGGTTCAAGCCGTTGCCCAAGGGCGGCTGGACATGGCGCCAGCGCCTTTGATCCTGCCGTTTCTTCTGTCACGGGGCATCGGCCCCTATAGCGGTGTCGGGCCTGAAGACGGCGCTGAAATGGCAAGCAACTTGCGCGTGCTGTTCTGGAACTCTGGCTCAGCCCAGATATTCGCATACTACAACAATAATCCAGTTGAAGACATCCGGTCGCTCGATGGATTGCGTATCTGGAACGGCCCGCCACGCGGTGCAGCGCTGACTTCGGGTCGTGCGATGATCCAACTGTTGTCCGGCGCAAAGGACGGTGAGGGTTACGAAGGCATCCAGACAGCTTGGCCTGATACCGTGTCTAGCATCACTGGCGGTGGTGCAGATGCCTGGACCATCCCCGAAGGTCTGCCTTCCGGTCGCGAGATCGCAATCGCAGCCGCAGGCGGGATTACCATGCACGACGTCCCCTCTGACCTTCTGGCCAGTAAATTGGGCCAGCAAATTCTCGCGGCACCTGGCCATGCGCCATATTCAGTTCCGGTTGAGGCGTTCCGGGCGGCCTATGCGGGCAATGACATCACCATTGTCACCGACGACGATACCTTTGACAGCTTCGCAACGGCCTTTGGCCAGATCGTGAATGCGTCGATGGACGACGATCTCGCTTATCAGATCACGAAGGCCTACCTCGACGGTGAGCAGCGCTTTATCGAAGGGTCGCCGCGCGGTCCGTTCTCCATGCTGAGCTTTGGCGACATCGACGGTGTGTCACAAGGGGCCTGCGGGGCTGTGCAGATTAAGATGCACAACGGAGCAATCCGTGCCTTCGAAGAGGCCGGCCATAGCGTCGCCGACTGTCTGCGCCCTTAAGACCTAATAGCGGAAAGGCCAGACCTATGGCCTTTCCCCAAAGGAGGATCGATCCGTGACGTCGCAACCGCACAACCTTCCAATTGGGCGGCGTATCGCCGTGTTCCTCGCCTTGATTTTGGTTTTCTTTGGCATGTTGAACACCATGCCCGAAATACCAGGCCTTCAGGACTTGGCGCGCGATCTGACGGGTCGGCCGTTTTTCAGGGTGTCAAACTTTCCGCCCGAATATTTCTACCCCCCGATATTCCTGTTGATGATGACGATTGTGGCACTGGATGCCTCGGTCTATCGGGCGTGGCGGATGGAGAAGCCCCATTTGGCGTGGCTCGGGTTTCTGCTGGATGCGGGGCTGTTACTCGCGGCCTTTTTGGCGGCCTTTGGGTACCTCGTCGAAATCGATTCCATCTGCCTGATCGACCAAATCACAGGCGAAAGAGCCCGCCTTATTCAGGACGCGGCCGAACGCTCTGCCGGTGTTATCCCCGGTATGTCCTTTGATGCCGAGGTGCCCGCCTGTCAGGCCCGCTTTGGGGTCTGGATCATTCCTCTTTTGTTCACGATTATCACTCTGTTCTTTCTTTACAACATCCGTGTCTGGGGGCTGCCATTGGTGGCCGTTGCCAGTGTGGTGGTCCTCTATACTGTTGGCACGACGCTGATCTGGATCTTCGATCTGTCGGACAACAATTTCCTACTGACCAAACTGGGGGCTGATGGCGGAGATGTCACCGAAGCAGCGATCCAGAAAGCCACAAACGTCTTTGTCACGCCCGACGGGTTTATGGGCCGTTTCATGGATATTGTGATCAATCAGGTCTTTCCCTATGTGGTTCTCGGGGCACTGTTTGGCACGTCGGCAGGGGGTACATCTCTGATCAAGCTCGCCGTGCGCGCAACGCGCAACCTGCGCGGTGGACCGGCCCATGCGGCTATCGTTTCCTCGGCGATGTTTGGCACAATCACCGGCGGGCCGGTCACCAATGTGCTGTCAACGGGGCGGCTGACGATCCCGATGATGCGGCGCAACGGCTTTTCAAAGGAATTTGCTGGCGGAGTCGAAGCTGCGGCCTCCTCGGGTGGGCAGATCATGCCGCCGGTCATGGGAGTCGCGGCGTTTGTGCTCGTGGCGCTGACGGCGGTGCCCTACACCAAAGTCATCACTGCGGCCTTCCTGCCAGCGATGTTCTTTTTCTTCTCGATCTTTCTTGCGGTGATGTTCCAAGCGCGCCGTGAGCGCGTCGTGGCTGTCGGTGAGGTTCCCGAAGACCTCGTAATGACGCGTCAGGACTGGCTGAACCTGATCATCATCGTGATGCCGATCCTCACCATTTTGTTCCTTCTTCTGGGCAGCAAAGACGCCAGCGGCAGCGGGTTGATCGGGGCAATCATGCCCGAAGCGGTGACGCGCACGATCATCAATTCCACGGGGGATGCTGTCTCCGCCGGTTGGTGGGCCGTTGCGGTTTTGATTCCGCTGCTGCTGCTTGATCCTGAAACCCGCGCCAAACCCTCCAAGATATTGGCATCACTGGCTGATGGGGGACTGCTTATTTCAAAACTGTTCCTGTTGCTTTTTGCGGTGTCGATCATTTCCGCCTTTCTGAACGAAAGCGGTCTGACTGGGGAATTGACCCGCGCCGTGACCTCGTGGCTGGAACAGGCTCAAAGCATCCGGCTGTTGGGCTTTGAGCTACAGATCGTCGGGGGCGTTTATCTGATGCTGGCCCTGACCTGTGCGATGCTCTGCGCGATCCTGCTCGGCATGGGGATGCCGACAGTTCCGGCCTATGTGAACGTTGCCTTGTTGCTTGGCCCATTGCTCGCCAACCTAGGCGTCAGCTTTTTCACCGCGCATATGTTCGTCTTCTACTTTGCCGTGGCCTCGGCGATCACACCGCCCGTGGCGGTCGCCGCCTTTGCGGCAGCTTCGATCACCGGAGCCGAGCCGATGCGCACCGGCGTTGCGGCCGTGCGCGTGGGTATTGTGATGTTCACAATCCCCTTCATTTTTGCATGGTACCCCGAACTGTTGCTGATCCCCGAAGCGGTCACAATTACCGACGAGTCAGGTGCCAAAGCCCTGATCGAAGGCTATAGCGGTGAGGTCGATATTGCTGCGCTAACGATGCTATCTGCTCGATTGATCCTAGCGCTGTACCTCGTGGCATCGGCCTTGGCGCGGTATGACCGTGGCCCGATCGGGTCTGTAGAAATTGCGGCACGCCTTGGTCTGGCCGTCCTGATCATGTGGAAAACCGAACCCGTTATGTGGTTTGGCATCTGCGCTGGACTAGCCGTGATCGTTTTGCACTACGTTCTTTCAAGGAAGGCAGATGAACGCAAAACAGCTTGAATTCGCATTCCATCTTTTGGTGAACCTCGGTTCGATCCGTGAAATGGACGCCCGGCGCGCTGGTCATCGGTGGTTTATCCCGATTACCGGCGGCTCGGTTAGCGGCCCCTGCACGTCAGGGCATATTTAAAACAGGTGCCGATTGGCAGATTGGTCTTCTCAGATCAAACAGCTGAACGTAATACCCGACATGCGTGCGATACGGACAACCCTGCCTTGTTATAGGTTTGCAGCAACGTTCCACTGGCACTTCAAGGACGTGACCGCAATGACACCTGTTTGATGTCAAACAAGCCCGCACCAGTGGGGCGGAGCAGGCTTTGCGTGACTGGTTGTGTGATTTCACCTGTCAATTGTGAGTATGGCCATGATTGTCGGTCTTGTGATGTTCCGAAGCGATTGACGCATCGATGATGGCGTCATTCCACCCGTTGGCAGGAATGGTTCCCAGGAAGAGTGGAGCGCCGTCGGAAACACCAAAGACCGCGGTGTCACCTTCGGCAAGATGCCCGCCCAGGACAAAGGAATACGTGCCCAGATGCGTGACCAGCGCGGTATTTTTATCAGTGCCAGCATTTTCGAGTATAAGCGATGTGAAACCTTGGCGGACCTTTTCAGGATCTGCGCCCCATCCAAACAGCGTGTCGTTGCTCTCAACGTGGCCAAACATCAGGCGGCCGGTTTCGAGTGTCCGGCACATTGGGCTGGCAAGGACATCTCCGATGGGGATGTCCAGAAAACGTATGACCGCGCCATTCTCAATCGCGTTGGCATGTCCGGCAACGGACAGATTGCGTTGACTAGCGCAGTTTTCGACCTGAAACGCTTTGTCGTCAGGTGTGAAGGCATTTGTCCGCTCGTGACGCACAACGAGAACATACCCACCCGCTTTGAGACGCTCAACGAGATCCGCGGTTTCCGGTTTGATGTGTTGGTGGGGTAGCCGGTTCTCTTTGGCGATCAAAGAAGAGGTCGCGAGTGAGACCAAGAGTGCCGAGGCAAACAAGGTTTTGGATGTGAAAGCTGTCATAGCGTGTGTCCTTGGGGTCAAGAGATAGATTTGCAGGGCTACAGGCGTTCTAGTGCAACAACGGCATCCACCACGGTTGCGCTTTGGCCGTCTTTGCCCACGGCAATGCGTTCAATTGGCCCGACATGGATCTGACGCCAGTCCCGAGGGTCCAGCTGCATGTCCGCGAGCCGCGCCAGCGCGTCGGGGTGGTTGGTATCTGGATCGCTCCAGGACCAAGGGGCCAATGTCTGATGGGTCGCCATCAATAACAGGCCGTTTGGACGGACCGCTTGGGCAGCCCGCTGCATAATAGTGCGTCGGGGGAAACGGAAAGGTGTTTGAAGAAACATGCCTGAAACGAGGTCGAAGGTTCCGACAGGAAAGCTCTTTGACAAATCATGTCGTTCAAAACGCGCCCTGTCGGCGACACCATTGCGCGACGCATTCTGCGTTGAAATTTTGATCGCAGCAGCGGCAATATCGACACCTAGGCTCTGCCAACCGTTTTTGGCCAGCCAAACTGCATCGTCGCCTTTCGCACAGCCTAGATCAAGCGCTTGGCCGGTTGGACGATCCTTGGCAAAGGTTTCCAGAATTTGAGACGGCCGCCCCGACGACTCGGATGAGGCGCGGTCATAGATTTCTTGCCAAAATTCCTCGGCCGTTTGGTTTGTTACATCAGGCATCATGTTTACTGTCCTCTTTTATAAGGGTGCGCAGGGTCGCAAAGGTAAGCCCGGCGTAAATTGCAATCGGCAGCAGCAACGATTTTTGAAGGGCCGCAACATAGTGTTCAGCGTTATTTTCTTGTGTCAGGGATGAAAAAAAGATCTGGCCCACGATGGCGATGCTAACGGCAATCCCAATCTGTTGGAGCGCTTGCAGGGCACCAGAGCCGGCCCCGGCATCACTTGGCTCAACGGTGCGCAAAACGGATTGAAACAGCGCAACGTTGGCAGAGCCAACACCGGCCCCAATCAGAAAAAGCGGCCCCCAAAGTGTTAACGGTCCCCCAGAAAAGGGGACAATCCCCCTCAGCGAAATCATTCCAACGAGCAGCGCCACAAACCCAAATAGGATACGCCATTGTAGGTATCGCGGGCTCATTTGGCCTGTCGCCAGGGAGGTAAACATCGCGGCAAGCGGGTGCGCCGCTAAGACGAGTCCTGCTTCAGCTGCCGAAAAACCTAATCCGCTCTGTAGCGTGATGGCCAGCACCACAATCGGTCCTGCAACACCAATGAAAAGACAATTTGTGATGATGAGACCCGATAGAAACCTGCCGTTGCTAAGCAGTTTTACCGGCACCAATTGCATTTCGTTGTTCGTGGCCAATTTCTTCTGACGCTGCCAAAACACCGCAAACAGCAAAACGGACACGAAAAACAAAGCCAGTAGCTCTAACGGCCAGCCCGAGCTGCGCCCCTCGATCAAAGGATAGAGTAAAGCAACTGAACCTGTCGCAAATAGGCCTGCGCCAAACCAGTCAGAGCTCTGTTTTCGTGTCTTCAAATCCCTTGAAACATAAGCAGAGACTCCGACGAAGGAGATCACGCCAAGCGGCAGGTTGATCAGAAAGATCATGCGCCAACCAAGCCCAAACAGGTCCGCCGCGATCAGTGGTCCGCCAATCAGTGGCCCAGCCAAGGCCCCAAGACCACTGACCATCCCAAAGTATCCAATCGCTTTACCTTTCAGGTCGTTGGGAAAAGTGGCGTGGATTATCGCGAGAACTTGAGGCAGCATGATTGCCGCACACATCCCTTTCAATAACCGCGCAACGATCAGAGTTTCCATATTTGGTGCCACGCCACACACCAATGAAGTGGTGACGAATCCGACAATGCCACACAGGAACAACTTGCGCCGTCCAATGGCATCGCCAAAACGGCCAAACGGCAACAAACCGGCTGCAAAAGCCAGAACATAGATCACCAGAACCCACTGCATCGCGGTGTCCGTTGCACCAAATTCCGTCTGTATGGCCGGCAAGGCCAAATTGACGATTGTCGTGTCGAGCAGGTTGATGAAAGCTGCGATGAACAAGAAACCTGCCGCATACCAGTGCCGCTTCTGCGTTCTTGCCGCGTCTGTCGTGAGATGTGTCATGATCCTCTCCGGGGACGGTCGTTAGTGATAAAAGTTGGCAAAACCGCGCATGTTGGTGGCAAAATGTGCATCAAGACGCTGATAATGCTTATATTTTCTTCTGACGGACCGTTCCGGTCATTGGACTTGCGGACGTTCAAGAATTTGCTTTGGGACAACAAGCGCGAGCACAGCGGCCTCGAGATTTCCACTTGGTCTGCACCGAGCTGGATAGTTTGCGCTACGGTCAGGCGGTCTAGGGTATTTCTTGCAACGCCCAAACTGGTGTGGCTGCGACCCAACTTCGTGACCCAAGTCAGCAAAGATTTGTCCGCGAACTCTGTTCCCTTTTGGCGATTTGAAAACCTCCCAAAGCCACCTGCGGCGCACATCGTGAGCCAACGATAGTCATCATCTGAAGGTCTGCGGCCGGTATGGCTCTGCCTGTTGGTCCAAGAGGTCAGAACGCGCGGGTTTTCTGGGTTTCGCCGGCATGAAAATCCCAAGCCTGCGAAAAACGAGGCGTTTCTGGCAAAGCCAATCGTCATTTGGCGTTCCTTTTTCCATTGTGCACAGGTTTGGCAAATGTCGATTTGTTGCGACCTTTTTGCGCGCAACATGTGACGGAAATTAAGTAGGTAACTTTAAAAGTTCTCTATTGTTTCGATCAACACAAGTCAAGAACATTGATTGTTACAAAATGCAGGGCGTGCTAAGGTCATCGGAGAACAAAGTGAGGACCGCCATGCCGCGCGATACCCGAATGTCTCGTCTGCTCCATGTTCTGATTCACATGGATCGACATATTGAACGACCGACATCGGATCAGATTTCCAAGATGCTGGGCACCAATCCAGTGGTGGTGCGTCGAATGCTCTCGGGTTTAAAAAAAGCTGATATCGTGACGGCAGAGAGGGGGCAAAACGGAGGTTGGCAGCTCAAAAAGCCGCTGACACAGATTTCGCTACTAGACGTATACGAAGCAATTGGAGCACCTCCAATTTTTAACATTGGCCCAGGCAGTGATAACCCGGAATGCTTTGTAGAACAGGCTGTTGATGCGCGAATTGGTGCAACTTTTGCCAAAGCCGAAGCGCTGTTGAAAACCCAATTTGCGGAAATTATGGTCGAGAATATCGCGCAGGACTTCGAAGATAAGATGGTGGAATGGGATCAGTCACAAGATGCGACCAAAGGCGATAGTCGCTGACGTTCAGAACAACAGTTTGGTGGTTTCGGCGCCGTTTATGTGTTGAAAAACAGTATTTAACGTAAATTGAGCTGCGTTTTACGCCTGATGATCGGGCTCGGTCGTTTTACAGAGCGAAGGGAGCATCCCATGAATGAACACAAGAAAAACGCGCTTTAGCACCGTGTTGTGTGAATACCCGATCCTGGTCGTGTACTTGGTAGGGAGGCAACTGCTCATACCGATCGGCTACCATATTGCTTTCAAACCGCGAAGCCTTCAGCCGGATTGTGAAAGGCGCTATGGCTTTATCGGGCCCCGTGAAACAACTCTGAAGCGCGCGTGTCATGCGCCTGAGCGGTGATCTCGACCTGCGAGAGGCGGTTTTTACGCCTTGAGGTTCCCCAAATGCAGGGTCAACGAATGTCGTTGTTCATCCAACGCGGTTGCTACCGCGCCTTCGCCGTCGCAAAAGTGGATCAAAGGCCCGCTTTGATGCGCAGAACAAGAACCGGTTTAGACCGCACAATGCCGCACAACCTGACCGCCCTCCAGTTTTCCATTTGCCATGTCGTCACGCGGGCACCAGATTGAGACGCCATAGAAATGTTCGCACAGGGTGCCCAGAAGGGCGTCTTCTTTGATGCTGATCAGGCAATCATGGCCACGGAGATCTTCCCAATTGTTGTCAAAGGGAGGTTCGATGCCAAAGAGCCGGTGCCCACGCCAGCCTGTGGCTTTTTGATCAACGAAGTTACGATAGATTTCCCACTCGGGGTCGGCCGTTTCGGTGCCTAGATTGTCCAGCGTATCTTGTTGTACTTGACGCCATAAGTCCTCGTGCGCGCCTTCCTTGAGGACAGCTGCGATACCCGGTTTCATCTGTTCCGCCAGTGCTGTTCTTTTGGCGAATAGCGCTTTGAGTGCGTTGAGATCAATTGGGGCATTTGCCGGTCTGGACCGGGCCAGATCACGCCAAGCAGTCAGCGCTTCGAGCATTTCTGGCCCTTGGCTGGCAAGTGCTTTTGTATTTGCGATGTCGCTTAACAGATATTTTGCCTGAGGCATCTTCTTGAACCGTGCGTTGAGATCTGCGAGATGCTTTTGGCCCTTGTCCGCAAGCAACGGTTCAACACAGTGTTGCAGTCGCTGCAGAGTAATTTCGACGTCTGCCAAGGCGATCCCCCAGTTGCTTATCCAGCGCTCGGGGCTGGTAAAGTTGTTCGGAATGCCTGCGGGTGGCGAAGAGCGATCATCCTGGAAAGGCACCAGATCAACGCCTCTTTTGATAAAGGTTTGTTCGGGATGGAAGAAACCCATGGTCTTGTCCAATGTGTCCAAATCGTCGGGCACTGGAACAGGACGCGCCTTTTTCATCTCGTCTGCACTGAGAATGCGGCACGTGTAAACGTGATCCGGGGCGTCGTTTGTCCACTGATACGAAAAGAAAACCAGTAGCGCACCTGCGCTGGGAAGGCCGTTGTTACCTGTATTGGACAATGTCGAAAGATCGATTTGAGCCAAAAAATGTTGGCGTACCCCCTTGGTGGTTGATGGCCAAGTAAACTCCTCGGGAGCATGGGGCCTACCCCCAATCCAAGACGTGGGGTTGGCAGGAGGGTTAAATGGAGAGTGCAAAAGCAGTGCCCAGCCGGGGATTTCTTTGGCGCGATCTGCGGCACCGGACAAGGCTTGGTATTCGTCAACATAATCCGCGCCGGTCTTTTCATCCTTGGAGTGAGCAGGGTCCTTGCGACTTCCATTTCTCGATCCCAGTGACGCTTTTTGCTTGGTCACAGCCTGAGTTCGGGTGTCGGAGGCCCTCTTTATCAAGCCGCGGAAAATGATGAAAAATGCGACTATTGCGATTAACGCGGCGACACCTTTTGTGATCATCAGTCGTGCTCTCCAGAACTCGGGCATGAGCTGCCCGTTTGCCGAATTACTTGCAGCCTATTGTGGCACTTGGTTGGCGTTTTCGGGGAATTCCTTTGGGCGACGCCGAGGTATGAACGCCAAACTCTGGGGGCCGGCTGTGATCATCACATCCGATTTGCAAGTCACCCTTTGTACAACAATTCCATCACCTTATGGAAATCTGCTGGAGGTATTTACGATGCCCAATCGCTGCGATCATTGCTGAACGGAATTCGCGGACCATTTTTTCGCGAGTTTTTCGCGCGGCCATACGCTGTTGAGCGGTGGCCTGTATGGCTTTCGCCGGAGCGCGCGGCAGCAAACCAAGTCCGTCGAGAACTGGCAAATAAAGCTGCTCTTCCACATGGGGCAAACCGCCTGGAAAGCTAGGAAAATCCCGCGCCAGCAAGGGGTTTTCCTGCCAATAGGTCAGCCTGTCTTTCGAGATGTCGGACAACCCTGAGCCCGTCATATCGCGCCAAAATGCTGTGTCTGTGCGTCCGCCTGCATAGTGCAGGTTGATGAATTGGGCAAAGTCGTCAATCTGGCACCGCGCCGTGGCATTGTAGCGGTCGCGGTGCGTGGCGGCCTGCGGGCCCATGATTTGATCCAGCCCGATTTTTGTCAAAAGTAGGATTTGCACAAGGCTTCCGTGGATCGAAGTCGCCTCAAGCGGCTCCAGGAAACTTTGCGCCAACCCGATGGCGATGCAATTCCCAACCCAGGCGTCATCCAGCCGACCAGGATCAATTGACAAGACGCCGCGCGGATCAATTGGGTGGCCTAGCGCCGCTTCGACTTCGGCTTGCGCGGCCTCGGTCGTCAGATGGGCGTCGGAGAACACATAACCGCAACCCACACGGTCGGCGACCGGGATGCCCCACATCCAGCCGGACCCAAGCGCGCGGGCCAGTGTGTAGGGGGAAATTTCCTTGTCAGGCAGGTGGGGCAGCCAGAAAGGCATTGCTTTGTTGAGGGGCAGGAAATCCTTGTAGGATGTCCAGCCCGCGCCCATCTTCCCGATGATCGCGCGGCGAAATCCAGTACAGTCGATAACGAGATCGACGGGCAGATCGGGTGCGCTTTTGAGCGCAAGATGCGTGATGTGACCCGTTTCTGTGTCGCGGATCGGAGCGGTGACTTCTGCGCGGATGTGGTCAATGCCGATTGCTCGGGTGGCCAGAAACCGACCCAGCCGAGCTTGATCAAAATGGTAGGCATAATCAAACGGGCTCAGCGCGATCTGATCACCGCCAGGTTTGCGTGCATAGGGTGACTTGCCGGCCCGCATGAGCGCCGTGAACAAATGGAGCGGTGCGATGGGTTTCCCAGCTGCAATTTGGGATTGATGCAGCCAATTGCTTGGTGCCCCCGGCGGCGGCGGAGCAAGCGCGTTGGGATCGTCGATGGGGCCGAAATAACTGCCGCCGTCAGCCCGCCACCCTTGATGGAAAATGCCAAACTTAAAGGTCGCGCCGGTCTCCCGCAGGAAATCCGCCTCGTCGATCCCCAGTTCCCGCATGACTTGACGCAACACCGCAGTCGAGCCTTCACCGACGCCAACGGTGGGAATGTCCGGGGCTTCAATGACCGAAATTCGCACCTTTGGATCGTTTTTTCGAAGCACAAGGGCGGCCAGCCAACCAGCTGTGCCACCCCCGACGACTGCGATATGTGCTGTGTCTTGCGTCACTCAGGCAACCTTTGATGCGCCCTGTAAGCGTGCCCATTCTGGCAACCATTCGCCATGGGCTTCGCGCAAGCGATCAACGAGAGCCCAAATCTGGTCGAGGTCAAGTTCGGCTCCAGTATGGGGGTCCATCATGGCCGCGTGGTAAATGTATTGCGGATCTTCGGCCATGAGTGCCTCGACCACCAGCCCCTGGACTGTGACGTTCGATTGCATCACGGCGGCCAATTGCGGCGGCAAAGCCCCGACAGCCGTGGGTTGGACGCCATTTTTGTCGACAAGACAGGCGACCTCAACGGCGCAGCCATCGGGCAGGTTGGAAATCAAGCCGCGATTGGCGACGTTGCCATGGATCACCGCAGGGGTGCCTGTCCAGATCGCGTTGACAATCTCAGAGGCATATTCATGGCTTTCTGCAATCTCAATCGTGTCCGAGGTTTCCAGCTTGGCGCGTTCTTCGTCCCAATTTGCGATCTGCTCGACACAGCGCTTGGGGTATTCATCCAGCGGAATCTGGAACTTTTCGATGATATCTTCGCGGCCTTCCTTGATGAACCACGGCGTATATTCCGCGAAATGTTCGGAGCTTTCGGTCACGAAATAGCCCAGACGCGTCATCATCTCGTATCGCACGAGGTTGGGGCATCGTGGGTTTTCGTCGTTTGGCTTTGGCATGCTGCCAGAGCGATATCCCTCCAAGAGGGCCGGATACAGATCGCGATAGCTGCCATCGGGCTGGCGGCCTTCGAATTTGGTGAAGAACGCGATGTGATTGATACCGGCGCATTCATAGCGGATGTCGCCAACCGGGATCTCCAGATCACGCGCCAGCTCTTTGGCGGTCCCTTGCACCGAATGGCACAGACCAACCTGTTTGATTTGGGGGTATTTCTTTGCAATCGCCCAAGTGTTGATCGCCATCGGGTTCACATATTGCAGCATGGTCGCATCGGGGCAAACCTCGAGCATGTCATCACAGATCGACCAAAGGTGAGGCACGGTGCGCAGACCCCGCATGATACCGCCCACCCCTAGCGTATCTGCGATGGTCTGACGGAGGCCAAATTCCTTAGGCACGTCAAAATCAGTGATGGTGCAAGGATCATAGCCACCGATTTGGAACGCAACGACGACAAAATGCGCGCCGTCCAAAGCGTCGCGCTGGTTGAGGTGCGTGGTGATCTGAGCACCAGCTTTCAAGGTCGATACCATTTTACCCACCACCGCCTCGGATTCCGCGAGCCGTGTCGGATTAATGTCCATGAGAGCGATATGAGCATTTTTCAGCGCGTCGCGTTGCAACAGGTCGCCCACGATATTGCGCATAAACACGGTCGAACCCGCGCCGATAAAGGTGATCTTGGGAGAGGTCGTCATCTAGGGTATCCTCAAAGGAAGTTCAAATGTTAAGGGGCGTCATGCCACAACTTCAAAGGCGGCAGCGACGAGCCGTTTGGTGTAGTCGGTTTGCGGGTTTACCAGCACCTCTTCAGTCGGCCCTTGCTCCATCACCTGACCGTGCTGCATGACGATCACGTTGTGGCACAGGGCGCGGACGACCTTTAGGTCATGGCTGATGAAGAGATAGCTGAGGTCGCGTTTGCGCCGTAAATCGCGCAATAAATCAATGATTTGCGCCTGAATCGAGAGATCGAGCGCCGATGTCGGTTCGTCCAGCAGGATGAATTCCGGCGACAGGGCAATCGCGCGGGCAATAGCCAAGCGTTGGCGTTGGCCACCCGAAAACTCATGTGGGAACCGGGCCAGTGCGGAATGGGGCATATGTACGTCGTCCAACGCCTGACGGAGGATCGCATCGCGTTCAGCCGCATTCGCACCGATGTTGTTGACCAACAGCCCTTCTTCAAGGATTTGTCGGATTATCATACGCGGGTTCAGCGATGAAAACGGATCTTGAAACACCACCTGAAGGCGCGTGCGATAAGGCTGTAACTCTTTGCGCGACAACTGGTCGATCCGGTCGCCCCGAAAGGTGATCTGGCCCTGGTCAAACACTCCTAGCCGGATCATCGCCATACCAAGGGTGGTTTTTCCTGAGCCGCTTTCCCCAACAATTCCAAGGGTTTCTCCGCGTCGAATTGTGGCTGTAACATTGTCGACGGCCTTCAGCTTGACCCGCTTGGGGTTAAAGAAGCCACCAGATTTGAGCATGAAGCTCACGCCCATATTCCGCCCATCAAGGACCGGTTCGGCATCTGCGGGCAATGGGTCTGGATGGCCTTTGGGCTCGGATGCAATCAGGTGTTGGGTATAGGGGTGTTGCGGACTGGCAAAAACGTCTTGGGTTTTGCCCGTTTCGACAACTTCGCCCTGACGCATGACAACAACCGTGTCTGACACCTGTGACACAACGGTCAGATCATGGGTAATCAGGATCACCGCCATCCGGTGCTTTTTCTGCAAGTGCTTCAACAGAGACAGGATTTCGGCCTGGACCGTCACATCCAGTGCTGTGGTGGGTTCGTCGGCGATCAGCAAATCAGGATTGTTGGCCAGCGCCATGGCAATCATGACGCGCTGGCGCTGGCCACCGGACATCTCGTGGGGGTACTGACTATATCTTTCTTCAGGGTTGGGCAGTTGGACTTCGGTCAACAGGCGAATGACCTCGGCGCGCAGGTCTTTCTTGCTGATTTGGCGGTGGGCGGTGATGATCTCACCCACCTGATCACCGATCTTGTAGACCGGATTCAGGCTGGTCAGTGGTTCCTGAAAGATCATCGAAATCCGGCGGCCGCGGATGTTTTGCAGCTGCAATTCAGACCATTCTGACAGGTCGTCACCGTCAAAGATGATTTTGGTGTTTGGATCGACCATCGCGTTGGGCGCAAGCATGCCCATGATGGCACGAGCAGTGACGGATTTGCCCGAGCCACTTTCGCCCACCACCGCAAGCGTTTCGCCGCGCCGGACTTCGTAGCTGACATTTTTGACCGCGTCAGTCACACCGACCACGGTCTTGAACGACACTTTGGCGTTTTGCACCGAGAGGATGGGATCAGTCATTGGCATAGGGGTCCATTGCGTCGCGCAGGCCATCGCCCAGGGCGTTGAAGGCCAAAACAGAGAGAATGATCATGCCCACCGGCGCAAGAAGCCACGGGGCAGATGCAAGCGATTGGAAATCACGGACCGCGTTCAGCATCACGCCCCAAGACACCAGCGGTTGCTGGATGCCGACGCCAAGGAAAGACAGGAAGCTTTCCAGCAGGATGACCTCTGGCAAAACATAAGTGGCCCAAACGATGATATGGGACGACATATTGGGGATGATGTGGCGCAAGATAATGCGTTTGTCCGAAGCTCCGACAGCCACCGCAGAGCGGACAAATTCAACCGACCGGATCGCGATGACTTTGCCGCGCAATTCCCGCGCCAAGTTGGCCCATTGCAGCAACACAACAATCCCCGCGAACATGATGAACGTGACCATTGGGTCTGCGCGGCGCGGTAAGATGGCCACCAGCGCAAGGTAGAGCGGCAGGTCGGGGAAGGATTTTACAAACTCGATCAGGCGCTGGATGACTGTGTCGACACGCCCCCCAAGATAACCAGATGTCACACCGACCACAGTGCCGATGACACAGGCCGCGGCCATGACCATAAACCCCATCAACAGAGTTATCCTACTGCCATAGAGCATCCGGCTAAATACATCACGACCAAGCCCATCGGTTCCAAGCAAATGGACAGGTGTGCTCTCGGCCCCTCCAAACAGATGGGTTGAAAACTCCATGCCTAAAACACGATACGGATCACCTTCTACGAAAAGCTTGAGCGGTGTCACCTTGTCAAATGATGGCTCGAAGGTGATCTCGAATGTATTCGGATCCATCACCTCTTCAAAGCCAAGCACAAAGGGCCAGGTGAGACCGTCTTGGCCAATCACCTTGATAAGTTGCGGTGGCGAATAGATGGCGTCGCGGTCTTTGGCGGCGGGATCATTGGGGGCCAGAAATGGAGCAAATATGGCCGAGAAAACGATCAGGACGCAGACAATCGCTCCGGTCATTCCATAGCGGTTGCCAAGGAAACGACGCCGCACAAGTTGCCAATAGGATAGCGACGGGCCACTTGCGGCCTCTGCATTCATGCCAAAACTGGGTGAGGGTTGATCGGTCATGACACGTCCCTCAAATTGTGGCTTTGCGGACGCGTGGGTCCAGCAAGGCAAGTGCGATATCAGCGAGCAGGTTGCCGATCACAAGGAGAACCGCGACCAGCAGGAAAATCGCGGCAACAACATACATATCCCGTTCAGAAACCGAGGCGATGATAAGGGGCCCCAGCGTGGGGATGCCAAGAACGATGGCAATCTCAAGCTCGCCTTTGATCATATAATCAAAGCGGGCACCCATGTTCATGATCACCGGGTGCAGTGCGTTTGGCACAGCATGTTTGAACAAAACGCGGCGGCGCGACAGGCCCTTGGCGCGGGCGGTTTCGATGTATTGGGCGTTCATGACGTCCAGCAGGTTTCCCCGCATCATCCGCGTGGTATAGGCCTGCCCGGCCCAGATCGAAATGAAGAGGATCGGCCAGACATGCAGGAACATGTTCCAGAGCTTGGCGAACGACATGCCATCTTGCACTTGGAATTCGGCTGAGTAAAGCGCGCCGAGGTAGGGCGAATGCCACACGAAGGCGAGGAAATAGAGCATGATCAGCGCGACCACGAATTTTGGAATGACGATTCCCATAAAGGCCACAAAAGTCGCCAGTTTATCGCCTAGCCGATATTGGTTGGTGGCCGCATAGATGCCAAGAAAGACACCGATGGCCTGACCAACCACGAGGGTCACCAGTGCAATCCCGATCGAGCGCCACAGGCGCAGGCCAATCACATCAGTCACAGGGCGGGAATGCACAAAGGATTGCCCGAAATCGCCACTGACCACGATATTCTTGATCCAGTACCAGTATTGCACATAAAGCGGTTGATCGAGCCCCAGCTGCGCGCGCAATTCCATGGCCCGAGGCATCAGAGCTTCGCGGCTTTGGCCTGTCATCGACATGGTCCGCCCGATCCACCCGTCAACATAGTCACCAGGTACCGCATTGATGATCAGAAAAGTCGCAATCGAGATGCCGATCAAAAGCGGGATCGTCACCATGATACGGCGCAGGATGAAGATCAGGAATCCCATCTGACAGCCCCTCGTGTTTTGATTGAGTAAAGTGCGCGGCCATGTGTCCATGGCCGCGCGCCCCTTGGTGGTTACTTGTATTCAGCAACCGTGCCAGGGAGGACCTCATCAACCTGCAAGTCTGCAGGTGTCCACAGGCGTTCCCGCATCACACCATCTTCGGCCCATTCGTACATGAACACAGGCGTGCCAGGGTGGGCGTTGCGCACCCGCTTGTTGACCAAAAGCGCCGCGGGGATTTGCACGGTCCCCACATAGTACACGTTCTCGGTCATCAGCTTTTGCATGTCACGGGCCAGCTGCGCGCGTTCACCTGCATCATTGCTGGCGTTGAACGCGTTGTACGCTGTCTCTAGCTCAACTTCGAAGTCCAGACGATCGCCGCCTTTGTTGAAGTTCGGACAATTTGTACCCGCAGGGAAGCTTTCGCAGGTTTCGCGTGTCGGCAAGATCACCGGCAAACGTGTCAGCATCGCTGTGTAGGTGCCACCCGTGCGGTTGGTGTCAAGCGAGGTGCCGTCACCAGACCGCGTCTGGATGCGCAGGCCAACTTCTTCAAGCAGTGAAGCCACGGCTTCGAGTTGCTTGACGTCTGCATTGCGTTCGCCTTCGACCATCACGTCGATGACGATGTCGTCACCGCCGTTTGGAAGGTTGCGAATGCCGTTGCCGTCTGTGTCAGCCAAACCAAGTCCGTCAAGCAGGGCGGCTGCCTTGGCTTGGTCGAATTCTTGGAACACAGAAGAGTTTGCATCGTAGTACGGCGACCCTGTCGCGAAACCCGCCACGTATGGGTAAGCAAACGGACCACGGGCCACAGATTGACCAATCGCGTTGCGATCAAGCGCATGGGACAAGGCCACACGGAAGTCTTTTTCACGGAACAGACCGCGCAGCGCTTTTTCGTAATCGTCTTGTGCCGCAGCTGCGTCAAAGTTCAGCATCAAACGCCAAGACAAAACACGTGGACCAAAGTTGGCCACAACGGGGCTGCTGTCGTCTTGGGATTGCTTCAAAGCTTCGACAAAGTTGCCGGGATCTTCCATGTTGGAAAAGTCGCCCGTGCCCGCCACAGCTTGTGCAGTCCGATCCCCCCAAGTGGAGAGTTTGAAGTGCATCTCGTTGTAGTACGGCAACTGCTGACCGCTTTCGTCCACCTTAAAGTAGTACGGGTTGCGACGCATGATCACCAACTCGTCTGGGCGATGCACAGTCGGCACCCAAGCGCCCAAAACAACAGCAGGCGTGACGTCGTTTGGCATGGAGCCTGTGTAGCTCTCATATGTCGCGTCGGCGTTGTAGGTTGGGTGGTTGGCCTTCAAAATGTGGCTCGGGCCAGGGCACCCTTGGATGTAGGCAAGGCCTTCGAGAACGTTTTCGGACTGTGGCGAGGCAAAGGTGAATTTGAACGTGTAGTCGTCGATCACCTCCATCGTTGTACCCGCGCCGCCGAAAGAATCCGCCGGCATGCGTGATGCGACGCTTTCGTTTTGAACGTTGTCTTCCCACCAAAAACGGATGTCTTCGACGTCGAATGCGTCGCCGTCTGACCACTTAACACCCTGCATCAAATGCATGGTGACTTCGGTGTGGTCTGCATTCCATTCCCAAGACTGTACAAGGTTCGGGAGCGGACCGGTCTGTTCTTCGGCTTTGACCTGCCAACGCGGACCTTGGCGCACGAGGCATTCCTGCATCGCCATGTTGATGCCGCCCCAGCCCTGATGCTGACCCGCCATCCAGTTCCAGCCCTCAGGGCGGCCACCGATCACGTGACGGAATACACCACCATATTCGCCGATGCCGTCAGACATGGCTCCGGTTTTCATGATGATTGGCTCTACTGGAAGGCGCTCTGCGACGGGTGGTAGCGCGCCAGCGTTGACAAGCTCGGTCAGGAATGGCGCTTCGGAATAGCCTTCAAGGCTGCCGTAATCAAAAATGTCGGCTTTTCCGATCAATGTTGATTCAAGACCTGACAAACTGCGTTCTTCGGGCATGTTTTGCGCCTGAGCGCCAGACATCATCGCGGCCACCATCGCGGCGGTCGCGACGCCGGTCAAAACCGCGCCACGTCCTGCGTTAAAAGGTTTGAGCACGTTTTCTCCTCCCATAAACGTGAAATGTGAGGGGTAGTAGACGGGGCGCAAAGGTCAATGTCTTCCGAGATTGCGATGACAACTTCCGGAAAATCACACTCTAAGTGGCTTTTTGAATTGCGGAATGATAAGGTACAGATAGATTTTAAGTGATCAATTTTTGGGAGCTTTGCAAATGTCCCCCCCGTCGCGCGCGCCCCATCTGGTCGATGTCGTCTCTCACGGTCAGGCGGTTTACCTTGAACACCATGTGCCCGTGATCGAAAATGACCCCTACCACACGCACCCCTCGATTGAGATCAATTACCTGCGTGGGTGCGAAATGACTTACTCTTTTTCCGGCCATGAAATCACCATCCCACAAGAAAGGATTTGTCTCTTCTGGGCCGCCTATCCGCATCGTCCTATCGCTCTGTCAGGTGCGGGCGAAATCACCAACGCCTATATTTCCCTACAGCAATTCCTGGACTTTGCGGTCTCAAGCGATTTGAAAAATGATATTCTTGGCGGGTCGATCCTTTGTGCCAAGACCAACAGCGCCTCGGACCGCGCCCTGATGGATCGTCTGTCACATGAGATCAACAACGCCGACGAAAAGTGGCAAATCCTGCACAGATTAGAGGTTCAAACGCGTCTGGTCCGGTTGGACACCGAAGGCTGGGACATCATCGGCCAGCCCCGTCCACGGATAGGGCGTCACCAAATCGGCGGGGGGGCCGTCGCCCATTTCGACAAAATGCTCAGGTTTATCGCGTTGAACGCCTTTGAACCGATTTCGGTTCTGGATGTGGCCAATTCGGCGGGGATTTCTACAAACTATGCCATCACGCTCTTTCGCAAGATGTTGGGGATGACGGTCAAAGCCTACATTACGGATTTACGTATTCACCACGCCAAGATGATGTTGACGGAAACCAGCGCCAAGATCCTGACGGTTTCTTTGGATTGCGGATTCGCCTCTTTGTCTTCCTTCTATGACGCCTTTGCGAATGCGACGGGGATGTCTCCTTCGCAGTTTAGAAAAAATGGCGCGACACCAAGCAGTGATCAGGAATTTACGGAAAAATTCGCAGCCCCGTTTCGTTAGGATCGGAACCGGCCATTTGAGTGATCAATGCCCCGACGATCACAGGCGACACACACAGGCGAAACACAGATGCCATTTGGCGATGTGAAAGACAGTGGCTATGGTCAAATCGGGCGCTCTGCCGCTGTCCATGACTTCACAGGTTTGCCTTGGATCACCAACGAAGTTTCGAACCAAGATGACCCCATTTGACGATCCCTAAGGAGACGACCATGACCAAAGACGGTGATGCGATGACAGCGGGCGGTGCCATTTTTACCAAGCTAAAAGCGCTGGGTGTGGACTATGTCTTTGCCAATTCGGGCACGGATTTTCCGCCGATTGTCGAAGGTCTGGCCGAGGCCGCACACAAAGGTATTTCTTTGCCAGAACCCATCATCATTCCTCACGAACACGCGGCAATGGGCATGGCGATGGGGTATTATGAAATCTCTGGGCGGTGTCAGGCGGTGATGTTGCACACCAATGTCGGCCTGTCCAACGGCGCAACAGGGGCGATCAATGCGGCCTGCGAACATGTGCCGGTGTTGTTGATGTCCGGGCGGACACCTGTGACCGAAGAGACCCGGTTTGGCGCACGGACCGTACCGATTGGCTGGGGGCAAGAAATGCGCGACCAGTCGGCCTTGGTCCGCGAAGCGTGTAAATGGGAATATGAATTGAAGTTCCCTGAACAGGTTTTCGGTGCGTTGGACCGGGCTTTTGCCGTGGCCAATTCGACCCCCAAAGGCCCTGTCTATTTGTCGCTTCCACGCGAAACGCTCTGTGAAGAAATTCCCAACGCGGGGGCAGGCGCGCTCACTACGATGCAGCCCGCGAGAACCAGTGCGGTGCGACGTGATATCGACCGTGCGGCATCAAAGCTGGCGGCTGCCAAACGGCCCTTGGTGATCGCGCAACGCGGGTCAGGGGATGCGCAAAGCTTTGATTTGTTTTCCAAATGGGCCGAGGATTGGGGCATTGCAGTGTGTTCGTGGTGGGCGACACACCTCGCCATCGATACCGATCACCCGTGCCATATTGGGCAAGATCCCGGTCCGTGGATGGCCGAGGCCGATGTGGTTGTTGTGTTGGATTCTCTGGCCCCGTGGTGGCCCGACAAACATAAATTGGCCGAGTGTGCCTTTGTGATCCACATCGGACCAGACCCGCTGTTTAGCCGCTTTCCCATTCGCAATTTCCAATCCGATCTGTCGATTGCAGGCGAAAACGCGGACACGATCCCAGCGCTTGTGGCTGCGATGAATAAGCTTGATCGCAATGAGGACATGATCGCCAAACGCCGCAGCTATGTTGGCCAGAAAGCCCAAGCCGAACGCGACCGTTTGGTTGTTGAGGCTACGTCCTCCACCGCCAAAGGCATCACCAAACAATGGGTGAGCCAATGTCTGGGCGAGGCGCTGCGGGGCGTGACATCGACGGTTTATTGCGAATTGGGGGTGAAGCTTGGTTCGATTGAGCGCAAGGGGCACAATTCGTGGTTCCAAGAACCGCATTCGGGTGGGCTTGGCTGGGGGTTCCCGGCCGCTTTGGGCGCCCAACTGGCCGATCGCGACCGCATTGTCGTGGCGACCATGGGCGACGGGTCTTATATCTTTTCGAACCCGACTGCGTGCCATCAGATCGCCGAAGCCTTGGAATTGCCGGTGCTTGTGATCGTGTTGAACAACCACGAATGGGGCGCCGTGCGTCAATCCGTTGTGGGCACCTATCCCGATGGCTACGCATCCAAGGCCAACGAGGTGCCTTTGACCTCACTTAATCCGTCGCCTGATTTTGTGCGCGTCGCCCAAGCCAGCCGCGCTTGGACGCGCAAAGTTGATCGGCCCGAAGACGTCCCCACAGCGATCAAAGACGCGCTGGACGCTGTGTCAGATCGCAAACAACACGCGCTGCTGGAAATCACCGTTTTAAAGGACTGATCCGTTTCGATCCGGCCTTAGTTTTGAAAGGGATTTTTGCAGCGGCCAGTTCTTTTCCGCCCCTAAACAAAACACTCAATGGCCCGAAGCAACAACGATCCGATAGCGGTTCCATAGGTTCGCCGGGGCAGCCTAACTAAAAAAGCACGATCAAGACGTGCTTGATCGTGCTTGTGCAGTGATGGTTTTGAATTCCACCCCGGATGAACCCGAGGGCGGGGTCGCTCTTAGGTTAGCCCCACTTCATCTCGCCTGTTAGAACCTTGGATCCGATGGCCAAGGCGACGCCCATGCCCAGATCGGGATAGCGCGCTGTCATCGCGGCGGCCAGTTCTTGGGAGCTTGTGGCCTTCTCAAGTTCTTCTTCGATGGCCAGCAGATAGGCCTTGGTGAACTGGACCGCTTCAAGACCCATCGGTGCCTCGGCTGTCATGTGACCAGGCACAACGACCTGAGGCGCGCGTGCAATGATGGCGTCCAAATTGGCAATCCAAGCGGCGCGCTCTTCTTTGGTTTGCGTGTCTGCGACCCAAACATGGGTGCCCGAGAAGGTCATCACACCGCCAAAGACAGCCTGCAGGTCTTCGCTCCAAATGTAGCGCCGATTGGCCAAACCTGTCGCAGGAACGATGTCGAGCACATAGCCGTCTACGCTCAGGGTTGCGCTGTCGTCGGCCTCGGCCATGACCACATCCTCAACCGATTGCGGGCCGTTTTCGCCTAGCTGCGGCCCCCATGTTTCAACCTTCTTGGCAACATTTGCGTTGATCGCAGCCACGGTTTCACTGGCCGCAATGACGCGCGCCTCGGGGAAGGCCTCAACGATTGGACGCAGGCTAAAGTAGAAATCAGGGTCGCTTTGGCTGACGTAAATGGTGGTCAACGTTTTGCCGGTGGCTTTGATCGCATCGGCAAGGGCTTGGCCGTCTGGCAGGGTAAATCCGCCGTCGATCAAGACTGCTTCGGTCGGGCCGGAGACCAAGACAGGGGCGCGGTAAAAGCCGTTTTCACCGGCTGGAAAGTGGGTCCAGCTGAGGCCGTCGTCGCTTGCGAATGACGTGTTGGGGGCCATGAGGGCCGCGACGCCAGCGGCTGCGGTCATTTTGAGGGCTGTTCTACGGTTCATTTTTGGAATCCTTGTGAAGGGGTTAGGCCAGCTTAAGAGCGGCCAAGATGGCGTCGGGGCCGGAATACAGGGCGCTGGCATCAAGAATGCTCAGCTCACCGTTGATGGTTGCGATCAGAGACGGAACGCCTTGCAATCCGTAGGCGTTCATCACATCGCGGGCCGCGTTGGTTTGGGTGGTCACCTGCTGCAATAGCGCCTCATCCAAGGCCACCAGACGCGCGCTGGCTTCGGTCAGGCCCAGATCGGTCAAAAGACCTGCAACAACAGGGGCCGAGGTCACGTCTTTGCCGCCGTAATAACGGGCGGATTGAATGGCGACGAGCGCGTCGATCACGCGATCAGGGGCGCTTGCGGAAACGGCTGTCACGGCGCGTGTTGCAACCGTTGAATCCAACAGGGCATCTTCTGCGCCAAGCACCTTGGTGCGATAGTCTTCGCTAAAGGGTTGGCCGCTAAGAGCGCCGATGCGTTGATCCATGGCCCAAGCCTGAGCGGCAAAGCTTTTCATCGGGCGGGCCCCGGTGCCTGCAAACAGGCCGGTGGCCATGGGCTGCAGGTCGATTGCGGGGTGTTTGGCCAACGCCTTGATCGAGCCAGAGGCACCATAGCACCAGCCACACAATGGATCGAAGAGGTATTGCAAAGTTACTGTCTGTGTCATGTGTTGTCTCCTTGGGGGGTATATGCGCCTCTTGATTGCCGATGATAAGACAAACGATTTTGACATACTGTTCGCCAAAAGCTATCAGTTGGAGCATGTCAAAAGCACGCAATCTAAACAGGCTGGCCTATTTCGCGGCGGTGGTTGAAACGGGGTCTTTTACTCGGGCCGCTGACCGGCTGGGGGTGACCAAAGCGGTTGTCAGCGCACAAGTGACCCAATTGGAACTTGAGCTGAAAACAACCCTGTTGGTGCGCAACACACGCAAGGTCAGCGCGACCGAAGCAGGTCAGGCGTTTTACACCCGCTGCGCCGCGATCCTTCACGATGCGGATGATGCATTTGGCGAATTGGCGCAACTATCAGACCGGCCCTTGGGCACCCTGCGCATGACTGCGCCGCATGACTATGGCACCGTCATAGTGACACCTGTGGTCGCCGCGTTTCGGCGCAAATACCCGGAATGTAAGGTTGAGTTGCATCTCGGTGATAGCCACAGCGATCTGATGTCAGGTGATCTTGATTTGGCCATTCGGGTGGGATGGTTGCGCGATTCCGGCCTGATGGCCCGCAAAATAGGCGGGTTTCAACAGCTTTTGGTAGGTGCGAGCAAGGTCGAGGCTCAGTTTGACACGATCACACACCCCAATGATCTGAAGGCGCTCGATTTCATTGCAAACATGTCCCTGTCAGACCCCTTACAATGGGTGTTTGAAAACGAGGCCAAACAAAGCGCCCCTGTGAAATTGGAAAATGCGCTGTCGATCGACAGTGGCCCTGCGATTTTGGAAGCTGTCAAAGGCGGGGCAGGGGTCGCGATATTGCCCGACTTTCTGGTGCGCCGGGATCTGCAAAACAACGTCCTGACACGGATTTTGCCGCAATGGACCCTGCCCGAAGGGGGCATATTTGCCGTCTACCCCGCATCAAAATTCCGCCCCATCAAAGTATCCGCCTTTGTCGACATGTTGCGCAACGCGTAAGCCAGATGGATGCAAAATACACCCGCCGCGATGAACCCCTTGGCTTGGGCAAATAAAAGAGGATCATCGGAACCAAAACCAACGCCGCAGGGCGGTTTGTGACGATCAACCATATCATGCTTGGATGCGATGGTCGGCTTCTGGGGGCTACGCCGGCTCGCCACCATTCGCCGTCACTTTTCATTTACTAACGGCAACACGGGCGCGATTTGGCACTCATGAATGCCGGATTGATGAACTAGGCAGAGGATGTTGGGCTTGTCTGGCCGCTCACAGCTTGCGCTGTTGGCAAATATGCGCGGGGTTCCCCCGGCTTGTTGGCAATCGGTTTCGAATTGAGCGATGCTATAAGATGTCGTGATGTCGGCTGAAACTGCATGACCTAATATTGTGCTCACCACGAACAAAACTCTCATGCTGACCATGACACTCTCCTTCGATTTTGGGGGTCGGTGCGGGTTGGGCCGACCTGCGCCAGCCCAATCTCTTTATCGGTGGCAGTGCCAGGAATAGGGGTCACTGCGTTTGACATAGGATGCTTTGGGCAATCCGTGTTGTTCCCGACAAGCGGTGCTGACGGAAATTCCCCAACGGTTGTGTTGGCCGTGCGCGCAAACCCAATCAAGGGCAGTGGAGCCAACAAGCTTTGCGCGTGCTCCGTGACCAAAATGTTTGACGCAGTATCTGGTCAGGTCGACGCCGACACGCTTTGGCGTTGGCAACGGTTTGTAGCAATACCATGAATAAGGGTCGCCTTTGGCGCGATAAGCGGCCTTGGGCAGCCCGAATTGATCCTTGCAGGCCTGGCTCACCAAGATGCCCCAGGTTTGCGCGGCGTTTTTGTAGCACTGCCAGCCCAAGGCAGAATACTGGGTCAAACGCGCTTCGGCCCCGTAATGGCGCTGGCAATATTTGCCCAGATCCGGGGTTTCCTGAACGATCGGTAACGGGCTGGCCATGGCCGAGGTCGATAGGCTCAGAGCGAGTGTTGCGGCGCTGGTGAAAGCTGTGGTTGCGGTGCGAATGGCGTGTTTCATAACGTGTCCTTCCAAGGAGTGTGACTGGCCGAGGGGCCTGTTTGATGCGGTGTTCGATGCATCCGTTTTCCGCCAATCGGGGCTGAAATGTCCTGAAACCACCTCTGAAATCACCCGAAAAAGGGCCTGTTCAGGCTGAAAAACCAGTGAAATTTCGCAGTTTATGTGCAAACTTGCCAAGTTGGTCCATTGAAAGGGTGTTTGGTGTCAGACAAAACCGCAGAAATCTATTTCGACTCTCAGACACGCAGCTTGCGGCGGCCTGAGGGCGATCCCGTGGTGTTGCGGGCCAAAAGTTTCTCGGTGTTTTTAGCTTTGGCAAAAAACCATCCTGATCCGATCTCAAAAGAACAATTGATCGAGGACGTTTGGGGGCAGGTGGCCGTCTCTGATGACAGTATCACCCAGTGCATTGCCGATGTTCGGCGCGCCTTGGGCGACAAGGCACATGCGTTGGTGCAAACCAATCCCGGCATTGGCTATCGCTTGACGGTGCCCGCCGTGAGCGAAGGTGCCACACAAAGCACCCCTGCGCCCGCGACAACCGCGCCCAATTGGTGGGTCTGGCTGTCATCACTGGCTGTTTTGGGGGTGATCGCCGGGGCTTTTCTGACTTGGTTTTATTGGATGACGCCAACACGCCCTCCAAACATCGCCGAGGCCAAACCGGCCGTGGCAGTTCTGACATTCGACACGCTTGGTCATGATCCGGACATGACCATTTTCGCGCAAGCGCTGCGCAATGACGTCGTGGTCGCCCTCAGCGCGCTTGAGACTGTGTCGGTTTTATCGCCGTCGATTTTGAACGCGACCAGCGCGCCAAGTGAAACGCCGGTCCAAGCCTATGCCGCCAAGGGCGCAGATTATGTGGTCGGGGGGACCATTCAAGCATCCGACGCCGGTGTGCGGGTGTCGGCGCATTTGATTGACACAGCCAACAGCAAGATAACTTGGGTGCGGCGTTGGGAGAACGCTGATCGGGATTTGATCTCATTGCAAGATGATGTGGGTCAGGCTCTCGCCGTTGAACTTGCAAACCCTTGGTCGGGGCAGCTGACAGGATTGGGCGCTGACGCAGGCGCGCCGGGAAATGCCGAGACCTTATCCGCCGGTGAACACATCCGTCTTGGGGTTGCTCTCTTTCATGCCTATCATGGTCAAGCCTTGACCAAGGCAGAACAACATTTCCGCAAAGCGTTGGAAATCGACGCTCAGAATGCCGAAGCCTGGGCGGGTTTGTCCTTTGTTCTGGGCGCAATGCTTCCGCTGGCCAATGGTACCGACATCAAAGCGATCAGGGATGCGCGCGCCAATAGTGGCCGTCAGGCGTATCATCTGGGCCAAGGGTCAGGTCGTAGTTTGCTCGCGGGGAGTTGGACCGCGGCCCTGCGCGGAAACGAAACCGAAAAGCGCAGACGCCTGTTGGAAGCCGCGGACAAGCTGGCCGGCGATGCGGATGCCTTGGCCTTGGCCTCGCTCCAAGGCGCATTGACCACCGAGTTAACCTCAGAGGCCATTCTTTGGGGTGAGCAAGCCCTGTCGCTGAACAGCCAAGCCGCGCCTTGGTATCATTTGGGGCCCGGCATCGGGTATTTTTTCAACGGTGATCACGCTCAGGCCATATCCCATCTGGAAAAAGCGCCCCAAGACCACCCATCGTCTTTGCTGTTTTTGGCGGCGGCTTTTGCGCAACAAAACGACCCTGAGCAAGCTGCGCGCGCTTTGGCCCAGTTGCGCATGTTGCATCATGACGTGTCGATTGATCGTTTTTTGGCGGCTGAGCTGTTGTCTCCGGCGAGCAAAGCCGAAACCCTGCGCGGTCTTTTGTCGAATGCGGAACAGGGGGAGAAGTAAACCAGCCCCTGCGCACCTTTGAAAATCGGGCATTAAACACGACGCCAGGTGATCCAAAACGCAACTTCGCCTAGGTTGTCATTCAAACACACGTAATCTCAGGGAAATTACAGGGTGATTTCCGGTCATTTCATTCGATTTCAAGCCCGGTTTCAGGACATTTCAGACACCCTTAACGCAAAAACTATTCATCGATCCACAAACCAAAAAGGAAATGATCCGATGAATACTTTTCAGAAAACATGCATGTTCGGTGCCTTCATTATGACGTTGGCAGGCACCGCAAGCGCCGACATTATCAAGATCGACACAGGCGGCACAATCAAGGTCGGCGATTACGAAACCGTCTGCGATAAGAAGCCCAAAGCCTGTGGTGATCATGTGAAACTGCCACCTCGGCCCAAACCAAAGCCACAGCCAAAACCACGTCAGGCCAATAGCTTTGGGGCCACATTAGCGCCAGTCTTCGGTCTTGCATTTCGCTAAGTGACATCGCGGCGACGGTTCAGAAAACTGTCGCCGCTTTTATGTGGAGCCGGTGCGCCGTCGCAAACGTTATCCGGTAATGAGGATTATGTAAAATACCTCCTACGGAGTTCTACCCCCTTTGCAGTGACGCGCACCGGAAACTGCAAATCCCACATCAACCATGCGATATCTGCATTGGACAGTTTGGGGCCGTTGCGGCTTTAGGTGCGAAAACACCAATATCAACAGGACCAACGTTGCAATGCCCAACCAAAACTTCCTCGTAAGCGTAGAACGCTTTATCGACACTGCCGCCGCCAATGTCGATTTGCCTGATGGGCTTGCTGAACGGATTGCGCAGTGCAATTCAACATATGCGGTGCGTTTTGGTGTCAAACTGCGCGGCCGGATCCATAGCTTTCAGGGCTGGCGTTCGGTGCACAGCGAACACATCGAGCCGGTCAAAGGCGGCATTCGTTATGCGCCCGATGCGTCCCAGGACGAAGTCGAAGCATTGGCGACGTTGATGAGTCTGAAATGCGCGTTGGTCAATATCCCGTTCGGCGGGTCCAAAGGTGCGCTGCAAATCAACCCCGCCGATTGGAGCGAGGATGAACTTGAACACATCACCCGCCGTTTCACCCAAGAATTGGCGCGCCGTGATCTCATCCATCCCGGTCGTAACGTTCCCGCTCCTGACATGGGCACAGGAGAGCGTGAAATGGCCTGGATGGCGGATGAATATCGCAAAATCGGCACGTCCGATGCGATCAATCAAAACGCCTGTGTGACCGGCAAACCGGTTGTGCGTGGCGGTATCGAAGGCCGTGTCGAAGCCACTGGGCGCGGTGTGCAATATGCGTTGAATTCATACCTCGCTCACCCTGACACCGCTCCGATTTCCGGCCAGAAAACAGTCGACGGATTGACTGTTGTCGTGCAGGGTTTCGGCAATGTTGGGGTCTGTTCCGGCTGGGG
>NZ_JBOEGM010000028.1:0-77848 GCF_050633425.1 Pelagimonas sp. | reverse complement strand
GTAATCAATCAGATACTTAAAGGCCTGACGGACTTCTGGCTTGGACAGCACTGGGTGTTTCTGGTTCAGCGCCAGATACATCAGACGGCCCTTCAGCTCATCCACCACTTTGACGCCTTCGGCCCCCATGGCCCCGGCGATGTCTTCGGGGTTGAGGTTGCGCGCGATGTCAACGTCGCCGCGCTCAAGCAACAAACGCTGAGAGGCGGATTCAAGAACGTGACGCACAATGACCCGTTCCATGGCAGGTGCGCCGCCGTAATAGTCGGAGTTCGAGGTAAGTGTGACAGACTCGTTTGGTTTCCAGCTTGAGAGAACATAGGGGCCAGAACCGGCTGAGTTGGTTTTGAGCCAGGTGTTGCCCATATCGCCATCGACCTCATTGGCCATGACGGTCTCTTTGTCGACAATCCCGCCGATTGTGGCAGTCAAGCAGTTGAGAACAAAGGACGTTGCGTATTTCTTGTCCGTTGTGATCATCAGCTTGTTGCCATCGGCTTTGATGGTCTCAGCGGCGTTTTCGGGGGTAAAGCCGAACTGGGTCAGGATGAACGCCGGGGTCTTGTTGAGGATCACCGCACGTTGGAGCGAAAAGGCCGCGTCTTCGGCACGTACCGGGTTGCCCGACTGGAAGGTAACGCCTTCGCGCATGGTGAAGGTGATGGTTTTGCCATCCTCAGAAACCTCCCAGCTTTCGGCCAGATCAGGCTGATAGCCCGCAGCCAGATCGTTGGGGTCAAGGTTGACGAGACGGCTATAGACGTTGCGGCTGATGTCGGAGCCGGCAAATTCAAAGCTTTCGGCCGGATCAACGGTGGTGACATCGTCAATACGGTGGGCAATCACCAGCATATTGGCAGGGGTCTCGGCATAGGCAGCCATTGACGTGACGCTAAGCGCCAAGCCCATCGCGGCCCCACTGAGCAGTTTGTTAAATGCGTTCATTTTGGTGTCCTCTCTATCGGAAATGTCGTGTCTGTCTGGCATTGGAGGTTATTCCCCCCATGTTTTTTCGAGCACACGCAGCCAGTTTTCATGGCACAGCTTGGATATGAGCGCGGAGTCATACCCGTGTTGTTCCAGAGCGTGTCGAAGTTTGGGCAAGTCAGCGACCGAGGTCAGATCCTCGGGCACAATTGCCCCGTCGTAGTCTGAGCCAAAACCAACATGGTCTTCGCCCAGATGTTCAATAAGGTGGTCGAGATGAGCCATCATCTGTGACAAGGGCACATCAGCCAGCATGCGCCCATCCTGACGCAGGAAGGCGACAGCGAAATTCAACCCCACCATACCACCACTTTCGCGAATCGCGGACAATTGTTTGTCGGTGAGGTTGCGAGAGTGCGGGCAAATCGCGTGGGCGTTGGAATGGGTGGCCACCAGAGGTTTGGTGGAATGGCGCGCCACATCCCAAAACCCGGCCTCGTTCAGATGTGACAGATCAAGCAAGATGTTGAGATCATCGCATTTCTTGACAAGTCGCAAGCCGTGGTCGGTCAGGCCGGGGCCGATATCGGGGGTGCTTGGATAGCGAAACGGTACGCCGTGGCCAAAAAGGGTGGGGCGGCTCCAAACCGGCCCAAGAGAGCGCAACCCAGCCTGATGCAGCACATCAAGCGTATGGAATTCGGCGTCAATTGCCTCGGCGCCTTCGATATGAAAGATCGCGGCGATTTTGTTGGCGGCAAGGGTGGTACGGATGTCAGCGGCAGTACGGCACACGGTCAGCGCCCCGCGTTTTTCCAGATCAAACAGGATCGCGGCCTGAGCCATGACGACCGGAAAAGCGTCTTCCCAGTCAATGGGATCGGGCAGGGGGAGATCGTAGCTTGGCTTGGCCATCTCCTCAAACTTGAACTCAAGATCAACGGGTGAGGGAACGTAGACCGCAAAGAACCCGCCGCCAAAATCGCCTTGCGCTGCGCGGGGGGCATCAATGGCCCCATCGCGCCCGGATAAAAAGAGATCTGTGGCGGCAAGGCCACCCGCGCGATGCAGTTGCAATAGAACGTCATTATGGCCGTCAAAGATAAGTGGCCGCGTCGGAATCGCCAAAATAGTTTCACCCCCGATGTCGCAGACCTTCAGCTTAGACCAGAAAATATCATAGACTAGGAAAACTGTTATGATAATAGATCATAGAAGCATGACATTTTCGCAGAGGCTCCTATGGCAACCCGATCTTGGCACAGCCTGCCAGAGTATCAGGCCCTGCGGGCGCTGATGGAAAGTGGCACCACATCCAAGGCGGCAGTGCGCCTTGGCCTGTCGCAATCGGCGATCAGCCGGTCCATCGCCAGCCTGGAAGCGCGCACCGGCCGGATGTTGTTTGAACGTGATGGCGGGCGGCTTATTCCGACATCAGAAGCGGTGCAGCTGAACCGGCGCCTTGACCCGCTGTTTGAAGCGCTCGACCGAATTGATGGCCCACCGACGCCTGAAAAGGAGACCCTGCGCCTTGTGGCCCCGCCCACCTATGCACACCGGTTTTTGGTGCGCCATATTGCGTCGTTTCTACAGGCCAACCCGCATTACCTTGTCAGCCTGGAAGTGGCCCCATCGGATGAAGTCATCCGAGGTATTCAGGAGCTGCGCTTTGATTTGGGGCTGACCGGGGTTGAGCTCTCGCGGGAGGGGGTGAAACTGTCGCCCTATCGGACGTCGCATGCGGTATGTGCCATGCCAAAGTCGGACCGATTGGCAGACAAAGAGGTGATTTCCCCGGAAGATTTGCACGAGCGGCCAATGATTGCGCTGTTGCGACGCCATGCCCGGCGCGCGCAATTGGACCGGATGTTTACCAATGCCCGCAGTGCCCCGCGCGTGGTTGCGGAAGTGTCGACGTCCTTTGCGGCGGTTGATCTGGCCCGAGAAGGGTTGGGCGTCACGGTGGTGAACCCGTTTCCTGTTATGCAGTATCGCTCGGATGATCTGGTGTTTCGGCCTTTTGAGCCGGTGATCGAGTATCGCAGTTACTTTGCCACCCCGGAATCGCATCGCAGCCCCGCCATTGCGCGGGCGTTTATGCGTCACTTACGTCTGCACACGCTCAAAACACCCTTTACCAAGGCCTAGGCTCCAGAGCCCAAGCTTTCGGCCTTAGGGGCGGGTGTCAGAGTTGGTGTCAGAGCTGGTGTCGGGGCGGGTGTCGGGGCGGGTGCTAAACCTTGGCGACCTGTTTCCAAAACAGTGCTTTTTGCCCGTGATGGGCCTGTAACGCCGTCAAGAACGCGGCGTGATCGGGTTGACCGGCATAGCTCTCGATCTCGGCATCCATTGACGCACATTCTGCTAGGTGATCGGCGGCCTGAGCATAGCTTAGCCGGTCGCCTGAGTTCAGGATATCGGCGATGAGGCTGCGCCAGACCAACACGGCCGACAGCGGGTAGCGCAGGCGCAGGGTTTCGGCGGCGTCCACTCTGGCTTGGTTTGGAGTTCCCAGAAGATCCAAAACGCGGTCTTGTACCAGTTGCGACAGGCCGGGCGCATCGGGCCAGTCGGTCAGGAACTGAAGGGCGCGGCCCATGTCGTGAAAGGTCTGGGCATGTTGGCGGGCGCGGTCTTCTGCCTCGACATCATCAAAATCCGGCAGCAGCGCAAGATGGGCGCGCAGAGCGTCTTTGTTGAGCGTGTTGAGGAAGCTTTCCCACCGAAAAGATTGCGCGTCATCGGCCCGATCCAAGGCCAGAAGACAGTCGATATAGGCGCTGTCCCAATCGTCCATCCCGTCGTCAGGACCATCGGGTGGGGCGGATTGGAGCCGTGTCAATGCATCCTCATTGCGCCCCTGCGCCATCAAGAGCCGTGCGATTTCTGCGGCGGTGGCGGGGTGGCGCAAGGCAGCCGGGGAGTATTGGGCGATCAGCGTGTCGGTGTCGCCTTCGGCCTCGGCGATGTCCTGGCGAATGGCGCGGATCAGGCGGGCCTTTTGCTCGGCATGGTAATTGCCGGTTTCACTGCGCAATGCGCGCAAAAAGGCGAGCGCTTCGTGATCCATGTCAGGTTGGGCAAGTGGCTCGGCTTCATAGGCATCGACGCGGGTCTTGAGCTGGGCAAATCCGGTGGGGCCAAGGGGTTTGGCAAGCACGGCGATGATGCCGTCAAATTCGCCAAAGCCACTGTCGGAAACCGCATCCCACACCCGATCCCCAAGGGATTTTGGATCAAGCAAAGCACGTTCGGCAATCGGCCCAATGGCCGTGAGCGCGGCATGAAACATGTCGCTGATGTCGCCGGTCTTGTCATCGGTGCGGGTGTGTACCGCCGGGGCGAGTTCGATAAATTGCCAAAGCAAATCAAAGCCAAGCGCGGCGTCATCGGGGGCGATGCGCTGGATAATCATCTCGGACTGGGTTTGCAGATCTTTGACAAAAGCCTTGCGCTTGCGCCAGCCAATGGTGCTTTGCGATCTGCGCAGGGTGACCAGCCGTTTGCGCACGTCTCGGCCAAGCTCTTGGGGGCCGAGATTGTGGCTTAGCTCGAGGCGCAGGCGGCGTTTGATATCGGCGCTGCCGGTGCTGACTTCGATCAGCAGCTGCGCCAAACGCTCGGCGCCCAACGTGGCCAGATTTTCCGCATTCAGGGTTTTCTTTGACATGCCCAGAGTGTGCCAGCGCCGCATTCGGGGTGCAAGCCAGATGCGGCCAAGAGGCGTCAGCGTTTGCAAATTGGTCTGGTCATTTTTGTCATTATTGGCGCTTAATGGTTTGGCGGAGTGGCGATAAACAGGGCGCACATGTTGTTTGCCAAAAGGCCTGTTATGACCCTTGATTCCATGCCCCAAATCCTGCCGTCGGTTTGCCCGCTGGATTGCCCCGATACCTGTAGCCTGTCTGTTGAAGTGCAAAACGGTGAGCTGATGCGCGTCAAAGGGTCAAAGGCCAATCCTTATACGGACGGTGTGATTTGCAACAAAGTCGCGCGCTATTACCCGGATTTTGTACACGGAACATCACGGCTCACCCATCCGTTAAAGCGGGTGGGGCCGCGTGGTGCGGGCCAGTATGAGCGGATAAGCTGGGAAGCGGCGCTTGACCTGATCCATGACCAGTTTCGCGCGGCCATCGACACATATGGCCCCGAGACGATTTTGCCATTCAACTATGCCGGGCCGCATGGGGAATTGGCGGGAGGGTCGATGGATCGGCGGTTCTTTTACCAGATGGGCGCGACGATGCTGAACCGTGGGCCGCTATGTGGCGGGGTGCGTGGCGGGGCCTATGCGAGCCTGTTTGGCAACGCTCCAGGGATGCCGCCAGTTCAGGTGCTGCATTCGGATTTGGTGCTGGTCTGGGGCAACAACGTCACCGTGTCGAACCTGCATCTTGCGCCGTTGTTGAAAAAGATGCGCGCACGTGGTGGCAAACTGGTGATTATTGACCCCAAGCGGATCAAAATCGCGGAGCAATGCGATATGCATGTGATGCTCAAGCCCGGAACGGATGTGGTTTTGGCGATGGGGCTGGCGGCCGAGCTTGACCGGCGGGGCGCCTTGGACGCGCGGTTTATTGACCTGTGGGTCGACGGGTTTGAGGCATATATGGCCCAGGCGCGCGACTATCCTGCCGACGTCGTGTGCGCGCTTTGCGGGATTGAGGCGGCGCAGTTTGAGGCCTTGGTCGATCTGGTGATAGCGGCCGAAAATATGGCCTGTGCGTTTGGCAATGGAATCGAGCGCGGCAAGTCTGGCGGCTCGGGCCTTCGGGCGGCGATGGCCTTGCCAGCGCTGACAGGGCATCATGGCCGGCTTGGGGCCGGGGTTTTGGCCAAATCCGGGGTGGCAACGCCGAAAACCACGGCGCGGTTGCAGGGCGATCACCTGAAAAAGCCCGGAACACAGGTGCTCAATATCGTTGACCTGGGCGCGGCGTTGCAAGACGACACGCTGGATCCACCGATCACGGCGGCGATGATTTACAACCACAACCCGGTGGCAACACACCCAGATCAAGCCAATCTTATCAAAGGGTTGATGCGGGATGATCTGTTTTTGGCGGGCTGTGATGTGGTGATGACCGACAGCATGGCGCTCTGTGATGTGATCCTGCCCGCCGCAAGCCATTTTGAGTTTGACGACATCTATGGGGCCTATGGGCAGAACTTTTTGCAACGGGCCGAGCCTGTGATGCCCTGTGTCGGGGAAAGCCTGCCTAATACCGAGATTTTCCGCCGTTTGGCGGCGCGGTTTGGCTATGACGGACCGATGTTTGAGGCCAGCGACAAACAGCTGATGGATGAGGCGATTGATGGCGCGCATCCGCAGTTAAATGGCGTGCGGCCTAGCGAAATATCGGTTGATACCGCGATTGAGCTGATGGCCGATGATGGCACGCCGATGATCATGTGCCAGACGGTGAAACCGGCCACGGCATCGGGCAAGATTGAGCTGTTCAGCGCAACCTATGAGGCGGCGGGTGGCTTTGGCGTGCCGCGCTATGTGGCCGTTGCGCAAGACCTGCCTTTTACCCTCATCACGCCAAGTTCGGACAAACGAACCAATGCCACCTTTGGCAGTGATCCGGCGTCGCAAGGGATTGAAATGGTTGAGATGAACCCGCGCGATGCTGAGGAGCGAGGGTTGGTTGATGGTCAAGACGTGACGGTTTGGAATGGCCGGGCCGAGGTGCGGTTACAGCTGAAAGTCTCGGATGCGACACGCCAAGGGGTGCTCTATTCGCCTAAGGGGACGTGGCGGGGCAGCTCGGACACCGGGTTTACGGTGAACGCCTTGATCCCGGCAGATGTGCGAACCGATATTGAAGACGGGGCGTGCTATAACGAAACCTTTGTTGACGTGAAGCCGGCGTAACCCCGCGTAATACGGATAGGTTTCTGGAGGGCCGAGTGGGCGGCGCGTTGGGTTTGGAGCCTGCGCGCCAAAACCTGTGTCGCCTTGGCCTGTGCTCGGGGATGGGATTGCCAGATTTTTGGCCAGTGATTATTGTCCCATAATGGGAAAAATGAGCAGACCAATATGAAGCAAGCCGCGTGGTTGGGGTTTTCGATTGATCGACGTGCGAACGTGCCGGTTTTTGAGCAGATCTGTACCGGTATTCGGGCCGCGATCATCTCGGGGGATTTGGTGCCGGGGAGCCGACTTCCGGCAACGCGGGTTTTTGCGACCGAGCTTGGCCTGTCACGTTCGACGGTGGTGACGGCCTATGAACAGTTGGTGGCCGAAGGGTATCTGCACAGCCTTCAGGGCTCTGGCTATACGGTTTGCGCCTTGGGTGAGGTTGAGCTGGCGGGCGCTGAGCCCGCGGCCGAAATCTTGGACGAAAGACCGGGGGCGGAAATGCAAAACCCTGGTCTGGCGATGCCGTTTGAATCAGGGCAGCCGGATATGCGCCTGTTTCCACACCGGCAATGGGCCAAAACCGTGTCGCGCGTGTGCCGCACCAACCCCGAAGCCATGCTGATCGGGGGCGGGCCGTTTGGCAATATTGAGCTGCGCCGGACGATTGCGGCGCATGTGGCGGAATGGCGGGGCATTCAGGCCTCGGCGCATCAGGTGATTGTCACCGCAGGCTCGGCGGATGCCTTGGATATCTGCGTGCGCGGCTTGACGCAAAAGGGCGAAGGGGTTGGCATCGAAAGTCCGGGCTACCGGCCCATTTGCCATTTTGCCGAGGCGCAGGGGCTTGCACCCGACTGGTTGGAAATCGGGGCGCATGGGGCAGAGTTGCCAAAGAGCAAGCCCGCGCCGCGACTGGTTTTTTTAACGCCGTCCCACCAATACCCGTTGGGAGGTGCGATGTCGCCGAGCAGGCGGTTGGAGTTTATCAACTGGGCTGCGGCCTCGGATGCGTGGATTATCGAAGATGATTACGACAGCGAATTTCGCTATGCGGGGCGCCCTATCCCGGCGATGGCCGGTTTTGATAAGCTGAACCGAACCATTTATATCGGCAGCTTTTCCAAGATTTTTTCAAACTCGTTGAGGTTGGGATATATCGTTGCGCCGGACGTTGTGCTGGACAGGTTGCGCGCCGCCATTCGGCAAACCGGCCTGAGGGCAAGCTATATGCCGCAACAGGCTTTGGCCGAATTTATGGAGTCGGGTGAGTTTTACAGGCACCTGCGCCGGATGCGGCGCATCTATGCCGAGCGACGCGGGTTTTTGCTTGGTCGTTTGGCACGGGATTTTGCACAGTTCGGAAGGTTTGACGACCATCAGGCCGGTATGCAGGTTGTGTTTCACCTCACGGGGGGGCACCGCGATTCAGACATCGTGCAGCGCGCCAGCCAAGCGGGGATTGAAACCGAAGCCTTGTCGGAATGCGCGTTTGTACCGGGGGACCATAACGGGCTGATCCTTGGGTTTTGCGGGTATGAGATCAGCGTGATGGAGGCGGCGCTTGGGGTGTTACGGCGCTGTTTTTGATCGCTTATTGCGACGCCTTGTGCCCGGAGCGTTGTTCCAGAACAGTCTTGATATTCGACAAAAGCTCTTGGCGGCGAATGGGTTTCATCAGCCTGGTATCTTCTGGGCGCAACCCATTGCCATGCACGGTGGCTTCGGCGGCGTAACCGGTTAGGAAAATTGCCGGAAGATCGGGTTGTATGGCGCGCACTTCGCGCACCAGTCCGGGCCCCAAAAGGCGACCGGGCATCACAACATCAGTGATCAAAAGATCAAAGTTTTGATCGGCTTGGAAGACCTCAAGCGCGGCATCACCTGAGGGGGTGGCGACCACGTCATACCCGGCCTTGCGCAGCACCGCGACAAGAATGGCAAGCACGCCGCTTTCATCCTCGGCCACCAAAATGCGGCCGGTGTGTTGGTCTGGGACGGGCGCGGCGGGCAGGGGCGCGGGGTCATGATTTACCGGTCTGGCCATGGCGTTAAAGAAGAGCTTGAAGGTCGTGCCGACATTCTCTTCGCTATAGACCCGGACAGTCCCGCCTGATTGGCGGATAAACCCTTGTACCATCGACAGGCCCATCCCGGTGCCTTTGTTCGGAGCCTTGGTGGTGTAAAACGGTTCAAACACCTGTTTTAGTTTGTCTTTTGGGATGCCGTGGCCCGTATCGCTTACGGCCATCATGACGTATTCACCGGGTTCGATATCTTCAAACTGGCTCTGAATGGTTTCGGCGTCGATGACCAGATTGGCGGTTTCTATCGTCAGTTGCCCGCCTTCGGGCATCGCATCGCGGGCATTGATCACCAGATTCAACACCGCGCTTTCGGTTGAGCTTGGGTCAGAGCGGATCGTCCAGATATGATCGGTTAGGTGGGTGTTGACCTCAATGTTGGATGGCAAGGTGCGCACAATCCAGCTTTGGGCTTTCTGGATCACCTCATTCAAGTTGAGGTCGGAGGGTTCCAGTTTGGCCTGCCGGGCAAAGGCCAGCATGTTGCCTGTCAAATCGGCCCCGCGCGTGGCGGCATTGATGCTGGCATCGAGCATTTTGATGAGAGCGGGATCGTCGATTTCATCCTTGACCAGCTCAATATTGCCCAGGACGACGGCCAGCAGATTGTTGAAATCATGGGCAACACCGCCGGTCAATTGACCGATCGCTTCGCCGCGTTGGGATTTGATCAAAGCCTTTTGCGTGCGCCGTTTGTCGGTGGCATCGAGCATGATGCCTTCGATTTGGATTTCACCATTGGCGGTTTTCACCGGGCGGCCGCGTTCCCAGACCCATGTGTGCCGCCCGTCTTGGGTGGTGATCCCGTATTCAAGTTCATAGGGTTTGTTTTCGGCAACGGCGTCTTGAATGGATTGGCGAATGCGCGCGGCATCCGCGTCGTCAACAGTGAAGAGACTGCCTTTGCCAAACTCTTCCCAATCTGACATTTGGCGCGAGGCATCAACAAAGTGGCGGTAATAGCCCTTGCTGCGATAAACGGCTGACCAGTCGTGGTCGATCCGAACCCGAAACACCGCACCGGGCAAATTATCGACCAGATTTGCGAGCTTGGCCTGACTGTCGCGCAGCTTTTCCTCCATCTCGATATGGTCGGTCACATCCAGCAAAACGCCCAAGGTCGAGTTGACGCGGCCTGTCTCGTCAAATCCGGGTTCCGCCCATTGTTTGAGATGGCGCACGGTGCCGTCATCGCGGACAATGCGAACCGAGAGGGTCCAGCCGGACCCGGTTTGGCACGCATGATCAAGGGTTTGGACGTATCTTTCGCGGTCCTCAGGGTGATACCATTTCTGATCTTGTTCAAAGCTGCATGTCCGGGCCACGTAGTCTTCGGGGGACACCCCAAAAATAGCGGCCATTTCAGGAGAGCAGAACGAACACCGATCCGCGTCGCGATCCCAAACCCAATGGCCAAGACAGGCGAGTTGAGAGGCGTTGCGGTAGCGTTGGTTGGTGACTTGCAACTCTGCTTCATATTGCAACCGTTCGGTGACATCGCGGGTGACGCCAATATAGCCGGTAAACGCGCCGTTTTGGTCAAACTGCGGATCCGCATTGCCCTCTCGATAGCTTTTGGAGCCGTCCGGGTTGGTGTCGACGATGATCAGGTCTTTGATGACCTCGTGATTTTCCATCAAGCGGCGGATGGGCCCCCAATCGCCGGAGCGGGGCGCGCGGGTCGGCACTTCCCACGGTTTGAAGCCAATGAGCTCGGATCCATCGGCGGTGCTGGCGGTCCGGCCACTGATCACTGAGGTCAGTTTGAGCGCATCATCGGTTTCCCACAGCCGGTCATTGGCCATTTTGGCAAACAGTTCGAGCCGCCCTTTGTATCCGACGGCCGAGGTGCTTGGCCTCGGACTGTCTGCTTGGGCCATCGCCATGGAGATCAACCCGGCCACAGCTTCGGTAAAACGCTGTTCTTGCGGTGTCCAACCCTGTGGGGGGCTTGGGGATGTTAAGGTCAGCGCCCCCAAAACCTCATCATTGTCGAACAGCGGGCAGAACAGGGCGGATGTGGCCCCGGTCGATTTCAAAGTGCGCCCAAGCACGTGGAAGGGCGGGGGCACATCGTCGAGATCTGGGAGGGCAATGATTTTATGATCGTCCAAATGGCGCAAGATGACCTGATCGTTGTCCAGTGCCAGGGCCTGCGGCTCAGGACCGGGATGATCATCCGCCACAACGGCGGCGCTGACGTCGAGTTGGCGCAAATTGGGATTCAGGACCCGGATGACAACGGTGGACGCTCCGACGTTATCGGCAAGAACCTTGGCAAATCCCATCAGTTGCTGATCGAAGGGCAGATTGGAAAATGGCCGTTGCACGATCAGATCATGCAACACATCGTGCAACATGATCTGAGATGAATTTTTCGCGTGCGCCATGTGGATCAGCTTCGCCTAAAACGCCAATAAAACCAAGAGTTTTGACGCGCATGGCGCGCATCAACACTCCTGCCAATTGGATAAAAATGCATATATCACGGTTTTTGAACGTATTTCGGGCCTTCAGGTTTGAACGGCGCGGCAATATTGATCTATTGCGACGGAACTTCCCTGCGACCAAATCAGGTCAAGCCAACGTCCAAAGCTTTGAACAAACTCTGGCGATTGGCCCAAATCCCCGTAAATATGACGCTGGTTCAACCAGATTCGTGGATCAAGCTGAGCGGCGCGGCCAGCCTCCAACAAGCTGGCCCATTGCGGATCATTTGACGCGATCTCGGTGCCGTCTTCTCGGGTTCCTGCACACATGCGTGCCCAGAGCGCTTCGACCAAAGCCAGCCCGTCAATTGAGCCACCGGCCTTTACGGCGTCGCGCAGGATCGGCAAGACAAAACCGGGGTGGCGCGATGATCCATCAAAGGCGACCCGGCGGGTGGTGTCATGGATTTCGGGATTGGCAAAGCGGGTTTCGATGAGATTGATATAGGCGGTTGGGGTCATGCCGGGCACAGGTTTGACATAAGGCGCGATCTCTTGATCCTGCACTTTGCGAAACATCGCGGCGATACCAGAGTGGGCCATACAGCCCGCGATGGTCTCGATCGACAACAGCTCGCCGGCGTTGGCAAGAATTTGGTGACCCGCATTTAGGATGCGGATTTTCATCGTTTCGTAATCATGCACATCGTCGGTCAGGGTTGCGCCGACCCGGTCCCAATCCGGGCGACCGGCGCAAAACGAGTCTTCGATCACCCATTGGCGATAGTTTTCATGCGACACTGGGGCGGCATCCTCAACGCCGATGCGTTTTGCTAGGGCGAGTTCTTGCGGGCCGGTCGCGGGTACGATGCAATCCACCATAGAGTCTGGGAAGGCACCATTTGTGTTGATCCAATCCGCTAGATCGGGGTCAGAGAGCCGGGCAACGCTCACAACTGCGTGGCGGGTTATGGCCCCGTTGCCCTGTAGATTGTCACAGCTTTGCACCGTAAAGGGCAGGGCCCCGGCGGCGCGGCGGGCACGCAACGCGGCAACGATGGCCCCAAAAACCGATTTTGGGGTGTCGGGCTGGGCCGCGTCATGTTGGATATCGGGGTGTTGCAAATCAAAACCACCAGTGGCCGCGTCTGAATAATAGCCGCCTTCGGTGATGGTGAGCGACACGATGCGAATACGCGGATCGCTCATGGCGCGGATCAAAGGGCCGTTGCCGTCCTCGATCGGAAGGTAGTCGATCATCGGCCCGGTGACTTCGGCAGACATGCCCGATGGGTCTAGTTCGATCAGGGTCGACAGACAATCCTGCGCCAAAAGCCGGTCGCGCATGGCTTGGTCATAGGGGCGGACGCCAGCGCCGATAATGGCCCAATCATGGGCCAAGCCCTGTTGCATCAACCGATGGAGATACCACGCCTGATGGGCGCGATGAAAATTGCCCAGCCCGATATGGATGATACCGGGGGTCAATGCGCTGCGGTCATAACGCGGGGTCGCAATATTGTCGGGCAATGCGTGCAATGTATCGTTGGATAGTTTCACGTCTGTAGCCTCCTGCACGATTTCTTCCATCAGCTCATCCATTGCCCGCCATCGACATTGTAGGTTTGCGCAACGATGTAGTCGGCGTCATCGCTGGCAAGGAACACCGCCATTCCGGTTAGGTCAGCGGCGTGGCCCATGCGGCCATAGGGGACGGATTGGGCCACTTCGCGTTTCTTTTGGCCGGGGGCTTTGCCTTCGTATTTGGCAAAAAACGCATCGACTCCGTCCCAGTGTTCGCCATCCACAACACCCGGCGCGATGGCGTTGACGTTGATGCCGTGGGTGATCAGATTGAGGCCCGCCGATTGGGTCAGGCTGATGATTGCGGCCTTGGTGGCGCAATAGACTGCGACCAGAGGTTCGCCGCGCCGACCCGCTTGGCTAGCCATGTTGATGATATGCCCGCCCTTGCCCCGCGCGATCATATGCTTGGCCACCGCCTGAAGCGTGAACAGCGTACCGGCGACATTGATGTCAAAGGCGCGGGAGTAATCGGCGCGGGTGATTTCCGTAATCGGGGCGGCGGTGAAAATGGCGGCGTTGTTGATCAGAATGTCGATATGACCAAGCGTTTCAACGGCTTGGGCGACAGCGGTGTCGATGCTGGTTTGGTCGGACACGTCCATATGAATAGCGACGGCACCAATTTCATCAGCGGTCTTTTTAGCGGCCGCCATGTCGATATCGGCAATGGCCACGCGCGCGCCTTCGGCGATGTAGCGCTCTGCAAACGCCCGGCCGATGCCGCGTGCGGCACCGGTGATCAACGCGGTTTTTCCAGCCAACCGGGTCATGCGAGGCGCAACCCGTCAGCACCAAAGCGGTGCAGGTGCGCCGGATCAGGGGTGAGGAAAACCTTGGACCCATAGGACAGCGACAACTCCCCACCGGCGCGCACGGTCAACGGATCGGGGAAGGCATCGCACTTGACGTGAAAGAACGTGTCAGAGCCAAGATGTTCAGAGACGCCGACTGTTCCAGCCCAAGTGCCTTCGGTCTCAGAAATGCTGATATGCTCGGGGCGGGTGCCAATTGTGTGGGCATCATGTTTGGCGGCCTCGGGCCCCTGGAGCAGGTTCATTTTCGGCGAGCCGATAAACCCGGCGACAAAGGTGTTGCGCGGCGCGCGGTAAAGCTCAAGCGGGCTGCCGACCTGTTCGATAACACCGGCTTGTAACACAACGATTTTGTCGGCCATGGTCATGGCTTCGACCTGGTCATGGGTCACGTAGATCATCGTGGTGGCAAGGCGTTTGTGCAGCTCGGAGATTTCCAGACGCATGCCGACACGCAGGGCGGCATCGAGGTTTGACAAAGGTTCGTCAAAGAGAAACGCGGCAGGTTCGCGAACAATGGCACGGCCAATGGCAACACGCTGACGCTGACCGCCCGAAAGCTGACCGGGGCGGCGATCAAGGTAGTCGGTGAGGTTGAGGGCGGCGGCGGCACCGTCGATCCGGCGCTTTTGCTCATCCTCGGGCACACCGGCCATTTTCATCGGAAAAGCGATGTTTTTGCGCACCGACATATGCGGATAAAGCGCGTAGGATTGGAACACCATCGCCAGCCCACGTTTGGCGGGGGGCACATGGGTCGCATCCTTGCCGTCGATGCGGATGTGGCCATCGGTGGTGTCTTCGAGCCCGGCAATCAGGCGGAGCAGGGTGGATTTCCCGCACCCCGAAGGCCCAACAAACACGGTGAATTCGCCGTCTTCGATGGTGAGGTCCAGAGGGGGGATGACTTCTGTGTCACCAAAGCATTTGCGGACTTGGTCCAGTACGATACGTCCCATTGGTCTTTCCTTATTTCACTGCGCCGAAGGTCAAGCCGGAAACCAGTTGCTTTTGGCTGAACCAGCCCAAGACAAGGATCGGGCCAATGGCCATGGTGGATGCCGCGCTCAGCTTGGCAAAAAACAGGCCTTCGGGGCTTGAATAGCTGGCGATAAAGGCGGTGAGGGGGGCGGCCTTGGCCGCGGTCAGATTGAGGGTCCAGAAGGCTTCGTTCCAAGCAAGAATGAAGTTCAGGAGCAGGGTTGAAGCGATGCCGGGAATGGCCATCGGGGTGAGAACATGAATGATCTCTTCCTTGAGCGTGGCCCCGTCCATTCGCGCCGCTTCGAGGATTTCGCCGGGAATTTCCTTGAAGTAGGTGTAGAGCATCCAGACGATGATCGGCAGGTTCATGAGCATCAGCACCATGATCAAACCGGCGCGGCTATCCAAAATCCCCAGTTTGATGAAGATCAGGTAGATCGGGTAAAGAACGCCAACCGCGGGCAACATCTTGGTCGATAGCATCCACATCAGGATGTCTTTGGTCCGCTTGGAAGGCACAAAGGCCATGGACCAGGCGGCAGGCACCGCGATGATGATGCCAAGAACAGTCGAGCCCCCGGCGATGATGATCGAATTCCACAAAAAACGCATATAGTTTGAGCGTTCCATGACGGCCTGATAATTTTCCAGCGTCCAGTCAAAGGCCAGGAAAACAGGCGGATCGGCGATTGCGGTGGCTTCGGTTTTGAAGCTGGTCAGGATGGTCCAGAGGATCGGAAAGAAGATCAACAGACCAACCGACCATGCCGCGACGGTGTTGATAAGTTTGCGTTGTGGTGTAACTGAGCGGGCCATGGTTTTTCCTTACGCGTCCAGGTTCTTGCCAACGATGCGCATCAAGAAGATGGCGACGATATTGGCGAGGATGATGGCGTAAACACCGCCTGCGGAACCGAGGCCGACGTTTTGGCTTTCGAGAACGCGTTGATAGATCAGGTAAGTCAGGGTTTTGGTGCCAAAGCTGCCTTGGGTGGTGACAAAGATTTCCGCAAAGATGCCAAGCAGGAAGATGGTTTGGATCAACACAACAACAGTGATGGCGCGGCCAAGGTGGGGCAGGGTGATGTACCCAAATCGCTTGAGCGGCGGTGCCCCATCCATTTCGGCGGCCTCAAGCTGTTCGCGATCCAGTGATTGAATGGCGGTGAGCAAAATCAGCGTCGCAAAGGGCAGCCATTGCCAGGATACGATCATTGTAATGGATTGCAGCGAGGCTTGGCTTAACCATGATATGGGTTCTGCGCCAAAGAATTTCCAAAGATGGGCAAAGAGTCCGTTCACCGGATCCATGAACATGTTCTTCCAAACCAACGCCGACACGGTGGGCATGACAAAGAAGGGCGCGATGACGAGAATGCGCACGATACCCTGGCCCCACATGGGTTGGCTGAGCAGCACCGCGAGCAGGACACCAAAGACCACGGTGATGGCAAGCACACCGCCAACAAGCATCAACGTGACTTGAATGCTGGGCCAAAAGGAGCTGGACGACACAAACCGAACGTAGTTGTCAAATCCAACCCATCCCAGATCACCGCCACGCAGCGGCAGGTATTTCTTGAATGAAAACAGTAGGGTCATGGTGAGTGGAATAAGCATCCATCCCAAAAGCAGGATAACAGCAGGGGCCATCATCAGGCGGGCTGCGGATCTGGATTGCTGGGTGGCCATGTCAAATCTCCTGTGCTGGCGGCAGGGCTGCCGTCAGGGGGATGGTGGCGGGAATTGCGAGAGAGTGCCAGAGGGGGAGCAGGTTGGGAAACCTTGGAAGGCTCGCCCCTCTGGCCGGGAGTGATGGGTTAGTAGCCTGCGGCTTCCATCTCATCTGCTGTCAGGGCCTGAGCCTTGGCCAGCGCTTCTTCGGCGGTCTGTTGACCGGCAAGGGCGGCTGAGAATTCCTGACCTACCTGGCTTGCGATACCGGCAAATTCAGGGATGGCCGCGAATTGAACACCGACATATGGAACCTTATCAACCGTTGGGTTGGTTGGATCCGCCGACAAGATGCTGTCGAGCGTCATCTTGGCAAATGGGATGTCCTTGTAGTTCTCGTTCTCATAGAGAGAGATACGCGCGCCGGGAGGCACGTTGGCCCAACCTTCTTTGGCAGCAACGAGTTCGATGTAGTCCTTGGATGTGGCCCACTGAATGAACTCTTTCGCGGGGCCCTCTTTCTGAGTGCCGGCCGGGATTGCAAGCGCCCAAGCCCAGAGCCAGTTGCCGCGTTTGCCAAGGCCGGTGTCGGGGGCGAGAGCAAAGCTCACCTTGTCAGCCACGGTAGAATCCTTGGGGTTTGTCACGAACGATGCCGCAACGGTAGCGTCGATCCACATGCCACATTTGCCCTGTTGGAACAGCGACAGGTTTTCGTTGAACCCGTTGTTGGATGCACCGGGAGGGCCCGCGTCATTCATCAACTCGATGTAGAAGTTGAGAGTGTTTGACCAAGCTTCTGAATCGAACTGTGGTTTCCAGTTTTCGTCAAACCAACGTGCGCCAAAGGCGTTGGAGGTTGCGGTCAGGAAGGCCATGTTCTCGCCCCAACCGGCCTTGCCGCGCAGGCAGATGCCATAGATTTCGGCGTCTTTGTCGGTCATTTTGCGCGCAGCATCGGCGACAAAATCCCACGTCGGCGCGTCAGGCATTTCCAGCCCGGCTTTTTCCATCAGATCGCTGCGATACATGATCATCGAGCTTTCGCCATAGAATGGCGCGGCATACATGGTGCCTTCGTGCGATAGGCCGCCGCGCATGGCTGGCAGAATATCGTCGATGTCATAGTCCGCAGGCAGGTCGTCAAGCCCAACAAGCCAGCCGTTTTTCGCCCAGATCGGGGTTTCGTACATGCCGATTGTCATGATGTCGAACTGACCGCCCTTGGCGGAAATGTCGGTGGTAACCCGCTGGCGAAGAACGTTTTCCTCCAGTGTGACCCACTCAACCTCATGGCCTGTTTTGGCGGTGAAATCGGCGGTCATTCCTTGCATGCGGATCATGTCACCGTTGTTCACGGTGGCAATTGTAATGGTCTCGGCGAATGCGCCGCTTGTCGCGATAAGCGATAGCGCTGTTGCCGCACCAAATGCGTATTTCAAAGACATCCGAAATCCTCCCTTTTGGATGTTACCCCTTAACGCTACGAAAATATCTATCGCCGCGTCAATTATAATTTTACGCGCGTAAAGAAAAAGAAAATTACGGATGTTTATCAGTGGTCTAGGCAGAGCCTCGCATCACAAGTTTTCCGTCAAACAGGGTGGATTGCCGATTTTCAGTGCGGTTATTTGATTCGATACATGCAAAAAGTGTCTCAGCGCTTTTTTGGGCAATCGCCGTGTAATCCTGGGCAACCGTGGTGAGAGTTGGGCAAGTGTAGCGTGAAAATGGATGATCATCGTGCCCCGCAACCCGCAGCGCGCACCCGGCACCAATGCCAACGCGCATGCCAAGCCCATAAGCAGCAGACAGGAACCCAATCGCCAGTCGGTCGTTGCTGCACAAGATCGTGTCGGTTGGCAGGTGCCGGTCGCTGATCACACGCGTCCCTTCGCGAAATCCGATCTCTTCAAAATCCCAGCCTTCGCCGTCAACCTGGATCAAATTCGGGCTGTGACCCAAGGCTTCCATCACGTCGCAATAGGTGTTGCGGCGGCGATAGGCGTTTGGGTTTGAGGGGGTTTTCATTTCGAAAAAGGCGGGGGGTTGCCCGGTGCGACACAGATATTTGCACATCATTTCAGTGGCCTGAGCATTGTCATGGCCGATGAAACCTGCGCCGATATCATCAAGCTGGCTGTCAAAGAGCACAGTCGGGACTTCGGTGCAGAATTGTCTGATAGCCTCTCGATCCGAGGTGCGGCCAAGCGGGGCCATCAACACGCCAGCGGGTTTTATGGCCCTGAGATTGTCAAGATTAACAACCTCTTGCTGCGGATCACCATACGAGCCAAGCAAGACAGGGCGAAAGCCGGCTTCGATCACATGGGCTTCCATATTACGAGCGATTTCAGCAAAGAACGGGTCCGCCAAATAGGGAACCATAATGCCGATGTTCTTGGTCAACCGCCTGTTTTGGTTCATGGCATACATGTTTGGGCGGTAGTCATGTTGCTGTAGGGCGGCTTCGATCCGGCTGCGGGTCGATTTGCGAACACTGTCTGGATCGTTGAAGTATTTCGACAATGTTGGGCGGGAAATACCGCTGACAGAGGCGAAATCGTCCATGTTTTTAATCTTAGCGTCGCTCATGCCGCGGCTTTCTTGGTCTTTTGATATATCTGACCGAGCGTAATTGACGCGCGCCAATTTTGCCAGAGCCGCAAAGGGGAATGGTCGTACATGAGCTTTCCCGTGATGACAGACCTGCGGCGATGACTGTTGCGGCGATGACCGTTGCGGTGGGCCGGAGCGGGGAGCCAGAGCGGTGAGTTGGAGTAGGGGAGCGGGAAAAGCGACAGCGGCCGCAACCAAATCAGGTTACAGCCGCTGCGTTGTTAAGACGGGTCATGTCGCCAAGCATCGCCTGAAACCTCAGGCTGTCATGCTTGGTTCAATTGGCGCAGGAGATCATGCGCAAGAGACCCCAGACGTCGCTGTCTGAAAGCGAAAAATGGGGTCTCAGGGGCAGGTCTTAAAACTCAACGACCGCCCGGATTGATTTGCCTTCATGCATGAGGTCAAACCCGTGATTGATCTCGTCCAGGCTGAGCTTGTGAGTGATCATTGGGTCAATCTCGATCTTCCCATCCATGTACCAATCAACGATTTTCGGCACGTCTGTTCGCCCAGAAGCACCGCCAAAGGCCGTGCCGCGCCAAATGCGCCCTGTGACCAGCTGGAACGGACGGGTCGAGATTTCGGCACCGGCGGGTGCAACCCCGATGATGATGCTTTCACCCCAGCCTTTATGCGCGGCTTCGAGAGCCGTGCGCATCACGCCCACATTGCCCGTGGCGTCAAAGGTGTAATCTGCGCCGCCCTTGGTCAATTCAACCAAATGCGCAACAAGATCGCCGTCGACTTTGGAAGGGTTCACAAAATCGGTCATGCCGAAACGCGTGCCCATTTCGACTTTGCTGTCATTGAGATCGACACCAACGATCTGATCCGCGCCAGCAAGACGCAGGCCTTGGATCACGTTGAGGCCAATGCCACCCAAGCCAAACACAATTGCGCGGCTTCCGATTTCGACTTTGGCGGTGTTGATCACTGCGCCGATGCCGGTGGTGACGCCACAGCCGATGTAGCAAGTCTTGTCAAAAGGGGCGTCTTTGCGGACTTTGGCCAGGGCGATTTCAGGGACAACCGTGTGGTTGGCAAAGGTTGAACAGCCCATATAGTGGTGGATCGGCGTGCCATCGAGCATGGAAAAACGTGTCGATCCATCCGGCAAAAGGCCCGCACCCTGCGTCGCGCGGATTGATTGGCACAGGTTGGTTTTGGGGTTGAGGCAATACTCACATTCCCGGCATTCGGGGGTGTAGAGCGGGATCACGTGATCGCCGACCTCAAGCGAGGTCACACCTTCGCCCACCTCAATAACAACGCCCGCGCCCTCATGGCCGAGGATCGCCGGGAAAATACCCTCGGGGTCATCGCCCGAGCGGGTGAATTCATCCGTATGGCACAGACCTGTGGCCTTGATTTCAACCAGAACCTCGCCTGCTTTGGGCCCTTCGAGGTTCACTTCCATTACTTCAAGCGGTGCTCCGGCCTTTACGGCAACGGCTGCTTTGGTTCTCATCTGTCATCTCCCAAGATAGTATCTTGATTACGTGTCTGTGATTATCATAATTTGAGACATGGTCTCGTCATATGAGAGGATTCGTCAATATGCAACTCGAGCGAATGATAACAATTCTCGAATTGGTGGCGATTGCTGGCCGCCCAATCACAGTGGTCGAGCTGCAAACGGCGACAGGCCTGCCCAAAGCGACGTGCTATCGTTTGGTTCAAACCTTACAAGAGCAACGGCTTTTGGAGCAACCAGATGCTGACGGGAAGGTTGTCATTGGTGAGCGGCTGATCCGCATCGCGCTGTTGGGCAAGGCGGATGTCGATGTGCGCAAAGCTGCCGCGCCGCTGTTGAAGACCGCCGCAATTAGTTTCAACGAAACGGTTTTTCTATCGCGCTTTCGCAATCGCAAGGTTGAGATCATCCATGTCGAGACCCCCAATGATCCGGCGCGCGCTTTTGTGCATCCGGGGCTCGGGGATCGGCCGATGCATGCCTGTTCATGTTCCAAGGCCATTGCCGCCTTTACTGAAAAGGACTTTCAGGACACGATTCTGCAAGAGACGCTCAAGGCCTATACAGAACATACCAAGACCACGCCCGAGGCATTGCGGGAGGAATTCCAAGTAATCGCGGCACGCGGCTTTGCGGAGTGTGATCAAGAAATCGACATGGGTGTCGGCAGTGTCGCGGCCCCGATTTCGATCGGGAATATCGGCGCAACATTTAGTGTCGGTGCGATTGGACCAATTCGGCGATTTGGCAGTGAGTATCGGGAAGACATTGGTGTCAAACTCATTGAATTGGCCGAGAAAATCAGCGGGGCCATTCAGCTCTGCAATGTTGCTGAGGTGTGAGGGGCGTATCGGGGCGCAGATTTGGGCGGCAGGCTCAATTTGTCAGCGTGTCACCATGAGCTTTGCAACAGGTTGAACAGTTCCGCGAGGATCGGGCTATCTTTGCGCCGGTCCAAAGTCACGAAACAGAGACAGGCAGGCACCGAGACAGTGTCGCACACGGCAAGACCAAAGGATTGTTTTTGATGCAGGGCAATTGATTCTCGGCACAGGCTTAGGCCAATGCCGGAACGCACCATTTCCAACATCGAGGCTTCTTGATCGACCCGTGCCACAACGTTCAGGCGCACATCGAGATTCTGATAGACTTTGGCCAACAGGCGATGGTGAACCGATCTTTCCGGGGTTCCGATCCATGCAAACTTTGCCAAAGACAACCAGTCGGCCGCGTCGATTTTGCTCTGCCAACCGACCGGACCGATGACGCGATACCGAAAGTCGGCAAGCTTGATGGCGTGTATCTGATCGTCGCTGTCTTGCCCCAGCTGCGTCAGATCATCTGGCCCGCACAGATAAAAGCCCGCATCTATCTGGCCACGTTTCAACCAGGTCATAATATCGCCGCTGACACCATGCATCAGTTCGGTTTCGATGTCTGGGTGTTCTCGTTGCAGGCGGGCCAGCATCTGACCGAGCCGGATAAATTCTGGATCGACGATTGTGCCGATTTTGAGCGTGCCACTGATCCGGCCAGACCGGCGGCGCGCGCTCCGGTGAAAATCGCTCATGGCTTCAAGGATATGTTCCGCTTTTGACAAGACCGCAGCCCCGTCATGGGTGAGCTGTAACCCGGTGGCCGTGCGGTGAAACAACAGGAGGCCGGTTTCTTCGCTCAACCGTTTGATCTGGTGGCTGATGGCGGGTTGTGTGAGGTTCAACACCTCAGCGGCGCGTGACACGCTCCCTTCTCGGGCGACGGTCACAAAGGCCAAGATGCTGTTAATATTCGAAAAACGATCCATATAAAAATAACTAATATGACTGTGTGACATTTGTCATTAGGTTTTTCCCAAACTGTCGCCCAAGGGTTGTTGCACGGCACGCGCCGGGTGGGCGTGGCCGAAAATGGAACGACAGATAGATTGGCGGGAAAATGTCCGAGGCTTCAAACGGGTTCGACTATATCGTAATTGGCGGTGGGTCTGCGGGATGTCTGATGGCAAATCGGCTGAGCGCTGATCCCAGCAATCGCGTGCTTTTGCTGGAAGCGGGCAAGCCAGACACCTACCCTTGGATTCACATCCCTGTCGGGTATCTGTATTGCATCGGCAACCCGCGCGCCGATTGGATGTACAAGACCGAACCGGACAAGGGGCTGAACGGACGCAGCCTATTGTATCCGCGCGGCAAGACATTGGGCGGATGTTCATCCATTAACGGTATGATCTATATGCGCGGTCAGGCCCGTGACTATGACAACTGGGCCGAATTGACCGGCGAAGAGGCTTGGAGCTGGGAAAACTCTTTGGCCGACTTCAAGGCGCATGAGAACCACTATAAACTGGATGGTGGGGCGGATCCTGTCACGGGCGATAACAGCCGGTTTTCTGACATGCATGGGCATGGTGGCGAATGGCGGATCGAAAAGCAGCGGCTGCGCTGGGATGTTCTGGACAGCTTTTCCGACGCTGCGGTGGAAACCGGCATTCAAAAAACCGACGATTTCAACAGCGGCGACAATTCCGGCGTTGGCTATTTCGATGTGAACCAGCGGTCGGGGTGGCGTTGGAACACGTCCAAAGCGTTTTTGCGGCCTGCCAAACACCGCAAGAACCTGATCATCTGGACCCAAGCACAGGTCGAAAAGCTTATATTCGACAGGACTGGGGACGGGGCGTTGCAGTGTGTCGGTGCTCTGGTGCATCGTGACGGCGTGCCGACCACGGTAAAAGCGCGCCGCGAGATCGTCTTGTCTGCGGGGGCGGTGAATTCACCGCAAATCCTGCAATTGTCAGGGATCGGCCCTGCGGCTTTGCTCAGAGAACATGGCATCGACGTGGTCATGGATCAGCCCTATGTGGGGGAGAACTTGCAAGATCACTTGCAAATCCGGGCGGTGTTCAAGGTGAACGGCACCCGCACCATGAACACATTGGCCAACTCTATGATGGGAAAGGCCAAAATCGGTCTGGAGTATCTGTTCAAGCGCTCGGGGCCGATGAGCATGTCACCAAGCCAATTGGGTGCCTTTACGCGGTCTGATCCGACGCGGACCCATGCCAATCTTGAATACCATGTTCAGCCGCTCAGCCTTGAAGCCTTTGGCGAGGATCTGCATGACTTTCCGGCGATGACCGTGAGCGTCTGCAATCTGAACCCAACCAGCCGGGGCCATGTGCGCATCGCGTCGTCCAATTTCCGGGATGCGCCGCGCATTGCGCCGAACTATCTGAACACCGAAGAGGACCGGAAAGTGGCGGCGGACAGTTTGCGACAGGTGCGCGAAATCATGGCGCAATCCGCGATGCGTGTTTACGAACCCGAGGAGTTCAAGCCAGGTGTTCAATATCAAAGCGATGATGATCTGGCCCGGTTGGCGGGTGACATTGCCAGCACGATTTTCCACCCGGTTGGCACCATCAAGATGGGGCGGGCCGATGATCCGACGGCTGTTTTGGACCCGCATTTGCGCTTCAAGGGTGTTGGGGGGCTACGTGTGGTTGACGCTTCGGTCATGCCGGAGATTACCAGCGGCAACACCAATTCACCCACGATTATGATCGCGGAAAAGGCCGCAGGCTGGATGTTGGCAGGCCAGTAGGCCGGATTGTCGTCATTGGGTAGGCGGTCGGGGCTGGGGGCAACCGATGGGGCGCCGTTCAAAGAGCCTCTGGTCCAAGGCGCTCGTAAATTGGGCGATCCGGCGGGTGCCGGTTGGCTCTGAGGTCCTGCGCGGCCCGACTTGACTGTTGGGTCGTGTGCACGCTCACAATCCGAATTCGCCCACCTGACTTTGCGCCAGAAACGCACAGCGTGCCGCATAGGTGCTGTGCAGGGACAGGGCGGCGTGCATTTTGACATAGGCCATTTCCGGTGTGGTATCGCGCCCATCAACCACATTGTTATCGCGCATCACCTGGCCTGCGGCATAGGTGCCAAGCTTCATCCCACCTTCGGGGCATTGGCTTACGGCGATGACGGGGATTTGGCGCTGCTGTGCCCGACCAAGCGCGGCCCGCATTTCTGGCGTGTCCGGCGCAGTGCCAGAGCCGTAACAGCGCAGAACCAGCCCGTCACTATGCTCAACGGCAAAGGAGAGCACATCCGTGTTTGGCCCCGGTGTGATCGAAAAAATGCTCACCTTATGCGGGGCAAAGGCATTCAGACCGGCGCGCTCCGCACCAAAGAGCGGCGGCACCTCGCTTGGTTCTGCTTCAAAGGCTTCAAAGGCGCTGGAATGGGATTTGCGAACGCGCGCGCCATGCAAAAGCTGCCCGGCGAATTGCACCCAGACACCGGGTTGGCAGGTGCCCGCAGCCTTGAGCGCGGCGCGCAGATTACCCAAACCATCGCTGCCCTCTACGGTCAGGGGAAGCATCGAGCCCGTCACGATCACCGGCTTGTCCAGACCGGCAAGGGCCAAGCACAGCGCCCCGGCCGTATAGGCCAGCGTGTCGGTCCCGTGGGTGACGACAACCCCGTCACAGGTTGCGCCTGCGTCATAGATACACTGAGCGACCCTGATCCAATCGGCCGGCGTGGCTTGGGCGCTGTCAATCAACGGTTCGAGCGTCTGGATCGTGACATTTGCAGCTGTGTCGCCCGCAGCAATCAAGCCCTGCACGGCCTCTTCAACAACACCCGCCATTGGGGCGAAGCCCTCTGTTGTTTGGGTCATGCCGATCGTGCCGCCGGTGTGGACCAAGAGTATGCGCATCGTAATTTCCCCGACGTCGTTTCACAGCAAATGCCTAAGGGCCTTAGGTATCCATCTGCGTCGACACAGGCAATGCAAGGGCGTACGGGTCGTGAAAAAACTTGTTTGAGGAAATGACCTTCTAAGCATTGCCCCAAACGTCAGGAAATGATCTGACAGCCAAACAGTGACGGTCTCAAAGAAAGGACGCCCGTTGACATTTTCGATTGGTATCGGCCCAAATATTCGCAAATCGGCCTATTTCGATGCAACCGTGCGCGACGGCGTTCGCAGTTTCTCTGTCTATAATCATATGTACATCCCGGCCCATTTCGGGGACCCGGATGGAGAATATGACCGCCTGATAAACGGGGTCGCCATGTGGGACGTGGCTGCGCAGAGACAGGTCCAGCTGGCGGGGCGCGACGCAGGACGGTTGGCGCAATATCTGACTCCGCGCAATCTGACCAAGACCAAGGTTGGCCAAGGCCGCTATGTTCCGCTTTGTGATCATGACGGGTGGTTGATCAACGATCCGGTTCTGTTGAAATTGGCCGATGACCGGTTTTGGCTGTCTGTTGCGGACAGTGATATTCACCTTTGGGCCGCTGCATTGGGGCGCGAAAAGGGATGGGACGTTGCCGTCACCGAACCCGACGTATCGCCCCTTGCGATCCAGGGGCCCAAAGCTGTGGATGTGGTGGCCAGGCTCTTTGGGGATGCGGTGCGTGAGTACCGTTATTTCGCCTTTGAAGAGACAGCGCTGGATGGCATTCCATTGGTTTTGGCCCGGTCGGGATGGTCAAAACAGGGCGGGTATGAACTGTATCTTCAGGATCAGTCACGCGGCAGTGAACTCTGGGACAAGGTCAAAGAGGCCGGGGCGGATTTTGGCATCGGCCCCGGTGCGCCAAATGACGTTGAACGCCTTGAAAGCGGGTTGATATCCTATGGTGCCGATATGCGCTGGCAAACCTATCGGACAACGCCTTTCGAGATGGGGTTTGGCGGGCTGGTCGATCTTGAGTCTGATATTGATTTTGTTGGGCGCAGCGCATTGACCAAAATCGCCGCGACTCCGCCCAGCCGTCGCCAGATCAGGGTGGTGATCACCGGCAACCCGCCGCTGGTCGGGCATCCGGTTGCGCTCTTGCACAATGGAACTGAGGCCGGGTTCGTCAGCGAATGGGCGTTTTCCAAAAGGGTGGGACAAACGATTGGGGTCGGAATTATTCAGGCAGATCTGCCCAAAGGTTCTGAGGGTCTGAGCATCCAGATCAATGATCAGTCCTATGCGGTGCAAGAGCACGATGCACCGTTTGTCAGCTAGGTCGGCATGTGACTTAGGGCACCACTGTGCGTGACGCCAAAAACCAAGAGGCACCGGACAACCGCGAAATATGACGCGGTCGGGCGGTGCCTTTGATGCCGGGCCGTGTTGGTTGAGCGGCAAGACAAGCTGTGCGTCTAGATGGGCAAGAGCCACGATGTAGGATGAGCCGGTGCCCAGTGTGATGTGATCTCGGATTACGGGCCGCCCATTTGTCTTTTAACACTTCGATTTGAGTCGCGTTCATCAAGGGGGTTGACGTCGAGATGTGTAATATCTAAATAGGTAATAACTTAAATGGATATAAGATAATGCCAAACCTCGACACATATGCAAAACCCAGCGTTGCCGTTGATCTCGCGATCGTGACAGTCATTGACGGTCAGTTAAAGGCAGTGCTGGTTGAGCGACCGGACGATGATGTGCCCGGTTGCGCGATGCCGGGTGGGTTTGTTCGGATTGATGAACCAATGGAGCAAACCGTGGAGCGGGTCTTGGCCGAAAAGGTTGACTTGCGACACGTGCATTTCGAGCAACTGGCCAGTTACGGCGCGCTTGATCGCGACCCGCGTGGCCGTGTGATCAGCATTGTATATCTGGCGCTGTGCCCGGCAAGAGTGTTGGAAGGCCGCAAACTGGCGACCCTTCATGTGGATTGGGAGGGGGAAACCGGTGGGCCTGCGCGGGCGTCGCAGGATGGAAAAACGGTCGCCCTCGCTTTTGATCACGCCGAAATTCTGGGGGATGTGGTGAAGCGGCTTCGCGGAAAACTGGAATATTCGCGGGTTGGTTTTGCCCTTCTTCCCGACAGATTCACCTTGCGAGAGGTGCAGGAGGTGCACGAGGCGATCTTGGGCAAAGAGCTCAAAAAACCGCCCTTTCGGCGCAAGTTGCTGGATCGCGGAATGATCGCCCCGACAGGCAAGTTTGAAACCGGCACCGCCTATCGCCCTGCCGAATTGTACAAAGTTAAATCATAGGAGTTGGATACATGGCACAAATAAAAAGGTATGTCGTCGCCAATCAGCTGAGGGCAGAAGCCTCGCAGCACATTCAATACTTTCGGAAGGGGAACCTTCAGAAATCCGGGCGCGGTCTGTCGTTCTGGTTTGATCCAAACGGCGCGTCGCTAACTGAAATTCCAATGAACGACCGTGAATTGATCTTTATGATCAAAGGCCAATCTTCGGACTACCAAGATTTGGCGGTTCAGGGGACTGTGATCTGGCGCGTTGCCGACGCGGATAAGGTCGCGTCTCGTATCGACTTTGGCATTGATATCAATCAGGGTGCCCACCTGGGCAAGCCCGAAGAGCAAATACAGTCTGTGTTGAATGGGTTGGTCAGCGAATTCGCAGACGCCTATTTGAAGGATAAAGGCGTACGTGATTTGCTTGAGGCGGGGCTGTCTCCTGTGCAGGCGGCCATCGCTGCGGGTTTCAGCGCCGATCCGACCTTGGAAGCTATGGGGTTGGAGGCCGTGAGCATTCGCGTGTCGGCGCTGTCGCCAAAGTCTGAGCTGTTTCGTGCGTTGCAGGCCCCAACGTTTGAGAGCCTGCAGCAAAAGGCGGATGAAGCCACCTTTTCACGCCGTGCTTTGGCGGTCGATAAGGAGCGGGCAATTGCGGAAAACGAACTGCAAAACCAGATCGAATTGGCCCTGCGCCGCAAAGATCTGATTGCGCGTGAAGACGCCAACGCGAGATCGAAAGCGCAAGCCGATGCCGCGGCAAAGCGAATTCTTGTCGAGGCGGACAGCGAGGCCAAAATTATCGCAGCCGAGGCGGAAGCCAAACGGATTCGCGCGGTGGAACAAGCCGCTGCGGATATGGAAAAGGCCCGCATGAACGCCATCGCAGAGGTTCCGCCCGCAGTTATGTTTGCGCTGGCTGCCCAAGAGTTTGCCGGCAAACTGGAGAAGGTCGACAGTTTGACCGTGAGCCCAGACATGTTGGCGGGTTTGGTTCAGCAGGCCAAGGTGTTGATGTCGCCACAGGGGGGTGAGAGGTAAGATGACAAGCCTGAACCCTCGTGTCGTGTTGGTCAGCCGGGAAACCGAATATGCGGCCTTGCTTGCCAAGCACGGAACGCGGGGTCAGGCCGAATTCTTCCTGACAACCCGCGGTCAGAATATCGAAGAACTGGAGGCGCGGGATGCGTTACAATCCCGCGCCCTCACCGCTGCCAAAGGCGCTATTCCGGCGGATTGGTCTTATGTTCAGGTCACACGGGACGATCTGAATCGGTTTTTGTTTGGACCAAATGACATTATTGTGCCGGTTGGATTGGATGGTCTGGTGGCGAATTTGGCCAAGTATCTTGATGGCCAGCCGGTCATTGGTGTCACGCCTGATCCGGCCTCGTCTGAAGGGGTGTTGAGCCGCCACAGCGTGGAAGCTTTGCCAAAGCTGTTGAAAGCTGTGGCCCATGCCGATGTGGAAATTCAAGCGCGAACCATGGTCGAAGCGCACGCGGGCCAAGGCTTGTCTTTGCTCGCCTTGAACGAGCTGTTTATCGGGCACCGTTCCCACCAGTCTGCGCGCTATGTCGTGCAGTCTGCTGGGGCGCAGGAGTTTCAATCATCGTCCGGTATGATCGTCGCAACCGGCACCGGTTTAACGGGCTGGGCCAAGTCGATTATGGTGGCCAACCACCGCGCCTTTGACATCGCGCCCGAAGAAAACCGCGCGGCGTTTTTCGCCCGCGAACCCTGGCCCAGTCGCACGTCGGGCTGCGCCATCGACGCGGGAGAGATACGAGACAATGGCGATTTTTCCATGTTGTCCAGGATCAACGAGGGAGGAGTCATCTTTGCCGATGGTATCGAGCAGGATTTCCTCCCCTTTGATTGGGGTGTTCAGGTTGAGGTTCGGTTGGCGGACAAGAAACTGTCCTTGGTGGTTTAAGACCGCCGCGCTGAACAAAAGCGCGGTTTATCCCGCAGGCTGTCGGCAGGTTTTGTGGCCAGCCTGCCGTTAGGTTTTTGATTGAGTTGCGCTGGAAGGGCTTTGCCGCCCGAACCTCTGGGGGCTTTGCTTTACATAATCCTCATTACCGGATGCAGTTTGCGACAGCCGGGGTGCATTCTAAACTGGATTGCGAAAGTTCTCCTATCTTGCTGGAAAGCAAGGAGAATGAAAGATGGCGCATAGAGAGCTAGACCTTCGTGAACGGCGCAGGATTGAAGATATGTTGAATGCCCAGATGTCTGTGCGAGAGATCGCGGCTGAGATCGGAAGGCATGTTTCGACGGTTTACCGCGACATCACACGCAACGGCTCCACCGATGATGAACTGCCGGAACTGAATGGGTACTACGGCATGGTGGCGCAACGCACAGCGACCCGAAGGCGTTCGCGGCGGCGCAAACTGGTGCGTCTTGTTGGCCTGCGCAAAGCTGTGATCAAGCAACTCAAGGTAGGATGATCGCCGGAACAGATTGCCGGACACTTGCAATTTGAAGGTCAGCCCGTGCGTGTCTGCCACGAGACGATCTAGGCCGATGTTTGCGGTCCTGATGGCCAGTCCAGAGACCTTGCAAGGTACTTGCCCAACCGTCGCAAGACGCGGCGAACACGCCATTCGCGCAGCCCCCGCGGCCTTGTGGTTCCGCCGGAGCGGTCGATCTATGAACGGCCCGATGACGTTGATACCCGCGAGACATTTGGCGAATGGGAAGGTGATCTGATGATCTTTGAACGCGCTCAGGGCAAGATGAATGTGGCCTCATTCGTTGAGCGTGAAACCCGCTTTGCCGTCCTGTTCCGCAATAACGACCGCAACACGACGCACTTGATGAAGCGGCTGATGGGCGTGATGGACCCCTGCCCCAACCGGCCCGCAAATCCATCACCTTTGATCGCGGGATTGCGTTCAGGAACTGGCGCAAGCTGAAGCCTGGGATTGGAACGGAGGCGTGGTTTTGTGATCCGCAAGCCCGGTGGCAAAAGGGTTCCGTCGAGAACCTCAACAAGAGGGCGCGTCGATACTTGCCAAAGGATGCGCCCATGGCCGCGCTCACAAACCGAGATACGAAGTCGATTTGTGAGCGCTTGAACGGCACGCCTCGAAAATGCCTTGGGTGGAGAACACCAACGGAAGCCTTCAGGGAAGAATTGATGAAACCGAGACAGCCGAAACCGTCGCAACGACCCTTGAGACTCCACGCAAAGAGCACCCGGCGTTACCGCCCCGGTCGTCCCGCCCCCGGTCATCCCGCCCCCGGTCGTCCCGCCCTGACAACCTTGCCAATCCGCTTCGTGGCCTGATCTTTGGGGCGGTTTTCTCAGGTGACGACAAAGCCATGCGCATAGGGGTCGCGGCTGTCGATGAAGATGGTGTTGAAACCCGTGACACGCGCCCACCCGCTGACCTGTGGTACAATGGCGGGTCGGTCGCCAACGTGGGTCAATTCATGAATCCGACCCGTGAAAAGCGACCCGATGATGCTTTCGTGGACAAAATCTTGGCCCTGGGTCAAATCTCCGCGTGCGGCCCATTGCGCCATCCTTGCCGAGGTTCCGGTGCCACAGGGTGAGCGATCAATCGCTTTGTCACCATAAAACACGGCATTGCGCGCGGTGGCCTCTGTCGCTCGCGGGGCACCTGTCCACATGATATGGGATAATCCGCTGATTTCCGGCTTTTCTGGGTGCTGGAACGAGTAGGCGTCATTCAATGCAGCGCGCAGTTTGGGGGACCAGCCGATCAGATCCAGTGCCCGCACATCCGCCATATCGGAAAAGCAGTTTTGCGGCTCAACGATGGCATAAAAATTGCCGCCATAGGCCACATCAACCGTGACCATCCCCAGCCCTTCAACCTCGGCTTGCAAATCGCGTGCAGAGAGGAAAGACGGGACATTGGTCAGACGCACCTCTTCGACAAAACGGCCTTCTTGGCGATACTCGGCGATCACCACACCAGCAGGCGTGTCGAGCCGCAACACTCCGGGCGTGCGTGCGGTGACCAGCCCATTTTCGATCGCTGTGGTGACGGTGCCGATGGTGCCATGTCCGCACATCGGTAAACACCCCGAGGTTTCAATATACAAAATCCCGACATCACAATCCTCGCGCGTTGGAGGGTACAGAATGCTGCCCGACATCTGATCATGGCCGCGCGGTTCAAACATCAATCCGGTGCGGATCCAGTCGTATTCCGCCATGAAATGGGCGCGGCGCTCCAACATGGTCGCGCCCTGCAGCATCGGGGCCCCGCCTGTCACCACCCGCACCGGATTGCCACAGGTGTGGCCATCAATGATTTGAAACATGTGTTGTGTCATCTCAGACCCTTCAGAAAATCAGTGAAACGGGTGGGGCGAAAGGGCTGTATATTGACGGCTGTGTCGGCCCCTGTGACCAATTGCGCCACCAATTCGGCGGTGCCTGCGGATTGCGTCAGACCAAGGTGACCATGACCAAAGGCATAGATCACCCTTGGTGCCTTGGGGGCTTTGCCAATGACCGGCAAGCTGTCCGGCAGCGATGGGCGAAACCCCATCCACTCTGTGCCATTCTCAACGCTCAAACCCGGTAGAAACCGTTTGGCTTTGTCCAAGAGAGCTTTGGCCCGTCGATAGTTGGGCTTGCGCCTGAGCCCGGCCAGCTCCACCGCGCCGCCCACCCGCACACCGGCGCCGATTTTGCTCACCACAAATCCGTGTTTGCCAAAGGTCAAATGGGTGCGCAGGTCAAAGGCTCCGTCTGGCAAGGTTGTGTTGTAGCCCCGTTCGGTTTCCAACGGGATGTGATCGCCCAAATCCCGCGCCAGCCGATGCGACCATGCCCCGGCGCAGATCACCAAATGATCGGTTTTGCGCCGCTCTTGGCCGTTTATGTCGATTACCGCGCCGCCGTCATACACCCCGGACACCGTCGCTTGTTCAATACGCCCACCTCCGGACACGAAACGTTGTGCCAAGGCCAATACCCATTCATTGGGGTCGACCAAGTTGGTCCATTGCGGCGTAAACCCCGCATAGCGAAATGTTGGGGCCAAGCCCGGCTGAATCTCGGCAATGGCGGCGTGGCTTTCCAGCAATTCAAACGCAACACCGTGCAAACGCCGGCGGTTCCACATTGATTGTGCCGCGTGAAAGTCTGCGGCCGTGTCATAGAGGTGTAACTGCCCGTCATGGCGCAAGTGGTCTTCTAGGTTTTGGTCTTTGGCCAGACGGTGAAACGCTTCGCGCGCATGGTGCATAAACGTCGCTTGGGCCGCGATGCCGCGTCGATGCCGATCCGGTAGGCTCGCCCGCCAAAACCGCAGCATCCACGGTGCAATCCGTGGCGCATAACCCAAAGGGATCGACAAAGGTCCAACAGGATCAACAAGCCAACCCGGAGCTTTGGTGATGATGCCGGGGGCGGCCAGCGGTTCAATATCAGCAAAGGCCAGCGCCCCGGCATTGCCTGCCGAGGCTTCTTGAGCCACACCTTTGCTATCCAACACCGTGACCGAAAACCCCTGTTTTTGCAGGGCCAGCGCTGTGGTGATCCCCACAACGCCAGCCCCAACCACGGTAATCGACGCCACGCGTCAGACCCCGGTATAGGCGGTTTTGACCTTGGTATAGAACTCGGCTGCATAGCGCCCCTGTTCGCGTGACCCAAAGGATGATCCTTTGGTGCCGCCAAAGGGCACGTGATAGTCGACACCGGCCGTAGGCAGGTTGACCATGACCATACCGGCCTGGGCTTGGGCTTTGAACAGGGTTGCGTGTTTCAACGACTGGGTGCAAATCCCCGCAGACAGACCAAATTCGGTGTCATTGGCCACGCGCACGGCCGTGTCAAAGTCGGCGACCTTGATCACAGTGGCCACTGGTCCAAACACCTCTTCGCGGTTGATCCGCATATCATTTGTGGTGTCTGTGATCAGCGCCGGTTCCATATAGAACCCTTCGGTTTCTCTGGTGACGCGGGCCCCGCCGATCACCTGAGCACCTTGATCTTTGGCGATCTGGACATACTCCAAATTCTGCGCCAATTGCCGTGCATCCACGACCGGCCCCATTTGCACGCCGTCCCCCAAGGCGTGGTCGACCTTAAGCGCGCGCATGCGTTCGGTCAGGCGCGCAACGAAACGGTCATGAATGCCTTGGGTGACAATCAACCGCGAAGAGGCGGTACAGCGCTGACCGGTCGAAAAGAACGACCCATTCAAGGCCACCTCGACAGCGGTCTCGAGATCGGCGTCGTCCAATACCACCAATGGGTTCTTTCCCCCCATTTCAAGCTGAACTTTCTTGAGCTGCGCGCCGCAGGCCGCCGCAATGCCACGTCCGGTTGGAACCGATCCGGTAAAGGAAATTGCGGTGACCCGTGGGTCATTGATCAACGTTGGCCCAAGCTCAGATCCGAGCCCCAGCACAAGGTTGAACACCCCTTTGGGCAGGTCGGATTTCGCGATGATCTGGGCCAAGGCATGGGCGCAACCGGGCACCAATTCGGCCGGCTTCAGCACAACAGCGTTTCCATAGGCCAATGCGGGGGCGACTTTCCACGCGGGAATGGCAATGGGAAAGTTCCAGGGCGTGATCAACCCGACCACACCCATAGGGTCGCGCGTCACATCAATGCCGACGCCGGGCCGTACCGAGGCAAGCAGGTCACCGGTTTGGCGCAGCGCCTCTCCCGCAAAGAACTTGAAGATGTGCCCGGCGCGGGTGACTTCACCGATCCCTTCGGGCAGCGTCTTGCCTTCTTCTCGGCTCAGCAATTTTCCCAATGCCTGAGCGTTGGACAAAATCTCGGTTCCGATGAAATCCAAAACGTCAAAGCGCTGTTGCGGTGTTGACGCGGCCCAGCCCTGTGCCGCTGCATCCGCCGCTGAAATCGCTTGGGTCATCTCTTCGATACCGGCTTGGGCGGCGTGGCCCAGCACATCGGTGGTGTCCGAAGGGTTCACATTTGGCACAGCGGTTCCACAAGACACCCATGCGCCGTCAATCAGGTTTTGATAGTCCATGATCATGCCGCCAATGCCAGAACGTCGGCTTGCGCGGACCAGTCGGCATACCAGTTTTTGAACAACCTGTACTGGGTCTCAACATACTGCTGCTGGCTGGCGCTCAAGGCGTCGTCGGGGTTGAAATGCAACGCATATTCGGCGTCGCCGTTTAGAACCATCAGGTGCTTGTAATACAGAACCAGATCCGGCCCTTCGTCAAAGCTCGACAGCACGCCAAGCGCGGCATCCAGTTCATGGGCTTGGCGCCGTGCCTCGGCGTTTCCGGCTGCGGCCTGTTGGCTCAGCGCCACCAGATGCAGCACCTCGCGCGGAAGTGCATTGCCAATTCCGGTGATCGCCCCCCCAGCACCGCAATTCACAAAGCCATGCACAACGGTTGTGTCGACGCCGATCATCAGCGTCACGTCCTCGGACCCGCTTGTGATGTTTTCAGCCGCATAGCGCAGGTCTTGGGCACCGCCAAATTCCTTGAAACCGACGAGATTGGGGTGCTCGATGCGCAGGTTAAAGAACAGCTCGGCGCGGGTGGCAAAACCGTAATACGGGCTGTTGTAGATCACCGCGGGCAAATTTGGGGCGGCGGATAAAATCGCCTTGAAATGATTGCGCTGCGCGGTCGGCGATGGGCCCCGAGACAGCACGCGCGGGATGACCATCAACCCCTGCGCACCGACTTTGGCGGCATGGGCGGCATGCGCCACGGCACTGGCGGAATTGATGGCACCGGTGCCCACGATGGTTGGCACACCGGCCTCGACCAAACGCGCCACACCTTCCATACGCTCCGCGTCACTCAAGAGCGGCCAATCCCCCATCGAACCGCAGTAAACGACCGCCGACATGCCGGCTGCAATCAGCTCCCGGCCTTTGCGCACCAGCGCGTCAAAGTCGGGTTTTCGGTCGGCGGTACACGGGGTCATCAAAGCGGGAATAGTGCCCGAGAAAATGGTCTGATCCATGGGGGTATCCTTGAAATTGGGAGGGAATTCGACTGGTTGTATCTGGTGTTTGCAAGACGCGTCGGCTGGTTCGGGGTGACGGGGCTGATTGGGCGCACCACGCGGTGGTTGAAGACGCGGGGGCCTGTCCGACAGGACGACCCAATCCAGCCCTTCTTTGCGCTATTTGTTCGTGGCTTTTGCCCAAAATGTTTTGTCCTCCCGTCTGAAACTCAGGTTTGAACCGATGGTCAGAGTCTTATTGTATATTGGATCCAATATACAATATAAAAAATCACATCTTCAAATTACCCAAATCTTCCAGTAGGTTGCCGCCAGTGGAGGTGCCTTTTGAAACTCAAACCTGTTGATATTTCCCGCACGGCTTCGGCTGCGACCATCGTTTTTGAAGCGCTGCGCAAGGCGATCATCGAAGGCGAGATGAAGGACGGCGAACCCCTGCGCCAAGACGAGATTGCCAAGCTTTTCAATACCTCACGCATTCCAGTGCGCGAAGCGATCTCCCGTCTTGAGGAGCAAGGGTTGGTGACATCGCAACGCTATAAGGGCGCCGTTGTTGCCGGGCTTTCGATCGAAGAGGCCAGCGAAGTGTTTGAATTTCGGGCCTTGGTTGAGGGGGACGTGATCCGCCGCTCGGTGCCTTTGATGTCCAAATCCGTGCTGCAAGAGGCCCGCGGATATTGCGACGCCTTTGCCGCGTCGCCCGACCCGATGGCTTGGGGAGAGCTCAATCGCAAATTCCACTGGGCGCTTTATGCCGCCTGCGCCCTGCCCTACCACCTGTCCGTCATTGACAATGCCATGGACCGGATCGACCGCTATTCGCGCGCGCAATTGGTGATGTCTGACGGCATGGAGCGCGCCAATCGCGAACATCTCGGTATCCTCACAGCCTGTGAATCCGGCGATGCAGATCGCGCGGCCGAGCTCACCCGTGCCCATATCCTAGGTGCCAAGGAATCTCTGACAGAACATATGTCGTGACTGTTTTGTCCCCGGACGCTGGTGTTGACCTTGGTGGGCTGGCGTCAGCCTGCGCAACGTCCTTGCTCGGTTTTGCGATTGTACGATGGGTGCCCCTATAACATGTCGTGGCCGTCGTGGTGTCATGTGACTGAGACATCCTAGGATCAGCGCGCCTGTTGTGACGATCTGCCCATCTGTGCCCTCACGGGCTAAGAATTCCGACTATTTTACAAATATGTTTCTTAACTGTCATCCTGGGGTGACAATTTCCGGGTCTTGGTCTCCTGCGAAGAACAGGGGGACGGCATGCTCGAATTTGAGGGCCTGACAAAACAATTTGGTGGTAATGTAGCGGTTGATAATGTCAGCCTGAGCGTTGGCAAGCCTATGATGATCGGGATCATCGGGGCATCTGGTGCGGGCAAATCCACCCTGCTGCGTATGATGAATCGTTTGACGGACGCCACCAGCGGCGCGCTGCGGTTTGAGGGGCAAAACGTGCTTGCGCTCAAGGGCCGCGAGAAACGTAATTGGCAATCTCACTGCGCAATGATCTTTCAACAGTTCAATCTGGTGCCGCGTATGGATGTTGTGTCCAACGTTTTGCATGGCACGTTGAACCGCCGCTCGACCCTGTCGACGATGTTCAACCTGTATCCGAAATCTGACATCTACCGGGCCATCGACATTCTCGAACGGCTTAGCATCGAGGCCCATGCGGCCAAGCGCGCCTCGGCCCTGTCTGGCGGTCAACAACAGCGCGTCGCCATTGCCCGCGCCTTGATGCAAGACCCCAAAATCATTCTAGCAGACGAACCCATTGCGTCGCTTGATCCGATGAATGCCAAGGTGGTCATGGATACCCTGCGCCATATCCACGAAGAAGACGGACGCACCGTGATCGCCAACCTGCACACTCTGGATACGGCGCGCACCTATTGCGACCGGGTGATTGGAATGCGCATGGGCCGCGTCGTGTTTGATGGCACGCCCGAGCAACTGACAACCGGTGTGGCGCGCGACATTTACGGCGCAGATGCCAGCTTCTCTGAAGCGGCGACCAGCACCAGCATTGAAACGCTCGACCGGTCCAACCGCCCCCAACAGGCCGCTGTTACGGCTTGATGAAAACTCAGCACCTCGGGGCGTGACACGCACCGGGACAACATCCAACTGGAGACACACGATGAACAAGCTGATTGCTGCCATTCTGGCAACCACCGCCCTCGCCGCGCCTGCCGCTGCCGAAGGTATCCAAGAATTCCGCATCGGCATCCTGGGCGGCGAAAATGCTCAGGACCGTTTGAACAACAACGAATGCCTGCGCGCCAAAACCGAAGATCTGCTGGGTGTTGAAACCAAGCTTTTCGCCCCTGCCGATTACAACGGCGTTATCCAAGGGCTGCTGGGCGGCACCATCGACATGGCATGGTTGGGCGCCTCTGGTTACGCCAAAACCTTCTTGTCTGACCCGGATGCGGTTGAGCCGATCTTGGTCAAAGTCAACACTGATGGCGGCTATGGCTATTACTCGATCGGTTTTGCGCACAAAGACAGCGGCATCGCGTCTTTGGATGACATGAAGGACAAAGTTTTCGGCTTTGGCGATCCAAACTCGACGTCCGGCTTCCTGATCCCTTCAATCGAAATCCCCGAAGCCACCGGCGCGACCATGACGTCCGGCGATTACTTTGGTGAAGTGAAATTCACCGGCGGTCACGAGCAAACAATCGTTGCCGTGAACAATGGCGATGTTGACGGTGGCGTGACCTGGGCCGACGGTCTGGGCAACTGGGAAGATGGTTTCAACTCTGGTGCCCTGCGCAAAGCGGTTGACGCCGGTCTGGTTGACATGAACGATCTGGTTCAAATCTGGCAGTCCAAGCCGATCCCAGAAGGCCCCGTTGTTCTGCGCAAAGAGCTGCCAGAAGACGTGAAGCTGAAAATGACCGGGCTGATGGCGTCGCTGAAATCCATCGACCCAGACTGCGCCTATGGCGTTCTTCAGGGCGATGCAAAAGGCTTTATGCCCATCACGCACGACGCCTACGAAGTGATCATCGAAGCCCGTAAGCTGAAATCCAACTAATCGCATTTCAACCGCGTCTGGCGGGCTCCGGTGATCCGGGGCCCGTCAATTTCAAATCAAGGCCATCATGACAGATTTACCGCACGACCTTCGCGCCGACTATATGGCGCAGACCCAGCGCAAACGCGTCTATAACAGCATCTTTCTTGTCTTGTTTGTCGCCTTGATGATCGCCGGATTCACCACCGCAGATGACCGCAACGCCGGGAGTTTCGCCGATGGTTGGACCAATGTTTTTGACTTTCCTGCCGAAGTGCTCGGCGAAGCGTCGCAAAAACTGGCTGAATTTCCGGCCCATTTCCTGCGCTTTTTGCCGGCCTTGATCGAAACTCTGAACATCGCCGCAGCGGCCACCTTAATCGGTGCGCTGGTCGCCATTGTCGCCTCGCTTTTGGCAACACGTGGCTTGGCACCCTGGCCACGCGCGATCCCGGTTGTGCGGCGGATCATGGATATCATGCGCGCCATCCCCGAGATTGTGATCGCTCTTGTGTTGATCTTTGTCCTTGGCGGCGGCCCGGTGCCTGCGATGATTGCCATCGCCTTTCACACCATCGGCGCGCTTGGCAAATTGTTCTCAGAGGTCAATGAAAACGCCTCGCTGAAACCGGTTGAAGGGCTGCAATCGGTGGGTGCGGGTTGGGGGCAACGGATGCTCTTGGGCGTTATTCCACAAGTTGCGCCCAATTATCTCAGCTATGCGTTGTTGCGCTTCGAAATCAACATCCGCGCCTCTGCGATCCTTGGCTTTGTCGGGGCCGGTGGCATCGGTTACGAGCTCAAAAACGCCATGTCCTGGGGCAAAGGCAAATATGACGAAGCCGCCGCGATTTTCCTGCTCTTGTTTATCACCATCGTCATCGTCGATCAGCTGTCGTCGACCCTGCGTGATCGCCTGACCCACGGCAATCGCAAGCTGGAGGCCACAGTATGACCGTGCTCTCGACCAACACCGCCCTGCACCACCAAGCCGAACAGCTTTTTGCGCGCAAACGTCTGATTGCCCTCTCGGTGCCCGTTTTGGTTTTGGCCTATCTGGCCTATATTTTTGTCTCCTTTGACATCGTCGGCCTAAGCGAACGCGCCAGCCTCAAAAACGCCCGCACCTTGGTGGCGGACAGCTATAGTTACAAAACCCATATCACCCGCAATCTGCGCACCGGTGACATCACCGCCGCCATCGAAGGGGAGCGCAAAGGCAGCTACCCAGAGGGCACCATGCCCGATTGGGTCACCTTGGGTGATGAACCGCGCGTTGCGCTCAAGGACGGTCATTCCGTTATCCTTGGCGACACCATCATTTATGACTATCCCGGCTACGGCCAGATTTCTGTCACCGCCAGCCGCTCCCAAGGGGTTCAGGCGGTGTTTCCCGACGGTCAGGTGCCCGATTGGGTCAGTCTGTCAAAGTCACGTCTGAGCCTGACAACCGACGCTGGCCGGCTGAATGTGACCAAGACCAAGGCCGAAGTGTTTCGCTATTCCAAAGGCTGGGAGCTCTTCTTCTTCACCCTCGACAGCCCCTATTACGGCCTCGGTCCGTTTGAGCTTTTGAGCCGGGCAATGTCGGGTGAAGGCGCGGCGATTTGGGATGGGTTTTGGAACAACAAGATGTGGCACCATTCCCAAGTGGCTTGGGCGATCTTTGAAACGATCCTCATGGCCTTCCTTGGCACCTTTGGGGCCGCAATCGTGGCCCTGCCCCTGGCCTTTTTGGCGGCACGTAACTTTGCGCCACTGATCGCGGTGCGGTTCGCAGCCCGCCGGATGTTTGACTTCTTTCGTGGTGTGGATGCGCTAATCTGGACCATCATCTTGGCCCGTGCCTTTGGCCCCGGACCGTTGACCGGAGCCTTGGCCATCCTGATCACCGACACGGGAAGCTTTGGGAAAATGTTCTCAGAGGCGCTTGAAAACGTGGATGAAAAACAGATCGAAGGCATTCAATCGACCGGGGCCAAACCGCTGCAACGCTACCGCTTTGGTGTTATCCCTCAGATCACGCCGGTTCTGCTCAGTCAGGTGTTGTATTTCTTCGAATCCAACACCCGGTCGGCCACCATTATTGGCGCGATCACTGGCGGCGGCATCGGCCTGTTGCTGACCCAAGCGATGATCACCCAAAAAGATTGGGAAGAGGTCGGCTATTATATCATCCTGGTGATCTTGATGGTCATGTTCATGGATTGGGTGTCTGGCCTACTGCGGGCCCGTTTGATCCGCGGTTCACAGGAGCATTAACGCTATGGCCCGACTGTCCGCCGAAACCCCGTTTATCCATCCCGATTGCGAGATCACCACATCCGACTTTGGGGCCTTTGTTGAGATCGGCAAAGGCAGTCGGATCGCCAATACGCAAATGGATGATTTCTCCTATTGCGACCGCTTCGTCGATATTGCCAATGCCCGCATTGGCAAGTTCGCCAATATCGCCAGCTTTTGCCGCATCGGCCCAACCGATCACCCGATGCAGCAAGCGTCCTTGCACCATTTCCTGTATCGCTCGGATGATTACTGGGAGGGCACCGGCAAGGACGCCGCCTTCTTTGAACATCGCCTTGGTCGCCTTGCGCATATTGGCCACGATACCTGGATCGGTCATGGGGCGATTATTCGACCAGACGTCACAATTGGGCACGGGGCCATTGTTGCCGCCGGGGCCGTGGTGACCAAGGATGTTGACCCCTACCAAATTGTTGCCGGGTTGCCCGCCAAACCCATGCGCGCCCGGTTTCCAACCGCGATTGCCGATCGTTTGATGGCGCTGGCATGGTGGGATTGGGATCATGACCTCGTGCGTGACCGGCTCGCCGATTTCCGCAACTTGCCGATTGAGACGTTTTTGGAAAAATACGAATAGGCGTCAGTCATGTGCGACGGTCAGCGTCACGCGATCAGCGGCAAACCAAACGGTTCCAAATTCCAAAGGATGGCCGTTTGGGTCGACGTTGATGCCAACCGTTTTCAACACCGGATCCCCTTCGCGTAGACGCAGATGTAGTGCCTGTGTCGGATTGGCCAGTTCCGCCGACATGCGGGTGTCACGCCGGGTGTAATCTTGCAGCCCATTCAGTCTAAAGGCCTCAGTCACGGATGTCGTCTGTTCCAGCGCCTCGGCCATTTTGGGCAAACGCGCGAGCGGGTAAACGCTGATGAACAAGCCGATGGGCGCGGGTCCGGCAAGGGTCAAGCCTTCATAGATCAGCACAGGATCGCCGACGGGAATGTCCAGGGCCTGTGCCTCGACCGGATCACAGCCCCGGTTTTCAATCCGCAGGGTTTTGCGGCTCGGTAGGCGCCCCGTTGCGGCAATGTTTTGATGAAACCGCACCCGTCGGCCAATCGGGTAATCGGTCGGGGGCGCTTCGACAAACACGCCGGCCCCACGCCGTGACCGCACTATGCCGCGCTCTGCCATATCGGCCAGCGCCCGGCGGACCGTGTGACGGTTGACACCAAATCGGCTGGAAAGCTCCGCTTCGGTCGGAAGCTTGTCACCGGTGCCATAGTGCCCCGCGCTCATATCCGCTTCTAGCTGGGTGGTGATTGATTTCCAAATCGGTGTTCGGGTCATGCGTTACCAAAATTTCACAAAAGTTGAGTTGCCAGATCGGGGAGGAGTTCGATAGATGTTGTCTAGTTGTATAGTGGATTAGACAAATCAGCAAGGTGTCTAGATGAGCGCTCCTCAAGAAAATAACGCGGCCCGCAAAAGCTGGATGAGCCTGCTGGCCAAAGCGGCTCCGGCCCGGCTGGAACAGCTTTTTGACGGGCTTGGCACACCGCCCGAATTTGACTGGATGCGCCCGCCGGAAACCGGTGGCGTGATGGTGCGGGGGCGCGCAGGCGGCACCGGTGCTCCGTTTAACCTTGGTGAGATGACAGTGACCCGCTGTGCCCTGCGCCTGTCGGGGGGAGAGACCGGACACGCCTATGTGCAAGGCCGCGACAAGGCCCATGCTCGCCGCGCCGCTTTGGTTGATGCCTTGATGCAAACGCCGCGCGCCGACGATCTGCGCAGCCAAATCCTCGAGCCGCTCGCCCATGAAAGCAAGGCCGCCAAAACCGCCCGCGCCGAAAAAGCCGGGGCCACCAAGGTGGATTTCTTCACCATGGTCAGAGGAGAAGATTGATGCTTGAGTCTGATGATGCCTTGGCTGGCGGCTTTGCCAACCCATCCGTTGACGCGGCGCATGCGTTTCGGGCGGCGCTGAATGCAATGGCGCGCCCGGGTACGATTGAAACGGTTGATCTGGCCAAGGCCCCCGCGCCGATGTCAGCCGCTGCCGCCGCCTTGGTTCTGACGCTGTGTGACGGCGAAACCCCCATCTGGTTGTCTCCAAGCCACGACACGGACGATGTGCGCACATGGATCGCTTTTCACACCGGTGCCCCCATCACGTCGCGCGACACCGCGCAATTTGCCATAGGTCCATGGGACCAAATGATGCCGCTCGGGGATTTCCCCATTGGCACGCCGGAATATCCTGACCGCTCGGCGACGCTGATCGTCGAGGTTGAGACGCTTGAGCCCTCTGGCGCGCGTCTTACCGGTCCGGGCATTGAAGTCGACGCCCATTTGTCGATCCCAGATCACACGGGAATCCACGCCAACCGCGCGGCCTTTCCCTGCGGGTTGGATTTCTTCTTTACCTCGGGGCGCCTGCTGGCGGCGCTTCCCCGAACCACAATTGTCACCACTCTCGCGGAGGCCGTCTGATGTATGTTGCTGTCAAAGGTGGCGAACGCGCCATCGACAACGCCCACGCGTGGCTCGCTCAAGAGCGTCGCGGAGACACGGCCGTTGCCGAGCTGAGCACCGATCAAATTCGCGAACAGATGTCACTGGCGGTGACCCGCGTGATGGCCGAAGGCTCGCTCTATGACCCTGATTTGGCGGCACTGGCGATCAAACAGGCACGCGGCGATCTGATCGAAGCGATTTTCCTGATCCGCGCCTATCGCACCACCCTGCCCCGCATCGGCCATTCACTGCCGGTGGATTGTAATGCGATGTCTTGCATCCGCCGCGTGTCCGCGACGTTCAAGGACGTGCCGGGAGGGCAGATTCTTGGGCCGACTTTTGATTACACACACCGTTTGCTCGACTTCAAATTGGCCGCGGATGGCGAATTGCCGACCTCTGTTTCAGGGGACGCCGTGGCCGAGGCCATGCCGCGCATCACCGGCCTGCTGGATGACGAAGGGTTGATCCAGTCCGACCCCCCCAGCGATGACACCCCCACCGACATGACCCGCAAGCCAATGGAATATCCGGCGGATCGGCCCTTGCGGTTGCAGGCATTGACGCGGGGCGATGAAGGGTTCCTGCTTGGCATGGCCTATTCGACCCAACGAGGCTATGGCCGCAACCATCCGTTTGTCGGCGAGTTGCGCATTGGCACCGTCGATGTGGAAATGGAGATACCGGAACTTGGGTTTTCCATCGACATTGGTGAAATCACCCTGACCGAATGTGAAACCGTTAACCAATTTATGGGGTCCAAAACCGAAGCCCCGCAATTCACCCGCGGCTATGGGCTTGTCTTTGGTCAAAACGAACGCAAGGCGATTTCAATGGCGCTGATCGACCGGTCATTGCGTTGGAAAGAGCTGGGCGAAGACAATGTTGGTGCCCCGGCGCAGGACGAAGAGTTTGTTCTGTCACATGCCGATAACATTCAGGCCACCGGGTTTTTGGAACATATCAAACTGCCGCATTACGTCGATTTTCAGTCTGAGCTGGAATTGATCCGCAAGGTGCGTGCCGAGGCCATGGCCCATAGCCAAAAGGAGGCCGCCGAATGAAACCTTCTGTGGTCGTTTTCGACCTTGGTGGCGTTTTGATCGACTGGCAAAAGCATCTGGCTTGGATTGACGATCTGGGCAGCCGCGAGGCGGTGGACGCCTTCTTGGCGCGGGTCGATTTTTCGGCGAAAAATCTACGGGGGGATGGCGGTGCGCTCTTTTCTGAGTTGGCCGAAGAGTTAGACGATGCAGAGGATCGCGCGCTTTTGGCCAATTATCCGAGCCGCTTTGATCGCACCATCCAAGGTAAGATCGCCGGCACCTGGGACATTTTGCACCGTCTGAAAACCGCCAGCGTGCCGCTCCATGCGATCTCAAATTGGTCGGCGGAAACCTGGCCCGTTGCGGTGAAAACCCACCCTGAACTTGGTCAGGTATTTGGGGTGACCGTGATCTCGGGCGAGGAGCGCATGCTCAAACCCCAGCGCGAGATTTTTGACACCCTGTGCCAGCGCGCCAATGTCGCCGCCCATGACTGTGTATTCATCGACGACAGCCCGAAAAATGTGGTTGGGGCCAAAGCCGCAGGCATGGATGCGATCCAGTTCACCGACCCAGAAGCGTTGGAAAGTGCACTACAAGATCGGGGATTGTTGTGACACTAATGCGAGTTGTCCATGCCTCTCAGCGCGCTGTGATCGACGACGCCCTTGTAGCCAAACCATCCGCCTTCGTTAAACCAAGCGCCACCAGGTCTTTGCGGATGTATGTCGGATCGCATTTCGGTCCCGTCATGCTCGGTCCAAATCCAGAGTCCGCCGGGAAGCGAGCGCAGGCTTTGCCATCTGCGTTCTTTGCGTCGCTTTTCGCGCCATCGCAACACAGCCAAAACGACGATGAACCCAGAGAAAACGGATATCAAAACACTGGTCATTTCACTCAACACTCGCAATTCGTAAGGCAGGATATGAGTGACTATAACACCATCTTTGTTGGGAATGGCAAAAATGCCAACGCGGTCAATGCAGGCATGGATGCGATCCAATTCACCGACCCAGAAGCGTTAGACGTTGATCTCAAGCAGCGGGGTTTGCTCTGATGTCAGTCGCCACCGCCATCACCCCCTCCATCGGAGCCTCCATCGTACCCGTCGCCGCCCGGCTCGCTGTACCAGTCTCCGCCTTTACGGTCCGGATGTGTCGACGAACTTCGCGAAGATCCGTCAAAGTCGGTCCAAAACCATGTGCCTGTGCTGTCTTGATGAAGGCTGGCCCGGCGTTTTTTGCGCTGTCTGGATTTGCGGATCGACAACCCGGCCCAGATCAAGCCGATAGCGACAACGACAAGAACACCCAACCCGCTTTCCATCCAAACACCCTCACTCAGAAAAGGACCATTTCATGAGTGACTATAACTTCGCCTATCTCGATGAACAGACCAAACGGATGATCCGCCGTGCCATTCTCAAAGGTGTGGCCATCCCCGGTTATCAGGTGCCTTTTGCAAGCCGCGAAATGCCGATGCCCTATGGCTGGGGCACCGGTGGTGTACAGGTCACCGCCGCCTGTCTGACCCCAGAAGATCAGCTCAAGGTCATTGACCAAGGCGCCGATGACACCACCAATGCGGTGTCGATCCGCAAGTTCTTTGAGCGCACCGCGCAAATCGCCACGACCGAAGCAACCGCCAAGGCATCGGTGATCCAAACCCGGCACCGCATCCCCGAAGAACCGCTGCGCGAGGATCAGATCCTTGTCTATCAAGTGCCAATCCCCGAACCACTGCGGTTCCTTGAACCGCGCGAGACCGAGACCCGCAAGATGCACAGTCTCGAAGAATACGGGCTCATGCATGTGAAGCTCTATGAAGACATCGCGCGCCACGGTCAGATTGCCACCGCCTATGCCTATCCCGTCAAGGTCGAGGATCGCTATGTGATGGACCCATCGCCGATCCCGAAATTTGACAATCCCAAACTGGAATCCGCCGCGATCCAACTGTTTGGTGCCGGGCGCGAACAGCGCATCTATGCCATTCCGCCCTACACCAAAGTCGTCAGTCTCGACTTTGACGATTACCCGTTTGAAGCCAGCAAAGCCGACGCGGTGTGTGACCTGTGCGGGGCCGAGCATAGCTACCTGGACGAGGTGATCACCGATGACGCCGGCAACCGGATGTTTGTTTGCTCGGACACCGATTTTTGCACCACCCGACAGGCAGACGGCCATCGGGGCCGCTTATCCCCAACGGAGGACGCCGCATGACACCGCTTTTGTCTGTGCGCGATTTGCGCAAAAACTATGGCAACCGGATTGGCTGCACCGATGTGAACTTTGATCTCTTTCCCGGCGAAGTCCTTGGCATCGTGGGCGAATCCGGATCAGGAAAATCGACATTGCTCAACAGCGTGGCGGGCCATCTCGACCCTGATGGGGGTGAAGTGCTCTTTGACACGCGCACCGATGGCCCCCGCGATACCCGCAAGATGAGCGAACCGGAACGCCGGATGCTATCGCGCACCGACTGGGCCTTTGTGCATCAAAACCCGCGCGACGGGCTGCGCATGTCGGTCTCGGCGGGGGGCAATGTTGGCGAACGTCTGATGGCCGTCGGCGCACGCCATTACGGTGATATTCGCGAGCAGGCCATTGATTGGATTGGCCGGGTTGAGATCGCCGCCGACCGTGTCGATGATCGCCCCTCGGCCTTTTCCGGCGGCATGCAGCAACGCTTGCAGATCGCCCGCAATCTCGTCACGGCTCCGCGTCTGGTGTTTATGGACGAACCCACCGGCGGGCTTGATGTGTCGGTTCAGGCGCGTCTGCTTGATCTGTTGCGCAACCTTGTGCGCGAAATGGGTCTGTCGGCGATTATCGTCACCCATGACCTCGCCGTTGTGCGGCTTTTGGCTGATCGCTTGATGGTGATGAAATCGGGCCATGTGGTGGAAACCGGCCTGACCGATCAGGTGCTTGATGATCCGCAACATGCCTATACCCAACTTCTCGTGTCCTCGATCCTGCAGGTGTAACCCATGATCCACGTTGAAAATGTGACCAAGACCTTCACGCTCCACAATCAGGGCGGTGCGGAAATTCGCGTCATGCAAGGCGCAAACCTGTCCGTTGCTCCGGGCGAATGCGTGGCGCTGACCGGCAATTCAGGGGCGGGGAAATCAACGCTGATGCGGATGATCTATGGCAACTATCTTGCCGCCTCCGGGGCCATTGTTGTTGATGGGCTCGACATTGTTCAGGCCCAGCCGCGAGAAATTCTGACGTTGCGCCGCCAGACCCTTGGCTATGTGAGCCAGTTCCTGCGCGTTGTGCCCCGCGTGCCGACGCTTGATGTGGTGGCCGAACCGCTGTTGGCCATCGGAACCGAGCGCGCCGTCGCCCATGAGCGCGCCCGCGATTTGCTAACCCGGCTCAACATTCCGCAAACCCTGTGGTCGCTCTCGCCCACGACGTTTTCGGGCGGCGAACAACAGCGGGTGAACATCGCCCGTGGCTTTGCCCATACCTATCCGGCGATGCTGTTGGATGAACCGACCGCAAGCCTCGATGCCACCAATCGCGCCACGGTTCTGAGCCTGATCGAAGAGGCCAAATCGCGCGGGGCGGCTATTATCGGCATTTTCCACGATCACGAGGCCCGCGACCGGGTCGCAGATCGCGAAATTGACGTCTCTGCATTTACGCCGGGCATGGCGGCATGACGGGGGCATTATTCGCGGTTGTCGGCCCTTCGGGCGCTGGCAAAGACACCCTGATGGAGGCCGTCCAACGTGCGCGGCCCGACGTCACTTTGGTGCGCCGCGTGATCACCCGCCCCTCGGCTGCGGGTGGCGAAAATTTTGAGGGTGTCACCCCAGCCGAATTCGCTCAACGTCTGGCTCAAAAGGCCTTTGCCCTGCATTGGCAGGCGCATGGCCTGTCCTATGGTATCCCTGCCAGCATCACAGCGGATGTGGCACAGGGGAACACCGTTTTGTTCAACGGATCGCGCACCATGCTGAGCGAAGCCGCCCAAATTCACCCCGGTCTGCGCGTCTTGCATATCACCGCCAGCGATGCGGTTCTTGGGGCGCGCCTTCGGGGGCGTGGCCGCGAAACCGACACCGACATCACCCGCCGGCTAGAGCGCGCCCGCCTGCCCCTTCCCGTTGGTTTGGATGTCACGGTTATCGACAACTCCACCACAATTGCGGCGGCAACGGCCCAGATGTTGCAGGCCCTTGATCGGCCAAACCTTGGTAAAAAAACGGCTTGCGAGCCGCAGACTGTCAAACTTCTGTGACACTTGCCATGTCACAAGAGCAGGCTTGATAAAGAAAGACATAAGATGACTGATGTGATCCTCGCCAATGCAAATGTCGTCCTCGAAAATGAGGTCGTCCGGGCCAGTGTGGAAATCCGCGACGGCCATATCACCGATATTGCCCAAGGCACAAATGTGCCCGCCGGTGCCATTGACCTTGGCGGCGACACGCTGATCCCTGGCTTGATCGAATTGCATACAGACAATCTCGAACGCCACATTCAACCGCGTCCCAAAGTGGACTGGCCCCATGCGGCTGCGATCCTCGCCCATGATGGCGAATTGGCCTCGGTCGGTGTGACGACTGTGTTTGACGCCATGCGTGTTGGCTCGATCCCCGAAGGCAAAGGATCGTATAAGAAATATGCCCGCAATCTGGCTTCTGAGCTTTGGGCTCTGCGCGAAGCCGGTGCTCTGCGGATCAACCACTATCTGCATTTGCGCGCCGAGGTGTGTTCGCAAACTCTGGTCGAGGAAATGGCCGAATTTGGCCCTCAGGATCGTGTCGGCATTGTCAGCCTGATGGACCACACCCCCGGTCAGCGCCAGTTTCGAGATTTGTCCAAGCTCAAGCAATATATCCAAAACAAGCACAATATGACGGATGCGGATTTCGACAATCACGTCACCAAGCTCAAATCCCTGCGCGACACCCATGGTGACAAACACGAAATCGCCGCCGTGGCCGAGGCCGCGCGTTATGGTGCTGTGCTCGCAAGCCATGATGACACCACCGCCGACCATGTGTCGGTCAGCGCGGCGCATGGTATCAAACTGGCGGAATTTCCCACAACGGTTGAGGCGGCCAAGGCGTGTCACGCGCATGGCATCAAGGTGATGATGGGGGCTCCAAACCTGATCCGGGGTGGCTCTCACTCGGGCAATGTGGCGGCGCATGAATTGGCGGAATTGGGGTATCTCGACATCATTTCATCCGATTACGTGCCGTCTGCGCTGATGACGTCTGCGTTCTTGCTCGCAGATCTCTGGGATGATCTGCCCGGCGCGATTGCCACTGTCACCGCGACACCGGCCCAAGCCGTCGGCCTCCTTGATCGCGGGCGTATCGCTATCGGCTTGCATGCCGATTTGGTGCGGATCACCCGTGTACAAGGCACGCCGGTCGTGCGCGGCGTGTGGTGTCACGGCCGTCAGGTTGGTTAGGCCAAAGGCCCCAGAAACACGTCGCGCAGGGCCTTGATTTCATCGGCAAGGTGGTCAACCAAAACCCGCACCCGCGTGGTGCGCCGCAGGTCTGAATGCAGCAACAGCCAGATCGAGCGATCTAAATACGGTTTTGTCCCCGGCATTGGCACCAATCCCGGAATCCAATCCCGGCTCGAATATGGCAGGTAACTCATCCCGACGCCCGCGGCCACCAATTGGCCGATCATCGTTGGCGATTGCACCCGATAGCGCAGCTTGGCCTTGGGAAAGGGACTGGCTTTGACCCAAGCCGGGGCCGGATCGGGTTCGCCCCATCCGATCCACTGCAAGCCTTCACCGCCTGGCCCGGCATCCTCCCAATGGCGGTCCAGATAATCCTGACTGGCGAAAATCCCGCCAGCGTATTGCAGCACTTTGCGCCCAACCACATCGTCATCAATCTGATGTGCAACCCGGATCGACACATCGGTCTCTGAGCGGTTGATGTTTTCAAAACGGTTGGTCACGGCGATGCGCAGCTCAATCTCGGGGTATTTTCGCTCAAAATCCGCCAGAATGCGCGCAAACCGGGATGGCACAAACCCCGCTGGCATCGACAGGCGCACCGACCCGCGCGGCTCATCATCAAGCCCCTGTACCCGGCGTCGGGCATTGGTCACGGCGTTGTCGGCCTCTTGTGCCAAGGGCAAAAGCACTTCCCCCGCCGCAGTCAACTGCAACCCAGCCTTTGAGCGATTGAACAGCCGCACGCCATAGTCGTCTTCAAGCGCGCGCAGATTGCGATCGACCGTGGCGTGGGTCGCTCCGATGTGCTCGGCCGCGGCCCGCAGGCTTCCGGTTTGTGCCACCGCCAAAAAATAAGGGAGCCTGGCCCAATCCATCGCTCTCTCTCCTTTGATCGTTCCTGATGAGCTTATCTCATCGCTGCGCCAAGAGGTGTATCATATTTTGACCACGGTGTCGCGAACTTGGCCATATGTCCTAAAAATTGAAACGCTATCTTGCCCTCTATCAACAGGAGGACACCGCAATGAACCGACGAGATTTCCTAGCAACCACCGTGGGTTTGGCCAGCATTGGCCTGCCGCGGATCACAGTTGCGGCTGGCAGTGCCGACTTTCCCTTCACCATGAAAACCCAACAGATCATGGGCCAGACCATGGCCTATGTCGATGAAGGCGCGGGTGACCCGGTGGTGTTTTTTCATGGCAACCCGACGTCGAGCTATCTGTGGCGCAACATCATTCCCGCCGTGACCGGCACCCACCGCGCCATCGCCGCCGACATGATTGGCATGGGGCAAAGTGGCAAACCCGATCTGGCCTATACCTATGCCGATCACGCCGCCTATTTGCATGGGTTGCTTGACGCGCTTGACCTGCAAAATGCGACGCTGGTGTTGCATGATTGGGGCGGGGCGCTTGGCTTTGACTGGGCGATGAAAAACCCGGATCGGGTCAAGGCGATTTCCTATATGGAAACCATCGCGCCACCTGCCATGCCCTTTGCGAACTACGAAGCCATGGGCCCGTTTGGCGATCTGTTCAAGGCATGGCGCACGCCGGGCGTTGGCGAAAAGATGATCCTTGAGGACAATATGTTCGTCAATGAAATCCTCGCCAAGTTTGGTGTCAAAACCCCGCTGACGCCCGATGTCATCGCCCATTACAACAGCTATTACCCAGATGCCAAATCGCGGGCCCCGCTGTTGGAATGGCCACGTCAGGTGCCGATTGGTGGCCTGCCCGAACAGACCACCGCGCTCACCCATGAGATTGCGAAATTCCTCACCACCAGCGATCTGCCCAAGCTTTTGTTCCACGTCACGCCCGGTGTCCTTGCGCCCCCCGAGGTTGTGGCTTGGATGCAGGAAAACGTGCCGAACCTGAGCACCATTGATTTGGGCGAAGGCGCGCATTTCATCCAGGAAGACTACCCCACCGAGATCGGCCAAGGCTTGGCTGACTGGCTCGCAACTCTTTGAAAGGACAAATGATATGCCACATGTGACGGTTACCCGCGTTATCAAAGCCCCGCTCGCCGATGTCTGGGCAAGCTGGGACGATTACGCCAATATTTATCGCTTTAATCCCAACCTCACCAAATCCTACCTGATTGGGGAGAATGGCGAAACGGGGCTGGGTGCAACGCGCCAATGTGATATGGTGGATGGTAAAAATTACATCCGCGAACGCATTGTTGAACACAGGCCGCAACAGCGCCTTGTGGTCGATATCTACGATGGCTCATTGCCGCTCAAACAGGCGCAGGCCGAGGTGTCGCTGCGCGCCGTGAGCCAGACCGAAACTGAGATCAGTTTTACCATGCGTTTCACACCCAAAATGGGCCTTCTGGGTCGTCTGATGGTGCCGCTGATGAAGCCTCAGTTCCGAAAATCCATCGTGAGCTTGATGGATGGCAATCAGGCATATGTTGAACGCGGGGAGCTGGTGAATGCCGCCTGACCTGCTGCGTGAGTCATGGCCAGAGACAACTCTGGCCACCGGCCCTGTTCACACTCAAAAGGTGCCGCACCGTCGTATGACATAGAAAACCCGGCCCCTGCCTGCCCCTGCCCGTCGTCTGCCTGTTTCGCCGGGTGATTGCCGGGGGATTTGCGCTCTTACTCTGGGTGATGACGTGGATGTGATCACAGTTCCTGACACTGCATGGCACTATCCTCCCCCATATCCCTTTGAAGTGCAGGTGGCGGGCTATATCGCTGTTTACGCCGACCAAGTGACTGTAAAGGATGCGCCCCTATGAATGTGCAAAACACCGTTTCATCCCCCCAAGACTCATTCGCCGACATCGCGCTGCTGTTTGATCGCACCCGTAGCCGCACCACAAAACTGGTGGCCCCGCTGACGGCCGAAGACATGATGTTGCAATCCATGCAAGACGCGAGTCCGGCGAAATGGCATTTGGCCCATACCACTTGGTTCTTCGAAGAATTCATCCTGCGCAAATATGTGCCGGGGTATCAATCGCCCGATGATCGCTTTGCGGTTTTGTTCAATTCCTACTACGTTCAGGCCGGGCCTCGTCACGCGCGTGACAAGCGTGGGTTGATCTCGCGCCCTGATCTAGAGGCCGTGCGTTCCTATCGTCTTCATGTCGAAGAGGCGCTGCGGGCGCTGTTGGCCGAGGGTCGGAACGACACGCCTGACATTGCCGCGCTGATCGAACTGGGCTGTCATCATGAAATGCAGCACCAAGAGCTTCTGGTCACTGATCTGCTGCACGGGCTAAGTTATAATCCGCTGCTCCCGGCCTATCTAGATCCGGTTGTGCCCCCTCGCCGCACTCCGGTCGATCTCGCCTTTACCCGTCATGATGGCGGGCTGGTTGAGATTGGCCATGACGGCATCGGGTTTCACTATGATTGCGAAGGGCCGCGCCACAAAACCTATGTTGCGCCGTATCAGCTCGCCAATCGTCCGGTCACCAACCGCGAATGGATCGCCTTCATGCAAGACGGTGGCTATGGCCGCGCGCCGCTGTGGTTGATGGAAGGGCATGCCCGCGCCCAAGCCGAAAACTGGGACCACCCGCTGTATTGGTGGCAACAAGATGACGAATGGTGGAGCTTTACCCTGCGTGGTGCTCAGGCTGTCGATCTGGATGCCCCCGTGGTTCACGTGAGCTATTATGAGGCCGACGCCTTTGCCCGTTGGGCCGGTGCGCGGCTTCCGACTGAGGCGGAAATCGAGCTGGCGGGGCGCGATGCGCCCATTGCTGGCAACTTTCTGGATGACGGCCATCTGCTTCCTTTGCCCGGTGCCGGGTTGTGGGGGGATGTCTGGAATTGGACGCAATCGGCCTTTTCTGCCTATCCCGGTTTTCAGCCGGCAGCCGGAGCGATCGGCGAATATAACGGCAAATTCATGGTCAACCAGTTTGTCTTGCGCGGCGGCTCTTGTGCCACGCCCATCGAACAGATGCGCCCGAGCTACCGCACGTTTTTCTACCCGCATCAACGCTGGCAAATGCTCGGCCTGCGCCTTGCCAAAGACGTATGAACCCAAAACGCCTGAGACATAACGTGTCACTCAGAGGATTTTAGACATGGATAAACCTGTCATCACCAATTACGCCTTGGCGCAGTCCGCCATTGAAACCCTGTCGCGTCCACAAAAGACGCTCGAGGCCAAGTGGTTCTACGATCAACGCGGCAGTGAGCTGTTTGAGCAGATCACGCAGTTGCCGGAATATTACCCAACCCGCACCGAAATCGCGATCCTTGAGCGGCATGCTACGCGCATCGCGCGCCATGTTCCCGATGGCGGTGTGTTGTTGGAGCTTGGCAGCGGGGCCAGTGTCAAAACCCGGCTCTTGCTGGATGCTCTGCCTCGGCTCGGGGCCTATGCGCCGCTCGATATTTCCGCTGACTTTCTGTTGGAAACAGCCGCGCAGCTTCAAGGTGCCTATCCCGGTCTGACCATCACCCCGGTTGTCGGCGACTTTATGGCCCCCCTGCCCGATCCCTCCGACCTGCGCGGCCTGCCCAAAACGGTGTTTTTTCCCGGGTCGACCATCGGCAATCTCACCCCGGACGAGGCCGTTGCCTTGCTCAGGCGTATTCGCTCTTTGCCGGATGTGACGGCACTGATCCTCGGGGCGGATCTGATCAAAGAAGCCTCCCGCTTGATCGACGCCTATGACGACGCCCAGGGTGTCACTGCGGCCTTTAACCTCAACCTGCTGCAACGGATCAACCAAGAAACCGGGGCGGATTTTGATCTTGGGGCCTTTCGCCACCAAGCACGCTGGGATGATAGCCGCGCGTGTATCGAAATGCATCTGGTCAGCACCAAGGCCCAGACCGTCACCATCGCCCAGCCCATCGGCGTGCAGGTCTTTCACTTTGAAGAAGGGGAAAGCATTCACACCGAAAACAGCCACAAATACAGCCGCACCCATCTGACCCGCATGGCAGAGCTGAGCGGCTGGAAACTGTCGGATGACATCACCGACCCGGCCAATGATTTCTCGGTGTGCATCCTGACCCCAGGGGCCCCGGATTGACTCAGAACAGGGGCCAACTCGGCGCGCTCCTGTCGTCACGCCCCGTACAAGTCACGTACGGGCCACGTACGGGCCAGAAACAGGCCAAACATAGGTGGAAAAACGGAAATTTTCACCCGGCGGGCGATTTCAGGTTATGCAAAGCCCGAACAGAGCAGGCCGCCAAGGCCCGCTCTGCGCGTCCGTTGAGATCAGTTGATCGGCGACAACAAGTTGGGATTGGTCACCAGGTTACGCACGCCATGTGCGTGGTTTTCACCAAACGGGTTGTCCTTTAGCCACGCGCCCACAGACGCGATATCCAACTTGGCCACACCGGGGCGCACGCTCCAGGTCACCTGAAAGGGCGATCCTTTTTCATTGTAACCGGGGCCGGTGGTCGAGCCTCTGTACACAATCGGTTGCCCCAAATCTGTCGGCAGGTTGGGAACCTGATTCAAGCCGTCAATCTTTTCAATATTGGCCATCTCGGTGAAATCGGCCCCGCCTTCAGAGACAAGCACCGCCACAACCGTCTCAACGCGCAATTGCGGATTGCCGATGGCATCGCTCAGACAGGTGCCAAGACCATTGCCCAAGGTCGCCTGCGCGGTCGAATGCACAAAATGAATCTCGATGGTATCGCCGGGCACAAGGTCGCCGTGCTCGCTCGTGCCAACGGCCATATCAATTGGCGCGCTCTCTTTGTCCGACAACGTGCCATTATACTTAAAGCCAGTGCCATAGCCCTGACCGTCACCATTGCCGGCAAAGGTGGTAAAGTCACCGCCCTTGTGTTCGGCGTTCTCATGAAAGTGAATGTCGCACAACATCATGTCGCTTACAGCGGGCGCCGATCCAAAATCACGCTGGTTCGCGCCATCACGCGCATCAATGTCGCGGGGCGATTGCGGACCATAGCCCTTGCCTTCAGTCGCGGCGGCCAATGTGGCACGTTGCGCGGCGATGACATCATCCGAAACGGCCTGACCATCGGTTGCAGCAAAGGCAACAGAGCCAAGCATCGTGATCGCAAGGCCAACCGGCAAAATAGTTTTATGCATATCGTTTCCCGTAAAGATAAGTATTAAGGATATGTTAATAGCGAGCATATTTTTGATTGCAGATCAACAGGGGCCATTTGGTTTTTGATATTATTGACAGCCAATCGGGGCGATTCATCAGTCCGCCGCCCCCCAATAGCAAGCGCTGCCCAACGGGCCAGAAACAGCACCGTCATTAAAAGTATTGATTTTAAAAAGGTGTTTTCTTTCAGAGTGATAATGGCTTGAAGCCGCGCGGCATAAAACGTCCGTTGGGACGTGTCGGCCCCGCCAAACTATGGGGCAGATCTGAGGGGGAACGCCCCACATGTCGCAAAGGCCCAGCCCGCGCCGCGCCCCAGAGTTAGCGCGCGAAGTTTCTCATCCAAACACTCTCGATGACCGAAACCCCTTGTCACAAGTGGGGTTTCGGTCTTGGCGATACGGCGCTCGGCCGGTGAGATTTGATCTCAGCCCGCCTGCTGTCAGCGGCCCAAAACTGCTGTCACCGCCCGCTCCGTGGCCGCAACAACTTGATCGGCCTCGTCACGGCTGAGGCAGAACGGCGGGGCAAAGCCCAGGATGTCACCCTGTGGCATGGCCCGTGCAATCACGCTGTCTTGTTCCAACATTTTCGCAGCAATCTGCGGCCCGATCTTATCCGCCGCATCAAAAAATGCATTCCCATCGCGGTCTTTCATAAACTCAACCGCACAGAGCATCCCTTCGCCGCGAATGTCGCCCACATTCGGGTGATCCCCCAGCGCGTCTTTCATCGCACTGTTCAGATAGGCCCCAACCGATCCGGCATTTTCAACAAGGTTCAGCTTGTCGATCAATGTCAAATTGGCAACCCCAGCCGCCGCGCCGATCGGATGCGCGCTATAGGTCCAGCCATGGCCAATCGGGCCGTTTTCATCGGTGCCTTGCTCAAGCACTTTCCAAACCTTATCCGACACAATTGACCCGGACAAAGGCGCATAGGCCGAGGTCAAGCCCTTGGCGATGGTGATAATATCCGCTTCGATCCCATAATGATCTGATCCAAACATTGTCCCCAAACGGCCGAACCCGGTCACCACCTCATCGGCGATCAGCAAAATGTCGTGTTTCTTCAGCACCGCTTGGATGGCGGGCCAATACCCGGCGGGCGGTGGCACAATACCCCCTGTGCCCAGCACAGGTTCGCCGATGAAGGCGGCAATTTTGTCGGCCCCTTCGCGGGCAATCAGCTCTTCCAGACTGGCAACGCATTGCGCGACAAAGGCGGCTTCGCTTTGGCCCTGATCGGTGCGGCGGAAATAATAGGGCGCATCAGTGTGGATCACCTGATCCACCGGCAGATCGAACTTTTTGTGAAACAGCTCAAGCCCGGTCAGCGATCCAGTCACCAGCCCAGACCCATGATAGCCACGCCAGCGCGAAATGATTTTCTTCTTCTCAGGACGGCCAAGGATGTTGTTATAATACCAGATCAATTTGACGTTGGTCTCGTTCGCATCTGATCCGCCAAGGCCAAAATACACCTTGGACATGTTCCTCGGCGCGCGGTCCAAAATCATCTTGGATAGGGTGATCGACGCTTCGGTGCCATGGCCGACATAGGAATGATAATAGGCCAATTCCTGTGCTTGGGCCGCGATGGCTTCGGCGATTTCGGGCCGGCCATAGCCGACATTGACGCAATACAGCCCGGCAAAGGCATCCAGAAACCGGTTGCCGTCGCGGTCTTCAATATGCACTCCGCTGGCGGTTTTGATGATCCGCGAAGGGCTTTCTCCGCGCGCATGTTGGGCAAGATGCGTCGATGGGTGAAAGAAATTGTCGCGGTCCCAGCTGTCCAATTGGTCGTTTTTTAGCATCTTGGCATCCTGTTTTAGCACCTGTGATTCCCTTATTGTACACAACACAATGTGAATCACTTGATTTTCACGCGATAATGGGCACAAATTTACCCAGCAAGGCAATTCAATTTCTGTGTTGTACACATCTCAGCTTCGTTTCCGCGAAAGGAAAACCCGTTGTCCAAGCCCAATGCCGCCTTTTCCCGTGCCGAATATGATCGCCGCATCGCGCTGACCCGTGCCGCCATGCAAGCCGCGGGCCTTGACCTGTTGTTTGTCACTGACCCGTCAAACCAAGCATGGCTAACCGGTTATGATGGCTGGTCTTTTTATGTGCACCAGGGGGTCTTGCTTGGTCTCGAAGGTGAGCCGATCTGGTGGGGTCGTCACATGGATAGCATTGGTGCCGGGCGCACCTGCTGGATCAGTCCCGACAATATCCACGGCTATGCCGACAATTACGTGCAATCGACAGAACGCCATCCGATGCAGGATTTGGCCGGGCATATCAGTGAGTTGGGGCATCACGGTGCCCGGATCGGCGTTGAGATGGAGAACTATTATTACTCCGCCAAAGCCCATGCGGTTTTGACCCACGAACTCCCCAATGCCCAGTTCAAAGACGCCACCGCTCTCGTCAATTGGCAGCGTCTGATCAAGTCCGACCCTGAGATTGAATTCATCCGCAAAGCGGCCCGCATTTCTGAAAAGGTCATGCAAGTAGCGCTTGAACGCGCCGAACCCGGTGTGCGCAAAAATGATCTGGTGGCTGATATTTATCATGCCGGGATCACTGGTGTTGATGATATCTGGGGCGATTACCCCGCGATTGTGCCGCTGACCCCATCCGGGCTTGATGCCACGGCCGCGCATTTGACCTGGGATGGCACGCCCATGCGCGCGGGTGAGGCGACGTTTTTCGAACTCTCGGGCTGCTATCGCCGCTATCACGCGCCGCTGTGCCGCACGATCTATCTTGGTACGCCGCCGCAGGAAATGCGCGATGCCGAAACCGCCCAGCTCGAAGGTATCGAGGCCGGGCTCAATGCGGCGCGGGCGGGCAATCGCACCTGTGACATCGCCAATGCCTTTATCGGCACGCTCGAAAAACACGGGATCAAGCGGGAAGGCCGGTGCGGGTATCCCATCGGTCTCAGCTACCCGCCCGATTGGGGCGAGCGTAGCGCCTCTATTCGCAGCGAAGATCAGACGGTTCTGCAACCGGGCATGGTCTTCCATTTCATGCCTGCGCTTTGGATGGATACCTGGGGTCTTGAAACCACCGAGACGATTTTGATCACCGAAAATGGTGCCGCCGAACCGCTCTGCACTATTGATCGCAAGCTGTTTGTGAAGTCGTAAATGGAGGCCCTCACCCGCACCAAGGCGATCCTGCGCGATTTGATCGCGTTCCCGACCGTGTCCAGCGACAGCAACCTCGCGATGATTGATTACATCGGCGATCTGCTGCAAAACGCCGGTGCCCGGGTCGAGATCATCAAAGCCCCCTGCGGCACCAAGGCCAACCTTTTTGCCACCCTTGGCCCTGATGTGGGGGGCGGAATCGTGCTGTCGGGGCATAGCGATGTTGTGCCGGTGGCCGATCAAGACTGGTCCTCAGACCCGTTTGATATGGTTGAGAAAAACGGAAACCTCTATGGGCGCGGCACTTGCGACATGAAGGGGTTCATTGCCGCTACGCTGGCGATGGCCCCTCAATTCGCCGCGCAAATCCAAACCCGCCCGTTGCATTTCGCCTTTACCTATGACGAGGAAATCGGCTGTTTTGGGGCGCGTCATTTGGCCGACACACTGGCCGCGCGTGACCTGTCCCCAAGCGTTGCCATCATTGGTGAACCAACCATGATGCGCATCATCGAAGGCCATAAGGGGTGCTATGAATACAGCACCCATTTTCACGGTCTCGAAGGGCATGGCTCGGCCCCTGATCTTGGGGTGAATGCGGTGGAAATTGCGGTGCAATATGTTGCTCGGCTGCTTGATCTCAAGGCGCAATTGCCCGCCAAAGCCCCCGAGACCTGCCCCTTTGATCCCCCTTGGACCACGGTCAATGTCGGCGCGTTAAATGGCGGTGTTGCGCATAACGTCATCGCCTCGCGCGCGCAGGTCGATTGGGAAATGCGGCCCGTGCAAACCTCCGACGCCGATTTTGTCAAATCCGCCCTGCGTGATCTGTGCGACACGGAGCTGTTGCCCAAAATGCGTGCGGTCTTTCCCGACGCCCGGATTGAGCTGGAAACCATCGGCGAAGTCGCCGGCCTGATCCCAACCGAAACCAACGAGGCCCGCCAGATCGTCAGCGAACTGACCGGAGGAAACAGCGCCGACCTGGTTGCCTTTAGCACAGAAGCCGGTATTTTCCAGGCGCTTGGAATGGATGTTGTGGTCTGTGGCCCCGGCTCTATTGAACAGGCGCACAAGGCCGATGAATATCTGGCAGAGGATCAATTAATCCAGTGTTTAACCATGCTTTCCCGGCTTGGGGCCCGTTTAGGCACCTAATTGTATGACGGCTGATCTTTCGTCTCATGTGGATCGTCACAACGCCATGCATCACGCAATCCGTGAGCGTATTTGCCTGCTGATTTACGCCCCCGGCATGCATCTGTCCGAGACCGCTCTGGCCGATGAATTTGGCATAAGCCGCACCCCGATCCGGCGGGTGTTGGCCCGGCTTGAAGACGAAGGTTTGGTGCAATCCCAACATGGTATCGGCACCCTTGTCACCGATGCCGACATTCACGAACTGGCGCAGGTGTACCGGTTAAGGGTAGAATTGACCGAGCTTGTCGGACGTCTTGATCCAGTCCCGCCAAGCCCTGCGTTTATGAAAGATTTTCAAGCGTTTATCACGCGAGGAGAGACAATCATCCAATCGGGCACCGCCCATGATTTCACCCGGTTCGATATGGATGTGTTTCAAAGGCTGCTGGATTTGACCGCCAATGAACCTTTGCGCCAAACGCTGGAACGGCTGTATTTTCAGACCAAGCGTATCTGGCTCAAGGCTGCAATAGAAGCGCAGCTTGATCTGGACCAGGAGTTTCGGATTTTCCAGCACGAACTCGAAGCTGTCCACCTCGCCCTGCAATCTGGTGATCTTGAGGCAGCGGCCCAAATCCAACGTGCCCACATCTCCATGAGCTTCCAACGCCTGCAACAAGTCTCTTGATCCCGCAGGCCGCGTGTGTAGACTAATACACACGTTAGGAGCCCTCATGTCTCAAAGCAAACAACGCACCAATGTCTCTCTCTCCGCTGGCAATCTGGCGGCAGCCCGCGAGCTTGGCTTAAACGTTTCGGCCATATCCGACGCGGCTTTGGCCCATGCGGTGAAACAGGCTCAGGCCCAGAATTGGGCGCAAGAAAACCGCAGTGCCATTGCGGAACGCCAAGCGTGGATTGACGCAAATGGCCTGCCTCTCGCGGATGTTCAGCTGCTGCAAACCGACTGATGGCACAGTTTCATGTCTACAAGATTGGGCCAAACCGCTTGGTTCTTGATCTGCAATCCGACCTTATCGACATCGGGTCACGCGTGGTTGCGCCCCTGCTTCCCCAAGACGATGGCCCGCGCCGTCTGACCCGGCTTGAACCGGTTTTTGACATCGCGGGAACGGTCTTTGTCTTGCACACGGCCGAATTGGCCGCGATCCCTGCGCGCTTGCTTAAAGACCCGGCCATCGCCGATTTGACGGCCTTCGATTATGAGATTCGCAAGGCGCTGGACATGGTGTTTTCAGGGTTTTGACCTGCGCCTCACCCCGCACCCTCACCCGGTGCCCTCACCCAGCACCCCATGTATCGCCAAGCCGATAGCCCTCGGGCCAGGGGTCGCTTGGGTCCAGCATATGTTGATGCGTGCCCGTGACCCAGCCGCGGCCGCTGATCTGTGGGCGAATGGCGGGTCGGCCCGCCACGGTTGTCTCGCCCAAAATCGTGCCGATAAATTGCGAGCCAATGATAGATTGCGCCACAAGCCTCTGTCCAACCTGCATTTCCCCCCGGGCCGCCAGCACGGCCATGCGCGCTGAAACCGCCGTTCCGGTGGGCGAGCGATCCACCTTGCCGGGTTGAATGGCCACGGCGGACCGGGCAGAAAACCCGCCCTCGATGGCGCTCAACGCCCCGGCAAACAGGCAAAAGCTGATATGCGTCCAATCGGGGTTTTCCGGGTGGTGAAACCCCAGCTGTGCATTGGCGGCATTGGTGATTTGAACCCCGAGCCGCGCAATGTCTCCGGCCTCGGCCTCGTCAATATCAAAGCTCAATTCCGCCGCATCAACAATGACAAAACTGTCGCCGCCATAGGCCGTGTCGACGCGCAACTCGCCAATGCCCGGCACTTTGAGCATGACATCCAATTGCCCGGCAAAGCTCGGCAGGTTTTCAACACTGATCCGCTCTGCCTTGCCATCGCGGCATTCGGCCTGCACCTTGACCAATCCGCCGGGCGCCTCCAACACCAGATGTGTCACAGGCTCAACCATGGGAATAATTCCGCTATCAAGCAAAACCGTTGCCACACAGATCGAATTTGACCCCGACATTGGCGGCGTGTCTTCGGGCTCCATAATGATAAACGCGGCATCTGCCTCGGGGTGTTTGGGCGGCACCAGCAGGTTCACATGCCGAAACACACCCCCGCGGGGTTCGTTCAACATGAAGTTGCGCAAAACCCCGTCCTGCGCGATCCAGTTTCGTTGTGCCCACAGCGTGTCACCGGGTGGCGGGGCCACGCCGCCGACAATGACATCGCCAACTTCACCTTCCGCATGACAGGACACGACATGTATGGTTTTGCTTGACCGCATTCAGGCTCCTTTGGGCGCGCGGGATGGGGATGAGCGGCACCCCCGGCCCCGCCAAACCCCCAACCGCTACCCGCGTTTTTGAAAGAAGATCATCATAAGCGCGAGACAGCTTGAGCCGAGCATCAACAAAAGCGACACCGCATTCAACAGCGGCGTTGAACCTTCCTTCAAGCGATCAAACATCGCAATCGTCAGCGGCGCATCGGACCCGACCAACATCAGCGTGGTGTTGAAGTTCTCAAAACTCATCAGAAACGCCACCACAAAAGCGCCGATCATCGCCGGGGCCAGATAGGGCAAGGTCACGGTCGCAATCGCCGCCATTTTGCTGGCACCGAGGTTGAGCGCCGCTTCCTCCAGGGTGCGGTCAAATTTCTGCAACCGCGCCCCAATCACCAGTGTCGAGATGGTGGTGATAAAGGAAAACTGCCCCAAAATCACCAATGTCAGCCCCGGCCGCAGCGCCTCAAGATCCCAGCGAAACCCATCCCAAAGCCCATTTGCGACACGGCTTGAGGCCACCAAAATCGAAATGCCAAGCACGATTCCGGGGATCACCAGCGGCAGCAGCATCAGCACATAGAGCACCCCCTGCCCGCGAAATTTGTAGCGGTTGAACAAGAATGCGTTCGACAGGCCAACCGCCACCGACAGCACCGACACCCCCAGCGCCACAAACACAGAGGTGCCGATGGCGCGTAGGATGGAACGTTCATGAAACACCCCGATCATCGGGCGCTCAGAGCCGAAAAACCAGTTCCACGTAAAGCCTTCCCAAGGCAGCGACGGGAATTGGCTGTCGTTAAAGGCAAACGCCGCAACAACAACCAAAGGCAGCGCCAGAAAGACAAAGAACAGCGTCACATAAGCGCCATAGCTTATGGTCAAAAACCGCGATTTTGGGATTGATGGGATCATATCAGCGCTCCTTCTTACCCCATTGTCTTTTCAAGCGATTGCCCGGTCAGCCGCAGCATCCCCCAGACGATCAATGACGACAATATCAACAGCAAGAACCCAAAGGCCGCCCCCAGCTCCCAATTGAACCGCACGATAAATTGCGAATAGATCAGCTCGGTGAACCACAGGCTTTCTTTCCCGCCCAGCATCGTTGGGGTCAGGTAATTGCCAAGGCACAGCATAAACACCACGATACAGCCCGACACGATGCCCGGCATCGCATGCGGAATGATGATTTCGCGCAAAACACTAAGCCCGCTGCCGCCCAAATCATACCCCGCTTCGACCACGTCATCCGCCAGGCTTTCCAATGTGGTGACCAATGGCACCACCATGAACAGCATCGACGTATAGACCAGGCCGACCATAATCGCAGCGTCATTATACAGCATCTCAACCGGCCCCGAAACCAGCCCAACAGATTGCAGCACGTTGGAAATGATCCCGGTTTCGCGCAACAGGATCATCCAGCCAAAGGTCCGCACCAGTTCCGACACCCAGAACGGCACCAAACACAGCAAAAACAGCGCCGATTGCAGGCGCCCTTTGACCATTTTGGCGATGTAATAGCTCACTGGAAAGGCGATCAAAAGCGTCAGCAAAGTCGCCAGGATCGACATGACGGCGGTGCGCAGAAACGTCCACAGATACAGCGGTTCGTTAAAGAATGTCAGATAGTTGGCAAAGCTCAGCTCGTATTTGCCAACCCCGACCCGTTCGCGCAGCGACACCAAAAACAGGTCGATATGCGGAATGAAAATCAACAGCGACAGCCACAGCGCCAATGGCGTCAACAGCAATGCCAGCCCCAGTTTTGCTTCGCTGCGCATCTAGAGCCCCTCGCCCGCAAACACATTGGCCTGATCGCTGGCCCAGCCGATATGCACCGTGTCCCCCTTGGACAGGGACGCAAATTCGCCCGATTGCGGCAGGTTCACGGCCACCTCTTCATGCCCATCCGCCCCGCGCACCAACACCCGGCTGGCGGCGCCGTTAAACAAAAGCGAGGTCACTTGACCACTGATTTTGTTGTCAAAACTCGCGAGCTCATCCGCCGAATGGGCAATTCGGATCGCTTCGGGCCGCACAAAGGCCTGCGCAGCGTCGCCGGGCTGCAAGGCCCGTCCATGGGTTGCCCCGCGCAGAGTCATTCCGCTCTCGCTTTGCACCTCAACCGCATCACCCGCGATGCGTGTCACCCGGCCCTGCCAGCGATTGCTGTCGCCCACAAACCCGGCCACAAAGGCGGTGTCGGGGCGGTAATACAAATCGCGCGCCGTGCCGACCTGCTCAAAACGCCCGTCGTTCATAACGGCAATATTATCCGACATAACAAGGGCTTCGGATTGGTCATGGGTGATATAAACAAAGGTGGTATCAAAAGCGGCCTGTAGCGATTTCAGCTCAACTTTCATCCGCTCGCGCAGCTTAAGATCAAGCGCGCCCAGCGGTTCATCCAGCAACAAAACATCCGGCTCAAGCACCATGCAGCGCGCAATCGCGACCCGCTGTTTCTGGCCGCCCGACAGTTCATCAACCTTGCGTTTGCCAATGCCCGGCAGGCCAATCCGCTCAAGCGCTTCGCCAACTTTGGTGGTGATCTCGGCTTTGGGTAGCCCGGCCCGCCGCAAACCATATCCGATATTATCTTCGATATTCATCATTGGGAACAGCGCCAGGTGCTGAAACACCATATTCACGGGGCGCTTGTTTGGCGGCACGTTCAGAACCGATTTGCCCTTGATGTCGATCGCGCCGCTTGTCGGTTCGAGGAACCCGGCAATCATCCGCATAATCGTGGTCTTGCCGCAGCCCGATGGCCCCAAAATAGAAAAGAAAGACCCCGGCGGAACCGATAGCGATACATTGTCCACGGCGGTCGTGTCGCCGAATGTCTTGGTCAAATCCGTACAGTGCAAGTCGGGTGTCGCGGCAGAGGTCATGGGGGTCTTTCGTCAAATAAGTTGCGCCCGCCAAAATCGTGGCGGGCGCGTCATGTCAGAGTCAAATGGGCTTATTTGGCCGCTTTGACGCGATCCAAAACACCACCTTCGATGGCTTCCAGACCGGCAGGCACCGGTGGATACCACTTGATGTTGTCGATGGCTTCTTGTGGGAAGCTGGCCTGATAGCGCGCTTTGAGATCGGCAGAGGCAAACTCATCTGCGCCCATGGACGCGGTAAAGTTGCCGGCCGCGGCGGTGATCTTGGCCGAGATCTCAGGCTGCATCACAAAGTTGATCCAGGCATAGGCCGCCTCGTCTGCTTTGCCCTTGGCAGGCAGCACAAATGTATCAACCCAACCCAAAGCACCGGCTGCTGGCGCAACAAAGGTGATGTCAGGCTTGTCCGCATTCAGCTTCCATCCGCCGGTGTCCCACGCCATCGACGCCACAACCTCGCCCGAGCGCAGCAGACCCATCAGCTCATCGCCACCACCCCAATAGGTTTTGACGCCGGCTTTACATTCGATCAGCTTGGTTTCGACCTTGTTCATGATGTCGGTATAGGCCGCTTCGTCGCCATAGGCCGCGAACGGGTCAAGACCCATCGCAAAGGCAAAACCGATCAGCGTCGGGCGTTTCAGACGATAAGAGACTTTGCCCGCAACATCAGCGCTACAAAGATCGGTGTAATCCTTGACCATGGGCGCCATTTTGGTGTCGAGAACCAAACCGCTGGTGCCCCAAACATGTGGCACACCGTAAATGTCTTCGCCAACGGTGGTGTTGGCTTGGGTGGCCAGCATCAGCGACGGGATAAACAGATCGGCGTCGATCTTGGACAGATCCATTGGCTTATAGATGCCGAACTCTTCTTGCGGACCGGCGATCCGGTCTTGGCTCGGCTGGGCCAAGTCAAAGCCACCGCCGCCCGTGGCGCGCAGTTTGGCGATCATTTCTTCGTTGTTGGACTTGGTCACTTCAACCGTGTGACCGGTCTGTTCTTCGAACATTGCAACGACATCTTCGGGGGCGTAGCCGCCCCATGTCAAAAGCCGCAACGTATCAGCAGACGCCGCGCCAGCCGCAAGGGCGATGGCTGCAGCAGAAGACAGCATAACCACATGATGTTTCATAGAAGGTATCCCTGTTAAGAATATTTAGGTGATCTTAAGGCCCGCAGTGTGGTGGGATTTTATCTTTTGGTCAATTTGTTTCAGAGCGGTCATAAAAGTTTCAAATTTTACATTTTGGCGCGTTCTCTCCAAAATCCCCAATAAATTAAGGCGGATGAAAACCATGGCGCTGTCCCGGTGCCAGGTTTGGTTTGGCGGCGGTTTTGACCTTGGGCATAGGTGTCAAATCGGGACCTGCGCCGCTTTGGGTGATTCGTCCGGGTGTGATCTGCGAAGACGGCGGTGAAAAACCCGACCCGTAGAAAACCAGCCTGCGGACGCGCGGCCTCCCCGCCCCCTGTGGAAAACCTCTTGCAAGAATCGCAAAATTGCGCGACTTATTTACGGAGAAAAGTGAATAAAACGCCAAGCAGCGTAACTATGACGTGGTTAGCTCGGGGGAAACCCTACAGATATGCCACTCTCGATGCGCCGTGCGGCTCCAAACGAGACCCCATAAAAACCGGGGCAAGATGGTGGGCAGATGAAGGACGAAACCCGTCGCATAGATACCCTTGTTGGGGATCATGCGCAAAAACTATCCGAACGCTTACAGGCGCATCGGGCACAATTGTTTCCCCCAAATGCGCAGCGCACCCTGCGGACTTTCACCTCTGGTGAAGTCGCGACGCTGCTCGGGGTCAAAGATGCCTATTTGCGCAAATTACATCTCGAAGGGCGCGGGCCCCAGCCCGAAATCCGCGCGGGCGGGCGGCGCTATTACACCCCCGACGACATTCAATCCCTGCGCGTTTTGCTGGAACAAGGCGCCAAATCGCCCGGCACCTACCTGCCAGGGCGTCGCGATGGCGACAAGCTTCAGGTCATCACCGTCATCAATTTCAAAGGCGGTTCGGGCAAGACCACAACCTCGGCCCACCTGGCCCAAAAACTGGCGCTTGATGGCTATCGCGTCTTGGCCATCGACCTCGATCCGCAGGCCAGCTTTTCGGCTTTGCACGGGTTTCAGCCCGAATTTGACCTCGTTGATGGCGGGACGCTCTATGATGCGATCCGCTATGATGATCCCCTGCCGATGCGTGACATCATCCAGAAAACCTATTTCACCAATCTCGACATTGTCCCCGGCAATCTCGATCTGATGGAATTCGAACACGAAACCCCGCGCGCCATAGTCACCCATCAGGGCAACCTGTTCTTCACGCGGGTCGGCGAAGCGCTGGCCACGGTCGAAGACGAATATGACGTTGTCGTCATGGATTGCCCGCCGCAATTGGGTTTTCTCACCATGTCCGCCCTATCGGCCGCGACCGCCGTTTTGGTCACGGTGCACCCGCAGATGCTCGACGTGATGTCGATGTGTCAGTTCCTCTTGATGACCTCCAATTTGCTGGGTGTCGTTGCCGAGGCCGGGGGGGATATGTCCTATGATTGGCTGCGCTATGTGGTCACCCGTTATGAGCCGGGGGATGGCCCGCAAAACCAAATGGTCTCCTTCATGCGCTCGATGTTTGGCGACCATGTCCTGAACAATACCGTGTTGAAATCAACAGCAATTTCTGACGCGGGCATCACAAAACAAACTCTGTATGAGGTTGAAAAGTCGCAATTCACCCGCACAACATATGAGCGCGCGATTGAATCGATCAATGCGGTGAACGACGAAATCACCGGTCTCATGCAACAGTCATGGGGGCGCTAGAATGGCACGTAAAAATCTCCTTCAGGGCTTGATGGATGAGGCCGCCAAGACGGACACCCAAGCCGGGACAGCCCCGGAAAACGCGCCCTCTCCTGCCGCTTCCAAGGCGGCTCAGCCTAACAAGGACAGTGATCAGTTTGATCCCGCCCGTCCTCGTCGCTCGACCGGGGCGATTGGTGCCGTGAGCCAGTCAATTGCCCAGCTCAAAAGCCGTTCGGTGATCGAAATTGACCCGTTCGACATCAAAGATGGTGGCCTGCAAGATCGTCTTGAACACCAAGATGATGAGCATCAGGCCCTGATGGAGAGCATGAGGGAATACGGCCAGCAAGTGCCGGTTCTCGTCCGCCCGCATCCCGAAAATGAGAATTCCTACCAGATCGTATATGGCCGTCGCCGGGTTCTTGCCCTGCGCGATTTGGGCCTACCGGTCAAAGCTTTGGTGCGCGATCTCGATGACGATGCCTTGGTTATGGCTCAGGGTCAGGAGAACTCGGCGCGCCGGGATCTGACCTTTATCGAAAAGTGCAACTTTGCCTATCAGATGCGGGAAGGCGGCTATAAACGCAAGGTGATTTGCGACGCGCTTTCAATAGACAAGACTTTGATTTCACGTATGTTTTCCATTGTGGACCGGGTCGGCTTGGATGTGATCCAGGCGGTTGGCTCTGCCCCCGGCATTGGCCGCGATCGTTGGGCGGTTTTGGCCGATCAGATGGAAGAAATCTTTATCGAACCGACGCAAGTCGCGGGGGCAGTGGTCTCTCTTGCTGGGGGGCGTCCCTCGGCCGAACGGTTTGAAGCGGCGCTCAAGGCCTGCGGTGTCGGCGCTGCGCAAGAGGCGAAAAAGCCCCCTGCCCCGCGTGGACGCACCACCCATATCACAAGCGCCCATGGCTTTGAGATTGGCAAAGTCTTGCACAAGGAATCTGAGGTGGTTGTGACCCTGCCCCGCACCGGAGAGGACAAGTTCGGTGATTGGTTGGCGGATCATCTCGAAGAGATCTACCGCGACTGGGTCAGCCAGGTTGCGGAAGATGAAGCCGACTAAAGAACGGCTAAGACAATGAGCAGAAACAACAAAATCAGGAGGCACATCTAGCGCCAAAAAGAAAGAGCCCCCCAGGAAGCAAATCCCAGAAGGCCCATTCGTTCTCTAGACAATTACGAATCTAGGTCTTTCTCTGTACGGCTGTCAACTGCCGAACGCCTCTGGGCGGCCAGATTTTTGCGCTTTGTGAAAATTTATGACCTATCATGCAACGACGCCTTTCGGGCAGCGGTCGGTAACTGCTGGCCTGCTGAAATCGGCCAAGGCCGCGCGCGGCTCTGCGCCCATTCCCAAAGTCGATAAATGGGAGCTGTTCCGCCAGCTCTGCACCGGTCGTTTGGCCTTTGGTGTCACCGATCGGGATCTGACGGTGTTGAATGCCCTGCTCAGTTTTCTGCCCGAGAAGACATTGCAAGACGCGGCACAAACCACCGTGTTTCCCTCAAATCGCGCCCTTGGCGAGCGCGCCCATGGCATGGCCGAAAGCACGTTGCGCCGGCATCTTGGGGCTTTGGTCAAAGCTGGGCTGATCACCCGTCAGGATAGCCCGAACGGCAAACGATATGTGCGCCGTGATCGCTCTGGCGACATCACCCAAGCCTTTGGGTTTGATCTGCGCCCCCTGCTCGTCCATGCCCGCGCTATCAGCGAAGCCGCGCGCGCCGCCGAGGATGCCACCGCCCGTCGCAAAGAGCTGCGCGAGATGATGATCCTCAAGAAGCGCGATGCGTTTAAGCTTTCTGAATTTGGATGTGCTGAGGGGATCGCGGCGAATTGGGATGAGATCTTCGACACGCTTGCCCTGCTTCAGCGCAAGTCGCGGCGGAAACTTGACATTGACGGGTTGCAGGCTTTGCATGATGATGTGGATAAGCTGCTGAACAAGGTGCAGAATATCCTCTTGGAAACAGAAGAAATGAGCGGCACTCACAGCCGTTCTGAGCGGCACTTACAGAATTCAAAACCTGATACTCTTGAATCTGAACATTGCTTAGAAAAAAGCAAGGCATCGCCCGAGCGCCCCATTCAGCAACCCTCAACTTCTGCTCAGGACACGATCCGTGCCAAGCCTGAGATCAAAATCCCCCTGGCTTTGGTTTTGAAAGCCTGCCCGGATTTGGAACCCTATTCCCGTGATCCCATTCGACAATGGAGCGGGTTATATGATGCGGCTCAGCTCGTGCGCGGCATGATGGGCATTAGCCGGTCCGCCTGGGATGAAGCCACGGCGGCGATGGGGCCGGAATGTGCGTCTGCGGTTGTTGCAGGCATGTTGCAACGGGTGGATGAGATCAATAACCCCGGCGGCTATTTGCGGAGTCTGACTCACAAAGCGCAGCTCGGTAAGTTTTCACCTGGCCCGATGATCATGTCATTGCTCAACCGTGGCGAGGCGCAAAAAAGTTGACAGCTGTCAACTTTTTGAGCGTTAGCGCCGTTTTTGGGAAAAGTTGACAGCTGTCAACTTTTTGAGGCTCTCAGAAAATGATGGCTAAACACCAGCACGGCGAAATTGGTTCTAGGCGTGTTTGGTGATGCACATAGCTTCGAAGTTTGGTATACCATTTCGAGGCGGTGCTATTGAGAGGCGGAAAGCCATACAGATAGTTACTGGGGACAAGACGCAGTTTCGATAGAAATCACGAAATTGCAGGGGGATAAAGTGGGGGCAAATCATGCGCATTCTTCCAACTAATGGGCCATTATTAGGGCGTGTCTGGAGCCCTGATGCAGGCGGGCCGCTGGTTGTCACCTGTCGAGACGGTGACCTTTGGGACATCACCAGCAAGGCTGCGCCTACGGTGCGCGACATTTGTGAAATGGCCGATCCTTTGGGATATGTGGCATCAGCTCCGGGGGTTGCGCTTGGCGATGCCACTGAAATTGCAGAGCGGACACCCGATTTGGACGCCGTGCATTTTTTGGCTCCTTGCGATTTGCAAGCCATCAAGGCTTGCGGCGTTACCTTTGCAGGGTCGATGGTTGAGCGGGTCATCGAAGAGCAAGCGGCCGGTGACCCGGCCAAAGCACAAGACATTCGCGCGCGGATTGGGGCCCGGATCGGGGCCAGCCTGTCCAATATCGTGCCAGGGTCAGCTGAGGCGCGGGACGTCAAAACCGCGCTGATCGAAGAAGGCCTGTGGAGCCAGTATTTGGAAGTGGGAATCGGCCCGGATGCTGAGGTGTTTTCAAAAGCGCAGACGCTGTCTGCGATGGGGCCGGGGGCGCAGGTCGGGTTGCACCCGATGTCGAGCTGGAACAACCCGGAGCCTGAGGTGGTTTTGGCCGTTGCGAGCACCGGGCGAATTGTTGGTGCAACACTAGGCAATGATGTGAATTTGCGCGATGTCGAAGGGCGTTCGGCATTGTTGTTGTCAAAGGCAAAGGATAACAATGCGTCGGCGGCGATTGGTCCGATGATCCGTCTGTTCGACGATCATTTTGGGCTAGACGATGTCCGCGCCGCTGAACTGTCGCTGACGGTGACGGGGCAGGATGGTTTCGTGATGAAGGGGTTTTCTTCGATGGCTGAGATCAGTCGCGACCCAGAAGATCTGGTGCGCCAAACTGTGGGCCGTCATCATCAGTACCCGGATGGGTTTATGTTGTACCTGGGGACGTTGTTTGCCCCGACTCAAGATCGTGACACGCCCGGCGGTGGGTTTACCCATAAGGTCGGTGATGTCGTAGAAATTTCATCTGCCCATTTGGGCCGACTCGAAAACACGGTGATGTTGTCAACCGAATGCCCGGAATGGCAGTTTGGTGTCAGCCATCTGATGCGCAATCTCGCAGCCCGTGGGCTGCTTTAATCTAAGGATACTTCAATGCTTAAGGGCACTCACTTGATCGCCGGTGAATGGGTCGGCAACACGGACAGTTTTGCCAATGAGCCTGTGACTGGCGAGGCAGATCGCTTTGCTGCAGGTACGCCTGATCTGGTCGATCAGGCCTGTCAGGCAGCCGAGGAAGCGTTTTGGTCTTATGGCTATACGACACGTGCCGAGCGCGCGGCGTTTCTTCGTACGATCGCCGATGAAATCGAGGCGCGCGGCGCGGATTTGACCGCCTATGGCTGTAAGGAAACCGGGTTGCCGGAGGCGCGTTTGAACGGTGAGCGCGGACGCACCACCGGGCAGTTGCGCCTGTTTGCCGAGCACATCGAAGCCGGTGATTATCTTGATCGGCGCCATGACAAAGCGCTGCCTGATCGTGCGCCACTGCCGCGCCCGGACATCCAGATGGTGCAACGCCCCATTGGGCCGGTTGCCGTGTTTGGCGCATCGAATTTCCCACTGGCCTTTTCAACGGCAGGGGGGGATACGGCGTCGGCATTGGCGGCGGGCTGTCCGGTGGTTGTCAAAGGTCATCAGGCGCATCCGGCAACGGCCGAGATTGTTGCGCAAGCCATTGATTATGCTGTAAAAAAATGCAATCTACATCCCGGTGTCTTTAGCCTGATCCAAGACGGAGGCATTCCTGTCGGACAGGCGTTGGTTCAGCATCCTGTGATCAAGGCGGTTGGTTTTACCGGCGGTTTGCGCGGCGGACGTGCGCTGTTTGACCTATGTGCACAGCGCCCTGAGCCGATCCCGTTTTTCGGTGAGCTTGGTTCGGTCAATCCGATGTTCCTGCTTGACGACGCTCTGGCCGCGCGCGGCACGGATATTGCCAGCGGATGGGCCGGGTCGTTGACCATGGGGGCAGGGCAGTTCTGCACCAATCCGGGCATTGCTGTGGTCAAGGCAGGCGAGGCGGCCGACGCCTTTGTTGCCGCTTCCCGAGAGGCGCTGAGCGGCGCAGGTGAGCAGACCATGCTGACCTCGGGGATTGCATCGGCCTATGATGCGGGGCAAGCGCGGTTTGATGCGGCTGAGGCGGTGACATCTCTGGTGACGTCACCGGCAGCGCCACGCAGCGCCGGGCCGAACCTGTTTTCGGTATCTGCCCAAGCCTTTTTGGCCGATGAGGCGTTGGCCGAAGAGGTGTTTGGCCCGCTTGGGTTGGTTGTGATTGCTCAGGATGATGCCGAGGTGATGGCCGTGGCCAAGTCGCTGGAGGGGCAGTTGACCTGTACCTTGCAGATGGATGACGGTGATCTGGATGCGGCCAAGACCCTTTTGCCGGTGCTGGAGCGCAAAGCCGGGCGGCTGTTGGTCAACGGTTTCCCAACGGGCGTTGAGGTGAGCGAGGCCATGGTGCATGGCGGACCTTACCCGGCGTCGACCAATTTCGGTGCGACCTCGGTCGGGACATTGGCGATCCGTCGGTTCTTGCGTCCGGTGAGCTATCAGAATTTCCCGGAAGCTTTGCTGTCGCTTGACAAGTAAGCCTGTCAAAAGAATGGCCCGCCGGGACTCGGACACGAGTTTGGCGGGCCATTTGTTTTAGAGGGATGCGGCGAGCAGTTGTTGCGAATAGGCATGCTGGGCCTGATTGGAGCGCAGCGCGTCGGTGCTCATAACCTCGACAATTTCACCATTGCGCATCACCGCAAGCCGGTCACACATGTGGCCGACCACGGACAGGTCATGCGAGACCATCAGATAGGTGAGCCCATGTTCTGAGCGCAGATCGGTGAGCAGGTTGAGGATTTCGGCCTGAACCGAGACATCAAGCGCCGAGGTCGGCTCATCCAGCAACAAGAGCGTTGGTTCCGGGGCGAGGGCGCGGGCGATTGCGACGCGCTGGCGCTGCCCCCCAGAGAGCTGATGCGGATAGCGGAAGCGGAACTTTTGCCCCAAACCGACGTCGTCCAGCAGGGTCGCAACCCGTTTGTCGATGTCTGAGAACCCATGCAGCTGGAGCGTTTCGCCAAGCACCTGATCGACGGAATGACGCGGATGGAGCGAGGCATAGGGATCTTGGAACACCATTTGAACGGTCTTGAAAAAGCTCTTGGCGCGTTTGTGTCCGATGGGGGTGCCTGCGACAGAGATGTTGCCCGACCAGGTCGGGGCGAGGCCGGTGATGGCGCGCAGGATCGTTGATTTGCCCGAGCCGCTTTCGCCGACAAGGCCAAAGCTTTCGCCCTTGGCGACGGAAAAGGACGCGCTTTTGACAGCATCGACGCGGTCGCGTGCGGTGCCAAACCAAACGTTGAGAGTGTTAATGTCGAGCATTGTCATATCCGGCCACTCACGCTTGGGGCGGCTGCCCAATCGGGGTCACGTTGCAACACGTCAAGCCGATCACAGGGGGCGTCGAGCCGGGGCAGGGAGCCAAGCAAGCCGCGGGTGTAGGGGTGTTTGGCCTCGTGCAATTTGTCGGCCTCACAGACCTCTACAATGCGGCCCGCATACATGATCAACACCCGGTCACAAAAGTCAGCGACAAGGTTGAGGTCATGGCTGATAAAGATCAGGCCCATGCCGCGTTCTTTTACGAGTTTATCCATGATATCAAGAACTTGCCTTTGAACAGACACATCAAGTGCTGAGGTTGGTTCATCAGCAATCAGGATTTCTGGGCTGGGGATCAGCATCATTGCGATCATGATCCGCTGCCCCATGCCGCCCGACATTTCATGCGGATAGGCGCGCATGACCCGCTCGGGATCGCGGATTGAGACCGCCTCGAGCATTTCGAGTGATTTAAGGTAGGCTTCAGATTTTGAGGTTTTGTTGTGCAGGCGATAGGCTTCGATGATTTGATCGCCGATTGTGGTGACGGGATTGAGCGAAAACTTGGGGTCTTGCATGACCATGGAAATACGTTGGCCACGCACGGCGCGCATGGCCTTTTCGGATTTTTCTAACAGGTTTTCACCATGCAGGTTGATGTGCTCGGCCTCAACGATACCGGGCGGGCGGATCAGCCGCAAAATGGCCCGGCCGGTCATGGATTTGCCCGAGCCGCTTTCGCCAACAATGCCAAGCCGTTCGCGCCCCAGCGTAAAAGAGACACCGCGCACCGCGTCAAACACGCCCTGACGGGATGGGAATTTCACCCAGAGATCTTTGATATCAAGTAGGGTTTCCATCATTCGCCCGCCTTTGGATCAAGCACATCGCGCAGCCCGTCACCGAGCAGGTTAAAGGCCAGCGACACGGTAAAGATCGCCAATCCCGGCACGGTGGCCACCCACCAGTGATCAAGGATAAACCGCCGTCCTTCGGAGATCATCGCGCCCCATTCCGGGCTGGGGGGTTGCGCACCCAGGCCAAGGAAGCCAAGCCCCGCAGCGGCCAGAATGATGCCGGCCATATCCAGAGTGACCCGAACAATCAGCGAAGAAATGCACAGCGGCCAGATATGCTTGGTGATGATCCGAAGCGCGCCAGCGCCCTGCAGTTTGATCGCCGAGATATAGTCTGAGGAGCGAATGGTCAGGGTCTCGGCCCGCGCGATCCGGGCGTAGGGCGGCCAGGCGGTGAGCGAAATCGCCAGCACAGCGTTTTCGATGCCAGCCCCCAATGCCGCAACAAAAGCCAGCGCCAGAACGAGGCGTGGAAAGGCCAGAAAGATGTCGGTGATCCGCATCAGGACAACGTCTGTCCAGCCGCCGAGATAGCCGGAGACGGTGCCAACCAAGAGCCCGACAATCGGAGCGATCAACGCCACAAGACCAACGATATAGAGCGTAATCCGCGCCCCATAGATAAGCCGCGAGAGAATATCGCGGCCCAGGCTGTCGGTGCCAAAGATATGGCCCGGCGTCCAAAGCGGGGCCAGACGATTGCCAAGGTCTTGGACAAAGGGATCATGCGGGGCAAGGAGCGGCGCGGCGGCGGCGGTCAGCACCAGCAGCATCAAAATGCCAAGACCGATCATGGCCATCGTGTTGGACCGAAAACTCAGCCAGCCTTGATAGAAGGAGGACAGCCGGGCGTGACGGCGCGAGGTGGGCGTATCGGTCAATAGCCACGCGCGCAGAGTTTGTGTTTCAGACATAGGGGTGCCCTTATTTCGCACGTGGATCAAAGACTTTGTAGAGCAAGTCAGAGAAGATATTGAGCAGGATGAAGATCAGACCCACCACCACAGTGCCGCCCAAAACGGCATTCATATCCGCGCTGAGCAGGGCGGTGGTGATATAGCTGCCGATCCCCGGCCAGCTAAAGATGATCTCGGTCAGGACCGACCCTTCGAGCAAACCGGCATAAGACAAGGCAATGACGGTGATGAGCTGAACGCGGATGTTTTTAAACGCGTGTTTCCACACCACATTCCATTCCGACATGCCCTTGACCCGTGCCGTGGTGATATATTCGGCGCTGAGCTGTTCGAGCATAAACGACCGGGTCATTCGGCTGATGTAAGCGAGTGAGTAATAGCCCAGAAGCGAGGCGGGCAGGATGATGTGACTAAAGGCGTCTTTGAACACGTCCCAATTGCCATCAAGCGCGGCGTCGATCAGGATCATGCCGGTCACCGAGGGCACAACGTCGACATAGAAAATACCAACACGACCGGGGCCACCGACCCAGCCCAAGATGCCATAAAACACCAAAAGCCCCATCAGCCCGAGCCAGAAAATCGGCATGGAATAGCCAACAAGGGCCAGCACGCGGGCGATTTGGTCGATCCAGGAGCCTTTGCGAACAGCAGCGAGGACACCAAGCGGCACGCCAAGGACAACGCCGATGAGAATGCCGAGCGTCGCAAGCTCCATCGTGGCAGGAAAGACGCGGGCGATGTCTTCGGAGACAGGGCGCGCATTGAGCAACGAGGTGCCAAAATCAAGATGCAGCACATCCCACAGGTAATAGAGGAATTGCACCAACAGCGGTTTATCAAGGCCAAGCTGTAGAAAAACAGCGTCATAGGTTTCTTGGGACGCCCGTTCGCCAACGATGGCCAGCACGGGGTCGATCGGCATGACGCGACCGATGATAAAGGTGATAAAGAGCAACCCCAATAGCGTGACTGAGATCGATCCAAGCGTGAGCAAAGTGGTCTTTAGCCACTGCGGAAGAGGCACCCGAGGGTGCCTCTCACGATTGTCATCTGTCAGGGCCATTTACTTGGTGACCTGCCAATAAGCGGCAGAAGTCACAGCCTGACCGGTCGAGAAGTTCATGACATTGTCACGCATCGCCGACTGTTCAATCTGTTGGAACATAACAACAAATGGGGATTTGTCGCGGAACTCAGACTGAATTTCGTGATACATTTTTACACGCATCTCTTTGTCGCCTTCGGTCACAGCCGCAGCAACTTTGTCGGTCAGATCTTCTGGATCCCAACCGGTGCGCCATGCGAGCAAACCGGTCGCATTGGCCGCGTCGGAGTTGTCGGGGTTAAAGGCAAATGTCCCGGCATTGGTCTGGGGATCAGGATAGTCTGGCCCCCAGGCACCGAGGTATACGTCAAGCTCGCGGGCACGATAGCGCGCCAGAATTTGCTTGGCGGTGCCAACGGTGATGTTGACCTTGATCCCGGCCTGGGCCGCGGCGTTTTGGAAGGACTGACCGATTTCCATGCGCTCTTGAGCTTCGCGCACACCGATTTCGATTTCCAGATCCTTGACACCGGCAGCGTCGAGCAGGGCTTTGGCTTTCTCAATGTCATAGGTGAAAGGAGCTTCGTCCGAGGCACCAAGATAGGTGGCGGGCAGGAAGTTCTGGTGAATGGTGTACTGACCCTTGAGGAAGCTGTCGCGCATGCCTTC